>CADEFM010000001.1 GCA_902826605.1 uncultured Acidobacteriota bacterium
TGGGCGTCCTGCTGTTGCTTTTGTTGCTGCTGGCGCTGGACGTCCTGCTGTTGCTTTTGTTGCTGCTGACGCTGGGCGTCTTGCTGCTGCTTTTGTTGCTCCTGGCGTTGGACGCCGCGTTGTTGTTGGGCTTCTCGCTCCTGTTTTTGCAGTTGCTGCCGCTCAGCATCCCCTTGTTGCTGCGGACGTTCCGCACCGCGCGTCTGCTGTGGAGCACTTTGTGGGCCGCCGCCCACTGTGGGTTGAACACGCTTTATACGGCCCATGTCCACGACGCGAACAGGCGCGCTGGGGGCCGGCGAGCTCTCACGTAACTGCCGGACTTCGGTGGATGGCAGCGGCCGCCCCGGGTTTCTAGCGAGTGCCGCCTGCTGCCGTTCGAACGGAACAGGAGCCGGCGGCGGGGCGGTTCGGGCTACTACCCGCCGGTTTTGTACGTTCGCTGGAGGCCTCGCCGCTCGGGAAGCGCTGTCCGCCCGCGCGCCGAGCACACTCGCCCGCTGGGGCGCGATAGACGGCGCAGCAACCACCTGGACCGAAGCCAGTTGAGCCGGTGACACGAAGCGCGCGTATTGATTCACTCTGCGTCCGCTGGCGAAAGTGTTCTGCGGAACCGCCGTCACGCCGTTCTGGACCCGCTGATTCACAAATGTGATTCCGGGATTATAGGAGTTGCGGTTGTTGTAGTAGTTGTTGATAGTGGTGTTATTGATCACGGTGTTGGTGGTATTCAACCGCGTGAAATAGCCCTGGCTCACCTGGTAAGACGGGAAAAACGGCTCACGAGGACCCAAAGGGAACCATCCTACTGCCGCGGCATTCCCGACAGAAAAGCTAAGACTGAAACCAGAACCCCCTCTGCCTCCGCCGATCCAGCCCACCAATGCCGGCGCATACAAAGGAGTCACGCCAAAGGGTCCGGGAATCCAGCCCCAGCGTCCGCCAAAGGAAGCCCAACGTCCATAGTGATAGGGAGCGAATCCCCACGGAGCGTCGTCCACCCAGGTCCAGCCCCAGGGGGCGATCCACGCCCAATGGCCGTCATGATAGGGAGCCCATCCTGTGGAGACTGAGGTCGGCATCCAAACCTGGCCATACCCGGGCTGATCCCCCCAACGCCCGTATTGATCCAAGTCATCGTAGCCGGGGATTTCCCGCGAAACATATCGTGCGGACTGCGATTGATCTTCACGCCTGTCGCGCGAGGAACACCACTGGTCAAATTCGTCGTCTCCGCCCGCGGACATGAGGTCATAGTTGAGCTGTTCATCGCCCCGCACCACTACACGTTGGCGTGCGTAAAGCGGGAACGCCTGACCACCGCCGGTCACTTCGCCCTGTCCATCCCGCACGGTGATAATGGTTGCCTGTGAATCCCGATTCGCCTCGATGCGGTATACGCCGGGGCGTTCTAGTGTGAAGGCCACGTTAGGAGTGTCGATCTCAAAAATCTGGCCCCGCGCTAAATTGCGCAGTCGTACCGTGAGCGTACCCTCCGATAGACGGATCTGAACCACTTGATCGTCGAGATTGAGAAACTGAAAATCCGAGTAGGCGCTTAGCCGCAAAGCCGTTGATCCGATATGAAATTCGGCTCGCCCGCGGTCACCCACCCAGATGTTGTCGCCGGTGGTAAGAGGCCGGTTCACATCGGCATCCATCCATTCATTTAAACCGGTCGGCTGGAATGATACGGGCCCTTCACGGTAGTTCAAACGGCCCACCCGGCTAGGGGGATCCTGTGCAGCAAGGAACATCGCCGTCGTTGCTAATAACACGCCAATCCTTAAGTGCCGCATAGGTTTATCCTTCCGGAGAACGCCCAAAAACTTCGCATTCCGACTTCTTTATAAGCACGAGCAGTGCCAATCATTTAAGAGGGATACTTGAACCGCTTGCGGGGCGCGAAAAGCACATGGGAGCGGCCTAACAGTTGTTCGATCCTGTACCATGAAATTGGATAGGCGATTCGCATGGCCACAAGCCACCAGCATTCGGATCATCATCATCCTTCGCATAGCGCCGGGCGGGCGCTGTTCATTGCGCTAGCGCTGAACTCGGCGTTCGTTGTAGTGGAGGCCATAGCGGGGTGGCGCGCGGACAGCCTGGCACTGCTTTCCGACGCGGGCCACAACCTAACCGATGTATTCGCGCTGATGCTGGCGGCTGTCGGGGTGTATCTGCAGCGGCGCCCGGGCGATCACACACGGACCTATGGTTATCAGCGCGCCGGCGTGCTGGCGGCCTTCGTGAATGCGCTCACGCTGGTGATTCTCGCGGGGTTCATATTCTACGAAAGTTACCAGCACCTGCTCAATCCACACCCGGTTGCCGAGAGCGTAATGATCGTTGTGGCAGCCGTGGGAGTGGTGGTGAATCTGTCTATTGCATGGGCTCTCGGTGGGCATCATCACCAGCATGATCTGAGCATGCGCGCCGCGTGGCTGCACATGGCTGGTGACGCGGCGGCATCGGCCGCGATCATCGTTGGCGCTATCGTAATGCGGTACACGGGGTGGCACGCCATCGATCCGTTACTTTCCATCGTGATCGGCATCGCCATCGTTTGGGCGGCCTGGGGCGTGATTCGCGATTCACTGAATATCCTGCTGGAAGGGCTGCCAAAGGGTGTGAAACTGGCAGAAGTCGCGGACACGCTGGCACGGATTCCCGGAGTAGTGGATGTGCACGATCTGCATGTGTGGAGCCTGGGATCGCAAACTCACGCGCTGAGCTGCCATGTGCTCATCGAAGATATGGCAACCTCAGTGAGCGAGTCGATTTTACGGGACATCAATGAAGCGTTGTGCGACCGCTTCGGAATTCGTCACTCGACCGTGCAGTTCGAGCACGTACGCTGCGTGCTGGCGGAATCCCATTGCACCGCCCACGGACACGCTTCGCATGCCGTGACCGAGCAGCATGTGCATCGGGCGTAGGCCCTGTGCCTATCGGAGTGGCATTCTTTTTTTCGCTGGGCATCTGCCGCGCGCTGGCCGGGGCACATTACACTAGAGACAGAGCCGATGGAACATCCAGAGCGGGTGGGGAAATACGAGATCGAAGAATATCTCGGCGGCGGAATGTCGCGCGTGTACCGGGCTACCGATCACGTTTTGCGCCGCACAGTCGCTCTCAAGCTTTTGACTGAAAAGGGTGTGAGCGACGGGGAAGCCAAGGTCCGCTTTCTGCGGGAGGCGCGTACGGCGTGCAGCATTGTCCATGAAAACATCGTGGGCGTGCACGATTACGGGGAACAAGACGGCCTGCCGTATATCGTGATGGAGTATATCGCGGGTGACCGGCTTTCGGATCTCATCCGCGGCGAACGCACGCGTGACCTGGCTTGGAAACTGCGTATTCTCACGCAGCTGGCACGTGCTCTGGATCACATTCATTCCAAGAAGATTTCGCACCGCGATGTGAAGCCCGGCAACGTTCATGTCACAGCGGAAGGGCAAGTCAAATTGATGGATTTCGGCATCGCCAAAGCGGAAGGCATGACCTTGACGCGCGCCGGATTCACGCTAGGGACCCCGTATTATATGGCCCCCGAGCAGGTATTGGGCGAAGACGTGAACACCCCGGCCGATGTGTATTCCTTCGGTGTGCTCATGTTCGAGCTGTTCACGGGGGAGCGGCTGATTCGCGGTAAACAGCACGTGGAAGTGTTCGAGGAAATACTGAAGTCGCCGGTGCCGCGCCAGCCTCTGCAAGAGGCCAAGGCACCGGATGCGGTAATCCGTTTGGTGACGAAGTGCCTGAACAAACGGCCGGCTGAGCGCCCGAAAGAGTTGGCGACCGAGTGCGAAGTGATCGCCCGTGAATTCAACATTTCCTTGATGGAGCCACCCAAACCGACGGTCTCCGCATCCGTGAAGCGCGAACCGGTGCCGCTCCCCGGCGTTCTTGGCATACTTCCTGCTCCATTGCAGACACAAACAGGGCTGGCCGTAGTGGGTGCGGTCTCCGTATTTGTGGCGGGTGCGCTCCTGGCCCTGGTGCTGCGGCTGACGGGAGTGTTGTAAAGCGTGTCCGGCACAGGCTCGCTGGTGCGGACTCGTTCCGGCAAGGTCGTCACCATAGTATTCACAGGAGTGATGGCCGCGATCGTCATCTACCTGGGGTTCTTTTTGTGGCGAAACCGCACGCCTATGATTCCCGGGATGGTGTATTTTCCCGCAGGGCGCCTTTTGGCGGGTCCCGACAAGCAACCGGCCACGCTCGAAGCGTTCTATCTGGACCAGACCGAAGTCTCGAACGCGCAGTTCGCGGAATTCTGCCGCGCGACCGTATCATGTCCTCCGCCTGCGGCGGACCCGAACCTGCCGGTAGTGAATGTCACCATGGCGCAAGCGCGCGAGTATGCGAAATGGCGCGGGAAACGGCTTCCCACTCAGCTTGAATGGGAGCGTGCGGTGCGCAGTTCCGATGGGGTGCGGTACCCGTGGGGAGACGCCGAAGACCCAGTACTGGCCAACGTGCGGGACAATCCCACGCTAGTGGAACACAAGGTGATGCCTGTGCAGTCTTACCGGCCGCTGCCAGCGTATCAATTGATCGGCAACGTGTGGGAGATGGTGGAAGGTCCCGCCAAACCCGACGATTTTACTCTTGAGTTCTTCGGGCATTTTCTAACACCCGCGCCGGCGGCAAGTGAGCCGTGGATACAAATTCGCGGTGGATCCTACAACACCACGCTCGACCAAGGGGCGGCGTTTCGCTTCAAAGTGATTCCCGAACGTTACGGATCGCCTGAAATCGGATTCCGTTGCGCGCGCAACCGCGAGTGAAGGCAGGCCTACTGGCCCCGATTTTTTTCGAGAATGCCGCGACAGTTCTTGGAGCCGCAGGAGCATGGTGTGCGGTCGCCATTCTTGACGAAGTTGTAATCGATGGTCAGCTCTTCGCCGGGCTTGATGGGCCGCAGGCTCATATACAGAATGTGGCCTTTCATCACGCGGCTGATCAGGTTGGGATCGCAACTGTGGTTGATGATTTCCGCGCCGCTGCCGCCCACGGCACCGTCAAGCGTCCAGTAATCGTCGACCGAAAATAGATAGGTCATGTGCTTATCGCCGCGAACTTTTGCATCACGGCGATTCAGGCGCTCGCCGGTGTATTCGATGACTTTGCGGTTGGCTGGAATGCGCTGCTTGGCGTACACGCCGAAGCGGTGGATCTTCGAAGGGCGGATTTCCAGGTGATAGCAAACGAAGCGGGGATTGATCTGCGGTTTCTCGACGGGACGAATCGGCATTAGCTGTGAAAACAGCATTGTAGCGAAATGGCCGACTCAAGCGAAAGATGTTGTCCGCTATAATAATCGCGGATGAGGACTTGGACCCAATTCGCGAGCGCATTCGCCGCAGCTGCGATGGGATTGCATGGCGCGGAGGCAGCGCGTTTTGACGCCGCTCTTCAGGCGGCTGAGCGCATGCCGCGCCTGCACAGTCTGCTGGTCAGCCAGCATGGCAACGTGATCCTGGAGCGCTATTTTCATGGCACGCGCGCTACCAGCTATCAGAACGTGAAATCCGCATCGAAGAGCGTGATTTCCGCCCTGGTTGGCGTGGCGATCGAGAAGGGACTCATCGCGGGCGCGCATGAACCGATTGCATCATTTTTCCCCGACCTCAATGGATCCAAGCGCAAGATCACAATTGAAGATCTGCTGACCATGCGTTCCGGACTGGAATCCACCAGCCGCTGGAATTATGGGGCGTGGGTGGGGAGTCCAGATTGGGTGAAGTTTACGCTTACCCGGCGAATGCTTTCGGACCCCGGTGAGCAGATGGATTACAGCACCGGAAACACGCATTTGCTTTCGGCGATTCTTACCAAGGCCAGTCACAAAGACACATGGGCTTTCGCGCAGGATGCACTCGCTAAGCCGCTCGGATTCTCGCTGCCGCAATGGCCTCGCGATCCACAGGGCATTTACTTCGGCGGGAACGATATGCTGCTGACGCCGCGCCAGATGCTGGCGTTCGGGGAAATGTATCTCCATCGCGGCGTCGCCCGCAGCAAGCAGGTAGTGCCGGCGGCTTGGGTGGATACGTCCTTCGTGCCGCGCGCGCAATCGCGAATCAGCGGACGCTACTACGGCTACGGATGGTGGATGGACGAGCTCGCCGGGCAAAAAACCTATTATGCATGGGGCTTCGGCGGGCAGTATATTTTCGTTGTTCCGGCTCTGGATCTGGTGGTGGTGTCCACATCGTCCGTTACGCTGGGCGACGACCGCCGGGAGCATCGCAATGCCGTGCATGACTTGGTCGAGCGTGACGTAATTGGCGTGCTCGCCGACTAATCCCTATCCGAATTCAGCCCGACTAGGTAGTTGTCTATTTGATACCGATTTCAGCCTATCTTTGCAGCAAAGGCCGAAGCTCTCGAATGGACTTCAAGCTTTCGAGGTTGAGTACGGTCTCAATCAGCTTGGCGGACTTCGGGGCCCCCAGGAATGGCGTGACCAGGTCGCGGGCTTTGGCGACTACCTCTTCGCGCGGCATAGGGTTTTCAGCGGTGCCGCGCACGGCTTCCACTCGCTCGGTTTCACGCTTGCCATCAACGAAGGCGATTTCCACGATTCCTACGCGGCGCGGCTTGAGCTTGGCCAATTCTTCATCGAATACCAGGTCAACTTTGGCTCGCTGCTTTAAGACCGCGGCATCCTGCATGCGGGGCTTGTCGTGAGCGGCGGCGAAGGACACGGTCTTATCCAGCAGCATGACCGAGATCATGTGCTGCAGGCAGATGTCCGGCATCTCGCGGTTGTTCACGGTGTTGGCGTCACTGGGGGCGAGGCGCACGGTTACCTTCTGGACCTGGTCTGCCTCGAACGGGTGGCGCTTCCGGATGTTGTCGACAGCATCGAGAGGAGCCTGAATGGGCGAACCAACGGTCCATTTCTTGATGTTGGTGCGGGAGACCTCGAAGCGTTCGCCTAGTTTATCGGTCAAAGTGCCGGCGTCATTGCGGGCTTGAAATGCGTTGAGGAAGTTGCCGGAGCCTGCCAGCACGTCATCCACGCCGGTGCCGCCCACGTGAAGAATCAGCGCTGCGCTGACGCCATTGCGGGCGGGGAAGCCGCCGAAGACCAGGGATTTTTCGATATGATCCGTGTCGCGCTGCCAGGCGGTAATGCCGGAGGCCTGCTGGGCGGCGTAATCGAGCATCCAGCGCATCTGCTGCGCGTTGAATCCGGCCGCGCAGCCAGCGGCGGCGTGCGCGCCGAAATCGCTCGCGATCATGTGCGAGCTTCGTTCCGTGGCCATCTGATATGCTAGCGCCCCTAACGTCATGGTCACGCGAGTTCCTACGTCGTAACCCAGCGCGACAGCTCGCAACATGCGTGTGCCATCAATGCCGAAATACTCACCCGCGGCGAGTGCGGCTGGCACCACCGAGCAGCCGGGGTGGGATTGCGAAGGGGCGTGTGAATCGTCGGTTTCGTCGGAGTGTGCGAGCATGCCGTTCGCCATCGCCGCTTCTATGGGACCGCAGACGATGTTAGACGCCGCGACGGTGGCGATCTGTTCCCCGGTGTGCGCGCGGGCGAATTTATGCGCGGTCTGGCCGGGAGGCAAGTCCGACCCGGATATCATGGCGGCGAAAGTGTCCAGTAAGTGATGCTTGCTCTTTTCGAGAGCTTCCTCGGGCAGGGCGCGTCCGGCGGCTTCACTCATGTAGGCGCTTAAGCGTGTGATCACAGGGCCGGGGGCGGTAGCCGCTTGAGCGAATCGGGCAGGAAGCGCGGTGGCCGCTAGCGCAACGCCGGCAGTTCGGAGAACGTGTCTTCTGGCAATCATCGTCATTGCAACTCGTTTCTGAAGAGCACTCCGCCGCGCATCACGAACTTTACCCGCTCGGTTTCGGTGATGTCGGCGAGAGGATCGCCGGAGACCGCCACGATATCGGCGTAACGGCCCTTTTCAATGATACCGACGTGTTTGCCCAATTCGAAGTTCAGTCCTTCGGCCGCGGTGACGGTGGCCATTTGAAGAGCCTGCGCGGGGGTGTAGCCCCATTTTGAGTAGATGGCGAACTGGTGGGCCTGGACGCCATGTCCGAATGTGTAGGCTCCACTGCCAAAGACTTCCTTGATGCCTTCCTTTAGGAAACGTTTGAAGCTTAGCTCCGTCAGCTGGAAGCGCGTTACTTTGCCGCCGGAACCTTTCAAATCGCGCTCTTCCAGATCGCCGATAAGATCCCACAGGGTCTGCATGACGGGCCGCATGGAGCCATCCGCGAGTGGCTGCTTGAAGAGACGAATGGTTTCATCATCCAGTCCCGGTGTGTTGTTTACTCCGACAATGGCATGCATCGGCAAATCGACACCAGCCTGCAGACAAATGCGAAGGCCTTCGCCGCCATAAGCGTGACAGGCGACCTTGAGGCCGCGGCGGTGCGCTTCGTCGACGATGGCTTGGTTTTCTTCGAGCGTGAGAGACGGCACGTTCACCATTCGGCCGTCGGGACGGAATGCGCCCCCGCCGGCGGGATCAGGGTAACCGCTACCTGCGTAATCTTCGGTCTCATAGACCTTGATCCAATCGACGCCGTAGTGCGACCGTTCCCGTACCGCGGCGCGGGCGAGCCACGGCGAATTGATGTTCCCTGCATTTTGCAAAATGGGGTCACCGGGGCCCTGTCCGAAGGGAACCAGGCCCGAGGGCGCGGAATAAGCAGTCGCGCCGCGCGGGTTCAGCGCTGGACCCGCCACTTGCATGCGGGGACCCATGACCAAGCCCTTGTTGATCGCATCGCGCAATTCAACGATGGCATATGTGGACGACGCATTCATGTCCTGCACGGTGGTGAAACCGGCATAGAGATCCCGGATGGCATAGTTGAGTCCGATCGCGAACGCACGCGCGTCATTAGGCTGCGGATCCTGCATCAGGTGCACATGGCGGTCGATCAAGCCGGGCAGGACGGTCGCGCGGCTTAGGTCGATGACGCGCGCGCCTTGCGGGATGCCGACTTTATCGGCTGGGCCAACGTCAATGATCCGGTCGCCTTTGATGAGAATGACCTGATTAGTCAGGTTGCGTCCGGCGCGGGCGTCGAACATGCGGCCGGCTTTGATGGCGATACCCTGCGGCGGAGGGGCGTGCATCTCTACTTTGGTGAGGTCGAAGGATTTTACTTGAGGACGCTCGCTTTGAGCGGGCAGAAGCAGAGGGAGAATCAGAAGACTCGCGGTTAGGGTTATTTTCACGAGCATGTCGGTTTTCCTTGAGTTGGGTGCGTTCAAATGAACTGCCGCTCCGCGGGGATTTCGGGCGCGCGTTCCAGCCTTCCGATGGCTGTGGCGTTGTCGAGTTTCACTGTGCAGGCGAACGGTAGCGCTTGACAGGCGCCTTGTTGAACCTCAGTTGGAATCATGATGCCAGAAGGGCGCTTGTGAATCGCCGCGTCGCTATGGCGTGTGTTGAAGGGGTTCATGGTATCGAAGCGCCCGGTCGGGATTAGTATACAACGTCCCTTGGTATCTACCGCGCGATCAGGCGCCCTGGCAATTCGGGGGCTTCCAATCGCGCTCCGGTGTAGCGCGGCACTTCGCCGGCAAGAGCGTGAGCTTCCCAGCGCCGGTGCGCTTCGGCCATCTCCTCGCCGCTGCGGGCCACGAAGTTCCACCACATTAGTATGGTTTCGCCAAACGGAGCGCCGCCAATCAGCAGGAGCCGCGCACCTTGCTCGCTCTTCAAACGGATCTCATCGTACCCGGGCGTGAGGTAGTAAAGCGTGTCCCTATCGAGTTGCGATGTGTAAGCGTACGCATCGCCTTCCACCAACATGATGCCGTGCTCGAATGACGGATCGAGAGGAAGATCGAACGCCGCGTTCCTGTGGAGTTTAATTTCGGCTCCGAGCGTCGGGCTGAAAAACTTACCAGGGGAATGCTGGCCGGAAACATCGCCGGCGATGACGGTCACTACGCCGGAAGGCCGTTCGACTACTCCCAGATCGCTGGTGCATTGAAATGCCGGAGGCATGGAGCGGACGGCATCGGGAAGCGCGATCCACAGTTGCACGCCGTTGAGTTTCCCCGAATTCTCACGCGGCGTTTGTTCCGCGTGCGCTATGCCGCGACCGGCGGTCATCAGGCTCAGATGGCCGGGGCCCACCAGGCACTCACTGCCCAGGCTGTCGTTATGGATGATTTCACCGTCGAAAAGCCAGGATAAGGTTTGCAGTCCAATGTGCGGATGCGGAGCTACGTCCATCGGAGGATTTTCCGTGAAGCTCAACGGTCCGTAGCGGTCGAAGAAGCACCATGGCCCGATCATGCGGCGTCCTCGTGCGGGAAGCACGCGGTGCAGGGTGAGAGGGCCCACCTGGGCTTCACGCTGCGGCAAAGGTTCCATCGTGAACATCTTTATCTCAGGGATAATGTAACACGCGCTTGAACCGCCGCCTGTTTCCCACATGCGAAACTAAGTTCATGAAACACTTCTTGTCGGCGGCTATCGTAGCCTTCTTGGCGCAGATTCCGATGCAAGCCCAGGGAGTTTCGGCGCCGTGGGATATTTCCCCGATCGTGAACGCGCTCTCGGAACAAGCCGCCCGCCTCATTCCCGTACTGGAACAGCTGACTCCGATGGAGTGGGAAGCGAAAGGCGCGCCGGCCGCGTACACCGCGCAATGGAGAACGGTCCGCAGTGAGGTGGGTTATCTGGTGAATGTCGCCCAGTCCCTGCAAAAACAACCCGAGCGTCTGACGCTGGCTTTCGAGACATATTTCCGGATGCAGGCCGTGGAGTCGCAGGTGAATTCTCTTGTGGATGGCGTGCGCCGTTATCAGAACCCAGCGGTGGGGGATCTGCTGATCAGCGTAATGGCGGCGAATTCGGGGAATCGCGATCAGCTTCGCCAGTACATTACGGATCTCGCTGAGACGCGTGAACAGGAATTTCGTGTGATCGATCAAGAAGCGCAGCGCTGCCGGGGCAATTTGATGCGGCAAGCGCCAGCGCGTCCGGCCGCGCCGAAAGCGCCGCAGCCTGCTGCTGCGGTGAAGTAGCGCAGGGGCTTGCTTAGAAGCCTCGCTCAGGAAGCCTTACGGCGTGGGACTGGTTCTTCGTCGATATCGTCCGCAGTGGGAAGCTGTTCCATGTCTTCTGCGTCGAAGACTTGGTCGCAATCCAGGCAGCGCATATAATCGATCCCATCTCGCCGCATCAAAAACTCCGTACGCTTGTGTTCACAGCCCGGCATAGGTGGCAGAATATCCCTATTGTAGTGAACGCTCTATCGAAGTCAAGCCCCTTCAGCCGAAAAAGATCGGCAAATGCCTGGAGGTTTTGACGAAAGTGCCGAAGAAAAGATGAGAAGATCCCTTAGTTCGCGGAGACCGTCATGATACGAACGCTGGCTTGTCTGGCCGTATTTACCGCTGCTTTCCTGATGCTGGCGGGTAAGGTGCATGCCGCGCCCAATCTCTCGGGCGAGTGGAAACTGAGCATTGCGAGGAGCAACTATGGTTCGTTTCCAGCCCCGCTGGCAATGACCCGAACAGTCACTCACAATGGAGTGACTCTGACGATGCACAGCGTACAGAAGAGCGCACAGGGCGAAGTGATGAGCGACCTGAAGTACACCACCGACGGCAAGGAATCCGTGAACAAAGTGCAGGGCGGGGAATCGAAAGGAACGGCGCAGTGGATCGGCGACAAGCTCATGATTGATAGCGCGCGGGAATTTCAGGGGGTGGTCCTAAAGCAGAAGGAAATCTGGACGCTAGCTCCGGATGGCAAGGCGTTGACCATCGACTCGCACGTGACGCTTCCCAATGGGGAGTACGCAGTGAAGCAGGTTTTCGAAAAATAAGGGACAGAGGTTGCGTTCATCCATTCTTTTCGAGCATGCGGCGCACGCGGTCGAGTTCGCTGCTGAGTTTTTGCTGACGCCGGAACAAGAAGACAACGTAGACCACCAGAATCAAGAAAGCGGCTGCGTAGCCGTAGAACATGTAAGTGAAGTTACGGGGATCCATTCGCGAGACCTAATAGGCGTGGGCCATCCGGCGCAGGGAATCGATTTCACGGGAAATGCTCTCCTGGCGCATCCGTACCATCACCAGAATGGACGCCAAACACATGAACGCAAGCCAGTTCCAATAGATGGGCGACTCCATGCCCGGGCCCATGCCGCCGCCGTCGCGGACGCTGAGTACCGGCGCTGGATGCTGGGTACGCCACCACTCGATCGATTTGTAAACGATCATGATGTCCACGCAGCCGAATACGGAAACTACGGCGGAAAGGCGTGCACGCTGCGTGGGTTCGTCGATGGCTCTCCGTAACATCACGTAGCCGAAATAGATTAGCCAGCACACCAGCATGGTGGTCAAACGCGCGTCCCAGGCCCACCAGATACCCCAGATGATGCGGCCCCAGATCATGCCGGTAGCCAATACGATGCTGGCGAAAGCCAATGACACCTCTGTCACAGCTGCGGCGAAGGCATCGTACTTTAAGTCTTTGGTAATCAGATAGAGCGCGCTGGCGGCCAGCGCGACAAAGAAACCGGTGAAGCCTGTAAAGATGCTGGGAACGTGCATGTACACGATACGGTAGATCGCACCTTGGTTTTTCTCATCCGGAAGAATCATGAATATTTTGTACAGATTCCAGGTGAGCAGAGCCGCGCTAAGGGTGGCTAACACGTACATGATCCGGTCGCGCATCGTGTTGGACATTCCTTTACCCCACTACAACAATATCAATAAATACCATGGCCAGAAGAGTGTAGATGAAGTCGAAACCTGTCAGAACACGCAGCCACAGCAGATTGTCGCCGCCCAGCGGGATGCCATTCATCAGGTCGGTGGTCAAGGTCATGGCGGCCATCAGTGCGGGGACCAGCATGGGATAGACCAGGGTTGGCAGCATTACTTCGCGCATGCGCAGGTTCACGGTAAGAGCGCTGAAGGTTGTGCCGATTACGGTCATCCCCCAGGTGCCCAGTGCGATCACCAACAGGATGGGCCACAGTTGCGCCGCGAAGTGCGTGTCGTAAAAGAGCGCGAAAACCGCGAGCGCGGTGATTTCCACGAGGATCAACAGAAAATAGTTGGCGAGCGCCTTGCCTAAGAAAATGGCCGCGACAGGGATGGGCGCGGAGACCAGTGCGTCCAGGCAATCGTTCTGCAATTCGCGCGCGAAGCTGCGGTTGAGAGATAGCGCGCTGGCGAAGGAGAATACCAGCCACAGCAGACCGCCGGAAATGGCTTGCATCTGCTCGCTGGTGGGGTCGAACGCGAAGCTGAAGAGCACCAAAATAACCACGGAAAAGGAAAGGGACGCGTTGAAGGCTTCCTTGGTACGGAATTCCGAACGGAGATCCTTGGCGGCGATGGTGAGGGTAGCGCGCAGGAACGGAGACATGGTCTGCTAGTTCTCTCCATAGGTCCGGTACAGCCATCCCGTATCGTCCACCATCTCCTGCATGCGCGGCCCGGCGTGCGCGATCTGGCCGCGCTGAATGAGCACGACGTCTGTCGCCAGTTCCAGCGCCTCGCGGAGTTGGTGCGTAGACATGACAATAGTGCGTCCGGTGGCGTGCGCGTCCGCCAGCAATTCCTGGAGCACGGCGATAGCACGATCATCGAGTGCGGTAAAGGGCTCGTCCATCAAGAGCAACTCGGGTTCGTGAAGGAACGCCCGGGCCACGGCCAGGCGCTGCCTCATGCCCCGCGAAAATTCACGGACCAGACCGTCGCGTACGCGGTCAAGCCCCGTACGTTCCAGCCACGCGAGCGCGCTCTTTTCGGGATCGGGCAGCCCGTAAAGCTTGGCAAAGATGATTAGATTCTCGAGCGCCGAAAGCTCGTCATAGACTGAAATACCGTGACCCAGGACGCCGATCTTGGCGCGTGTCGCTTGTTCACGAACTTCGTGACCGCCGATGCGAACGCTGCCTTCCGACGGCTTGGAGAGACCGGCGATAATCTTGAGCAGCGTGGTCTTGCCCGCGCCGTTGCGCCCCAGCAGAGCGACGGTAGACCCTGCGGTGATCTTGAGCCGGATATCCCGAAGGGCGGGGAAGCTTCCGTAGTATTTGTAAACGCCGTCGATATCGAGGGCCGCCGGATGAAGTTGGTATTGCGCGGGGGGTGAGGTCAAGCCGTGCCCCGCCGGAACAGCATCGCGCCGCCCAGCGCCAGTATGCCGCAGGTTAAACCGACGATCCACCACTTACGCGCATCAATACGCGCTGGGACGAATTCGGGCTTGGGCTGTCCGTTGTCTTCCTCCGGGGCCGTGCCCGCGTCCCCGCGAAGCTGCCCTACGCCATCGATGAGCACATTGTAATCGAGGCCCGTGACGTTATAGATATTGGCCTGTGTCTGTGGTTCGCGCCCAGCGACCTCAATGCCGTCCCCTGTCAGACTTACGCTGCCTGGCGTCACGATGTGAGTGCTGGAATCGGACGCGACAATCTTGCCCGCGAATTTCTTCGCCGCGGGGGCGGTGTAGGTCAGGTCGATGCGCGTTTCGCCAGGCTTGATCGGGTAGTCGGCCTTGTAGATGTTCTTCTCGTTGGTCTTGGCGGCGGGCCGGGTGATTGGCATGCCTCCGGGGCCGCTGATCACGACGCGAGCGCTATCAATGGAAGCCGCTGGAATGAAGAACCGAGCCGAACCTCGTGCAGGGTCGTTGAAAGTAGTCGTGGATTCGTTCAGGAATACGAACGTCTCGCTAACCTTAATCTGATCCGCGGTGGGTTCAATCAGGATCAGGTGCTCCGCCGCCTTCGCTATATTCGCCGCTTTGGTGGAATCGAAGACCTTCACTTCCACGGCGCTTGTGGGCATCCCGGGGGTGATGATCTGGTTGTAAGTTACCCCTGCGTACGTGGACTGCACCAGGCCGGGGCCGGGCGGAATGATCGCGTCAATCTTGAACTTGCCATCCGCGCCCGAAGTAGCTTTCCCAAGCTGGTTCATGCCGTTCGCGCTGGGTTGCACCAGCGTGATTTCGACGCCCGATTGCGGGCGCCGAGTGGTCCCGTTGAGCACGACGCCATCCAGCGCCAGCAAGGGGACGGCGCCGAGCAGAGCCAGCCAAAAGGCGAGTCTCATACGGCCTGGGCCTTGGGAGTGATTTTTTCGATTTCGGAGACCACTTGCGCGAGTTCCTTTTGCAGGGACAGTTTGGTTTGCTGATAATCCGCGTCGGAAAGCTTGCCGACGCGATATTCGAATTGCAAATCTCGCAGGTTCTCATAAATCGCCGCGCGCCTGTCGTCCAGGTGCTTGGTGGGGGAAACAGGATCGGCCGGTGGAATATCTTTGCCCCGGACAAAGAGCGTAATGAATAACGTGGTTGCGACCAGCACCACGACAACGATGACGAGGTTCATCTGATCCCCATCCTAATCGAGATTCGCCGTCTCTTTCTTGATTTGGGCGAGCGTGGCGGGGTCCACGTCCGGGCCGCCGGCGAGAGCGGGTTTCATCCGCATGTAGCGGCGGAGGATATAAATTACAGCGAGCAACCCCATTCCCAATGCGACGTAAGGACCTAAGACGCCGCCCAAGCCCGGCTCAATCACCAAGATGTCCTTGCCATTCTCAGCGACGTACTGGTCCACGATTTGCTGGTCGTTCATACCTGCCTGCTGCATGGACAGGATTTTGGTCTTGTTGCGCTGGCATACCGGACAGCGGCCATCAGGAGGCATCTTGCAGGCCATGTTGAGCTTACACCCGCAATCGCAGTTCAACCTCATCGCGACGCGGTTGACTTCGGGTGAATCAAGCTCGGTCGCGGTTTGCGCAAGCGCGGCCAGCGTCATCACCGCCACTAGAATACTAGCTTTGAACTTTCTCATTGGTTCCCGTGACCGTAACCACCTGCATCCGGGGATAGGATAGCCGGACCTTATCCGGAATCAAGCAAATGATGGTGCCAAACAGCACCACCCAGTATCCGATCCAGATCCAGCTCACCAGCGGAAAAACGTAGGCTTGCAGTACGTAGCCCTTGCCGTCATTCGACGCCCCTGCGTAGTTCAGGTACAGATCTTCATTCAGCTTCCGCCGGATGGCGACCATTGAGGAGGGCTGACGGGCTGCAATGTAAAAACGCTGTTCCGGCCGGAGGGTCCCGATGCTCTGACCGTTCTTCGTTGCTGCAATGTTCAGCACTTCCCATTGATAATCGTTGGTTTGGCCGGATTCCAACTGACCGATATTTAGAGAATAGCGCCCGAGTTGCAGCGTTTCCCCCGGTTTTACTTGCAGAGTGCGGTCGATATCGAAGGCCTTGCCAGTGAAGCCGATGAACATGAACACCACACCCATGTGCACCAGATAACCGCCGTAACGGCGCGTGTTGCGGTGCGTCAGTTCCCACATGGCGGAGAAAAGATTCATCGGCGTGCGTCCACGGATGGCGTTCGCGCCCTTGAAAAATTCGATAACGATGGTCACCAGCACGAACGTACACAGGGCGATGGAGATCAACGCATAGACGTGCCTCACGCCGTAGGCCATCATCAGGGCCGCTACCAGCACCCCCGATGCGGCAGGCCACAAGAACGCACGCTGCAAGCTCTCAAACGAGCTCTTGCGCCACGCGATCAAGGGACCAACGCCGGTCAACAGCATCAGGAACAAGCCAATGGGAATATTCACCCGGTTGAAGAACGGCGCGTCCACGCTTATTTTTTCGCCGTTGATGGCTTCCGTGATCACAGGGAATAGAGTGCCCCACAGAACCGAAAAGCAGCTGGCCAGCAGAATCAGGTTGTTAAACAGGAAGCTCGATTCGCGCGACAGAACGCTCTCGATAGTGGCCTCGCTCTTCAGATAAGGCAGGCGGTTGAGAATCAGGTACAACGTGCCGGCTATGCCGAGCGATAGGAATGTGGTGAAGTATGTCCCCAACTGGGATTGTGCGAAGGCGTGCACGGATTGCACCACGCCAGTGCGCGTCAGCATGGTCCCGAAGATGCACAGGAAGAATGTGGAAGAGACCAGCACGACGTTCCACACCTTCATCATCCCCTTCTTCTCCTGCATCATTACGGAGTGGAGAAAAGCAGTCGCGGTGATCCACGGCAGCACGGAGGCGTTTTCCACCGGGTCCCAGGCCCAATAGCCGCCCCAGCCGAGCACCGCGTAAGCCCATCCCGCGCCCAGCAGAACGCCGGTAGTCTGGAACATCCACGTCACCAGAGTCCAGCGTCGCGTGGTCTTGATCCAGGCTTCCCCCGGCTGTTTGGTGATCAGCGAGGCGATGGCGAACGCGAACGGCACCGCAAAGCCCACATAGCCGAGGTATAGGAACGGCGGATGGATCACCATGGTCCAATACTGGAGCAGAGGATTCAGCCCCTGGCCATCTCCCGCGTCGACGATATTGCCCTTGCCAGCCATGAGGACCTTGAATGGCTGTTCGGGAACCGAGATCAGTAGCACGAAGAACGCCAGCGTGGTCATCAGCACCGCGGTGACGTATGGCATCATGTCGCGATACTTACGGCGGTTCTGGAAAACCACCACGCTCGTGTAAGTAGCCAGCAGCCAGGACCACAGCAGCAGCGAACCTTCCTGGCCGCCCCACCAGGAGGCGAACTTATAGGGCGTGGCCATCGTCTTGTTGCTGTGGTTGACCACGTATGCGAGCCGGAAATCGCCCACGATGAGCGAGTACACCAGGAGCCCAGCTGCGGTGGTTAGCAGCACCCATACGCAGTAGACCGCGCGGCTCGCGCTCAATACGAGCAACGGCTTGTTCATCCACTTGCCGATCAGCGATCCGAGCACCGAATAAACGGCAAAGCACAGGGCGAGCAGGATTGCGAGCGTGCCTAGGTTTTCCATCGTGGCCTTTTGAATACTGCGCCGATCATGAGGGGATCAAGCCCCTGATTCTTGTTAGCCCCGTACTGCCGGGTTTCCGTTGACTGCGGGAGGTGCGGCTTCATATTTCGATGCGCACTTGGCTTGAATCTTAGTGGCACGGAAGACGCCGTCGGTGCCCAGCTTGCCGTCGGCCAGCGCTTGTGCGCCGTCGCGGAATGTATCGGGAAGCGGATCGATGCCGCTATACACCACCTTCAATTGGCGGTTGTCCTGGGCCATCGTGAATGTCACCTGCGACCCATCCCGAACGATGGAGTTCGGCGCGATGTCACCACCTACGCGCAGACGCTGTTCCTGGGCCTTTTCGCCCATTTGATTGAGCTCGGCTATGGTCTTGTAATATGTCTTGGTTTCGCTGATCCCGCCGACGGCAAGCCACGCGAGCGTGCCCAAGATCGCGACGATTAAAATTCCGAATTTAACGTAATTTTTCATTGTTGAGCGCCCTCCCGGGAGCTGCGTGTAACTCTATGTATACTAGTATACTCCCGCCATTACCTGGCGACGGGATCCACGCCCATGGTGGGGCTGTATTCGCAATCGCGCTGACCGCGCCCGCCGGCACGTCTAAGGCACTATCTTCCTCGTCTTGATCCAATTGATGACGGCGTCGCGTTCCAGCGGTCCTGTGTTCGGAAATACAAGCCCCTTTGAACTCAATTGATCGGGCGAGGCTTGGTTCGACATCGTGAAGTCCGTGGTAGTCACGGTGTATTCGCGATCCGGCTCCACTGGGTATCGGTCTGTAATGGCCTTTGGAAGCTGGCTGCCTTTGAACTTGCCGATCACCAGATAATTGTCGAATGGCAGAATATTCCAGATGTGCCGTGCCAGCAGTTTGCCTTCCGGAAGTTCATCCCGGATATTGCCCAGATTGATCCATGCGAAATCGGCACCGGTCTCTTCCGCCATCGCCTTTTCCAGTAAAGGCCGCAGCTCTGCGCGCGACGTATAACGTTTTCTCGATTCACCGATCGGCGTATCCACTACCTTGGTGACTTTGGCTTCCCAGGCAGAAACAAGTTGCTCTACGTCAGGCGCGGGCGCGAACGATTTGTCGATGGTGATTTTCTTCCATTCAGCCGACGCCGCTTTCTTGGTGGCCCTATCGACTTGAAGGTCAAGCCGTCCGAGTTCCGTACCATAGGCGTCAATCAGCACGGCTACTCTTCCGCCGACATTCATCATGTTCGGATAGCTGCGATGATTATGCCCGGCGACTACGACGGCGACCTCCGGCACGTCGCGCAGAATGGCCTCCACCTCCTCACGGTCGCGAATGTGGCCCAGCACTACGATGATGTCCGTGCGATCCCGCAATTCGGCGGCATATTTCCGTACGGTTTCCACAACCGGAATCACCTTATACTCTCCTACCTGCGGAGCAGTGACCATGCTGCCCACTAGATTTTCGAGAATCACGCCAATAATTCCTACGCGGATGCCGCCTAGGGTCTTGATGACATAAGGGAGCCCGGTGATGGACTTTCCCGCGCTATCCACAACATTGGCGGAGAGCATCGGATATTTTGCAATTCGTTGGAACTCCAGCGTACGCCGCCAGCCGTAATCGAATTCATGATTACCTAGCGTCGCAACGTCAACGCCCAGCAGATTTCCAATTTCGTACACGGGAACACCATAGAAGATCGTGGAGACCGGCGTGCCTTGCACCAAATCCCCCGCATTTAAGTAGATGCAGGCCGAGCAGTTGGCTTTCTCTCTCTTCACGGCCGTTGCTAGCCGGGCGAAGCCGCCCCGGTCTTGGTTATCCGGGACCAAATGGGCGTGCAGATCATTGGAATGGAGGATGGTGAGGGGCAGCAGGGAATTCTGCGCCCCGGCAGGCAATAGGATCCACAGAAGGCCAAGGACAAGCCGCCACAGCGTCATGGCATTAGTGTAGCTGTCCGCCGGCGTGGGATTGTAGGTCCTCAATTTTCATGGCTTCGCCCTACGGGGAGTTCCCCCTGGTTCAAATTCAGGTGAAGACCTGATGGGCAATCAGGAGTGCATAACTTACACTCAAGGCGATGGACCACTGCCGCGATTGTAATTCAACCCTAAAATCCGACGAGCTCGAATGCTGGGGTTGCGGATCGAAGATCGTGGATAAAAACGCCCCGACGTCCTATCAAGAACGCTTTCGACTGGTGGTTAAGATCATGTTTCTGATCTTTGCCGCTTTGACGGTAGCCTCTGTATTCGTGGAATCGCTCTCGCTGTGGAAATGTTTCACGGGGCTCGCCGTGCTTTACCTGGTGAAAAGCTCAGCGGATTACATGGCGGAAACCAAAAAGGGCTGAAGCGCGCATTCGCCTTACTTCGCACGGTTCGCGATGGGGTTCATGGCAAGGCCTTGTCTATCCGCACGTGATATCCAGCTTCAAATCTTCTCCGGCAAGCGTCGCTTTGTAGTCGAACGACGGGTTAGGGAAGGGCGGCCGTTCCGCTAAACCGCTTAAAGAAACGCACGATGGTCTCGCTGGGATACACGTGTGCGCCGGGGTGTAGCACGGTCATCACTGGCGCGCCCATGGAGTCGCTCACAGCCGCGTATTGGGCACAGTGCTTGCCGCAGGGAGCGCCTTTTTCAGTAGCGCCGTTCACCCGGCGAGCCATTTCGATCGAACCCTTCTGCAGTTCAATATCGTTCTGATGGTCCTGCTCCCCTGCCACGTGAATCAGCGGCTTCGGCACTGTGATGCGAAGCGACGGCGCGTGCTGCCCAGCGACCGGACCCAGGGCCGCGAAGAGGTTCGGACGCTCCGCCCACAGCAAATATACGAACTTCGCGCCGTTGGAAAATCCCATGGCATAGACGCGGGCATCATCGATGGGCCTGGAAGTGCGAATTTGCGCCAGCGCCGCGTCGAGGAACTTCAAGTCGCGGTCGCCGGTTTGGCCATTCTCGGTTTGCCAATATCCGCCGGGACCGTAAGAGCCCTCGCGCGGCAAACCTTGCATGTACACAACGACCGCCTGCGGCCATGCGCGTTCCAGTGCAGCTCCGCTAAAGTTGGCCGCAGTATCGCCTGCGCCGTGAAAGACAAAAATCAGCGGTGCTTTCGCCGCTGTTTTCCGCGGACTGTAGACCACGGCGTGGCGCTCCACCCCGTCTACGTTTACGGCGATGACCTTGGAATCCGCGAACATCGCTCCGGATGCCAGAAGAATGGCCAGAATCAATCGCGCCATATGACTACACCCCCATGCGTTCCAACTTGCGATAAAGGGTCTTCCGCTCGATTCCCAGAATCTTCGCGGCGCGACTCTTGTTGCCATTCGTTGCCGCGAGCACGCGGCGCACTTGTTCGGCTTCTGTGCCGGCCAGCGTTTCGCCGCCGTCGCGTGAGTCCGTTTCCTGAATGGCAGTCCGCACCGCTGCCTCGTCAATGCGAGACCCTGGAGCAAGAATGGTCAGCCGCTCCATCATGTGTTGCAACTGACGCACGTTGCCCGGCCAGCTATAATTTTCCATCGCCTTGAGTCCGCTCTCCGTAATGATGGTGTCGAACGCGTAGCGTGCGTTGTAGCGGCGCAGAAAATAGTGGACCAGCAAGGCGATGTCACTTGGCCGTTCGCACAAAGGCGGTACCGTTAGACGCACTACGTTCAGGCGGTACCAGAGGTCTTCACGAAACCTGCCCTCTTCCACCATCTTCTGCACGTATCGATTGGTGGCCGCGATCACCCGGACGTCCACTTTCTTGGAGCGTGGAGACCCCAGCGGGCGCACCTCGCGCTCCTGCAAGAAACGCAACAGCTTCAACTGAAAGCCAAGTTCAATGTCGCCGATCTCATCCAGAAATACCGTTCCGTTATTCGCCGCTTCAAAGACGCCCATACGGTCGCGGTCCGCGCCGGTGTAGGCTCCTTTCAACGTTCCGAAGAGTTCGCTTTCCAGCAGAGTGGGCGCGATGGAGCCGCAATCCACGGGCACGAACGGATGGTGCGCGCGTTTGCTGTTGCGGTGCAGCATGCGCGCGATCAATTCCTTTCCGGTCCCCGTTTCCCCCTCGATCAACACCGTGGCGTCGGTGGGGGCAACGCGCGAGATTGTCTTGTAGATCTCCACCATTTTCGCGGAGCTGCCGATCATTTCCGTGTCGGGAAGATCGTCGATGGAGGCGGCCTCGTCGTCGTTCGCTTCTTCAAGCGACTGCTCCGCCCGCCGGATCGCGCCGATCATCTGCGCCATCTCGAACGGTTTCGCCAGGTAATCGAATGCGCCGCCTTCGGTGGCAGCCATCACGGTCTCCATGCTGCCGCGCCCGCTCATCAAGATGACGGCGCAAGCAGGGTCCTGGGCGCGGGCCTCCCGCAGGATGTCGATGCCCGTGCGCTCGTCCAGATAAATATCAGAAACCACAATGGGATACGCTTGCGCACTCAACTTTGTCAAAGCTTCGCGCGTGGAGGCAACGGCGTCCGGCTGGTAGCCTTCCAGCTCCAGCACTGTGGTCATCGTATTGCGAAGTGAGGAATCATCCTCGACGATCAGGACTTTCAACATGTGCGTTCAATACCATGGTAAAGCACGAACCCTTGCCGGGCTCGCTGGTCACTTCCATGCGGCCGCCATGGTGGGCGACGATCTGTTCCACGATCGAAAGGCCGATGCCGGTTCCCGCTTCGCCGGACTCCTCCGCGCGCCGGGTGCGATAGAACTTTTGAAAAACGCGCTTCAGCTCCTTGGAATCCATGCCGATGCCCTGGTCGCGGACGCTCAGCCGGAGATCGCCGCGGAGGATCTCGGCGGCGATGTGCACATCTGTATCCGGGGGTGAATATTTCACGGCGTTGGTCAACAAGTTGTAAACCGCGTATTCCATCAGCTCACTATCGCCTGTCAGTGAGCATTCCGCGGAGGCGCTATCCAGATGGATACGGATATTCTTGCGTTCGGCGAGCGGCCTCGCGCGCGCCACGCAGGTTTCGACCACCGCAGATACATCGAATGCCTCGCGCTTCATTTCCATTTGTCCGTCGGCCAGACGTTCCACGTCGAGGAAGGTCTGAATCAGCCGTGCGAGGCGTTTCGATTCGGAATTGATGTTTTGGCTGAGCTGTTTGCGCTTTTCTTCGGAGAGCGCGTAGCGAGTCATGATTTCGCTGGAGCCCTGAATGGTGGTCAGCGGTGTACGCATCTCATGCGCGGCCCAGTGAATGGCCTGCTGGTAGCGTGATTTCTCAGATTCGCTGCGGCGCAGTTCGCGGCGGGCGAAGAAGTGCTGATAGCTGGCCGCTCCAGCGCAGGAAAGCCACGCAACAGCTGCGGGGCCGAAGTACGGAAAGAGCAGGTTCTGACGGAAAAGCACAACGGGCGCGATGTGCGCCGCGACCAGTACGCAGAGGCCGGCCACGTAAGCCTGCCATCCGGCGAGCAGGGCGAAGACTAGTCCCGCGGCCATCGCGAATAATGCCGCGACACTGAATGCCGTCAGGTCCGATGGCCGCCGTAGGAAGCTTGCGCGCGCCAGTGTCTCGAACGCATGCGCGTGCACTTCCACACCCGCTATATTCTGCCCGTAGGGATTGACGAGGCGGTCGCGCGCCGCGGAGAGCGCGGTGACGCCCACGAACACCGCTTTACCGCGCAACGTGGAAATGCGGTCCCGCAGGCGCAGCGCCGGAATCGTGGGGATACCGGCGGGCAGATACCGCAGCAGCATAGGGCGGCCGGCGCCGGAGCGGGGAGCGGGAATCAAGGCCGAGCCGACACTGAGATCCTCCGGTGATTCCACAATGCCAGCCCCGCGTGAGACGCGAAATGCTTCGAGCACCAGCGCCCATCGCCGCTGTCCGTTGGCGATGTCTTCGAGCGAAATCTCCCGGCTCACGCCGTCCAGGCGGTCTTGTTCCGCATGCACATGACCCACGGCTGTGGTGGCATTTTTAAATCTATCTAGCGGATCCTCCCAATGCGTCCCGTCCGCCGTTGCGACCAGCTCACACGGCAGAATCAGATTTTCCGTCGCGCGAAGCGCAGCTTCCAGTCGCCCGTCTTCAGCGGGATCTCCCGGGTCGCTCAAGATCGTGTCAAGCGCGACGACCTTTGGATTGGCATCGCGCAGTTGTTCGAGCGTTTCGGTAAGAATGGGACGGATACGCCGCATACCGCCACGCGCTTGCAGCGTTTCCTCATCGATGGCCACTACGACCGCTTCTGGGGTGTTGTGTGGATTTGCCTTCGGCAGTGGGGTCAACCGTGTCAGCAGATCGTAGACATAATGGTCAATGCGAACGGCGAGTGAGGTCCAGCCGGCAAGGGTTCCGGCGAGAAAGCACGCCGCGATGATCGCGGCATAGGCGAAGTTGCGCACCAACAATCGAGTATACGCACTGGCGCGGCTGGCGCGTCGTCTTACAGAACTTCTTCGCTCCAGTTTTCCAGAATCGATTTCACCTTCTGGGTAAACTGATCGCCCATAGCTCCATCCACCAGGCGATGATCGAAAGTGAGCGCCAGATGGGCCTGCGAGCGAATTGCGATCGCGTCGTCCAGCACTACCGGCACCTTTTCCACCGCTCCGACGCCAAGAATGGCCACCTGCGGCTGGTTGATCACGGGCGTGGCGAAAATACTGCCGAAGCTGCCGAAATTGGTGATGGAGAACGTACCGCCTTGTACTTCATCGGGCCGCAACTGGCGCGAGCGCGCCCGCGATGCCAGATCCGCAATGGAACGCTGCAAGCCCACGACGTTCTTCTCGTCCGCATTGCGGATTACCGGGACGATAAGACCATTGCCGCCGTCAAGCGCGACAGCGATCCCCAGGTTGATATCGCGATGGTAGATGATGTTCGTCCCATCGATCGATGCGTTCAGGATCGGGAATTGCTGCAGCGCCGCAGTAGTGGCCCGAGCCACGAACGGCAGAAATGTAAGACTGAATCCGTAGCGCGTTTGGAATTCGTCCTTCGCCTTTGCACGCAGCTTGGCGATGCGCGTCATGTCCACCTTATGCACCGTGGTCACGTGCACGGAGGTGCGCTTGCTGAAGACCATATGCTCGGCGATCTTCTGCCGCATGATAGTCATCGGCTCCACGCGGCCCGCCGGAGCCTGTCCACGGAACTGCGCGGGTGGTTCCGCGGGCGCCGGTGGAGGCGGAACGTTCATGGTGGATTGCGCAGGGACGATGGCCTGCGGTTGTGGCGGAGCGGGGGCCGGCTGCGTCGCTGGTGCGGTAGCCTCGGCGCGAGGGGCCGGCTGTGCGGCACGTCCGTTCAAATAGTCCTCGAGATCCTGTTTAGTAATGCGACCGCCAGCTCCGCTGCCGCGAATCTGATTCAGGTCGATATTGTTCTCTCTCGCCATCTTGCGAACCAGCGGAGAAAGAGGCCCTGCTTCGGTGACGGGATCTGCGGCAGGCGCGGCATTCACTGCGGGGGGATCCGCGGCAGGCGTGGCGTCGGGGGTCGGCGCCGCGGCGACCGGTGCAGGCGCTGCCTGAGCAACAGAAGGGGTTGCCGGCACAGCGGCTTGAGTCCCCGATCCATTCACCTTGGCACCGTCACTGATTCTGCCCACCACGGTATTAATACCAACGGTGGCGCCTTCCTGCACTAGAATCTCACCCATGGTGCCAGCAACTGGCGATGGAATTTCCGTGTCTACTTTATCGGTGGAAATTTCAAACAGTGGCTCGTCGCGCTCCACCCGGTCTCCCGGCTTCTTCAGCCATTTGGTAAGGGTTCCTTCGACGATACTCTCGCCCATCTGGGGCATGACGATGTCAATCATACATTCTCCATTTTCCGGCTGAACACGTCCGCGAAATTTCGAGTGAGCGCCGCGGCAACTTGGCTGCTATCCGCCTTACAACCCAGTTCCCGCATGGAGGTCACCGGCTTTGTCAATCCGCACGGTACGATGTACCGGAAATAACTCAAATCCGTATTCACGTTGAGGGCGAAACCGTGGGACGTAACCCACCGGCTGATGTGAACTCCAATCGCCGCGATCTTGCCCCGAGTGGTCCACACGCCTGTAGCGCCTTTTTCCACTCCCGAGGCGATGCCGAACTCAGCCAGCGCCTGGATCACCACCTGCTCAATCCCTCGCACATACGCAACCACGTCTCTTTTCCATTCTCGCAAATCGAGGATGGGGTACCCGACAATCTGGCCGGGGCCGTGATAGGTAACATCGCCTCCGCGGTCCGAGTGGCGAAATTCGATGCCCGAGCGTTCCAAGATTTCCGGGCTTGCCAGCAGGTTTTCGCTGTGCCCGTTGCGGCCCATCGTAATCACGTGCGGGTGTTCCACAAACACAAGTTGATCCGGAACCTCACCGCGTTTCCGTTGTTCCACCAAACTATTCTGCAGCACGAACGCGTCTGCATAGCGCAGGCGGCCGGCGTCGCGAACCTGGCACACGCGTGGCAGACACTCGCGATCCGGTAGCGTTGCAGGAACGTCTTCAGCGGTTACTACAACTTCAGGCATTAATGGCCAATCCGTAAACTGCGTTAAACGCCTCGCCCACGGCCTCGTAAATCGTGGGATGCGCATGGATTGTGTGCATCAGGGTCTCCACGGTAGCTTCGGCTTCCATTGCCAGAACACCTTCGCTAATCAGTTCATAAGCTTCGGGCCCAATGATATGGACACCCAAAATTTCTCCATACTTTGCGTTGGCAACAATCTTGACGAAACCGTCGTGGCGCCCAAGAATAGACGCCTTGCTATTGGCGGCAAACGGAAACTTGCCAATTTTGACTTCGTGACCCTGCGCCCTGGCCTGTGCCTCCGTGAAACCGACGCTGCCGATGCCCGGATCGGTATACGTCGCGCCAGGTATGCGATTCTTGTTCACCGGTGTAACCGGCTTGCCCGCGATGTGAGCGATAGCGACCATGCCCTCCGCCGTGGCAACGTGCGCCAGTTGCGGCGTGCCTGCCACGATATCGCCGATAGCGTAGACGCCCGGTTCCCCGGTGCGTTGGAACTGATCCACCTTCACAAAGCCGCGGTCCAATTCGACGCGCGTCCCGTCGAGGCCGATGTTATCCGTATTCGGCTTGCGCCCGATAGCGACTAGCAGTGCCTCGGCTTCCACCGTTTCCTGGTTCCCATTAGCGAGGGTCACCGTGAAGCGGACGCCAGTGTCGGTTTTTTGAATATTTTCCGCTTTCGCACCAGTTTCCACGCGGATGCCGCTCTTCTTAAAGACGCGTTCCAATTCTTTGGAAACTTCTTCGTCCTCCACTGGAACGATGCGCGGCAGCATTTCAAAAATGGAAGTCTTCGATCCGAAGCGATGGAAGCAGGAGGCGAACTCCACGCCCACCGCCCCTGCACCCAAAATCGCCAGTGATTTCGGCACTTCCTGCAGGTCCAGAATTTCGATGTTGGTCAGGATCCGCTTCGCGTCGGGCTGCAGCCCCGGAACCATCCGCGCTTCCGAACCGGTCGCCAGGACGATATTTTTTGCTTCGACAATCTGCTTGGTCCCGTTGTTTGTAACCTCAATCTTGCCGGGTCCAGCCAGCCGCCCATAGCCTTTAATGACGTCGACTTTGTTTTTCTTCATCAGAAACTCGACGCCCTTGGCGTGTTTGGAAACGATTTTGTTCTTCCGATCGCTCACCAACGGGAAATCCAGGCGCGGATTTTCACATTGGATGCCTTCGTCAGTGGAGTGCTTGAAACGCTCCCACACGTCGGCGGTATGAAGGAACGCTTTAGTGGGAATACAGCCAACAAGCAAGCAGCAGCCGCCCAATCTCGCGTCTTTTTCAATGATGGCCGTCTTGAGGCCGTACTGTCCCGCTCGAACGGCCGCCGAGTACCCGCCAGGGCCGCTCCCGAGGACAACCACGTCATATGTCATGGGAATACTCTCAGTGTAGCATCGGGAGAGAGGACTACTTGAGAAACGCTGACACTCCTGCCATGGCTATCGCAATGGCAATAGATTCATCAATATTTCTCCCGCTCCCGCGCTGATGATGAGAAAGTAGCAGCCACCTAGAACCGCAAGAATCCATAGAGTGGCTACAAGCAGAAACCTCATGGCTCTGTGACAATATTACCGCCGCAGGCGATTCGAGGGAATGGGGTGGTGGTACCGGGGGGGCACAGAACTGACGGGCGAGAGCGTACCGTCCGATCTCCCAGGGTGCTTCCTCGCCCGCGTGTAAATTACGCCGACGCTGCGTTGAGGATTTCCTGCACCAGATCGTCATACTTCACGCCGGCGTCTGTTGCCGATTGAGCGAAGTCTTCGTCATCGGCGAGGGAGGGGTTGGGGTTCGCTTCGATCACAAAGATTTCACCTTGCGGAGTCAGACGCACATCGATGCGCCCGAATCCGCGTATTTTAAGCAAGCGGTATACTTTTTTCGCAATCTGATCCAAGTGCGCGGACAGACGTTCCGGCAACTCCTTCGCCGGTCCGTTCTTGATGCCCCATTTCTTGCGATATTTGTCGTTCCACTTGGCATGAAATGTCGCGAATTTAGGCTGATCCTCCGCCATCTGTTCAAAGAAAATCTCACGCGGAGGAAACACCGTGAGGCGATGGTTCCCCAGCACGCTCAAATATAATTCCCGGCCTTCGATGTATTCTTCGATGAGGACATCGCAGTTGAATTTCTGATGGATGAAACGCATCCGCTCGAGAGCTTCGGCCTCATCGCGCGCGAAGGACGCCTTACTGATACCGTCGGAAGATTCCTCGCCCACCGGCTTGACGAATGCTGGATACGTGAATCGCTTCAAGTGCCGCAACGGGTGCGATTGTCGCGACACCACGAAATTCGGCAGCCGCACGTGATGGTACGCCAAAACCTTCTTGGCCAGGGCTTTGTCCTTGCACAACATCAGTGCGTCGGGACCGGAGCCGGTGTAGCGCACCTTCATGAGATCCAGCAGCGCCGGAATGTTAGGTTCGTTGGCGCGGTCATGGAAGAATGATTCCGTCAGATTGAAAACCACATCCGGCGCGCACGCCTTCAGTTTCTCCACGATCGCGGTGACGTTGTCGTAAACGGCCAATGTTTCCACGCCGTGCCCCAGGCGCGTCAAACATTCCATCACGCAGGCCTCGGTGGGTTTGTCCTGCTCTTTGAGGGACTCCGGCGAAAAGCTCTGGTCCGGGTCGACAGCATGTGCGAGGTCGAACAAAATGAGAATTTTCACGCTAGACGGACCTCTTGAAACGGCCGGTGTAAAAGTGATTCGTGACCAGAGCAGCCAGATAAGACGCCAGCTCAAAATGGAGCCGTGCCGGCTCCGCTGGAGCCTTGAGCTTCAACTTCTGGCAGCGCACGATGAGTTTTTGCACCAGCATGTTTACAGTGTATTTGCGCTGGCCGGTCCATTGCACGATGGACGACGTGAGCGCGGCACGATGGCGGCGCATGAAGCGCGCGGCGCCTTCCGCGCCGGGCTCACCGTTGTTGAAGATGGAGCGCAGATCCGCGTCGTAGAAATCCGGAAAATCCTCCGCGTAGAGTTTTCGGCGGCCGGCGTAGTAGCGGCCAAGCGTGGTGCGCAGCTTGCGTGCTTCGGAAATCTTGCGTCCGCCCTTATTGGTTGGCTTCGCGGCCGCCGCTTCGTGCATCAGCTTGTCGATGAACTCAAGTTTATCGAGCGCTTTCCAGCCCTGATAACGCTGACGCCATTGTTCGGCCGGCTGCGCCAGCCACACTGCGAAAGTTTCGGCGAAGTCCTCATCCGGATGGGCCTGCGCATACCAGTTGGGCAGGTTTTGTACGAAGCCGCGGCTATATGGTTGCGGCGTGTACGTTTCTGGCTTATATTCCACTTCCGGACTGCCGAACACATCCTGCCAGTCTTTGCGCACGGAAAAGTGATACGCGTGATCGATGGCGTGTCCGCATTCGTGACGCAGCAGCATCAGGCACCATTCGGGAGAGCCGCCTTCCACCTCCAACATCTGCCGCAGCTCAAGAGCTCTTAGTCTTGGATGCGCCAGATAAAAGGGGATGGCAATGGCGGCGCGGCCTTCCGGAGAAAACCATTCGTCGCCCAGGTAACATTCCGGCTGAAAAGCCATACCGCGCGCGGTAAGATCGTCATGGAGTTGCCGGATCGCCGGCTCCAGGTCCGAACCGGCAATGTCCACGTTCAAGTCGCAAATGCGCACGGCAAGCAACTCTTCGTCTTTGAGCGAGACCCACGACGGCGGGGCGGCCAGAGTAGGTTCCGCGACAGTTTCCATATCTCTACTATCGTAGACCCGAGGGCGTCAGGCCATATATAATCGCGCATGCCCAGAAAACGCAAGGTTCATGTCACGAAGGTGACCGCGCTATTGCCGTACTCCGTGGACTTGACAAAGCTCTCGAGCAGTAACACTTTGGATATTCAAGTGCGAACCGGCAAAGAGCTCTTAGGAACGCTCAAAATGGGGCGGGGAAGCGTGCAGTGGTGGCCCAGCGGCAATAAAACTCACGCACTGCGCAAGAACTGGCGTCATTTCGCGGAAATGCTCACCCGAAGCATGGCGTGAACAAAATCGTCAATTTTTTTGGGCTGCCTCGAGTACCAGGGCATGCAAGCCCTCTCCGCCTTGGGCGATGTATTCGTGCAGTTGCCGCATCATGCGCGGCTCCCAGAATTTCTTCAAATGATCCGCGACGCCCGCCACTGCTTCCTCATGTGGATAGGCCGCAAAAAAATCGGCGATCTGGTTCGCCATGTGAACCATAAGCTTGGGCTTCATCTTTTAAGAGCGTGTCAGTCGCCGTGCGCCATCACCGCGTCGTCTTCCAGAATGCGCGTGTTCTGACGGCGCATCTCGCCGTAGCGCTGCTGCCACTCGGAGGTCTTCTTCGCCAACTGTACTTGCACGGCTGTTACTTTGTATTCGGGACAATTGGTGGCCCAGTCTGAAAATTCCGTGGTGACGACATTAGCGCCGGTCATCGCGTGATGGAACGTGGTGTACACCACGCCAGGCTGCATGCGCTCGGAAATTTTGGCGGGCAAAGCGATGTCCCCGCTGCGGCTGGCGAGTGACACCAGATCGCCGTCGCGAATGCCGCGGTTCTCGGCGTCGGACGGATGAATCTCCAGCACGTCCTCGCTATGCCAGATATTGTTGGGAGTACGGGCCGTCTGCGCCCCTACGTTATATTGCGAAAGAATCCGCCCCGTTGTGAGAATCAGCGGGAATCGCGCCGTTGAGCGCTCGTCGGTGGGAACGAATTCGGTGAGCATGAATTTGCCCTTGCCACTAGCGAATTTCCCAATATGCATGATCGGCGTACCCTCGGGGGCTTCTTCGTTGCAAGGCCATTGAACGCTGCCCAGCTCATCCAGCTTCTGATAGGTTACACCCGCAAACGTCGGTGTCAGCCGCGCGATTTCATCCATGATTTCCGATGGATGAGTGTAATTCATCGGATATCCGAGAGCGTTGGAAAGCGCCATGGTGGCCTGCCAGTCTTCCAGACCCGCCATCGGGGCGATGGCTTTGCGCACACGTCCAATGCGCCGCTCCGCATTGGTGAATGTGCCGTCTTTTTCGAGGAACGACGATCCCGGCAGAAATACGTGAGCGTAATTCGCAGTCTCATTCAGGAACAGATCCTGGACCACGACGCACTCCATCGCTTCCAGGCCCGCCGTCACGTGCTTGGTATTGGGATCGGATTGCACGATGTCCTCACCCTGCACATAAAGCCCTTTGAACGTACCGTCCACCGCTGCGTCCAGCATGTTGGGGATGCGCAGACCAGGCTCGCCGTCGAGCGCAACGTGCCAATCCTGCTCCAGCATCTTGCGCGTGCTGTCGTCGGAAACGTGGCGATAGCCCGAAAATTCGTGGGGGAACGATCCCATGTCGCACGCGCCCTGCACGTTGTTCTGGCCGCGCAGCGGATTCACGCCCACGCCGCGCCGTCCCAGGTTTCCGGTGAGCATTGCAAGATTCGCCATGCCCATCACCATGGTGGATCCCTGGCTGTGCTCGGTGACGCCTAGGCCGTAATATATGGCCGCATTGCCTCCGGTCGCGTACAGCCTTGCCGCTCCGCGAATCTCCGCCGCGGGAATACCGGTAACCGATTCCAGCGATTCCGGCGAATTTTTTTCCTGTACGATAAACGTTCGCCACAATTCAAACGCCTTGGCATCGCAGCGTTCTTTGATGTCGTCTTCCGCCGCCAATCCTTCGGTGACGATCACGTGCGCCAGTGCATTAATCACCGCGACATTCGCGCCGGGCTGCAGAGCCAAATGGTAATCCGCCTTTACGTGAGGCGTTTCCACTAAATCGATGCGTCGCGGATCCACGATGATCAGCTTCGCGCCCTCGCGCAGCCGCCGCTTCATCTGAGAGGCAAATACCGGATGGGCGTCGGTGGGGTTCGCTCCGATCACCATCATCACGTCGGCTTCTTCGACCGAATCGAAATCCTGTGTGCCGGCGGACGTCCCGAATGTCGCCTTCAAGCCATAGCCCGTGGGGGAATGGCAGACGCGCGCGCATGTGTCCACATTGTTGTTGCCGAAAGCCGCGCGGATCATCTTTTGAACCAGATACGTCTCTTCGTTGGTGCAGCGCGAAGAAGTGATGCCGCCTACGGAATCGCGCCCGTACTTGGCTTGAATGCGTTTGAATTCGCTCGCCGCGTGGGAAATCGCGTCTTCCCAGCTCACTTCACGCCACGGATCGCTGATCTTGGCGCGGATCATCGGATTCAGAATTCGGTCCTTATGGGTCGCGTAACCAATGGCGAAGCGTCCCTTCACGCAGGAATGCCCGTGATTCGCCTTGCCATCCTTGTGCGGAACCATGCGCACCACTTGATCGCCCTGCAACTCCGCTTTGAATGTGCAGCCCACGCCGCAATACGCGCAAGTGGTGATCACGCTGCGCTCCGGAACGCCCATTTGAATGACGGATTTTTCGTTTAAAGTCGCCGTCGGGCAAGCCTGCACGCAAGCTCCGCAGGACACGCACTCAGAATCCAGGAATGGCTTCCCGCCCGCGGAGACTTTCGATTCAAAGCCGCGGCCCTGAATGGTCAGCGCGAATGTGCCTTGCACTTCCTCGCAGGCGCGCACGCAGCGTGAACAGACGATGCACTTTGAAGCCTCAAACGTGAAATACGGATTCGATTCGTCCTTCGGGGCGCTTAGGTGATTCTCGCCTGCATAGCCATAACGCACTTCGCGCAGGCCCACTGCACCCGCCATGTCCTGTAATTCGCAATCCCCATTGGCCGAACATGTCAGGCAGTCCAGCGGATGATCGGAAATATACAGCTCCATTACGCCGCGCCGCAGCTTCGCTAGCTTGGGAGTCTGCGTACGAACGTGCATCCCCGGTTCGACGGTAGTCGTGCAGGATGCCGGCGTGCCGCGTTTCCCGTCAATTTCCACCAGGCATAACCGGCAAGACCCGAAGGCCTTGACGCTATCGGTGGCGCATAGCTTGGGAATGCCGATGCCCGCCTCCACAGCCGCGCGCATCACAGAAGTCCCCGCGGGGACCGTTACCGGTTGTCCGTCAATCTCCAGCGTTACCAACGTGTTGATGACGGAGAGCGGTGTGCCGTAATCAGTTTCTTGCAGGAGGGGCATAGAATACCTACACCTTTAGTTTCGCAAAATCTTCAGGGAAATGGTGAACGGCGCTTTGGACCGGGAAGGGAGTCAACCCGCCGAGTGCGCATAGCGAACCATCCAGCAGCGTTTCGCACAAATCATTCAGTAATTCCAGGTTCCGCGCCCGATCCTGTCCCGCGACGATCCTGTCGATTACTTCCACACCGCGCGTCGATCCAATCCGGCATGGAGTGCATTTTCCGCAGCTCTCTATGGCGCAGAATTCCATCGCGAAGCGGGCTTGCTCGGCAAGATCCACGGTATCGTCAAACACCACCACACCGCCGTGCCCGATCAGGCCCTTTTTCTCAGCAAATGCTTCGTAATCGAGTGGTGTGTCCAGTAGTGCCTCTGGGAAGTACGCGCCTAGCGGTCCTCCCACCTGCACGGCGCGGAACGGCCGCCCGGTGCGAGTCCCACCGCCGAAATCGTAGATCGCTTCGCGCAGCGTCAAGCCGAACGCCTTCTCCACCAAGCCGGCGTACTTGAGATTGCCCGCCAGTTGAATAGTCAGCGTTCCGCGCGATCTGCCCATCCCGAAGTCGCGATAGAACTGAGCGCCCCTGTCGAAAATAATCGGCACAGTCGCCAGTGAGATCAGATTGTTGACGACAGTCGGTTTGCCAAACAGGCCCTCCACGGCCGGAAGGGGCGGTCGGGGGCGCACCTGCCCGCGCTTGCCTTCCAGGCTTTCGAGCAGAGACGTTTCCTCTCCGCAAATATAAGCGCCTGCGCCCAGCCGTATGTCGATGTCAAAATCCGGGCCCAGGTAGCCCGCTTCCCTGGCGATCTCGACGGCGCGCCGCATGGTTCGGAAACCGTGCGGATACTCCGAACGAATGTAGACGTAACCCTGTGTAGCGCCCACCGCGAGTCCCGCGATGGTCATGCCTTCGATCAAGACGAACGGATCGCCCTCCATGATCATCCGATCCGCGTAGGTGCCGCTGTCGCCCTCATCGGCATTGCATACGATGTATTTTTGCGATGCCGGCGTTTTCAATACGGTGCGCCACTTGATGCCCGTCGGAAATCCCGCACCGCCGCGCCCCCGCAGGCCTGACTGCACAGTTTCCTCGACGATCGCCTCCGGAGTCATGGTGCGCGCGCGCTTCAATCCCTGATAGCCGCCGTGCGCGATGTAATCGGAGAGCGACAGCGGGTCTGTGATGCCGCATCGGGCGAACGTTAGCCGTTCCTGGCGTTTCAGGTACGGAATCTCTTCCGTCAATCCCAGGCAAAGCCCGTGCGGCTTGCCTTCAAGCATCCCTGCGTCGAACAGTTCCACCACCACTCCGGGTGTTACCGGCCCGTAGGCGACGCGCCCGCGCGCGGTTTCCACTTCCACCAACGGTTCCAGCCAGAAAAGGCCTCGCGAACCGTTGCGGATTACCGTGACATCGCTCAATCCGCGCGATGAGATCTCGGCCATAATCGCGCGAGCCACCGCATCCGCGCCCACCGAGAGCGCCGACGAATCGCAGGGGACGTAAATCCTCATCACATCCGCCTCGCGCTATCGATCAGGAAGTCGACTACCTCTTCGGAAACGCGCCCGTAAGGCTTACCGTCCAGCATGACAGCAGGCGAAAGCGCGCAGTTACCCAAACAGTACACCGGCTTCAGCGTGAATGCCCCGTCGGCTGTTGTTTCGCCCAGCTTGGCCGCTAACTTGTTTTCGACGTGCCGCACCAGTGCGTTGCAGCCCATGGACTGGCAAGACTCCGCGCGGCAAATCTGCAGAAGGTGCCGGCCACCCGGCTCACGATGGAAATCATGATAAAACGTGATCACCCCATGTACTTCGGCATGCGAGAGATTCAGCGCCTGGCTTACCAGTGGAATCGCCGCATCGTCGACGTACCCGAATTCTTCTTGCAGCGCGTGCAGGATAGGAAGCAGCGCGCCGGGTAAGGTTTGGAGTTCCCGAATGCGGACTAAAGCGCGCGCGGGATCCCATGTTGGATTGGAGCTTGTCAAAAAAATATTATCCCGCTCTCCTTCGATCCGTGGCAACTCCACTGAAACCGGGTTTCAGCGCCTTACTTCGCTGTGCTCGGTTTGAGCGTCCAGGAAATCAGTCCCGCGTGCACGTCCAGTGTGGGGGACTTTTGCGGGCCGATCTGTTCGATGGAGCATCCACCACGCAGTCGGAACCACGATCAAATTCAGGAGAGTCGACGACAACAGGCCAAAGAGAATGACAAACGCCATGGGAGCCTGAATTTCACTTCCGGGTTGTCCTTTCCTCAAAGCGATTGGGACGAGAGCGAGTCCAGCAGCAAGTGCCGTCATCAGGATGGGAATCAGGCGTTCACTCGCGCCGCGCATGAGCGCTTCGTGAACATCCCGGATTCGCTCGATTTCCGATAAATGCCGGACGTGGGAGACGAGCATTATCCCGTTACGCGTGGCAATGCCAAAGAGTGTGATGAAGCCGATGATCGAAGCGACGGAGAGCACGCCACCGCCAAGCAGCACTCCCACAACTCCGCCGACCAAGGCCAAGGGGAGGTTCAGCATGATGATGAGAGCATCGCTCAGGGAATGAAAGACCGTCGCCAAGATAACCGCGGTTGCAACGATGACAAGAGATCCCAGGAGCAATAGAAGCCGTGTGGCTTGTTGTTCACTTTCAAATTGTCCGCCGTACTCAACCCTATAGCCCTGCGGAAAACTGACTCCTTGGGTAATACGGTCGCGGATGTCATTGACAGTTCCGATAAGATCCCGACCCGCGACATTACATTGCACGACAATTCTTCGCTGTACGCCTTCCCGCATGATAAAGTTCGGACCGCGATCCTCTCGAATGTCCGCTATTGCTCCCAAGGGTACCCGTACTCCACTCGGCGTATCGATCAGGGTTTTGCGAATTGCTTCGATCGATTCCGATTCTTCCGATCCATAGCGAACTACCAGCGGAAAGCTCACCTGACCTTCCAGAATGCGGCTGACTTCTTTGCCGACGTAGGCTGTCTGCATGAGATCAGATGCTTCTCCCGTTGAAAGTCCATAACGTGCGGCGCTGGTTGGGTTCACTTTCACACGCAGCGTGGGGATATCGGTCTGCTGCTCCGTCGAAAGATCAACGACGCCCGGAACCCCGCTCATGACTCCCTGTATTTGTTTGGCGAGTGCGCGAAGCTGTGTAAGATCGTCGCCGAACACCTTGACGGCGATGTTCGCCCGGATGCCGGAAAGTATGTGGTCGATGCGATGGGAGATCGGCTGGCCAACGGTCACGTTCGTGCCCGGCATGAGAGTGACTTTTTCGCGGATTTCCTTGAGAACTTCATCCTTGAGACGGTTGCCCATGCGGAGATTTACGTCCAACTCTGCCGATTCAACTCCTTGTACATGCTCATCGAATTCCGCCCGTCCCGTACGCCGTCCGGTGGAAACTACTTCCGGCACGGAAAGCAAGATTCGCTCCAGAGCATTGCCCAGAGCATCGGATTCGGCAAGGCTAGTTCCGGGCATCGTAACCGCACTTACCGTCAACGACCCTTCATTGAAGTCCGGCAAAAATGACCGGCCCGCCTGGGAGAGTTTCCAGCCAGCGGCAACGACGAGCGTTAACGCAATGGCGAGCACCACTACCGGAACTCTTAGGCAGTGCTCCAATACCGGCATATACATCCGCTGGAGAAAATGCGACAACCATGGTTCCTTTCCACGGAGAATCGCTTTCGCCCGCGGCAACAGGTAGGAACACAAAACCGGAGTCACCGTAAGGGCCACTAGCAGCGACGCGAGCAAACTCACGATATATGCGACAGCGAGCGGACGCAGCAGCCTGCCCTCCACGCTTGTCAGTGCGAACAGCGGCAGGAATACCAAAACGACGATGACCGTAGCGAACACCACGGAACTCCGAATTTCTCGGGAAGCCCGGTAGACAATATCAAGAGCCGCACTCCGTTCTCCCTCAGGCTTGTTGGCATTCTCGCGCAGACGCCGCATTACGTTTTCGACGTCGATAATAGCGTCGTCCACCAGTTCTCCAATGGCAATCGCCAATCCGCCGAGCGTCATGCTATTGATCGAAAAACCAAAGAAACTCATCGCCAGGACGGCCGCGACTAGCGAGAGCGGCAATGCGACTAGTGTAATCAGGGCCGCACGCACGTTGAACAAAAAGAGCAACACGATGATCGCGACCAGCACCACACCGTCACGAAGAGCCCGCGTGAGATTTTCCAGAGATCGCTCGATGAAATCCGCGCCTCTAAAGATGTTGCGGTCGATCTTCATTCCGGACGGAAGCGTTCGCTGGATGTCGTCAAGTGTGGCCTCGACGGCTTTCGTGAGATCTAGAGTGTTCGTTCCGGGCTGCTTTTGAATTCCAAGAATGACGGCCGGTTTCGCATTATGCGATCCCTCTCCGCGCTTGAGTGCAGCGCCAATTTTTACTTGAGCTACATCGCGAATGAGAATGGGCCGTCCATTGCGCGACGTAATCACGATTCCGCCGATTTCTTCTTCAGTGCGAACCCGGCCCACTCCCTGGATCAGATACTCCTGTCCGCCGGCAACGCGGAAACCAGCGGAAGAATTTTGATTAGCGGCGCGCAGCGCGGACTCCACGTCAGCCAGCCTCACGTCATATTCCCGAAGCCACGACGGATCCACCACGACCTGATATTGCTTTTGGTCTCCTCCTGTCGGAATCACCTGAGAAACGCCGGGAACCGCGAGAAGCCTGCGCCGCACGACGGTATCCGCAATCGTTCTTAACTCGAGCGGCGAGTGACGGTCCGATTCCAGCGCGACGAATTGAATTTCGCCCATCACCGAAGACACCGGCGCGAGAACCGGAGGCGCCATTTCGGGCGGAAGAGATCCGGCCACTTGCGCGAGCTTCTCTGTGACAATCTGACGCGCGCGTTGGATGTCTTGGCCCCAATCGAACTCCACCCATACGACCGCAATCCCGACCGCCGTCGCGGAACGAACGCGACGCACTCCAATCGCGCCATTCATGACGGCTTCCACGGGAAATGTTGCCAGCGCCTCCAACTCTGTCGGCGCCATGCCGCGACCTTCGAGAAGAATCGTGACAGTTGGCGCGGTCAAGTCTGGCAGAACATCTAGTGGCGTGCGAGTGGCGACGTACCCGCCGGCGATGAGCAGCGCACAGGCGAGAAACAGAACGAATTGGCGATAGCGCAATGACCCGCGAATGAGTGAATCCAACATTGGTTGCCTCTTTAATGCACGTGCCCGTGCGCTGGAATCTGGCTGGACATCGCCGAGAGCCGAATGAGATAGGCTCCTTTGCTCACGACGCGATCATTAGGCCTGAGACCTGATAAAACCTCAGCTACGTCACCCTGTTTGCGGCCTACCCCCACTGCCCGGCGAGCGAAAGATTCACCGGCCACCTGAACGAACACAACTGGCCGCCCACCGTCATCGACGATCGCGCTCTCCGGCACAGTCAATCCTTGTCGCGATTCGGATAAGAACAGCCGGATGGTCACGGTCTGGTTGATCGCAATTCGTCCGTCAGTGTTGTCAAATTCATAGACCACTGGAAATGTGCGACTGCTGGGGTCCACTACCTTGCCGAGCGAGATCAGGCGACCTGCTGGCCGGGGCTGATTTAGCCCCGGTATTTGGATCTCCGCTCCGCTCAGATTTCGGAGCCTTGGGTAATATGCCTCGGGAACAATCGCGGATACGTAAATTCGATCCGTATCGATGATACGAAAGAGAATCTCGCCGCCCTTGAGATTGGCCCCCGGCGCAGTCATCGTTTCGGCAATGATCCCTCCAATCGGCGCTCGGATCGAAAACGCCGCGCCGCCGGCGTTCCCCTCGGCACTGCGGGAAGAATCGAACTGTCGAATGCGCTCTTCGGCCGCGTGCACGCGGGCTTCCGCGGCTGTTTCCGCAGTCCGCGCTTCGTCCAGGCGCTTTGCCGGCGATGCTCCAGCCTCAACCAATCTGGACGCACGTTCACGATCGCGCCGGGCATAATCGACAGCGGCTTGCGTCTCGGCCTTTGCAAGATCGAGTGACGCTCGGTCGCTGGGCACGGAAGTCGGGGGAATCACCGTGGCCAGCACCTGGCCTTGCATGACCCTGGCCCCCAGCACCGGGAAAGCGGCCCCGGCTACGAGGCGTCCCGCAAGTGGCGCGGTAACCTCGGCCTGACCTCCGGAACGCGGTGTCACTTCGGCCGGAACCTCAAGGCTTTCACGAAGTGTGCCCGAGTGAGCCAGATCCGTTGCGAAATCCAATGCCCATTGCTGTTCTTTTGTGAAGTTGATTGTTTCTTCGGTGGGAGCCTTCTCTTCGGTCGGAGCATTGGCCATCAATTCGTAGACTGTCACGCCTTCCAGCAAATGCGTGTCAGACAGTGATGGCGAGGTAAGGCGGATTTCCATCTTGGCTGCACCGCTCCGTTTTGGCGTGACAGTGACACCGAAGATCCCCGCTTTCGATGGCGCGGGGCTGGAGAATGATTCCACGGTTCCGTCCGCATAGGTCAATTGGACTTCGCTGCGGCCAGTAGGTACCGCCTGGAAGTCACTCAGCCGGGTCAAGTGAATGGCGAAGCGGCTGTCTTGATTCTTTACGAGCGTCGGATATTCCAGATACAGCTCGGTCTTGGCGGACCATAGGGTCGCTTTTTCGGTGGGCCGCCCGGGCTCGGCGGTCTTGGCCGCTGTTACCGTGGACTTTTGCGTGCATCCCGCGAGTATCACCAATGCGAATATTAGTAACCAGCGTTTCATTGCGTCACCTCAAAGCCCGCGGCGCGGGAGAGTTCAACTTCACTTTCTTTAACGGCAGACGCCAGTTCCAGGCGGCGTATGGCGGTCACCCGCTGCATGCGGTATGCATCGAGTACCTGGAGAATTCCCAACTCGCCATCCTGATAGCCTGCGCGAGCGATGCGCAGGAGTTCAGCATCGCGACCGGTTGTTTCCTGTTCGTAGGTATTGAGCGCGGCGAGTCGCGCGGCGTAGACTTCGTAGGCTCCGGCGATGGTAGCGGTGACCTGTTGTGTCAAGATGTCCCGGCGCGCATCACCCCGCTCTTTTTCCGCGCCGATGCGGGCGACTTCCGTTCTGCCTTTATTGAAAATTGGAAGTGGGATCGAGAAACCGATGACGGCTCCATTTCCGCGTTGTCCGGAGAGGGGATCGATTCTTTTCAAACCAGCCGTGATGGTTGGCTCTGGAATTCGCAGCCGGTCAGCCGCTTGTTGTTCGAACGAAAGCTGGATCTGGCGGCTCGCCTCGGCTTTGAATTCGGCGCGTGAAGACAGCGCGGCCCGGAAAATTTCGTCTTTCGACCGCGCGATGGCGAGGGGAACCAGCGCGCCGCTCAGGCTGGTAATCGCAGTCTGTTGCGGTAGGTACGCCAGTAGAAACGTAAGCTCCGCGCGAGCCTTTGCCCGTGCGACCGCCACATCCGCTCGCAAATCGACAGTTTCGCGCTCAACCCGGATTCGATCGTAACGAGAGCCTTCTCCTTCTCTCTCTCTCGTTCGAAGCAACGTCACGATTTGCTCAATATCGGACAGAGCCGCCTGTATCGTCTCGGCTTGCTGTTGGGCCGCCAATGCCCGGTAGAAGGCGGCGCGAATGGAAGAGCGAACTTCCCATACGCGTGCTGCGCCCTGGGCCTCCACCACCTCCCTCCCTGGATCGATCGCCTTCTTGATATATCCCAGGCGGCCGGAAAGAGGGAGTTCCTGCTGCGCGTCGACGAATTCCGTGAACCCCACCGTCTCGCGGCTATACCTCGCGACCGGATTCGGCCACAAAGTGCGCCCTCGAATTTCTTCCACTGCCGCTGCCGCTGAGGCTCTCGTCTCGCGTTGCATCGGATTCTGGCGGTCGAACAAACTCAGTACGGCCTGCTCGGTCCATTCTTGACCGTGAGCGACCCCTTGAGTTAGCGAAAAGGCGGCCAGCAGCCAGCGGGCGCCAATCTTTCTTTTTCCTTTAAACATGATCCCAGCCTTTGCATAGAAACTTGACGCGGGTACAACGTATGTTCAGACACACGTCGACCCGCTCACGCATGTGAGGCGGGATTAAACGGGAGGGGATCTTGGAGGAAGGGAACCGAGAACAGGTGGGTCGTGCGACTGTGGCACGACTTCCGCGATTCGTTCGGTTTTTACCGGGCGCGGTTCCGTGACCACGACCGGCGTGGCGGCCACATAAGGCACTATTACGCGCTGTTTAGTGACGGGAGCCCAGTCCAGCCAGACGGTTGCTTCGTCGTCATCCGCGGGTTCGAGCGTACTCTGCTTCGATGCGTGAACCGGAAAATGCAGATGAGCGTGCCCGTTTGCATGCTGATGGTCGGCGTCGTCCGGATGAACGTGAGCCAAGGGTGCTTGGGATGACGTAATGGCAAGCCACGCCGCCCCAATCGCTATGCACCATTTCCGCATCGTCGTCCACAGTGTACTCCCCAATGGACTCGAATCACAACGCATGCCCGAACGAGATATCAATCCCTTGCGGGATCGTTTGTCTCCCGCAACTTCACCGGTTCTAGTATCGGGTCAACGATACTCGCCGATTGGAGGAGTTGCAATCGTGTAACGGGAATATTAGCCTGCACTGAGGAATCAACAACGGCTGGCGTTGGTCGGGTCCTCCTAGCAAACACGCGAGTCTTCCGAGCGAGCCAATAGACTTGATAATAAGCGTTGCGCCTGAAAAGGTAGTTGCGGGTTTCGAGGATCGTCCTTTGGCCCAGCCGGTACAGCAACCAGGGTTTACGGCTGTCGAATAGCCGTTCTCCGAGGGTTCCAGTGGGTGATGAGCACGACCCGATAAACCCAACTGCCATGCGGCCATCGGTTTGGGTCTTCTCGCTGCCGTTCGTATGCGTTTCCACTGCCGGCCGCCTGACATATGAAACAGAGTCGAGACATCCAACGTAAGCCAGGTCATTCATGACCTTGGTCCGCTCCAGATCCAGGCGTTCATCGATCCGGTGCGTGAATTTCAATCTCGCACCGTCGAATTCCAGGCCCACGTCATGAGAAGCGGCGGCAATCCAAAGCGTTTGATCGCCGAAATCCTCCGCGGCCCAAATGCGAATGTGATGGCGTTTGGTAATTGTGTTGAGCGCCTTCTGGAATACCAGGGCAGGAGCGAGTCCTTGATGCTTCAATTCGGAGACAGGAGCGGTGGCATACCCTTGCCCTGTCGTATATGCCCGGTACGTGTCCATGAACGAACGCCGGTCCAGACTATCCGCAGTTACCCAACCGGCGGTTTCGAAGGCGTTCGTGACTTGAGCGTGTGTGCCGACGAAAGCCAGGTTAATGATGTCCCCCGGCGAAGTTCCACCGAGTTTTGTGATTTGAAACGCCGTCGATTCCAGACGTTCTCCCAGTCCTTTATCCAGCGGGGATGCTTCTCCGGCTACGCTAGTTGGAGCGCTATCATCGATCCAATCCAGCCGCAGCCGCAATTCGGCGCCCGCAGGGAGTTGGATCTCGGGATTGGGCCACGGCACCAGGGCGTACCGCAAGCCTAGAAACGCCGCAGCACCAATAGGATTGGGCGCCACTCTCACCCAAGTCATTCCGCTGGCGCCGGTCAGTCCCATTAAGGCCCTGTGGGGTAGCACACTGGTGGGCCAGTGCCACACTCCAAAAATGTAGGTGGGCAGCGAGTCGGCCGCCAAAATACCGCGGATGTAGCCCTCCCTGGTCACATCTTCCCGCGCATTGTCGACCGAGATGAGTGAGGTCTCGATCGGAAACTTGCTGCCGTCCGGCAGTTCGACCTCAGAAAAGAGAATGCCCAACAGTGCTCGCTCATGGCGCAAGCCAAATCCAACTTTGGAACGGCGAATCACTCTCCCGTTAATTTTGGCCCCCACGGGCAGATACACCTGTCCATCGACGATTGCCGGGGAAACGACGGCTCCCCGCACAGCGCTGCCCACCACCGACTGGATGCTCGATAGAGGCGTTTCCATGCGGATTTCGAAGACGGGTTTCGAATGTAATTCGCCTCCGGACGCGAGCGCAATGCCGGCCAGGAATGCAGTGAGCCAAATTTGGCAGCTAGACCACTGGAGCGTAGATTTCAAATAGCCTCCAAGCGACCATATTCATCGCGAGCTGGCCAGATCGTCCCCGGCATAGTGGCGCCGGCCATAGATGGCCGCCCAGAAAACCAGAACCGAATCGACGTCCAATACGAAAAACGGCCATCGGAACCCGGGCTGGGCGTGCAAACATGCCAAGCTGCTCCAGCATGAAGAGGTCCAGATTCCTTGCTGATTGGCGTCGAAAGTGCGCAGGTCCCCGCCAGCAGCGTGGTCAGGAAACGGTCGACGCGCTCGCCATACCCGCGTGAGATCACGAGTAAGACGCAAAGCAGTGGCACGGAATTCAGCAGAACATAACAGATATCCAGTAGCCCCGGCTCCACTGGACCTGCCCACTCAGTGAGAGGGCGCAAGCTCCGGTTTCCCAGCACTGGTTGATCGAGTGGTTCCAGTGTCCGCTGCAAATGCTCTAAGGGCCGCCCGCGCAACCAATCGCCCTGCCCGCAGGCTATCAGAATCAACGCTGTCGGCAGCAATACCGGGCACAGTCTTGACCATCGCAGGGAGCGCAAGGATTTGAAATTCACCCACTCGCAAATGAAAAGTGGGATCGAGGCCACGAATGCCGATCGCAATTCAGAGCGGGTGGTCAACGCTTCCGCAGATAGTGGAAAAGTGAAAGACGAGCGCGTCGCCAGAACGCCGGTCTTGGCTTCGGATGCTCGTGCAGCTCGTCTCGTCGTTTGAATCGGCCCCGTTAGACGATACCACGAAAGAGGTATTTCCGTTGTGTGGCCACTTTCGGCCAACCGCCAACAATCGGGTCCCGGTTGGGAGTGGGCTAGATCCGCCCGATGGCCGAATCTGTGTCCGTGAGCTTTTCGGCGGTAACCATTAGCGGTCACGGGCGACCGCTTACCGTCAGGGCTGTTTGTCCCCCTTATGTTTAGGTCGTCCCGTTTGCCTGCGCCGCGATATGGATTGGACGGTCAAGACCCAAGCCAAGCAACAATCCGAAGGAACGCAATCGAATGCCGCCCGAACCAAAGCGCTACAAGGTTCTGTTTTGATGAGCAACTAGAGTTGCAATATTCAGAACAAGAGGGCCACGAGTGATCCACTGGCGGCCCACTCTTTGCGAGGGCCGCCAAGAGGGCACAGATTTAGCGGACTATCTCCCGGTTGACTTCCATCTCCGCCGGGAGTAAATACATACTGACGGATTTCCAAAGGAGGCACCGTATGTCTGCACTTGAGATGGTGGCAATCGCATGGGCGGCAGTGGCCGGCATCTATTTGGTGTTATTTCTATATCATTCCGTAGTGGGCATGAAGGAGGAAGACCACCTCTATCTCAGCGTCGGAGAAGCGCGGCTTGAAGCGGAGCAAAAGGAAGTGATGAAACGCTTGAACAAGCTGGAGTCCGTCCAACACAAAGTGGGCTGGGTCGCGCTGGCGATGAGCATACTCACTGCCGGAATGTGGGGCTACGACGTGCTCGGGCAGTTGTTCTGAACTAGAGTTCCAGACCGAAGCGGCGTAACATCAGGAACTCGGAGAGATTGTCCGTGGTGATCAGGCCGGAGACGTTGTCATTCTCCATGACCAGAGCGCAACGGCCCGCGTGAGCCATTTGGGGAAGCACAGCCGCCAGATCTGTCTCTGGATCGAAACAAAGAAATTGTCGATCCATCACCCCGGCCACGTATACTTCAGGCCCATCGGAGGCAAGAGCCTTCAACAGAAGATTGCGGCCCAGTAAACCTACAATCTGACCGGCGTGCCGCACTGGAAAATCCTGCTGCGAAGTAGTCAGCAGCAGATTGGCGGCGTCGCGTATGGTGTGGTTATGTTCCAGCGTTCGGAATTCGGTTATCATTGCCGCGCGAACGGGAACTCCATGTGTCAGCATGCGGCCGTACGCTGCGACACCTTCCTGCGCAGCGCCCAGATAAACGAAAAGCGCGAAAAATACCAGCAGAAACTGACCTGCCACCAGACCGTACAGACCCATGCCGATCGCGAGCATACGGCCCATCCATGCGGCAATGCGCGTGGCTTCCTCTTCGCGGCGGATATAGCGCAACAACGCGCGCAGTACGCGGCCGCCATCCATGGGGAAGGCAGGAAGCAGATTGAACACCGCCAGCAAAATATTGCCGTAGAGCAACAGCGCTGTGACGCTTTTCCCGTTCGGATTCGCGAAATCCTCCAGGTGAATGGCGGGCGCTTCATGCCCCGCGACAATATATGCAAAAATCCCAGCGGACAAGGCCAAATTCACCAGCGGACCGGCCAGCGCCACGCAGATTTCCGCCACCGGGCGCAACGGACGATCCAGGCGGGAGAGGCCGCCAATCGGGAACATCACGATTTCCGTGGTGCGCACCCCAAAACTCGCGGCTACCACCGCGTGTCCGAACTCGTGCAGCAGCACGCTAAGCAGTCCACCCAACAGGAAAATTCCCGAGCCCGCGCCAGAAGATGCGTTGCCGAAGATAAAGACAGTAAGGAAGATTACCAGCAGAATAAAGGTGAAGTGCAGCCTCACCGGCACCCCCAGCACCCGGAACGCGTTTACCGTTCCCGCGGTGGAGTATCCCTTGTTCACGACTGTGGAAGTGGCCATCGGTAGCACGTTATTACCCGTGCGTTAGTTCGGCCTATTCCCTGTACAACTTTAGGGCGTCACCTTTAGAACCGAAGGGGACTCAGTACCTGCGCCCGACCCCGGGAATTCGGCTGGTGGATGATCCGTTCTGAGTCTTTGCGCTGGGAAGCGGACCGCCTGAATCGGCAGAGGTCCGACGGGGCAACATAGAATTTGAAAAATCGAGATCGCCCTCGTCGAAGCGGACTTGGCGGTCGAGGATCATTTCGACGGTAGTGCCTTTCGCCAACACGGCTTCCGGTCCCCGGGTGAATAACACGCCGATGAGAGCGACGGCCGCGCCCGCGCCCGCTCCGATTGCGGCGCCCATGCCGACATTGCCCGCCCCAATGCCGGCCAGTGCCCCCACTCCGGCTCCGGTCGCGGCTACGTCCCCCACGGTGCGCAGGTCACCGGCCTTGTTGCCTTCACTGCGGATGGTGCCTTCTTTGTGATCCAGTTCTTCGCTAGCGCGTCCATCCAGGCCGGTGAGGTGCGCGCGGAAATCTCGCGTGGTTCCGTTGGGAAGTGTCAGGGAATCAAACCGCAGGTGAAATTCGCCGCGGCCCTTTACCTTCCCGGGGCGACGTATTTCCGTAAGGGTGCCCGCGACGTAGCTGCCAGGCGGGATCACGATTCTTCCGCCCGCGAGGATCGGGAAAACTGTCTCCAGGTACACGCGATCGCCGGACACTGCATTCTTGGTGCTTACGCTATTGATCAGCGCCAGCGGTACGTGCGTGCCGATGTCTACCAGGTAGCTCTTGGGGGACTGGGTCTCCGCGGAGGGGCTAGCAGGGGTTTCCTGCGCACGCATGAACACAGCGCTTCCTAGCGCTCCTAGCAGAAACAGAATAGCTCTGATAACCCGGCCTCCTGTCATCATGGCACCTCTAGCTCTGAGTGTATCTCATCGCCCATTATTGCGAACCCCGGAAATGACCTTAACCGGCACTCATGCCGCCGGCTTTCCCTGCAGTATCGACGCCAACATATCGGGTATTTCAAAGACCGCGCGGTTTTCGATTTTTGCGACGTTGGCTTGAAATTTAGGGAGCGACCCGAGCAGCTCTGCGCACGCGCTGCGAATCCCCCGAAAACTCGGCACGACCAATCCCGCTCCGCGTTCGCGCACCCATTCGGCGTTGTAGCGCTCCTGCGGCAAAGTCCAAGCGTTGCGCTCAACGATGACCGGCAGCTTCATCGCCACTGCTTCGCTGATGCTGCCGGGGCCAGGCTTGCCAATGAAGAAGTCCGACAAATGCATGTAGTGCGGAATTTCCTGCGTGAAGCCTTCGATGAAGCGCGGTGCGCCCGCCGGCAGGCTGCGCAGTCGTTCAGCCAGCTTCGCGTTGCGTCCGCAGACCAAGATAAGCTGCGTATGATCTAATGCTTTGGCGATATCGAGCATCACGCGCGAGCCCTGGCCGCCGAACAACACCATGCCCACTGGAGATGCAGGGTCCAGTCCCAGCTTCTGACGCTCCGCACCACGGTCCACAGCGATAGGTTCATAAAACCGGGGACGCATGATCATGCCCGAAGTTTGAAAAATGCGTGAGCGCGAGTGCCCCATCGCTTTGGCTTGAGCGACAGCGCGGTCCGTGCCGCAAATGAAATATTGCTCCTGCCACGGCTCAATCCAAAAATGCGGAGGATAATCCGCGAAGTCCGTAAGGATCGTCGTATAGGAAACCTTCGGCAGCGCCGACCGTAAGCTTTCAAACATCGCACGGTTAAAATTCGGCACAAGAGAGACCACCATATCCGGCCTGGTGTCTGCCCAATGCCGGGTTAGCAGTTTCACGACAGGGCGGTGGTACAGACGAATGATTCCGTGCATGAACCGGAGCATTTGCGCGGAGCCCAGCGTCATCCCTTTCGCCAGCAGTGAATTGTAGATGTCTTCTAGGCGTATACCCGTAACCTTCTTAAAAACGTCGAGGGAATCGCAAACCTCCTGCAAATTGACCAGGCGGATTTCCCATTCACGGCCCTGCCCGTCAATCACGGATTTGAGCGCGGTGGCCGCGGATCGATGGCCTCCGCCGGCGTCAAAGTAGATAAAATCAATTTTTGTCACTGTTGTTTTATAGGAGTGTCATCCGCATGTCACGCCGGGGCCTTAAAAGGGTAGCATGGCGGCACACGTATCCACTGTCGCGGTGCTCGAATGGGTCTCTGACCGAGACCATCGGGTTATGCGCCGAGTCAACGTTTGGACGCCTCCCCGCTGGATGCGGCTATGGATGGTGGCGGCCACGCGCGGTGGCGATGGCTGGCTGTGGTACGGATTCGCTGTGGCGGTGGCACTGTTTGGCGGACCGCTCCGGTTTCGAGCCCTGCTCGCAGCGGTTTTAGCGGTAGCGACGGGGATCGCCCTCTTCATTCAATTGAAGCATTGGTTCAAGCGGAAGCGCCCTTGCGCGCTTGCGCCGCATTGCTGGGCGACACTGCTGCCACCGGACCAGTTCTCATTCCCATCCGGCCATACGATCACCGCCTTTGCGGTAGCAAGTTCGGTTGCTTCGTTTTACCCAATTCTGGCTGGACTCTTGCTGTTCTGTGCGTTGAGCATCGCGGTCTCCCGCGTTGTACTGGGAATGCACTTCCTGAGCGATGTGCTGGCGGGCGCGGCGATCGGCGCGGTTCTGGGCTGCGGTGCGGCGAGCTTACTATTCCAGCACGGTTAAGTTCCTCTTGGTACCATGCGGTAGATGAAAATCCTGCCGTCTGGTCTTAGTTGGTTCACGCTAGCTCTCTTGCTGTCTGGGTTGACCCGAGTATGTGGGCAGGTGATTGTTATCAACGCCGGTACTCTGGTCGACCCCGCAGACGGTAGCGAAAAGACAAATCAAACAATTCTGATCGAAGACGGCAAGATCAAAGAGATCGGTGCAGGTCTTCGCGTTCCAGCCGACGCGGTCCGAGTTGATCTTTCGCACGAGGTAGTCTTGCCGGGCTTGATAGACGCCCACACCCACCTATTAGCTACTGTTGACCCCCAATGGGATCTTGGGGATCTCTGGATCATGGCGCTGCAGCGCAGGGCGGGATACCGAGCGATCAGTGGGGCTCAGCACGCGAAAGAAATGTTGCAGAGCGGCTTCACAGCTGTTCGAGACTTAGGAAATTCCGGAGAATATCTGGACGCAGACCTGGCGAAAGCGATCCGATTCGGCGTCGTGCCCGGGCCAACGATGGTGTTCTCCGGCAAGATTATTGGACCGTACGGCGGACAGTTTTGGGATACTCCAACCGACGCGAGGCTCATCGAAAATCCGGAATACCGATTTGCGGATTCTCGGGATGAGATGCGAAAAGCGGTACGAGAAAATATCTATTGGGGCGCGAGTGTAATCAAAATAGTCGTCGATGGACAGAAATATTCATACTCGGCTGAAGACATCCGATTCATTGTTGACGAATCGTCACGGGCAGGCATCAAGGTCGCTGCGCACGTCCAAACTGAACGTGGTGCCCGAGCTGCCATCGAGGCGGGCGTCGCATCTATCGAACATGGCTGGGTGTTGAGCGACCAGGATCTCGCGCTGGCTAAGAAGAATCGTGTGGTCCTGGTGAGCACCGATTTCACCGTTGCTTCTTTGCTCGCGAATGGGATTGAACCGAACACTGCCAGGCGAACTCACGAGGGATACGTAGCTCGGCTGAAACGTGCGTGGGAGGCTGGTGTAGAAGTTGTGTTCGGGACGGACGTTATGGCGGACGCAAAGGGGCGAACGCGAGGGGAACTCGCAATCGAATACATCGATAGCTTTTCGGAGGCTGGCATTCCCGCCCCCGATATTCTGAAGGCCATGACCACCCGTGCCGCCGCTCTACTCGGCATTGAAAAAGCACGCGGCTCAATTCGTGTCGGGATGGCCGCCGATTTAGTCGCCACACCGGTGAATCCCCTGCGTCAGATCGATGGATTGAAAAGCATCAACTTCGTTATGAAAGATGGTCACATTCAGGGTAAACCGTAAATCTCGATCAAACCAATGCCTGGACATCGAACGCGAAAAACTGCGGTGCCAACTTCAAGTTGGGTTAGGTCCCACTGAATCCGACAGAGTCGGCGAGGGCTTCGGTTGGCGCGGCAGGCGTCACTAAAATAGCCCCGTCCGTGCGGGTTTTCATGATACTGCGGAACGCAAAGCTTGTATGCAGCGTTCGGCGGCCTTGCCATCCCAGAACTTCGGAATGGTGCCGGCGTTCGGATTGGCCTTCAGATCCCGCCAGGCGCTCAGAATGCTGCTGTATGAGGTCCCGGCAAGACGATTGGTTCCCTCTTCTATCGTGATGGGGCGTTCCGTGTTATTGCGCAAGGTGAGGCAGGGGACCTTCAAAGCCGTCGTTTCTTCCTGAATTCCACCGGAATCCGTAAGCACCACTGCACTATGAGCCATCAGGCACACAAAATCGAGGTAGCCCAACGGATCTAACAGCCGAATTTTCGAGCTCACTTCGGCACTTTGAAGATGTGCTCGCGTGCGAGGATGTACCGGGAAATAGAGCGGCACATCTTTCGCAATCTCGTTCACGGCCCGGACGATTTCCTGAAGCTGCGCGGTGTCATCCACGTTTGCAGGGCGATGCAGTGTGACGAGACCGAAGCGCTGGCCGCGCAAAGCCAATTGGTCGAGGATCTGAGAATTCTTGGAACGCTCCAGATGGAAATAGAGGGAGTCAATCATCAGATTCCCGACGAAATGAATCTTCTCTGGCGCTACGCCTTCATTCCGGAGATTTCGAATCCCGCTTTCCTCGGTCACCAGCAGCACATCTGAGATCGCGTCCGTCACCACGCGGTTGATCTCCTCCGGCATTGTTCGGTCGAAGCTTCGCAGACCCGCTTCCACATGAATTGCCAATACGTCAAGTTTTTTTGCGACCAGGGCGCAGGCGACCGTGGAATTTACATCCCCCACCACTAAAATCGCGTTGGGTTTCTCCTGTAGCAGCACCGGTTCAAAACGCTTCATAATCTCAGCAGTTTGCTGAGCGTGCGAGCCGGAACCGACTTCCAAATTGTGGTGAGGGGTGGGTAAGCTGAGGTCCCGAAAGAACTGCCCGGACATCTGATCATCGTAGTGCTGACCCGTGTGAACTAGAACCGCCTGAATATCAGGCGTCGAGGCAAAAGCGCGAAACAACGGCGCCAGCTTCATGAAATTTGGACGGGCTCCCGCCACGCATAGAATCCGCATCTGCTTGCAATACCGTAGCACATTTCCGGGCGATTGGCCGCTCGTGAAAATCTGCGGTATAGTGTGTCAATCATCGGGAAACCAGGCCACGCTTTCGTCTGCCCAGCGGCGCAACTCTAGCTTAGGGATGCACTTAGCGATTTAGCGCCATGCTGGCAGCATACGTGCCCTGATTTTGTCCGGGACCTGATATTGACTCTCATGGAAACATTAGTGGAATCTCCTCGCGCGGCGGGCGCGGGCAGCGCGAAGCCCAAAATTTTGATTCTTTCCTATCTGTTTCCGCCCGCTGGCGGCATCGCGGTGCAAAGGGCCTTGAGCCTCGCGAAATATCTGCCGGACTCGGGATTCGAAGTTCACGTGCTGCACGCTGCGAACGCTGCGGCCCCCGTGGAAGATCCCAAGCTTCGCGAGCAAGTTCCATCGAGCGTCACAATCCACACGGCCTTCACACCCGAAGTCCCTTTTTGGATCCGTCACACCGTTTGGAAGTGGCTCGTGCGCGGCAAAGGAGATTCCGTGCCTCAGCGGGCTGCCCCCACCCCTGCTCGCGAGGGGGGCCTGAAAGCAATCGTCACGGGTCTGATCCGCAGAGTGTTATGCCCCGAGCCCGAAATCCTGTGGTACCCCTTCGCTCTCCGCGAGGCTAGCCGGATCATACGCACGCACGGAATCGAAATAGTGATGGTGACCGCGCCGCCCTTTTCAGCATTCGTGGCAGGCAACGCGCTGAAACGCCGCTTTCCCGCCATCAAGTATTGCGCGGATTTTCGCGACGAGTGGATCAGTTTCTATCTCAAGGACTTCGAATATCAAAGCAGCGAATACACGAAACGCCGGGCAATTGAGATTGAGCGCGACACAGTTGAATCCGCGGATTTGGTAGTGGCAGTTACGGATTCCTCTCTCGCCAAGATCCGCAGTCGTTATCCAGAGCAACCCGCATGGAAATTTCTGTGTATCTCGAACGGCTTCGATCCGGACGCGTTCAAGGAGTATCATCCCCGGCCAAACCGCGAGAAGAGGCTGATTGTCACTCACGTCGGTACGGTTTACAAAACGGCGTCGCCGCAATATTTTTTGGACGCGTTGGACGAACTGCCCCCGGAAGTTCGCGACGGGATTGAAATCCGTTTTATCGGCCGTGTCAGCGAAGCGGAACTGAATCAATTTGAGGGCCGCAAAAGCGCTATTAAGCTCCTGGGATTCATGCCTCAGAACATGGCATTGAAAACGATGGAAGAGACCGACTGCCTGCTGCTGACCATGACAAACGACATCAGTATGCCTGGGAAATTGTATGAATATCTGGCGGCGCGGAAGCCTATCCTCGCGCTGTCGCCCCACGGCGGAGAAGTACAACAGTTCATTGACCAAACCCAGGCCGGCTGGTGCGTCGATTATCGCGACCGCCCCGCGATTCAGTCGCTGGTGCAGCGCATGTGCGAGCAAAAGGCCGCAGGGCCGGGCCAGTTGCGGACTCCGGACGAAGCGGCTGTGCGCGCATACGAACGCCCGCAATTGGTGGCGGCCTACGCCAAGTCACTGGCCGCGCTTCTGAAGACGTCGTAGCCCCTTCATTTTCTCCGAGCGCGCTGGCGCCTCTGCTATCATCAGGAGGAAAGGAAGGGCCACGTGGGACCAATTGGCATGCAAGAAATGATTGTCATTTTTCTTGTCGCCCTCCTTCTGTTTGGACCGCGGAAGTTGCCGGAGCTGGGCAAAACCCTGGCTAAGGCGATGACCGAGTTCCGCCGCGCGCAGAGTGATTTGAAGGCCACCTTCGACCGTGAGATGCAGACCATTGAGCGGGAGAATGAAAGCCTCAAGGAAACCACCAAACAGGCCGCGGTCGAAATCAAAGGTTATTCGGATTTTGACTTGATCGGCGGCGACAACCACTATGGCACCCAGACGGCATCGACGCCGGCTGATGCCCCAGCCAGTGAACCATCCACCGTAAGCGCTTCAGAAGTACCGGGCGCCGACTCACCTACCGGATCTCCTGAAACCAACCACGAGGTTGGCGCGAACGGAACCGCCGCACATCGCTTGGAAGCAGCCGGGGGAACCGTTCCCCGCGGCGATACTCCCGTGATGGTGGCGGAGGAGCAAACGGCAGCCGAGGCGGCCCCGCGCACTTAACAGACGCGGGCGCACGCTTCGCTTGAGTATTTCGCAGACGAATGGATAAACCGAATGACGGGACTCCATCCGAGCACTTGCGGGAGCAAGTGCCGGAGCCGGAGCCCGAGCAAATGACCCTCGACCTGCCGGGTTTTCAAGTGTCCGGTGCCACTGATCCGGACCGGAGTCCGGCCGCGGGTACTTCACCGGAAATTTCTGAATTACTCGCCGAAGCCACGTCCACCATCGAACCAGCGGGTATGGAGCAAGACGTCCCATCGGCGATTTTTCCGCCGTTAGGCCTGAGCAATGAACTGATGACCGATGAACTGCGTGACGGAGAATCCGCACCCGTCCGTCCGGTTTACGCTGAGATGGTGGAACCGCCTCAGGCTCTGATTCCTACGCCTTCCGGAACGGGGGCCGGTGGGAACCTTCCTCCTCCTCCTTCCGGAGACACCGAACCGGAGGATGAAGAGGACGGTGGCATGCTGCGCATGTCGTTCGTCGAACACCTCGAAGAGATGCGGACTCGCATCGTCCGCGCGATTGCAGGAGTGGCCGTTTCCTTCCTGGCCTGCCTGGTTTTCGCGCCCCAGATCTGGAACGTGGTGAGCGCGCCAGCCGTTGACGCCCTTACAAAACTGGGCGTCAAACCCCCGAATCTCGCCATTATCGAGCCGATGGAGGGGTTCTCGGTGATCTGGGTGAAGGTGCCGCTCATCGTCGCCCTGTTCCTGGCGGCGCCGTGGGTGATTTACCAGATCTGGGCATTCATTGCGCCTGGCTTATATGACAAAGAGAAACGATGGGCGGTTCCGTTTGTCACCATAACCGGCGGACTGTTCATCGCTGGCGGTTTATTTGCCTATTTCGTCGCGTTCCGCTTCGGACTCACGTTCCTGCTGGGTATAGGTCTTACGAGCGGCGGCAACGTCACGCCCGTGGTCAGTATTACCAGCTACTTTGACCTCTTTATGAACGTGGTCCTGGGCATCTCGCTGGTGTTTGAACTGCCGGTTGCGATCTTCTTTCTGACCTTAATTCGTGTGGCCTCCCCCCGATTCCTGCTGCGGCACTCGCGCTATGCCGTGCTGCTGATCGTCGTTCTGGCAGCCATCATCACCCCGACGCCCGATTTCTTTAATCTGATGATTTTCGCGGTGCCGATGTGCCTCCTATTCTTCGTTGGCGTTTTCGTCAGCTACCTGCTGGTAATGCATCGCGAAGGCCGCAAGTTCCCCTGGGCTAAGGTCATCCTGGGGATGTTGACAAGTCTGCTGGCGCTTTCGGGTGTACTGTATTGGGCTTTACTGAAGCTCGGCTACCACGCTGTGGGCTACTGGCCTTTCATGGTTAAGTAGTTTAAAAACTTTGATATATGGCTGGCGCAGATTTCTCTCTTTATATACTTGACAATATTACGCGCATATAATATCATCTTAATGTAAGTAGATTATGGAGGTATTCAATTCAATGACTTTAACCCGCTATTCGCCATTTGCTGATTTAGAATCCTTTCCGAACGGCCTGAGGGCTTTTCAGGACACCATGAACCGCTTGTTCACGGAACCGAATGGGCGTCCGTGGGTGCCGCCGGTGGATATCCAGGAAACTGAGGATGCGTTGATTGTCAAGGCCGACATTCCGGATGTGGACATGAAGGACATTGACGTTCGCTTCGAAAACGGCACTCTCACGATCCGAGGGGAAAGGAAGTTCGAGGCCCAGAAGAACGAAGGGGGCTGGCACCGTGTGGAGCGTTCGTACGGCACCTTTGAGCGCGCCTTCTCGGTTCCCGAGACGGTGAACGCCGAAGCTGTCAAGGCGGACTACAAGAACGGCACGTTAGCCATCGTGCTGCCGAAGAAGGAAGTGGCCAAGCCGAGGCAGATTAAAGTGCAGGTCGCTGGTTAAGGACTGCTTTCAGTTCAGAAGTGCAACGGGGCGGTGAACCCAAAGCCGCCCCGTTGCGTCTTATAGAAGGGCGACAATATAACTATGAACTCCATCAAGACAGTTCTGTTGCTGGGTCTGTTGAGCGGCGTACTGCTGTTCGGCGGACAGGCCATCGGCGGCACCAGTGGCCTACAGATGGGCCTGTTGCTGGCTTTTGGGATGAACTTCATCAGCTACTTCTTTTCCGATAAGATCGCGCTGATGATGTACCGCGCGCAGCGTGTGACGGCGGAGGAAACGCCGGAGGTATACGCGCGCCTGCATCCCATGGTGCAGAAGCTGTGCCAAAAGATGGATCTGCCCATGCCCAAGCTGTGGATTATCCCCGAAGCTTCTCCCAACGCCTTCGCGACGGGACGCAATCCGAAGCACGCCTCGGTGGCATGCACGGAGGGCATTTTACGTATCATGAACGACCGGGAACTGGAAGGCGTGCTGGCGCACGAGCTGGGGCACGTGCTGAACCGGGACATCCTGATCAGCTCGATCGCCGCGACGCTGGCGGCGGCCATCACGTTTCTGGCGCGGATGGCGTTCTGGTTCGGCCCGCGCGGACACGACGACGACGAGCGCGGCAGCGCGGCGTCCGGGCTGCTCATGATGATCCTGGCGCCCATCGCGGCGCTGATGATCCAGATGGCGATTTCGCGGACGCGCGAGTACGGCGCGGACGCTGCCGCCGCTAAATACACGGGACGGCCGGACGGCCTGATCGGCGCTTTGCGCAAGCTTGAGATGGGCGTGCAGAGGATGCCGTTTGACACCGCCTCGCCCGCTACGGCGCATATGTTCATCCTGAACCCGTTCGGAGGCGGCGGCCTGTTCAAGCTGTTCTCAACGCATCCTTCGACCGAGGAGCGCATTGCGCGGCTGGAGAAAATGCGCGAAGGGTCCGCGGCTTACTACGTGTCGTAGCGCGGCTCTCCGCGGGCTTTTACGGAGCCGCTCCCCGTTCGGTGGTGGCGATGGCGTACGCTTCCCCGGCGTCACTCATCAGCAGGGAACAAATGAGCGACACGTGCACCACCTGGCCATCTTTTGCGATCCGCTGTTGGCGCTGCAATTCGAGGACGCCGGACCGGCATTGCTGCTGGATGGCTGCTAGAGCCGGCTCCCGGTCGTTGGGTGGCATCAGATCGCGAATATTCATCGCCAGCGCTTCGGCTTCGCTCCAACCATACATCCGTTCCGCCCCGGAGTTCCACGCCAGAATGCGGCCGGTCATATCCTGCACCAGGATGGCATCGCGGGAATCCCGCACCACGACCGCCAGCCGGCGCAGCGCTTCGGAATCCCGCAACGCGTTTTGCGCCTTTTTGGTGGCGGTGATCTCGGTAAACGTAATGACCGCGCCTTCAATCACGTTGTCCAAGGTGCGGTAGGGCCGGATGCGCAGCAGGAACCACTCCCCCGTGGTAGTCTGCACTTCCAATTCTTTTGGAATGAGGTTGTCCAATACCTCTTTGACGTCGGTCTCGAGCTGGTCATAGTCCACCAGATTGGAGCGGATCTGGTCCACCGGACGCCCGACGTCGGTCTCGATCAGGTTGATCAATGCCACGACGGTAGGGGTGAATCGGAGAATGCGCAGGCGGTGATCCACGAAAATGGTGGCGATGCCGGTGCCGCTCAACAGATTCTTCATGTCGTTGTTGGAGCGCGATAAGTCGGTCACTTTGGATTGCAATTCGCCGTTGACCGTGGCCAGCTCCTCATTGACCGACTGCAATTCCTCCTTGGAGGTCTCCAGTTCCTCGTTGGTGGATTGCATCTCCTCATTGACCGATTGCATTTCCTCATGGGCGGAGCGGAGCTCTTCGTTGGACGTTTCCAGCTCCTCGATCGCCGTCTGCAGGTATTCCTCCTTGGCCCGCAATTGTTGTTTCAGCCTCACGATATAGGCGTCGAGATCCGGGACGGCAACGGGAGCGCCGTCCACGGAGTCCACGGCGGCCTCAACGGAAAGCCTTGGGGAGGCTCCTGCTTGCTCCTCGAGAATGACCAAAAACATTCCACGCGGGATGTTTCCTTCTTGTTCGGTGGGCACCGGAAGCACGGTGAGATTGACGGTGGTAGAGTCGTCGTCCCTTACACGCAGACCGGCGTGGCGCGTGGGGATGCGCAGCGCCACGGCGCGGTGCAGCGCGATGGTTAAATCCCCGCGCAAGCCTTCGCGCGCCATCCTAAAGATATTCATGGTGGGTTCGCCAGGGGCCGGTTCCAGGTAACGCCCGGTGCGGCCGAGCACATACAGGATGTCGCCGCGTTCGTTGACCAGTGCGCCCATGGGCGAATAGTGCTCAAGAAGCGTCCGCATGGCGATTTCATGCAGCGGAAGATTCTCGCCGGACAGCGTGACGCTTCCGGGGTGGCGCGCGATTTCCGGCGCCGGTAAGCTTGGCAGCAATCGCACCATGCTCGGACGTTGCGCCTTTACGTCATCGGGCTTACGCTGGTAGATTTTGGCATTCCGATCCACCGCCGCGAAGAGGTTCCCAGAGTCTCCCACGCTCTCTGAAGAACCCAGCAGCAGCATGCCGCCCGGGTTCAGCGCGTAATGGAATAGGCCCATGAGCCTTTTTTGCAGCTGGGGACCCAGATAGATCAAGAGATTGCGGCAGCTGATCAGATCGAGTTTCGAGAACGGCGGGTCTTTGAGCAGGTCATGCTCGGAGAAGATGAGCATGTCACGGATGGACTTGTGGATGCGGTAGGTGCTGGCATCTGGATGCTCCTGGTCGAAAAAATGGGCCAGGCGCTCGGGCGAGACGTCCGCGATGATGCTGGTGGGGTAAACGCCGGAGCGTGCTTGGTCAATGGCGTGACGGTCGATGTCGGTGGCGAAGAGCTGCACCTTGTAACCTTCTTTCCGCTCGTCCATGTGTTCCCGCAACAAGATGGCGATAGAATAGGCTTCCTCCCCGGTGGAGCAGCCGGGCACCCACACGCGAATCGCCGTGCCGGGCCGCTTGGTTGCGAACAGCTGGGGGATGACCTGCTTCCGAACCTCATCGAAAATCGCGGAATCGCGGAAGAAATTCGTAACGCCGATCAGCAGGTCATGAAAGAGCGCGTCCACTTCGCTGCGGGTGAGTTGCAGATAGCGGACATAATCTTCCAGCCGGTCAATCTGGTGGACCGCCATGCGCCGCTCGACGCGGCGTGCGATGGTGTTGCGTTTGTACTGGGAAAAGTCATGCCCGGTCTGGGAGCGCAGCAGGAGAAACACTTTGTCCATTCCACCCCCCGGCTGCAGGGCCTGCGAGGAGACCGAAACCAAAGATGGCCCAAACGCGCGATTGACATACGCGAGAAGTTGCGCGGGCATCTCACTGGGAGGCAGCACGAAGTCCACCATGCCCGTTGCGATGGCGCTACGGGGCATGCCGTCGTACTCGGTGGATTCCGGCGTCTGCGCCATGACCATGCCACCCTCGCCCTTTACCGCACGGACGCCCAAGGCACCGTCGCTGCCCGTGCCGGAGAGCACAATGCAGATGGCGCGCTCGTGCTGGTCCTGGGCCAGGGAACGGAAGAAAAAATCAATGGGGAGCCGGACGCCGCGGGCGAGAGTGGGCTCGAGTAGCTGCAGGGTTCCGTGGGGAACGCCATGTCGCGATTGGGCGGGATGATATAGGCAGTGTTCGGCTCCACCTTCATTCCGTCTTCGACTTCAAAAACCCGCATCTTGGTATAGCGCCGGATCAACTCCGAAAGGATGCTCTTGTGATCCCGGGACAGGTGCTGCACCAAAACGAACGCCATGCCGGGATCGCCGTCGGATGGCATGGTGGAAAAAAACGCTTCGAACGCAGCCACGCCTCCCGCGGACGCGCCGATGCCCACGACAGGGAATCCGGGACTGGGCTGCTCGGCCAACGGCTCCGTCTGCGGCTGCACCGGTTCGGTGGGTGGCTTCGCGTTGTTGCCCGTATCGTCCATGATGCCGTCTCCACTTCCGCCCAGGCCGCGTCGTGCTGCGCCATACTATCACGAACCGGACAAGCCTGATGATAGAACACCGCAGGCTGGCGCCGGTGGCTGCGCGTCTGGTAATACGTGATACGTTAGACTGGCAGACGGGGGATGAGAATTCGCTGTCTTATTTGCCGCCGTGGCGGTGCTGCTCACCGGTTGCATGCGCAAGCCCGCTACGAAAGAACCGCCCAAGGAATACACCATGCGTTTTGTGGTGAGAGCCTTGGCCGCCAAGTACACCGGCCGGCCGCCGGTTTGATCGCCGCGCTTCGTAAACGGGAACGGGTGTTCACAAGGATGCCCTTGGAGGCAGCCTCGCCAGCCACTGCGCATATGTTTATTCTTAACCCGTTTAGCGGCACCGGCCTGTTCAAGCTGTTTTCGACGCACCCCTCGACCGAAGAGCGCATCGCGCGGCTGGAGAAAATGCGCGAGGAGCCCTCGGCGTACTACGTAGCTTAACTTCTGTGGGTTGGCTCAATTTTTCGCAAAGTGGAAAGTGCGTTTGACCGTCCAGGCGCCGGTTGAGGCAAAATAGAATGAGTGCTCCTCGTTAGAGTCTTTTCCCTGGCTTTGATTGCATCGGCCCATTCCTTGTTTGCCGGGGACGGCGATGCTCCGTCTGAGGCGGGTCGACCCAAGCAGGTCAAGTCGCCGGATTCGGCGGCAGCCGCAGCCATCGTTTCAAGCCCTTCCGCCGATGCACCCGGACAATCCGCTCGCGGTGCGAACCTATTAGGTCAGACCGACACATCTAAGGGAGAAGCCCGCCGAAATGAGAACGTGCAGATCAATCTGGTGGATACCAACGCTGCGCGCGAAGCGAACGCCCGGATTGGAACGACCGCGACGATCATAGAAGAGTTCCGCGCCGAGCGAGGCTACTACTCAGCCGAATATGGCAATGTGGCGCGCGGGCCGATTCACGCGCAGACCCAAAACGGCGCTGGCATTCACGGGAATCTGTTTTGGACGCACAACAACAGCATTTTCACTGCGCGATCGTTCTTTCAAGTGGGTTCTGTATTGCCGGCCCGGCAGAATCAGTATGGCGCTGTTTTGAGCATCGGTCTGTGGAAGGGCGGCTTTTTTAGTTTTACTGGCTCGCAGGATAAGAACCGCGGCAATGTGAACGGCAACGTGTTGATTCCGCTGCCGAGCGAGCGCACGCCGCTTACCACGGACCCAGCGACACGCGCGATCGTACAGCGTCTCTTAGACGCGTATCCTAATGTGACTCCCAACCGTCCGGACATGGCGGCTCGCGCGTTAAACACGAATAGCCTGCAAGCGGTGAATACGAATTCCGCCTCCGGCCAATTGAATCAAAAACTGGGAGCGCGTGACGGATTGGCGTTTCGTTACACGTTCACCTCACAGCAAGTAGATTCCTTCCAGTTGGTTAAGGGACAGAATCCGAATACGGACAATAGGAGCCATGGAGCGCGAATGACGTGGAACAGGGTCTGGAGCGCGGCGACGATCACCGATCTTTCCATGGGCTTCGACCGGCAGGGTACGCTGCTGTTAGCAACAGGCGACGCAGTGGGACCGGTCTACATGAATGGGTTAACGATGCTGGGACCGCAGTCGAATATTCCGCTCAACCGGGCGCTCAATACCTTTCGCTACAGCGGATCGGTGCAACAGCGCCGGGGGCAACACAGCTGGAGCGCGGGCTTTGGCGCGTCCCGCCAGCAATACAACGGATACGAAACGGAAGGTTCCCGGGCGACCCTGCAGTTCCGCGACGATTTCTTTCGGGATCCCGTGACAGGTGAACTGGTCTTCCAGGACATGATCACGAATCTGCGCATGGGCAGGCCATCGACGTACACGCGGGCGTTCGGCCAAGGGCCGCGCGGCTTCCGCAACTGGGAACTGCAGGCGTTTGCCGGGGATCGTTGGACTGTGTCAAACAAGCTGACAGTAACCTATGGCATTCGCTGGGAACCGTGGACAAGGCCGATCGACGTCCTGGGCATGAGCCAGTTGAAATTTGGCTCGGATTGGAACAACCTGGGCGGCAACGCCGGTTTTGCCTATCGCCTGCCTAAAGGCGTGCTGCGCGCCGCATTCGGTGCTTTGCACGGGCAAATGTACCCGGTGACGTATGGCCAGGATCGTTTCAATCCGCCCTACGCGTTCTATGTGGGAACGCAAGCGCCGGACCTCACGAATCCACTGGCGGGGCTCTCAGCCGCGGATTTGAGCGGCTTGGGCAGGACCATTCGCTTCGATTTAGACCCTGAGCTGGCGACGCCGTATTCGTATCAATACAATATGAGCTGGGAAAATGAGTTTGCGCGCGGCTGGAGGCTGCAAGTCGGTTATGTGGGCAGCCGCACTCACAAGCTTTTCCAGACCTTTCAGACCAATCGCGCGCGGTATGTGCCGGGGATAGAGTTCACCACGGCGACCACAAACCTGCGGCGGCCGGATCAAAACCTCTTCCAGAGGTTCTACACGTCGAACGCCTCGCAGGCATATTACGACGCAGGGCGGGTCACGCTGACGGTTCCGCGCTGGCGCGGGGCTACTCTGAACGCTTCATATTGGTTCAGCAAATCGATCGACGAGGGGTCCGATTACGCAGTGACGGGTGGCGGCTCGGAGCGCTGGCGCGGCGCCGGGCAAACCGAAACAGGCGTGCAAAAAGACCAGCGCGGTCTGAGTAATTTCGACCAACCTCATTCGTTCATGCTGCAAGGATCGTGGGAGACTGGACGCGGGGGACGGAATTGGTTCGCGCGCGCCTACAGGGGCTGGAGCGTGACCTCGGTTCTGCTGCTGAAGAGCGGCACACCCTTCAGTGTCGATGCAGGCTCGGATTCGCCTGGCTTCGGCAATGCGGACGGCACCAATGGCGACCGGCCTAATATCCTGGACCCTTCTATTTTGGGGAGAACCATCGGTGATCCGGATACCTCGGCGCAGTTGCTGCCGCGGTCGGCGTTTGGTTTTATCCAGGCTCCACTGCAGATGGCCGGCAGCGTTGGAAGGAATACGTTTCGCAAAGGAAAAATCGCCAATCTCAATGCAGCGGTGAGCCGCACATGGGCGCTGCCGCATGATTGGAACGTGACACTGCGCGCGGAGGCGATCAATGTTTCGAACACCCCGCAGTTCGCGGAGCCGGGCTGGAGTCTAACCTCCCCTAATTTTGGACAGATCACGAACACGCTGAACGACGGGCGGACGTTCCGGTTTGCCCTTCGTTTAGGCTTCTAAAGCGGCGTTTTCTTTACTTCGTATAGCAAAGTACTTGACAACAAGGACTACTTTTCGGATAATTGCAGCATGATCCGCCGCCTTCTTGCGATTGCATTTATTTTTCTTTGCGCATCTGTTGCCTGGGGAATTCTGGGTGCGACCATATTAGCCCGCACGCACTCGGCGGATGGCATTCTGCGGGGCAGGGTGGAAGGAACCTGGGGCGCCGCGCAAATTCAAAAGGCCCCTACGGCGGATTACACGGTTACCGGTTCGCATGAAGAAGCGGAAATGGTGGACGGAATCAACCGCAGGGTAACGCGCAAACGTGATGTGGTTTACAAAGTCCCTCCGCGCCGAAGCGACATCGCCACCGCGCTTGCGCTCGAACATCGCCAAAAGGGATTGCAATGGTATTCCACCTATACAGTGGATTTCCAAGGCGAATTCGATTTCCAGAATCCCGACGCCGTGGCGCATTCCATGAGCCTGGCGTTTCCGCTGCCCGCGGCGGAAGCTGTATACGACAATCTCGAATTTCTAGTCAACGGGCAACCCGCCAATGCCACCACCGCGAATGGCATCGCGTCCGTCACGGCGAATCTGGCGGCCAACCAAGCGGTGCGGCTCAACGTTCGCTACCGGTCTCACGGTCTGGAAAGCTGGCGCTATAGCTTCGGCGAAAACGTGAACCAAGTACGGGATTTTCGGCTACGCATGTCCACCAATTTCGCAGACATCGATTTTCCCGACAACACTCTTTCCCCCGTCACTAAAACACGCACTGGCAATGGATGGCAACTGGAATGGAACTATACAAATCTGCTTTCAGGCTACATGATCGCCATGTCCATGCCCGAAAAGCTTCAACCGGGGTTATTGGCAAGCCAGATCAGTTTCTTCGCTCCGGTGTCTCTGTTCTTCTTTTTTTTCGTGCTGTTCATTATCACCACAATCCGCAACATGGAACTTCACCCCATGAACTACTTCTTTTTGGCGGCGGCGTTCTTCGCATTTCATCTGTTGATGGGATACCTGGCGGATCACATGGATATCTATGCGGCCTTCGCGGTTTCATCGGTGGTTTCGGTGTTCCTGGTGATCACTTACCTTCGAATCGTGACCGGCCGCGAGTTTGCGTTCCGCGAAGCTGGTCTTGCACAGTTTGTTTATCTTGTCCTCTTTTCATTCGCCTTTTTCTTCAAGGGCTACACTGGCCTTGCGATCACCATTGGTGCGATCCTCACGCTGTTCGTGGTGATGCAGATGACGGCGCGGGTCCGCTGGGCCGAAAAGTTCCGCGGCGCGGCGGGTCCGCCACCGCTGCCTGCGGTGCGCTGACGCGCAATCATGCGATCCTAGAACATTGGGAGGGTTCCCCTGGATCGTCTATCGCGCCCCACGCCTCTGCGCATTGTCTCGATTGGCGGCGGTACGGGCTTGTCCACGTTGTTGCGAGGCTTGAAGCGCTACGTGAAAGCCGGCGACGGATCGCTGGAACTTACGGCGGTGGTCACGGTGACCGACGACGGCGGGAGTTCGGGCCGTTTGCGCCGGGAGTTCGACGTCTTGCCGCCGGGCGACATCCGCAATTGCATGGTCGCGCTATCCCGCGATGAAACCCTGCTCACGCGCCTGTTCCAATACCGCTTCGATAGCGGACGCGGTTTGAAAGGGCACAGCTTCGGAAACCTTTTTCTCACCGCGATGACGAATTTGACAGGCGACTTCAGTCACGCCGTCACGCTTTCGGCGGAGGTTTTGTCCGTTCTGGGCCGCATCTATCCATCGACCGGCGCGAACGTAACGCTGGAAGCTAAACTTGTGGACGGCCGGCGAATACAGGGTGAAACGAAAATCAGCCGCAGTCCCGCACGCATCTCGCGCGTGATGTTGAAGCCCCGCAAACCTAAGCCCTTGAATGAAACTTTGGAGGCGATCGCGGCCGCCGACCTCATCACGCTGGGCCCCGGTTCGCTGTACACGAGTGTGATCCCGAATCTGCTGGTGAAAGGCATTCCGCAGGCCATCGCGGCGTCGCGCGCGATGAAGGCTTATTTTGTGAACCTGATGTCGCAACCAGGGGAAACCAGCGGCTATCGCGCCTCCGATCATGTGCAGGCGATTCTCGACCACTGCGGGGTGCCTGTCATAGACGTCTGTATTTTGAATGCAAGCTCCATCCGAGGCCGGGTGCTGGAGAAATATAAGGCGCACGAGGCGCAACCCGTCCCAAATGACATCGGAAATCTCACGGCATTGGGCGTCGATGTGGTCGCAGCGGATTTGCTCCGCATGTCGAGCGGGAATCCTCTTGAAAAGATCCGGCACGATCCCGGTTCCATCGCCGCCACTGCCGTCGAATTGGCGCAACAGGGCCGCCGGCGTAAACGGAAAGTCGCTTCGTAGGGAAGAATATATGGATACAGCTGTCGTGATTCTCGCCGCCGGTCTCGGCACCCGAATGAAATCGAAGCGCGCGAAGGTGCTGCACGGCGCGGGCGGCCGCGCGCTTGTGGAGCACGTGGTGCAAGCCGCGCGCGCCGTGGCCACGCCGGACCGCATCGTGGTGGTCACGGGACACCAGGCCGGTGAAGTGGAAGCTCTGCTCGCACCCACCGGAGTGCAATTCGCGCGCCAGATCGAACAAAAAGGTACAGGCCACGCCGTGCTGTGCGCCCGCAAGAAACTGAAGCGGCATGACGGCCTGTTGATGGTTTTATACGGCGACACGCCGCTGCTCTCTGGCGCTACGGTGCGCGCGCTCTATGAGACGCAGGCATCCATTAAGACGGCGTCCAAGGCGGCCGCGACGCTCATCACCACCACGCTTACGGATCCCACGGGTTACGGCCGCGTGATTCTGAACGAACGGGGCGGCGTGGAAGCCATAGTGGAGCACAAAGCCGCTACGCCAGCGCAATTGGAAGTGCGGCTGATTAATTCCGGCATCTACTGCTTTCGCGCGGATCTGTTGTGGAAACATATCGCGGAAATCGAACCCAACAATCCGGCGCGGGAACTTTACTTAACCGACATGGCGGCCATCCTGAATAAGCACGGCCATCGCGTGCAGCAGTTTCATCTGGCCGATTCGAGTGAATTACTCGGCATCAACACCCGCGTGGAGCTGGCGGAAGTCGACCGCATCTTGCGCGCGCGCAAGACGCGGGAGTTAATGCTCGCCGGCGTCACCATTGAGCGCCCGGAGACCGTCACCGTGGACCCACAGGTCCGCGTTGGCTCGGATACCTTGATCGAACCGTTTGTTCGCCTGCTGGGCAATACCAGCATAGGCGAGGAATGCCGCATCGGCCAGGGCTCAATTCTCGAATCGGCGGCACTGGCCCATCATGTGACCATTGCCCCCTACACACTGATCGCGGATTCGCGCATCGACCCCGGTGCGCAGGCGGGCCCGTTTTCGCGCATTCGCATGGACGCCCAGGTGGGTCCGGAAGCGCGCGTCGGAAATTTCGTGGAACTGAAAAAGACACGCCTGGGAGCAGGATCTAAAAGCCAGCACCTGGCATATCTTGGCGACTCGGATATCGGGGAGCGCGTGAATATCGGCGCCGGCACCATCACTTGCAACTACGACGGTGAAAAGAAACACCAGACCAAAATTGGCGCAGGCGCCTTCGTCGGCAGCAACTCGACGTTGGTAGCTCCCGTGGATATCGGCGCGGAGAGCTATGTGGGCGCGGGAAGCGTGATTACAAACAATGTCCCGGCCAAAGCGCTGGCTCTGGGGCGTCAGCGGCAGGTTTTGAAACTGGACTGGGCAACCAATAGGAAGAAGAAGGTGTCCAAGAAGAAGCCGCAATAGCCGCTATTTCTTTTGTTTGCTCTGGGGACTAGCGGGGGCGGCAGGCCGTACCAGGACCATCGTCGCGATGTCGTCACCCGACGGATCGCTTCTGTAACGCACTGTGACGCGGATCTTAGCCGCCAAACTGCCCTCGATTTTGGTCTCAGGCGTCAGCAAGAATGTGCGGTCTTCGGCTTTGCCGAGAACGCTGCGCGCGACCGTAATCTTATCGGCGCTGGCCTCCACCACGGTTCCGGCGAAAAAGGCGTCGGCGCTATTCGCGGTCTCGGGCGAGCCCAGGGTTTCATCCGCTGCCAGCGGGCAGGTCAGAAGCGTGAACACGGCTAGCATCAAGACTTTGTGCGGACCACTCACATTCCCAGAATACTTGAAAGCGAAGCCGAGAGAAATCGAAAAGTGATGAAATTTGCTTCACGCCTACTTGTATTCCGTTCCATAAACACGTCAGATAACAAGAATCGGATGGTACAGGTTCGGGAGCCGAGCTTCGCCAATCGCCAATAATTCTCCGCTGGTTTCTACAGCCTTTACGAAACGCGCTCCCGCGCCCGTGTGGAACGGCGAGACTCGAAAATCCCTTCCATTGCGGATCTGGCCGGCAGTGATTGGATCCACCAGTTCCACCGGAAAATCCGGCAGCAATTGCGCCGCCGGGATGAGTGCTTCCGCCAAACGTCCTGCTTCCGCCAGTGCACCCAGTTCGTCCAAAGTCCGGGCCTGCCCGATCTTAAATTCCCCCGATGCCATCCGCCGCAGATCGCGCAAGTGCGCTCCGCATCCCATTGCTTGCCCCGCATCGTGCGCGATGCTTCTGACATACGTCCCTGCCGAACAACGCAAGCGAACCATAGCCTGGCAGCCGTCGATACTCAGCAGTTCCAACGAGTGCACGGTGACGGGCACGGGTTGCATCTCAACGGTCTGCCCTTTTCGAGCCAGCAAATAGGCGGGCTTTCCGGCGATCTTCTTCGCGGATACCGGCGGAGGCGTCTGTGCGAATTCGCCGCGAAAACGAGCCAGCACGGCTTCCAAAGCATCTCTGTCCAGCGTGACGCTGCGCTCCGAACCGCGCATCTCGCCATCCGCGTCATAGGAATCCGTGGAATATCCGAAGTGGATCACGCTCTCGTAAGTCTTCTCGTTCTTTGTGTAAAACTGCGCGAGCCGCGTGGCTTTGCCCAACACTAAGGGCAAGACGCCGGTCGCGCCTGGATCGAGCGTGCCCAGATGCCCCACCTTGCGCGTGTTCGCGAGCCGCCGGATGCGGTTGACCACATCGTGGGAAGTCCATTCCCGCGGCTTATCGACAACGATCACTCCGTTCACGATTGCTAGGGTAACAGGCCGTGCAAGCTGCATCGCTAGCATGGGTGCTGTGCTACCATCGGAAAAGAATCCTGACCAGACCTCCCGGAGAGGTGGCTGAGTGGTCGAAAGCAGCGGTTTGCTAAACCGTCATACGGGCTTAAACCTGTATCGGGGGTTCGAATCCCCCCCTCTCCGCCATTCCAACGCCCCGTTCTAGCCTTCACATTTCATAGTTGCGGAATGCCGAAGTAAAAAAAAACGGCGAAAATCTTATTTCGCCTGTTTGCAAAATGCAGTAATATATAAAACCTACTTCGGAGGTTTAATTAAAAGAATTGTTTCCCGGTTCTTCCAAAACGATATCCGCCACACCGTTAGTGATGAACGCTCAGGCTGGATGGCGCGGAGATGTGGATTCCGAGTCAACCGCTCCCATTCTGAAAAAATTGCTGGCAATCCTGTTCGGGATTCTGGTATTAGAGGCGTTAATCGGGCTTCCGGTGCTGGCCGCCGCGCCGCTCACGGCAGGTATCCTGTGTTTGGCTGCACTGATATTGGTCGTGCTGGTGCCGTGGTTGCTGTTGCGCGCCGGACGAATTCTCGCGGCCGTGCGCGGCGTAGTGCTGGGCGGGTTAGTGATCGCCACCGCATCCGCCGTGATTTCGGGAGGTGTCCGAAGCCCTGCTATTGCAGGGCAGGTTGCCTTCGCCATAATTGCGGCAATGCTTCTGGGACGGCGCTGGGCGCAGTCCGTCATCGCCGCGTGCGTACTGGCGGATCTGGCGATGGCGCTTTTTCAATACGGAGGGGGTGGGTTGCCAGTGGCGTTCCCGCCTCATCCGCTGGAGACTCTCGCATTTCTGGCGTTTGCCTTTCTGGCGCCGTGGCCGGTAGTGCTGTTCAGCATCGACCGATTGCGTGGCGTGGTTTTGGAACGAGAGGCATCGGACCGGCAAGTGGACGCAGAGCGCCGGCTTCTGGACCTGGTTATGTGGAGCGCGGACTTAGGGTCATGGGAATGGCATCCGGAGACGGGCCGGGTGGCTGTCAGTGATGGCGTCGCCATAAAGCTGGATTACGAGCCGGGAGAAATCGAGCCCCACGCCGACGCGTGGATCCAGCTGACTCATCCGGACGACGCTCCGGTGGCGATTGGAATGCGATCGGCGCTGGCGGACGGACTGGTCAACACGTTCGACTTGGATTTGCGGCTGCGCGCAAAAGATGGCGAATGGCGCTGGATGTCCGTGCGTGGCCGGGCTGTCGAAAACGACGTGGATGGGCGTGCCCTGCTGGCCCGCGGCACCATTCAGGACATTCACGATCGCAAAAACGCGGAACGCAATCTTGCCGTCGTGGCCCGCAAAATGGACCATTTGATGAATACGGTGGACGGAGTAGTGTGGGAAGCGGAAACAGAGCCTTTTCGAGTCACGTTTGTTAGCCGGCAGGCGGAAAAGCTGCTTGGATTTCCGCAAGCGCTATGGACCGAGGATGCTGATTTCTGGTCCGGCCGTATTCACCCAGACGACCGTGAAGTGGTCGCGCGGTCCACGCGGCGCGCAGTGGCTAAGGGTAAAGACCATTCGATTGAGTACCGGATGATCGCATCGGATGGCAGCGTCGTGTGGGTGCACGAGTCCGCGCGCCGGGTTTCTGGAGACGAGGGTACCAGCCGGTTGAGCGGCTTGCTCCTGAACATCACGGACCGCAGGAACGCTGAAGAGGGTTTGCGCGAACGCGATCTGCGATGGAAACTGGCGCTCGAAGCCAATCATGATGGCATTTTCGAGATCGCATTCGACCGGGGCGGGGAGCGCTACTTTTACTCCACGCGCTGCTGGCAAATGCTCGGGTACGACGACACTCGAGTCACGGGCGATTTCGATTTCTTCAAAACGGCGCTTCACCCAGAGGACAGAGAACGTGTTTTCGCGCTCATGCAAGCGCATCAGCTTGGCACGACACCCGATTACCAGGCCGAATTTAGGCTACGGCACCAAGACGGATGCGATCGCTGGATTCTCGCGAGAGCCAAGGCGGCGCGGGACTCGGATGGGAAAATTGTGCGCGTCATCGGGACGCACGAAGATATCACTTCCCGTAAAGAAGCGGAACTTGCCATACAGGCGTCCGAGGCGCGCTGGCATTTGATGGCGGAAGTCTCGCAGGCATTGGCCCAGGCGGCGTTTAATCCCCAGGCGGCCTTGGCCGCGGCGGTTCTGAAGTTGGAGGAGAATTTCGCCGACTTGGCGGTCCTGTGGCTTGCTTCGGCGGACGAACGCTGGTTGCTGGCCATGATTGTCGACGGCAGCACAAGCTCGCGGAACTCACAATTGAGAGATCAATTGGAGAACCCGCTGATCGTTGAAGAGTCCGCCATCTTGCGATCCATGGTGAATGAAGGTAAGCCTGTTGCGGCGCTCCAGTTCGATCCCGACGCTCCCACGGAAGAGGTGATTGCCTTGGGCACGCGGTTTGGACAAATCTCCCGCGGTCACAGCTTGATCAGCGTGCCTCTTTGGAATGAGCGGAGGGCGCTGGGCATACTGGCCCTATTGCGCACGCGTGCGGACAGGCCGCCATTCACGCAACAGGATATTCATTTGGCCCAGCAGGTGGCAGCCAGTGTGACGTCGGTATTGAAGACTTCCACCCTCAACCAGGAACTGGAGCAGCAGAACTTTGCGCGAGAGCGGGTGGAGCGGGAATTGCGGGAGTCGAGAAACAGGTTGCAGCTGCTCGCCGATCTAAGCCGCGTCTTTTCGCAGGAATTCGAAGATCCTCAGGCTGCATTGGCAGGCCTGCTTAAGAAACTGGCGGAGGACTATGCCGATTCATGCTCTTTGCGGCTGCTGGATTCAGAGATTGATCCACCAGCCATCATAGCGGCAACCTCCTCGCAGGCTTCTCAGACGGACCAGGATCGTCAACTCACACCGTTGCAACATGGTGTAGTCAGCAGTGGCATTGGTGTATTGGTTCCGGTAGCGGAACTGATGCGGTCGCCAGGCCCCTTGACGCTCTCGGAATGGGCGGAATTCCGTCGCGCGGGTACGCATTCCGTGATGGCAGTGCCCATGCGGGACGGCGGCGCCGTTGGCGGCGTTGTGATGGTGACCCGCACGCGGTCTACGTTGCCGCCCTTTACTCGCGACGATCTGGAATTCGTACAGGAGGTGGCCGACCGCGCCATGCTGGCGTTTAAGGCCGCCCGGCTCGCGTTTGAGCTTGGCGACAAACTCCGCGAACGGCAGGCCATGGAAACCCAGCGGGAAGAGATGGTGGCCCGCTTGCGGGAACTGACGGTTCGCGCCGAAGAGGTGCGCGAGACGGAACGGAAGCGAATCGCACGCGAGATTCACGATGAGCTGGGACAGCAACTCACCAGTCTGAAATTGCATTCGGATTATATGTTCCGGGCTGAAATGTCACCCGGCCAGAGGGCGGCCCAGGCCGCGGCTCTGACCCGCGAGATGGAGACCGCGATTCGCACCGTGCGCCAAATCGCCACCGAACTCCGTCCGGGAATATTGGACAGCCTCGGATTGACTCCCGCCCTGGAGTGGCTGGTACATGATTTTGAGGAGAAATACGGCGTCCCGATAGACGCGGCTTTCCAGGAATTTCCCGCGAACGACAAGACCGCAACTGCTATTTTTCGAGTCGCACAGGAGGCACTGACCAACGTTGCGAAACACGCTCGCGCGGCACGGGTCTGGATGAAGTTGGAACTGGCGAATGAAATGGCGGCTCTCGAAGTAAGCGACGATGGCGTGGGTATGCACGAGAAGGGCCCGGATGGAGGGTTCGGTTTGATCGGAATGCGGGAAAGAGCGATTTTGGCCGGTGGTTCTTTGGAAATTACCGCCAGCGAGCAAGGCGGCCTGAAACTGCGTTTGACGCTGCCCGTGGCGGCCGGGGGGGAGGATTAGCATGCGCTTCCTGTTAGTGGATGATCATCCTTTGATTCGGGAGGGTTTGGAGCGCACGTTGGGGGCGGAGTTTCCGGGTTCAGTATTCGCCACCGCTGCTACGCAGGCCGAAGCCCTGGCGGCCGTGGAGGCGGATGGATGGGAGGTGGTTCTGCTGGACCTCAGCCTGCCTGGGCGGGACGGACTGAGTTTTATTCGCGACATCAAAGACCGCAGCCCGCACACACGCGTGCTCGTGCACACCATGCACCCAGAGGATCAAATGGGTGTCCGTGCACTGCGCGCCGGCGCCGATGGCTACATTACCAAAGACCGCCCCGAGGCGGAACTATTGGCGGCAGTTCGCAAAGTGAAGGCGGGCCAGCGATATGTGAGTGAATCGCTAGGGGAACGCCTTGCGGACTTCGTCATGCGCGGAGAGAATGTGGAATTGGCCGACACACTTTCCGACCGCGAGTATCAGATTTTACGGATGATCACCTTGAGCAAGACCCCCACGGAAATTGCCGATGAGTTGCATCTGAGTGTGAAAACCATCAGCACCTATCGATCCAGAATTCTGGAGAAGCTGGGTTTGCAAACCACAAGCGACTTGATCCGCTTCGGTCTGGAACACAAATTGGGCTAGGGGGCTCAGCCCCGCAGTTCAGCGGCTATTTCGCGGGCGGCCTGCCGCGCCTGCTCCACGGCTCCGATCTCGAAACTGATCGCGCCCACCTTGGGGTGGCCGCCGCCGCCGTAGCGTTCGCAGATGCTCGCGAGGTTGAATTTCAGCGGTTCCTTTACCCACGGATTCGATCCGACGGAAACTTTGGTGCGGAAGCTGGATGTGCTAACGGAGACGGTATACACGGACTGCGGGTGGAGATAGTAGGGAATGAACTTGTTGTATCCGTCCACGCCGTCCGCCACCAGGTCGAAAAATACCACGCCTCCATCGAAGGACGCGCGTTTGCGGATCAAATCGATCGATTGCAAATGACGCTCATACAAAGGCTGGTAAACGGCGCGTATGTCAGGATCGGCGGTAATCTCGGCCAGCTTCATGTGGCGCATCATGCCGATAATTTTCTGCACGGTGCCGGATCCCTTTGACCCTTCAATCACCAGTGTCAACTGGGTGGCCGGGGAAGAAAGATCGACTGCTTCCTGAGAATCCTTGTACAGCGCGCCGTCCACGATATCCGCCCACGCGACGAGTTCCTCCAGATCCGCGGCCTCAAAGCTAAAATGCTGCCGAGCCATTGCCGCGATGTAGCCGGTGCAGGAACGGAAAGACGGATCGAACATTTTCTTCCCGCTGGTATCGGTTCGGAAATGCTGGGCGTCCTCCGGCGTTAGAAAGGCGCTCTGGTGATGATCGAACCACCACGTGAGCCGCGGATCGTCGGAATACTTGAAATCGACAATCGCATTGACGTCGCCATCGAATAACGCAGGTTCAAACAACTGCGACGCCTTGTGTGCCATGCCCGTGTATGCGAATTCCGCGCCAGGGTAGAATTTGTTCTCTACGAAGCGGGTGAAATAGGCGGCTGAAGCGGCGCCGTCGAAGCAATGATCGTGATATAAGATTCGAACCCGCATGGTTATTTGGAACGAGCAGCGGAAAACCTGTTAGTTTCCCGCAAATGGGGGGCGCATTGCAAGTCTGCTCCGATCCGCACTGAAAGCCAGCGCCTCGCGTGCGTCGGATTTGAAAGCGAAACCTATAGTCTAAACTGAAAACATATGTCTTCCACTGTGCCGGCCGGCATGCGGCCCGGAGGCCTGCAGGCGAGCGCCGGGCGTGCCGAATTGGTGTGTTTTGAACCTTCCTGCCGGACGCGTTTCGCGATCACCGACGTTCTCTACAACTGTCCAAAATGTGACGGGCTGCTGGAAGCCATATACGAATACGATGGGCGTGGGCCGGAGGATCTGAAACGCCTGTTCCGCGAGCGCCGAATGAGCAATGCGCCTCTTGATTCGAGCGGCGTGTGGCGCTACCGCGAATTGCTTCCGTTTCTTGACGACTATACGCATGTGGTGACGCTGCGCGAAGGCAATACGCCCTTGCTCGACGCGCCGCTGGCGGCCCGTTACGGCGGTTTGGATCGCATTACGTTCAAGCACCAGGGGTTTAACCCAACAGGTTCGTTCAAGGACAATGGCATGACCTGCGGTGCGGCGCAGGCTCGGCGATTGAACATGAAGCGTGTGGCCTGTGTTTCGACGGGCAACACGTCGGCATCTATGGCTGCGTATGCGGCGGCGGGCGGCATGGAGGCGCTGATTTTCTTGCCGCACGGCAATATTTCCTTCGGCAAACTGGCGCAGGCCTTGGAGTACGGCGCGAAGACCCTGGAAGTGGAAGCGAATTTCGATGAGATTCTAGCGCTGGTCCGGGTGCTGGCCCAGAAGCTCGGTATTTATCTCTTGAATTCGATGAATCCTTTCCGCGTGGAAGGCCAGAAGAGCATCATGTTTGAAATGCTGGATCAGCGCGACTGGCGCGTGCCCGATTGGGTGGTGCTTCCGGGCGGTAACCTGGGCAACACGTCCGCGTTCGGCAAGGCGCTGCGCGAAGCGCGTGATCTGGGAATGATCGACAAGCTCCCGCGCATAGCGGTGATTCAAGCCGCGGGCGCCGCGCCGTTTTATCGGATGTGGAAGGACGGCGCTGCGCTGCAGGCCGTCACGAAACCGGAAACGCTCGCGACGGCGATCCGCATCGGCGATCCTGTGTCCTGGCCGAAGGCGCTGCACGAAGTGCGGACCTCAAATGGCGTTGTGGAGCAGGTGAGCGAACAGGAAATCGCCGACGCCAAAGCGCAGATCGGCCGCGCGGGTATCGGCTGCGAACCGGCGTCCGCGGCGACGCTGGCGGGCATTCGCAAACTCACGGACGCCGGCGTGATCGACAAAGCCGCCGACGTGGTTGCGGTGCTCACGGGTAACGTCCTTAAGGACACGGATTACATTTACAAGTACCACACGAATCAATTGGAAGCGCCCGGCGGTGTGAAGATTCGATCCAACTTTGGGAACCGGTCGATTGTCGTGCCCAACGATGCCGATCGCATCGCGGAAATGTTGAGATAGACGGCCTCGCTATAATCGAATGGTGATGAAACATGCTTTCGCCGCGCTGGCTCTGCTGCTGGCTGGGTGTTCGAAAAACATTCAGACTCCGGACGCCGTTCGCCAGGCGGTGATGGACGATGTCAAAAACCGCGCCGCGAAAACCGGTTTGATTGCAGATGCGATGGATGTCAGCGTTTCTTCTGTCTCCTTCGCCAAAGACGAGGCGCGGGCAACCGTTGCCTTTAGTCCTAAGGGGATGCCTCCAGGCAGCGGCATGTCGATGGACTATGTGCTTACGCGCAAGGGCGATGCATGGTCGGTAACAAGCCGCCAACTGAGCGGACCGATGGGTATGCCGCCGGCTGGAGCCCCCGCCGGGCAGCTTCCACCTGGACACCCGGGAACGGAAAGTAAGCAATGAAAACCGTCGCGGTGCTGGGCGGAGGTCCAGCCGGTGCGCTGGCGGCGGAGCGCTTGGCGCGCGCGGGCGTGAAGACCATGGTCTTCGACGAAAAACTCGCCTGGGAAAAACCGTGCGGTGGCGGGCTCACCTATAAGGCCTATCGCGAGTATCCTTTTCTCATTGACAACAGTACGCCAAAGAAGCTGATCCGGCGGACCTCAATCTCCGCGCCCAAAGCGGGTGAGACAGTGATGACACTGGACAATCCGCTGGTAATCTATTCGCGCTTCGATCTCAATCGTACATTGCTGGAACGCGCGGGGAACGCGGGAGCTGGGATCGAAAAAACACGGGTAATGGGTCTGGAGCGCGGCGCCAGCGGCTGGCGCATTCGCACACAGTCGGGCATCGCGGAGGCCGATTTTTGCATCGTCGCCACGGGCGCCCGGAACCCCTTGCGCGAGGTGGGCACGGAATGGAGCACTCGCGACACGATGACCGCTCTCGGTTATTTCGTCGCCGGTGAGCGCGATCAAATCGACCTGCAATTTTTGGAAGGTCTCGAAGGCTATATCTGGGTGTTCCCCCGCGCGGGTCATCTTTCGGTTGGAATATGCGGCAAAGGTCAGTCCGCTCAAGTGTTGCGCGTGCGTCTGGAACGCTACCTGGACGAACGCGGAATTGCCTGGAAGGGGTCGGCGTTTTACGGCCATGTGCTGCCGTCTCTGCAAACGGCGGGATGGAAGAATAACCGCGTTGCGGGGGAACGCTGGCTGGCTGTGGGCGATGCGGCGGGGTTGGTCGATCCCATCACCGGGGAAGGTCTGTATTACGCCATGCGCTCCGGAGACTTGGCGGCCGGGGTACTTCTGAATGAGAACGCGCGCAGCGTCGCGGAGAAGGCCGCCGCCTACCGTTCGGCGATTGCCCGTGAGTTCACAGCCGATCTCGCACACGCTTCCACGCTGGCGCGGCGATTATTTCTCGGACGCTTTCTGGGCGGGCCAGCCACCGCACGGATGGTGCAATTAACGCGGCGCAGTCCGCGCTTCCGCGCCGCCATGCAGGATCTATTCGCCGGGACTCAGCCGTATCTGGAGCTGCGCGGGCGGGTGCTAGGAAATTTGGCGGGAATGATTCGGGAAGTACTCCAGAATTCCTTTCTGGGACGCACCACCGGGGAAACCCCTCCTGTCACGTCATGAAGAGCTGGAAATCCGATGCGCTGTTCCGGCGCGCAAGGGCGGTCATCCCTGGGGGCGTCAATTCACCCGTGCGGGCGTTTCGCGGCGTCGGCGGTGTGCCGCGCTTCATCGAACGCGGCGAGGGATCGCGGATCTTCGACGTGGATGGTAACTCGTACATCGACTATGTGAATTCCTGGGGACCTCTCCTGCTGGGCCATTGCCCCGCACCGGTGATGGACGCGCTGCGCGAAGCGCTGGAGTCGGGCACGAGCTTCGGTGCGCCCACCGAGCGGGAGGTGGAATTTGCCGAACTGGTTTCCGAGGTCATGCCATCCATGGAAATGCTTCGCCTGGTGAATTCCGGGACAGAAGCCACGATGAGCGCGCTCAGGCTAGCGCGCGGATTTACAGGCCGCGACCTGATCATTAAGTTCGAAGGATGCTATCACGGGCATGTGGATTCGCTTCTCGTGAAGGCTGGATCGGGAATGGCAACGCTCGGTATCGCCGATACCGCGGGCGTGCCTCGGGCCTTCGCGGAGACTACCATCGCATTGCCGTTCAACAGCATCGAGGCGGTGGAAAAAGCCTTCGCGGCGCATGGAGATCGGGTCGCCGCGGTGATCGTGGAGCCAGTGGTTGGTAACATGGGCTGCGTTCCTCCGGCGCTAGGATTTTTGCAAGCGTTAAGGAAACTGTGCTCGTGGCACGGCGCGGTGCTGATTTTCGACGAAGTGATGACCGGCTTTCGAGTGGCGCTCGGCGGGGCGCAGCAGCGTTTCGGGATTCATCCGGACTTAACCACGCTCGGCAAAATAGCCGGCGGCGGCCTGCCCTTGGCGGTGTATGGCGGACGCCGGGACATCATGCGCAAGATCGCTCCCTCTGGTCCGGTGTATCAGGCGGGGACATTGTCGGGAAATCCGCTGGCTGTAGCGGCGGGCTTGGCGATGCTGCGGTATTTGATGGCGCATCCCGAAGTGTACGAACAACTGGAAGCCCGTGCCTGCCAGTTGACGGCGTGGACGCCGCCGGGCGTCACGATCAACCGCGTTGGCGCGATGTTCACCTTTTTCTTCTCGCCTGGCCCCGTCACCGATTGGGACTCGGCCAAGCAATGCGACACCGCACGCTTCGGCCGCTTCTTCCATCACATGCTGGAGCGCGGCGTGTACCTGGCCCCGTCGCAATTCGAAGCGGCGTTTCTTTCCACGGCACACACCGAGGAGGACATACGGTACGCGGTGGAGGCGGCACGTGAGTTCTTCGCCGTCTGACGGACTGTGCGCGTCATGCCGTTTTCAGCGCATCGTGAAGTCAGACCGCGGGTCTGTGTTTGTGTTGTGTGAGAAATCGTTCGAGGATGATCGTTTTGCGAAGTATCCACGGTTGCCGGTGCTGATTTGCGCCGGATATGAAGAGAGTCCACCGGTTGGATCACGTGTGGAAAATCTCTAGCTCCACAGCCGCTCCTGCGCCGCAACCTAGTTGTGCCGCCGCCGATTCCTGGTTTGCACCAATCTCCAGATAGCCTGAGCTTCCAACGATCACAAAAAGTTCTCCGATGGCGGTTTCCGCGTAATGCAGCGCCAGCCTGTGAATCCGCGCATTGCCGGCGCGCATTTCAAACGGGCGTGTCTTGAGACCCGCGAAATGCGCGACATCGAAATTCGTGATCAGGTTGCCGAAGCGATCAACCTTCAGCACCGTGCCACGCCAGACGTGTTTGGCCAGCGCCAAGGGTTTAAGCGTCATCAGGCGCACATAATCCGTCGCAAACTTCCCGAACGTTGCCGGTTTGGCGCCTGTGGCCATATGCGCGGCGGCGGGTGCGAAGACATCGCGGCCGTGAAATGTCCGGCTTACATTCTTGAGCAAGAGCTTGGGATTCGAGATCACACGCACCTTGGTGGGAGCCGCATCATAAATCATGGACAACACGCCATTGTCGGGCGCGATGAAGAACTGGCCGGCCGCTTCCGCCAGCACGGGACGCCGGTCGCTGCCAACGCCCGGGTCCACCACGACCACGTGAATGGCGCCCTTGGGGAAGTATTTCATGGCCTGCGCGATCTCAAATGCGGCTTCCGCGATATTGTAGGGCTGAATGCCGTGAGTGATATCGACGATTTGCGCCTTGGGAGCGATGCTGAGGATCACGCCCTTCATGGTTCCTACAAAGTGGTCGGAAAGGCCGAAATCCGTAGTCAGTGTGATCAGTGGGTTTGGCATGCCTGTTAAAATTGTAACGGACCCAAAAAGGCCAACCCGTGCAGCGCTACTACTTCGATCACAATGCCACCACCCCCGTCTCGCCCGAAGTCTTTGCGGCGATGGCGCCGGTGATGACGGAGGTGTACGGGAACGCATCCAGCATTCATCATTTTGGCCAGGACGCACGCCGGATGCTGGATGCTGCCCGGCGCGAGGTGGCGGAGATGATCGGCGCGCGCGCAGAGGAAATCATTTTCACCAGCGGAGGAACCGAGGCTGACAATCTGGCATTGTTTGCAGCCGGCGGTGAAGGGCACACCATCACTGCCGCAGCGGAGCATCCCGCCGTCCTGGAGGCTTGCGTTCAGCTGTCCAACTCGACCGTGGTACCTGTCGATGGCAAAGGTGTGGTGAATCCGGACGATATACGGCGGGCAATTCAGCCAGATACGCGCTTGATCAGTGTGATGCATGTGAATAATGAACTGGGCGTGATCCAACCTGTGGATGACATCGCCGCCGTTGCGCGGGAAACTGGCGTGCGGTTTCATTCGGACGGAGTGCAGGCCGCCGGCCGAATTCCGGTGGATGTTGCGGGCATGGATTTCTATTCGATAAGCGCGCACAAGATCTATGGCCCCAAGGGCGTGGGCGCGCTCTTCGTGCGGAAGGGAACTGGAGTGCATCCCCGCTTGTTCGGCGGACCCCATGAGCGTAAAATCCGCGCGGGCACGGAGAACGTCGCCGGCGCCGTGGGAATGGGCCGCGCCGCTCAATGGGTGCGGAAGGAAGGCGCGGAGGATGCGGCGCGTCAAGGTGTTATGCGCGATCGGTTAGAGAAGGGCATTCTCCAGCGAGTTCCCGATGCGCACGTTAACGGCGCGGGCGCTCCGCGTGTAGGCAACACCTCCAACATGCGTTTCGACGGTATCGATAGTGAGCCGCTATTGATCGCGCTCGACTTGCGCGGATTCGCGGTATCGAGCGGATCGGCATGTTCCAGCGGTGCAACGGAACCTTCGCACGTTCTTGCGGCCATCGGGCTGAACAAGCAGCAGGCGAAATCGAGCGTGCGTTTTTCCTTGGGCCGTTCCAATACCGCCGAGCAAGTAGATGCCTTGATTGAGGCCGTGGTTCAAGTGGTGGCGCAACTGAGAAAGCTGGCTCCCGCTTATGCCTGACAACATCACTGCCGTCGCCATGTCGGGTGGAGTGGATAGCTCCGTGGTCGCAGGATTGCTGCATCGCAACGGCGAACGAGTGGTAGGCATGACCATGCAGTTATGGAATCAGAAGCGCCTGCCTGAGCTGACTCCGGCCCATCCCACCGGACGCTGCTGTTCGCTCGATGACGTTTACGATGCGCGCCATGTGGCTCAGCACCTGGGCATTCCTTATTACGTGGTTAATTTCGAGCAGCGCTTCGAAGAACAAGTAGTTAAGCCTTTTGTCGACGAATATTTGGCGGGTCGCACCCCCGTGCCTTGTACCTTATGCAACAACTTCATTAAGTTCGATCAGTTCCTGGATATGGCCGCGGGCATTGGTGCGGAACAGATCGCCACGGGGCATTACGCGCGGATCTCTTATAACGCCGAAAATGCCCGCTGGGAGATGCGCCGCAGCGCGGATCGCGCCAAGGATCAGACCTATTTTCTCTTTGGTCTGAAACAGGATCAACTTGCGCGCACTCGCTTTCCCCTCGGTGACATGGAAAAGCCGCACGTGCGTGAGCTTGCTCTGGAACTGGGAATTCCCACCGCCGCCAAGCCCGATAGCCAGGAAATTTGCTTCGTCCCGAATGGCGATTACGCCGCGTTTATCGAAGGTTATTTCAAGGAACAGGGAATCACGCCGGCCGACACGCAGGGCGAGCTGGTCACAAGCGACGGGCAAGTAGTGGGCGAGCACGCCGGGGTGCATCATTTCACCGTGGGCCAGCGGCGCGGCTTGCGCGTCGCCGTGGGTGAGCCGTTGTATGTGATCTCGACCGAACCGGCTACGCATCGAGTTATCATCGGTCGCAACGACGAACTGCTGCGCTCTTCGATGCGCGTCAAGGATGTCAACTGGATTTCCATCGCGCCGCCTACTGAGCCGTTGAACGCCGAGGTCAAGATTCGCAACAAGCACAGCGCCGCGCGCGCCACGTTGCGCCCGGCATCTCTTGATGGCGTCATAGAAATGCATTTCGAGGAACCCCAGCGCGCCGTCACCCCCGGCCAGGGCGCTGTGTTTTATTCCGGCGACCTGGTCCTTGGCGGCGGCTGGATCGAGTGAAGACCGTCGAATATTGGCTGGCGCGCATTGCACTGGCGACGCTGAGCGCGACCCCTTTGCCCGTCGCGAATGCCTTGGCCCGCTTCTACGCCCGTCTGCTGGATATCGCCATCCCTCGCCTGCGCCGCACCGCGCTGCAGAACTTGGAGATGGCAGGTTTCGCGGGCCGCGAGCGCATCGTCACAGGAGTATTCGATTCCATCGCGCGTCTGGTAGTGAGCTTCGCGCGCTTCCCGCAGATCACACGCGAAACCAGCGGTCAATGGATTCGCTACGAGGGCCTGGAAAATTTCGAGAGCGCGCGCGGCCGCGGCAAAGGCGTATTAGTGGCTACCGCGCATTTTGGGAATTGGGAGCTGAGCGCATTCGCGCACGCTTTTCTCACCGCACCGATGCACGTGGTGGTGCGCCCTATCGATAACGCGAAGATTGACACCCTGGTGGAGCAACGCCGGGCGCTCTCGGGCAATTTCATCATCGAAAAGAAAGACGCGGCCCGTGGCATTTTGCGAGCCCTTCACAAGGGCGAAGCCGTGGGAATCCTGATCGATCAAAACACCACGCCGGAACAGGGGTGTTTTATCGATTTCTTCGGCGCCAAAGCCTGCGCGGGGACGGCCTTTGTGAAACTGGCTCACCGCAGTGGCGCCGCTGTCGTGCCCGGATACGCATTGTGGTCTGAACAAGAAGCCCGCTACGTGATCCATTTCGAGCCTGAGGTGGAATTGACGGGCGATGACGTTCAGCAAGACACGCAGCGGGTCCACACACGGCTGGAAGCGGCGATTCGCAGGCATCCTGAGCAGTGGTTGTGGATCCACCGCCGCTGGAAAACGCGCCCGCCCGGGGAACCGGCCATCTATTGACCCATGCGACTATCGATTTTGCTCGTCGCCGCCGCGTTTCTACCGGGCTGCGGATCGCCCACACTTGTGGAATCTGTCGCGCCGGACGCCACGCGCGAGCCGTGGTACGCGCAGACGGTGAGTGAACTATCGAACCTCAACAGTCAGGCTGAGACGTTCTTTCGCCAAGGGAAGGGCGAAGAAGCGGCCAAGATCATGGGACAAAGCCGCCCTCTGGCGGAGCGCTTGCTTTCCGTGCGCAGGCCATCGCTCGAGGCACTGGAAAGCGCCTCCGACTATGACGATCTTTACGGGCGCATGCTCCTCGCCAATCGCCACTATGGCTGGGCCCGGCTTTTCTTTCAAAAAAACCAGGCCCGCTGGAAGAACTGGCAGCCGCGCACTCCGGAAATCGAGCGGCGGCTCAAGCAAGCGGAGGCGGCAATTGCGGAGTGTGACCGGCACATCGCGGGATAATCCCCGTCAAGCCGTTTGAGCGGCGAGAGCCGCGAGTTCAACGCGGAGCTGCGCCAGTACTCGCTCCAGTTCGGCCAGCGCCGCCGGACATTCTGCCCGGTTACGGTTGCGGCCGGCCTGCTCCAGGCTCGCGAGGGCATGCACTGCTTCAACGGCGCCGAAATTCACCACCGACCCCTTGAGCGTGTGGGCGGACCGGCTCACTTCGTCGGTGTCGCCGGAGGCTACGGCCGCGGCGAGCGTCATGAGTTGCTTGGGATACTCGCCCAGAAACAGGAACGCCAGCTCCCGCAGCAGCACGCGGTCTCCGCCAGCGCGGTTCAGCGCGTATTCGACGTCGAGAACGCGAAGGTGTTGAGAAATACTCATGACTCGTCTATTCGTATCGGCGCGCGACCGCGCACTATGAGGCAATTATCAGTGACCCTGAATACAAATTTTGCGCGCTGCGAGTTCGGCAGTCGCGTGTCCTGCGTGGGCCGTCTCTTTGTAGCATTGAATTTCCCAGTCATTGAAAAGGCCGCGCAATTCGCCTGGCTTGACGCCAAAGCGCACGGAGTCCGTGTCAGCGAGCAGTACGCTTGCCAGCAGCATGCCTCCCTGCATCACACCGTTTCTGATCGATGGGAACAAGTCTCTTTGCAGATAGTTGTAAACGACGATGAGATCCCAAAAATCCGGCTCGATTAGGAACTCGTTGTGCTCGAGATCAGCGACTCTGGCGTCCATCGGAAGGCCCTCTTTCGCGGCCATAAGCCCCAAAGAGTTGATCGCTATAGGAGACGCGTCCACTGCGGTGACCTGCCAGCCTCGCCGCGCCAGCCACAGTGAGTGCCGCCCCAGGCCACAGGCCAGATCGAGAGCGCGCCCCGATTGCAGCGGGGTGGCGTACTGGACGATTAGCGAAGAAGGACCTGGGATATTCCCAGACTCCAATGCGAATGCATGTCTTTCATCCCAGTCGTGGGTGGGCATAAACCATTCTTCACAAACCACAGTTGGAAGGGAAATGGCATGAGTGGTGGGCCCTAGAGAACTCGAATCTCTGACCTCTACCGTGTCAAGGTAGCGCTCTAACCAACTGAGCTAAGGGCCCGATAGGCGCTTATGCGTCATCGCCACGCCCAGTTTACCATGCCCGGTTTCCCAAACTCACCTGCTCTTGCTCTTAGTAATAGCGGCGTAGGGATGGGACTAGTAGAACTTCCCGCTAAGATACACAAACCAGGTGATATTTTGCCTCTTGGTACGAGTAGATACAGAGTTCGACCGAAACCATCTTGTTTTCTTGAGGGCTTTACCTTAGAATTTGAAACTGAAAGCTGCAGTTTGAGTAGCTTGGGCGGGACTCCCAGGAACAACTTAAGCAAACGACGGCTTGTCTTAGTATTAGCCCTTCGGAGGGGATCGAGTATGGCAAAGCAATGTCCGAATTGCCGCACGATCATTCATGACGTGACGGCGCCTTCCTGCGGATTCTGTAAATTTCAATTCTTCACGCCCAATGCCAGGATGTCCTTTGCGGGCATGTGTATGCGCATTGGCGGGAGTGTATTTTTGCTGGCGGTTGCCGCGCTACTCATTGGTCGCCTGTTGTAACCGACAGCGCGAATTTCAGGCGCGCGGTACACTGGTCGAATGCCCGTTTTTACGCCTCCCAGGCGTCTCTTATTCGGCCCAGGCCCTTCTCAAATCCCGGAACGGGTGTATCAGGCGATGTCGCAGCCCATTGTCGGCCACCTGGATCCCTTTTTCTTTGATACGGTTGAAGAAATTCGCAAGGATTTGCGAGCTGTTTTCGGCACGAGGAATTCATTCGTACATATGCTGTCCGGGACTGGCAGTTCCGGAATGGAAGCATCCATTGCCAATTTTATTGAACCCGGTCAGAAACTAGCTGTTTTCGTGGGTGGATACTTCGCGGAACGCATGGTGGAGATGGGGAAACGCCACGGCGCCCATGTGGTTCGTTTCGATAAACCGTGGGGCGAGACCGCCAGTGCGCCGGAAGCTGCTGAATTCATTGAAAGAGAACGCCCCAACGTAGTGGCATTTGTGCATGCGGAGACTTCCACTGGCGCGTTGCAGGACCCACTCTCCATCACCGGCCCGGCGCAGGCCGTAGGAGCTATCACGATAGCGGATTGCGTAACGTCCCTCGGGGCGATTGCCATCAACGTGGATGCGTCCGGAATCGACGTTGCGTTCGGAGCGACCCAGAAGGGGCTGAGTTGCCCTCCCGGCCTGTCTCCCATCACCGTCTCGGACCGTGGAATCGAGGTATTAAAAGCTCGCAAGTCTCCTTGCTCCGTTTGGTATCTGGATCTCAAGCTGATCCTTGATTACTACGAAGGTGGCCACCGCTACCATCACACCGCGCCGATTACCTCGTTCTACGCCTTGCGTGAGGGCCTCGCGGCTGTACGCGAAGAAGGCGTGGAAGCGCGTTTTACCCGCCACAAACAGGCCCATGCCGTGTTTGTCAAGCGCTTGGAAGCGATCAAGCTGGAAATGTTCATCCAAGATCCGGCGATTCGCATTCCCAGCATTAATACCGTGCGAGTGCAGGAAGGCGTGGACGATGTCAAAACCCGTAAACGTTTGATCAACGAGTTTGGCATCGAAATCGGCGGAGGGTTCGGTCCGCTTGCAGGAAAGATATTCCGCATCGGTCTGATGGGACCGTTCGCCAATGAGGAAAATGCGACGATGGTAGTGGGTGCATTGGCACATTGCTTGCGGGAGTAAGCTACTAGCGCTTGGGGTATATTGAAAAATACCCCAAGATTAGGTAGTGAACAAGCTTTACTTTTGATCGCTTTCAGTTTAGGATTGGATTGCCCCCCGAGAGACGTCTGTAGTAGTGGAGGGTAGGCTTTGCTCAGACTTAAGCGCGTCGACATCCAGGGATTCAAGTCGTTTTATGACCGGACGGAGATGCGATTCCACGGCTCTGGAATCGCGGCCATTGTGGGACCCAATGGGTGTGGCAAATCCAACCTGAGTGACGCCATTTCCTGGGTTCTGGGCGAACAAAGCGCCAAGAGTCTGCGCGGCTCCCGCATGGAAGATGTCATCTTCGCGGGTACCCGGGAGCGCAAGCCGCTTGGGATGGCGCAAGTCACCTTGACCATGGCTGATCCCGATGCGCACAAAGACGTTCATTTGGTGAATGGTCACTCGAATGGCCACGCGCACGGTCATCCCGGCGAAATCACGATCACGCGCCGCCTGTATCGTTCGGGCGAAAGCGAATACCTGATCGATGGCAAGCAGGCTCGCTTGAGAGATATTCAAGACCTGTTCTCGGGCACCGGTTTGGGACCGGAGAGCTACGCGATTATTGAGCAGGGGCGTATCGGTCAAATCCTTTCCAACAAGCCCGCCGACCGCCGGGCGATCGTTGAAGAGGCTGCCGGAGTAGGCAAATACAAAACGCGTAAGCGGCTGGCCGAGGCGAAACTCGAAAGCGCCAAGCAGAATCTGGCGCGAGTGTTCGATATTCTCGAAGAAGTCGGCCGGCAAGTGAACTCGCTCAAGCGCCAGGCCTCCAAGGCGAAGCGCTTTGAGGAGTTGCGCTCGGAAATGCTTGGACATTTGCGCAACGCTGTGTCTGGGCGTTTTCGCTTGCTGGAACGGGATGCCGCGAAACTGGCTCTGGATTTGAATCAAGCGCAGAGCACTTTTCAGACGCTTTCCGCAGACGTGCAAAGCAAGGAACAGGAACATGCGCGGACGCAGGAATCCTGTTATCAGATCGAAGCGTCGCTCACCGAAGCGCGCGCCCGCGTGGCGGAGCTGAACTTGGAATCCGAGCGCACACGCGGACGTCTGGAACTGCAAGCCAAACAGATCGGCGCCATTGAAGAGCGCATGGCCGCCGGGGAAACAGAAACGCAAGCCTTAGACGCGCGCCACGCCGCGGAAGCAGCGGAGCTGGCCGCGCATGCCGCAACGCTTGCAAGCATCGAGGAGGAATGTGCGTCCGCGCGCGGGATTCTAGACGCTAAATCCCAAGAGCGCGACGCATTGCAAGCCGCGTTACGCGAACGCGAACAAGCTTTGGAGCAGGGCAGGCAGCAAGTCTTGCGGTTGCTCAACGAGGCTTCCTCGCTGCGCAACCAATTGGCTCAAGCCGAGGAGTTTCTGGCCGCCATGGAGCGGGACGCCGCGCGGGCGCACAAAGAAGAAGACGGCGCGTCCGCCGATCTAGCCGACCTGGAGCGCAGCAAAGCAGAGCTTTCAACGCGCCTTTCCCTCAGGCAAATGGAGCTGGAATCGTTGGGCGACCGCCGCGCGCGTGTGGAGGAATCCCTCAAGGAACGGCAGCAACAGACCGCCGAAGTCCGCCAGAGGTTGAACACGCAGCGCGAATCGTTATCCAAGCAGAAGGCCCGCAAGGAATCGCTGGAGGGAATTCTTTCCCACCGCGCTTACACCACAGAATCCGTCAAGCGCTTGTTTAGTCATATCCAAGATTTTCGTCCCATGGGCCTGCTCGCGGATTTTGTGGAAGTCACCCGGCCAGAGTGGGAGAAGGCGTCCGAAGAGTTTCTGCACGAAGAACTCGAATACGTGGTGGTTCGAGGGTGGGGAGAAGCCGAGCACGGCGTTGAACTGATGCGCGGCGAGGCCGAAGGGCGTGCCACGTTTTTAGTGCATCCCGACCCGGAAGCCAGCGCGCCTCCCGTGCCGGACCTGTCGAACGAACCAGCGATCACGGGAACGCTGCGCGATGCGCTGCGTTTGACGAACGGCTTCGCGGCCGCACCGCACGGCTTGTTGCCCAGGCTCGCCCGCTGCTTCTTGGTTTCGGACCGCGCGGAAGCCGCGCGCCTTTCGGCCGGCCACCCGGACTGCTATTTCCTGCTGCCCGACGGAGCCAGCTATCACGGTCCCACTGTAACCGGGGGCCGCAAGAATTCCGGAGGACCCCTCGCCCTCAAACGCGAACTGCGGGAATTGACGGGGCAAGTGGAACTTCGTGAACGCGAAACCGATGAATCGACTTCCGAGCTGGAAGCGCTGGAACGCTCGGGCGCGCTTCTGGCGGAAGAACTCGAACAGGTTCGCGCCTTGCAGCAGGCCCAGGAAAGAGACGCGCTGGCTCTCGATCACGAACAGCGCAAACTTGCCGAAGAATACGCGCGCGCCGGAGCCCGCTTGTCCGCTGCCCGCCTTGAGTTGGAACGCCTCGCCCGGCAAGACCAGCAAGCCCGTGCTCAGCGTGAGCGCAATCAGAAGCTGGTAGCCGAAAAAGAACAGGCGCGCTTTGAACAAGAGAAATCCGTCGAAACCGCGCGCGGTGAATTCGATGCTCTGCAAACACAGGTTCATGCGATAGGAGAAGAGTATTCCATGCTGCGCGCCGGTTTGGCGGGCATGGAAGAGCGGGTCCGTTCGGAGAAGGCCGCGGCCGCGCGCCTGGATCAGCAGGTTCAGCAATTGCTGCAACGGCGCACGCAGCTCCAGCAGGATCTCGAACGGATGGGCGTGGAACGTGCGCGCTTGCTGAACGACAATATCGAGCTGGATCAAAAAGCGCAGGAACTGGCTGACCACACGGCGGCGGCGTCATCCTCCGTGGAATTGCTGATGACCCAGGAATCCGGCGGACGCGCCGCGCTGGCTGGTCTCGATGAAGCATTGAAGGCGCTGCGCATTGAAGTGCAAACCGTGCAGGATCTGCGTTCGCAGATCGAACTAGAATTGGTCCGCAAACAATCCGAATTGAAATACCTCGACGAGACCAGCCGCAAAGAGCTGAACTCCGGAGCCGTGGAGATAGCCGCAGAGCAGGAGCGCGCGGCTGAGACAGTGGAAGGCACACCAGCGGAAATCAATGTGGACGAGGTCGAGCAGCGCTATCAGGAAGTTCGCGCTCGCATTGAGGCGCTGGGACCGGTGAACGCGCAAGCTCTCGAAGAATATCAGGAAGCGCAGCAGCGCTACGAATTTCTCAACACGCAGAGACAGGATCTGCTCGACTCAATCCGCGACACCGAGAAGGCCATTCACGAGCTCGACACAGAATCGCGCCGCCGCTTCCAGGAAGCCTTTGAAGCGATCAATGCGAACTTTAAAGATATGTTCCGCACGCTATTCGGCGGCGGTCAGGGCGAGATGCGCCTGACCGACGAGTTGAACCTGGCCGAAAGCGGTATCGACATCATGGCGTCACCCCCTGGCAAGAAGCTGCAACACATTGCTTTGCTCTCGGGGGGTGAAAAGTGTCTGACGGCGATGGCGCTATTGATGGCGATCTTCCGCTACACTCCGAGCCCATTCTGCATTCTGGACGAAGTGGACGCTCCGCTTGATGAGCCGAATATCCAGCGCCTAACGCGCCTGATCAAAGAGATGTCGCACGATACGCAATTCGTGGTGATTACACATGCCAAGAGAACCATGGAAATTGCACAAGCGCTATACGGCGTTACCATGCAGGAGCCGGGAGTTTCCACACTGGTCAGCGTGAAGTTCGATACCGGGGTTGCAATGCCTCCGCCGCAGCCACCGCAAAGCGCGATGGTGGCCGTTTAGCCGCTATCGTCCGCTAATGAGCCGCATCGCTTCGCCCAGTCCGCCGCCGTTCTTGATTCCCTGGGTTTCCTCTTCCCGCACCTTGTCGCCTTCGCCTGGCGCGAGAAATAGATTCGCTTCCACGCCGTGCTGGCGTGTGTATAAATCCCAATAACGGCCCTGCAACGCGTACAGCGATTCGTGATTGCCGCGCTCCACGACGCGGCCTTCTTCCACCACCAGGATTTGATCCGCGCGGCGAATGGTGGAAAGACGGTGGGCGATCACGAAAGTGGTGCGGCCTTTCATCAAGTGATTCAAGCCTTCCTGAATCAACGCCTCGGATTCGGAATCGAGGCTCGAAGTGGCCTCGTCCAAGATCAGAATGCGTGGATCGGCCAGAATCGCGCGCGCGATGGAAACACGCTGGCGCTGGCCGCCCGAGAGTTTCACGCCCCGTTCTCCAACAATGGTGTCGTATTTACTCTCGAATTTCTCCGCGAATTCGTCCACGCGCGCGATACGGCAGGCTTCCAGAATCTGATCCTTGGTCGCGGCCGGGCGCGCGAAGGCGATGTTTTCTTCAATGGTGCCGTCAAACAGGAAGGTGTCCTGTAACACCACGCCGAGCTGCGTGCGGTAGGAATCCAGCCGGACGGTGGAAAGGTCCGCGCCATCCACACGAATCACGCCGTCGGAAGGCGTGTGGAACGCAGCCACCAGACTGATGATCGTGGATTTCCCGGAACCGGACGGCCCCACCAGCGCCGTGACAGTGCCCGGAGAAGCATCAAACGAGACGTCGAACAGCACCGGCTTACCTGCTTCGTACGAAAATCCCACATGGTAGAATTCCACTTCACCGCGGATGGGACCCAAGGCGACTGTACGGGCCGGATCGCGATCTTCGGGCCGTTCGGCCAGCACTTCCCGCGTGCGATCCAGTCCGGCGAACGCTTCGGTAATCTGGGTGCCGATCCCCACGATTTGAAATACGGGAGCGACCAAAAAAGCAAGGAATGCCGTGAAAGTCATGAACTCGCCCAGCGTCAGCGTGCCCGCGAAGATCTGCCGCGAACCGATGAACATGACAGTAGCTCCGACAATTCCCATCAGCACGGTAGCCGAAAGGCTCATGAAGGACATGGCCGTTAGGGATTGCTCGACATTGGCGAGCAAACGCCCGACGCCCTGCGAAAAGACGGACGCTTCGCGGTCTTCTGCGTGGTAACCTTTGACCACGCGCACTCCGCCCAGCGATTCCGTCAGCCGGCCCGTGACTTCAGCGTTGATTTTCCCGCGCTCCCGAAAGATGGGACGGATCTTGGTGAAGGCCTTTGAGAGTGCGAAGCCGAAGGCGGCGACGAACAACGCGGTCAGGCCGGTCATGGTCGCGCTGATCCGCAACAAAACAACCAGAGCCACCACAGCCGTCATCAGGCCACCCACGAATTCCACCAGGCCGGTTCCGATGAGATTGCGCACGCCTTCGACGTCCGACATGATTCGGGAAACCAGGACGCCGCTCTTGTTGGCGTCGTAATAGCTGACGGAAAGCCGCCCCACGTGTTGCTGAACTTTTTGCCGCAGCTCGGCGATCAGCCTCTGTCCGGCTTTCGAAAGCAACTGCGTGAGGGTGAAGGATGTGATGCCTTGAATCAGCGTGGCGCCGAGCACGGTCAGCACCAGCGGTGTCAGCATCTCGATTTTGCGCTGCCCGAGAATATCGTCGATCAGGAACTTAGTGGAATAGGGCAGAACCAACCCGCTCAGCCGGTTGACGATCATCAGCGCAAAGCCGAGAGCCAGCAGTTTACGCCGCGGCAGGAGCATTTCTCGGATTTCCGGCCATACCGCGCGTATCCGTTCACTCTGCGTACGTTTTGGAGTAGGAGCTTTATCGCGCCCGGAACCGTGCCGCGTTCGTTCAACTGAGTGGGGGTGCACCTAGAGATTAGTGTAGATTACCGGCCAAGGAGAAGGTAGAATGCGCTTCCCAGCACGAGAGCGATCACAGCGATTCCCAGCAGCATCTTACGCTGGTGTCCGCCCGCTTGCGCGCGCCGATTTCCCCTCTGAACCCAGCCACGCCATATTTCCGCGTCGCCGAACGGAGTTTCCGGTTCCTCGCCGGCTGTTTCCAGCCTGTAAGTTTTGATGTCGATGCGGTCTTGCGCGAGCATAGGGGTTAGAGGATGGCCTTGCCGACGGCAGTTTGTGAAAACGCGCCTTGCGGCGCGCGCCAGGCTGCGCCAATATTTTTCCCGATCGGCCTGCGCGGGGGTTTCTTTGCTCCAGCCAAGCGGGCCGCTGCACGTCCGTCCGCATAAACCCGCATCTCGTCTTCGGTCAAGATCAGAGCCAGGCTCAAGGGCACGTTTTCCAAGACCGCGTCCACGTCATGCCGCTCCAGCAGGTGCTTGCAGAGCAACGGGAGATCCTGCATGAGAATGCCATACCGGGCGAGCAGAGATATATCCGCGCTTACTGCGTAGTCCGTGCGAGTCCGGTCTTCGGCGACGCGCTCAAAGCTGAACACGCGGAATCCGCGATCCTGGCGGAATTGTTTCAGCGTAAACGTAACTTTTGGGTTGGTCGTAAAACTCTCCTTATCAGAGGTCATTGGGGGGACCGCGAAGGGCGCATTCGGGAATGCCGGTTGCACGCCGGTTCGTATTCTTGAATGAGACGATCCCGTCGAACGGCGCGGCGCGAAGCGTCACATGTTTCAAAGACAAATCCCGTCGGCTGGCGCTTCATGAGCGGCGTATGTCCGTCTCGCAGATGATCGATGAGTGAACCCCGGATGTCATCAGTGACGCCGATATAGATCCACTCGTGCCCATTTGAGATCCCATACACGCCCGACGCCACGGGCGCATAGGTCCGAATATTCGAAGGCGATAGCGACCGGGGAACATGCTGCTCAAATGGCACGGAAAGTCACCTTTAGATCGGGTAGTTTCACAGCGATACACCGTTGGCTCTTGCGGATGCCCGCTCCGCACCCACAGGGTCCACCATACGTCGCAGACGCGCGACTAGCGTTTTGCCCATGCTCATCTCTCTGGCGTCGATTCTATAACCGGGCATTTTCGGATCGATAAACTCCTTGCGAAATAGTTGGTCACCGGCCAGAGTGGCAAGCAGCCCTAGTTCTTCAACCGTGAGGCGCAGAGTCATGCGTTTCATTGGATCCCGATTTCTCCAACCGCTTCGCTACGACGGGTAGCTCTGGCCTCCCGCAGTGCCTGGTGCCTTGGATCTTGAGCGATCATCCTGCGGACCTGATCCGTCATTTCGCCCCATTGTTGAACGAAGTAGCCCGCGCGATTGTTTGCCATTACTTCATCACGCTTCTGCTCCAGAATCCTGAGGGCCACGTGGGTCTCGGATCGAGCCGGCTCAGTTTGGCGCGTAGAGACCGCGCGAAGGCATTCGGCGACACGATTGAATTCGCCGTTGACACGCATTTTGATCTCTTCCGCTCGTTCGATTTGATGTGCAGTCCCGATCATTTATGATCCGATATTAACCAGTGTAGGTTAATTTTAATGGATTGTCAAAAACGTTCGTGGCATACTATTCCAAGATAGTTTACTTATATTGGTAAAGCAGAGCGAGGCATCATGGACGTACCACTGTTGATAAGGCACCGGTTGGATGAGCTCGGCTTGGAGCAAAAGGATCTCGCGAATGCCGCTCAGGTAACGGAATCCTACATCTCACAGTTGCTAACCCGCAAAAAAGCTCCTCCGGTGCCGGGCCGCACGGATATTTACGAAAAGATGGGAGCGTTCTTACGGCTTCCAGCCGGGGAACTCGCGAAACTGGCGGGTATGCAACGGCAGGAAGAGCTAAAAAAGAGGGTCGCCGAATCCCCTCAACCGCTCTTCCAAGAGTGCAGGGAGTTCGTGCTCCGCAAGTGCGAATTGGAACGGCTTCCGGAAATCCGCAGGATTTTCGAGAAAGAACCCTTCGGCGAACTGGAACGCCTGATTACACAGAAGCTTCTAGATGTAGCGCAACAAGTCGCTCGCCAGGAGTTGGAGAGCGAAAGCTGGCTCCGCCGCCTGGCCGGTCTGAGCGGACTCAGTTACGAACAGATGCGCGTCGCGATTCTGGAGTTCTTGGATACGGACGTCTTCCACGTGTCTATCGAAAATTGCGTAACTTTCCTGGATCCGATGGTTGAATCCTGGGACATCGATTTGCGGACCTTCGGCGTTGAAATCTTGTTGAATCAACGTCTGGCAATGGGCGGTCTCAGGCGCTTTGAGTTCATGGAACGGGAGACGGAACTAGCACCGCCCTTAGAACCGGGACTCGAACAGTTCCTCAAGGATCGATCTCTGAGCGGTGATGTGACTGAGGAGGAGATCGAGTTTCTGCGGGCATTGAATCTACGGGAAAGACGTCCCGCTCCCCTCTATTACTACCGGGAGTTGCAAAATCTGAGGGACCCGATTCATTTCCACCGGGCACCTTAGAAGTTATTTCACATCGCCCTAAATATTACGGGCATTTCTATCGATAAGATAAGGGATGTCACCATGGTCAGAGGATTTCTCAGCGAGCAGCTTGGACGATGTCCGGCGTTCGCAGGACGAGAACAGGGCGTGGAATAAGCAATTGCGCTTAAAGGTGCATGCTTTAGTGAACGACCGGCTCGCGAAAAACATCAGCCACGAGGATTATATGGCCACGCGCAAACTGATGCAGGTGGACTCCACGGAATGCCGGCGCCGGGCAGCGATTTTGGATACACAGATCGTGCGCGTCGCGGGACTTCGTTCGATTCGCGGAAGTTTACAGGCCAAATAAAAGGGGCAGCGCGTGAGCGCCGCCCCTTTGTTCAAGATATTTGAACGTTACCAGCGATTGTTGCGGCGTGCACCACCGCCGCCTCCGCCACCACCGAAGCTGCGTTCGGTCTTGGGGCGGGCTTCATTTACGTTAAGAGCACGGCCGTCCACATCCTTGCCATTGAGACCGGCGATTGCGCGGTCGGCCTCCGCTTCGACGCTCATTTCCACAAATCCGAAGCCTTTCGCCTGCCCGGTATCGCGGTCGGTGATGATGCTGACTCGATCAACGGTTCCGTACGCCTCGAACAGGGATCGGACTGCGCTTTCGGTTGCCCCAAAGCTGAGGTTACCTACAAAGATGTTTTTCATGGTTCTTCTTTCTGAAGTTATGGGTGAATCGGGGCAGGATCGGACAAGGGCGGTCGGACCGGACTAATGCGAAGGTGCCGAAACAGAACATTCTGAGTGTAACACGAAAAGGGCGCCATCACATTCCAAGCACGGGTGATACATTGGTGCTTATTCATGAGTCGGCTCTTCACAGGCACCTCCGGATTCGCCTATCCAGCTTGGAAACCAGACTTCTATCCTCAAAAGCTTCCGGCCAAAGGGTTTTTGGGTCACTATGCCACGCGATTAAACTCCGTGGAGATTAATTACACGTTCCGGCAATTACCCAAGGCGGCTACGCTTGAGAATTGGGTAGCGCAGACTCCGGTAAGTTTCGTCTTCGCTTGCAAGGCGCATCAGCGCATCACCCATTTCAACCGGCTGAAAGAATCCGAATTCGATGAGATCTTCTTCAAAGCGCTGGAGCCTCTGCGCGCTTCGCGCAGGCTGGGTCCTGTCCTGTTCCAGCTGCCTCCGAACCTCAAGGCGGATGTGCCGCTGCTGGCAGCTTTTCTAGCGAAGCTGCCGGACGACATCCGCATCACGTTTGAGTTCCGCAACGCCTCCTGGCTGGTGGACGAAACCTACAGGCTGCTGGAGCGGCACGGCGTGGCGCTCTGTCTGGCCGAGTCCGAAAAATTGGAAGTGCCCAAGGTGATCACGGCGGGTTTCGTCTATTCCCGGCTGCGGAAGGACGACTACACGCCGGAGGAGCGCCGTGAAATCGGAGTCCGGGCCAAGGAACAATTGACGGCCGGCCGCGACGTCTATGCGTTCTTTAAGCACGAGGAAACGCCGGCCGGTGCATGGTATGCGGAAGAACTGCTGGCCGGACAATCAAGCTAACGCCCGGAGCAGTATTTCCGTGCGCAAGGGCTTGTTTAGAATCTGGTCCGTCATGGCACGTTCGGGATGTCCATCGAGATCCGGAGTAAAGCCGGACAGCACCACGATTCGCACTGAGGGCACGGCTTCGCGAAATTCGCGGATCAGCGCCAGACCGTCAGCGGCCTCCGGCAGGCGCAGATCGAGAAGAACGGTTTCCGGGTGAGTCTCATGAAACAGAGAACGTGCCATATCCACATCGGCCGCCGCGGTGACCACATGTCCAGCGCGCTGCAGAATCATCTTGCGCAGTTCCAGACCCGCGATGTCATCATCCACAACCAAGATGCGGGCCATCAGGAAAACTGCACGGCGGCGATCACCAGTTGCGGCATCGCCTGATTCCAGCTTTCGGGAATTTCATCGAAGGGCAGGCGGAAGGACTTAGTTTCGCCCGGCTTCAGGCCACCCATGCGGGGCCGCACGATCGCTACGCGCGGGCGCAGCACTAGCTGGCCATAGGGATCGCGAAAGACACAAAAAATCTCGACGGTATCGATGTTGCGTTCACCTGTGTTGCCGATCTTGCCCTGGATCTCCACCACCCTTTGCTTCATGTAGTTCTCGGTGGCTTTCATTTCGACATCCGTAAGTTTCAGATTCCGGGCGTACGCCTTGGCTTCCGGGGTGAGCTCGGCTTGCCGGCGAGCTTGCCGTTCCGCGTACTCGAGGTAAGCGTATATTGATCCGCCCAGTAAGGCTACCGCGGCCGCAACGTAAAGTAGGGGAACGAACCCCGCGAATGCTGGTCCGCCCTTCGTGCTCGTGCGTTGATTCACCTCACTCGCCACTGATAGTCATCTCCCGGATCACGATGGTGGGCGCGGCGATGGAGGAGCGGAATTCCAGATCCGATCCTACCTGTTCGACGTCCATCAGCATTTGCTTCAAATTTCCTGCGATGGTGATCCCCGAAACAGGATACGTTAACTCGCCGTTCTCAATCCAGAGGCCGGCGGCGCCAGAGGAGTAGTCGCCCGTTACGGTGTTGCCTCCACCGCCGATCAACTCCGTGACATAAAAACCATTGCGGACATTCGCGATAAGTTGTTCCGGCGTCTGCGATCCCGCTTCCAGAAAAAAGTTGCCTGGCCCAACACCCGCATTCCCAGTGATGCCTCGCGAGGCGCTGCCGGTGGACTTCATTCCCAATTTGCGACCGGTGTAGGTGTTCAGTAGATAGCTCTTCAGCACGCCTTTATCGATCACTACGGTGCGGCGGGACGCCACACCCTCGTCGTCGAAGGGCGCGGTTCCAAACAGGCCGGGGAGCGTCGCGTCGTCCACCACTGTCAGCGTCTCCGCGCCGATCTTCTGGCCCAGCTTTCCCGCCAGGAACGACGCGTCTTTGTAGATGGCCGAGCCATTGACTGCGCCAAAGAGGTCGCCCAAGAGTGAGCGCCCAGTGCGGGGCTCGAAAATCACAGGAACCTTCTGCGTGGCCACCTTCCGCGCTCCTAAACGGCGAATCGCCCGTTCGGCTGCCCGCCGTCCCACCAATTCCGCACTCTCCAAACCTCTTGCCATGCGGGACGACGTATGCCAGTAGTCGCGCTCCATGCCGCTGTCATCTTTGGCGACGGGCACCACGCTCAAGCCGCAGCTCGACGTTCGATAGCTGCCTACAAATCCGCGTGAATTTGCGAACACGCGCCGCCCGATGTGGGAATCGAAGGACGCGCCTTCGGAGTTCTGAACGCGTGGATCGAAGTCTAACGCCGCCTTCTCGGCGGCAGTGGCCTGTTCGATCTTCCATTCCGTGCTCATCCGAGCGATAGCGTCGTCGTAAAGTTGCAAGTCGCCGTCAATGCGGCCGAGATCGGCGGATTCCGGCAAGCCAGCGTGAGGATCCTCACCCGTGATGCGGGCCAGCGCCAGCGCAGCACCGACCATCTTGGCGACACCTTCCGGCGATAGGTCCGATGTGTATGATGAGCCGGCGCGCTGTCCAACCAGTACCCGGATTCCCGCGCCACGCGAGCCCGCCTCTTTCAGGCTTTCAACTTCGCGCAGGCGCACGCCCACCGAAAACTCCTCACCTTCGGAGATCGTGCATTCAGCGTCCGTCGCGCCGCCTGCAATGGCGCGCTCGACGGTGTCCGCCGCCAGTTGTTCCAGGTCTTCTTTGAGTTTCGCTCCGCTCATGATCAGGCCGCTGTCCCACCAACGGTCATTTTATCGATACGCACCGTGGGAATCCCCACGCCCACCGGCACGCTCTGACCTTCCTTGCCGCAGACGCCGATGCCTTCGTCGAGTTTCAGATCGTTGCCCACCATGCTCACGTACTTCAGCGCCTCCGGGCCATTGCCGATCAACGACGCTCCGCGTACCGGGCTGGTGAGCTTGCCATCCTCTATCAGATAACTCTCCGTCGCGGAAAACACAAAATTTCCGCTGGTGATATCTACCTGTCCGCCCCCGAAGGTTGCACAGTACAAGCCCTTCTTGACCGAACGGACGATTTCTTCGGGATCGCTCTGCCCGGCCAGCATGTATGTGTTGGTCATGCGTGGCATGGGGATGTGCTGATAGCTCTCACGGCGGCCGCTGCCGGTGGACGAGGTTTTCATCAGGCGGCTGGATAGCTTGTCCTGCAGATAACCCCGTAACACTCCGTTTTCGATCAGCACGTTCTCTTGCGTCGGCATACCCTCATCGTCCACGTTCAGCGAGCCACGCCGGCCGCCGCCAGCATCGTGACGAATAGTGCCGTTATCCACTACAGTGCACAGAGGGCTAGCCACTTGCTGGCCCACGCGTCCGCTAAATGCCGACGTTCCTTTGCGATTGAAATCCGCCTCCAACCCGTGGCCCACGGCTTCATGCAACAGGATGCCGGGCCAGCCGGGTCCCAGCACCACTGTGGTCTCGCCCGCCGGGGCGTCCACGGCGCTCAGTTGCACGATCGCCTGGCGAGCGGCTTCGCGCGCGAAGAACTCCGGCGTCTTATCGGACAGGAAGTAATCGAGCAGCACGCGCCCGCCTCCCCCCGCGTAGCCGTGCTGAGGACTGCCGCGGTCCTCGCGAGCAAGCGCCATGACGCTCATACGCGCCATCGGCTGCCGGTCGAAGCTGAGCCGCCCTTCACTAGTGGCGATCAATACGTTACGCAGGCTATCGGCATAGGTGGCCTGTACCTGAAACACGCGCTTATCGTATGCGCGCGCGGCTTCATCGGCGCGCTTCACCAGCGATACGCGTTCTTCCAGGCCCATTTCGTTTGGCGCGCGGAGCATGGGGTACAAATTGTGCGCTTGAGCCTCTTCAAAACCGGATCTCACTACGGAGGCCGGCCCTTTGGCGATGCACGCCGCCACGCGCGCGGCTTTGCGAATTTTCTCCGGACTCAGATCGTCGCTATAGGCGTAACCGGTGCGTTCGCCCACGATGACGCGAATGCCCACGCCAAGTGTGACGCCTTCCGTGGCGCTTTTGACAATGCCTTCGTCGATGCCGATGGAACTTGTGGCAAGGTATTCGAAGTACAGATCCGCGTAGTCTCCGCCGGCGGAGAGCGCTTCACTTAAATACGATTCCAGATCGCGCTCGGAAAGGCCAAAACGAGCGGCGAAGAAGGACTGTGAAAACCCCATACTTCGAGCGTAACATGCTGGTTCCAGAGCCCAGCCCGCCCAGGGAGAGCGCTAGGTCGCGCCTTCAGTATGGGTCAACACCCACTCGCCCTAGGGTGCGTCCCGTTTCTCGCAATAGCGCTTCGTGGTCGAGTGGCGATAGCGAAACATCTGATGCAAGGCGAGCTGCACAGCCCATTCCAGGCCAGGCAGCCGAAATTCCACCCGATCGGTGAGCAGAGTCGCGGAACCACGTGCCTCAAATTCGTGGCGGTGAATCCATTTCGCAAAGGGTCCCACGATCTGTTCGTCGACGAAAAATTGGTTCTTCACATACCCGGTGTGGAGTGCTGTCCACCAAAACGGCCCGATTCTTAGCTGCAACGTAGAGCCGGATTCAATGCCCCCGGTCTTTTTAATCACACGAAGCGGAGGAAATGGCGGACTCAGGATCTGCAACGCGTCGTCTCGCTCGTGGAACCCGAATACGGTCCCCACAGGGGCCTGAATCAGCACGCTTTTAGCGAACGTGGCCATCCTTCAAGAGTTCCGCGGTGCGAACAGTCCTGCGATTCGTTGGCGACGGTATTCGAAAATCCGTCGCACGTCACGTCGTACTTGTGCCCAATGAATGAATCGTCCCACGACGCCGAAAGGAAGGGAGTACCTTACGATATCGACCATCCTAGTTTGACCGCCGTGCGCTTCAAAGCGGTGAGTGTGATGCCACAGCTTATAGGGGCCGGAGCGTTGCACGTCGATGAAGCGATTTGGGTAAGTCCATTGCCGGATCTCCGTGGTCCACCTCACTGGCACGCCGCGCCACCGCAGACTGTAGCGGATCGCAGAACCGGCATTCATTGGTTTTGAGTCAGGCGCCAAGATCTTGAAATTCAACCAAGTTGGAGTAATGGTTTCCAGATTACGGGCGTCGGCGAAAAATTCGAAGACTTCCTCGATAGGGCGGGGAATCCATTGCTCCTCGCGCAAGGTGTGAAACTTGACCGTCATGCGGGAAGACTCGCCGGAATTCCGACGCGATAGGAAGGATAAGTTAGGGTGAGCCCGAGGGCTATTCGTATCGCCGAACCATCCACGCGCCGGTTGCTCGCGAAACGTGCAATCCGTTGCGATGGCCTCAATATGGGGTTCTGGAGCGGGATGTTGAGAAGCCCCGCGCAGAACTTCGCAATGTCGAGTGACGTGCAGGGTTCCTCATCCGCCACGGGATATGCGCCTTCGAGCCCGGAAATCAATGCCGCCTCGGCGTGCGCCGCGAGGTCATCCACATGGATACGGCTGACGAAAGTGTCACTGAGACTGTGCTCTCCGCGCTGGATGGACTCCTGCACGCCGCGTCCGGGTCCGTAGATCCCCGCGGGCCGGAGAATGAGCGACGACCAAGGCCCGCGAGCGACGGCGTCCTCGGCAGCGAGACGCAATTGAGCCCTTTCGGTGCCCCCATCGACGGGCGTATTTTCATTGACGAGAGTAGCGCTTCCGTAGACGGCGGTCGAAGACAGGTACACCACTCGCGCTGCAAATCCGTGCAAGTGAGCAACGAGATGAGCCGGGCCTCCCGGCGGAATGGAATGAAGCACCAGCATCCCAGGACTGACGACTTCCGGGACGTCAATTGTACGGATAATTTTCGCACCCACGCCAGCCAAACGCGCCGGGTTCCGCGTGGTCGCAATGACTCGCGCCCCTCTGGCCAGGAAACGCTTCGCGACACGCTGACCAGTGTAGCCGCAACCTAGAATAAGCAGATTCATGAATCAGACTCCTAGATGAAGGCACTCGTTTTCGAAATCCAGAAGACTCTTGATTACCAGAGTTTGCCGGGGCAAATCCGAACGATCCAGACCCATGCTAGCTTCGCCGCCAAGCCACAATTTGCAATCCTCAGGCATGCTGGCAGTGATGGCTCGTACTTCTTCGGCTGTAGTACCGCTGATGATCGTGATACCCAGCAAGATCACGCGAGCGGAGACGTGCCGGGCAGCGTCGACAATTTCACTCGCGGGAAGGTCCGCACCCAGGTAGACAACTTCGATACCTATCGCGGACGTGAGCATGGCGGCCGCGAGGATTCCGAATTCGTGCGATTCGCCGGCCGGTGTGGCCATGACCATTTTCATTGCCGGTTGCGCAGGACGGAACAGGCGTACCATGTTTCCCATAAGGTTGCGGAGCAGCTGCGAAACAAGATGTTCTTGGGCGGTCGAGAGGGTTCCCTCGTGCCAGCGGAATCCAACTTCCCGCATGAGTGGCAGAGCCACTTTGTAAACTAAATCGCGGGGATTGAGCATCGCAGCTAGTCGGCTTAGTTCGTCCCCTGCTCGGGCTGAATCGAAATCTTCAATGGCAAGAAGGATGTGTGCGAATAGGTCTGTGGACAGAGGAAATGCGGGAGCCGGATTCGCGGTTCGCCGTTGCAGCAATGCCTGCAAATCGGCATCGCCGAGCGGGGCGATTCCCCCGATTGAGTGCCCCTTCCGAACTAATTGTGCGAGCAGCGATAGCCGCTCGATATCGGTGGCGTCATACTGGCGGCCCCGTGCGGAGCGCTCTGGCACTACGGCACGGTAGCGCCGTTCCCAGGAACGGAGCGTGTCCAGACTGAGGCCAGTGATTTTTGCAACGGCACGAATCGGAAACTGGTTAGGCATCGCTACCGTAAGTATGCCACGTATTTGTCCTGGACAAAGATTTGACAAGATAAGTTCGATCTCGCTACATCTAAGGTGGTAGTGTCAAAGCCACCGCCATCTTTGGTTTGGTTTCGCCTGGATTTGCGGCTCCGTGACAATTCCGCGCTGGCCGCCGCAATCGACCGAGGTGGGCCCGTGATCCCGGTGTTCATCTGGGCACCAGAGGAAGAAGGCTCCTGGCCACCGGGAGGAGCTTCGCAATGGTGGTTAGATCGTTCACTTGCGGCTCTGAACGGCGATCTGGAAAAAAGGGGATCGCGCCTCATCATCCGCCGAGGACCTGCCGTCGAAACGATCCGCCAATTGGCCGCAGAGTCAGGCGCATCCGCTGTGTTCTGGAACCGGCGCTATGAACCGGCATCGATAGGTCGTGACCGCCAGGCAAAGACGACGCTTCGGGAACAAGGAATCGCCGCAGAAAGCTTCCATGGCAACCTGCTGTTGGAACCATGGACGATTCTCAATGCTACCGGAGAGCCTTTCCGCATCTTCACGGCATTCTGGCGAGCGTGCCAGCGCAAGTGTGCGGAGCTGTCATTTTCGAGACCGATTTCCGATGACGCAGTGCATAGACTTCCACCGCCTGAACACTGGCCGCATACGCTCGACATCGCGGAACTTGGCCTGGCGCCTGTCGTCGCGTGGGACCGAGGCCTCCGTGAGACGTGGGAGCCTGGTGAAGCGGGAGCGATGAAACAGGTGGAACGCTTCCGCAACGAGGCACTGCAACACTACTCCGAGGTTCGGGATCAGCCCTTCGCTGTCGGCACCTCGCGGCTCTCCCCGCACTTGCATTTTGGTGAGATCAGTCCGCAACAGTTGTGGCGTACCTGTGGTCAGGATGGAGGCGAGGCCTACCTGAGACAAATCTGCTGGCGCGAATTCGCTTACTATCTGCTTTATCATTTCCCCCAATCCGCGGAAGAACCATTGCGAAGGGAGTTCGGGACTTTCCCATGGAAGGCCGATCCGAAGAACTTCAAGGCTTGGACCCAGGGAAAGACGGGTTACCCGTTGGTCGACGCGGGCATGCGTGAATTGTGGCACACGGGATGGATGCACAATCGCGTGAGAATGGTGGCAGCGTCGTTCCTGGTCAAGCACTTGTTGATCGGCTGGCAGGAAGGCGCGGCGTGGTTTTGGGACACACTGGTGGACGCGGACCTCGCCAACAATACACTCGGCTGGCAATGGGTGGCGGGATGCGGCGCCGATGCCGCACCCTATTTTCGGATCTTTAATCCGGTGCTGCAGGGAGAAAAATTCGATCCTTCCGGGGCGTACGTGCGACGTTGGGTACCGGAACTGGCAGGACTCGCCAACGAATGGATCCATAAACCTTGGCAGGCGCCGGCATCCGCGAAGGTGGACAGCACGTATCCCTGTCCCGTCATCGCGCATGAAGACGCCAGGGCTCGTGCCCTGAACGCTTTTCGTAGCATGGCGTCGATTGGGCGCTAGTGGGATCCGGTTTCCGCTTCGGGGTTAACTGGTGGACTTGGGAATATCGCACGCCGACATGGAGAGCGCTTCAAACTCTGGTAATTTGCGATAACAAGAAGGTGTATCATACCCGACGGGAGATAGCAGATGAAAACCCTGGCTAGCTTGATCGTCCTTTCCGCCTCCATATCGCCGCTCTCCGCGCAATGGCCGAGTCGCCCAACCGCGGGAGTGCCAAGAACAATGGACGGCAAGCCCGATCTCTCTGCCCCCGCTCCTCGGTCCGCGGATGGCAAGCCGGATCTTTCCGGTGTTTGGCGCATCCACAAGAGCTATCTGCTGAACGCCGCGCCGGATCTCAAGCCGGAGGACATTCGGCCGTGGGCGGCGACCATTTACAAGCGAAGCGCGGACAATTTCCGCAACGACACGGACGGCATCAATTGTTTGCCGCCCGGTCCGAAGACCAGCATGTCGGTCGGCCCTCCTGTGAAGATTGTTCAGACGCCGAATCTCGTGATCTTGCTCTACGAATACCAGACCCTTTTCCGCCAGGTTTTTACGGATGGCCGCAGCCTGCCGGAAGATCCCAATCCGACGTGGATGGGGTACTCGATTGGGCGCTGGGAGGGAGACACTCTGGTGGTCACTACCACCGGTTACAACGACCGGACGTCGCTGGACCTGGGAGGGCACCCGCACTCGGAGGCATTACGCATGACGGAGCGCTTCCGCCGCCGCGACGCCGGCCATATCGATCTGCAGGTGACGATCGAGGACCCCAAAGCCTACAACCGCAAGTGGACGCTGCCTGTCGATCTCGATTTGATGCCGGACGGGGAATTGATTGAGTTCATCTGTGAAAACGAGCGCGATAAACAGCACTTGGTAGGCAAACGCGGTGAGGAATTCCGCGTTTCTAAGGAGGTCCTGGCTCAATATGTGGGGAGATACGATTCGACGGAGTACCCCGCAGGCGTCTTTGTCACTCTAGAAGAGGAACGTCTGATGATTGATCCGGGTGGGATGGGAAAAATTCCCTTGATCGCGATGTCGGAAAACAGCTTCAGCATGGAAGGCAACATCGTCGAGTTCATCAAGGATGCAACAGGTGCAGTAGCCCAAGTCGTCCAGCACTGGACGGAAGGTGATCGCACAGCCTCTCGCAGGAAGTAGCAAAGACGCCCTGAATATAACGCTATATTCTCCGACCGCCTGAGTGCCCCAAGACGGACTGGTGCATATCTGCGTGGCCTGACGGCTGACCTCGGTTGGCGTTGGTCTCTTCGATGAATTTGTCGATATGTCCAAAAAGCAAGGGTATTTGTTGATCCTTGTGTTTTGCCGCATAGTCGATGAGATCCTTTAATTGATTGCCACTGGGACTAGCGCCAAGGCTCTCCTCCATTAAGAACACGACGAGATTAAATTCGTTCTGACCTGGATAGTTCTCAAGCTGAAGTTTATCGTGCCAATATTCGCGGATTGATTCCAGAGATGGCGACATCTGCAATGTTATACTCTGCGGTTCTTTTGGTACACCCCCAGTGGAATCACCGGCCTGCGGAGCGGGACGTTTTGTTACCCGGGCGTTCTTTCGCTGCGGGCGTTCTGCTGGCACATCGCCAATGGAATTGACGGCCTTCCGAGCTGGCCGTCTTGTTGCCGCGGACTTCTCTCGTTTCGGTCCTATTCGCGGAATGTGACCCGCGGGACTTGGAAGAGGTGCCGGGGTATCAATATGCGCGGATAGGGCCATGTCCATCGGTGCGGGGACTATTGGGAGTTTCGATTCGGATTCCGAGTTCACAACCTGCGACGGCCATTCGCGATGCGGCTCCCTTGCTTCGCCGGCGATCGTTCGAATGGCCAGGATATCGTTAACAATATCTTGAATGCGTCTTTGTTGGAGGATGAATTTGTTGATATCTTTGGCAGGCCCGAAACCATCCCGGATAACCCGAACTTGGGCCGCTTGACGAGCCCTTGCCATGCGATGGACCGCCTTTTGCGAGGACAACCCGTTGGCTTTCAGTCTCTCAATAAGATTCTCGTGGCCACCGAGCGCGTCGATTGCCACTTCGGCCTTAGCAGCTACCACATTCATACGTGAAATCCAAAGGTTCACTATGGACTTGCCCCCATTTTTGACACAACCAGATAAGACTCAAAATCCATTGAAAGGGAGAATGAGTCATGGGGTTGTCGAGAAGGATGTTCACGAAGGAGTTCAAGCTGGCTGCAGTGCAGCGGCTGGAACGGGGGAGTTCGATAGGGGAAGTAGCGCGGGCGCTGGAAGTGAACCCGAACGTGCTGCACCGCTGGCGGCGTGAGATTCGCCAGGGGCCCGGCAACGCGTTTCCGGGCCACGGCAAGCAACGCTGGGCCGAAGGGCGGGTTGCCGAACTGGAGCGTAAGATCGGTCAGCAGGCCCTGGAGATTGATTTTTTGAAGGGGTGCTTGCAGCGCATCGAGGAACAGCGGATGCTGCAGGCGCTGACTGGAAATCCGCCGTCTACCAAAAGGTCCAAGAAGAAGTGAAGGCCGGAGGCAGACTGACCGTGGAGCGCATGGTGGAGCTGGGCCGGGTTTCCCGGTCCGGTTTCTACCGCTTCCAGAACACCGAACCGGGGCCGGAACCGGACATGGATCTGCGCGACGCGATCCAAAAGATTGCTGTGGAGTGGCCCAGCTACGGCCGTCCACGGATCACCGCCGAGTTGCGCCGCTGTGGCTGGGAAGTAAACCCGAAACGCGTCTACCGGCTGATGCGCGCGGACAACCTGCTGTGCGTGCGCAAGCGCAAGTTCGTGGTCACCACCGATTCCAGCCACACCCGCAGGGTCTATCCCAACTTGGCGCGGGACATGATCCTGACCGCGACCGATCAGCTCTGGCGGGCCGGTATCACCTACATCCGGCTGCGCGACGAGTTCGTGTTCCTGGCCGTGATCCTGGATGCCTACTCACGCCGTGTGATCGGCTGGGCGCTGGAGCGCACGATGGAAGATTCGCTCACTCTGACAGCGTTACGGATGGCGCTCTCGCGCCGCGTCGTCGAAGCCGGGTTGGTGCATCATTCCGATCGGGGCTCCCAATACGCCAGCAACGATTACACGGATCTGCTCAAAGCCAATGGCATCGAAATCAGCATGTCGCGCAAGGGCAACCCGTGGGACAACGCGGCCTGCGAGTCGTTCATGAAAACGCTGAAGTACGAAGAGGTGTTGCGTAACGAATACCGTGACCTAGCCGACGCTCGCGCTTCTATCCGCGTGTTCCTCGAAAAGGTCTACAACCAGAAACGTCTGCACTCGGCCCTCGGCTACTTGCCTCCCGCCGAGTTCGAAGCCAGTCAAAAGGATGCCGCTGCGCGGCAGCTTTCTCTATGAGTTTTCCGAGGCATCGGGAAATCTTTCCATCCGATGGGGGCCCCAGCCTTGCGGCCAACGCCCCCGCTCATCGTCTGGATGAGTGTCGTCTTGCCGGTCGAGAGCTTTTCATCGAACGGTCAACTGTGTCTTAACTGTTTGTGTCACCCGAGGGGGCAAGCGCACTAAATGTCGATCGCTTATCCGAAGGTCTCTTAATAGATCGATTGCGGCGTGACCTCCTGGGTCTTCAAACGTCCCACAGGTCGCGCGTTCTAGCGCATTGGCCACTTTCCCCCGGCTTCGATTCAAAGGGTGAGGAGGGATCCGCCGCAGGAACCAATGCATCACCAACGGAAAGGCCAGTGCGGCTAAAAGTACTGGGATCAACCACTCCTGCTCAAGGAGGTTTCGTAAGTTGATGTAGGCGAGACAGACAAACATCGCCGATTCCCTGACTTCCTAAATACCGCCGCATTCCCGACGCTTCCAGAACATTCTATCAAATCGTGTTCTTTTGTTCACGATCGGCAAAACCGAAGGCCGCCGGTGAGTTTTCTTCAATTCCCATCCGTCTTCTCTTACTCACCGACACCGCAGCAATAATACCTGAGCTATGCGAAACCTTGCAGACGGTGGTGGGTCAACCGACTCCGAGGGGTTTTCGCGGCCTTTCCCTTGGTGGTATGCGACGCCGCTCAGGAAGAAAGGCGCTTCTCGGGATCATGGCTAGCCCGGCGGTTGTTCGGCTCTTGCCCTGGCGAACGTCGATCCATTCGGAGGAGTATACTTGCACCAGTTCGCTCGCCGAGCGGCTTCTTCGGCACCTTAACCAAGTGTCAACGGAAAGGTCAATTCTCTTGTTTTGATGGTGCGCCCGGAGAGATTCGAACTCCCGGCCTTCTGGTTCGTAGCCAGACGCTCTATCCAGCTGAGCTACGGGCGCATTGAGGAGGGTCTAAGCGTCAGTCTACCACGCGCGCCGCAAAGCTCGCAGTACTTAACCGCGTTGCCCCACGGCTTTTTTAAGCGGCTTGTTAAATGCGAAAATCGCAACGCCTGCTGCCACTCCGAGCACTGCCAGCATCAGGAAGAATGAATCGCGCGGCATTTTCTCGTAGAACGTGCCCAGGTAGCCCGTCAGGTAATTGCCAAAGAAATTGGCCAGGAACCACATGCCCATCAGCATGCTGACCAGATGCGGCGGGGCGACTTGAGAGACCAGGGATTGGCCGATGGGCGAAAGATACAACTCGCCTAGCGTGTAGATCGACGTGCAGCCAACCAGCCACAAGAAGCTAATCCGTTCGGTTTCTCCAAGACCGCGCGAGATCCACATCAATGGCAGGAACGAAATGCCAAGCATCACGCAGCCCATCGCCATCTTCGTAATACTGCCCGGTTCCTTCTTGCGCCCGGATTGCCAGGTCCAGTACATGTTGAGGAACGGCGTGAGCGCGAAAATGAACATTGGATTGACCGACTGGAACCATGTCGATGGCATCTCCCAGCCGAAGACGTGCCAGTCCGCGTTGCGGTCCGCGAAGATTTGAATGGTGTTGCCTTGTTGTTCGTAGACTGCCCAGAAAACTACATTCAGCAGCATCAAAGCGATCAGGCCTAGGATGACGCGCCACTGCTGGGGGGTCAACGGAGTCTTTTCGGTGTGCGATTCCTTGGAGCGAGTGATAGAGTCTTTCGGCAAGTACCGGGAGCCCCAAATGTATTGAATCACACCCAAGATCATTCCCACTCCAGCGGCGGCGAATCCATATTTCCAGCCCCACAACTGGCCCAATGTTCCGCATACCAATGGCGCGAAGAAGGCTCCTAAATTCACACCCATGTAGTAGATGGTGTAGGCGCGATCGAGCCGCGGATCTCCCGGCGGATACAGAGTTCCAACTTGCGACGCGAGGTTGGGCTTGAAACAGCCGTTGCCGATGATCAGGAACGTCAGGCCGAATAGAAACATTGCCTCGCTGGTCAGCAGAAACTGCCCGATGGCCATCAGAATTCCGCCGATCACAACAGTCTTGCGCTGCCCGAGCACGCGATCCGCCAGGATGCCTCCAAACAGCGGAGTGAAGTACACAAAGGCTGTGTATAACCCGTAAATCTGCGATGCGAGCGGTTGGATGGTCTGCGGCCCAAAGACCACCTCAATCGCGCCTTGCAAGCCGGCGAAGCCTACCACCTGAAAAGTGCCTGCCTGTGCGCCTTTGATCAAGTAGTCCACCATGTACAGCACCAGCAGCGCGCGCATTCCGTAGTAGGAAAACCGCTCCCACATTTCCGCGAAGAACAGCACGAACAGACCGGCGGGGTGGCCGAGAATGGTCTTCTGGGTTCGAATGGAGTCGTAGGCGGTGGGGGGCGTGACGGTGCTCATTCCTGCTTTTTCCGCTTGAACAAATTGATGATCCCCGTCGCGGCATTGACGGCGTCGTCGGGAGTGGTCTGCTTGAGCCTTTCCTGCACTATGCCTTTGGCCAAACCTTTCACGTCGGGGATGAATTTTGGTTCGGCGGAAGTGCCTTGAATAGAGAAGGGAACTGCGGTTTGCCTGGATCCCACCAGCGCCATAACGCCTCCCTCCGTTGCCAGCTTCGCGTTCATCTTGAAATCCAGCGCGTTAGTGGGGCTCATCGCTCCCGCGCCGGTGAGCTCGCCGATTCCATTTGCCACGATAGAAATATTCTTCACAGTCATGCCGGCGTTGGTCCGATTCACGTCCGCGCTGATATTTTCGAAGTCGGTATCGCGGCCAATTTTCAAGCCGGCCAGCTGGGCGACGGTGTTCATTCTGGATCCCAGATCGAACCCTACCAAACGTGTTTTCTTGACTGCCAGCGATCCGGTCGAGACCAAAGCCGTGGTGGGGCCGTTGACGGTGACGCTGGCGACCGCTGCGCCGCCTTCCAGTTTGGAACCCTGCGGCAGTACGATGGCTAGAGCGGGAAGTAAGGTCGTGAGTTCATTCACTTCCATTCCGGGCGCGGCCAGCTTGAAGTTCAATAGCGTGTTGGCTCCCTCCACCTTGTAGGTTCCGGTAAGCGAAGCTTGGGCTTTTCCAACGCGGATTCCGCCCTTGTTCAAGACGCCTGTGTGATTGCGAGTGTCATGCTTAAGCCCGAAATCAAAGCCCACGGTTTTCGTGGCAGGAGTTCCATTCTTTGCGAGCTTCAGATTGTCCGCGTTAACGACGCCGTCAAACGTGATCGAGCGTCCATCCGCGACGACTTTGCTGGCGATCGAAAGCAAACCAGCCAAACCGATGGTTTCTCGCACGAAACCGGAGCGGACCACATCCAGTTTGGTCAGTTTAAGAGTCGCATTGAACGGCGTCGCGGCAGTGTCTTCCGAGTTAATAGGTCCTGCTTTACCGTCCAACTCCAAATCACCACCTCCGCGGATCGCCGCGGACAAGGAGAAGGGAAAGGATGATTTGGGAGCGAAGTCCGTTGCCTTAAGGGACACCTTTTCAAGCACCTGCTGTTGATCGGGCCAGCGGAGGTTGACGCGCCCGTTCTTTATCTGGATCAATGCAATCGAGAGATCTGGTACGCCACCAGAACCAGCGCCGGAAGCCTTCGCCGTGGATTTTCCACCCAAAGTGGAGAAATTAAAATCGCTCGAAGCCGATTGAATCAATGTAATTTCCGGATCGTCGATCTCGATACCGGTTACCCGCAACCGCCGTTCGAAGATCAAGGGTTTCAGCTCGACGGTTACGCGCAGTTCGCGCGCTGCCACGAACGGGTTCTTGCTGAAGGCTGGATCATCGGCGATGGTCAGGTTCGTGGCGCCGACGCTTCCCGAGAGCAAAGAGAGCCGCAGTTCACCCAGCTTGACCTCACGCCCAAGCGCTTCCGTGAGTGCGGCTTCCAGTTGGGGACGGAATCGGTTCACTTCAATGAAGAATGGCACCGCGAGCGCCGCGATGAGCAGCACCACCGATAAGCCGCCAAGCAAGAGGAAGAGACGTTTCATGGCAACCTCCAACAATTGAGTGTACTACCCCCCAAACGTCGCACCGTAAGGGGTGAAAGTGTGACACACTAATATCATTCTGAAGCAACCTTCCTTGGAGTTGATCATGGTTGGACGGAGTGTCGGTCAATATAAATTTGTCGAGAAACTGGGCGCTGGTGGGATGGGCGAAATTTACAAGGCCCAGGACACCAAGCTGAACCGCTTCGTGGCAATCAAGGTGCTTCCAGCGGCGAAATCAGGCGACCCTGAAAGACGCAAGAGATTCCTGCAAGAAGCGCAGGCGGCCTCCAGCCTCAATCACCCCAGCATCATTACCATTCATGACGTTTTGTCGGAAGGCGACACGGAATTCATGGTGATGGAATTCGTAATCGGCAAGACGCTGAACGATACCATTCCCAAGGGCGGCCTGCGCGTGCCGCAAGCCTTGAAATACGCTTTGCAAATGGCGGACGCGCTCAGTGCCGCCCACGGCGCGGGCATCATTCACCGGGACCTGAAACCCGCTAATGTCATGCTAAATCAATCCGGCCTGATTAAAGTGCTGGATTTCGGTTTGGCCAAACTCACGGACCGTTCTCCGATGGGTTTGATCGGCGAAGACGAGGAAACAATGGTGGCGAGCGCTCCCCTTACCGTGGAGGGCGCGATCATGGGTACGGTGAGCTACATGTCTCCGGAGCAGGCGCAGGGCATGAAGGTGGATGCGCGCTCCGATATTTTTTCCTTCGGGGCGCTGCTGTACGAAATGGTCACGGGTCTGCGTGCGTTTGAGGGCGAAACGGCGCTAACGACGCTTTCCGCCATTCTGAGGGACGACGTGAGGCCGATGATCGATGTGGCTCCGGATGTGCCCCCTCAACTGGAGACCGTGATTCAGCGCTGTCTTAAAAAGAAAGAGGACGACCGCTATCAGAGCATGCGCGAAGTCCAGGCCGCATTATCTTTGTTGAAACGGGATTCGGATTCGGGTTCGTTGTACACGATGCGCGTCGGCGTTGTGAACCCTCTCTCGGGCGAAATGCCCGCGCCGTCGGGCGCGCCCATTTCATTGGGGTCAACCACCGCTTCGGGATCACAGTCTCCGCTGGCACAAGGTCTCGCTTCGCAAGGACCTGCCTCACAGGGCCCTGCATCGGATGTGCGTAAACCGTCTCCGGTCACCAGCCTCGGGGAGCGCGCGACGAACACGAAAATTGCGGTTGCGGCAGGTGTAGTGGCCGTGCTTCTGGCCGGCGCCGGAACATTTTTCTATCTGCGGGAACGATCGGCCCGGCAGGCCGCCACGGAATCCGCGCGAGTGGCATCCCAGGCTGCTGCGGAAGCCGCCGCGCAAGCACAAGCGCAGCTTGAAGAACAACAGGCGCGCGAAACAGCGGCCAAGTTGGCGGCGGAGCAAACCGTCACCAACGACAGCATCGTCAATCTGGTCACCGAGAAAGTCCCCTTGCAGTTGATTCTGGATCACATCCGGACGGCTGAGACCACGCAATTTGATCTTTCCACCACGGAATTGATCCGTCTGACCAAGGCGGGTGTGTCTGCCGTATTGGTGGAACAGATGCGCAACCCGAAGCGCGTATTCGTGCTTCCCTCGTCACAGGGTAAGCAGGCGAAATCCTCGTCAACTGCAGTACCGATTCCCGTTCCGGTAACCGCGACGAGCACTCCGGCGCCAGCGCCTACTCCTACGTCCGTGCCGATTGCCACATCCGGCGATTCTCACGTTCTGGCCGTGGCGCCAGCGGTGACGCCCGTGGCTGCACCCGTAACGTCAGCCGTGCAGACGATGAGCGTGCAATTGAGCGATGCGGTTCCCTTCCGGATCACATTGGCGGCAGCAATTTCCGCCGACGCGGAGCAGGGCCGCGCGCTTCGTTTTGTTGCGTCTGAGGATTTCAAAGCGCAGGGGGTGGTGATCATTCGAAAGGGTGCGTCGATTTTCGGGGAGGTTTCGGAAGGCGCAAAAAAGGGCAAATTCTTTGGTATGGGCGCCAGCAAGCTGAGCTTTGTGCTGACGCGCGCGGAAGGCGCCGGTGGTCAGGACGTGAAAGTCCGGGCGGTCGCGGCGCGGCGTGCTGACGGACCAGTCCAGAGGCAGGTCATGGCTTCCACGCAAGGTGCGGAGTACATCGCCTACATCGATGGACCGCAAACCGTGACGGTGCCGAAGTAAGCGCCCATTTCACGAGAGGGTTTGCGAGCGGCGCAAGGCTACCCAATCCGGAAAGAGCGGCGGATTCTCCAGCCACGTGGTGAGCCACAGAATCATCTCGGCTTTTTCTTTCCGCTTCTCCGGCGAGGCGTTTATGGAGCGCGCGGCCAGACGGGCGTGGTCCTTGGCGGTGATCGCCATCTTCCGCGTTTTCATCCGCCGCGCGGCATCGCCAAGATTGTAAAACTCCGTAAGTGTTCGCAGGCTGCGCTCCAGTTCATTGAGAGTATTCTGGCGTACGCCTTCCACCAGGGGATGGAGATGCGCGCCGGATTCCCGGAGCAGTTTGCGCAGGTACCCATCGGAAACTGGAGACAGCGCCGCGCGAATATGGACCCACTCCGATTCGCCTATCTCCGTGGGCTTGTGCTCCGCGATCCATTGGGCGAGTTCAGTTTTTTTTCCGTGCGGCATTCCGGTAAGCCACCACGGCTTGTTCGTGCTCACCCAGGGTGGCGGAAAAATGGTGGCTGCCCCCTTCGGGATGAGCGACAAAAAACAAGTAATTTGTTTCGGCGGGACTAAGTGCGGCTGCCAGCGCCTGCGCGCCGGGATTGGCAATGGGACCCGGCGGCAATCCGCTGTTTTGATAAGTGTTGTAGGGATTCTTATTTTGCAGGTCGGACCGGTGAATGGCGCCTCGAAAGCGATGGTCCAGCAGGGCCGCGTAGATCGTGGTGGGATCGCACTCCAGGCGCATGCCTTTTTCTAAACGATTTGTGAAAACACTCGCCACTAACGGGCGCTCGTTCGCCACTCCAGTTTCTTTTTCGATCAGCGACGCAAGCGTAGCGATCCGGCGCGGATCCGCTTGCGGCACGCCCAATTTGCGCCATTCCCGGCGGAAGGTGTCTGTCATTCGCTTGCACAATTCCTCTGGAGTAGTGGAGTGCGTCAGCCGGTATGTGGACGGGAACAAAAACCCTTCGAGAGTACTGGCGGAGGGAACCAGATCGCGAATCAGGGAGGGATCTTCGGCGGCCCTGAGAAACCTTTCCCGATCAAAAATTCCACGTGCCGCTGCTGCATCCGCGATGTCGAACATGTTCGAGCCCTCCGCCACGGTGAATTCGAAGAAATAAATATCACCGCGGGCGATGCGGTCCAGCACATCCCATGTGCTGGCGGGCTGATGAAAGCGATACTCTCCGGCCTGCAGGGTCGCGCCAGGACGGATGGCCCGTACTAGAATGAATTGCCACGGAAACCGGATCACACCCTGGTCCGCCAACTCTCTTGCGATGGAGGTGGCGGGCATTCCTCGCGGGATTTCGATGAACCGCTCTGCTGAAAATCCTTGGTAGGGCGTCCATATCGGCCACGCCCCTGCCGCTACGATCAGTGCGACAACAAATACCAACTTCTTCACTCGGCTCCGTCGCTTTCCGGATGCAAGGTGTGGCCGCGAGAATCAAGGTAACTCTCAAGCAAAATTACGGCCGCCAGACGGTCTACTGCCCTGGCGCGCTTTTCGATGCTTACACCACTCTCTCTGAGGACGCGTCCTGCTTCCACGCTGGTAAGCCGTTCGTCCCACATGCGCACTGCACATCCCGTGTATTCCGCCAGACGGTCCGCGAATTCACGGGTGTAGACGCTCTGGCGGCTCTCGTTGCCGCTCATATGTAAGGGGTGGCCCACCAGAATCATCGCTACCTCATGTTTCTGAATCAAATCATGAAGGGCGGCCAAATCTTCGCGAATGCGGGTCCGCGCGAGAGTCGGCAGCCCTTGCGCCGTGATCCCCAGAGGATCGCTCAACGCCAGTCCGATGCGCTTGCGGCCCAGGTCAAGCGCCAAAATGCGCCCTTCGCTAGGAATGTTCTGGAAATCCAAAGCCAACCCAAATTATAGTGTTAATGGGGAAGAATTCGTCACGATTGATCTCCCGAGGCGGTAGCGAATCCAGAATGGTGGTCCCAAGAACATCCACGGAAGCGTCACTTCGGCTGGGCGTGGGTATCCTCGCGTTCGGCGCGGCGGTGCTGTTGCTCTATTACGGACGTGTGTTCTTCGTCACGGTCATCGTGGCCTCCATGATCGCTTTTTTGCTGGACCCGGCGGTCGTCTTTTTCATGAAACTGCGGCTTCCACGCGGGTTGGCCAGCCTGGTTGTGTGCAGCATCGGATTGGTGGTCCTTTATCTGGCCGGTGTAGGCGTCTACTTGCAGGGTCTCGCGATGGCGGATGACCTTCCTGCCTACGGTGAGAGCATCAATGAAATCACCGAATCCGTCGGTGTCCGCATGCAGCGCATGGAAAGCAGATTGTATCAAACGCTAATGCCCAAACGTCTGCAGCAGCAACAGCCGCAGGCGAACGAGCAAGCACCTCCGCAGGATGCTGCCGCCAAAGGCCGGCGTAAGAAGGCCGAGTCGCCGCCCGCGCCCCCGCCGGCCGTGCAGGAAGTTCACATACAACAGGATCCCACGCCTGTGTTCAATTACCTCTATTCCTACTTGCGCGAATATTACGAAGTTCTGTTGATGGCGTCTTTTGTTCCATTCCTGGTCTACTTCCTGCTGAGCTGGCGGGATCACCTCCGCTTGCGATACCTGCTGCTGTTCGATACGAATCAACGCGAAACAGCAGCGGAAACCTGGAGCGGAGTGGGCGACATGGTGCGCGCCTATGTGATCGGAAATTTCATGCTGGGAATTCTGTTGAGCGTCGCGAGCGCGCTGCTGTTCGCTTTCGTGAAGCTTCCTTATTGGGTGATCGTCGCGCCGGTCAGCGGGTTCTTGAGTCTGGTTCCTTACATCGGTCTGCCGCTGGCGCTGATACCGCCGCTGGTGGCCGCTTTGCCGGCATCCCGGGATCCGGCGCTATACGTATTCATCAGCATTAGCGTTGCGATGCTGCACCTGCTGGCGTTGAATCTGCTGTATCCCAAGTTTGTCGGCGCGCGCGTGCACCTGAATCCGCTGGTTGTGACCGTGGCTCTCATGTTCTGGGGCATGTTGTGGGGCGGAGTTGGGCTGGTGCTGGCCATCCCGCTTACGGCGGCGTTCAAAGCGGTGTGCGATCACGTGAGCAGCCTGAAGCCCTACGGAAGACTGTTAGGCGATTAATCGCATACCCTCCGGCACGCCGTGCCGGGCGCTAGACTTGAAGGGTCGTGAACAAACGTTTCGCACTGATGCTGCTGGCCGGTCTGGCCGTCATGGCGGCTCTGGTCTTTTTCCTGCTCACCGGTACGCGAGGCGCACATTTGCGGCTGGAAGGGAAAATTCTCAAAGTGCGTGTGCTGGCGATGAGTGGCACCGGCGCATCTCTAGTAATGGTGGATTTCCGCGTGACGAATCCCTCCGACGTGCCCTTCGTCGTAAGTTCCGTGAAGTTGAGTATTCAGCCAGCCATTGGAGGGCCTGTAGAGGGATCCACGATCTCGAAGCCGGATATCGACAACGTGTTTCAATACGCCAAGCTTTTGGGGCCGAAGTATAGCCAGGTATTAGGAATGCGAGACGCCATCGTACCCCATCAGAGCGGCGATCGCATGGCGGGTGCACGCTTCGAGATGCCGGAAGCCACGGTGAACGCACGAAAATCGCTACAGTTGGAAATCGAAGATGTGGATGGCGCCGTCGCACGAATTTCGGAGGGCGATACGGCGCATGACGGTACGCGTTAAAGTAATTCCCCGCAGCGCCCGCACTGAATTCGCGGAGCTCATGGGGGACGGAACGCTCAAGGTGCGCGTTGCGGCCCCGCCAGAACGCGGCAAAGCAAATGAAGAGCTGTGTGCGTTTCTAGCGGCTCACTATAGAGTGTCCAGAAGTTCCGTGGCGGTTGTGAGCGGACAGGCCGCGTCGCTCAAACTGGTAAGGGTGGATCAGGGCAACCCCGGTGGAGACTCACACTTAATGAACCGGCGTCGATCGACCGATGGGTAGGAGGTATAGTGCCTCCCTCTGGGCGCTTACTGCGACACTTACGAGATATAGCTGTAGGCCCACTGAATCGGATTTTGATGGCAACATACCCGTCTGACGCCACCCCGCAAACGCAATTATCCGGAGTGACTCCTGAACCCGGTTTGCCCGACGTTTCACGGGGCCGGCCAACTACACGGGCGACCCTGCTTGGGGGACTGATCGTCGCCATCTTATCCGCAGCGTATACATTGCTTTACTGGAATCGTTTCCTCGGAGTATCCGCCGGAGGAACGTTCCTCTATTTCGCCGAGCAATTGCTCAACGGACACATGCTTTATCGAGATGTTCTTTCGGTGATCACTCCTCTGCATACGCTGAAACTGACTGCGTTGGTCTGGCTATTTGGGGACTTCCTGATCGTCGACCGGGTTGAGGGTTTGGTGCAGCGCATTCTGTTGGGAGTCATGATGTATGCGTTGCTCGTTCGCTTTTGCCGTGTGCGATCCGCCGTTCTTGCCGCGTTTGCCGCTCTGGTGCTCGCCAGTGCAGATGAAGCGGATGCGTTAGGCAACTATCACATCGATTCGGCATTTTGGGCCATCGCGGCTACACTTGCGGCGAACGTCTATGTCTCCGCGAGATCATTGCGGCGGAAAACATGGGCGGCGGCGGGGACAGGATTTCTTTGTGCGTTGTCAGTGCTGACGAAGCAGACGACGGGTGCGGGCATCACCGTGGCGCTGGCCTTCGTGGGGTTGCTTCTCGCCTGGAAGGGCATTGGTTCAAGTATTGAGGAAAGAAAAGCGGGTGCGGGAGCCGCGGCCCGGTTCTTGACGGCCTTTGCGGCGGGGTGGCTCCTTCCGATGGCTACATTTACTGCCTGGCTATGGCGTGTGGATGCCCTGGGGCCCTTCTTGAAGACGGTATTTACGGCAAGCACATCGAAGGGTCATCCGTTGGCAGTTTTTTCCCGCCCCTTCTTTCAGATTCCTGCGCTCTTTTTCTCAAGCGCATTCTTTTCTCTGGCCTTGTCATGGCTCGTGCGACGGGGCCGCCTCCGTTCGGAATCCCAAGACTCTCTCTGGAAAACGGCAGTCATGGGCGTGTTGGCGGCTCTTGCCGTTGCTGTGGCGGTGGGAATCGTCTATTCCGGCTCACCGCAGCCGCCCAACACTCCCGGTCCTCTTCGCTTTTCGCCTTTTTTCGGATACATCGTCTTCGAAATGAGTTTGGCCGGATGCGGCATTGTTTTTCTGATGCTTGGGTGGCGTTTCCTGCGCCGCAGGTTGACGGAGAGCGAAGCACGAATATGGCTGTTGAGCGCATGCGGTTTCAGCGTAGCTTACATGTTGTCTTTGTCCTGGTCGATTTATGCGCCCATGGCTGCGCCAAGCGTGGCGCTTGTTATGGGTTTGGCGCTGGACCGGCGCGAACGGAGCGGCGCGCCTTCATTTGCCGTGCTTACGCTGCTGACTCTGTTTCTCATCTGGAACGCCACGGGGTACAAGCTTTCGCTGCCCTTCGCGTGGATGTACTGGCCGGAGCCGTCAGTTAAGCAGTCCCGATCCACTTCGAGCTTTCCGAAATTGGCGGGACTACGGATTTCTGAACCCACTCTGTCTCTCACTGAAAATATTACCAATCTGGTGAAAACGCACACTAAACCCGGCGACACACTATTGGTGTATCCATATTTTCCACTATTCTATTCGTTGACAGAGCTAGATCCGCCCACTTATACGTTCAATCACTATATCGACGTGTGCCCCGACGTGATTTGCAAGCAAGATGCGGAGACCATCCGGCGTCGCCCGCCGGATGCGATCGTGTACATGGTGGAAGACTTGGAAACACTCCAGAGCGCGGAGGCCATTTTCCGGTCGGGAGGCGTTAGCGGTTCCAGGGAAGTTGTGCGAGCCATCGAAGACGTGGCGCGAGGTTACCGCAAGCTGCTCTCGACCAAAATCCCCGGAAGTCCTCGCGTTATTGAGGTTTATGTCAAACAATAGCCGCACCAAAAGTGCAATGATGCGGTGTTTTCGGCGGTAATGATCCCACAGAGTTCTTCCGATGGATAGACTGGGGTTGAGGAGATCCCTCGGTGAGGGCGAATCGGATGAAGGCATTCATCGTGGGAGCCGGTGCGCAAGGGCGCGTGATACTGGATATTCTCAGAGCGCAGCACCGCCATCATGCCATCGAATTCATCGACGACAATCCCGCGATTGAAGGGCAGGAAATCAACGGAGCGAAGGTGGTTTCCAGCTTGGACCAGGCTCTCTCCAGCCCAGACATACGGGGCGCCGAAATGATCGTCGCTCTGGGAAATCCGGACCTTCGAATTGCCATTGCCGGACGTATAGGCGAACAAGGCATTGCACTCATGAATGCGATTCACCCTTCCGCTGTCGTCATGCTCAGTGCGTCGCTCGGCTGCGGCATCATGATCGGCGCGGGCGTCGTCGTGAACACCAACACCGTTGTTGGTGACAATGCAATCATCAATACCGGAGCCGTTGTGGAACACGATTGCCAGATCGCCGCAGGCGCAGCGATAGGGCCAGGAGTGCATCTAGGGGGGCGAGTTACGATTGGCGAAAAGGCATTCGTCGCCACAGGCGCGATTGTCAATTCGCGTCTCACGATTGGGGCGCGCACCATCATAGGTGCGGGTTCTGTAGTGACAAGAAGTCTGCCGGATGACGTGCTCGCTTTTGGGGTTCCTGCGCGTGTGCGCCAGGCCCTGAACGGACATTTCGATTGGAGCCGCGTATTATGACCGCGACAGACCTTTTCCGAGGACACATCCCGCTGCTCAAGCCCTGGACGGGGGAGGAAGAAGCGCGCGCTGCCGCGGAGGTGATCCTTTCCGGCTGGCTCAGCCAGGGGCCCAAGGTCATTGAATTTGAGAGTGAAGTGGCGTCTTACGTCGGGGCGGCGTATGGGGTGGCGACTAATGCTTGTACGCCGGCGCTGCATCTTGCGTTGCGGCTCAGCGGCGTAGGTCCCGGTGATGACGTGATCGTTCCGTCTTTTACCTGCATGGCGACCGCGAATGCCATTCACCACGCCGGTGCACGTCCGGTGTTCGCCGACATCGATCCGCGGACATATAATCTGGACCCGATCTCTGCCGAAGACGCTCTGACACCCAACACTAAAGCGATCATCGTAGTGCACCAAATTGGCTTGGCGGCGGATATGAATCCTTTTGTGGCGCTCGCGGGCAGCCGCAGCCTCGCGCTGATCGAAGACGGCGCATGCTCTTTGGGCGCTACGTCGAGGGGAAAGCGTGTCGGCGGGATTTTCGGGCCTACATGTTTTAGTTTTCATCCTCGCAAGATGATCACGACGGGCGAGGGTGGAATGATCACCACCAACGATGGTGAACTTGCCGCCAAGGCGCGCACACTGCGTTCCACGGGAGCATCCATATCCGATCTTGACCGCCACCACGCGAAGGGCGCGCTGGTGCAAACCTACGAAGACATTGGGTACAACTATCGGATGACCGATATCCAGGCCGCCATCGGACTGGTGCAGATGAAGAAGCTACCGGTGATGCTCGAACAACGCGCAGCGCAAGCACGATTCTACGCCGATGCGTTCCGGAACGTGGAGGAAATCGAACCGCCGTATGTGCCACCGTACGCCACGCACGCCTATTCTTCGTACATGATCCGTTTGCGGCCCACAGCGCATGTGAGCCGGGACTCCGTGCTCGAAACCATGGCCCGCCGCGGCATTTCCTGCCGCATCGGTATTCAGCCGCTCCATCACGAACCCTTCTATCGCGAACGCTACGCGGGAGTGCGTTTTCCGGCTACGGAAGAGGCCGCGCGCACAACCTTGTTCCTGCCCATTTTCCCGGGATTGACGGAAGCGGAACAGCAGCGCGTCATTGACGAACTGATCGCAACTGTGAGGGCTGCGAAGTAGATGCAAATCTCCGTCGTCTTTCCTTGTTACAACGAGGAGGAGAACATTCGCGGGGCGATGGAGCGCGCAGTTACGGCATTGGCGGAACAATTTGACGCCTTCGAGATCCTCTTAGTGGATGATGCGAGCCAGGACGCAACCCCATGGATCTGCGACGAACTCGCCGTCCGTCATCCGCAAATCCGAGTTCTGCACAACGCGAAAAATATCGGCCAAGGCGCTAGTATTGTACGGGGATTCCAGAACGCCAGGTACGATCTGGTTCTGCATAACGCAATGGATTACCCATTCGATCTGCGCGATCTTCGCGCGATGGTTCCACTGCTCCGCGATGCGGATATCGTCGTCGCGGTGCGCCGCGAACGCGCCGGCTACTCGCTCTACCGAGTCTTGACTTCCATTGTTCACAAGACCCTGCTCCACCTCCTGTTTCCACTGCGCCTTAGTGACTACAATTTTGTCCAGCTCTACCCTAGAACCGTGTGGGAACACGTGAAGGTTGAAGCCCGCAGTACTGCGTTCTTGACGCCTGAAGCATTGATTCGGGCCCATGATTTGGGATACAGGATCGTGGAGATTCCCATCGAATATCACGCTCGCGTCGCAGGAATCGCAACGTCAGGCCGGCCGAAAGTGATTCTCGCTTCTCTTCGCGATATGATCCACTTTTGGTGGAAGAGACTGCTGAGGCGCACTCCTCGCGCCGCGGCAATAGGACAGGCCTCCTCATGAAATCTACCATGCAAAACAAACGCATTCTCATCACCGGCGGCGCCGGACTGATCGGCTCGCACATCGCGGACCAACTGATCGAGAGGGATGTCAAAGAAATCGTCATCCTCGACAACTTCGTGCGCGGCAGGAAAGAGAACATAGCGCGAGCAGTCGCAAGCGGACGCGTGACCATCATCGACGGCGATATTCGCGATACCGCGCAAGTGGCCCGAGCCATGGAAGGCATCGATATCGTTTTCCATCAAGCCGCGATTCGCATCACGCAATGCGCGGAAGATCCGCGGTTGGCGCTGGAAGTGCTTGCCGATGGAACCTTCAACGTCGCTGAGGCGGCCGTGAAGGCCAAAGTTCAAAAAGTGGTCGCTGCCTCTTCCGCGTCCGTCTACGGCATGGCGGAGGAGTTCCCGACTAATGAGCGCCATCATCCTTACAACAACCGCACGCTCTACGGAGCGGCGAAGGTATTTAACGAAGGCGTGCTGCGCAGCTTCAACGATATGTACGGGCTTCCCTACGTGATGCTGCGGTATTTTAACGTCTACGGCCCTCGCATGGACATGTTCGGGGTCTACACGGAAGTCCTGATCCGCTGGATGGAGCGCATCGAGGCCGGAAAGGGTCCCGTGATTTTCGGCGACGGAACCCAAACCATGGACTTTGTTGTCGCCGAAGATATCGCTCGCGCGAATATTCTGGCCGCTGAAGCGAACGTGTCCGACGAAATCATCAATATCGCCAGCGGTTCGGAAACCAGCCTCAACGCGCTCGCAGAGGCTCTTCTGCGAGTGATGGGTTCGAGCGTGGCGATCGAGTACGGTCCGGAACGCAAAGTGAACCCGGTTCCTCGCCGGCTGGCCGATACGTCGCGCGCCCGCGATTTGATCGGCTTCGAAGCGCGCATAGGGATCGAAGAAGGATTGAAGCGCCTGGTCGATTGGTGGCAGGTCGAGCGCCGCGCGGAAAGTGTGAATGCCTGAATCGCCTGCGATGGTGAGATCCATTCCCATCACGCGTCCATGGATGGACGAACGCGAAGCGGAAGCCGCACGGCGGCCCATTCTCAAAGGTTGGGTCACCCAAGGTCCTGAAGTGGCGGCCTTTGAGGGCGAATTCGCCGAGTTTGTAGGCGCTCCGTTTGCTTGCGCCGTGTCCAATTGCACCACCGCGCTGCATCTGGCTCTGCTCGCCGTCGGTGTGAGACCGGGCGACGAAGTGATCACGGTTTCGCATTCGTTCGTCGCCACTGCCAGTGCGATCCGCTACTGCGGCGCTATGCCTGTGTTCGTCGACATTCAGCCGGCGACCTTTAACATGGATCCGGAGCGTTTGGAGCAAGTTCTATCGCCGCGCACAAAGGCCATCCTGTGTGTTCACCAGATGGGCATGCCGTGCGATTTGCGGAAGATTGCTTCTTTCGCACGCAATCACGATCTTCCGTTGATCGAGGATGCTGCCTGTGCCGTGGGAAGCGAGATCCTATGGGACGGCCAGTGGGAGAAGATCGGCCGGCCGCACTCCGATATCGCCTGTTTTTCTTTTCATCCCCGAAAGCTATTGACCACCGGTGACGGTGGCATGTTGACCACCACGCGCCAGGAGTTCGATACAAAGTTTCGTTTGTGGCGCCAGCACTCCATGAGCGTCCCGGATACGATTCGCCATCAAGCCAACACAGTTATCTTCGAAGAGTATCCGGAAATCGGCTTCAACTACCGCATGACCGACATTCAAGCCGCAGTCGGGCGAGAGCAATTGAAGAAGCTGCCCGAGGTGATCGCGCGCCGCCGCCACTTGGCTCAGCGCTACCTGCAACGACTCACGGGAATTCCTGGTCTCGGATTGCCGGAGGAACCCGAATGGGCGCATTCGAACTGGCAGAGCTTTTGTGTGCGTTTGCTGGGTCACGTGGATCAACGAGCCTGCATGCAATTCATGCTCGACGCGGGAATCGCAACGCGCAGGGGAATCATGTGCGCGCATCGAGAGGCTGCTTATCCGCCGGGATCCTGGCGGTGCGCGGGATCAGGGGATGCGCACCATGCACTGGCGCATTCGGAAACCGCCCAAGAGCGCTGCATGATTGTGCCTCTCTATCACGACCTGGCAACGGACGATCAGGATTACGTCATCGCGAAGCTGGCGGAGTGCATCACTGTGCAACACTAGAAGGCAATGCATTCGACGAGAATCGCCACATTCCTGCTGGGAGCGTGGCTGGCTTGTTGCCTCTTCATGGACGCAATGGCCGTTCAAAACCAGCGGCTCACCGGGCGATTTCTGACAGCGCCAATGGAACCAGCCGCGGCAATTGTGAATAACGCCGGTCATGAACAGACCGCTCTGTTGCTGCGCCACTTCGCCGCCGAACAAAACCGCTATTACTATTCCACTTGGGAATTGATTCAGATCCCACTCGCCCTGTTACTGGCTCTGGTTGTCTTCGTCGCCACGGACCGGCGCATCATTGGGCCGCTGATCGTGGGATTGATGCTGGTGTTGGTATTGTTTCAGGCCTTCGCCATCACACCGGAGCTCGGTTTCCGGGGCCGTGATGTCGATTTTCCTCCCGGGAGCCAGAGTGTCGGGGCGCAGGCGCGCGTGTGGGCGCTTACGCAGGTCTTCATCGGTGTGGAAGCGGCGAAGTTGCTGTTCGGCGGCATCGTCGCCAGTTACATGTTTGCGTTCAAGTCCCGGCGCCGGCGATCGACCGCTGCGGTGCCCGTGGAAGTGTGACATCCAGGCTACTGATTTAACAGCGGAATATCCTTAACCGGCTTTGGGGCGGGAACTGAGGCCAGGTACGCGCGAATATCCGTGAGCTCGGCGTCGGAGAGCACCTTGGCGGTATAAGGCGGCATCTGCCCACCCGGTTTTCGAACGTACGCAATGATCACGGGCAAAGGTCGCGGATCCGGCGCAAGCTTGGGACCTGCATTACCGCCCTGGCCAACGTGGCCGTGGCATTGCCAGCAGCCCACTTTTTCAAACACGGCTTTCCCATTGGCGGCGTTGCCTTGAGCGAGCGCGGCCGCGGCGGAGACGAAGAATAGGATGAAGAATCTCTTCATAGTTACTACCTTCCCTGGGCGACGCCAGGCTCTCTGCTATCTTGACATAGCCGGTGTTCGGATCGGTACCGTACTAGCATATCCCTGGGCCGGTGGGACTCATGGGAAACTCTTGGATGAGCAGAGCGCAAAAAGGGTATCCTTCTTCCATGCGCCCTTTTGCGGCAGCCGCGATTCTAGCATGTGCAGCCATGCAGACAGTTTCGGCTCAACCGGATGCGAGCTTTGCGGGAACATGGAGGCTCGACCAGACCCGCAGCGAAATCGCGGCGTTGTTCTCGCCTCCCGAAGCGGTGCTGCAGATCGAACAGAGCGACGCCGAATTGACGCTATCCGCAGGCGTTGCAAATGGCGCGTTGATCGCGGTTTATCCATTGGACGGGAAGCCCCGGAAGCGCCAGTCGGGTGGTGTCTCAATCAGCACCACTGCGAAGTGGGAAGGGGTGGCGCTCATGGTGAATCGCGTAGTCAGCGGGCCTCAGACGTACTCGATTCTGGAGCGCTGGCGGAAATCTCGCGACGGCAGCATGCTGACCATCACGCGCACCATCGTGCGCATGAGCGGCGAAACGGAATCCGTGTTGGTCTATGAGAACGGCACGCGTGTTACCGCCGTACCGCCCAAAGCTCCCGAGCCAATCGTGGTTCCACAAACCAGCACGCCCAGTCCCGAATCAGGCGGGTCGGCGCAGACGCCAGTCTTTCGGCCGAGGGCAGTTGCTTCGCAACCGGTGCAGGTGTTCGAGTCCGTCGAATACGTGGTACCACAGGGCACGCGTATTGTGATGCGGCTGACCAATTCGGTGGACACCAAACGCACCGCGGCCGGGCAGCGCGTATATCTGGAGACAGCCGTGCCCGTTTTCGATGGCCGGCAACTGCTGATTCCCTCGGGCAGCGCGGTAATCGGCATCGTCACGGAATCCGATCGTGCCGGGCGGGTGAAAGGCCAGGCGGCGCTTAGTTTCAGTTTCGAAAAACTGACACTTCCGAATGGCGTATCGCGCGATATACGCTCCCGTGCCGTAAGCGTGGACGGGAAAGGCGATTTGGAGCCCTCGGAAGGCCGCATCAAAGGCGAAGGAAGTAGAGGCCGCGATACGGGTACGGTGGGCGCAACCACCGCAGCCGGGGCGGGCATCGGTGGGGTAGCGGGTGGCGCAGCGGGAGCGGGAATCGGCGCTGCTGTAGGCGCGGCTGCGGGCCTTGCAGGCGTATTCAGCTCGCGCGGGAAAGATGTGGTGCTGCCGGCGGGAACCACGATTGAAATGGCGCTGGATCGGGAACTGCGGTTTACCAGCGTTGATTTACCGTAACAAGCGCGCCGGAGCGCCCACTACTGTTGTTCCTGGCGCGACGTCATGGGTAACAACTGCCCCTGCACCCACCAGTGAACCTTCGCCAATGGTCACGCCGCACATGATGACCGCACCGCTCCCAATGGAAGCTCCTTTGCGGACCAGGGTCTTCTCCAGCGTCCAAGCGCCATGCGCTCTTGGCCGTCTGTCATTGACGAACATGACGCCATGACCGACGAACACCTCATCCTCGATCGTGACGCCGTCGCAAAGAAATGTGTGTGAGGAAATCTTGCACATTCGTCCGACCCGCGCCCCACGCTGAATCTCGACGAAAGGTGCGATCGCGGTGCCTTCGCCAATTTCGCAGCCATAGAGGTTGACGAGCTCGGGATAGCGAATCATCACGCCGGGGGCGAGTATTACATCGTCGGCAATGGGCATGAGATTCTAGCTATGCGGGAACTTCGGCTAGGATTCCGGACGCTGCACCGCGCATAGCATTCGTGACCGCGTCGGCGACCTCCAGAACCTGATCTTCGGTCAATTCAGGGAACATCGGCAAGGATAGCACTTCAGCCGCGGCACGTTCTGATTCCGGGAAATCGCCTTTGCGATAACCGAGGCTCGAATAAGCCTCCGTAAGGTGCACTGGAATCGGGTAGTGAATCCCGGTCTGCACCCCTGCTGCGGTCAAATCGTGCTGCAATTGCTCTCGATCCGCCACGCGAATGGCGTAGACATGAAAGACGTGTGAGGTTGTCTCCGGAGCGGTGGCCGGAGTTCGCACGCCGGAACCGCTGAGCAGTTGATTGTAGAGGGCCGCCCGAGTGGAACGACGGGCGTTTGCTTCATCCAGCCGTGGAAGCTTCACATTCAAAACAGCGCCCTGCAAGCCCTCCAACCGGTAGTTAAAGCCCGGCAGGACATGGTGATACTTCTTTTCCTGACCCCAGTCGCGCAGCATACGAATGGTGCGGGTGTAATCCGCGCTATTGGTGACCACGCACCCCCCCTCGCCATACGCCCCCAGATTTTTCCCCGGATAGAAACTGAAACACGCCATGTCGCCGAGGCTTCCGGCACGGCGTCCCTTGTAGCGTGCCCCATGAGCCTGGCAGGCGTCCTCGATCACCACCAGATTGTGTTTGCGCGCGAACGCGACAATGGGGTCCATGTCGGCGGGCTGGCCGTACAGATGCACCGGTACAATCGCTTTGGTGCGCGGCGTTAGCGCGGCTTCCAGCAGCGCTGGATTCATATTAAATGAAACCGGATCGATATCGACGAAAACGGGCCGCGCACCGGTGTAGCAAATGGCTGCCGTGGTAGCTACGAACGTGAACGGAACCGTGAGCACTTCATCTCCCGGACCGACGCCGGCAGCGAGCAGCGCCAGATGCAGGGCGCTGGTGCCGGAATTCACACCGATGGCATGTGAAACCTCGCAATACTCAGCGAATGCATTTTCAAAATCGGCTACATGTTTACCGAGGACGTACTGGCTGGAATTCAGAACAGAGTCGATGGCTGTTCTTATTTCGTCCTGTATCGTCCGATACTGCGCCTGTAAGTCGAGAAAGGGAATCACTCAACATTCTCCTGGTTGAAATTTCCACCGGCCTTCCGCGTTCCCGCATCGATTCGGTAGCGGCTTCCAGAATCCGCACCACGCGCAGGCCGGATGCGCCGTCGGAAAGAGGCGTCGCGCCGTGCTGGATGCAGCGCACGAAATCGATCACTTCCGCGTTCAATGCCTCGCGCGTATCCAATTGAGGAGCGTGCATATCGCCCATGCGGTACTGAATCATCTTCTGATAAACGGCGTCGGGGTTGTCGGAAACGCTGATGCCTTTATCGTAGATTTTCACTTTTTCGCTGGGCTCGACATCGTCATACACCACCATCTTGCGGCTGCCGCCCAGAAGAGTGCGGCGAATCTTGACGGGGGCCATCCAATTTACGTGAATATGCCCTATGCGGTTGTCTTCGAAGAAGCACGTCAAATATCCAATACTTTGGCTTAATCCGACGGGATTGCTGATGCCCGTGGCGGAAACGGCAGTGGGCGCGGCGGCCAATAGATAGTCCATGATCGCGACGTCGTGAACAGCCAGGTCCCACACTACGCTTACGTCGGGTTGGAACATTCCAAGGTTGACGCGCACGGAATCGTAGTAGCAGATATCGCCTAGATCTCCGGCGTCAATCAACTCCTTGATCTTGCGCACTGCGCCAGTGTAAAGAAAAGTATGATCTACCATAAGCACCAAGCGGCGCTTGGCGGCCTCTTCGATCAATACCTCGGCCTCCGCTGAACTGGATGTCAGTGGTTTTTCGATCAGAACATGCTTGCCTGCGTTCAAGGTCCGGCAGCTTAGTTCGAAATGCGTGTGGACGGGCGTCGCGATGACTACGGCGTCGACATCGGCGCTGCTGATCAGTTCAGTGGCCTCGGTTGTAATCTTCACTCCGGGGTAACGCCGCTCCGCCAAAGCCAACCGGTGCGGATTGCTGTCGCAAATCGTCGTGACGCGACAATCTGGATTGTCCGAAAAATTCCGGACCAGGTTGGGTCCCCAATATCCGTAACCAATCACTCCGATGCGGATCACGGTAGGCAATCTCCTCTCACAGAATTTCACGCCCAGGCGCTTCTCAGAGGAGCGGCATTGGGGAGGTTACGCCACATGTTTCGAGCGCTAGATTTCTATCGACTTTGCCGCTGGGAAACCTTAGTACCTAGAACTTGCGGGTCCATTCCTTGGGCCACCGCTCCACTACTACCTTTTGATCGGTGTAAAACGCCACTCCATCCCGTCCCTGGCCATGCAGAACACCGAGGAAGCTATCCTTCCAGCCGCTGAACGGGAAATAGGCCATCGGCGCAGCTACACCAATGTTCACGCCAATATTGCCTGTGGGTGATTCGTAACGGAACTTGCGAGCCGAGTTGCCGCTGGATGTAAAGATCGCCGACGAGTTGCCATACGGATTGCGCGCGATCATCTGGATCGCGTCGTCCAGATCAGCGGCTTCCCGCAATGACAGTACAGGGCCAAAGATTTCCGTGCCGTTCAAATCATTGCTTTCGCTGACGCCGGCGAGCACGGTGGGTCGCAGGAAGTTGCCTTGGGCATCGCCGCCGCCGGTGCGGCCATCGAGCAGCATTTCCGCCCCTTGCTCTAAACCCCTTTCGATCAATCCTGAAATGCGCGCCTTGCTGTCGGGAGTGATGACAGGACCCATCTGCACGCCGTCGTCAAGTCCATTGCCGACACGAATCTTCGCCGCCAATTCCAACAGCGCGCGCGGAAACTCCCTGGACGCTTCTCCTACCGTGAGCGCGCCTGCCACCGCCAGACAACGCTGTCCAGCGCATCCAAAGGCGCTGTCGCTCACGATCTTTGCCGTCATTTCGAGATCTGCGTCGGGCATGACGACGACGAAATTCTTCGCACCTCCCTGGCACTGTACCCGTTTACCGTGCGCTGCACCCTCGGCGTAGATGTATTTCGCTACCGGGGTGGAGCCAACGAAACTGATGGCTTTCACATCGGGATGGTGCAAAAGCGTATCGACGGCAGATTTGCCGCCTACCACTAGATTCACTACGCCTTTGGGCAAGCCAGTCTGTTCCAACAGTTCCACCAAGCGCCGCGCAGTCAGCGGAACGCGCTCCGAGGGCTTGAGCACAAAGGTGTTGCCGCAAGCGATCGCGTAGGGCAAAAACCACAACGGAATCATCGCTGGGAAATTGAATGGTGTGATCGCGGCCACCACGCCAAGCGGCTGACGGATCATCATTTCGTCGATGCCGGCGGCGATGTCCTCCAGGTTGTAGCCCTGCATGAGAGTGGGAATGCCGCAGGCGACTTCGACGTTCTCAATCCCCCGCTGTAACTCCCCGAGCGATTCGGCCAGAGTCTTGCCGTTCTCCTCAGTAGTAATGCGAGCGATTTCCGTGGAGTGTTCTTCGAGCAGCCGCTTGAACTTAAACAAGTACTGAATGCGCTCCTGTGGTGGAGTACGCCTCCACGCGGGAAATGCCGCGGAAGCGGCGTCCACTGCGGCCGCCACGTCACTAGGTTCAGCGAGAGCGATGCTGGCGAGCGTTTCCGACGTGGCGGGATTTTTGATGTCGAAATACTCGGCCGATAGGCTTCTTATCCATGCACCCCCAATATGGTTAGCGGCGATCGAAGTGGTGGCGGTGCTCATGCTGCGCAACTGAAAACATTATACGCTGCGATTGGAAGATGGACTTCAGCGGCGCAAGTATTCACTGTGCTGACTCGCTAGGGTTTAGCGGCTGGCGGATTGCGAGCCTGCGGACTTGGGCGTTAGACCCTCCGTTATTTCAACATACGTACCCCACGGGTCCACGATGAAAGCGACCCGGAGCGTGGACGCATTGGCGCTATAGCGCAGGCCCGGTGCTTCGAGCACGATGCCATTCGCTTGCAGCTTCTTGATGAATTCCTCGATATTCGTCACTTCAAAGCCAACGTGGTCAAGCGAGCGCCCCTTGATGGGAACCTGTGCCGCCGCTTGTTTGGCCAACGTGAACTCCGCGCCGGGTACGTTGGCGGTGTCGTACGCATTGCGTTTGCCTTCCATCGCGCCAAAGTTCTTGACGTACCATGCCTGTACGGCCAGCGGATCGGTCACGAACATGTGAATGTGGTGCATGGTGACTGGACCGGCGATAGCGGGATTTTCAATGATCTCCACGCGCACGCCGTCCGGGGCCATGAGAAATACCTGCTTCGAAGTATTGCCAGGTGTGATCGAGATTCCCGCGGCTTTCCACTGGGGAATCCATTGATCGAGACTTTTTACGTGCAGGCCGACATGGTTGATGTTTGAGCCGACAGTGGGGCCCGTCGAGTCTTGCTTGCGCAGAACAACGAAAATGCCGGGAAATTGCATCATCTGAAGCTTTTCGTTATTGACGGGAACGCCACCCAACTGCGCCCAGAATCGCTGATGGGCTTCTATATCTGTGACATTGAGGTGGACGTGCCCGATGGCTACGCCAGCGGTGTTGGGTGAAGCAAGTTGCGCCGCCAAAGGGGCTGCGGCGATCACTGCAAGAGCCAGGAGATGTTTGGTGCTCATAGCCGCCTACTATAGCAAGCTAGCAACGGGAAGTAGGGTGCGTACGCGGCTTCTGCAGAGAACGACCCTCGCGCGTACAGTGCTCTTGAAACAGTAGGTGCTCTACGCCGAGGCGGCTGTCGCCTTTTCCCGGTAGTACCCTATCAAATCGAGCGGTTGGGGCTTGTAACCCAAAGCTCGCAGAAATCCGGATGCTTGCCCGCGATGGTGCGTCCCATGATTGACCACGTGTAAAACGATCTGCCACGCAGGCGTTTCGTACGCATTGCCCTTGATGTCCTTATAAGCGATGTTAGCGGCGATACCTTCGTCGGTCAGGCTCCCGACCCAGGCAGCCCATCGATCCAGCAGGGGCGCCCAGTCGGTCTGAAGCGTGGAGAGGTGCATATCTCGTTCCAAGTCGATAAACCGAGCCGGAACATCGCCTGCAATCCGCCCCATCCAAATCCGATCTGCCGCGAAGATATGCACCAGCGTGCCCAGCAAACAACAGGTGTTTGGTGAAGTTTGGTGATGTCGCTAAGTGTTTGGATACGTGGGGACTTTACTCGCCAAAAGGTGTGGCTTGATAGCTGTAATTTGATCCAGATTGGTAGAGAAATAGTAAGCCCGTAGTAACAGAACGCCCGGTAATGATGCTGGAATCGCTCACGACGCTTTCGCATACAGCCGGGCTTTCTTCTTCTCTCGCAGCTTTGCACGGTAGCGACGCTGGGCATCAGCACGCGCCGCGTCACTGTTCGCGCCTCGGCATACCGCGCAATAGTAGTGACGCGATAGGCTGGCATTCGGAATCGCTGGCCTGATCTCGTTGCCGCACTTGTGGCAGAACATTACACGCTCGCCATGCATCAACTTCGATGCCAGGACAAGCGCGAGCGTACCGAACAGATTAGGAAAACCAGTTTGCGAAATGAATTGATACCCCATCAATCCAGCATCCATCCGCGGGTGCATTCCACCGCAGGCCAGCCATTCATTCAGGCACTGGCTGAGAAGTTCCTTCGATGAAAGTTTGCCGAGCGCGCCGCTTCCGTGCCATGAGCGCCGCTGACGTGAAAGCCAACTGGCGTCGCTCCACAAATCTGCTCTGCGTGGATCATGGTTCAATTCCAGCATCGCGTTGATCGAACGAGCCAGCGCGCGCCATGTACTGATAGGCTCCGCAAACGTGGGTTCGCATCGTGGTAACGGGCGGAAGATCGTCTTCGCGCCCGCACTAGTGTGCCTGCGGAGCCGCTCCATTGTAAATTTATGACTCAGCGGCAACGCGTGTTTACACAGGCCCAGGACTCCATACTGTTTCGCGAATCGGAGTATGTTCGCGGGCGATTTGCTTGGGTCAGCCAGTTGGCGAAAGTCATCGAATAGACGAGGCGATGGCGTGACCAACCGATATTTGGATACGCCTGCCTCATCCCACGGAAGCCAGCGTAGGCTCTCCCCATCTGGCGATAACCGGACGCTATTGGGAGCCAGTATGGGTGCCAGATTCGGTACGAGAGGCGCACTCTTTGGGATTGGCATACGACTATACAATCTGACTATAACACTTATATTGATAGCGTTTGACAATTCCGACTTTGGCGCTATTGTTGAATCAAATGGCACCAGAATTGTTGACCGCGAAAGAAGTGGCTAAGCTGCTCCGGATCTCCCCTTGGCAGGTGTACTGGCACGTTCACACGGGCATCCTGCCAGCAGGCTGCTGGATTCGCCTGGGCCGTTCGATTCGGTTCCACCCAGAAAAATTGGAGGCCTTCCTGGAGCGCGGCGGCCAAGCTGTTCCGCTGGCGAAACGCGCAAAAGGCGGAGTTCAATAAATGACGCCACGCAACTACAGCGCACACACACAGAACGCGATTGAACCCCCGGTTGTGAGCGAGCAGAGCGATTGGAGAGTCGAAGCGCGCGACCGCCTGATCGAAAAGCTGCTGGGCCAGGAGGGCGAACGTCTCTGGCAAGAGGACTTCCCCAATGCTGGCTCCGATATTGCATGCCGCGAAAGACAGCGGGGGCTGATGCAAATGGCGCTCGACGTTAGAGCGAATTGGTTTTTAACTATCCAATTTGAACGCGCGCTCACGCCCGACGTTTTCAGAGACCGGCTAAAGCGTTTCGGCGCTGTTCTGGATTCCCATCTACTTGGGCATGATTGGCACCGGAATCCCAATCGCTCCGTGTGGATCGCCGTCGCGGAGGATTCGCGCCATGCGCACTTGATGCTGCGAACATCAACAGGGCGCGAACTGACTCCGTATGTGGGTAGTTTTGGATTCCGGTCAGACTTAACGGCGTACTGGACTGAAATCGTGCGGCGAAAGAAGCTCGCCGCCAGCGTGCACGTTGCGCGTCTTCAGGGTGGCGATGACGTTCGCGTCGCGGCCTATATAGCGAAAAATGCAGGGACCAAGGCATTTTGGAATGCCCGAATTGGTCCGGTATTTGTAAGTGGGGAGTTCCACGGTGGTAGGCAAGCGCGGCAATGATTTCCGCTCGCGATGACAGGCGCGAGGACACAGTCCCCGCATGATCATCACGGGCTGCGCGCGAATCAGTAGCGAGTGCGTTTTTACGAGGCCCATAGCGGTCAGGAGTTGGACTACTATGTCTACTCATTTGACTCACGTGAAAGTGATGGGGACGGTGATCGAAACAGGCGAATGACAACACAACAACATTCACGAATACTGATGGCTCCTCCTGTTGGTCAACACCATCTTGATCGCACCGGTTCCTTTCACTTTTGTCCTTTGTCATTCGACTTGTCTAGAGCTAACACTCACACGATCACCAACCGCATGGGTATTACTTCTGCGCTGCGTAACGTCTATTTTGAAACCATCTGTTTCACGCCTGTTTCTTTGTTTGGCGCTAACCATCACCTTTTCGGATTTGGATCACGTATCAAGGGCACCAAATCGAATCTTTCGCGCTGCGGGAGAGTTCCTGAATTAGTATTTTGCATGACCATTTGGGAAGGCCATCACATGCGCGAAACCTTCCGTGATCACCAGCCACGGTTGAATCACACGAAAGCCCCCGCCATGAGCAAACGATGGCGCTCCATGACTCCAGACCGAATCATGCTTGAGACGCGTGCAATCGACGCTGAAATGGCTCAAAAACCACGTCATGTGATCTCTCTCGCATCACGATCAGGTGCGCTACAGCACCAGACCAGCGCTGGCATTGGTATTGAACGTGGCGCGACTCCTGCCTCAATACATGAGTGGCCGCTCATGTTTCAGGGTGATTTAGTAAATTTCCTAGTTACGCATTCGCTGCGACTGGCAGAAAGACGCGAAATTCTCGGGATTCCTCTGTCTGGCAGTGAAGGCGCATTGCTTCGTTACGCTAGTGCGTCACTAGAACCAGCACCAGCGGCGACGCCAGAGCGCACCCATAGTATGGGCCAGTGTTCTGCACGTCAGCAGCTCACGGGACGCGTTGTAGACGCGTTCTGCGCTGCCGGTGAGCACTCTGGCGAGCGTGTAAACAGCATCAGATTGGAGGTACGACATTATGCGTAAAAAGCTGGTCAAGAAGAAAGCGGCCATCGTGAAGCCGCGCGACAAGAATGGCCGCTATTTGAAAGGCGTGTCTGGCAACTTGAACGGACGGCCACGAGAGCTGCGTCTAGGGGACACGTTAGCGCAAGTTGTGACAGACACGATCTCGATACCCAAACTTGCAAAGCGGCTGATCGCGCAAAGCTATGACGGCGATCCAAGTAGCGTGAATCGCGTTTGCACCATGATCGAGCACGCGCAAGCACGGCGTGCAGGTTCGACGCCTGAGTCTGCGCTCGATTTCAAGTTACTCACGGTTCCAGAAATGAAGGTACTCCGCGCGCTCATGCTCAAGGGCAGGGGTGAAGTGCTGACAACCACGGATGCGGGTCTATTGGCGAAGCTCGACCCACGTGCAGCGTTGCCAGATGAGCCAGCAAATGCTTGTCGGCGGTGCCAAAATCGCGCGTGAGTTCTTCCGGAGTGAGCTTCGCCGCAGCGTCCATCAATCGGTTCGTGGCCCAACGGGTGTATTCGATATGGGATCGTAGAATTTCTTTGGAGATCATGACAACTTCGAATTAACCGCTCAATGCTGCTAATGCCCGTGTTCACTCAATTGTTGCAGCACCATCTGCGCGGCCATCTGGCCCGCGCTTTTCTTCGAAAGTCCTTGGGCCTGGCTGGACCAATCGCTCCCCAAGCGCACCTCCACGGTAAAGGTCTTGGCGTGCTCGGGTCCCACTTCTGCCACAATACTGTAGCGCGGAGAAGGAAGCTTCAAGGTTTGCGCCCTCTCCTGCAGAGCGCTCTTAAAATCGGTAACGGCGCTTTCAGCACCGTCGTCGGGAATGGCCAATGGAGCGATCACTCGGCTCTCAATGAAGCTCCGTGCCGCTTCCAACCCTTGATCCAGATAGATCGCGGCGATCAAAGCTTCTATGGCGTCGGAAAGGAGAGCCTTTTTATTGCGTCCGCCGCTCATTTCTTCGCCGCGGCCCAGCAAAAGGTACTCTCCAAGGCCCAATTCCTGGGCGACCTCATGCAAACGCGTGGCGCTCACCAAATGTGCTTTGAGTTTGGATAGACGGCCTTCTGGGAATGCCGGGAATCTGCTAACCAGATGTTCGCTGACGACGAAACCGAGAATTGAATCGCCGAGGAATTCGAGTTGCTCATTATCGGCTGCTGGCTGCCCTTCGGCCGACTTTTCATAGATACGCGACTTATGTGTGAGCGCCTGTTCCAGCAGGTTCTGCCGATGAAACATGCACCCGAGCGTGCGTTCGAGATCCGCTAATTCCGCGGGCATCCTTGAACCCGCTATTGCTTGGCCGCCTTCAATTTTTCGGCGCGCTGCTTTTCGGCGGTGGCGACTTTTTTAAATTGATCGTTTACACCTGGCATGGCCAACACCTTGTCGAAAACCGCAATGGCTTCGTCATAGCGCGCGGCGCCTAGATATGCCGACGCCAATCGTAACGAGGACGTGGCATCGGGCGTAGCGGCGCCTTCCACGGACGTCTTGAACTCAGCGATCGCTGGGTCCCATTTCTTCTGCACCATCGCGATGATACCTAGCGTGTCATGCGCTTGCGCGATCATATCCTTCTTGATGTCAGCCCACTTTTCGTCGGCGAGTTGGGGATTCGGTTTCGTCGCGCTATTCATCGTGGTAATCGCCTCATTTGCCATTTTCGTCGCGCGGCCCAGCTTTTCGTCTTTATCCAAGTCGAACTCGCGTGTGCCCTGCGCCAGAAGGCCGGAAACCAACAGCATGGCCTGGTAATTCTTGGGATCGGCCTCCAGCGTGCGTGTTCCATACTGGATGGCCGTGAGGCCGTCGCCCTTTTGCTGCGCTGCCTGCGCTGCAACCAATAGAACGATGGGTTTAAATTCAGTGTCTTTGAAATTGCGGATGACGTTGTCAGCCGCAGCGATCTGCTGATCGGGCGTCGGCGCCGTGAACACCGCGTTCACCGCTTCCGCCTCTTTGGGCGACTTCACCTTCTGCCCCATCGCCAGCGTTGCGGCTGCGAGCAGCCCTGCGATCATCAATTTCGTCTTCATTCGAGGCTCCTAAATCGTATTTGTTATGAGGGTCCTAATTCCCCGGACGAGTTGCGTATGCATCGCGCAGACCTTTTTCCGACGCCTGCCTAACCGTTTCCGGTGCGCCTTTGACCGCAAGGGCTGCACGATAATGTTCAATAGCTTCAGCGCGTTCGCCTTGCGAATCGGCCAGCCGCGCCAAGTACAAAAAACTCCACGCTTTGGTTTCGTCGTCCGGATCCAACTCCAGCGCTCTTCGGAACAGGCGATCACCTGTTTCCGGGTCCCTCTGAAGCACCGAGATCCTCGCTAGACCATAATACGACTTTGCGTGCAGCGTTTTCTCGGGGGTCTCCTCTATCACGCGCAGATAAATTGTTTTGGCCCGGTCCAGGTCTCGGTCCGCATAGGCCCGGTCCGCGTCGGCCAGCGTTTTGGCTGCGCCTTCCACTTCTGCTTCCGCCCTTACCACTCCCGCCGGCCGCACCACACGAGAGGTTCGTTCGGAAAGAAATTCGACGCCGGCTAAGCGTTTTTCCTCAGTCTTGAGGTTGATCCCCTTGACGAGATTAGGGAAGTACAGTCGCAACGCCACGTCCTGTTTCTCATAGATCGCCAGTTGTTCCGCCATCGCCGGCGTCACAATATAGCCTTCTTTCAAAGCCTGCTCGATTTTCGCCGGACTGCGGTCCATCCGGGCTTCCACGGCCTTGATGACGCTCTCGGTGGTCAGCAAGGTGAAGTCGTCTTTGTAAGATTCGTCGAGCGTGGGCGCGCCCATCGCGTAATCCCGCAAGGCTTGCTTCTCTTTGATATTCTCGCTGAACTTGATACCCAACGGGTCCACTAAGTAATGCAGATACCCGTGCCGTATGCTGTCGGTCTGAAGCTCCGCGCTGGGCGTCACTACCACGAAATAATCGTCCGCATAGCTGCGCGTCTGCACTTGGTTGGGCGCGCCCAGCAGATCCACATAAATCTGGAAACGGCGTCCCAGGTATCCGCTGGTCGAGTTTCGCAGATACGAATTTGCTTGCAAGACGGCCCGCGAGACGGGCTCATGGTACTCGGCGATCATGCGGTCATACAGCGGCTGAGCTTGCTGCCACATGGATTCCAGATTCGCCTCTTTGTAAAACGCCGCGAGCAGCGGTGACAGCCCTTCAATGGAGCTCGCGTCCGCCGGCCGCAGCATGGCGCTATCTCGATAGCGGAAGTCGGGGGCTCCGTCGATGAGCAGGGCATAGGAAATATACCGGCTCAGTTCGGCCCTGGGATCTTTCAGTCTATGATCCCGGAAAAAACGCTTTAACTCATAAATACTGTTGAGGTTACTCAGGGCTGCCAGTTGCGTGCGCAGTGTTCGCCGGAACGGATGCGTGGAAACCGAATCGATCTGATCATCGTAACCCGCTGCGTTGATGGCGGCGAGCACGGTGAATAGGGCCTGGTTGCTATCGATCTGGTCTTGTACGTTGGAAGATGCGACGCGGCGGCCACCCAGTTGACCGGGCTGGCGAACTCCCGCAGTCGGCGCAATTTGCGTTTGTGCGAGTACCGGCATTGCCGCGAGCAGGCCAGCCGTAAAGCATATCTCGAAACGCATGCTATGTTCAGGTCCCTACTCGCCTAGTATAGCGAGCGCCGCTTCCAGTTCGCCTCGCGTGTGGGCGTCCCGGGCGGCGGCCAATCCGCGGCGGTAAAAATCCCGGGCTGCGTCGATTTGGCCCAATTTCTCCAGCGTTTGGCCCCCATGGTAGTACGCCGCGCCATAAGTCGAATCCGCTTTCAGCACAGCCTCGAATTCCGGCATGGCGCGCGTCCATTCCCCTTGGTTGACGTATTCCATCGCCAAACCGTAACGAGCAAGTATTGAATTCGGGTCCTGGGAAAGGATTTGTTCTAGAAGTTCGATCCGTGTGTTTGCCAAACTGATAGGATAACGCCCAGAGCCCGGATACTCCAACCATGAGCGAGGTCACATTCCGACTTTTCAAGCCCTCCGACGCCTCCGCCTTCCGCGAACTCAATGAAGAATGGATTCGCGAATTGTTCACTCTGGAAGAAAAAGATCACGAAGTCCTGGGTGACCCGCAGCGCTGTATTTTGGACTCCGGAGGAGCGATTATCATGGCCATCGAAGGCTCCCGCGCCGTCGGGTCCTGTGCTCTTGTCGCCATGGGTGGAGACAGCTATGAACTGGTGAAGATGGCAATCGCCAAGGACCGCCGTGGAAAGGGTCTGGGGCGCCGTTTGCTCGCATTCGTCATCGATCATGCCCGATCGATACGTGCCGCACGCTTGTATTTGGAAACCAACACCAAACTGGCAAACGCGATTCACTTGTACGCATCAGCGGGATTTCGTCGCGTGCCTCCCGTGCATCCCACCCATTACACGAGAGTCGATGTATTTATGGAACGAATTATGGACGGCCTGACGCCGATGGACGTCGAAGGCTATTTGCTCCGCATCGGGCACACGGCTATGCTTACGTCCACAGTCGATACGTTGCGAAGTCTGCATTTGGCGCATGCGACGAACATTCCATTTGAGAACCTCGATATTCTGCTCGGCAAACCGATTCGGATTGACGTTCAAAGCATCGTCGCCAAGTTGGTGCATGGCGGCCGAGGGGGCTATTGCTATGAGCACAATACGTTATTCGCGGCGGTGCTGGAGGCTGCGGGGTTCCGCGTGAAGCGTCTCGCCGCACGCGTGCGTAACGGTTCGCAGAAAGTCCTCCCCCGCACTCACATGATCGTGGCAGTCGAACTGGACGGAGAATCCTGGCTTGCCGACGTGGGTTTCGGCGGCGAAGGTCTGCTATACCCACTACCGCTGCGGCCTGGAGAAATCGTGACCCATCTTGGCTGGACGTACCGTATCGTTCAGGAAGGGTGGCAGTATGTGCTTCAATCGTTGCATCCCGAAGGCTGGTTCGATCTTTACGCCTTCACCTTGGAAGAGCAATATACGGTGGACTACGAAGTCGCCAACTATTTTGTATCGACGCATCCACGATCCAGGTTTGTGCGGTTGCTTCTTGCGCAGAAACCGGGAGTCGAATCGCGTCTCGCTCTTGTGAACCGGCGCTTGACCGAGCAGACTCCCACCGGAGCTTCCGAAGTGATTCTGCCCCACGACGCTGCAGTCCTCCAAACGTTAGGGCAGCGGTTTGGACTTCACTTCCCGGACGCAACACGCTTCGTCTACGACGAAGACTAGAACATCTCCAACTGGTCGTCCTTTGCTTCCGCTGCGGGGGTGCGCTTCCGCCGCAACGGGCTCCCTATAACGCCCAGGACCTGGACTTCGTTCAGTGCAGCGCGGGGGACAAAAATGCGTTGGAGCTGGAACGTTGGGTCAGGCGGAATCAAGTGAAAGCCGTCGGGTTCCAGCAGCAACAGATTATTCGAGACCAGGCCCTCCACGGAATCTCCGTCGCGGAAGCGCAACCGCACCCATAGGCCGTGAGTCTTAGGCCGGGTGACAAACGCCCGGTGTTGTTGCCAAGTTTCGTTGTTATCCCAATCCTTAACATAACAAACAGCTTTCACTTCCGTGTAGGAAAGTCTGAGAAGACTTCCCGAAGGCGTTAGCACCTCCACGGCATCGGCGGTGAATCCCCCGGGGGATTGTACGAATCCCGTGACGGATTCGCGTTCGAAACGAGTGACTAATACCTTCTTGTTGGCGGATTGTGCCAATGTGAGTGACCTTTTTACTCGAATCGCTTCCAAACAATTTCGCAAGTATTGTATCATTGGCTCAATGCGTTGGGCCTGATTTGTAAAGGTCGCCCGCAGCCTGTTGAGCTGAATGCGCGCGAATAATAAGTACCAGAGTTCACAGCCCCCGAAGCCGGTTGCCAGCATATCTCCGGACGGAAACATCCAGTCTTTTCTCGGTTTTTGCCGGGTAGAGAAGGGACTGGCCGCGAATTCAGTCGAGTCCTATAAGCTTGATCTGGCGAAACTTAGCGCCGCGTTCGAGAAACCACTGCAAGAACTGGACGGAGAAGACCTAACCGGATATATTGAATCATTGTTCGTGGCCAAGATGGCACCGCGCTCGATCGCCAGGCACCTCACAACGCTGCGCAATTTCTACCGGTTTTTGATTGAGGAAGGCCAGCTGGAGCATGACCCGACCGAGTTTTTGCAGTCGCCAAAACAATGGACCACGCTGCCAAAGTATCTGAACCGGGAGGAAGTGGAGAAACTACTCGCGGCACCCCGTTTGGATCAGCCCGCCGGATTGCGGGACCGGGCCATGCTGGAATTACTCTATGCCGCCGGGCTGCGTGTTTCGGAACTGTGCGCCTTGCCGCTGTCGGCCGTGGAGAGGGAAATGGGCGTACTGCGCGTGACAGGTAAAGGCAACAAGCAGCGGATGGTCCCTTTTGGAGAATCGGCGGGCGAGGCGATGGATCGCTACCTGGAATTTGGCCGTCCATCTTTACTCAAGGGAAGGGCCAGCCCGGCACTGTTCGTCACAGGACGGGGAGCGGCCATGTCGCGCCAGACGTTCTGGAGATTGTTGCGCGTGTGCGGCTGGAAGGCCGGAATCCGCCGGCCTCTGACGCCACATGTGATCCGGCATAGTTTTGCAACCCATTTGGTGGAAGGCGGCGCGGATCTGCGCAGCGTGCAGATCATGCTGGGGCACGCCGACATTTCCACCACCCAGGTGTATACTCACGTAGCGCAACGCAGGCTGCGGGAGACCATCGACCAGCATCACCCGCGGGCGTGAGCGACGCGTTGGAAAAGGACAGGACCGAATGAGCGATTACATGTTCATGCTGGAAAGCCGCTTGAGCGCGGACCAGTTCCGCGTAGTGGGACAAATGCGGCAATTGGCGGCGGATGCCGGCCTGAATGTCTACCTTACGGGCGGCGCGATGCGTGATATGTTAGCCAGTTCGCCGGTACGCGATCTGGATTTCACCGTCGAGGGCAACTCCAGCAAGCTAGCCAAAATGGCCGAGAAAAAATTTGGGGCCACGCTGCTGTCTTCCGACGATCTGCGCAAGACCCTGGAACTGCGCTTTCCGGGTGGCGTTTCTGCCTCCATCGGCATGGCGCACCAGGAGCGATTTCAGAAATCCGGAGGCAAGCCGCAAGTCGCGCCCGCCACCATCCACGAGGATCTGCGTTGCCGGGATTTCACGGTGAACGCGATCGCGTTGTCGCTCAACAAAGCATCCTTGGCGTTACCCATCGATCCGACCAATGGCATCGGCGATATCGAGCGTAAGGAAATGCGTGCGATCCACAATTATTCGTTCTATGACGATCCGGCTCGCATGGTGCGCATTATCCGGATGAAGATCCGCTTGGGATACGCCATTGATGAGCGCACGCGCCTGCAATACGAAAACGCTCGGGAAGCCGACATGCTCAGCAAGATCACTCCTGAAGCGCTGGGCGAGGAGTTGCGCGGCATGGCAGCCGAGCTGGCCCCCGTCGATCTGATCCAGGCGCTGGTGGACGAAAAACTGATCCATCTGTATTCGCCGGCCCTCGAAGGAGCCAAGCTGAACCTGGCCGAGTTCGCGAAACTGCAGAAGGCCCGGCAGTTGGTGCCCGTGGGAGTGGATTTCAAGATCACGCCCTTGCCGCTATTCCTGAAAATTCTGCTTGGTAAGTTGAACGCCAAGGAAAGCGCGGCGCTGATCAAGGCGGCAGCTCTGGCCAAAAGCGAAGTAACTGCCGTCCAAAAGCTGGATGCGATGGCGAAAAAATTGGAGAAAGATTTGAAAAGCGCGAAGCTGCAGAAACCTTCGCACCTTTTTCAATTATTGTCCAAGGCGCCAGGGGAAGCGATCCTCTCGCTGCTGGTTTTTTCCGAGCAACGGTTGGTGCAGGATCGCATCAAGAATTACTTCCAGAAGTACATACCTGCGTCGCTCGAAGTCACCGATGAATTGGTGGCTGCGGCCGGAGTGGCGCCGGGTACGCCGAAATTTCAGCGGACCAAGGATGAAATGATCCTGACGCGGTTGGATGCTCGTCCGAAGAAGCCCGCACCGGAACCGCCCCCGCCGCCTCCGCCGCCCATGTCGAGCTTCGCGCGCGGCCCCAGCGTCCGTCACACCCGATAATAGTGATGACAGCGGTGGCTGTCACCAATTGGAATGTTGAGAGCGCGTCATGTTTAGAGCCCACCATCGGCGGGTCCGCTTATTTTTCGGGATCTCGGATGTGGTCCTGATCTTGGCGGCGTTTGTCGCTGCCTATTGGATCCGCTTTTCGTTGAACGAACGCGCGGCCGCGTTTGAGCGCACTTTCTTCATGGCAGGGCCCGTGGCGGTGCTGCTGGCCGCATTTTCCATCGCGATTTGGGTTTCGCTTGGGGCGTGGTGGCAAGTTTACGACCGGATCGACGCCGCTCACCCGCGGGTCATTCTGCGCGACGCCTTCCGCCAATGCCTCGTCGGCGCCGCTTCCGTCGTGTGGATGCAGTTCCTGATGCGCCTGGAACTCAGCCGTTCTTTCCTCGGCTTGTTCGCAGTACTGGCATGGATGCTTCTGTGCCTGTTTCGCTTGAACGCCAGCCGCATGTTGGGCGCTTTCCGCCGCGAATTCGGCGCACCCAGTTTCATCATGGTGGTGGGAACAGGCGACGCAGCTCTCCGTATTGGACGTCAAATCGAAGACGCCGCCCCTTATGGTGTGCGGCTGAGCGGTTTTCTGGCCGGGCCGGAAGATTCCTCCGACAGGGAGATCGCTCTGGCCCGCACCTATCCTGTTCGCACGCTGGGTGAATTGCCGGAACTGCTGCGGCGTCAGGTCATCGACGAGGTGATTTTCGCCGTCGATAGCGGCCGTCTGGCGGGATTGGAAGATATTTTCCTGCTATGCGATGAAGAAGGCGTCCGCACTCGCGTTGCAGTGGACTTCTTTCCGCACGTGAATAGCCAGGTATATCTGGACCGTTTGGGCGAATCCCCTCTCCTCACATTTTCCGCGACGCCTCACGATGAAATCCGCTTATTGGTCAAGCGCGCCACCGACGTGCTGCTGGCCGGCGCGGCTTTGCTGCTGCTGTGCCCCTTCTTGGTGATCATTGTCGTGATCATCAAGGCGACCTCGCCAGGACCCGCCATTTTCCGGCAGATCCGCTGCGGCTTGAACGGCCGTCAGTTCGTGTTCTATAAATTACGTTCCATGTCCGCCGATGCCGAGGCACGGCGCGCGGAATTGGAGCATCTGAACGAACGCTCCACCGTCTTCAAGATGAAGAACGATCCGCGCCTTACGCCGCTGGGACGCTGGCTGCGAAAATTTTCGATTGACGAATGGCCGCAGCTCTGGAACGTCCTGAAAGGTGATATGTCCCTGGTAGGCCCCCGCCCGCCGCTGCCCTCCGAAGTGGAACAATATGAGCGTTGGCAGCGCCGCCGGCTGCGAATGCGTCCCGGGTTGACGTGTTTATGGGTGGTGAATGGGAGAGATCAAGTCGACTTCGAAACGTGGATGCGCCTGGACATGCAATACATCGATACATGGTCGCTGGCGCTCGATTGGAAAATCATCCTGCGCACCATTCCGCAGGTTTTAACAGGCAGAGGGGCGCACTAAAACATGCAATTGATTCCAACCAACGGAGAAGTGCTGGATTTGGTTCACCGCGCCGGAGGTCTGCATCAGGGCCACTTCGAGTATCCGAGCGGGCTGCATTCGGCAAATTATATTCAGATGGCGCTGGCGATGCGGCGCCATGAAGACGCGACCTTGCTGAGCGTGGCGCTCAGCCGCCTGGTGCGCTCCAATCCGGAAATCCGTGCGATGATTTCCAAGCTCTCGATTGTTGCTCCCGCTACCGGCGGTCTGCCAGTGGCGTATGGCGTGTGCGAAGCGCTGCGCGCGCATCAGGTGTATTGGGCGGAGAGCTTAAAGCAGGGTGATCCACTGCGCTTCCGCATGTTTTTCGAACTGGAACCCGGCGAAAAGGTCCTATTGGTGGATGACATTGTCCGCTCCGGTCTCCGCCTCTCACAATTGAAGCAATTGGTGGAAGAGAAGGGCGGGGAAGTGGTGGGTATCGCGGTTCTGATTCATGATCCCACCCCTGAGATCGCGAATTTCGGCGATATTCCGTTCTATCAATTGGCGCGCTTCAATTCGGAATACTCCACGGCCGGCGCCGCTTGCGAATTGTGCAAGAAGGGCGTGCCTGTGACCAAGGTTTGGGTCTAGCGGCGCGCTATGGTCACCAGACGCACATTTCTGATGACCCCTCTCGCTGTGGCGGCAGCCGCAGCGGCTGACCGCAAACCGAATGTGGTCTTGATCGTTGCCGGTGATTGGCGTTCGCAAGCGGTCCCTTGGGCCAAGGACGCGGAAATTGAACTCTCCAACCTGGCGGCGTTCGGACGCCAGAGCGTCACGTTCTCCCGCGCCTACGCAAGTTACCCGCGTACCGCTCCTGCGCGCTCTGCTTTACTGAAGGGCCGCTTTCCCATGGCGCTATCGACGGAGACACCGGGGATTGCGGCGCTGCTCAAAACCGCGGGATATCGCGTGGGAATTTTTGGTAACCGCCAGTCCGAAGATATCGTGAGCTTCACGCATGTGCCGGGCAGCGCCCCTTTTTACGTCGAGTGGATTTTCGACGCCCCTAGCGTTCTAATGCAGCGCGTGAATGAAACGAGGGTGCAACTGCGGGAGAATGTGCCGGAGGGAGACAAGCAGCGCGCACGGGCGCTATTGATAGATTTCTATTCGCGCTGCATCGCTCGCGACCGCGATATTGGCATGGTGCTGGCCGCTCTCGACCGGCCCGGCTTGCTTGAAGACACACTAGTGATATTCACCTCCGATCATGGCAACCAGTTCGGCTCACAGGGAATCTTCGGCGACGATTCGCCCTACGAGGAATCCGTGCGTGTTCCCTTGGCCATCCGCTATCCGCGCGTTATCCGTCGCCAAGGCGACAGCACATTGCTGATTTCGCAGATCGATATTCTGCCCACGGTCGCGGCGATATGCGGTGCCGCGATTCCGAACGAAGCCCAGGGTCGCGACCTATCCCTTCAGATCTTGGAAGGCTCCGGTGAACTTCCCGACGCAGTCTATGCAGCCGGCCACAGCAGCCAGCGCGAAGAATGGCGCATGTTGGTGCACGGCTACGACAAGCTGGTGACCAATGCCGATGGCAACGTAACGCATCTGTATAACCTCGCCGAAGATCCTTTCGAGAAAGCCAATTTGGCCGAGGCAAGTTCCGAGCAGTTGAAGCGCGATGCGCTCTTGGCGCAGCTTCAAACGTGGACGCGGAAGCTAGGCGATCGCGTGGATCCGGCGTCTGGTCTGCGAACGAGGTAGTGCTGCAGGATGGAATCCTGCGCGGCGGGTGACAGCCGCCGCTGGTTATGTTTGCACCACGCGAGGCGATTCCCAATCGCCCGCGGCTTTCCAAGCTCCCACTATCTTCAGGTTCTTGCCAACGGCACAATATCCTTCACTTCCAGGATCTGTTTCGGCTAGCCCTTGCTCACCGCGTTGATCCATTGGCGAGTCCCACTTCCTGCAACGTACAAAAATCTGCCCGGCAGAGCGCCCTGCCCAATGGGATAGCCGGATGCGATTACTTTGCTTCGCCCGGCCTGCGGAGCGTGGGAGCCTTCCGCCTCTTGGGAGGCTCAGCCTTCTTTTGGTCGCTCTTGCGTTCGGCCACCTCCGCTGGTGTCATGGACGCTTCCCGCTCGGCCTTCTCGCGCTTTTCCTTGGCGCTAAGAACGCCCGTGCGTTGTCCCAAATCTTGTTGGTTGAGTTCCAGACTGTCCTCTGTCGTCTGAATCGCGTCGTCCAGAACGAAACTGTACCGCGCCAGGTCCTTGGGTTTGGCGTCTGCGACTTTCTGCAAAGCCGCCAGCATCTCCTTTTCGCCCGCGGAGGCCGCTTCAATGCCTACCGCGATATCCACCTTGCGCGCCAGTGCATCGTCGGCCACCGCATCCATTGCTTCCACAATCTTCGTGTAGTCCTCGAGCAGATCGTGGATCAGGGCGCTGCGGCCCGCCTTCTCCGCCGCGGCGAGCTGGGCAATTTGATCGATACGGGTACGGGCGAACTGGACATAGACCTTTAGGCGCGCATTGGGTTCCTGAATCATTCTGATCTGGTCGACTTCGTCATTGGTCAGAAAATCCCGCTGCTGTGCGACAACTGGCACCAGGCAAGCGAGGGTAAGCAAGGCAAAGCGCAATTCAATCTCCTATCGCTTCTTTCCCATAATGCCCCGGATCAAAGCGTCATGCACTTCATTGGCACGCTGCTGAACCGAGTCCACCAGAGCGCGATCACCAGCGTTCATCACGTCGCGCAGTCCTTCCAAACGCCGCAGCATTCGCCTTATGGAAAGCTCAGCGCGCTTGAAATGTTTGGGATTCCGGCGCGGATCCTTCCCGCTGGCCGTCAGAGCCTCATAGGCCAGGGAGGTCGATTCACTCACTTCCTCCAGGGCCTGTTTGGTCTTTTCCAGATCGTCGTCGCTATAAGCCTCGCGCGCGGCCGTGATTGCGGTATCCGCTTGCGTCAGCGCCAACTCACTGCGCCGCTCCGGATTCAGCTCATTGCGAACCGCAGCCAGATCAATGGTCAGAAGGGTGGCCAGAAGTAAGGCAATCATCTCTTCTTCAGCTCCAATTCCAGGATCCGCACTCGCTGGCGGGCCTGGAACTCCTGATTCGGAAACTTTCCCTGGCTTGTGGCCAGGAATTGATTGTACGCCTGAATAGCCTCCGGGCGTTGGGCGAGATGATCGTAAGACAGTGCGCGATAGAACAAATTGCCAGGCGTATCCGCGCCCAGCGCGCGCAGCCGGTCCAGCGCGGCGAGCGTCTGAGGATACTGTTCGGCGGCGGCCAACGCGGCCGCCAGTTCATTCCATGCTTCCACTGAATCCGGTTTAATTTGCGTGGCCGCGGCGAACTGATTCGCGGCATCCAGCAGTTTGCGTTGGTCGCGTAGCAGGCGTCCGTAGAACAGACGCAACTCCACGTCGCGTGGTTGCGCCGCGGCCGCTCGTCCGGCTATGTCGGCGGCTTTGGCAATCTGGTTTGCTTTGAAATACGCTTGAGCCAAGGCGATCAGGCTTGCATCCGTTGGGGCTCGCGCCACGGCGGCTTCTAGTGTGGTGATTGAATCTTCGGTCTTACCTGCGGCCGAGAGCAAAGCGGCCAAGCGTGCCTGTGCAGCGGCGTGCTCGGGAAATTCCCGGTAAAGCGCGATGGCCTCTGCGTTCTTACCCGCTCGCTCGTAGCCTGACGCCAGTTCCAAAAGGTCTTCCTTGCGCGCCGCATCGAACGCGGCGGCTTTGCTATAGCGTGTCTCGGCTTCAGCGAAGCGGCCTGTGCCAAGCAGCGCCCGCGCCAACGCGATCTCGGTGACGTAGGTGGATTTCTTCCCCGCCGCGGATTCCAGATATGGAATCGCGCCCAACGGGTCACCGGCGCGCAGCAAAGAAAGTCCCAGGTTCGACTGCGCTTCCTGCAATTCTGGATTGATGGCAAGCGCTGCTTTGTAATGAGCGATGGCGTCCGCATCCTTGCCCATCAGGTTGTAAGTGAGAGCAAGCTGGAACTCCGCGAAGAAGTCCGTGCGATCCGCCGCAGCTGCTTGCGTGAACTGTTCCACCGCGCGCGGATAATCTTTGGCATCGAGTGCTTTGTTGCCTTCAGCCAGCGGGCCGGCCGCCTGCGCCAACAACATGAGCACAAGAAGAGTGGACATACGCCTATCCCGATTTTACCGCCGATCACTTCTCGATTTGGCTCCGTTCCTTACTTGGTAAGGTACACGGTGAAGCGCGTTACGTCGCGGAACCCCATGCGGCGGTAAAGTGGATAGCCCGCCTCCGTGGATTGCAACACCACCTTGTCGATGCCGGTGCGCTGGCGCACCGTTTCCACGGCAGATCGCATCACTGCTTCGGCGTAACCTCGGCGGCGGTAAGCGGGGTCGGTTGCCAATGAGTACACGCCAATCGCGCCGCTAGCCACTACGGTCGCAACAATGGCCACAGGCTTCCCTTTGACCAACCCCACATATCCCCGATAGTCGCCGTGCCAAGCGCGATCTACCGCGTACACGCTCTGCGCGATCCCAAAGGGTATGTCGAAGGCTAGCGCGGTGATCTCTCCAAACGCCTGCTGCAGGGTCTTGCCGGCTACGGGCAGAACTTCAATTTCAGGAAGTTGTCCAGTAGGTGGAAGCAATTGCCTGGCGGTCATTCCGGGCGGATGAGAAATCGCTCGCAGGCCGGTCTCCGCGATTGTTTGACGCGCGCGCCGGCGCTCGCTGGGATCAATCAAGTCTTCGCACAGCCACAACGACCATCGCGACGTGCGCCGTTTGAAATATTGCGCTAGCGCGGCCAACCGGGTTCCAAAACTCTCGTTGGAACCGATCACCGGTCCGTCCAGCATGGCGATATTGAACACGCCGTAATCGAGGCCGGAATAAATTGCCAGCGCGCCAGGCAGGCTGGCAATTTCGCCGGTGCCAGTCGCGTTTCCAAAGAAGCGCATTGCAGTTCGGAGGTTGTCGTCGATGATGAGAAATTCCTGCATGCGGGGGATCATGTTCTACAGCAGGGTTACTGGGTCGACGTCAATCACCAGCGACACTGGGTTCCATTTTTCGGCGTGTGTGAAGCGGCGAATTTCAACCAGCACCTCATTTAAGCGTTTGCGCGTGGGCGCTTTGATGATGATCTGGTATCGATATTCATTTTTCAATCGGGCGACTGCCGCCGCCGCTGGTCCCATCACGCGGATTCCTTCAGGGGAAGGCTGCAATAAGCGCCCCAGAGCGGCGCTGCGCGAGAGGGCCTCTTCTTCGCGCGTTCCGCGAACAATAATGCTGGCCAGCGCGGCAAAAGGCGGATAGGCCATGGATCGCCGGAATTCAATCTCCTTGTCATAGAATGCCTGATAGTCCTGCGCCGCCGCGCCACGGATTGCATAATGATCCGGCGTGATGGTTTGAATCAGCACAATGCCGGGCGTGGTCCCACGGCCCGCGCGCCCGGACGCTTGTGTCAAGAGTTGGAATGTCCGTTCGGCCGCGCGAAAATCCGGTAGCCCAAGGCCGATATCCGCATTGACGATCCCCACCAGCGTCACGTTAGGAATATCGTGGCCCTTGGCGATCATCTGCGTGCCGGCCAGGATATCGTAGCTGCCCTCGCGAAATGCCGAGAGGATGGTTTCATAATCGCGCTTGCCGTGCACGGCATCGCGGTCCAGGCGAGCGACACGCGCTTTGGGAAATGCCCCGTGTAGTTCCGCCTCCAGCCGCTCCGACCCCAGGCCCAGGAATTGAATGTACTCGCTATCGCACTTGGGGCAGCGCTCGGGTACGCGCTCGGAATAATTGCAGTAGTGGCACAGCATGCGGCGGTCCCGGCGATGATAGGTCAGGGTCACTGAACAGTTTGCGCATTCCAAGCGGTGGCCGCAGGCCCGGCACGCGACGAAGCTTGAAAATCCACGCCGGTTGAGAAGCAGCATGGTTTGCTCGCCGTTGGCCAGCCGTTCGGTAATGGCGTCCAGCAGCGCGCGAGAGAATGTCGAATTCTTACGGGTCTCGAGAAATTCCTGGCGCATATCGATGAGCTTGACGTCCGGCATGGGACGCTGTTCGATGCGCTCTGGCAGTTCGAGCCGCGTGTATTTTCCCCGTTCGGCGTTGTAGCGCGATTCAAGGCTCGGCGTGGCCGATCCCAGCACCACCACCGCCCGGGCGTCTCTCGCGCGCACAATGGCCACGTCACGTCCGTGGTAGCGTGGCGTTTCCTGTTGCTTATAGCTTTGATCGTGCTCTTCATCCACCACGATCAGGCCCAGATCGCGCACTGGTGCGAACACGCCAGAGCGGGTAGCCACGACCACGGAGGCGGCGCCAGAGCGTATCCGCCGCCATTCCTGCGCGCGTTCGGCATCGTGAAAAGCGGAGTGCAGCAGGGCCACGCGCTCTCCAAAGCGCTGCTGAAACTGGCCGGCCATGGCCGGCGTCAGGCCAATTTCCGGCACTAGCATCAACGCGCCTCGCCCCAGTGATAGCGTGGCTTCGATGGCGCTCAAATAGACTTCCGTTTTGCCGGATCCCGTGACGCCCTCCAACAAGAACGTCTTGAATTGTCGAGCATCCAGGGCAGCCCGGATCTGCTTATCGGCTAATTTTTGACGTGCATTGAGCGCGTGCTCCGCGCGTACGGGACCCAGCAGTCCCCGCAGCGGTTCCACCGCCAGTTTCACCAGATTTTTTCGCGCTAGCGACCGCGCCGACGCGCTGGCCTTGGCCACCACAGGTTCTAACTCGCCCACATTGTGAGAGCCGGGATGCAACGCCAGATAGGCCAGAAGTTCTCGCTCGGCTTTGGGAAGTCTCTCGCCATCACTCCCCAGCGATTCCACGCGCAAGCGCGCTGCGGAGGCGCGCAGAGGGTCGCGCTCGGCGGCCACGTCCTCGGCTTCGACAAATCCGCGCTTTTCCAGGGACCGCAGGACCGCCGACGCTCTGTCGATCTTCTGCGCCAGATAGGCAGCAGAGAGGGGCCTAGCATCAAGCAGGCGCAACGCCCCCCAAGAGGCATCCGACTTGCTCGGCATTTCCAAATGCAGTTGCCGAGCCGCTTCTCGCCCGGCTTGCGTGAGCGAATAGATTTTCCCCCGGCGGATTTCCCCGGAAAGGGGAGTCATGGCCCTGAGAGTCTCCCCCAGGGGTGCGCAATAGTACTCGGAGATCCACGCGCCTAGCTTGAGCAGTCCCGCGTCCAACACGGGTTCTTCATCCAGCAGCCGCAATACTTCGCGGGTAGCGGCGGCAGGCGGTTCCACGTGCGTGCGTAATACGACGCCACTAAGCTTACGGTTGCCAAGGGGTACTAGCACGCGGCATCCCTGCAATACCCGATGCCGGAGCGTCTCCGGGAGGGAGTACGTGAAAGCTTGATTCAACGGCACGGGCAAGCTCACATCACAGTAAAGGGGTCCGGGCATCGGGAAACGAACGTTGTTTCCTCTACTTTCGCACGGCCTCGCGACCCCATGGGCTACTTCAGATATCCCCAACACCTTGTGGGCGCTTCGCGCGTCTTAATGCTTAGAGATCGTTGTATAATGGATGATTCCGGGAGGATAATGTGAAACTTCATATTGCCACAGTCAGTTTTCTAGTCGGCAGCGCCATCGTATGGGCAGCTCCGGATCTGAACGACACGTTTAGCAGCCTAAAAAGCGCGGTCGAAAAGAAAGACGTTGCGGCTGTGAAAACGCTCGCACCGCAGACCGCCAAAGAGGCGGACGCGATCATGGGCCAGGCGGATGCCACCGCCGACGTAAAGGAATTCGCCAAAGGGGCCGGTGAGTATTCGGAGTATGCGCTCTCCCTGTTAGCGGCGCAAGGCGGCGATGACAAAGCCACGATTGAGTTGACGGAACTCCTGCTGGCGCAAAACCCCAAAAGCAAGCACGTGGATACCGCGGCAGCTGCTTATCTAAGTGCGCTGCAAAAGCAAGGCGCCGCGAAGGCGTCGGCAGGCGCTCAGAAAATCGTCGCCGGACGTCCCGAGAATGAAGACGCGCTGTATACGCTGGCCTCGAGCAATGGGTCTTACGCCACTAAGCTCGTAAGCGTCATGCGCACGAAAGCAAAACCCGAAGGCGTGAGCGATGCCGATTGGCAGAAGAAGAAAGATTTCATGACCGGCAGCGGCTACTACTTCGCCGGCATCAACGCAGCGACCCGCCAGGCATGGGGGGAATCCGATCGTAACCTTAAATCAGCCGAGCCGCTGATTCGAGGCAATTCGCAAATGCTGGGCATCGCATACTTTTACCTCGGTTTGGCGAATTATCAGATGGGAAAGCTGACCCAGGACCGCACGAAGATTCAGGCCGGATTGAAGTATAGCCAGCAGTCGGCGGCCATTAGCGGGCCGATGCAGGCGCAGGCGAATACGAACGTCGCCGCGATGAGCAAGGAATTGGGCACGGGAACTCGCGCCCGATAGCTTACTTGCATGAGTGGATCTTCAGGGCGCACGCGTGAGCGGTGCGCCCTTTTTGCGTGGGCGGCTAGGCGCCTTCCTTGCGTGTCAATTCCTCGGAAAGGATAATCGCGTCGGCCAGGTCTTTCATCGGACGCCGCAGCCGCCGGCTCTCATTGCGCAGCCGCAAATACGCCTCCTCTTCGCTCAACCCCTGACGCTGTTGCAAGATTCCCTTGGCGCGTTCCACCGATTTCCGCGTTTCCAGCTGGCGCTTCATTTCGGCCGATTCTTCCGTCAGCCGCGCGTTCTCTTCCTCCAGCAAGGATTTGGCGATAGCGCTGCCCATTTGCTCGCCAATAAATGAGACGGTGGCTATCTCCTCCGGTGTATGCGCATGAGCGTCGCGATGATGCGCGTTGATCACGCCAATGGTCTTGCCCTTATTGACCAGTGGCACAGAAAGAAACGCCTCATAGGTGTCTTCCACCAGCACCGGAAACATCTTGAAGCGAGGATCAGCCGAGGCTTTGGCCTTCAGCGCGACGGGGGACTGGTGTTCCGCCACCCAGCCGGTAACGCCTTCACCCATCTTCATTCTTAACGCACCTAAATCCGATGCGTGCGGCAACTGCGAAGCCCGCAATACGAATTCACCCGTGTTGGAATCCACAAGATAGACCAGGCAAGCGTCACAACTTGTGGCTTGAGCGGCGAGTCCGACGATCTCACCGAGCATCTGGTCCAGGGACAACTCCGAACTCACGATGCCGCTCACACGATGAAGTATGGTCGCATCAGAAGTATTCGGTTCCATAGTTTCCATATCCACCATACTCTGAGCGTAACGGCGCACTGATGAGTGGTCCAATCAAAACTTTTGATCGGGTGGATAGGTCGCGAAAGCCATGAATATAGGGAACAATGCGGAGCCTTCCTCGGTCTAGTACCGCCCTCATGCCGGTGATAGGCGCGTAGACGCGCAGTTTGTAATCGTTTGTAAGCGTGGGCTTAACATTACCCCCTCTCGTTGCGCCGCCGGGTCGCATATAATCAAGGCTGTATGAGACAAGAATGGGTAACGCAACGCGCCGGCGATACGATCCGCACACAGATACACTATGCCCGCCAGAACCGCATCACGGAAGAGATGCAATACGTCGCCAAGAGAGAACGGCTTGACGCTGAACTCGTTCGGGCCGAAGTAGCTCGCGGCCGGATGATCATTCCCGCGAATATCAACCACACCAATCTGGAGCCGATGTGCATTGGCGTTGCATCATCATGCAAAGTTAACGCGAACATCGGCAACTCTTCCACCACGTCGAACATCGCCGAGGAAGTGGAGAAGCTGCGCTACTCGGTGAAGTACGGCGCGGATACCGTGATGGATCTCTCCACCGGGGGCGATATCCCGCGAATCCGCAAGGCGATCATCGAAGAATCGCCTGTACCCATTGGCACTGTGCCCATCTACGAAGCCCTCGCACGCGTGCGCCGCGTGGAAGACCTGAACATTCAGGTCATGCTTGAAGTAATCGAGGAGCAAGCCGAGCAGGGGGTCGATTACATGACCATCCACTCGGGTGTGCTGGTTCAGTACATTCCTCTCACCACGCGTCGCGTGACGGGTATTGTCAGCCGGGGCGGGGCGATTCTGGCCGAATGGATGGTGAAGAACCACAAGCAGAATTTCCTATATGAGTACTTCGAAGACATCTGCAAGATCTTTAAAAAACACGACGTGAGCTTCTCATTGGGGGACGGTTTACGCCCCGGGTCGCTGGCCGACGCAAGTGACGCTGCACAGTTCGCTGAACTAAAGACGTTGGGCGAATTGACTAAGATCGCATGGGCGCATGATGTTCAGGTGATGATTGAGGGTCCTGGTCATATCCCCATGGATCAAATCAAGATGCAAGTAGAGAAAGAAGTAGAAATGTGCCATGAAGCGCCCTTCTACACCCTCGGTCCTCTGGTGACTGATTTCGCGCCCGGATACGATCACATCACTTCGGCGATCGGTGCCGCGATGATCGGATGGCATGGCGCCTCCATGCTCTGTTACGTAACGCCCAAGGAGCACCTGGGCCTGCCGAACCGTGAGGACGTGAAGCAAGGCTTGATTGCCTACAAGATCGCGGCGCATGCCGCCGATATCGCGCGGCACCGGCCGGGCGCCCGAGACAGGGATGACGAGCTTTCCCGGGCGCGGTTCGCCTTCGATTGGAACAAGCAGTTTGAGCTCGCGCTGGATCCGGAAACCGCTCGGGCGTATCACGATGAGACGCTACCTGAAGAAGGCTTCAAGGACGCCGCGTTTTGCTCCATGTGTGGTCCTAAGTTTTGCTCCATGAACCACTCGGTGAAGACGCAGGAATTTACGGAAGCGGACGCTCAGGCAGTGTTAACGCAAATCGCGGACGCGGAAGTTGCTCACGCCGCAGGCGATTAAGCAGGCAGTTCGGGCAGCGGCACCGGCAATTGACCCGCAAAGATCTTCTCGAAAAGCGCAATTGTTTCCTCGTGAAGCGAGCCATTATCAGTTAGCACGTGCGGGCCGCGCAGATCGAGCGGAGCGCCGTGCATGTCGGTGACTTTGCCGCCCGCTTCTTCCACCAGCAGAGAACCGGCGGCCATGTCCCAGGGATTCAAGCCGAATTCCCAGAAAAGGTCCAGACGCCCGCACGCAACGTACGCGAGATCGATCGCCGCCGCCCCGGGGCGTCGCACGCCGTGCGAAAGCATCGCCAGTTGATAGTAGAAGTGAATATTGATGTTCTGATGCCGCTTGCGGGAAGGGAAGCCCGTGGCGGCCAATGAATCCTCAAGCCGCGCGGTCTTCGACACCTGTATTCGCCGCCCGTTGAGAAATGCTCCCGCGCCACGTTCAGCCGCGAACATTTCATCCCGCGTGGGATCGTACACGACCCCGGCGATTATCCGTCCCGCATGCTCCAGCGCGAGCGTGACGTTATATACGGGGAAAGCGTGGGCGAAATTAGTGGTTCCGTCCAGCGGATCCACGTACCAGCGATATTCGGATGAACCCGCGTGCATGCCGCTTTCCTCGGCGACGATTGCATGAGAAGGATATGCCGAGTTCAGGCGGTCGACAATGAGTTGCTCGCTCGCGCGGTCCGCCGCGGTGACCAGGTCGTACGCGCCCTTCAATTCAAAGCCGATGTTGCGACCCGCGAATTCGGTAATGACCGCGCCGGCTTCCCGGGCGACTTTCTGCGCGGTTTCCAGAAAATCGGTCACGTGGCGGCCAACTCGTACAAGTACTTGATGTCGTGCTTGTAGACGAACAGATTCGCGCCGCCGGTGCGCGTCAGTCGGATGAAGCGGGCGTCGTAAAACTCGATCACGCCGTCCACCTCATGGTTGTCACTGAGCCGCACGCGCACGGGCACCTTGTCATTGATCAGGCGCGTCAGGTAGCGAACCTCCTCAAATGTGTGGTCCGGTGCTTTGGCCTGGCTGATTTTTCCTGCCATGGTGATGGACGCTGCGTGATCCAAGATCAGCGCGATGTATCCCCATAGTATCCGGCACGCGTGGAAATGCGCAAATCCTTGCGTTGCGGCAATTCTACGCGGACCGGATGGTACTTTACATCGCCCGTGGGCACTCCGCGTGGATAATAGACGAGAAGGTATTGCGTCCGCAATTCGCGCAGAATCCCTGTGAATACACGGTCCAGAGGTTCGCCCACACTGGGATAAAATACCCTCCCGCCCGTACTCGCGGATAGCGTTTCCAATGCGTGTTCGCCGCCGGTATTGCGGCCCACTGGGTTGGTGATGGGCACCACCACGATGTTATACACCGCAGCGTCGGCGCGCTGCGCCGCTTCGACGGCATCGCGAAACTTCTTGGAACTGGTGGTATCACCGCCGTCGCTCACGGTAATCATCACATGACGCCCCTCACGGCCCCGCAACTCTTGCGAGGAAAGGTAGATGGCGTCGTAAAGTGAAGTGCCGCCGTCCGGCTTCAACTGGCTCAGGCTCTCCTCGATGCGCGCCATGCGCCGCGTGAAGGTGTTTAGCAGCGTGACCTGCCAGTTGAAGGAGTACAACGATACGGTGTCCTCTGGATTACCTTCCTCGATGAGCGCCTTTAGGAATTTTTGCAGGGATGCGATTTCGTACTTGATGTCCTTAGCCGTGGAGGCGCTGGTGTCAATCAACAGCGTGACCGACAAAGGCTGCGCGGTCAGGCGTTCGAAGATCGCGATTTCCTGTGGAACGCCCGAATCGGTGATACGAAAATCGGTTTTTCCCAACCCGCCGATTAGTTCGCCCGCGGAATTTTTCACGGTAACCAACATTCGCACCAGCCGGACGTCCAGATTGAAAACGGGCTCCTGCCCGCTGGCGGCGAACGCGATCAGCGCGCCTAATATCAGCCATCCCTTCATCGGTGCGCCTTCACCACCTGGTCATCCCATTCGCCATCCACCCAAACTTCCCCATCCACGAAGTATTCCTTCTTCCAGACAGGGACCATTTTCTTCAACCGGTTGATGCCTTCGAGCGCGGCATCGAACGCGGCCTTGCGATGCGGAGAAGTGACGATGACTGCAACACTGGTTTCGCCGATCTCCAGCCGCCCCAAACGATGCACCATCGCAATGCGGCCGATGGCATGGTTGCGCGCGATGTCCAGACCGATTTCGGCCATCATTTTTACCGCCATCGGCTCATAGCATTCGTATTCCAAAAACCTCGTCGCCCGGCCCTTGGTGTTGTTACGAGCAACGCCCTCGAAGTTGATGAATGCTCCATCCTCACCGCGCAGTAGCTGCCGCGCGATGGCCGTCCCGTCAATGGGTTCCCTCGTAATGGCGAAAAAGTGCCCAGCGGTGTCGTCAATTCGTGAAGTGTAAGGTCCCGAACCTCCGCTGACCGGCGGCAGCAAGGCCACCTCATCGCCTTCCGCAAGCGGCGCGGCGGGCGTTGAGAATTGCTGATTCAGCGCGAGCACGGTGCTCGACGCCATCTCTTGCAGGCGCGGAAACCGCTCGGCATAGTGATTGAAAACGGCTTCCAGGCGGCTACCGTCGGGCACCTCAAGAGAGTCCTCCCGTGCGCCCACTACATCGCGAATTAGACCGAAAAACAAGACACGAATTCTCACTGTTTGCATAGTAACAGACTGATTCCGGGCGAGTTCGGTTTCCATATTATTCGCATTCGCTATAATCGGGCCTGCATGCAACCAGTCGAAAGCCACCTGCGCGTCCGCTACGCGGAAACCGATCAGATGGGTGTGGTGTACTACGCGAACTACTTCATCTGGATGGAAATCGGCCGCGTCGAATTCTGCCGGGAGAAAGGCATTCGCTATCGCGACATGGAAGTGGACGACGGCGTCTTGTTGGTGGTGGCCGAGGCCAACTGCCGTTATCTTGCCCCCGCGCGTTATGACGACCAAATCATGATTCGCACCTCCATGGCGGCCGCGAACCCGCGCATGATCCGTTTCGAGTATGAGCTATACGACATCAGCGACAGCCGGAAACTGGCCACCGGGTTTACGAAGCACATGTTCTGCGGACGCGACGTCCGGCCGATGAAGCTTCCGTCGAAGTATTGGGAGGCCTTCGAAATCGTCTGAGGCGCCTGCTATACTCACATACAATTTCGAGTTCCACAGGAGGCTGCTATGTTGAAGCTCCTTTTTTCCGCGGCGCTGTTCCTCACCGCGTCCGCATTTGCCGCTACGTGCGATAGCTTGGGGTCGCTCGCGTTTCCGCAATCCAGCGTAACGTCCGCAAAGCTGGTGGATTCCGGCGAGGTTATTGGCGCACAGAAAGGCTTGCCCGCCTTTTGCCGCGTTGAGCTCACTCTGAAACCCACTAGTGATTCGGACATCAAAGTCGAGGTCTGGCTCCCGGCCCCCGGCTGGAACGGCAAATTCCAGGCCGTTGGCAATGGCGCATGGGGTGGCTCCATCAACTACGCTGCCATGGCGGAAGCGGTTCGGCATGGCTACGCTACCAGCTCAACCGACACGGGACACACGGGTAGCGGCGGGGATGGTCGCTTTGCCCTGGGCCACCCGGAGAAGGTGGTGGACTATGCGTACCGTTCAGAACATGAGATGACGCTGCGCGCCAAAGCCTTGATCTCCACCTTCTATGGCCGCGCGCCGCGTTTGTCGTATTGGAACGGCTGTTCCGGCGGGGGCAGGCAAGGGCTGAAAGAAGCCCAGCGGTTTCCTGACGATTTCGATGGCATCATTGCCGGCGCACCCGCCAGTAATTGGACAGGCCGCTCGACGCAGTCCCTGTGGATCGCGCAGGCCGTGCATAAAGATGAGGCGAGCTTTATCCCGTCCACCAAGTACCCATCGATCCACAAAGCCGTGCTGGAGGCTTGCGACGCGAATGACGGCGTCAAAGACGGCGTGCTGGAAGATCCCACACGTTGCAAGGTAGATCCCGGCGCCTTCGACCTGACTGCGGCTCAAGTGGAGGCCGCGCGCAAGATTTATTCCGCCGCGCGAAATCCGCGCACAGGACGCGTCATTTTCCCCGGTCTGGAACCGGGGAGCGAATTGGGATGGGCCACGCACGGTGGGCAGCAACCCTTCAGCGCAGCGAGCGATCACTTCAAGTACGTCGTGTTTCAAGACCCGTCCTGGGATTACCGGACACTTAACTTCGACGCCGACATCGAGCGGGCTGAAAAAATCGACAGCGGAACCATCAACGCGCAGGATCCAAATTTGAAGCCGTTCTTCGCCCGCGGCGGCAAGCTCATCCAGTACCACGGCTGGAGCGATCCGCAAATCTCTCCCGGCAGCAGCGTGACATATTACAAGACCGTGGTCGATTCGCTGGGCGGGAACGTCGCGGATTCCTATCGCCTGTTCATGGTTCCGGGCATGGCTCACTGCGGCCGCGGCGAAGGAACCGACACCTTCGACATGCTGAGCGCGCTGGAACAATGGGTGGAGCAGGGCAAAGCCCCGGATCGTATTCCTGCGGCGCGGGTGGTGGACGGCAAAACGGTTCGCACGCGGCCGTTGTGTCCCTATCCGCAATTGGCAACCTACACGGGAACTGGCAGCACCGATGACGCGGCGAATTTCGTTTGCAAGCTGCCTTAATCTGTGCGTCCCTCAGATCCTCCGCTGCGCATAAAGCGCTCGAATCCTTGCTAGTTGAAAAGGTCGACGGCGGCGCGGTGATCGCCGAACTTGTCTACGAAGGCGCCCTGCCTCAGGCAATATCATGTATAAATGAGTACTCTTTCCATACGCGACCTCGATCTCAAGGGGAAGCGCGTTTTCATGAGGGTGGATTTCAATGTGCCTCTCGCACCCGGAGGCAAGGAAATCACCAGCGACAAAAGGATTCAGGCGTCACTGCCCAGTATTCGTTATGCGCTTGAACAAGGCGCGGCGTTGATTCTGGCCAGCCACCTTGGCCGGCCCAAAGGCAAGCCGAACCAGGAGATGAGCTTGGCGCCCGTGGCCGAACGCCTGTCCGCGCTGCTGGGGAAACCTGTTGCGATGGCGCCCGATTGCGTTGGTCCCCAAGTGCAAGCCATGCTGCCGAAACCCGGCGAGGTGCTGTTGCTTGAAAACCTGCGCTTCCACGCCGAGGAAGAAAAAAACGATCCCGAATTTTCCAAACAACTCGCCGCGCTGTGCGACGTGTATGTGAACGACGCTTTCGGGTCGGCCCACCGCGCCCACGCATCCACCGTCGGCATGATCCAGTTCGTCAAGCAGGCGGGAGCCGGTCTACTGATGGACAAGGAACTTGAATACTTGAACAAGGTCACCCGCAACCCGGAGCGCCCGTGCGTTGCGATCCTTGGCGGCGCAAAAGTTTCCGACAAGATCGAAGTCATCCAGAACCTGATGAAGGTAGTGGATCGCCTGCTGATTGGCGGCGCGATGGCCTACACTTTCCTGCGTGCGCGCGGCGAGACGACCGGAAAATCATTGGTGGAAGAAGACAAGATCGATCTCGCGAAAGAATTGATGGCGTCGAGCGGCGATAAACTTATGCTCCCCGTGGATCACGTTGTCGCCGCCGAGTTCAAGGCAGGTGCGGAGAACGAAGTAGTGGCCACGGTACCTGACGGCGAGATGGGGCTCGACATCGGACCGAAAACGATCGAGGCTTATGCCAATGTAATCGCAGGCGCGAAAACCATCATTTGGAATGGTCCCATGGGCGTTTTCGAAATGCCTCCGTTCGACAAGGGGACCGTGGCGCTGGCGAACGCGGTGGCCAAATCCGGCGCGATAAGCGTGGTCGGTGGTGGCGATTCCGAGAAGGCGATCAAATCCGCAGGAGTTGCGAGCAAGATTTCCCACGTATCCACAGGGGGCGGGGCATCGCTGGAATTTCTGGGGGGGATTGAACTGCCGGGCGTGAAGGCCCTGGCGCGGTCATGAGGTTTCCGTTTCGCTTCCGCGTCACCGTTTGACACCCCCCGCCCCCCTCGGCTAACCTAGGGGATTGAACGACTCCAACGGAGAAGGTCTGTCTACATGAAAACCGTAATTCCCTCGGCTCAAGGTATTGAGCGCAAATGGCATTTGATGGATGCCGAGGCGGCAGTATTGGGACGGCTGGCAAGCAAGGCCGCCAATATCCTGATGGGCAAGCATAAGCCGAGCTATACGCCTTATATCGACACAGGCGACCACGTGATCGTGGTCAACGCGGCGAAAGTGAAATTGACCGGCGCTAAGGAAGAGCAGAAGATTTACCGCCGCCACTCCGGTTATCCGGGCGGGCTGACGGAAACCAAGGCCCGCATCGTGCGCGAAGCGCGTCCGGCGCGGATGGTGGAAGAAGCAATCCAGGGCATGCTGCCGAAAAATAAACTTGGCAAGCAGATGTACCGGAAGCTGCAGGTGTATGCGGGTCCGAAGCATCCGCATGACGCGCAGAAGCCCACGGCATTGCCGGTTTAAGAAGAGCCGGTATAGGAATTCATAGGAGATACGAGTGGCAGCACTAGTGCAACATTTGGGTACGGGACGCCGCAAACGCGCGGTGGCCCGAGTGTTTTTGCGGCCGGGTAGCGGCAAGATCTCGGTCAACGGGCGCGAGTTCGAAGACTATTTCCCGAGCGACGCTTCGCGCGCGATCGTGAAGCAGCCGCTGCTGGCAACGGAAACGGCCGATAAGTTCGACATATTGATCAATGCCGATGGCGGCGGGCCCAACGGCCAGGCCGGCGCGGCAAAGCTGGGCATTGCCCGCGCGCTGTTGGAATTTAACGCGGAACTGCGCGGCAAGCTCAAGGAACTCGGCTTCCTCACGCGGGACGCGCGCGAGCATGAGCGCAAGAAGTACGGCCAGAAGGGCGCTCGCAAGCGGTTCCAGTTCTCCAAGCGCTAAATCTTTGTTTTTTGGCCGGTGCAGCAGCGCCGGCTTATTATCCATCATTCACCCGGGCCACAAATTCCGCTTTGGGCCGTGGCCAGGCGATAACCTGGGGTTCGCCCCCCACAGGTAAAGGAGTACTTTTTGCCGTCGATTAGCATGAAGGAATTGCTCGAAGCAGGCGTTCATTTCGGGCACCAGACCAAGCGCTGGAATCCAAAGATGAAAGAATACATCTTTGGCGAACGCAACGGGATCTACATCGTAGATCTTCAAAAAACCCTGAAGTTGTTCAAAGACGCCATGCGCTACGTAGGCGAAATGGCCGCCCAGGGCAAGACGGTTTTGTTTGTCGGCACCAAAAGACAAGCCCAGGAAGCCATCGCCGAAGAAGCCACGCGCTGTTCGCAGTTTTACGTCAATCAACGCTGGCTGGGCGGCTTGCTCACCAACATGACCACCGTGCAGAAATCCATCAAGCGTCTGAAAGAACTCGACGCCATGGCCGAAGCCGGCTGGGAAGGGCGTGTGAAGAAGGAAGTGATCCGGCTGGATCGCGAGCGCAAGCACCTGAACCAGAATCTGGCGGGCATCAAGGACATGAATGGTCTGCCGGATGTGATGTTCGTCATCGATTCCAACAAGGAAGCCATTGCCGTGGAAGAGGCCCGCAAGCTGGGAATCCCGGTAGTTGCCGTCGTCGACACCAATTGCGATCCCGATAAAGTGGACCATGTCATCCCCGGCAACGACGACGCTCTGCGCGCGATTCGCCTGTTCACCACCAAGATCGCCGACGCCGTGTACGAAGGCCGCCAGCTTGCCACCGAGCAGGACTTCGCCGCCGAGAAGTTGGTTGCGACGGACGAGACGCCGGTCGAGGACATTCCCGAGTATGCGCAGTACGTGGATCCGAAGTATTCCGAGCAGTTGATGTCGGAATCGATGCCGGACGACGATCTGCCGTCCATGTCGCAACCGGCCTAGGCACCCCAGAACATCTACGCGCGGCAGGCCGGATGCGGCTGGCCGTGCTTGGCCACATCGCCACTCAATGAGGAAGAGATCATGGAAATCAGTGCACAACTAGTGAAGCAGCTCCGCGACAAAACCGGGGCAGGGATGATGGAGTGTAAGAAAGCGCTGGTGGAATCCGGCGGCGATTTGGACGCGGCGGAAGTCATTTTGCGCAAGTCCGGCATCGCCTCGGCCGCCAAGAAAGCCACGCGCACCACCAAACAGGGTGTGATCAGCAGCTACATCCACGCAGGCGCGCAGATCGGCGTGTTGATCGAGGTCAACTGCGAATCCGACTTCGTGGCCCGTACCGAGGATTTCCAGGAGCTGGTTCACGATCTGGCGATGCAGGTAGCCGCCGCCGATCCGCAGTTTGTTCGCCGCGAGGATGTGACGCAAGCGGCCCTGGATAAAGAGCGCGACATCGCACGAGCCCGCGCGGTAGCGGAAGGCAAGCCCGAGAAGATCCTCGACAAGATCGTGGAAGGCCGCCTGGCTAAGTATTATGAAGAGGTGTGCCTGTTGGAGCAGCCCTTCATCAAGGAGAACACGACCACCATTACAGACCTGATCAAGGCGAAGATCGCCAAATTGGGCGAAAATATTTCGGTGGCCCGGTTCGTGCGCTTCAAAGTGGGCGATACGGCGGCGTCAGAGGATAGTAACGCCGCAGCCCAGGGCTAGCGGTTGTGGGGCCCTTTAGAATGACAACGGCTGGCACAACAACAACCTCAAATGGGAAAGCGGTGCCCCGTTATCAACGCATTCTGCTCAAGTTGAGTGGCGAAGTATTGGCCGGGCAGGGTTCGTTCGGAATCGACCCGGAGCGCATGCGCTCCCTGGCAGGAGAAGTAGCCGAAGTGGCCCGGTCTGGCGTTCAAGTGGGCCTGGTGGTGGGCGGCGGCAACTTCTTTCGCGGCGTGGAGGCGGCGGCGCGCAATATGGATCGCGTGACTGCGGACCAGATGGGCATGCTGGCGACTGTCATTAACTCGCTGGCTTTGCAGGACGCGCTTGAAAAACAGGGCGTGCCCACGCGCGTGATGACCGCGATCTCCATTCCCCAAGTGGCCGAGCCCTATATCCGCCGCCGGGCCATCCGGCACTTGGAAAAAGGCCGCATCGTGGTGTTCTCCGGGGGCACGTCGAATCCATACTTTTCGAGCGATACGGCCGCCACCTTGAGGGGCCTGGAGATTCACGCCGAAATCGTCGCCAAAGCCACCAGCGTGGACGGCGTGTACGATAAAGATCCCCGCAAACATGCCGATGCGGTACGTTTTGATTCCATCGGGTATTCTGAAGTTTTGTCGAGGGACTTGCGGGTTCTGGATGCATCCGCCGTCGCCATGTGCCGCGACAATCGCCTCCCGATCCTGGTCTTTAATTTAACGGTCCACGGCAATATTATGCGTATGGCAATGGGAGAGCCGATCGGCACGCTGATATCGTAGCGCCCCGGCACGAAGACACATGAAACCTGAACAAGCAGCCGCGCCCCAGAATTTTCAAAGCGTGAAGGATATTGAAAGTCACGCGAAGACGCGCATGGATAAAGTGCTTGCGGATTTGCAGCACGATATGGCGGCCATCCGCACCGGCCGCGCGTCAGTGGGTATTTTCGACAACATCAAAGTGGACTATTACGGAACGCCCACCCCCATCAATCAGCTCGCGAACCTGCATGTGCCGGAAGCGACGCTGATCACGATTCAGCCGTGGGACGTTTCGCAGATCGCGGCCATTGAAAAGGCGATCCGCACTTCCGATCTGGGATTGAATCCGGCCAACGACGGCAAGCTGATCCGCGTGCCGATTCCATCGCTCACCGAGGAGCGCCGCAAAGAAATCGTGAAGCGCCTGCATCATGTGGCCGAGGATCATCGCGTGGCCGCGCGCAACATCCGGCGTGACGCCAATGAGCATCTGAAGAAATTGCTCAAAGACAAGGCCATCAGCGAAGACGAAGAACGCCGCGCCCTGGACGACGTTCAAAAAATGACTGACGCTCACATCTCAAAGATCGACGAAGCGTCGAAGGCCAAAGAGAAGGACATTCTCAACGTCAAGTAGTCAGGCCGCGGCCATGCGCGCGAGACCCTGGTCTCCTCGCACCTTCGCTAGTGTCTGAAGCTGCGTCCGTTGCTGGGGTGTGATCGCGTCGATGGACGGCGGGCCAGCCAGCCGCGCCTGCTCAACGTAGCGGGCGGCGGCATCGGGGATGGCATCGTGACCTTCCAGGCGGAACGATACCGCGGCTAACGGACCAAACAACAACGCGCGGGCCAGCTCAGGCCAGCGGCTGACGTCCGGCTCCACGCCCGCGGCGCGCGCGAACAACAACGCATTCGTGTGCGACATCGTAAGCTGCGGACCTCCGCGCCGGGAGCGGTACGCCGCCACGCCTTCCACCATTTGCTCGCGCGAGGGCAGGGGCACCGCGCCGCTCGTGGTATACGCGATCCAGCGGGCTTGCAATTCCAGAACGCTGAAATAGGGGCCAGCCTGTTCGAACAAGCCGAGAAACGCGAGGCCGGGAAGATCCGGATGAAACGTATGCTGATACAGGTCAATATGGTGCGCGTCCACATTGAGCGTTTCGCGAATTTCTTCGCCGAGGAACGGCAGATTCAATTCGAATCCGGTTCCTAAAATGATGGCGTCGAATTCCCCGGCGCTGCCATCGGCGAAGTGCACGCGATTGCCGTCCACCGCAGACATCCACGGCTTGATGATGATGCGGCCTTCCGCGACCAGCGGCAGGTAATGCTGGCACAGAGTAATGCCGGCGGCGAAGACATCCGCGGCGGGCGCCGGCGCGCCGAACTGATCGGGGCTGCCAAAGGAATTCACGATGAAGTCCTTCAGGCCTTGACCCACCGCTGGCATAGGGAAACATTCGGCTGCCAGAGCGCCGAAGCGCGTCAAAGCCACCTGCTCCACCGGCACACCCGCCAATAGTTTGAAGAGAACATAACGCTGACGCCGCTGCGTCACGGTGACGCTTGCCGCTCCCAGCATCGCCAGGTCGCTCGCGATTTCTAGGGCGCTAATCGCGCATCCCGCCACTAAAACATGCTGGCCTCGGTAACACTCCGGATGCTTGTACCCGAACGTATGGGTGACGCCGCCGCGCCCGGAAAAGGTGCCGATCCCCTGCACGGGCGGCGTCCGCGGCTTGTTGTAGCGCCCGGTGGCGACCACCGCTTTGAAGAAGCGTTCCTCACGGCCAGCGGCCCGAACCAGCCAGCCATCACTGTCGCGCCGGATCTGCTGGACGGGCGTGCTCAAGCGAATGCGCGGCGTCAGGTCGAATTGATCCGCATAACGATGCAAATAGGCGCGCATGTCCTGGTTGCTCGGGTAAAGGGGAGATTCCGCCGCGTGGGGCAGGTCGCTGAACGCGGTCATTTGGTGGCTGGTGTTGGTGTGCATGGAAGGCCACACGCCGCTGTGATGCGGGTCGCCGCTCCATTGGCCGCCTAGCGCGGGACCTTGCTCAAAAATGACGGGCTCAAACCCTTCCGACTGAAGATAGCGCGCGGCAACCAAGCCTCCGGGTCCGGCACCAATGACGGCTACTTTTTCCATAGCGTCAAGTGTGCGGCACTGTGCTCAAGAGTGTCAAACGGTCTTATGCCGGCGGCCTTGATACCCTGAGATCATGAGAGTTTTCCCGGTTCTGTTGCTGCTGGCGAGTTGGTTGCCGGCGCAGTCGCTCAAAGAGTTCGAAAAAAAAGTCACCGAGTTTACGCTGGCCAATGGCCTGCACTTCATCGTGATTGAACGGCATGACGCGCCGGTGGTGTCCTTCCACACCTACGTCAACGTGGGTTCGGTCAACGATCCCACCGGGCAGACGGGACTGGCGCATATGTTCGAGCACATGGCGTTCAAGGGCACGCCAGTGATCGGCACCAAGAACCGGACCGCCGAGAAAGCCGCCCTCGACGCGGTGGAACGCGCTTATGACCGCTTGGAGGCCGAGCGCCGCAAAGGCCGCTTGGCGGTCGGCGCTACGGTGGAGGCGCTCGAGAAAACCCTGGTGGCGGCCATCGCAAAAGCCGACGACCTGGTGGAACCGAATGAATATGACCGCGTGGTGGAATCGAATGGCGGCCTGGACATGAACGCCGGCACGGGACAGGATTCCACGAATTACTACTACAGCTTTCCGTCGAACCGGGTGGAGTTGTGGTTTCTGTTGGAATCCGAGCGATTCTTGCAGCCGGTGTTTCGCGAATTTTACAAGGAGCGGGACGTTGTGCGGGAAGAGCGCCGCATGCGCGTGGAATCCAGTCCGCAAGGCAAGCTGGTGGAGGCGATGCTCGCCACGGCGTTTGCCGCGCATCCCTATCGCGTGACGCCGGGGGGCTGGGCCAGCGATATCGAAAGCTTCCGGCGGCCGCAGGCGGAGCAATTCTACAAACGGTACTACGTTCCGGCGAACATGACCGTCGGCCTGGCCGGCGACATTACTCCCGCGGAGGCGCAACGATTAGCGCGGAAGTATTTCGGAAGATTGCCGAAGGGTCCGCTACCCGCGCCTGTGAGCACCGTGGAACCGGAGCAGGAAGGGGAGAAACGGGTGGCCGTGGCATCGCCTGCGCAACCGTTTCTGGTGATTGGATATAAGCGCCCGGATCAGTATTCGAAGGACGACGCGGCGCTGGGGGTCCTGAGTGAAGTGCTCTCCAGCGGACGGACGGGGATCATTTACAAAGAAATGGTGAGGGACCAGCAAATCGCACTTGGAGCCGCGAGCCAGCCTTCCTTTCCCGGCAGCCGCTATCCTTCCCTGTTCTTGTTCTACTCGGCTCCTTCATCGGGGCATACCGTGGAGGAGAGCGAAAAGGCGCTCTACGCGATCATCGAGCGTGTCAAGGAAGACCCGATAGACGACCTTGTGATGAAGCGCGTGAAAACCAAGCTGCGCGCGGAATTGATCCGCAAGCTGGCGAGCAACACAGGGCTCGCGGCGGAGCTGTGCAGCTACTACGTCAACTATGGAGATTGGCGCACTTTATTTACCGAGCTTGAAGATTTCGATAAAGTCACGGCGGACGATGTCCGGCGCGTGGCCAAGCAGTATTTGATTCCACGAAATCGTACGGTTGCGTACAGCTACGCTCCCGCGCCGGCGGGCAATGGAGGTGCGAAATGAGAAGTTTCGTTATCTTGCTGGCCAGTGCGGCGCTGGTGTTCGGGCAAGCGCCGGCGGCCCCAGCGACCTCCGGAGCCACGTCGGGAGCCACGGCGGCGAGTCCTTCGTACAAGGATCTGAAGTTTCCGAAGTTGAAGCAGGTCAAGATCCCGGATGTGCCCGCCTTCACGCTATCCAATGGGATGCGGCTTTTTCTGCTGGAAGATCATGAGCTGCCCTTAGTCAGCGGATTCGCGCTGGTGCGCACCGGAAATCTATTCGACCCGGACGACAAGCGGGGCCTTTCGCAGGTGATGGCGGAGGTGCAGCGAGCAGGGGGGACGGCCTTAAAGACCGGCGATCAACTCGACGAAGAACTAGAGAATATCGCGGCGTCGGTGGAATCCAGCATGGGCGAGACTAGCGCCACCGTCAGTTTTTCAGGGTTGCAAGAAACCTCCGAACAGGTCTTGCGAATCTTCAAGGACGTATTGACGGCTCCGGAATTCCGGCAGGACAAGATCGACCTGACACTGAGTCAGCTGCGCAGCAGCATCGCGCGGCGCAACGATGATGCGCAGGGGATTGCCGAGCGCGAGTTGACGAATATCCTCTATGGCCGCGGCACGCCGTATGGATGGACCATAGAGTACGAGCATTTGGCACGCATCCAGCGCGAAGATCTGCAGCAATTTTACCGGCGCTATTACTTTCCCAAGAACATCATGCTGGCGGTCTACGGCGATTTCACGGCGTCGGAAATGAAAGACCGGCTGGAAAAGCTATTCGCCGATTGGAAGGTGGAGCAACCTGCAGCGCCTCCCTTTCCAGCGGTGAACGCAAAGCCTGCGCCGGGCGTGTTTCTGGCTGAGAAGCCCGACGTTACGCAAACGTTTTTCTCGCTCGGTCTATTGGGTGGGACGTTGCGCGACCCGGACTATCCAGTGCTTCAGGTGGCAACGAATATCCTGGGCAGCGGATTCACCAGCCGCTTGATGTCGCAGATCCGCACCAAGCTAGGGCTGGCGTATTCGGTGGGGGCCGGGTGGGGCGCGCAGTATAATCATCCGGGAACGTTTCGCATTACGGGCAGCACTAAGTCCGCCAGTTCGGCGGATGCAATGGCGGCGGCGAAGACGGAACTCGAAAAAATGCGAACCTCGCTGGTCACGGAGCAGGAACTTCAGACGGCGAAAGACTCGGTACTCAACGGTTTTGTATTCAACTTCGATAGCCCTTCGAAGACGCTGAATAGGGTGCTGCTCTATGAATACTTCGGTTATCCCAAGGACTTTCTGTTCGAATATCAGAAGCGAATTTCGGCTGTAACCCGCGCCGATGTGCTCCGCGTCTATAGGGAGCGGATCCATCCCGGGGATCTGACGATGGTTGCTGTGGGCAATCCTAAGGATTTTGGCAAACCCTTGACAGGAGTGGGGAAAGTCGAGGCCATCGACCTAACGATTCCGGAGCCGAAATGAAAGCACGGTGGAAGGCAGCAGCGGTAATATGTGCCGTCGCGGGGTACGCGTTGGCGTACGGTCAAGGCAAGACTGCGGCGGACGAGCGCGCCAAAAAAGTGATCAACGAAGCGGTCGCCGCGCTGGGCGGAGCGAAGTTTCTCAATGTGGAAGACCGCATTGAATCGGGCCGTGCATATTCGTTCTATCATGAGCGGCTGTCTGGCTTGTCGATCGCCAAAATCTACACCCGGTATCTGACTGTTGCTCCTTCGAAATCCGGTGCGGAACTTGGAATTCGAGAGCGGCAAGCGTTCGGAAAGAATCAGGACACGGCTACGGTCTTTCGCGAAGATGAAGCCGCGAACATCAACTGGCGTGGAGCGAAGCCGGTGCCGAAGGAGCAATTCGCTCGCTATAAAGATTCCATGTTGCGCAACATCTTCTACATCCTGCGGCAGCGTTTCAATGAACCCGGTCTGGTCTTTGAATCGCGCGGCGCGGCCGTGGTTGATTACCAGCCGGTGGAGGTCGTGGATATCATCGATTCAGAAAATCGACTGGTGACGGTGTACTTCCACCAATCCACGAAGCTGCCCGTCGCGCAAAAATACTCCTGGCGCGATCCGGCGACGAAAGAACGGAACGATGAGACGACGCGTTTCGGCCGTTATCGCGATAACGACGGCATCCAGTGGCCCCAGGAAATCACCCGCGAACGTAACGGCGAGAAAATCTATCAGATTTTCTCTGAATCGGTGACTTTCAACCAGGATCTGACGGATGAGCTGTTCAATATAGCAGCGCTGCCTGCTAATAAGTAAAGCAACCACCGGAGAACGTGGTTGCTTTGTGGGGGCTGGAGCGGCGGTGCGTCCAGGGTTAGGGACTCCTGCCGCCGGCCCGGAGGAAAGCCGGTGGGCGCTTGCCCACTTCCAGCTCCCAATTTGTTAGATGCGCCAACTCCCCTTAGGTTTCGTTTTCCCAATATGGATGGCGCTCGGCCTCCAGTTGGAGTAAAGTCATAAGGACGCCAGATTCGAGAGGAGATTCACGTGAAGCGTAACGTATACATCGGAACCGGTTTTGTAGCGGTGCTCGCGACTCTTGGCACGGCTTCTTATCTGCTTAATAACAAGAGCATTGTTGAGGCTGCCACGACCACCGCGCCGCGCTTTGAAGTGGACCCACTGTGGCCCAAACCGCTTCCCAATCACTGGCTGATGGGACAGACAATCGGCGTGACGGTGGACGCGCAGGATCACATCTGGATCATCCATCGGGCGGGATCTCTGGAGGCGGGGGAACAGCACCTGACGGCCAAGATCGCCCAATGCTGCGCGGCTGCGCCGCCAGTGCTCGTATTCGATCAAGCGGGAAACCTGATCAACAGTTGGGGTGGGAAGGGCCAAGGATATGATTGGCCGGATTCCAATCACGGAATCTTTGTGGATTTCAAAGGCAACGTATGGATCGGTGGTAACGGCCGCGGTCCCGCCAGTGGCCGGGGCGCACTCAACGGACAGGACGAGGAACTAGCCACTGGCGCGCGCGGGCCGGGCGGCCGCGTGGATCCTTTTTCCGATAATCAGGTTCTGAAATTCACCCAACAGGGCAAGTTTCTGCTGCAGATCGGAAAACCCAAGAGCAGCAAGGGCAGCAACGATATCGAGAACTTGAGGCTTCCGGCAAAAGCCACGGTGGATCCCAAGACCAACGAATTGTATGTTGCCGACGGCTATGGTAATCACCGTGTGATCGTATTCGACGCGGAAACCGGGAAGTACAAGCGGCATTGGGGCGCTTATGGCAAGGTGCCCAGTGATGCGCCGCTGCCTCCGTACAATCCGACCGCGCCGCCGGACCAGCAGTTCCGCAATCCGGTGCATTGCGCGGAACTTTCCAATGACGGGATGTTGTACGTGTGCGACCGGCAGAACGACCGTATCCAGGTTTTTAATCCAGACGGGACGTTCTTGAAGGAAGGCTACGTCAACAAGGAAACCCTGGGGTCAGGATCGGCATGGGACATAGCATTCTCGAAAGATGCCCAGCAGAAATACATCTATATGGCCGATGGCGAGAACAACAGAGTGCATATTATCGACCGCTTGTCCCTGGAATTACTGACGAGCTTCGGCGAAGGCGGGCGGCAGCCAGGCGAGTTTTATGGAGTGCACAGCATCGCGACCGATTCCAAAGGCAACGTCTATACCACAGAGACGTATCGGGGGCAGCGGCTGCAAAAGTTCGTGTACAAAGGTTTGGGTCCCATTACTGCGAAGGACCAAGGCGTAGTCTGGCCGAAAAAGTAATGGATGGCCACGACTCTTAAACCCGTAGACGTAGCAGTCATTGGACTTGGCGCGGCCGGCGGCGTGGCTGTCTTGCCGCTGGCGCGCGCCGGACTAAAGATCGCGGGGATCGAGGCCGGCACATGGATGGGGCCGCGCGACTACCACGCGGACGAAATTTACAATAACGCCCGGCGGCTAGTGACGTCGGTACCGAAGGCGCAACGCGAAATCCCCACGGTCCGCGCCGATCCGTCGCAACGCGCCCGGCCAGCCGCGCTGCAACACCCCATGATGAACGCCGTCGGCGGCACGTCGATTCATTATTGGGCGCAAAGCTGGCGACTAAAGCCGTGGGATTTCCATGCTCGTTCAGAAACGATCCGGCGGTACGGAGCGAACGCGATTCCCAAAGGATCCACGCTCGAGGACTGGCCGATTACTTACGACGAGCTGGAGCCTTACTACGACTTGGTGGAGTGGGAGGTCGGCGTTTCCGGCAAGGCTGGCAACATTCGCGGGCAGATCGATCCGCGCGGGAATATTTTCGAGGGTCCGCGCCAGCGTGAGTATCCCATGCCTGCTTTGCGCAGCACCGAATTCATCGACCGCATGGCGGAGACGGCCAAACGGTTGGGATGGCATCCGTTCCACCCCCCGGCGGCGATCAATACACAATCTCGAAATAGCCGTCCCGGGTGCGCTTATCATGGCTATTGCGCCACAGGCGGATGCCACGTGAATGCAAAGGGTTCTACGGCGGTCAGCACCATCCCGGAAGCGATCAAGACCAAGAACCTGACGATCCACGATTTGGCCCATGTGACGCGAATCGTTGCCGATTCCAACGCGCGAGTCACCGGCGTGAATTATTTGCGTAACGGCCAGGAATTCTTTCAGCCGGCGAAAGTGGTGTTGCTCGCAGGCTACACATATGAGAATTCGCGCCTGCTGCACCTTTCGAAATCGAACGCGTTTCCTCAAGGACTTTCCAACAATCACGGGCAGGTTGGCAAGCACTATTTCGCGCATTACCAGGGAGCGGTGACCGCGCTGTTTCCGTTCGACGTAAATATCTGGTACGGCTTACCCGCGCAGGGCATTACGGTGGATGATTTCGCCGACGACGCCTTCGATCATGCTGGCCTGGGTTTCATTGGCGGCACCAGCATGCACGTGCGGACGGAGCGCCATCCGATTGAAGGGGCCTCCACGAGCACGTACGGGCGCGCGCCCATGTGGGGGCCGGCCTGGAAGAAATTCGTGCGGGAAAACGCCGCCCGTGTGGCCATGAGTTATCTGCAGACTTCAACGTTTCCCTATGAGTCGTGTTATCTAGACCTGGACCCCGAAGTTAAGGACCCGCTGGGAGATCCCGTGTGCCGCATCACAACCGGAGGCCCTAAGGAAAATGAAACGCGCGCGATTCGGCACGCTTTTCAGAAAATGGAGCAGTGGTACCGGGAGACTGGAGCCGTCGCGGTTGAATCGAGCAATCCCGGCGTTCCAGCGCTCACCACACACGCTTACGGTGGCACCCGCATGGGCGACAATCCGGAAACGAACGTCCTGAACCGCTGGGGGTTCTCGCATGAGGTTGCGAATTTGGGAGTACTGGGAGCGTCCGTGATGGGCACCAGCGGAGCGCGTAACCCTACACTGACCGTGCAGGCGCTGGCGTGGCGTACAGCGGACCATCTGGCGAAGAACTGGAAGTCCATCGCTGGTTAGGAGAAGTTAAGGGGCTACGATCTTAAATTTTTGAATTTTTTTGCCCCGATTCTCGGCAACATATACGTTGCCTTGTGAATCGACGGCGATGCCGTGCGCTTGATCGAATTGACCAGGAAAACGTCCAGGGCGCCCGAAATGCGATAGCCTTTTCCCGCTCTGACGGTCGATAATTTCGATCTGAGAGCTGTTCTGGTTGATCAGATAGATGAATTTCTGGCCCGGATCGCGGGAAAAATCGAGCGCTACGGCCGATCCACCGGTCTCCTTCGGTTTTCCATCGGCCGGCGGAGTGTGAGGCTTCCAAGGGACTTCAATGGTTTTCAGGAGCTTGCCCATCTTGTCATAGACCTGAATTCGGGATGCTTCCCGGTTACAGACGTACACCATGCCATCGCGACTCATGCTCATGCAGTGCACGCTTTCCATGCCTTCAGGCTGCCATTGGCGCAGAAATTTACCCGCGCGGTCCATTACCGCGATGCGACGGTTTACGCCGCGGCCTTCGCCGTCGGCGACATAAATATCTCCGTTGTGAGGATCGACGAAGATACTGGAAGGCATGTAGAACTGCGCCGCGTTCGAGTTCAACGGTTTGCCTTTAGCGGTGCCATCGGAGGAATCGAACACGCCTTTCTTCCCGATCTGTTGCAGCAATTTGGAGCCGTCGTGAGAATACTTTTGCACCATACCAGAAGGCGCGCTGCCGATCCAAACATTGTTGTCCTTATCGAAGGTGCAACTGTGAAGGCGTGGATCCAGGATATTGAGGTCGCCCCAGAACCGGACTACATTCCCGGCCGGGTCGAACTCAATGATAGGGGGCGCCATGTGTCCGGAATTGAGATCGCCTTCGAGGACATCCTGGCGGTTGAGGATCAATACGTGGTCCTGGTTGTCTATACACACCCCGCCGAGCCCTCCGAGAACCCAGCGGTCGGGCAGCTGTTTGGGCCAGGTTAGGTCCACCTCATATTTCGGCGCCGTAGTCTGCGCGATTGCAAGGGACGGAATCAGCACTGCTGCCGCGATCAGCAGCCCAGTACAGGTCTTTATCGAGAAGGGGGCATTCATACTCGTTAGTCCTTAGCAGCGCCTATTCTAGCAGGCTGGGAGCCAGGATGGTGATTCGGTAACATTCATCCAGCCGTGATGGCGGTGGCTTTCCAGTGCGGCTTCAAGGATCTGGATTTGCCGGAGGCCGTCCTGAAACTGCGGAAAATCCGGCTTGGCGGCGGGGTATTCAATGGCAGCGTAAAAGCGTCGAAAGACTTGTTTGAAGGTATCATCGTAGCCTTCGCTGTGGCCCCCCGGATAGTCGGCATAAGGCTGTGCGGCTGGCTTCAGCAGGGACGGGTCTTTGATCAGGATCTGGTTATTTACGTTGCGGTTACCGATCCACAATTCATCGGGGCGCTCGCCGTCCCAAGCGATGGAGGCTTTCGTTCCGAAAATTTCAAATCGAAAACTGTTCTTGCGTCCCGCAGCCACCTGGCTGACGGTGAATGCGCCGCGTGCCCGCTCCCCGAGACGAAAGATCGCCGAGCCGAAATCTTCAGTATGGACGGCGACAGATTCGTAATCGCTGGGGCTGGGTAGTTTGCCGGCGAAGCTCTCGACCGAGTGCTTGGGACGTTTGCGAACGGGGAGGAACGTCTGAAGATCGGCGCAGATAGACTGGATACGGAGGCCGGTAAGGTGCTCAATCATGTCGCACCAATGGGACCCTATGTCCGCCATCACGCCCGAAGGGCCGTTGTGTCTTGATTCCAGACGCCAATTCCAGTCCGTATCGTACAAGAGCCAATCTTGAGAATAGGCGCCCTGAGCAACGAGGATGTCACCCAAATCGCCGTCCTCGCGCATGCGGCGGATGTGCTGCACCACGGGATAAGAGCGCAAGTTATAACAGGTGCAATTGCGGAGATTCTTGTCAGCCGCGAGAGCCACCAATTCCTGGGCTTCTGCGACGGAGATGGCCAGGGGCTTTTCACACAGAACGTGCTTTCCCGCTAGCAAAGCCGCTTTGGCGATGGGGAAGTGCAGAGCGTTGGGCGTGCAGATGTGTACGGCGTCCACAGATGGACTATTCAGGACGTCGTGAAAGTCGGCGGAGGCGCCCGGAAGTCCGTGGGCCTCCGCGAATGCCCGGGCCTTCTCCAGGGTGCCGGCAACTATGGTGGTGACCTGCACGTTACCCAGCCGCCGCAATGCTTCCAGATGAGTGCGGCCCATGAAACCCGATCCGATAATTGCAGCCGTAAAAGCGCGCATAGCTACACCCACCATGCGGCGGCTGGTTTCTCGCCGGGAACGATCTGCTTTAAGAAAGATGCCGCCCGGCTCAGGCCTTCGCCTGGAGAAAGCAGACTGTCTTCGTGCTCGATCGACAGAACATAATCGTAGCCAAACATGCGCAGTGTAGAGACGAATTCGCGCCACCATTCCTCGCCATGTCCGTAGCCGCAGGTGCGGAAGATCCAACTTCGGTTGCGTTCATCGGTGTACGGTTTGGTATCGAGCACGCCGGCCATGGGTAAATTGCGGTCGTATATTTGGGTGTCTTTGGCGTGAACGTGAAATATCGCATCGCCCAGCAGCCGCACGGCGGCGATGGGATCGATGGCCTGCCAGAACATGTGGCTGGGGTCATAATTGCATCCGATAGCGGTGCCCGCGATGGCGCGCAGTTTCAAGAGAGACTCGGGATTGTATACGACGAAGCCTGGGTGCATTTCAATCGCGACTTTCACGCCATGATCCGAGGCGAATTGGGCGTGCCTGGTCCAATAGGGCGCGACTACGTCGTCCCACTGCCATTTCAAGACTTCGAGGAATTCGGGAGGCCACGGGCAGGTAACCCAGTTGGGTTGTTTCGCGCCCGGCGCATCGCCCGGACAGCCCGAGAAATCCACTACCACCGAGACGCCCAGTTTTTCGGCGAGGAGGATCGTTTTCCGGCTTATATCCTGATCGCGTTTGGCACGCGCGGCGTCCGGATGCAGAGGGTTGCCGTGGCAACTCAGCGCACTGATTGTGAAACCTTCCCCGGTGATCGTGCTCTTGAATTCCTGAAGTGCAGCAGCATTTTCGAGCATTGCTAGCTTGCAATGGGCATCGCCCGGATAATTGCCGGTGCCGAGTTCAAACGTGTCGATATCGTGACTCTTCAGCGTGGCGAGAACTTCCCGCAGACTAAGATCCGATAGCAGCGGGGTGAAAACACCGACTTTCAAAATAGACTCCTTCCCATTCCCGCATTAGTGCCGCGGCGAGCGCAGCGTGCCCGTGGGGATGATGAGCTGTTCTGGTCTTACGAGCGGGCACGGTTTCCGCGGCGATCCAGGAAAACACTCTAAGTCTAGCAGGCGTTTCGCGAAGATCCGCCGTGGTGGCGCTCCTCGTCAGAGCTTCAGTTGCTAAGGTTCGGGGGTGACGGGACTCTCGCGGCAAGAAGCCGCACGAAGGCTGATCGACGCCGGATATAGCGAGCTCCCCACGTCGATGCCGCGGGGTATTGTGGAACCGATGTTGTTGCTGCTGGTGGATTGCTGCTCCATCTATTGTGGAAGACGCGCTTAGAGAAGTTCCATCCAATACTCTGGGCCAGAAAGAAGTCAAGGCTGTGTTTTGGGTATGATGTTGGGCGGCAGTAGATCCCAGGTATGAACATTTGCGCACGCGGTTTCGCATTGCTCGCCGTAACGGCTTTTCTGGTTTGGCCGGCGGGTGGGCAGGATGTTCCGAACGACATCATCGTGCAGGCGATTCTCAAACCGGAAGGCAATCGCCTTCGTTTGCTGGTGCGAGTGCCCATGAACGCGATTCGCGGCGTCCCATTTCCCGAGCGCGGGCGGGGCTACCTGGATCTGGAAAAAGCCGAGCCGATGCTTCCCGCCGCCGCACAGGTGTGGGTAGCTGACTATATCACGGTCGTAGAGGATGATGTCCCGCTCCCCAATCCTTCAGTGGTGTCGGTGCGAGTGTCGCTTGAGTCCGACAAATCATTTGCAAGCTACGGCCAAGCTTTAGCCCACGTCACTGGACAAAAACTTGCACCTGAAACCGATGTTGCCTGGCGTCAGACGATGCTCGATATTTTGCTCGAATATCCCATCCGCTCCGATAGATCGGAATTTTCGGTCAGGCTTGGGTTTGCGCGGCTAGGCGTACGCGTGGCTACGGGGCTTCGTGCCATTCTCCCTGACGGAGTTGAGAGGGCATTCGAGTTCACGGGCGATCCCGGGCTGGTTCGTTTGGATCCGCGCTGGTTCCACGCGGCAAGCCGTTTCGCCAGCGACGGTTTTTGGCATATTCTGAATGGAACGGATCACTTGTTATTTCTATTTTGCCTGGTGATTCCGTTTCGCAGCGTCGGCACGTTTGTGCCCATTGTGACGGGTTTCACCGTTGCACACTCCATCACGTTGATCGCCTCCGCATTGGGTTTCGCTCCCACCGTTCTTTGGTTTTCGCCTTTGATTGAGACGCTCATCGCGGTTTCAATTTTGTATATGGCGCTTGAAAATATCGTGGGCCATGGCAGTTTGCAGAAAAGATGGATGATGGCGTTCGGTTTTGGTCTGATACACGGTTTTGGCTTTTCATTCGCGTTGCGTCAGACGATGCAGTTCGGCGGATCGCACCCGATCACTTCGCTGCTTTCCTTTAACGTGGGTATTGAGATCGGACAGTTCATCGTCCTGGCGGCGCTTATACCCGCGCTGATGGCGCTGTTCCGCTTCGTGATAGCGGAACGCCTGGGCACTATTATTCTCTCGGCGTTGGCGGCGCACACCGCATGGCACTGGATGGTGGAGCGATGGACTCAATTGATCCAATTCCGTTTCGAGTGGCCTGCCTTCGACGCCCTATGGTGGGCTGGCGCGCTGCGGTATTTGATGGCAATCGTGGTACTGGCGGGACTGATGTGGCTGATTTCACTTTTTGTGGGGCGGCGCTCGGAATTGACATCGGGTAGCGTACAATCGAAACATGAAGGGTAATCCCAAGGTAATCGCAGTTCTGAACGAGGCGCTCAAAGAAGAATTGGCCGCCATCAACCAGTATTTTCTGCATGCTGAGATGTGCGAAAACTGGCACTATAAGAAGCTGGCAGACTTCATTCGCAAGCAATCCATTGACGAAATGAAGCATGCGGAAGCCGTGCTGGAGCGCATTTTGTTCCTAGATGGCACTCCGGTGATGAACGCTCCCATGACGCTCAATATCGGACAAAATGTGAAGGAGCAACTGGAGAATGACCGCAAGCTGGAGGCGTCCGCTGTGGACATGTATAACAAAGCCGTAGAAACATGCCGCGCGGCGGGTGATAACGGTTCGCGGGAGCTGATGGAGCGGTTCCTAATAGACGAGGAGGAACATCTGGATTGGTTGGAATCTCAGCTTCACCAGATCAAAGAGGTGGGCTACGAACGGTATTTAACGGAGCAGATTAGCGGGGCTTAGTTGTGGATATTTACGACGAAATCGTGCGGCTTCGTAAAACCGGGCAAAAGTGCGCCGTGGCGACCATCGTTCAGGTGAACGGGTCTATTCCCAGCTATGAAAGCGCTAAGCTTCTGGTGCGCGAAGACGGATCGATGATTGGCACGGTGGGCGGCGGTTGCGTTGAGGCGGAAGTCTGGAATGCTGCCCGGGAAGTGATCGAGAGCGAAAAGCCCAAGCATTTGAATTTCAGCTTAGGGCAAGACGCGGCTTACGATAACGGCCTGATCTGCGGCGGGCAATTGAATATCTTTGTCGAGCCGGTGATTCCGCAGCCGCGCGCATTCATCTTTGGCGGCGGGCATGTTTCGAAGAGCCTTTCCAAGGTCGCGAACTTGGCGGGATTCGCCACCAGCATTATCGACGACCGCGAAGCTTTTGCCAACCGAGAACGTTTTCCAGAGGCCGAGGCCGTGTATGCGGATGAGTATGAGAAAGTATTTCCCCAGCTTGCCATCACCTCATCCAGCTACTTGATTATCGTCACGCGCGGTCATCGTGATGACATGCGGGTGCTGCAATGGGCTGTCACCACGCCGGCCCGGTATATCGCGATGATCGGCAGCAAGCGCAAGACGATTTCCGTGGTCAAGCAGCTGGAAAAAGAAGGCATGCCGCGCGAAGCTTTCGAAAAGATTTTCGCGCCCATGGGATTGGAAATCGGCGCCGAATCGCCAGAGGAGATCGCAATCTCTGTGGTCGCGGAAATGATTGCTATCCGCCGCGCGCCGGAGTCGGATTGGCGAGCCTTATCGAAATCGGTATTCGCCCATGAGACTCTGAAGGCTCTCCTGAAGTGATTGCCGGTGTGATTCTGGCCGCCGGGGCGTCCCGCCGCATGGGCAGCCCGAAAGCGCTTCTAGAATATCGCGGCGAAACTTTCATCGGACGCCTGGTGCGCATTTTTTCCGAAGTATGCGATCCCGTCATCGTGGTGCTGGGATATCATGCCGACAAGCTCGAACCCGCGATCGTGAGCAGCGGCGCGGGCAAGGTGAAATGCGTGGTCAATCCCGCGCCGGAACATGGGCAGTTGAGTTCGCTCCAGACCGGGCTGGCCGCGGTTCCCAGGCAAGCAGAGGGCTTCCTGTTTGTTCCGGTGGATTGTCCCGCCGTGGAGGCGTCCACTGTCAGAGAGGTCATTGAACGCTTTCGCCATCGCCAGCCCGGCACGCAATTCGTTGTCCCGCAGTATCGCGGTAAGCACGGGCATCCCGTTTGTGCGGTGCGCTCATTGGCCGATGAATTTCTGGCACTGAGTACGGCGGGGCAAGCTCGCGATGTGGTTCACCAGCACGTCGCCCACACCGCGTATCTTGAGGTTGACGATCCAGGCATTCTGCGGGACGTTGACGATCCGGAAGCATACCGGCAGATGGTGGAAGCGTCACAGCAGTGAACTCACGATGAAACGCACGATTTTCATCGCCCTGCTATGCCTGGGAATTGCCGGTGCTGCGGCATCCTTCCTGCCATTCGAGTTTTTAAAGCCGGGAATCGTCCGTACGCTGACGCGGAGCCTGGGACGACCGGTGGAAATAGGCGCTGTCCATTTAGCACTTTTCGCAGGTCCGGGATTTTCGTTGGAGGGCGTCACCATCCATGAAGACCCGCGTGCGGGTATTGAACCCTTCGCCTACGCGGGAACCGTCGAGGCGCGTGTCGATTTCGCCGGACTGCTGCACGGACGGCGCGGGTTTAGCAATCTGCGCCTGACCGATGCCACCGTCAATCTTGTGAAACCGGAACACGATCTCTGGAATTTCGAAATGTTGATGCAATCCGGCGGGAGAGCGACGGAAATGCCCTCCATTCAAATGCGGGCCGCCCGAGTGAACTTGAAGTTCGGCCAAACTAAATCAGTATTTTATTTCGACGACGCGGATCTGGATGTTGAATCGGCCCAGGGCGGACTAGACGTGGAAGTTCGGTTGTCGGGCATCCCATTGCGTACGGATCGCCCGGCTCAAGATTTCGGCCATTTCTTCTTACGCGGAACTTCCGTTCCTTCTGCTTCCGGCCCTATGCTGAATTTATCGGTGGATCTGGAGCCAAGCTCCTTGGAAGCACTCGCGAGACTTGCCGATACTGCCAACTTTCCACTGAACGGGATGGTATCCGCGCAGGCGCGCTTGAGCGGTCCTCCGTCGGCCCTCATGGTCGAGGGCGCCGTGCAGCTGGACGATAGCAAGCGCGCGCGAATTGTGGAATTGCCATTTCGCGGTTCTCTAAATCTGGCAGAGCAGCGCATGGAGTTGGCCAGTACCGGTAAGCAGCCGTGGAATGTGAGGTTGGATGCCGAGAATCTGGTCGCCTCGCCACGCTGGCAGGCATCGCTCGATTTGAACGAAGCGCCGCTGGCGCCGATCGTTTCCGGGCTTCGCCGTTTCAACATTCCGATACCGGAAAAGATCACAGCGATCGGGGTGCTGCAAGGCACCCTAGCATACCGTTCAGGAGAGGGCTTTCAGGGCGCCGCGGAGGTTCGCGAGGCATCGTTCTCTCTGCCGGATGTGGACGAGATCAGCTCAAGCGCTTTGGCATTGCGCTTCAATGGGCTGGCCGTGATCTTACGGTCGGCGATATTCGCATCGAAGGAAACCGGCCAAACCACGCAGGTTGACGGCTCCTACACAATTTCCGGCGAATCCGCTGGACTAGTTCTGAAAATTGCGACGAAAGGTCTGCCATTGGGAGATTCCGCGTTCCTTGGTTTTGCAAACGCGCCATTTCTGGATCGGGCCGCTGGCGGCGTCGTTTCCGGCCTTCTTCAATACCGCGACGATGGGTGGTCGGGCGATTACGAAGTACAAGATACGGAAGTGGCTCTCGATGGGCTGGCCAAACCTCTCACCATTCACGCCGCCTTCATTAGCGCAAGCAGTGTGCGGGTTGCGATTTCCAGGTTGCAGGCCGAGGTAGACGGGGTCGAAGTGGCGGGTGATTATCGCTGGGATCTGGACGATGCTCAGAGCGCTCATCGTTTTCGGTTGAATATTCAACGCGTGGAAGGTTCCGCGATCGCGCGTCTGTTCAGTCCGGTGTTGTCACGCGAAGGGGGGTTCCTGGCTAGGACGTTGCGTTTGGGCCTTAAGGCAGCGCCGGATTGGTTCACTCAGCGCAAGCTGGACGGCGCGATCTCTGTCGGAACCCTGGATGCCTGGGGCTCACGGTTGCGGGTCGATACTGCGCATGTACTGTGGAATGGCGCTGTAATCCAGCTTTCCAGCATTGACGCCAGAACCACCCAGGGTGCAGCGCTGCGCGGCAACTTGTCCATCGATCTTTCGGAGCGCGCGCCAAAGTACAAGTTTGAGGGCGGCCTAAACGGTGTTCATTACAAGGGCGGCGACGTCAGCCTGCAAGGCTCTGCTGAAGGGGCTGGAAATGGCGCTGCACTACTTGCGAGTTTACGCGGGGAAGGAACGTTACGCGGCCGTGCTATTCAATTTACTCGGGATACCCTCTTCCGCGCGGTTGCGGGGCGCTTCATGGTCACTGCGCCGAATGGAGCACCGGTGTGGAAGCTCAGTGAACTTGCTGTAACGCAGGGAGCGGACCTCTATTTGGGCGAAGGCGGAACGCAGCCGGATGGAAAGTTGGCGCTGGACCTAAAGAATCATGCAAAGCAGGTTCACTACACCGACACCGTTGGTCCATAGCAACTAAGGTGTCGCGGAGCCGACACGATAGATAGTTCCAATGCCTGCTTGAAACACCTGCGTTAATTCGTGGTTTGCCCGAACCAGTGCCTGCACTGCGGTGCGGTCTTCATCTCCGGTTTCCCGCGATAAATCCTCGGACGTGAAGTAGACGTATTCCAACCCGTGGCTCTTGCAGTACGCGACAAGGTCCCGATAGCTGCCACGAATGGAGTCGTGGTCCTCGGTGTACCACCACAACGGATCGAGTGTAAGATAGTTTCCCCGCCGTCCGGTGTAAAGATACAGCAGCGGATCTTCGTAGGATAAGATCTTCGCAGAGGGAGGCAGATTATTTGAGATCCATTGATAGGCCGCTCGTTGATCGCGTAATTTGTTGGCTCGCAATGAGGCGGATTGCCGAGGGTAGAAGAACGTCATATACACCTGTAACGCTAATCCAATCCCGAGCACCAGAACCACGGCCGAGGCGAAGCCCCAAGCCACCATGCGTTCGCTTGTATCTTGCTTGCGGAACGCCGCCCGTAGCATTTTCCAGAGGTGTTCGATCTCAACCACAAGGCCAGCGAGAAGCAGCGGGTAGATCGGAACCACGAAACGCTCCGTAGGAGGATAATTCCAAATCAACAGGAGTCCCGAACTTATCAATGCGAACGCGGCGTATTGCCGCGAGCCGCCGCGGCGCACCAGCCTTGCTGTCCCCGCGATCATGGCAACGCCTACCACCTGAGTCAGAATCTTCATCACAAAGGCGTCGAATACACGCGGCACTATCATCGAACCCATCGAATACAGCAACTGATCGAAGTTCTTCCAAAGAACCGTAGGCAGCAGTTTCAAACCATAGGGCATCAAGTTGTGCATGTAGTCGGTGTAGTACAGGGTGGTGGAATCCGTGGATGGCTGAGCGTTAGCGCGGGTCCACAGGCTCCATGCGATCACCGCCGGCAACATTGCGGCTGCGAACACCGCGGCTCTGCGTCCTTGTTCTTTCCATCGCGCCGGCGCATGCCAGAACATCGCCACGGGAACCGACACAAGCAATAGAATTCCCGCGGTTCTGGAGAGATACGCGCATGCGGCCAGTACCCCTGCCAGCGCCGCCATCACGGGGCTTTCTTCGGCCGCGAGCATCACTGCCAGCAGCCAGCAGGTGAAGAACACATCGGAAAACAACATTCCGCCGAACGCTAGCAAATATGGGTTCATCCCAAGTAGCGCTACCAACAGCCAGGCGCGCTGGTCGCTCAGTCCCATTTTCCGGTAGAGCATCCTCGCTAAGAAAAGGAATGCAGCCAGGGGAATCCAGGCGAACAAGGACCCTAGTCGAAGATTGTGCGGGAAATTCGGATCCAACTTCCAGATCAGTGACAGGTAGGCAGGGAATAGCGGTGGGAACTTTGTTTGTGGCGGAGCATCGGGAAAACTGTCAATTCGATAACTCCCTTCCGAGAGGCTCTTCGCAGAAACGAACAGCAATCCGTCGTCGTGCAGATACGAGAAGTGCGGCATGTCGCGGCTTTGCCAGACATATTGGATCGACGGGACGAGGATCGCCAGGAAAACGAGGATATGGAGTACGCGCCGGCTCATGGGTCCTTATCCTATCTTCGGTCCCGCAACTACAGTTCTTTAGCCGACCTGCGGTTCTTTGTGGCATCCTAAAAGTTCATGCCTAAAATTCTTGTTACTGGAGGGGCCGGATATGTCGGTTCACACACCTCCCATGTATTGCTTCGCAAGGGAACGGAAGTAGTGGTGGTGGACGATCTGTCCCGCGGCTATCGCCACAACGTAGACGCTGCACGGCTGCACGTACGCCCTCTTGCCGACACTGAGTTTCTTGTGTCTTTGATGCAGCGCGAACAATTCGATGCCGTGATGCACTTTGCCGCGTATGCTTTGGTGGGTGAATCCACCGAAAAGCCGGAACTCTATTTCCGGAACAATGTGGCGGGAACTATATCGTTGTTGGATGCTATGTCCAGGGTGGGCTTGCAGCGACTGGTCTTTTCTTCCACCTGCGCGGTGTATGGCGAACCTGCGGTAGTGCCCATTACGGAAGACCTGCCGAAAGCGCCGTTGAGCCCCTACGGCGAATCGAAAGCCATTGTGGAAACCATATTGTCCTGGATGGACCAAGGCAGAGGCCTTCGTAGCGTCAGTCTTCGTTATTTCAATGCCTGCGGGGCGGAGCCGGATGCGGACCTTGGCGAAGAGCATGAGCCGGAAACACACCTGATTCCGTTGCTGCTTCGCGCCGCCGTAAGCGGGAAGCCGATTACGATCTTCGGCGACGATTATCCGACTCCTGACGGCACCTGTATACGCGACTACATTCACGTGCTGGACCTGGCAGAAGCGCACATTGCCGCGTTGGATTGGTTAATGGCCGGGAAGCCTTCCGCCTACTTCAACGTGGGAACGGGCAGCGGCTATTCGGTGCGCGATGTGCTGAATGCTGTGGAGAAAGTGGTGGGCAAGCCGGTTCCGTTTCACGTGGGCCCGCGGCGCGCGGGTGATGCACCGATGCTTGTGGCCAATCCCGCGAAGATACAAGCCGCTTTCGGTTGGAAGGCGCGCTATACCCGAATTGAGGATATTGTTTCGATGGCCTGGGAGTTTGAGCGAAAGCACCACGAGCGGCGCAGCGCGAGCTAGTTTTCCGGTTCAATGGCGTAATAGCCCTTGCGAGCTTGCACCTTGTGGTCTTTATTGAGCGCTCGCAATTCGAGTTTGTGATAGCTTCCGTCGCGCTTGGGATCAGGCGGTGCATAGGTGATGGAATACTGTGAACGCATCTCTTCCTGAATCTGCGTGAAGATGTCGTCGAGCGTGTTCTTGCCGCTTACATGGAATACTTGTCCGCCCGTTTCACTGGACATGCGGCGCAGGTCTCCGTCACCCCCGAAGGAAGTGCCGAACGATCCGTATCCGTAAGCGCCGCGATCCACATAATAAATGCTGTAAATAATACAATCGGCCTTTTGTGCCGCCTCGATGGCCTTGTCGCGCGAAATCTTGCTGCCGGTGTCGACGCCGTCGGTGATCAGCACGATGGCCTTGCGTCCCACTTCGCGCTTTAGCTTTTCCTCGGCCGCTAAATAGACGGCATCGTACAAGATGGTTCCAGCCTGATTGCGTTGCGTAGGCACCGGCCCGGGACCCAGTCCGCCCACGGGGCTGCTGGGACGGAGTTCGTCAAGTCCGCGCTGCAAGGCGCGAGCGGAATTAGTTGCATCCTGCAGCAGCTCGGCCTCCGCCCCGAACTGCATCAAGAACGCTACGTCTTTCTGGCGAAGAACCTTCTGGAAGAACTGATAAGCCGCGCGTTTTTCATCCTGAATTAAGCGCTCTTGGCTGCCACTGGTATCCACTAGCAGCCCCAGCGTCAAGGGCAAGTCGGTTTCCCGAGTGAAGTTACGGATTGTCTGCTCTTTGCCATCCTCGAAAATCTTGAAGTCCTTCTGCTCCAAATTTCCGATAATCGCGCCGTTCTTTGCACGTACGGACGCCAGCACGTTCACCAGGTTGACTTCCACCTTGATGACTGTATCGTTGTCTTGAGCAGCCAGAGCAAACGCCGCAGCTATCATGCCCGTAAACACTGATACTCGCTTGAGAACGGCGTTCATAACTACAATGTTAGGATGTTCGGTGACGCCGTGGGGTTTCATCGAGTTGGACCGATGCGAAAAGCGATTCTTTACCTCAAGAAGTCCGATCCGATCCTGGCCTCCATCATTGGGCGCGCGGGCCCGTATAAAATCACCTACCGCGAGCCGGTGTTTGAAACTCTGGTGCGCTCCATTGTTTATCAGCAATTGAACGGGCGAGCTGCGTTGACCATTTTCAATCGTTTAGCGGCTGCTGTAAAGGTGTCACCGATGACGCCCCAGGCAATCCTCAAACTTCGGCCTCAGACCATGCGAAAGATCGGCCTCTCCCAGCAGAAGACCCTCTATATCCGGGAACTCGCGCGTATGACCCGCGATGGCGAGGTTCAGTTCGAACGTTTACTGGATCTGTCTGATCTGGAAATCGTTGAACACCTCACTCGCGTCAAGGGCGTCGGCGTGTGGACCGTGCAAATGTTCCTGATCTTCGCGCTGCGCCGCCCGGATGTCCTGCCGGTAGGCGACTTGGGAGTCCGAATGGCGATGAAAAAAGCCTATGGCTTGGATGCCCTTCCAACACCGGCCGAAATGGAAGAGATCGCCGTGCAGTGGAGACCCTATTGCTCCATCGCGAGCTGGTACATGTGGCGCAGTCTGGAAAATCAGGGGGCAATGTAAACCGATTTCTTATAGGGGTGCGCGCGCTGAATTCCGTTGGCCCATAGAAAGACCCGCTCCGCTTCCAGATAGGCTTCTGGTAAAATCAACGGACTGCCGCCCCAGCAGCCGATTTCCTGTATGTCCGTGATTGCTGCGGTAACGGCCGGTTGCGATAAGTCCGCAAACAGCGGCGCGACCACTTTGGAAATTTCCTCAGGATGCTCGTTTTGGGCCCATTCCCGCGCCTTGACGAACGCCCGGAGGAATGGCTCTCGCAATTCACCTCCCACCCACTCGCGAGGCGCGGCAATGCTCGAAAACGCCAGTACGGGCATGCCCTCGCCTACTGCCGCTACAATGTGCCCCGCGCGATCCTGCACGATTTGGTGTGGCACCCCGCCCTGCAAATGAATGTAGTCGCCTTCACCCCCGCGAAAGGCCTTTTCCATCGCGGTGGCGGAACCACGATTCACCACTTGAATTCGCGAAAAATCCGTGCCCTTGTTGTGCGCTGCCCACCGTAGCATTACCAGCGGTTGGTGTCCGTGATCGGCCAATAGAGTCTTACCCTCAAGTGATTTCCATGTGAAGTCTCCGGCGGGTTCACGGCCCACCAGGAAGAATCCGTCGCGCTGATTGATCTGCGCAAAATGCAGCGGGGTATCGGCATTACCCTTGTCGAATTGAGTCCACGCTGCGGAGATTGCGCTTTGGACGACGTCCACCTCTCCGCGCTGCAACACCGCACCCGTGCTCTCGCCTTCGGCGGGCAATCGTAACATCGACTCAACACCTTCCTGCCGCAGAAACCCGGCAGAATGAAGCGCCAGGAACGGAGTATAAAACGGGGAGTGACGAGTAGGCATGAGACGAACAGGCATCTCCCTATCCTAGCGAGTCATGCTGCGATCCACACAAGAAACTAGCACTGCGTATCCGCTGCAGCGGATCTCATGGTAAACATCTCATTCTCGCCGGAAACGCCGAAGAGAATAGAAAGAGGAGACAGAATCCAAATGAATCACTTCCTTCTGAAGTTGAAGGCGATCAAAGATACCCGTGGCCAGGATTTAATCGAATATGCGTTGATGGCAGGCTTCGTGGCCGTTGCTGCCGGCGCGATCATGCCGAGCGTTTCGATCCAAATCAGTGCAATTTTTTCGAAGGTCAACTCGGTGCTTGGCTCCGCTGCCAATGCCAGCAGCTAGACACGATGAGGTCGAAATCTCTTCTGTTCGTCTTCGTCTCTCCGCGATCGACATTGTCCTCATCATGGCGTTCACGGCGCCGGAGGTAGTTTACCGATCCCGCAAAATCTCGCGCGCGGCGTTGTGTCCCGGTGCGCCCATCACGCCTCCCCCGGGGTGCGCGCCGGACCCGCATAAATACAAGCCGCGCACGGGCGTCCGGTATTTCGCCCAGCCGGCCAAGGGCCGCAGCACGAACATCTGATCCAGAGACATCTCGCCGTGAAAGATATTGCCTCCCGTAATCCCAAAGCGGCGTTCCAGGTCGAGCGGCGTCAGCGTCTGGCGCTCGATCACGATCTGCCGGATATTCGGGCAGTACTCTTCGATCACGTCCAGCACGCGCTCGGCGTAGGGTTCACGCTCCACATCCCAATTCGTGCCGCGCAGAGTGTACGGAGCGTATTGCAGAAAGATACCCATGATGTGCCTGCCCACCGGCGCGAGTGAGGCATCGTACATGGTGGGAATCGTCATCTCGATCAGCGGCGAGCGCGATGGCCGGCCGTACTTCGCGTCATCCCACGCCCGCTCCACGTATTCGATCGACGGGCACAGGTGCATCGTGGCCTTGTGCTGCGGACCCGGTGAACCAGGCAGCGCCTTGAATTCCGGCAGACCGCTGAGCGCCAGATTCATTTTCAAAGACGTGCCCTCGGAACGGAACTTACCAATGCCTGCAACGAAGTCTGACGGCAGGTCGGTGGCGTCCATCAGCTTCAGGAATGTACGCCGGGGGTCCAGGTTGCTCGCGACAATCGCCGCTTCAATCTCCTCACCGTCTTCGAGCGTCACTCCGCTTACGCGCCCGTGCCGTACCCGTATCTTCGCCACGGGAGCATGGGTGCGGACCACTGCTCCGCGGCTGCGCGCCGAAGCGGCTATGGCTTCTGAGATCGCGCCCATGCCTCCGCGCACAAAGCCCCACAGTCCGCGCACTCCGCCCACCCCGCCCATGCAGTGATGCAGCAGAATGTATGCGGTTCCCGGGGAGCGCGGCCCGCCATTCGCTCCGATCACGCCGTCGGTGGCGAGCGTGACCTTGATCTCTTCCGATTCGAACCATTCGTCCAGGAAATCCGCCGCGCTTTGCGTGAAGACCTTCACCAAGCCCACGATTTCCGCGCGCGACAATCCGCGCAGCTTTCCCGCCAGTTTCAAGTATTCGATGATGTCGCCGACCCCGCTGGGTGGAAAATCGGGTGGCGTGGTCAGCAGCAGGGATTCCGCCACCACGGCTAGTTTTTCCAGGTGTGCTTCGTAGCGCGGATACGTCTCGGCGTCGCGTTGAGAGAATTTGGCTATCTCAGCGACAGTACGCGCACGGTCCTGCCACATGAACAGATGGCGGCCGTCGGGGAAGGGAGAAAAGAAAGCCGGGTCCTTGGCGTCCACGCGATAGCCGAAGCGCTCCAGGTCCAAATCGCGAACCACTTTGTCCTGCATCAGGCTTGAAAGATAAGACGCAGTGGAGACGCGATAGCCCGGCCAGATCTCTTCTGTAACCGCACATCCCCCGACAAACTCGCGCGCTTCGAGCACCAGCGTGCGAAGCCCAGCGCCCGCCAGGTAGGCCGCCGTCACCAGGCCGTTGTGTCCGCCGCCGGCGATGATGACGTCGAAGGTGCGCGATTCAGCCACGAATATACCCGGCGCGCTTACTCGTGTCTTACCTTCTCGCGGCACTCCCCGCCCGTTCGGACGTCGGTTCCGGCCATCTCCGCGTAATCGGGGATACTCAACATGTGCCATTTATGGGCCTGCACGTGGACCTTCTCCAGCCGCGCTACCGGGCAGTTGGCGATGGGAAGCGTGATTTCGAACCCCTCGCCGGATCGTGCGATGCGAATGGTTTTCTTCTTCACCGAAACAACCACCATGTCCCACGTCTCCGGTTCGCTGCCGGGACGGATCTTGAATCCATAGCCCTTCATCCTCTCAATGAAGGTGAGCGGCTCGCGGTGGCCATCGGTTTGATGCATCACCCAGTACGCTACCACCGGTTCCTTGGGATCGAACTTTCCGTTGACCATTTTCGCGTCGTAGTGCACTACATTGGCCGTCAGACTCCAGGAAATGGTGAAGAGCGGAAGAAAAGTCACGGGACCTGTCGCGGCCTGGGCCGCCTCCTGTCCCCACGCCCATCCGGCGGCTGCGAGAATGCACGCGGCGATCTTCATACCTTGCGCGCCGTCACTGTCTTGCTGGGCCTGCACCACAGAAAGCCCTCGGGTTTCACGGCCACGTCCTCCGCGCCGGATTCGCGCAGGATTTCCGCGTAACGTCCCGCATGCGCAACGTCGAAGATCAACAGCCGCCCGCCGGGTTTCAAGACGCGCTGTAGTTCACGCACGGATTGATCGCGGTCCGGCTCATCGGCCATGTGGTGCAAGGCCAGTACCGAAATGACGGCGTCGAAATTTCCCGAGGGGTAGACCAGCTTCCGGAGATCGCCGCTTTCCACGCGTACACGGTCGCTCACGCCTTCGAGCTTCGCGTTCTCCCGCACCGCATCGCTGGAGTTTCCGGAAACGGCCAACGGGTTCCATACATCCACCGCCGTGACCTTGGCCGTTTTCACGCGTTTCGCCGCGCCAATCGCCATTGCACCCCGGCCGCAGCCGGCATCCAGAAGCTTTTCGCCATCTTGCAGCGCCAGCGCATCCAGCAACCGCTCCCGCAGCGCCAGTTTGGCGGTGCGGCTGGACCACACCATATACCAGCCCGTCGCGAAAAACACCGCGCCCAGCGCACCCAGCACCAGCAAGAGGGTAAGGGAGGGCCCCGGATACTCCTGCCGGTTCATCACCCAAACGCCGATCGCCAGCGCCACCGACCACGCGCCACGGCCGAACATCTGCCGTACGTGCAGTGGAGAATCCAGGCCGTAATCGGGTGCGTGCGCCGCCGTGCCGCTCCCGCCCGCCATTAAACCGTAGCCTCAACGGGTATGGCAGCGCCCTCCAGCGGCTTCTTGAACTTGCATTCCTGGTTGGGGCACTGCGCGAAGGCTCCGGCCTTGAGGAATTTCTCCATCAGGTATCCGCCGCCGCATTCCGGACATTTCTCGGGGATGGGTTTGCCCCACGCCACGAAGTCGCACTCCGGATAGCGGCTGCAGCCGAAGAACGTCTTGCCCTTCTTCGACCGGCGTTCCACCACGTCGCCTTCGCTGCAGTTGGGGCACTTCACGCCAACCGTCTTCTGCTTGACGAATTTACACTTGGGATAATTTCCGCATGCGATAAATTCACCGTAGCGCCCGAATTTCTTCACCATCTTGCCCTGGCATTGCGGGCATTCTTCGTCGAGGGGCACGTCCTGCGGCTTCTGCGCCTGGCCCAATTGCTTGGTGGTCTTGCAATCCGGATAACCGGTGCAGGCCAGGAACTGCCCGAAGCGGCCCTTCTTGAGCACCATGGGACGGCCGCAGTTGTCGCAATATTCGGCCTCGTCCTGCTCGGTGACGCCTTCCTGCTCCACTTCGCGCGTATTGGTGCAATCGGGGTAACCGGTGCAGGCAATGAAGCTGCCGTGCTTGCCCCATTTGATGACCATGGGCTTGCCGCATTTTTCGCAGATGAAGTCGGTGGGCCGCTCCATCCGCTTGATGTCGGTCATGTGCCGCTCGGCGTGTTCCAGGTCTTTCTGGAACCGCTCGTAAAAATCGCTCAGCGACATCCGCCAGTCGATCTTGCCTTCTTCGATGCTGTCGAGGTCGGCTTCCATGCGCGCCGTGTAGGTGACGTCGAATAAATCCGCGAAGCTTTCGAGCAGAAGATCCGTCACCACCATGCCGAGTTCGGTGGGAAAAAACTTCCCGCCATCCTTGCGCACATACTCGCGCTCCTGAATGGTGGAGAGGATCGAGGCGTACGTGGAAGGCCGGCCCACGCCATCGGCTTCCAGCTCCTTCACCAGCGTGGCCTCGGTAAAACGGGGCGGCGGTTCGGTGAAGTGCTGCTCCGGCTCGAGCGACCGGAACTTCAGCGTTTCGCCTTGGGTTACCACGGGAAGCTTGTGCTTCAACTCCTCGTCTTCTTCGTCCTTTTGATCCTTGCCTTCTTCGTAGACCCGCAGGAAGCCATCGAACTTGGGCACGCTTCCGGTGGCTCTAAAGAGATACGCCACGCCGTCTTTGCCGGCGGCGTTGATATCGATAGTGGTCTGGTCAAACACCGCAGGCGTCATCTGCGACGCGACGAAGCGCATCCAGATCAGGCGGTACAGTTTGAGCTCATCTTCCGCCAGATATTGCGCGACTTCCTCGGGCGTTCGCAGCGCCGAGGTCGGGCGTATGGCTTCGTGCGCGTCCTGTGCGCCTTTCTTGCTCTTGTAGAAATTGGGCTTTTCAGGCCGGTAGGTCTCGCCGTAGCGCTCGGTGACGAATTGCCGCACTTCATCCAGCGCGTCATTGGAAACGCGGGTGGAATCCGTGCGCATGTAGCTGATCAAGCCCACCGCGCCTTCGTCCTTGCCCAATTCCACGCCTTCATAGAGCTTCTGAGCGAGCATCATGGTTCGCTTCACGCTGAAGCGCAGCTTGCGAGCCGCCTCCTGCTGTAACGTCGATGTAATAAAAGGCGGCACCGGATTGCGCTTCTTTTCGCGCGTGGCCACCGACTTGACGACATAGTCCACGCCGTCCAGGGCGCTAACGATAGCATCCGCGGCGGCTTGATCCGGAATCTCCGCGTTGACGTCGTTCACCTTGGCCAGGTGCGCCGTCAACTGCGGCGGCTTCTTGGCGGCCAGGTTCGCGTCGATGGTCCAGTACTCGCGCTTTTGAAACGCCCGGATTTCCTTTTCGCGGTCCACGATCAGCCGCAGCGCGACGGTCTGCACGCGCCCCGCGGACAGCCCGCGGCGGACCTTGTCCCACAGAAGCGGGGAGATCTTGTAGCCTACCAGCCGATCCAGAATGCGCCGCGTCTGTTGGGCGTCCACCAGCTGGGAGTTGACCGCCAGCGGGGTCTCGAAGGCCTTCTGAATGGCGTTCTTGGTGATTTCATTGAACATCACCCGAAAGATTTTGGTGCCTTTTTTGCGGTCTTCCAGCTCCTCCTGCAAGTGTGAGCAGATGGCTTCACCCTCGCGGTCCGGGTCAGCCGCCAGGTAGATGGCGTCCACGCCCTTGGCGGCGGCTTTCAGCTCCGCGATCAGCTTCTTTTTGCCTTCAATTACTTCGTAGACGGGCTTAAAGTCATTGTCCACATCCACGGAGAGATCCTTCTTGGGCAGATCCTTAATATGCCCAAGCGAGGCCTTGACCACGTATTGCTTGCCGAGATATTTTCCGATGGTTTTCGCCTTCGCCGGCGATTCGACGATGACGAGATTCTTTGCCATGAGTTTTCGAGAGACCTTCCTAGTTAGAACAACCGAAATCTTACCATGATCCGGCAATGCCCCAAGACCTGCGCTAGACAATGCGGCGTTACTCCGCCCATACTCTAATGTAACTTTTGCCAGGGAGTTGCCGAATCAGACCTGCCAGTTCCAGTTCGAACAAAGCCGCTAAAATCTCGGAAGAGGAACAGCTTTCAAGGGTGTCAATCAAGTGATCCAGCGCGACGGCGGCATCTGGCTGCAACGCGTTTAACACCGCACGGGCCGTTGGGCTGGATGCCCCGAACCCATTTGATGCGGTTTCTGTCCCATCGGTTGCATTTGACAATAAACCTTCTAGGTTCAATCGGTTACGGCATCGATCCAGCAAGTTTCTTCGGATCTCGGGCTTTAGTTCTACCACTACATCGTTCCACTCCTGCACCAGCTTCGCGCCTTGTTTGATCAGAAGATTTGGTCCCCAGCTCATTTTCGACGTAATGTTACCCGGCACCGCGAAGACCTCGCGGTTGTGCTCCGCCGCTAGTTTTGCTGTGATGGCCGATCCTGAGTATTCGCTGCCCTCCACCACCAGCACACCTACGCTCATCCCACTGATGATACGGTTCCGAACTGGAAAGTTCTGAGGATAAGGTGGCGCTCCCATGGGGAATTCAGAAAGGATCAAGCCCTTCGAAGCGATTTCCTCCGCCAGCTTGCGATTCTCGGCTGGGTAGATCTGGTCGAGGCCCGAGCCATACACAGCGATGGTGTCACCTCCCACCTCCAGCACAGCCTTGTGCGCGGCGGTATCGATTCCCCGCGCCATGCCGCTCACGATCGTCATACCTGCCACCGCCAGATCCTTTGCCAGCCGCCCAGCCGCTGCGTTCCCATAGGCTGTGGGCCGCCGAGTGCCCACTATGCCAAGCTTCACGCCGTCCAGCAGCTCAAACCGTCCTCGCGCATACAGGATCGGCGGTGCATCAAATATTTCGCGCAGCAATGCCGGGTAGCGTGGGTCCGTCACCGGCACTAGTGCAGCCCCGGCTTGAAGCATCCGCTGCTGTTGGTCCGCAGCATCGTCAAATGCGCACCCGCTAGCGACGCTTTGCGCCACGGCGGGCGAAAGTCCTGAGGCTTCCAGCTCCGAACGGGAAGCACGGAAAATCGCCTTCGGCGTTCGGAAAACCTCAATTAACCGCCCGGCCTTGCGCGTGCCCAGACCGGGTGTCATCCGCAAAGCTAGCCAGTAAATAACATCTTCCGCGACCGCGATCGCCGTCTGGGTCATTCACCTGTCCTTAATGAAGGCATCCAATCTGGCACACAAATTGGTGTCATTAGGAAGGATTAAATCTCAGATTTTCTTGGCCAGCGCTCGAAATTCGCCTATCGTGTGATCACTGGAATCGTGGTCAGGTTCCCGCCCGGTGTAGCCCGCAGGCCGATGACACTGATTTTGCCGGCAACAGTGCGGGTAAACTCAATCGTGCCGCGTTTTCCGTTTGCTACTGGATACGTATCCGGCAACATGAAGGATGTGTGGCCGTGCGCCGGCAGGGCTATGGAGGTGGACAACAATACCCCCCCAGTATCGTCCCGGATGGTCACTCCCACCGGCTGGCTGGCAAAACTGGTCAGCGCCAAACCGGTTGAGAGTCCGCCGGTATTGTCGAATACGAGCACGTAGGACTGGGTATCGCGATCCTCGACCGGAACGGATGCCTCCTGGCCGGGATCCGTCCAGAGGAAGATTCCGAATCCGCTTACGTTACCAGTGCTGGTCAATTCCGCCGATCCGACCACGACGGGAAGGCTTGCATCGCCCACGGTCTCGATGAGAATAGACGCTCCAGGAGCGAGTGTTCGGGTAAACGAGCTGGTGGTCAGCGTTTCACCGGTTTGCGGAAGTCGCAGCGGCGTTGTCAGAGCGGCACCGGCCTCGCTGAAGAAACTCAAAGTAGACGAGGCAGCCGTGGTTCCCATATTCACGAGCGTGATGCCGTTCGTGAAACCTCCATGGTATAGGATGTGCGTCAGCGACCCACCCGACGCGCCCACATCCGCCATCACAGGCAATGTGGTGAGAGCGCTTCCGTTGGCACGCAACCCCATTACGCCGATTTGTCCGCCAGACGGCGTTTGGAATTCGATGGTGCCGCGTTTGTTCACCGTTACGGGGTATGTCCCCGCCAGCATGAAGGACGTGTGTCCGTTGGCCGCAAGGGGAAGCGTGCCGGAGAAAAGGATGGCGCCAGTATGATCCCGAATGGTCACCGGCACCAGCGCAGCCACACCCACTCCATTCGCTATGGCAAGCCCGGTCGCTATCGTGCCTGTATTGTCGAACGCCATCACGTAGCGGGAGGCATTACGATTTTCCAGCGGCACCACCGCTTCCCATTTTAATGAAGGGTAGCTGAAGATCCCGTAGCCGTTGATCTGTCCGCCTCCCTGTATGCGGCCCGATCCCTGCAATACGGGAGACCCGATGGCGCCTGTGCTTTCCAGGACGATTTGAGCGTTCGGATTCAGTGCGGTGTTATAGATGGACTGACTCACCGGTGGCGCCGGAGGAGATTGCGGAAATGTCAATGGCAGAGCTAGCGCGCTGCCGTTGTCGGCGAGAAAGGTCATTCGGAGCGGCGCCGCCGAAGCTCCCAGATTCAGACCGGTCATGGTCATCTTCCAGGTGTCCCCGGTTGCGATGTGCGGCAAGGAACCGATTGCTCCCAATGTTCCGGTGGGCACGAAATTCGCCGTTTGCGTGATCGCGGAAGTCATGGACACAACCGGATTCAGCGCCTGGCCCGAATAGGATCCTCCGCCTGTCCCCGACCATCCAGTGAAAGCAAATCCCACGTTCGCGGTCGCCGTGAGAGTTACTGGAGAGTTGGCAAGAAAGAAATTGGTGCCGGGCGAGGCCAATCCTCCCGCGCCCGACGCCGCCTGGGTGGTCAACTGCCAGGATTTCTCGAATGTCCCGGTCAGATTCATCACACCTGCGGTGGCGGTGAACGTCCTGGGATTCATGATCGAGCTGTCGTGCCAGCCGGTGAAAACATAACGCAGGCCAGTGGTTGGGAATACCGGAGAGAGCCATTGCACAGTGCAGTTGGCGCCTACCGGCCACTGGAAAGTCATTGGCGTCACATATGCCCCCGCGTTACAACCGATGCCAGAGAGGTTGAATCCAAGTCCTGTGTCCGGTGCGGAACTGATCGTGACGCCGCCAACGTTAGCCGTTACCCAAGTTAGAGCGGCCGATGCCATCGCAATGCCGTAGCCGGAGGTAACGTCGAATCCCGGGCCTTCGATATCCAGCGCGGATGCCTGTAAGGCGGAGCGCACCTGTGCGAGGGTAGCTGACGGACGGGACTCCACCATTAGCGCCACGATGGCCGCTATATGGGGCGCGGCCGCCGAGGTTCCAAAGAATGGATTATAGCCGGTGATCCCCGTGGGGACTCCATCGGCAGCCGCGAAATCCGGCTTATTGAACAACAAGCCTCCGCCGGGAAACAAGACGTTACCTGGTGTGATAGCGGTTCCGTCGGCGTTGTAGAACATCCGCCTTGGCCCGTCCGCGGAGTAACTCCGCACCGGGTTCGCAGCGCCGCCAGTGAAAGCTCCTCCTCCGGCGCTGGTAACGCTAACCGCAGCCACCGAGATCGCGCCGGCGGCAGCGGGATGGCCGTAAATCGATCCGGAAGTGCTTATGGCAAGAGTTCCTCCGTTCGTATTGACGAACAGGGCGCGCGGGGCCGCCGCCCCAAGGTAATTGCCCACAACTATCCGGCTGCCGATGGGTATGGTGTCATCGATAATCAGCTCGGCGGGATCCTGTGTTCCATCTTGAAAGTCGTCTGAAACGGCCAACAAATCGGTCATTGTCGAATTCAGGATGAAGAGGTCGTAGTCGTTGTTGGACGCGCTGTTCGGGTCAGACCATGCCAGGTGATATTCATCGTAAAAGCTGGTTTCCGTGATGACATCCGATGTGACCCCGGCGGCAAAGTTATGGACGGTTCCTCCGCCCTCGAGTATCCCCGTAGCCGGGCTGCCCACGAAGTTGCCTTCCCAAACCCCGCTGGTTCCCTTCAATGAATTGCCCAAATTGCCTGCCGCCGTAATCATCAGCACTCCCGCGGCTGCCAGTTCGTCCGTTTTCAGCCCAACCTGATTGTGCTGATAAACGCCTTCGAGCGAGTAGCCGAGGTCGTCCAGGATAATCTTGCAACCCGCGTCCGCCAGCGCCTGCATGGCCGACGCCATCATCGGCCGCCCACCATCGCCGCTGGCGAAGTACAGGCTCGCGCCGGGCGCGAGCGTGTAAATGATTTCCATGAGAGCCGTGCCTTCGTCTCCCGATCCTTCAAATCCGGGCAAAATAGTGACTCCGGCGGGAAGCCGGCCGGCGGCCTGTTCCGCAGCTAAAACCGAAGGGCTAATGCCATCGGATACGACACCGATCTTTACGCCGGCGCCGGTAACCGAAAAAGTACTGCGTGCGGAGGGCCCCTGGTGCGCGATATCTCCCGAGATATTCGGACCCACGAAGAACGCTTTGCCGAGGGAACGGAACATCCCTCCCAGTCCTGGGGTCTGGCGTGGCCGCGCCGCACCCAAATAGCCGCCGAGTTGGGCGGCTAAAGACTTGCGCGCCGCCGCGTGCATGGCAGGCGTTGCATTGGCCCGCTGCCTCTTATGGCTGCGTTCGGCCGCACGCACTTGTTGCACGTCTGTACGCCCTGCGAGCTGCTCCACCGCCAGCAATGGCACGCTCGCGTGGATCGCGCCATATTCCTTCGCCGAATGCAGCACATTACCGCCCAATACCGCGATCGCCGAAAGCAATTGCGGCGTCACATCCGCGCGGATTTCTACTTCCACGAAGTTACGCGCATCCACCCCGGCGCTCCGCATGGCGCTCCGCGGATTGGGGAAATCGGCGGGTAGTGCCTGGCCCCGAAAGAATTTGGCGGCATGGACCAGACGGCTCGACATCTTGCGTTGAGCTGGCGATCGGGAGGATTTTTCAGCCCACAGCGCCGCAATCTGGCGCTTGGCCCGCTCTCCCAATTGCGATTGTGGCGCCTGCCCCGCCGCTGTTCCAGCGAGCCATAACATGGCCAGACTGGAGACTACCACTGCCCGTGGGCACGAAAGAAAAACGAACTTCATGATAGTCCATTTTACCTTTTATCGTCAGATGGTCGCTTCGGGTATTCACTCCAGATCGTGGGGATTCGCACCCGAGAGGGGACCTACGGATGCGCTACTCTGGATGTTTATGTCTCAAGCAACCTACGATGATGCCAATCTCTTGCTACGTCTCTACGACTTGCGCCGCGAGGAAAAAATGCGAGCGGCGCGGGCCTGGTTTGTCGCCAGTTTTAAACCCAAATCCATTGCGGAACTCCAGGAGCTTTGCCCTGCCGGCACGGAAAACAATGCTCGCATGCGGATGGTAGCCACATATTGGGACATGGCTGCTTCTTTTGTCAACTCCGGTGTTCTCAATGAAGAGATCTTCTTCGCCAACGGCCGCGAGCTGCTGGTCGTATGGCTGCGGGTTCGTCCAATCATCGAAGCCCTGCGGAGCGGTTATCAGGATCCTACATTCTTAAAAAATCTGGAAGTGACGGGCGGCAAGTTCAAGGATTACCTGGAACGCTCCACTCCAGGCACCTACGACGCATTTGTGGCTCGCATGGGCGGCTAAGGGCGTGCGCCGCGAGCCAGAACATTTTGGCGACCAGGAGCTGACGCTCGTTTACATCGCGAAACGCCTGAGCGACGCGCTTCGGCTCGAAAAGGTTTTGACCGGCGCAAACGTCGACTACCTGGTGGAACCGGATAAATACAGCGGCGGCATTATTTTCCGGTCGGAACGGGTGGGCGCCTTTTTCTACGTGAATCCCGCCACCGAGGCTCTCGCGCGTGACACGCTGCGTGCCGCTGGCTTCAAACCCTATGAAACGGCATAGGTGCTACTGTTGGGGCGGCGGCCCTACCGGGAAAGTCAAGGTATTGCTTGTCAAAGACTGCTGGGAAATATTGATTTTCGTGAAAGGATTCTCAAGCAGCGACCCTGAGAGTTCTACGAGAATTTCGTACAAGCCAATGGTTCCGGGCTTAGCTCCCGCTGAAAGAACATTCCCGGTACCTGGCCCGATCAAGGCTGAAACGCTCACCTTGGGCGTGTTGGCGCCGGACCCAACAAATTTCGTTCCCGTCACCTGTCCAAGTTCCTCTTCGAGAGGATCCACTAGTCCCAAGCCGGCTGCGTAAAATATGATGGTTTCGCCGGGTATCGCTGGATTTTCCGGAGTGATCAGACGCCCCGCTACGCTTGCGCAGCACATCGCGGAATTTGTAGCGGTCAAACTCAATGCGACTCCGGTTGTATTCGTCGACGTCACTTGAGTGAACAAAGGGGTGCCGTTGCCTTCGGGGCCGGGCACCTTGGCTCGCAACCGTATACGGGTGAATTGATTTGCGGCTATCGCGGTTACCGGCATCTGGGGATCGGCGTTGATTGCCTCAATGAACCTGTCGCGAATCGTCGCGAGGGTGTCGTCCTTAGTCGTGGTGATGACAATCGGCACATCCCCGATAGTGATGGTACCCGTGTCGTTTTCTTGTGCGGTTCCATCGACGCTAATAGTCCCGGTCGCGTAATCGGAGGCGTGCACCGCGGACAACACGCGCAGCTCGGAACCACCGGGATTGCACGCAGGCAGACCTGCTGGATCGCAGCCGAAAATTCCAGGGGCGCCCCCGCGCAGTTGCAAACCGATCGCGTTGGTGACGGTAACGGTGCCATCTTCGTGTGCGAATCGGACGAATAAATTCACGCTGGTAGCGCCGCTCATTTCATACGGGATCTGCGAACTGATCTCGGTGGGCGAAACCATGAAGAGCGGCGCTCGATAGCCATCCACGTAGACTTCCACACCGCCCAGATCCCACGGTAATACGTCCGCGTTGTCGGGGGCTTTGACCGTGGTATCCGCCAGGGTGGCTCCGGGCGCGGCTTTGATGGTGATGAGGGATCCCGGAGCCATCAGGGTGGCATCGCCGATGCCGCTTAAGACGGCTGTGCTCACCGTCGCTGCGATGAGCGCACTGGTCGAAACCGCGGTGGTTAGCGTGATCCCCTGGCCCGCGACTCCGAGACTTCGGGCTGTCAGCCCAATCGTCGCGCGCCCCGGTTCGGTGTACGCCAGAACATTGGGGTCGCCGGCTCCATCGTTGGCGCCGTTGATCAAATCCTTGAGACCAATGGCCACGGTTTCGGTGCTGTCTTCGGCGAGGACGGTATACTTATACTCCGTTCCTGCAATGGTAACTGTTACGGAATCGTCTGCCTGAATACTTCCGGCGATGAGTACGGTCCCATTGGCAAAAATGGCTCGGCTGGCGGAGTTCACCACGTCGTCGATTCCCACGGACTGGTTGCCCGGCGAGAATATCAGGATGCGATAATCCGTAGGGTCCGCCACGTATAAGTTCTTGCCATCCCATGCGAGCGAAGTCGGCGTAGGCGTGACATATGACGCTGAAGTATTCTGAATGTCAAGGCTCGTAACGATAGTGGCGAACTCATCGCGCTGCCCTAGAATCACGTCGGCTCGCGCGCCGTTCACGAGCGACGCGATTTGATTAAAGATGAGGACGCGGTCATTCCCGGTATCGGCTACAAACAAGCGAGTGCCGTCGGAAATGGCGGAGCGCGGGAAATTCATCGTGGCCGCGCATCGCGAGGGATACGTCGGATTGCCGTCCGTATCGGTGCCAGTGGATTCGCACAAGTCTTGCGTCTGGTTGGAAAATGTTTTCGTGAAGTCGATCTGTCCGAGCACGATGTCCGCGGCGGTCTGGTTCTGCGTGGGGATCGACTTGAAGATCAAAATGCGGTTATAACCAAGATCGCTGACGATCAGCCGCACCCCATCGCTTGAAACTCCCACGGGATTCAGCATCGTGGTCGCCGAACCGGGCAGAGTCAAATCGATCAAGTTGGCGGGCGGAGCTGTGTCAAAATCCGGTTGCCCCAGAACCACGCTGGCCGCCTGACCATTTTGAGTGGGCAGCGTGTTCCAGATAAGAACACGATTGTTTCCCGTATCCGCTACGAAAAGACGCCCGTCCTGGATCCAGACGCCTTGTGGACCGCGCAACGCGGTGTTCCCGATTCCTGGACGGTTGGTCGTAAAACCCGTTTGTCCCAACACGACATCCGCGTCGCTGCCGTTCACTGTGGGGACGGAGTTCCACAAAAGCACGCGGTTATTTAACGTATCTGCTACGGCAACGTGAATGCCATCGGACGCCACCCCCGTAGGCAACCGCATACCGCTCTGCGTAGTGGAAAAATCGCTGCCATCAAAGGCCGACTGCCCCATTACGACATTGGCTTCGCCTCCGCACACAGGGCAACGGCGGAGGTATACCGTAATGGATGCGTCAGCGGCGACAATTTGCTGGTCGATATTCCGGTAAACCAATACGCGGTTGTTGTTCGGAAACAAACCAATGCGGTTCGAGTCCGTGGCGAAGAGCGTATTTCCCGCCAGCGCTAGCCCGCCAACGCCGCCAAATTTTTTGCCGGAGAGATTATTGGCGATACCGTCGATCTGGGTGCCGTTCACTTGGCCGGAAGTGCCGGGGACGTTCTCGGTAAACGTGTCTTGCCCGATGACGGCGCGTGCCGCCTGCCCAGTTATGAAATCGTAGGGACATCCTGTGCCAGGGCAGGATGCAGATAGTTGCCAGGATTTAGAAGAGCTTTCAGTCCGTGAACCTTGCCCTCTGGCGCCGCGTGGGGCCTGCCCCGGGATCAAATCGTCCGCGAATAGTGTGCCGGCGCATAGAGTAAAGAATAACCAGGATTTAAACATGCATGAAGACCTAAGACCTACCAGCGGGAGAATGCCTCAGTATAACAGCCTGGAGACGTTCCCCGAAGCGCTCGCGTTACAAAGTTTTGAGCGCTGATGTCTCATTTATCGTCTTCGAAACTGATTCCGGATTCCGCTCCGAATTTGCGGTAATTGCGGTATTCAATACGATTTCGCTGGCAGCGCGGAGACCCTTGCTCACACATCAGCACCTCGCCCACAGTGGGCAGCAGGAAGGCGGAGGTGGCGCCCAGCCGGACGAAATCGTAATCGACGGTGGTCTCCAACTTGGCAAAGGGGAACAGTGGCGGAACTCCGCGCGATTCCATTTCAATTCGCAATACGCGCGAGCTCATTTTATCGATCCAGACTTTGCCACGGTATGCAGGATAGTACAGCTGCGCAGCGGCGATAATGCGCCAACGTGAGTTTTCACGCTTGACGTCAAATGTGAAGACGTCCGCGCGGCGGCCCTGAATGGTATCTTGTCCGCTCTTGCGGAAAGTCGCCGCCGTCTCTGGTTGGAATAGATCGTCCTGAATCGCCGCGAACTGGCCGGTGGACCATGAGCCGCCGGTTTCTTCCATGGACTTCACGCCGCGGCTGCCGACCTTGATGTTGGTGTACGTTTCGATGTGATCTTCATTCGTAATATCGGACGTCACGGTATCGCGCGCGTTCCATCCCTGCTTGGGATTGTCCGTGTCGTAGCGTGTGATCACCTGGCGCGCCAGAAAATTGGGCAGCGTGTCGGAATAAGCGAACGCACTTTCCCGGGCCTGGACGATGATGGGATCTTCTTCCACGGGGATCAGCGCGGCAGTGTCAGCTGGTTCGGCCGCCGCTACATCGGTCCGCGGAGGATCTGTTTGCCGGGCCTCAACCCGAGGCGGCGTCACTGCCACGGGCTCAGATGCAGCGGCGGCAGAGCGAACTCTGGGCTGGCCACGGCGTAGTTGAGGCCGTCCAGGATCGTCGGCGTCGGGCGGGGCATCCGCAGTGCCGACGATGGTAGCTGGGCGGCGTTCTTCTGGGGGTTCTCCCGCAGGCTCCGCGTTTGTTCCGGTTGAAGCGGGCGCAGCTGCCGCAGGCTTGTCCCCCGCACGGCGAATTACCGGACGTGCGTCGTCGGAATCTTGATTCATTGCGCCTGCATTGGCTACGGCTTCTCCGCGAGGTAAATCCCAAGTACGCGCGGCGGCGGCCTGATCGGCAGCGCTTCCCGGCTGATTGAATACTACCCCCAGCGCGGTGAAGAATCCGTTCTCATCACCGATTGCATCCACAGTGACACGATCGCCGGGATGGAAGGAGGTGATTTGAACGGGCTTGCCATCGCGTTCAATCGTTGTCTTGCCGGTGATCTTGTAAGTGATGATGCGATGATCCGCGGCTTCCAGGATCAAGTGATTCGCATTCGCCAACCGCAGGTTCCCGAGCGTGCTGATCGTAATCGCCTTGTCTTGCGAAGATCGTCCCGGGATCGAGGAACCGCGGCCCCTTCCGACACCGCCCACCCCGCCTGGATAGGGATCGTTGGGGTTCCTTCCGCCCGGATAAGGTCCGGTTTGGCCGGGAATTTGTCCAGGAATTTGGCCGGGTGGATAGGGATTGGTCTGTCCGGGATAGCGTATCTGCGCGGTGAGAGTCACCGCGAACGCACCGCACGCCATCAGGCGAATGGCTTTCATGAATCCCTAGACGTAGTGTACCGCTCCCTTGTGTACAGAGGGAAAGTGTACACGCACCGCGCCGCCCGCTACTATATAAGATTCCATGGCTCGAAAATCTTCCGTCAAGCAGCCCCCCAACGCACGTGCCAAAACCGCCAGAGGAGTCCGTTATGCCGACGCCGGAGTGAGTATTGACGAGGCCGACCGCGCCGTCAGCTCCATTCGCACGATGGCGCGCAAGACGTTTACCAGCGGCGTGCTCACGGACATCGGCAGCTTTGGCGGAGGCTTCCGCCTGCGCGGTTACCGCGATCCGGTGCTGGTATCTTCCGCCGATGGCGTGGGCACCAAATTGAAGCTGGCATTCTTAACCGGGCGTCACTCGACCATTGGTGAGGACCTGGTGAATCACTGCGTGAACGACATTGCCGTACAGGGTGCGACGCCTCTATTTTTTTTGGATTACTTCGCCGTCGGCAAGCTCGATGCACGCGTGGCGTCCGAGGTGATTTCCGGGATTGCGCGCGGATGCTCGGCCAACGGTTGTGCGTTGATCGGCGGCGAAACCGCTGAGATGCCGGGCTTTTACGCGCCCGGCGAGTATGATCTGGCTGGTTTCATCGTCGGAGCGGTGGAACGCAAAAGGATGATCACCGGCGAAAAGATTCGTTCGGGCGACGTGCTCATAGGCTTGCCTTCGAGCGGTCTGCACACCAACGGATATTCGCTCGCGCGCAAGCTCCTGTTTGAAGTGGCGGGACACGCTCCTGACGCGCGGCTCAGCGAGCTCGAATCCAGCATCGCCGACGAACTGCTGAAGCTCCACCGCAGTTATTTGAAACCGCTGCGAGCGCTAGACGATGCAGGCATCCTCAGAGGCGCGGCGCACATCACTGGAGGCGGCATCACCGACAACACGCCGCGAATTTTGCCGAAGGGCTTGGGCGTGCGCATCGACCTGGGCACCTGGCCCGTTCTTCCCATTTTCGACGTGCTGCGAAAAATCGGTCAGATTCCGTTGAATGACTGGCGCCGGACATTCAATCTGGGGATCGGCATGATCTTCGTGGTGCCCTCGCGGAAGCTGTCCGAGGCGGGCCGCATTCTCGATGCACTCAAGGAGCCGTGGTTCCCCATCGGCGCGGTCATTCCCGCGCGTGGCGCCGAACGGGTGATTTACGAGTGAGTAAACGGCTAGGCATCCTGTTATCCGGCCGGGGTTCGAATTTCATAGCGATCGCGGACTCGGTCGCGGCGGGCCGCCTGGATGTGGAGATCGCCGTCGTGATCTCGAATCGCGCCGACGCCCCCGGCTTGCTGGCCGCCCACAGCCGCGGACTCAACGCTGTTCTGCTTCCATCGCGTGGCATGGAACGGGAAGCTTATGACCGCCAGCTCGCCGCCGAGATTCGTAAGAACAACGTCGATCTGATCTGCCTGGCGGGTTATTTGCGCTTGCTGAGCCCGTGGTTCATTCGCGAATTTCCGATGCGGATTCTGAACATCCATCCGTCGTTGCTGCCCGCATTCCCTGGTCTGGACGCGCAACGTCAGGCGCTGGAACATGGCGTGAAGTTCTCCGGCTGCACTGTGCACTACGTGGATGAGGGGCTTGATTCAGGCCCTATCATTCAACAGGCGGTAGTGCCCGTGCTGGAAGGCGACACCCTCGAAGCGCTTTCCGCGCGCATATTGAGGGAAGAGCACCGAATCTATAGCGAAGCGATTGGGCTTTTGACGGGGGGGAAGAGAATTCTTGGTAGTGGTTCAGTTTGAATTGCCGTCCGCTTCCTCGTACGACGTTGGGTTTGCGAAATAGTAGCCCCTTTGGAGCGTTTTCTCGCGGAGGATGTTCAGAAGACGGTACTCGTGAAAAAAGACTCGGAACGTTGTTCCTGCACGGACGATTGATTTTATCTTACACTCACAACAAATCACGGCAGGAGATCCCTTAAATCTTCGGCGATGGATTCGGATGGGTGTTCCCGTGACCATGGCATTTTCACAGTACTGAGCCACCAGAGCGTAGGTCTCGATGCTCTCCACGCTGGAGTCGCTGATCCACGTGTTGCGGTACTCACGCATGCCGTTGCGTGGCGTTGGGGCAAGGCGCGAACGCAAGTAAAAGTGTAAAAGTTTTGATTCCATGGCATAATCATACCTCCCGAGGAAGTAAGCCAAGACGCCCGCGCGATCCAAACCTACACTAGCGCGTTTAGTGGTATCTCGTCGGGGGGATGGACGGTTCGCCGCTGCCGAAGGTCATCTCGCTGCCGTGGCATTTGTCAAAGCTAGGCCGTCTAGAGGGGGAAGCCCGCTGGGGCGGTTAGTCTTCGTCTCTTCTTCTACATCTGGATTGTACTCGCTCCTCCAACGATCCGTATCCGAATGACGCGTGCTGTTGCTGGTCTTCTCGGCGCATATAGACAAGACGCCTTCTCTCGCCGTTTGGATACTTCTCGACGGGGCTTTTCAACAGCCTGTTAAGTCTTAGATTTCGGGGGATTCCTTTTTGCCCACCATATCCAACCAGCGCATATTACGCCGACGATAGTAGCCTTTACCGGTTCGTCAGTGATGAAAATCACAAGCCCGAACAACGGTACCCATAACACCGGAACAAAGACAAGCAAGATTATGCACCCAAGAATAAGACCCACGAGTATGCTTACTGAATCGGGGTTATCTCGCATCCGTCAATTATCCTGGGAAAATTATGTGGATGTGACTCCATCAAAGGCTGAAAGGTGACGGTTGCACCTTGCACTTGGCTAGTCAGCTTACACCAGCACCGTAAACACGTTTTCCTGCTCTTTGCGCTCCACCGGATGATATAGCGTGTCGCGTTCGAGCGGCTCGCGTCCTGCTTCGCGGATCAGGCGAAGCAGTTCGCCGCGGTGGAGATTGCCGCCGGTATCTCCGCCCGCGTCCCGGTAGATTTTTTCTTCCACTACCGTGCCGTCCAGGTCGTCGGCTCCAAAACGCAGGGCGATCTGCGCGATCTTGGGAGTCATCATCACCCAGTAAGCCTTGATGTGCGGGATGTTATCGAGCATCAGCCGCGCTACCGCGATCTCCCGCACGTCATTGAACCCCGTGGTCTTCGGAATGTGATCGAGCGCCGTGTTGTCCGGGTGAAACGCCAGCGGGATGAAAGTCTGAAATCCGTGTGTGTCGTCCTGCAACGCACGCAGCTTCACCAGATGATCCACGCGGTCCTCTTCGGTTTCCAAGTGCCCATACAGCATGGTGCAGTTGGAAAGCAGGCCCATCTGATGCGCTTCGCGCGCCGTGTCCAGCCACTGCTGGCCGGAAAGCTTGTGATCGCAGATGATGCGCCGCACGCGTTCGGAGAAGACTTCCGCGCCGCCACCGGGCATCGAATCGACGCCGGCGTCTTTCAGCTTTGCCAGCACTTCGCGCGTTGAAAGCTTCGTCCGCTGTGCGAAGTACCCAATCTCAACCATGGTGAAGGCTTTCAAATGAACTCGCGGGTAGCGCTCTTTTAACCCGCGCAGCATGTCGCAATACCAATCGAGCGTCAGTTCCGGGTGCAATCCGCCGACGATATGAAATTCGGTCACTGCATCACGATAGCCTTCGCCCGCGCGATGCCAAATCTCGTCGAGCGACATCGTGTAGGCCTTGGGATCTTTCTTCTGTTTCCCGAATGCGCACAGTTTGCAACTGGCCACGCAGACATCAGTAGGGTTGATGTGCCGGTTCACGTTGAAGTACGTGGTGTTCCCATGCAAGCGCTCTCGCACCAGGTTCGCCATCCAACCTACGCCTAGCAGGTCGGGCGTGCGATACAGCGTCAGACCTTCCTCCGGAGTCAGACGTTGGCCGCCTTCAACCTTGCTGCGAATTGCCAACAGGCGCGGATCGTGGAATTCAGGTGTCATCGCTTCCAAAAGATATCACTGGCCCAAAAAACAAAGAATATCACGCTCACGTAACCATTCATGGTGAAGAACGCCGCGTCCACGCGGGAGAGATCGGCTGGCCACACGAGTTTGTGTTCCCAGAGCAGCAAGCCAGCCACGGCCGCCACGCCCACCCACGCCAGCGTCCCCAGCCCAAATGATATTCCTAACATGAGCAGGCAGACCAACATCCCCATATGCAACAGGCGGGAAATCCACAGTGATCCCACGATGCCGAGTCGTTTCGGCATGCTGAATAAGCCAGCGTGCGAATCAAACTCGTAATCCTGACAGGCATAAATGATGTCGAAACCGGCAGTCCACATGGTGACGGCGGCGGTCAGCCACAGAATGCGGGGGTCCAGTTCTCCGCGCATCGCGATCCAGGCGCCCGCGGGAGCGATGCCCAGGCAGAATCCCAACACAATGTGTGAAAACGAGGTGAAGCGTTTTGTGTAGGAATAGAACATCAGAATCGCAAGTGCGACCGGGGCAAGTTTCATACACAAGGGATTCAGCTGCCCTGCGGCGATCAGAAAAACAAACGTCCAAAGCGCAATAAACCCCCAGGCGAAGCGCCGCGACAGCAGGCCGGCAGGCAGGTGGCGCATCTTCGTGCGCGGATTCCGTCCGTCGATATCGGCGTCCAGCACGCGGTTAAACGCCATCGCCACCGACCGCGCGGACACCATGCACACTACGATCCACGCCAGCTTGCCCCACAAGCCATACCGGACAAAGCCCCCATCGCGCCACGCTAGCAGCGCGCCGGTCAGCGCAAAGGGCAGCGCAAACACGGAGTGCTCGAACTTGATCATGTCCAGTGTGAGCCGGACCCGTGTGAGGAATGTGGGCAAGCTACTATTCTAGGGGAATGCCCGTTCCTCTCGTGCGTGCGTGGGCGGCGGCCGCCGTGGTGTGCATGACGGCGTGCTCCAGCGGCAACGTCACGAATGACGTCAACACCACAGTGGTTGGTTTTCCCAACGGAACCCAGATCACCGCTGAGGTCAAGCGCCAGGAATACGATTTGTTGCGAGGCATGATGTATCGTGACTCCCTCCCGCCGGATCGCGGCATGCTGTTCGCGCACCCTTCCGAAGACACCTTCCGCTATTGGATGTACCAAACCAGAATCCCCCTGGACATCATCTGGCTGAGCCGCGATCACCGCATTGTGGAGATGTCCCTGGATACGCCGCCATGTGCTTCAGAAAAGGCCAGCGAGTGCGCCAACTATGGCGGGAATCAGAAATCGCAGTACGTGCTGGAAGTGAATGCGGGAGTGGCGGCCAAGAACGGTCTGAAAGTCGGAGATTTTCTGGATTTCTAGCGCTCTCCGGGCCTGCGCCCGAAATTTCATGCGGTTGTTACAGTGCTTACAGGTTAAACTGATGGTTCTTATGTTTGTCCGCGTGAGAATACTGCTGGTGCTCATGTGCGCCGCGTTACCCATGGCTGCGCAGCAGAAGCGCCCCGCGGCAGCTCCCGTGCCCCGGCAACCCAAACTGGTCTTGGCAATTATGATCGACCAGTTTCGCTATGAATTTCTCACCCGATTCCGCAGCGAATACACGGGCGGTTTGAAGCGCATGATGGAAGAGGGCGCGAATTTCACCAACGCGCGCTATCGCCATTTTCCCACCGTCACCGCAACCGGACATGCCACTCTGCTCACGGGGGCAACGCCCGCGGCCACGGGCATCATCGAGAACCAATGGTGGGATCGCAAAACGTCCGCAACCGTCACCAGCGTCTCCGACGCCAGTACTCGCTTACTCGGCGCGGAGGGTTCGGGGGTTTCCCCGCGGCGCCTGTTGCAATCCACGGTGGGTGATGAATTGCGCGTCTCTGGCAAGGGTGGCAAAGTGATCGGAATTTCTATCAAGGATCGCAGCGCCATCTTGCCGGTGGGGCACTCGGCTGACGCGGCCTATTGGTTGGATGCGGTCACGGGGAATTTTGTCAGCAGCACGTACTATTTCCGCGCTCTTCCCGCGTGGGCGGACGAATTCAATAAATCCAAGCCAGCCGACAAATATGCCGGCCATGAATGGCTGAAACACAAGATGCCGTCCACTACCGGGCGGCTACTCTATGACGATATCGATACTACGCCCTTCACGAACGAATTATTGCAGCAGTTCACATTGAAAGCGTTGGCCGCCGAAAAGCTTGGCGCAGGGATAAAAACCGACTTGTTGGCAGTCAGCTATTCCGGCAACGATCTGGTGGGTCATGAATACGGGCCAGATTCCGAGGAAGCCCACGATATGGCTCTGCGCGTGGACCGCCTGATCGGGGATTTGCTGCGCGCCGCCGAGGCGCAGGCTGGCGCAGGCAACGTACTGGCGGTGCTGTCGGCAGATCATGGAGTCGCACCCGTTCCGGAAGACAATATCAACCGTAAATTGCCAGGAGGCCGGCTGGATTTGGCGCACTTGCGCGCGGCGTTGGAACGGGTTTTGACAGACAAGTTCGGCGGCTCGCAATGGGTCGCCTATATGGCAGGCGGGTCGGTTTATCTGAATCCTGTGACCCTGGCGTCCCGGGCGGCGAAGGCAGCCGATGTTGAAGATGTGGCTGCAAATGCGTTGCGTGCATTGCCCCATGTCTTCCGGGTCTACACGCGTGAGCAACTATTAAACGGCGGCGTGGCCGGGGACGAATTCGGTACCGGTGTGCGCAACGGTTTCAATGCGGTCCGTTCGCCGGATTTGACGGTGCTGCTAGACCCCTACTGGATCGCCAGACTCAATACCGGCACTACTCATGGAACGCTCTTTGATTACGATACACACGTTCCGCTCCTGTTTTGGGGCTCCCGGATCAAATCCGGCCAATATCGCCAAAGTGTGACGCCAAACGATATCGCCCCAACACTCTCGGACTTGCTCGGTATTGCAACCCCCAGCGGCAGTTCTGGCCGGGTGCTGTTTGAAATGTTCAAATGACCGTTAACGTTGGGAACCTGCTCCCTCACGCAAACTACGCTAAAATAACAACAAAGGAGTCCGCCGAACCCTCTATGTTCAGATCCTCATTCCTGCCCGCCTTGCTGGTCTGCGCGGCAGCTGTCCTGTCTCCATCTTTGGCTTCCGCGCAATTGAAGGTAGGGGTTATCAACATGCAGAAAGCCATCTTGGAGACCGCCGAGATCAAAAAAGCGTCAGGGCTTATGCAATCCAAGTACAAGCCGCGGACGGACCAGCTGGAGACTCTGCAAAAAGACCTGGCTGAAATACAGGCGAAGCTGCAAAACCCGCAGACGCCCCCGGCGCTGCAAGCCGACCTGCAGGGGCAGGGGACTCTGAAGCAGCGCCAAGCCCAGCGCATCCAGGAAGATTTGCAGGCAGAAGTAGAACGGGACCGCAATGAAATTTTGCAGAAGGCCGCCGCCCGCATGACCGACGTAGTGAAAAAAATGGCCGATGAAAAGGCCTTGGACGTTGTCCTCGATTCCACCAACGCGGTGTTTTTCAAACCTGCGCTTGAAGTCACTGAAGAAGCCATCGCCGCCTACGACAAGACATTTCCACCTAAATAACGATCGGAAGCCCTTAGCACCATGGCGGGATATCTGGACGAATCATACGGTGTAGCGGATGCACGGCGCGGTCGCATCGTTAAACGGATCATGCTATGGGGCTTGCTCGTCGTAATCCTAGGCGTCAGCGGTTTTTTCTATTTCCGCAATTTCAGCGAAGAACGGCAAGTCAACCGGTTTTTGGTCCTGCTGAAAGAGCAAAAGTATCAGGAAGCCTATGCGCTGTGGGATTCCCCGGAAACCCGCCGCTTTTATCCCGCCGAGAAATTTATCGAGGATTGGGGACCAGCCGGAACTTATAAGAACGCCACGGCTGTGAAAATCCAAGAGGTGGACGCGTGCAGTGGGGGAGTGGTATTCAGCATCGTCTATCCCGGCGTGGAAAATTTCGGCCTCTGGGTCGCTCGCGATACCAAGATCATCAGTTTTGCGCCGTGGGCCCGCTGCCCTGGACGGCATTTGCAGGTGATGGAGTTCCTGCGGTCGCGCTTTGGTAGCGGGCCACGCTCAGCGCGCTAGAATGGAGCCAGTGAGCCTCGATAACCCGACGGATTCTACGCCTCTGACTCCCGCCGCAACGGAACCGCCGCTCAATGGCGATGGGACGGTTGCGGAAGGCAGTTTGGACGCCGTAAACACCCAGGCCGCCGAAATTCCGCCGCCCATCCAGACTATTCCGGATGGCGATCCCCCGCGTGGCGCGATCGCGGAATGGGCCATCACCATCCTCCTGCTGCTCTTCCTGACCACCACACTCGTGCAAGCGTATGTCATTCCAACGGGATCCATGGAAGATACATTGTTGATCGGGGATCACCTTCTGGTGGACAAGCTTGCCTTCGCACCGCCGGGTCCCGTCAGCAAATATTTGCTGCCCTATACCGATGTTCAGCGTGGCGACATTATCGTCTTCCGATATCCCGTGGATATCCGCCAAACCTTTGTCAAACGCGCCATCGGGGTGCCGGGTGACCGCATTCGCATCGTCAACAAGGAAGTCTATCGGAACGGCGTAAAAATCGTGGAACCCTACAAATTTCACAAATCCGACTATCCTGACGCCTACCGCGATGAGTTTCCAAGCGAGCCGAATTCCATGGTCTATCCAGGGGCTATTGAAATGCTGACGAAGCATGCGGTCGATGGCGAGGTAGTCGTTCCACCGAACATGTTCTTCGCCATGGGCGATAACCGAGATTCATCGCTCGATAGCCGCTATTGGGGTTTCGTGCCCAGGGAAAACATCATCGGCAAGCCGCTCATTGTGTACTGGTCTTATGACGCGCCCACCAGCCAGTTGCAGGATCAGTCCATTGGTCTCGACCATGTGAAGGACGTGGCTTTGAACTTCTTTACGAAGACGCGCTGGAAACGCACTTTCATGCTGATTCATCCGTACCGGGGCAATTAACTGCATGCGTGACTTCATTCATGAGTGGTCCGTCAACATCCTGATCCTGCTGTTCGGCATCACCACGCTGGTGCAGGCGTTCGTGGTGCCCACCGAATCCATGGACACTACCGTCATGGTGGGGGATCACCTGTTGGTGGACAAGCTTTCGTTCGCTCCAGCAGGGCCGCTCAGCAAGTATCTGTTGCCCTACATGGAACCCAAGCGCGGCGACATTATTGTTTTCCGCTATCCCATGGACATCCGCCAAAATTACGTCAAACGCGTGATCGGCGCGCCGGGCGACCGCATCAAGATTCAGAACAAGATGGTTTTCGTGAACGGAAAGCAGCTCAATGAGCCGTACACGCAGCATAAGTTTCCGAATCTAGAGCCGTATCGCGACAATTTTCCTTCGGAGCCCGAGGGTCCCGTGGTCGACCGCGCTCGGGAAATGATTCGGCAAAACGTGCAAAACGGCGAACTAGTGGTCCCGCCCGATAACTTCTTCGCCATGGGCGACAACCGCGACAATTCACTTGACAGCCGCTATTGGGGCTTCGTGCCGCGCGAAAACATTGTGGGCAAACCGCTGGTGATTTATTGGTCCTATGACGCTCCCACCGAAGATTGGGTGGGTAATCTGGGAGGACACATGCTCGATTTGGGAAAGAATTTCTTTTCCAATACGCGCTGGGAGCGGACGCTGAAACTAGTGCGCGGAGTGCCCATCCAGTAATGGCCTCCTCAAAGGGAGATCACCGTTACGGGCTGATTTTAGCCGGGGGTCGCGGCACTCGCTTTTGGCCGCGCAGCCGGCGCGCCAGAGCCAAGCAAGTCCTGAACTTCTTCGGCGAACGCACGCTGATTCAGCAGACCGTGGACCGGCTGAAGCCCGTAATCCCGCCGGAGCGCATCTGGATCCTGACCAATCATCATCTGCGTTCGGAGATCGTACGCCAGTTGCCGGAAGTCCCCAAGCGCCAGATTCTGGCTGAGCCGGCTCAGCGCAATACCGCGCCTGCCATAGGACTCGCCGCGCAAATTCTGCAATCCATCGATCCTGAGGCCGTGATGGGTGTTTTCCCGGCCGATCATGTAGTCACCAAACCTCGCGAGTATGTGCGTCTGTTGCGCCCCGCGTTCCAAGCCGCGGAAGAGGGCAGCATCGCGGTGCTGGGAATTGAACCACGCTGGGCTGAAACTGGCTACGGCTATATCGAATTTCCAGCCGGTACACGCGCAGGCGGGCTCAAGCCCGTGGATGTTGCGAGCTTTCGCGAAAAGCCGGATTTAGCCACTGCGGAACGCTTCGTTGCCGCCGGGAATTTCTTTTGGAACGCAGGCATGTTCTTTTGGAAAACGTCCGTGCTCCTGGACAATCTTCGGTGGCACCTTCCCAAGACCGCCGCGTTGCTCGCGAGCCTGCCTGCTTTCTCGAGCAAGGCATTCGCGCCGAAACTGGAAGTTGTGTTCCCACGCTGTGAAAACATTTCCGTCGATTACGCCGTGCTCGAACGCGCGCGCGACGTTGTCGGCATTCCGGCGGGTGATACCGGCTGGAACGACGTCGGAAGCTGGAACGCGGTCTACGAGCTAAGTAAGCGCGACGCGAACGGCAATGCCTCGCGCGTGCCCGCGCTCATCGAAGCGAGCGCCGGGAACTACGTGGAAGCCGATGGCAAGAAACTAGTGGCGCTGCTGGGCGTGAAAGACCTGATCGTGGTGGACACGCCCGATGCCCTGCTGATCGCCGACCGCAGCCGCGCTCAGCAGGTGGGCGATCTGGTCAAGCGCCTGGAGAAGGCCGGACGGCACGAGCTACTATAGCGCAGCCAGAGAAGTGAGTCACAATGTACGTGCACTCGATTCGCTGAACCAGACGACCGCGAACTGATCGAATCCGTCTGCCAATCTGCGCATATGCACTACGGCGTCGATCCCGGCGGAAGCTGAGGCACGACGCTCGTGTCGTCACTCCGCACAAAGACGCAGGTCAGATACACCGCATAAGGCGCGGCAAAAATGCTCACCCCGTGCATTGTGCCGCGCAAAATCTCCGCCATTCCCATCCAGACCGATGGCACAGGTGGCTCAATCTGTAATACTAGGTTTCGTACCATGTCGCGATAGATAGAGGGCCACATTGCGAGTCGCAGCAAACAGAAAACTACCCAAATGCCCAACTCGATCGCTAACGCCAGCGCGAAATATCTCAGCTCGCGCGAGGGCGGGGGGGCGGCCGGAGGATCGTCGCTAGGTCTGCGGATCAAAACGACTAATAGCAATATGTAGGCGGTCGCGTGAAGATAGTTCACCACCCTGGCGATTAATGCGAACGCCCCGAAATCGCGAAACGCCGAGATCACACTAGTAGCCCCGTCGCTCCAATGGATCTGTCTCAGAGTGACGACTCCGTAAACGAATGTATTCATTCCGGACGGAAGCGTGACCAAGACTATGCCACCCGTGACAATTGCACCCAACAATGCCGCCAATCGCGCCCGTTTTGGAACGAAGAGCGGCACTCGATTCCGATACAGGCACCAGAAAAAGCCAAGTTCTGTAATCCCGACAAGAAAGATAACTAGCAGCGGTACCGCCAGCCACGCCACGCCTGGCCGCGTCGTGGATGAATCAGTGAGTGTTCGGAAGAACCGTTGCACAGCAGGAATCGCACCCACAAAGCCAGTGATACCCGTTAGCAGTGCGAGGCGGTTGAGGTCCAGCATGAGTACTCGAAGAATAGCGCAAAACCCCTATCACTCAAATGAGACGGACCCCTAGAAAACCACCTCGATTTGCACTAGTCGAATCCCATTTCTAAGCAGATTGTTGTATTCCATGGGCACGCCGCACAGCCGCCGAACGGTGAGTTGCTGCGCAATATCCGCGCGCCTTACACCTCCGGTGGCTTAGTCTTCTTGAACACGCGGTGCAGGGTTTTGATGGCGCGGTCCACGTCGTCCTCCGTGAGAATGAAGGGAGGCAGCGCGCGCAGAGTGACGTCATGCGTGCAGTTGATGAGCAGTCCTTCTGCAATCGCGTCCAGCACGACTTGCTTGCCTGAAAACTCCAGTTCCACACCGATCATCAGCCCGACTCCGCGGACTTCCCTGATGAACGAATACTTCCTTTGCATCTCGGTCAGCCGCATGCGGAAATAGCTTCCTACATTGGTGATGTGCGGCAGCAGGGAATCCAGAATGTCAAAAAATTCCAAAGCAACGCGGCATGCCAGTGGATTCCCTCCAAAGGTGGTGCCGTGCTTGCCTGGGCCCATACCCGCCGCAGCGCGCTCATTGCATGCCACCACACCGATAGGAATCCCGCAGCCCATGGGTTTGGCGGTGACCATGACGTCCGGCATTACCGGCGGTTCCATCTGCTGATATGCGAAATAGGTGCCCGTGCGTCCCACGCCGCATTGGATTTCATCGAAAATCAGAATGGCGTTATTGCGGTCCGCGATTTCGCGTGCCTTGCGGATGTACTCTTCTGTGAGCGGATAAATGCCACCCTCGCCCTGCACAAGTTCCAAGATGATTCCAGCAGTGCGTTCGGTGACGACTTGCTCCAGTGCGGTGACGTCGTTGCGCTGGACAAAATGTACGCCGGGAATCAAAGGCTGAAAGTCGCGCCGGTAGGCTTCCTGACCCGTGACCGACAACGCGCCCAATGTGCGTCCATGGAAAGAATTGTCCAGCGCCACGATCTCGAATTTGTCGGGTGAGATGCTGTGTCCGTGGGCCTTCGCCATCTTTAGCGCAGCCTCCACGCTCTCCGTGCCGGAGTTGCAGAAGAACACACGCGGCATTCCGCTGGTGCGCGAAAAACGTTCCGCCAAAGGACCGGTGTAGGGGTGGTAATACAGATTCGAGGAATGCAGCAGACGCCCGGCCTGCTCGCGGATTACTTTGGTCAGCCGTGGATGCGAGTATCCCAGTGCGTTCACGCCGATCCCAGCGATGAGATCCAGGTAACGCTTGCCGGAAGTGTCATAAACATAACAGCCTCTGCCGCGCTCGAGCACTACCGGGTACCGTGCATAATTCTGCAACAGGTATTGCTTTTCGAGTTCGATTACGCTGGCCGCGACATCGGGGGCAATGACGGGCGCGACGCTAGAGGCGGTGTCGGTTTCCATCTAGCTATTGTAAACGGCGCGTTGCCGCCGCGCCCGTCTTCTCGGAAAAAGCGCGTGTTATCATAACGATTTCCCGTGGATTCTTCCCTCGCCGCCCTGATCGATCATACGCTTTTGAAACCTGAGGCAACGGCGGCGGAAATCCGCAAGCTGTGCGCGGAAGCCCGCCAATACGGGTTCGCCAGCGTTTGTGTGAATCCGTACTGGACGACGTTGGCCGCGACGGAATTGCGGGCCTCGAACGTTTCCGTGTGTGCGGTGGTTGGATTTCCACTCGGTGCCAGCGCTACGAAAATCAAGGTGGCGGAGACCGTCACCGCGATTGCCGAGGGTGCGGGTGAAATTGACATGGTGCTGAATATTGGGGAGTTGCGCGGCGGGAATCATGCCGCCGTCGAACGTGATATCCGCGCGATTGTCGCGGCAGCGGCCACCCGCGGCGTGATCGTCAAAGTGATTTTGGAAACCGCGCTGATAAGCGATGAGCAAAAAATCACCGCCTGCCGCATCGCAAAAGGAGCGGGCGCGCACTTCGTGAAGACGTCGACAGGTTTTGGACCCGGCGGGGCAACCGTGGAGGACGTGGCTTTGATGCGCCGAACCGTGGGTCCGGACATGGGAGTGAAAGCCTCGGGCGGGATTCGTACACTTGAGGACTGCAAACAAATGATCGTTGCCGGCGCCAGCCGCATCGGCGCGAGCGCGGGCGTCAAAATCATGGAAGCCGCTGCCACGGCATAGCGAAATCGCATGGCCAATCCACGCATGGCAAGTCCACGTAAAACCGTTGACCGCTTCCGCGAACGCGCGGAGATGCTCGATTTCCTGCTGGAAGTTTCACGCATCACCTCGGAAAGCCTCGACCTTGATAAGTTGATGCACGATGTCGCTGGCATCGTTAAGACGGTGGTGTCCTTCGATTTGTTCGCCATTCTGCTCTATAGCGAAAAATCGCAAGGCCTGCGGATCCGGCATGCCATAGGCCATCGCGACGGAGTGCGCAGCCTGGTCATTCCCCTCGGCGAAGGAATCGTCGGAGTGGCCGGGCAAACGCGCGAGCCACTGCTGGTGGAAGACGTGCGCAGTGACCCGCGATATTTGAACGCGCTTGATGCCGTGCGCAGTGAACTGGCTGTGCCCATGATCGCGCGGAGAAAACTGGTTGGTGTGATCGATCTGCAGTCCACCAATCCCAATGCGTTTTCCGCGCAGGACAAAACCATCATGCGGCTGATCGCCTCGCGGGTGGCGTCGTCGATCGAGAACGCGGTTCTTTATCGCCGTGTGGATATGCGCAATCGCACATTGCGGACTCTGTCGGCCCTATCACAGGAATTTAGCTCCATTCTCGACCTGGATGAACTGCTGGGACGAATAGCCGCGGCCGTGCGTACTTTGATCAATTACGACTCCTTCAGCGTCTATCTGATCGATAACGAAAAGCGCGTGCTCCGCCATCGCTTCAGTGTGCGTTTCGACGAGCGCGTTCACTCCGACAACGTGCCGCTGGAGAAAGGACTCACGGGCGCGGCGGCTCGCACGCGCGAGCCGGTGCGGGTAATCAACATACTGGACGATCCACGCTACATTCCGTCGCATCCCAACGTGCATTCGGAGCTCGCGGTCCCGCTTATCGTTCAGGACCGCGTGATCGGCGTACTGGATGTGGAAAGCGAACGCATCGGCGCGTTTAGCGAAGATCATCAACAAACCTTGTCTCTCCTTGCGCCGCAAATCGCGAGTTCGGTGGAGAACGCTCGTTTGTATGAGGAACTCGCGCAACGCGAGCAGCGCATGGACCAGGACCTGAAGGCCGCGCGAAATCTGCAAAAGATTTTGTTGCCCCGGCATGCCGAAGTTCGCGGTTTGGAGATCGGAATTCGCTCGCGCCCGGCGCGCGATATCACCGGCGATGTGTACGAATTTTACGAACATGGCGGCGAATACGCCGTGATTGCGTTTGGAGACGTCAGCGGCAAGGGTCCTGCGGCCGCCTTGTATGGAGCCCTGGTGAGCGGTTTGTTACGCACCCTGGCCCCGCGCCGCAGGAGTCCGGCCATGCTCATGCAGTCGATCAACGAAGCGCTCTTGGAGCGTCGCGTGGATGCGCAGTATGCCACGCTAACAGTTCTGTTGTGGGATCCGCGCACCCGCCTGTTGACCTTCTGCAACGCAGGCGGCGAAGCGCCCCTGATTTTTCGCAACGGTGAAATCCTGACTCTGCGTTCTTCCGGCGTGCCCGTGGGCTTGCTCGAAGACCGCCAATACGAGGAAGTCGAGGTTCAGACCGAGCGCGGCGACGCGATTCTGCTGTACTCCGACGGCGTGCAAGATCAGCTTAACGAGGCCGAAAAGCATTTTTCGCGCACACGAACGCTGAATCTCTTCCGGAAGAATGGAAACGAACGTCCTCAGAAAATTGCCGACACGATCGTTACAGAGTTGGATAACTTTCGTGAAGACACCCCTATCACGGACGACCAGACCATCGTTGTCATGAAGGTGAGTTGAAGCGATTTCCAGGAATGAATCCTTTTATCTACAAAGAGCACGCGCTCCACTGTGAAAATGTGGCTCTCGCGGAAATCGCTGCGCGGGTTGGAACTCCCTGCTACGTGTACTCCGCCAGCACGATTGTGGAAAACTATCACGCCTACGACGAAGCGTTCGGCGACATCCCGCACATGGTGTGTTACGCGATGAAGGCCAACAGTAATCTCGCTGTTCTTCGTTTACTGGCGAAAGCAGGCGCGGGCTTCGACATCGTTTCCGGGGGTGAGTTGTTTCGCGTTCTCAAGGCTGGCGGTGATCCATCCAAAATCGTATTTTCAGGCGTCGGCAAGACCGCTCCCGAAATCGACGAAGCGCTCGCGGCAGGGATTTTCTCCTTTAACTGCGAGTCGGAGCCTGAGCTGGCTCTGATCGACGCCCTGGCCCACCGGCGCGGCGTGAAGGCCCGGATCGCAGTGCGAGTGAATCCGGATGTGGATGCCGATACACATCACTACATTTCCACCGGGAGCCTGGAACACAAGTTCGGAATCGCTCTGGCGGAGGCCGAAAAAGTCTATGAGCGCGCCCGGCAGCACGCTAATCTGGTGCTGGAGGGCGTAAGCTGCCACATAGGATCCAAATTGATGGATTCCGCGCCGCTGCTCGAAGCAGCGGACCTGGTGCTCGCGTTGATCGAACGCCTGCGTGCCAAAGGCTTCGATATTCAGCACGTGGATTTAGGCGGAGGGCTCGGCGTCGCTTATGAGCCTGAGGAAGTCACCCCCGCGATTCGCGACTACGTGCGACAGTTGCATGCGAAAGTGCAAGGCCGTAGTCTTCGCGTGATGGTGGAGCCAGGGCGCTCCATTGTGGCCGCGTCCGGCGTGTTATTGGCCAAAACGCTGTACCGCAAGAAGACAGGCGGCAAGGAATTCGTGATCGTGGACGCCGCCATGAACGATTTGATTCGTCCCGCGCTGTACAGCGCTTATCACGAAATTCTGCCGGTTCGCGCAAGAGGGGCCGCTACGCTGCGTGCCGACGTCGTGGGACCCGTATGTGAAACTGGTGATTTCATCGCGCGCGATCGCGATCTGCCGGAGTTGCTGCCCGGGGATGTGCTCGCGGTCTGTACGGCCGGCGCATACGGTTTTGTGCAGTCCTCCACGTACAACGCGCGGCGTCGCGCCGCTGAAGTTTTGGTGGAAGGTTCGGAATGGCGCGTGGTGCGCACGCGCGAGACATACGATGACCTGATTCGTGGTGAGGAGGCTTTATGAACATGACACGGCGTAGTGTATTCGGCGCGGTCGCAGGCGGTGCGCTTATCTCCATAATTCCGGTGCGAAGCCGCGGGCAGAGCTCACCCCAAGGTTCCGTGAAGGCCTTGGTTTTCGACACTTTCGGAACCGTAGTCGACTGGCGTGGCTCTGTGGCTGCGGAAGGCAAGGAATGGGGCCGCGCCAAAGGCCTGACGATCGATTGGGCGAACTTCGCCGACCGCTGGCGCGACGGCTATAGGCCCTCCATCGATCGTGTCCGTAAAGGCCAATTGCCGTGGACTAAGCTGGACGACCTGCATCGCATGGTCCTTGAAGAATTGCTCAAAGAATTCAAAATTACGGGACTTTCGGAACAGGAAAAAGACCATTGGAATCGCGTATGGCATCGCTTGAAGCCGTGGCCGGATTCGGTGGCGGGATTGGCCCGGCTGAAGAAGAAGTTCACCATCGCGCCACTCTCGAACGGAAACGTGTCCTTGCTTGCCGATATGGCCAAAAACGCGGGTTTGCCGTGGGATCTCATTCTCTCCGCAGAACTCGCGCGCCACTACAAGCCGGACAAAGAGTCCTACCTGACCGCCGCAGAGCTTCTTAGTCTGAAACCCGGGGAAGTGATGATGGCCGCCGCGCACATAGCCGATCTCAACTCCGCCCGAAGTTTTGGCCTGCGAACCGGTTTCATCCATAGACCTGACGAATACGGCCCAGTTCGACGGGGTGACGACGCGAAGCCCGGCGATTTCGATGTCGTAGCCAGCAGCATCGTAGACTTGGCCGCGAAGTTAGGCGCTTGAGCAGCTCGCTTAGGAGTTTGCCCACCCACACCTAACGCCCCTCGCTGCCACCAACAAAGCGCCAAATCCGGTCATGTGCGGGGCGCCGCGGATCAAATAGAGCGGGGACCGCCGTTTAACTCGTGCGGCAGTTGCGCGACAGCCTCGGTATCCTGCTTCTCCCGACTCCAGAATCGTGACGTTGCGCTTCCAGGCGGCCTCGCTCAGTTCCTCTGGCCTGCTTTGCCGTGATCCCTCGCGCGAAGCCGCGCAGGTTAGGGTCGGCGATCTCCGGATCTCGTGGAGTGAGAATCTGGCCATCACGCCGGCCCGCGCTATCCGCGTGCTTTGCGGCGCTTAGGTTCGGCGCGTGTGCCGGCATCGATGGCGGTGGCGGATGCCGCAGGTTTCTTGGCGTTTGCGAGACTGGCCTTTAGAGCCTCTAGGATATCCACCACTTTCTCCTGTTTTGGCTCGGGCGTCGCCACCACTTCCTTGCCTTCCTTCTTGGTTTCGATCAAGTGGAGCAGGTTCTCACGGTACTGATCCTTGTATTTTTGAGGCTCAAAATCAGCCGCCAGCGCTTCAATCAGATTCTGCGCCAGGGCTAGTTCTTTTTCCTTCACCAAGCTCAGGTCCGTGCGGAATTCATCCACTTTTCGGATCTCATGCTCGAAATACATGGTGTGCATCAGTACGCCATTTTCGCCGGGGCGCAAAATCACGATGTGCTCGCGGTTATGCATTGCCACTCGCGCCACTCCCACATAGCCCGCTTTCTTGAGCGCCTCAAAAAGCAGCGCATACGGTTTTTCACCGGCCTCCTCGGGGGCCAGATAGTATGAAGTCTCCAAGTAAATGGGATCGACGTCATCGCCTTTGACGAATTCGAGGATCTCCATCACCTTGGCAGTCTGGGGCGCTACTTTCTTAATTTCTTCGTCTTCTACGACTACGTAACGGTCTTTCTCATACTCGTAGCCCTTGACGATTTCCGTACGGGGAATGGGCTTGTCTTCGGCTTGGCAGAACAAGACTTGCTTAATCCGCGAACCGTCGTGTTTATGCAGTTGATTAAAGCTGATGCTTTCGCTGCGCGCCGCGCTGTACAATTTGACAGGGAACGACACTAACCCAAACGTGAGGTGCCCCTTCCAGACCGTGCTAGCCATATACGATACCTCGCGATTCGATAGCCCTTCCGCGTCTTCCAATATACCTCAAACATTCCTCACAAATTATGTATCGGCGGAGAATGCAGCTTGACCCTTAAGCGCTACGCCGAAAAACGCCGTTTCAATGAAACTCCCGAACCCGTTCCTGGTACGGTTAAGCCCTCTGCCGCCGCCGCTCCCATGTTCTGCGTGCAACGTCATCACGCCTCGCACCTGCACTACGACCTCCGCCTCGAAGTCGGAGGCACACTCAAATCGTGGGCAGTCCCCAAAGGCCCGACGCTCGACCCTAACGAAAAGCGCCTGGCAATGATGGTCGAGGACCATCCAATTGCTTACGGCGACTTCGAAGGCACCATACCGAAAGGTAATTACGGCGCCGGCAGTGTGATGCTGTGGGATCGCGGAACGTTTCAACTGCTTGGTGATGTTTCAGCAGATCAGCAGCTTGCAAGGGGCGACTTCAAGTTTAAGTTGATCGGCAAGAAGCTCTCCGGCGAGTTCGCAGTCGTGCGCATGAAGCGCGGAAAGGGCAATGAGTGGCTACTCCTCAAAAAGAAGGACGTGGCCGCCCGCCCAGGCTGGGATCCTGAGGATCATGCCGTCAGCGTGCTCACGGGCCGCACCCAGGAGGAAATCGCGCGCGAGTTGACTCCGGTGCCTTCACATACAGCCGGCCCGGCTAAGCGGGAATTCCCAAAGCAGGCAACTGCGGCCCCCATGCCTAAAATGATCTCGCCCATGCTGGCTGAGATCGGCAAGGGCACGCCGCCCGCGGGTGACGAATGGCTGTTCGAAGTGAAATGGGACGGGGTGCGTGCCATCGGCAATATTGATGGCGCTCAGTTGCGAATGATATCCCGCAACGGCAACGCCATCGACAAGCAGTATCCCGAGCTTTCCGTCTTGCCCCATCAGATCGACGCGAAGCAGGCGATTGTCGATGGCGAAATCGCGGCGCTCAATGCGCAGGGCAAGCCGGACTTTGAACTATTGCAGCGGCGCATGCATCTCACCGACGCCAGCGTCATTGCCCGCTTGGCACGGAGCCGGCCCGTGACGCTGTTCGTGTTCGACTTGCTCTACCTGGATGGCCAAGACCTAAGAGGCGCTCCCCTCAAGGAGCGCAAAAGACTGCTCACCGAAATTCTGCGGCCGGAAGGCGCGATTCGCCTCTCCGAACACTTCACGGGTCACGGAGCGGAAATGCTTGAAGCCGTGAAGCAGCAAGGCATGGAAGGCATTATCGGCAAGCGCGCGTGCAGCAAATATGAATCGCGCCGCTCCGGAAATTGGATGAAGTGGAAAGTAGTGGATGCATCAGATTTCTATATCTGCGGCTACACTCCAGGCGACAGGCATGGCCTGGGCGCGCTAGTGCTAGGCAGATATGAGGACGGCGCACTCCGCTGGTGCGGAAATGTCGGTACCGGCTTCGACCGCAAGATGGTGGAGTTCCTTATGGAGAAGCTCGCTCCGCTCATCACGAAAGAGCGTCCATTTCCGGCATCGAAACTTCTGCCAAAGCAGGTAACATGGGTGCGACCGGAACTGATCTGCGAGGTGAAGTTCTCCAATTGGACGCAGGAAGGCCACCTTCGCGCACCCGTCTTCTTGCGCCTGCGGACGGATGTCGGCCCGCCGCCGCGCCCTCGCGCCGCGCTCCTCGATGCCGCCGCGAAGGAGGTTTCGCTTGACATTGATGGCCATCGCCTGAAGTTCACCCATCTCGACAAGCTCTACTACCCCAAAGACGGCTATCGCAAGCGCGACCTTCTGAACTACTACGACGCCGTCGCACCCCTGATCCTTCCGCACTTGAAGGGCCGGCCGCTCTCCCTCAAGCGCTATCCCAATGGAATCGAATCCGAATTCTTTTTTCAGAAGAACACGCCAGACAGCGCCCCTTCGTGGCTCACCACAAAGACCATCGAGAAGAACCGGGCCATCATCGGCGGCGATCGTGCCACGCTCCTCTATCTGGTGAACCTGGGATGCATCGATCACAACCCGTGGATGAGCCGCGTGCAGTCTCTGGAGCATCCCGACTACGTGCTCATCGATCTTGACCCGCAGGAATGCACATATGAGCGCATCGTGGAAGCGGCGTTGTGGGTGCGCGGGAAACTCGACAAGGCCGGTCTGGAGGGATATCCGAAAACCACTGGCGGCGATGGCATGCATATCTTTATTCCGTTGGAGCCTGTATATACCTACGCGCACGTGCGCCAGTTCGCGGAAGCGCTGGCCACGCTGGGCGCTCATGAGCGACCGGACCTGTTCACCACGCCCCGCGCCGTCTCGCGCCGGGAAAAGGGCAAGGTCTATTTCGACTGGCAGCAAATTGCCGAAGGAAAAACCATCTCCGCCCCGTATGTTCTCCGTGCATACGCCGGTGCACCCGTGGCCGCCCCGCTAGCCTGGGAAGAGGTGACTCCGCGGCTTCGCCCTGAGCAATTTCACCTGGGGAACGCTTTGGCGCGCTTCGACCGAGTGGGCGATCTCTTTGATGGTGTTCTAAAACGGCCACAGCGGTTGGAAAGAGCCATTGAAAAGCTTTTATAACATGTAATCTCAGTTACATCCGCCCGCGTCAGTATGTGCAGAAGGAGTTCGATACAATCCAAATGAAATCAAAATTCATCGCAGCTTCCACAGTGGCGCTAACCCTGGCGGCGGGGGTGTACGCTCAAGGCTTCCGGCAGCGAGGCCCGCAGAACGGCCAACGACCCGACCCGGGCGCGAGAATGGAACGCTTCCTAACCCGCAGCCTGCAGTTGGACGCCTCCCAGCAGAACCAATTGCACACGTTCATCGAAGAAAACCGTGTGGCGACGCAGTCACTCCGGGATCAGATGCCGGATCTTCGAAAGGGCCTGATGGAGGCGATCAAAGCGAATAACACCGCTCAAATCGACACCCTGTCCACGCAGATGGGAAATATCGAGCAGCAACTTTCGGCGGCGCGTGCGAAGACCGCGGCTAAATTCTACGCCGTCCTGAATGATGCGCAGAAGGCCGATCTCGGGGCTCGCATCGGAATGCTGATGGGCGGCTTCGGTCCTGGCGGTTTTGGTGGGCCCATGGGCCGTGGCGGCAGAGGCCCGGGTGGACCTCCCCCGGCTGCTACCACTCCTCAGTAGTTTTGTCCGGCAGTCTCCGCACGGGGCGGGCCTTCCGCTCGCCCCGTGCGTTTTCGCTAGTTCCCCTTGATCCCCGCACGGAATTTCGTGAGTCCCTTAATCTTTTCCATCCAGTTATAGACGATCGGACAGTAAGTGGCGCGATCCACGAACTCCCACATGCGGCTTTGAATGGACCCCGCTCCTCGCACCACATGCGGAAACCTCTCACAATTTGCCGGACGCGCTTCATACACCGTGCATTCATTGCCGGATAGAAATTCGCAGCCCAGCACGCCATCGGCGCTGGGGACCCTTCGCAGAATAGTCAGCCCGTTTTCGTCCAGAGCCGTGTGCTTTTCCATGAATTGCTTTTCCGTCATCCCCAAAAAGCGCCCCAGTTTGGCCACGTCGCGTTCCGTGATCTCCACTTCTCCAACCCGGCAGCATTCGCCGCAATCCTGGCAATCGATCTGGCTTTCCGTCTCCAGCGCCGCTTTGCGGAATTGGCGTTCCACGAAAACGTGCGATTTAATGTGCGCGCGGAAGCGCAGGTTCTCCGCGCGCTTCTGCTCGCCCAGGCGGCGAATTTGAACCAGATCCGTGATGGGGGGCATGAATAGTCAACTCCAGCTTACAAGTTGGGCAGGTTACAATTTGAGCGTGCCTGACCGACTCTACTTTTCGTGCTGGGTCAAAGACCGCCGCACGCAGCCCGTCCTGCATCAATATCAGAAAATGCTCGAGCTGTTTCCGCTGTCGAAGCTCGCCAAACGCGGCCCCGTCCTGCGCGTGTACGCGCTGGAACACACTGAGCCGCCGCTGTGCGAATTGGAATTCCCCGTGGCGCCCGATATGGGAGCCATTGTCGACGCCGCCCGCGAATTCATGCTGGCCGATTGCGCCTGCGAAATCGACGCGGCTTGGGATCTATGGGATTACGAAGGTGAATGGAAACTTGCCCCCGTCCAAGTGATGTTAGCCTGCTACGGTCCCGAATTCGACAACGAAGTAGGCGACCACCTGCGCATCGAATTTGGCCCCGACGCGCGCTTCCTCCCCTCCGCCGGTGTTGAAGGGAGCCTGCGCATGGGCGAATCTAATCTCAAGAGCCTGCTGCGGCTGACGGGTGAACTAGAGAGCGGCTTGGAAGTCGAGCGGCGCCAACTCTGGTCGGAGAGCGGCGCGAATTTCGCTGATGTGCTGAAACAGGCTGTGGGCGCTTATCACGTGAACTGATCACCCCCGAGTGATCTAGTCTGATGAAGTCCAGTGTCTTGGTAGTGCGCGAGGCACCGACCGAATTGACGGGAAACCTCATGACCCCAAGCACATTGCCCCCGTTTCAGCTGACCGGTCGGCAGCAATTCCTTTATCAATCGCTCGCCCAGAAGAGCCCAGCTATGGGTGAGCTTTACGAGAGCGCAATCCGGGTCTTTCAAGACAACGCAAACCCTGGGCGGGTTTTTCTAGCGGCGCATTCGATCCGTGAAATGACGAAGGACCTGCCCAAGGTGCTAGACGTGCCTGTGCTGACGGATCATGGACGCATGCGCGACCGACTCGACGCCTTGGAGAAAACCTGGAGCGGCGTGCTCGTCAGCGGATGCAACCAAGCCGGAGCGTGGACGGGTGAAATCGATCCGCCGCTGCGGCGGCTACTTGTGGAACTCCCCGAATTCTTCACGTGGCGCAGCGAAAGCGATCCCAAGATGCGCGAGAGCGCCACGGCCCTGTTCCGGCGTATCGATCCGGCGGGCCGCCCGCTTCCCGAACCGCTCGAAAAGCGCCGCGCGAAGCGCTGGATTGCACTGCACGATTACTTCAATAGGACGGCCCACCGATCGCAGACCACGGAACCGGAGTTCTTGGCTAGGCTCGACGAACTGGAGCGGATTCTGATGGACAGCTTAAGCCCACAGCCCTCGGAAGACTTCTCGGTCATCGATACCATTTTCCTGGAGGATCGCGCCGATGCCTAAACCGGAAATCGTCGAGCGCGCCCTGGCGGCCCTCAAAGGCTACGCGCAGTACGAGTATTTCTTCGAGAATCTCGCCTCGCCAGCCTGGTTGGAGCCGCTTGCGGCAAAGGGGATGTTCAAGCACCCGCAGCCGATCGAGAAAATGGACCCATATATCCGCTTCCCGTTCTGGCCGGAGTCGCGGTATTTGGCGCGCATGTCCAAGCTGCCGGAAGCGCAAGCGGCGGTCACTAAAATCACCCTTGGCATCCCCTCCTCCGATAACAGCCGAGTTTACGACGATGTCGCCGAGATCGCCCTGTCGTTGCCACCGGCGTTGGCGGCGAAGCTGGTGCCGAAGCTGGTTGAAGGGATTCGCCTGCCGATCAAACTCCAGCTCAAAGACAAGATGGGTGCGCTGATTGTTCACCTGGCCGAAGGCAGGCAAGGCGCGACGGCGGCAACGCTGACTGCTGCGGTGCTTGCCTTGTCGCCCGATCCGAGCGCACCCGGAGAAGATGAGCTGCTGCGTTTTCCGAAACCTCAGCCGCTCCTGGAGGATTTCTACTACGCGCGGGTAGTGGACAACGCGGTGCCGGCCTTGGTCGGGGCCGTGGGGCTCGACGCCGTACAGCTCTTTATCGGCCTGCTGGATGACGCTATTCGTCTGTCACGGAAACCCTCGGACGAAGAAGGCAACACGGAGGACTATCTCTACATCGCCCATCCAGCTATTGAACTGGGCGGCGGACGGGACGATATTCCGGGCATCCTTCTTTATGCGGTCCGCGACGCTGGGGAGCAGTTGATAAAGTCGGACCCCGGACAATTGCCGCGTGTTCTGGATGCGCTTCAGCAGAAACGATGGAGTTCGTTCGAGCGCCTTCGCCTGCATCTCTGCCGGGTGTTTGTCGAATCGGGCGGTCTGGCAGTTGCAGAGCAAGCTTTCCGAGACCCCGAGATCCTGGGTCGTGCAAGTTTCCAGCACGAGGCCGTGCTTCTGCTGAAAGAAGTATTCACGCGTTTGAGCGCTCCCACCCAGAAGAATCTTCTGGAGTGGATCGACCGCGGCTGGCCGGAGGCTTCCATCCGCCGGTGGCTGGAATTCTGTGGACAGCCGGTGACGGATGACGCTATCCGGGAACTATCGAACATCTGGAAGCGCGATCACTACGCGGTGCTTGAGGGTCAGATGCCCGACGCTTATCAGCAGAAGCTCGACGAACTGGTGGCGAAGATGGGTGCGGCGCGGAAGCTGGAGAAGCCCAAAGGAATCACCGGTGGTGCATTCGGAGCGGTGTCGCCCAAAGCGCCCGAGGAATTCGAACAAATGAGCGTCCCGGAAACCTTCGAGTTCCTAGCAGCCTGGACGCCGGGGACCAGCATCTTTGAGGCGACCGCAGAGGGTGCCGGTCAGAAGCTCGCTGCCGCCGTCCAGGACAGACTGGAGGAGTTCGTAGCTGTGGCGGTCGAGTTCAGGCGCCTAGACCCGACCTATGTGAGGTCATTCTTTGGTGCCGTCACCAGTGCGCTCAAGGCGGAGCGGACCTTCGCATGGCAACCGGTCTTGGAACTGGCCGCCTGGGTCACCGCGCTACCCAGAGAAATAGCCGGAAGAAAGGGCGGCGGACATTTTGTCGCCGATCCCGATTGGGGGTGGTCGAGGGACGCGATCATCGACCTGCTGACAAGCGGCTTCGACGAAAAACTGCCGGGCCGGTTCACATCCGACCTGCGATCCATGGTCTGGACGGTGCTTCGCCCGCTCGCAGAAGACCCGAACCCCGCGCCTGCGGATGAAATCCCGGACCCCGAGCGCGCCGGTGCCCTCGTTCACCGGTTCGCTCAAAAAGACGAGCGCGCTAGGGAAGCGGACCTCACATCGCTTTCCATCAACACGACCAGGGGCCGGGCGATGCATGTGGTGTTTACGTACGCCCGGTGGGTGCGGCTTTCCATCGAATCGGAACGAGCAGCGGGCAGCAAGTCCCCGGCCGGCTTCGACGAAATGCTGGAAGTGCGCGAGGTCTTGGAAGCGCATTTGGATGTGGGCCACGAGCCAACCCGGACGATTCGGTCGGTGTACGGCGATCACCTGACCATGCTTGGCTGGCTTGATTGGAATTGGTTGGAGGCCAATCTCGGCCGCATTCTGCCGTTGGCCGACGCGGACTATCCCTTCTTCAGCGCCGCATGGCGGAGCTTTGTCGTCTTCAACGCGCCCAACACCACCTTGTTTCGCGCGATGACGGGCTGCTACCGGAAAGCGATAGAGCATCTGGGCAAGGACGTTCTCCCCAGGCACCCGGTCAAGTCGCCCGAGGACGCCCTGGCTGAGCATCTGATGGCATACTACTGGCAGGGAGCTTTGGAGTTCGGGGGCGCTGACCCGCTGCTCGACGATTTTTTTGCTCTGGCGTCGGAGGCTGTTCGCGGCCACGCGATGTGGTACGTCGGGATCAGCGTTGCAGGGTGGAAAGACGAGGCACCTGCTGAAGTCTACGTAAAACTTCAGGATCTCTTTGGCGGGCGACTGGAAGCGGCACGAAGTGCAGCGTCACCGGAGGGGTTCAGCGCCGAGCTCAGCAACTTTGGATATTGGTTCACATCCCAGAAATTTGACGAACGCTGGTCGCTCGAAACCGTACTCGCCGCGCTTCAGTTGTCGAAGAAGACGGCGTCTGAAATGGACGTGGTCAAGCGCCTGAGCGAGCTGTGTCCCCGGTACCCCGTCGAATGCGTCTCGTGTCTGTGGCTCATGGTTGAAGGAGACAAGGAGGGCTGGATACTGATCGGGGTCGAGGCGGATGCGCGGACCTTGTTGAAGCGAGCGCTCGAAAGCACCAACCCGGAGGGATCTTCGTCCGCCCGGCGTCTCATCGAGTGGCTCATTGCCAGGGGACAGTTTGGATTCAGAGAACTCCTGACTTAAATCAACGGCCACATTTTTTCGAGGCGTAAAAGGAACCGCTCCTTGCCTCGCTCCGTGAAATGTATTATTATTCATTCTAGTGAATAAACATTCACAAGGGAGAACCGCCATGGCCACCATCGCGAGCGCGCGGCCCAAGCCATTCGCGCGCAACCTCGCTACGGACTTGGATCTGAACGCCGAAGCTCTTGCGTACGCGCTTGACCTGGCGTCCCAGATCAAGCGCACTCCCGCGCGCTTCAACAAGGCCCTGGTCGGCCGCTATCTCAGCCTGTTGTTCGAAAAACCGTCGCTGCGCACCCGTCTCACGTTTGAACTCGCCATCAAACAACTGGGCGGTGATGCCGTCACCAGCATTGGACCGGTGGGCGATCGCGAACCCGTCAAAGATGTCGCGCGCAACCTGGACCGTTGGACGCACGGCATTGTCGCGCGAGTCTTCTCGCAATCCACGATTGAAGAACTTACCAAGTGGTCCCGAGTTCCCGTCATCAACGCTCTCAGTAACCTGTATCATCCGTGCCAGGCGCTGGCCGATGCGCTGACCCTCACGGAGCACTTCGGACAATTGGAAGGCCGCAAGTTAGCTTACGTGGGCGATGGCAACAACGTCGCACACTCATTGATGTTCACGGCAACGCGGCTCGGTATGGAAGTGGCTGTGGCAACTCCCGCCGGTTATGCGCCAGAAGCGGACATCGTCGCGAAAGCCTGTGAATACGGAAAAGTCGTCGTGAGTGAAGATGCCGCCGCGGCTGTGCGCGGCGCCGACGCAGTGTACACGGACGTATGGACTAGCATGGGTCAGGAATCCGAAACCGAAGAACGCAAACGTGTGTTTAGCCCGTTCCAGGTGAACGAGAGCCTGCTCGCCAAAGCGAAACCCAACGCGATTTTCATGCACTGCCTGCCCGCCAAGCGCGGCCAGGAAGTGACCGATGAAGTGATGGAATCGCCGTGTTCGGCTGTTTTCGATCAGGCCGAGAATCGTCTGCATGCGCAGAAGGCCGTGCTGGTCATGCTGCTAGGCTAGAAGCAAATTATGAACAAACCGAAGAAAGTAGCACTCGCCTATTCCGGCGGACTGGATACGTCCATCATCATTCCGTGGCTGAAAGAGAACTACGGCTGCGAAGTCGTCGCCGTGTGCGGCGACATCGGACAGGGGGGCGGGGAACTGAAGGGCTTGGAAGCTAAGGCCAAAAAGACGGGCGCGTCGGAAGTCTACATCGCCGACCTGCGTGAGGAATTCGTCACGGACTACCTGTGGCCCATGGTGCGCGCGGGAGCCGAGTACGAACATAAATATCTCCTGGGCACGTCCATCGCACGGCCTCTGCTCGCGAAGAAGCAGGCTGAAGTCGCGCTCGCCACCGGTTGTGATGCGCTCGCGCACGGTTGCACCGGCAAAGGCAACGATCAGGTGCGCTTCGAGCTCACGTATAAAGCCATCGCTCCGCATCTGCCTGTGATCGCGCCCTGGCGCGAGTGGGACATCGTTTCGCGGGAACAAGCCATCGACTACGCCGCCCAACACAAAGTACCCATTTCGTCGACGACAAAGAAGATCTATAGCCGCGACCGCAACATCTGGCATATCTCGCACGAAGGTGGCGCGCTCGAAGATCCCAAGAATGCCGCGCCCGACGAAATCTGGATGCTCACCAAGAGTCCCAGTGAAGCGCCCAACAAGCCCGAAGACGTGACGATTGGCTTCGAAAAAGGCCGCCCTGTTTCGGTCAACGGAAAGAAGTTGCCTGCGGTAGCACTGCTGGAAGAACTGAATCGTATCGGAGGCAAGCATGGCGTAGGCCGTGTCGATCTGGTGGAAAACCGCTTCGTCGGAATGAAGTCTCGTGGCTGTTATGAAACTCCCGGCGGCACGCTTATCATGGCCGCGCACAAGGAAATCGAAGCGCTCACGCTCGATCGCCCGCTGGCGCACTATAAGCAGAAACTGGCGCTCGATTACGCCGATCTGGTGTACGCAGGGCTGTGGTTCACACCGCTTCGTGAATCGCTCGACGCCTTTTTTGAAAAAGCCACCGAGGCGAACACCGGTGAAATCACGCTGCGCCTTTACAAGGGCGGGTTCCAGCCGGTGAGCCGCAAATCGCCCAATTCGCTGTATTCGCTCGATATTGCCAGCTTCACCATGGGCGCGGAATATGACCAGCGCGACGCGCGGGGCTTTATCAACCTAATCGGCTTGCCGATTCAAGTGCGTGCTTCGCTCAAAGGCGCGGCGCGCAAGCGGGCCGCGAAGGCTTAAGCCATGAAACTTTGGGGAGGGCGATTTGAAGAAGGGCCCTCGGAGATATTCGAGCGCTTCTCCGGATCGCTCCACTTCGACCGGCGGCTGCTCGAAGCCGATATCCTTGGCTCGCAGGCCTTCGCGCGTGCACTCGAAGGCGTAGGTATCCTGACCGCAGCCGAGCGTGAGCAGTTGGTGGCCGCGTTCGATCAAATCGGCGCCGACTCGAATCAACCCAGCTTTTTCGAAGGGGCGGATGACGAGGATGTTCACACGCTGGTTATCCGCAAGCTCCAGGAAAAGGCCGGCGCTCTCGCTGAAAAAATCCACACCGGCCGCAGCCGCAATGAGCAGGTATCGCTCGATGTGCGCCTGTGGCTGCGCGGAGAAATCGACCGTGCACTGGAGCGGCTGGCGAGCCTGATGCAAGCTCTCATCGACTGCGCCCGCCGTGATCCGGAGGCGGTGGTCCCTGGCTACACGCACCTTCGCCGCGCGCAACCCGTGCTGTGGGCGCACTACCTGCTCGCCTATTTCGAAATGTTCGCGCGGGACTTTGAGCGCCTGCAGCAGGGCCGCGCGCGAGTCAATGTGCTCCCACTAGGTAGCGGCGCGCTCGCGGGCAGCGGATTTCCATTCGATCGCGAGGCCATCGCGCGCGACCTAGGCTTCGATGCGATCACTCGCAACAGCATGGATGTTTCCGGCGACCGAGACTTCGCGCTCGATTTTCTCTACGCCGCATCTGCCACCATGCTGCACCTGAGCCGGTTCGCCGAAGACTGGATCTTGTATTCCAGCGAGGAGTTCGGCTGGTTGGAACTCGGTGACGGCGTGACCAGCGGTTCCAGCCTGATGCCGCAGAAGAAGAATCCCGATTCACTCGAACTGATTCGTGGCAAGTGTGGACGCGTCTTCGGCGATCTCAGCGCGCTCTATATGACGCTCAAGGGTCTGCCGATGACCTACAACCGCGACATGCAGGAAGACAAACAACCCTTGTTCGACGCAGCAGATCAACTGAACGGATCGCTCGAAATGGCGTGCGAAGTAGTAAAGACCGCGAAGCTAAATCCAACGCGCCCAGCGGCTGCTGCGGATGAAAGCTGGGTGGTGGCCACGGACCTGGCCGAGGCTCTTGCCCGCAACGGCACGCCTTTCCATCAGGCCCACAAACTTGCGGGCAAGCTGGTGCTGGAGAGCGTTCGCTCGGGGAAAAAGCCAGCCGACTGGACCGCCGATGCGCTGACGGCATTCGCCCCGGAGTTCACCGCCGCAATGGTCGCGCTCATGCGCCCCAAGGAGGGCATGAAGAGCCGTGAGATTCGCGGCGGCACGGGCCCTCAAGCCGTGACCCAAGCTCTCGAAGAGGCACAAGCGCGTTTAGCCAACCTGTCATGAATAAGGCTCGCCGCCAGGATTCGATTCTAAAGCTGATCCGCTCGCGCCCTGTACACACGCAGCAGGACTTGGTGCGCGCCCTGAAAGCGCAGCGAATTCCCGCCACCCAGGTAACCCTATCCCGTGATATTCGCGACTTGGGTCTGGTAAAGACTCCGCAGGGTTACGCGCAGGTCGACACGGAAGCTGCCTCGCAACTTGCCCGCCCCGACGTCGCTGCAATCGCGCGCGAAATCCTGCTCGACGTAAAACAGGCGCAAAATTTGTTGGTTCTTCGCACCCCGCCCGCCAATGCGAACACCCTAGCTGCCGCCATCGATCATGCCGGGTGGCCCCAAGTGACCGGCACCATTGCGGGTGATGATACAGTACTCATCGTCGCGCCCGATACGAAAACCGCCGAGGCGCTCGGCGCGAAATTTGCCAAGTTTCTTCAACCCGCCTGACCCGGTGTTGGCCCTCGCCATTCTCAACGTACGGCTCTTCGGGTCATACGTTCGCCGGCACCCTTTCGATGGCGGCCTGGTAGCTTGCGATAATCCGCTCACGGTTGATGGCGTAAAAGCCGAATATCAGCATGATCGGGAGACTCCTGAATAATCCGAGCCCGAACAGTTCGATTACACTCGTGGGGCGCAAGACATCATTCAGCGTCAGCGCGAATTGTGTGTTCTGCCCGAGCACTAGCGCGAAAATAGCCAGCAGCAGAATTCGCCCATTTTTTGAGAAATCTCCTTGTGCCGAGAGCCAAAAGACCACGGGGATAAAGAGCAGCGCCAAATAGTGGTCCCAAATAATGGGGATGACCAGGAATGCCCAGATCATCGCCGACACTGATTCAAAGTACCGGCGGACATCGGCGCGTACGATCTTCCGCCAGGAACGAATAAACAGCCAGATAAATGTGCCCCCCGCTATCACACGCACGACAGCCCCAATAGCGGACCGCGTTGCCCGGCTGACTGGTTCGCCGGTTGCCGCGAAGAGGCTGTCAACCGAGGACAAGAGTCCGCAGTTCCACAACCAGTATGCGGCCGTCTCCACCGGCATCGGGTGCAAAATTCGGCGCTCGAAAAAATCCACGTGGACTGCTGATCCCATCGTTACCAGGGAAATGGCTAGCAGAGCGGCTCCCACGATGGCGGTTCGCGCCGCATATGCCCGCCAGGCGAATACAATCATGAACACCAGAAACGCCGCCATCGCCGGCTTGATGCTGCAAGCCAGGCAGATCGCGATCGTTGCCATCCAATAGTTGTCCCGTACGTGCCAGAGCGTCGCCAGCACCAACAGGAGAAAGACAAACGCCGTGGACTGTCCTCCGTAAAGATAAACATTCCAAAACGGTTGCCACAACAGAATCGCGATAAGAAACGCGTTTCGGAAGGCTGTGATACTGCCGAATGTGAGTTCACCGAATCTCCGGTATTCGCGATACAGCAGCAGCAATCCGAAAAACATCAGCGCCGTGCAAACCGCTCGGAATACGATGACCGCTATTTCGGGACGCATGAGAGAGAGAGGCACGTACAGAAACGCCGATAGCGGCGTCGAATTGAAATACATGCTCGCCTGCGGCGGCTTGCCCTCGATTAGCACCCCCTCCTGATAGAGGCCGTTAAGTTCCCCTGCCCGAACTTTATGCCCAGCGTCATAGAAATTCGCGAAATCGACATGGAGGGCAAACCAACTCCGATAGCCCGTCCCGACGACGACCAGAACGGCGATGATCGCACACAGAGTCATCGTCAATCTCTTAGATTCGAGCATGTGGAAAGTTCCGAGCCGAAGCGAGTGGCCGGAGCGTTGTCGCATCTCCTCCGGATCACCAGGTTTGGTTGGCGGTCTCAACTATGGATTTAGTGAGACTTGTAAATCCAACTTCGTTGGCTCCTTTCGATGTCGTCGAAATCATGCGATTTCAACGGCAAGTTGCCGTGAAATGCTGTCTTGTCAACAGAGCCAATCCTGTCAGCGCAGGCCATGCGCCGCTCGAAGCCGAAGCTGCGGGACTGCAATTGCCGATCGTAAGCACGGAGCGCCAGGTTGCCGCCATCGCGATCCAGCGTCTTGCTACCCGTTTGCACTAGTAGCGTCGCTACGCGCAGGGCTCTGATTTGAGATCGTTGGCCCAAGCCAACCGAAATGCAGCAAAAACATGCGTTCGCGGAGATCACACTCACAATATTCTTCGTTCGCATCGCCGCTGTTCCGTCTTCGAAAATATTCATATGACAATTAATTGCATATAAAGGCTGCCTGATCGCAGTGCCCAGCAGGCCGGTAGCGAATTTAATACGAACAACGAGATACTGGCGGAGCTCCGATTCAAACCGCGCGCCTGCCCTATGGCGCTCTGCGGGAAAGCCTTCCCTGGAGCGAGAGCTGGTGCGCTGTTCGTGTGGGTTGAAGGCTCCATAAACAATATAAAATAAGTAGTTTTGTGGATAGAATAGTGAGATAACTGGAATCTATCTATTCCTTCCAAAGTTCTTCTTCGGTGATGATTGGTAACGTTTCCGGAACCTGTGAGTGCGGCGTGCGAATCGGAAGTTGTTTGAACTTCACAAGACGTGACATAGTTAGTGGCTGGCGCGGGACAACATCCACAATAGTCTTACATGCAAGTGATTGTCAAGTATAAAATTGGCCTCTTGCGGATAAGCGGAGCGACGCGCCTGTTTTTGTTGTCGCCAGGCCCATCACGGGATCTACGCCATCTCTATGGCGGTGCGGCGGCAGCCGACTGAGACTCACCGTGTTGTTAGCCAGGGACAACTGGCCTGCAGACGAAAGGGTCGCTCGGATTTGTACATTGAGTTCCTGAACGTGCGGAATTCCAGTGCGATACTGCCTTCAAGGGCGCATCCCAATGGCTGGCTCATTTCACATAGCCGTGGTGGATTTAAGCCAGGGCTGCACGTGCGGCCGTCCGGCGGAACCACCAGATTTCTCAGAGATCTTCAAGTGGGCGTCAGTACTTTGGCTCGGTCAATGGGTTTGAATCTGGCGGTGGGGCCGGCTTCCAAAATGGACCTTTCGGCGTTATATGGATATATACCTGCCGGGCCAGCCGGTATGATTTCGAGGCGCGATACCACCAATCTCTTGCACCCGTGTCAGGTTCAGCCGTCACTCCGTTCACGGTCGGCGTCCGCTTCTAACGTAGCGCGTGTAATTTGGCAAGCGGTTTGCACCAAAAATGAAGGAGAGATAAAACGATGAATCTTAAACGGACTAAGCTTGGGATCTTATCTGGAACGCTGACGGTGATGTCGTTCTTTCTGACGACACCCGCGGCTCATGCGCAAACGAATTTTTCAGTTGGCATCGGTTTCGGCCCAGGTTACTTACCGCCACCCCCGGTATTCTATCGACCGCCTATTCCAGGACCTGGGTATAACTGGGTGAACGGATATTACAGCCCCTACAGCACGTGGATTCCTGGGTATTGGGCCGCGCCATTTGCGTTTAGGGGCTATGGATACGGTTTTGGTCGGCCGCGATACTACGGCAATTTTTATCGTGGATACCGCGGGGCATACGGACGCAACTTTTATGGCGGCCGGTTTGGATATGGACGCGGCTGGCGCCGCTAGGTCTTAAACCTACCGTCGCTACAAGCGCATCTTCGGCCATTCCTCAATCTTGACTCGGGCCACCAGCGTCGCCCCGCTGCGTCCCGCCGAACCAAAGATGAGTGCTTCTCCATCCGCCACTCCCTCTGCCTGCTGTGCAAAGGCGGCTGTAAGATTCGGCAGGTGAGTGATGATAATGGTGTTGGAACGCGTCGGAAACTGAGTCACGCGGTTTTTGAGCCATGCGGCTTGAGCTGGCGTTCCTCCTTGCATGCTTTGACCGTTATCCCCGAGTTCCACGTAAGTCTGTGGCGCGCCCAACTGGGCATATCGGACGGTTTCGAGAGCCCTATACGTAGGGCTTGTCAGCACTTCGCCAATCGGGATTCTTAGTTGGCGGAGTGCCGTCCCCATCGCAGTCGCAGTTGCCCGCCCTTCGGCGTCGAGTTGACGTTCGGCTTTGGGGTTATCCGGGTTGGCTTCTGGCTTATTCGGAGCTTCACGTGGGGAACTCGCGTGGCGCATCACAATGACGTAACCGCCTTGCTGCAAAGCTTTGGCCAGCGCTCCACCGGATAAGGTTTGGGCGTGCGCACTTGGGGCCGCCAGAACCATGCCCACTACGCTTGAAAATAACGCGAGCCTGAATACCCGAGCGCCAGACCACATGAAGAAGCCCCTAACCTTTCTTGCCGACTTACTGGCGCAGGGCGTATACAAAAAGCGAACTGCCAGCGCAGACGGCGATGTATTGACGCCCGTTGATCGAATACGTCATTGGACCCGATGTAACGCGGCCCCCTAGCGTGGCTTTCCACAGAAGTTTCCCGTCGCGGGCATCCAGCGCAAAGAAGTATCCTTCGCGCCCGCCGCTAAACAACAGGTTCGTCGAGGTGGTCATGATACCGGCATCGGTCACATCGCTCATGGGGAAATCCCACTTCTTCTCGCCGGTCTTCGGGTCGATGGCGCGGACAACGCCGTATTGTTCCCCTTCCTTCCGGTAGTTGAAACCGCCGGCGACCACGGGTGGCGTCAGGTTGCGTGGGCCACCCCCGCCAAACTGCTGGCCCTTTACGTACTCGGCATCCTGCTTCACAAACAACGACGAATAATCTTCCCATGCCGGGATATAGAAGAGCCCGGTGGCAGGGCTATAGGACGGGTTATACCAGTTGGTTCCCCCCTGATTGCCGGGGTAGATCAGAGTGCCTTCGCGGCTCGATTGCGCTTCCGGCACTTTCATGGGCCGGCCCTTTTCGTCAAAGCCCTTCATCCAAGTCACCTTCACGAATGGCTTGCCCAGGAGGAACTGGCCGTTGGCGCGGTCAAGCACATAGAAGAGACCGTTGCGGTTGGCCCACATCATGACTTTGCGCAAACCGGTGCTGCCTGGCCATGGAATTTCCGCGAGCACGGGTACCTGCACCGCGTCGTAGTCAAATTCATCGTGTGGCGAAAACTGGTAATACCATTTCAAAACGCCCGTATCGGCATCCAGCGCGACGACAGAATCACTATAGAGGTTGTCGCCGCCACGGTTGTCGCCATTCCAATCTGGGCCGGGATTTCCGATGCCCCAATAGGTGAGATTCAGATCGGGATCGAAGGAGCCGGTGACCCAGACAGATGCGCCGCCGGTCTTCCAGGAATCGCCGGCCCAGGTTTCGTTCCCTTTTTCGCCGGCGCCTGGAATCGTGTAAAAGCGCCACACTTGCTTGCCCGTGGCGGCGTCAAACGCGTCAATATGACCGCGGATTCCATACTCGCCGCCGGCGACGCCGACAATGACCTTGTCCTTAATGACGAGCGGGGCGTGCGTGACGGCGTAACCATCCGCCGGTTTATCGACTTCCACATTCCAGATCGGCTTGCCGTTGCGTGCATCCAGCGCAATCAAGCGCGCGTCGATGGTGCCGATGAAAACCTTGTCGCCCAAGACGGCCACGCCGCGGCTCAGCCGGCCACAGCACGGGCGCGAGTCCGGCGAAGGCGTATAGGAGAAAGTCCAGAAGACACGGCCCGTAACGGGATCCAGAGCGACGACGTCGTCGGGATTCTGAACCGTATACATGACGCCGTCGACCACCAGCGGGGTCGCCTCGTATTTTTCCAGAGAGCGAGCCTGGTAGACCCACTGCAATTCCAGATTCTTCACGTTGCCAGTCGTGATCTGATTGAGCGTGCTGTAACGCTGGCTCTTCAAAGTGCCCGAGTAAGTGAGCCAATTTTGCGGCTCTTTCTCCGCCTGAAGAATACGGTCAAAACCGACCTGGGCTGGCGCCGCCGATACCGCCGCGAAAGTCGCGAAAGCAATGCTCAGAACGTTCTTCATGGCTGGATTCCTTTCAGTGACAACAGATATGCGACGAGGTCGGCGCGTTCGGCTGCGGAGAGCCGGTCTTTGTAGGACGGCATGGGGGAAGTGTTGATGGGGGAGAATTCTTTCAGGGCCGAACGTTGGAACGAGAGGAGGCGCTCCTTGCTGTCGATCAACTGAACCGTAAAAGTGTCCTGATTCAGAATACGGCCGGGAATGGCGGCTCCATCGGCGGCCACCGCGCGAAACATGCGGTTTGGCGGCATGATTACGGCATTCGGATCGGAGAGCGATTGATCCAATTCGACGGCACGCCGAAGCATGCCGATGTCGCTCAAGTCTGGCCCGAAGTAAGACCCCGCGCCTTGCGCACGGTGGCAGTTCGTGCATTGTCCTTTGCCTTGGAACAAAACCTTGCCGCGCGCGACATCCGCGCCGGCGGGAAGCGCCTGACCGGCCGATGCGGGCAAGGAACGCAGATAGGCGACGATGGTCCGGATCTGAGGCTCCTCCATTTTCTGCGCAGGCATGCCCGTGCCGGGAATCCCATCCCGAATGATCTTCACGATATCGTCATCCGACCGGGAGCGAGGAAACTTCCCGTGCGTGAAATCCACGCCGGAAATCTGGTCCCCTTCCGGACCGTGGCAATAGATGCAGTTGGCGATGTAAAGACGGTTGCCAATCCCGATATCGGTCTTCGTATATTTGGCGTCCGTCGCTTCATGTTGCGCAGCGAGCGAAACGGCGGTGAGCAAGACAAGAGCTATTTTTCGCATAACGGACTGGGCCTCCGTAATCAGGGGTCATGATATCGCAATTTTCCGGCCGGTTGTGGCCTCAACTAGCGTCCTTGGTCGTGAGCGGGTTAACGTGCCGCTAAGGCGATGCCGCTCAGCCTTCGTACTGCAGCACGTTCAAGCCGGCATTCCAATCCGTGACGTATACCAGTCCATCGGTCGTGACCAGGATATCGGCACTTTTTGCCGCCAGCGCAACGTTGGGACGTGGATCGACCAATTTTCTAGGCGCCGGAGGCACCCAGTAGGCGATTTCCTTTGGCGCGAAGGCGTCCTTGATATCGAAGACTCGGACGCCCGCAACGTTGTAAGTGGAGAAAATGGTCTCCTCGCTGCGAAAGGTGCCCGGCCGGTTTTCGTGGAGATTGTGCGGGCCGAACGTGCCGAACCCGCAGAAGTCCCTCTCCTTTGGCGCAGGCAAAGTGGAAATCGGTACTGGGTTTTCTTCGGCCCGCAAATCTACGACGAAAGCAGAAAACATACCCTTCGCACATTTTTCCGCATTGGCTTCGTCCGCCACCACTGCAAGCTTTCGGCCTGGCAAGGGAAGGGGCGTGTGTGTGCCGCCCGGAAATGGCGGACTCCAGTTGATGTGTGAAATCAGCTTAGGCTTGGCCGGGTCACTTAGGTCATGGACCGTTAAGCCGCCATCGCGCCAGGCTCCGTATCCACGATTGCCGGCCGTAATCATATGATGTAATGCAACTCGGCGGCCTTGTACCAACGCGGGCTGCTCGCCGGCCGCGCGATTCATCCCGGGCATCCACCAGCGCCCTACGATTTCCGGCTTCGTTATGTTCTGCAGGTCCACCATGCAGAGAATATGATCGGTGAACCCATCAAAATGCGCGGCTATCGCGGCGTAGCGCCCGCCTGCCCACCACAGGCGATTAATTCCGAGGCCCGGCATTTCTAGGAAGGCGATCTGTCTCATCTCCGCTGGACGAGAGATATCGTGAATGCTTAGGCCCGACCGGAATTTCTTACGATTGGTAATGCTGTCGGCCAGCGCATTCTCAAAATAACCTCGGATGTTGTCGTAAGATTGCATAGCCACGATATTCGCGCCGTTGGCCAGCAAAAGCAGATCGTCAGAAACCTGGAGGTGATGCGTTCGGGTAAAGTCACCGCCAGTGAAGGAGCCGACTGGCTTCAGGTTGCGGGGGTCTTCGGCATTCAGAATCGTGACTCCGTTGCTGAACATGTGGCCGACATAAAGATGCTGGCGGTTGAGCATCACCTGAACGCTATCCGGGCGGCCGCCCATATCGCTGTACGACAGATGACGGAGACGTCGCCCCATGCCTTGCGAAGGAACAGTGCTTTGCTGCGCATCCGATTGCCCGGAACCAGTCGCCAGCGCTGCGAGACCAACTAGACCTCTTACGCAATCGCGTCGAGTGATATTCGTCACGTTGTGCTCCGCTTTCCAATACCGTCACAACTAGCGTACACGCGTTTTTTCGTCACCGTGGCTTGGCCCATTCACTGCCGTTGGCAGTTCTTGAGGTATCCGCACCAATATCACCGACCCTACGATTCCCGCGCACACCGAAGCAATCAGAACGCCAAGCTTTGCCGAGGTCAGGTGTGCGTCATCGGAGAAAGCCAATCCCGTCATAAAGAGCGACATCGTGAACCCTATCCCCGCCAGCCAGCCTGCGCCGTGAATATGCTTCCATGAGACGTTCATGGGTAAAGTCGCCACACCTGATCGTACTGCCAGCCAGGAGGCAAGCGTTACGCCGATCGGTTTCCCAAGAACCAGCCCGACCAAAACACCCAGTGTTACAGGTTGAGTCACAATTTTTCCAAGATCACCGGAGAGTGACACGCCTGCATTGGCCAAGGCAAACAATGGCATGATCAAGAACGTCACCCAAGGGTGCAGGCTTTGCTCCAGCCGATGAAGAGGCGGCTGCACTTTCTCACAAGCATCTTCCAATGCTTCGACCGCTGCTTGCTGTTCGAGATCGCTCAAGATGTCATAAGGTTTTGCTTCTGCGGCCTTCTCAAAGTGGTCCAGTACCGCACGGCCATGTTCCAGAAATTCTCGCTGGTTGATGGCGGTACGGCTCGGGATCGTGAACGCAAGGAGCACGCCGGCAATGGTGGCGTGAACCCCGGACTGCAGTACGGTCATCCACAGCACCGCGCCAATCACCGCGTAGGGAAGCGGATACCGCACCCCAAGACGGTTTGCCGCGAGCGCTGACAACAGGCAGACGGCCGAGATTCCGAGCGCTCCCCACGCGAGGTCATCCGTATAGAAAACGGCGATGACGAGCACGGCGGCGATGTCATCGACAATCGCCAGTGCCGTCAAGAATACCTTGAGTCCAAGAGGCACGCGATCACCGAGTAACGCCATCACTCCGATGGCGAACGCAATATCCGTAGCCATCGGTATGCCCCAGCCACGAGCGTCTGGCCCATTCGGGTTGAGAAGAGTGTAAAGAAGGGCCGGAACCACGACGCCCCCCAGAGCCGCCAGAATCGGTAGCGCCGCTTGGCGGGGAGAGGCCAGCTCCCCGGCCAGTAATTGCCGCTTAATTTCCAAACCTACAACGAAGAAGAATACGGCCATGAGGGCATCGTTCACCCAAAAGTGAAGCTCCTTGCTCAAATGCAAACTGCCCAATCCCACCGTGAACGGCGAATGCCACAAAGCCGCGTAGTGGTTGGCCCACGGTGAATTGGCCCAAACGAGCGCCACTACGGTGCAAACCAACAGCAGAATGCCTCCTGAGGTTTCCCGTCCGGCAAACTCCTGAAATGGCCGCACGAGCGTCAAGATTGGCGTGTTTTTCGGCGTGATGCGTTGGGAGTTAAGCACTGGAACCATTGTCCCAAGGAAACTATTGCCAAAAAGCGTGGTTAGCGCCACTATTGTTATGCGGGATCGCAAATTGACGGGGATATCCCGTTGGATGCAGAATAGAGCCGTTATGAACTCAGACCGCACGACATTGGCATCGCACAGGGTGCAGAAAGTATCAAAAATGATGGATCTATTCAGGGTGCAAATGTTTTGGGTGATCCCTTTGCTCGTTGGGAATTTGGCAGCGCAGCAACCGCAAGCCTCGCCCCTACAAACCGCGGCTCCTCCTGCTCCAGCCCGCCCCGTCGACCCAGCTCTGCGGTTATACGATGCTCATTGCGCCGGATGTCACGGGGACGCCCTGCAAGGTGGCCGTGGGCCGAGTCTGGTGAGTAAGCAATGGATTTATGGCGGCGATGAGACCAGCTTGATCACCAGCATCCGCGACGGCCGCGCCGGCGGGGATATGCCGGCATTCAAGAGTGTTCTCTCCGATTCACAAATCCGCACTCTGATGCTTGTGATTAAGGACCGGGCGTTACGATCTCAGGGACGACCCGCTAGTAGTCCTACAGTTCCGGTGAACGGCGTGATCAAGAGCGAACTCGCGTCTTTCAAAATGGAGACTGTTACGGATCAGCTCGTGACACCCTGGGGGATGGAATTTTTGCCAGACGGGCGGATGGTCGTGAGCGAGCGGCCCGGCCGCCTTCGCGTAATTGACAAGGGGAAACTGTTGGAACCGGTCGAAGGAACGCCGCCAGCGTGGCAACGGCAAGACGGGGGCTACCTCGATATTGCCGTGCATCCGGACTATGCTCGCAATGAATGGATCTATCTAGGATACTCCGAGCCTGGCCCCCAAAATACATCGCTCATTGATCCAGGCCCAACAAATACCTCGGAGACGAAAGTGATTCGGGGCCGCATTAGGAACAACAAATGGGTGGATCAGGAAACTGTGTATCAAGCTCCCGCGGAACGCTACACGGCCAGCAATACACACTATGGTCTTCGTTTCATTTTCGATCGGCAAAATCATCTCTTCTTCACGATTGGCGACCGCAGTCGCGCGGATCTAGTGCAGGATGTCTCGCAGCCCGTCGGAAAGATTTTTCGCGTAATGGACGACGGCAAGACTCCTCCCGACAATCCATTCGTGCGGCAACCGGGAGCGCTCGGCATCGTGTGGAGTTACGGACATCGCAACCCGGAAGGTCTTGCTTATCACCCCGTCACCGGGAAGCTTTGGGAAACAGAGCATGGGCCGCGGGGTGGTGATGAAGTCAATATCATTTATCCCGGCCACAACTACGGCTGGCCGGTCGTCTCCTTTGGGATTCTGGACAACGGCCAGGTGGGCAGCGGATCGACGACGGAGACAACCTCCAAGGACGGCATGGATCCCCCCGTCATTCATTGGGAGCCGTCGCCAGGCCTCTCGCCCATCATGTTCTATACCGGAGACAAATTTCCGCAGTGGAAGAATCAATTGTTTGTGGGCGCCATGGGTCACGAACAACTGAAGCGCCTTGTTCTGGAAGACGAGAAAGTCGTCCGGGAAGAAATTGTTTTTCATGGCCTAGGCCGTGTGCGCGACATGGTAACTGGTCCCGATGGTTATATCTACGTGGCGCTGCAGGATTCAGGGCCTCAGCTTTCGTCTACTACGCCGGGCCGCATCGTGCGTCTCGTGCCCGTTCAATAGCCGCTTCCCCGGCATCACCTGCGTACCGAGTGGATCCCTTATAGGCGTCATCACCAACCAGTTTGTGGCTCATTCTGTGCGTTGATGAGTTTCCTGATTGACGATCACGGAGTATCGGGCCGCGAGTGCGACCGCCAACGCACACGCGCGAACTGCGAGTCTCCATTTTGCGTGGTGATCTCCTTCATAGGGTCTTCGGCACGGCACAACTGAAATAGGGAAGGGGATTCTGTCCGCCGCTTTTCTGGCGCATAATTGATGTGCGTCGGGAGGCGCACGCCATGCTGTTGGATATCCGGACACTCAATCTTGTCGCCCGCCCGCTGACCCGCGAGCAGGGCCAGACGATTTTGGAACGCGATCAATACTGTTGCCAGTATTGCGGCTTGGATGGGAGAGCGACCTTCGAGAATGCCCTTGCCATGTCGGTCGACTTTCTCCACCCTAGATCTCACAAGGGCAGGAAACATCCCCGTAATCTTGTCGCCTGCTGCCGGCCCTGCAATCAGATCAAAGGCCGCCATATTTTCAAGACGTTCGAAGAAGCAAAAGCGTTTGTGCTGGAGCACCGCGAGGAGCTGCGTAAGGCGTGGCAGGATAAGGTTGCAAAACGAGCTAAGGCTGCCACACAAAAAGAGACCTAAGCAGTGGCACTACCGATCGGACCTCACAGGCGATAGAGCGCGCACTGCCACTTAACAATGGCAGTGCGTCCACGCGGCCTGGCAGAAAGTGCGAAGACACGGGCCAACACCAAAGCCAATGCCAAATGGGGACAGTGTCGCGGGCTCACGCGATGTGATCGTATCGGATATTATTTGCTTTCAGTCCGTCGCGCCACGCGATCGCTTCAAGCTCGACTCGCACTGCATCCTGAACAGGGACAACGGGGCGGGCTTGGAATTCAAATGCAGGAAACGTCGAACAAGCCTTGTGAACCTCCAGCGGATCATCGCAGTCCACCAACATGTGCCCACCCCACTCGCCCACACGCACGACGAACATCTCAATCTTGAAATTAGCCGGCGCCTACCACTGACCGAACACCTCAAGGATTCGCTTCTGGGCATTCTCATACTCAATAGGCGAGCCCTGCGGGCGTTCGAACCAGCTGATCATGTACTTCATCCGATCTCCTTACTCTTACCGGGAATGTATTCGTCCCGTGCGAACTACTCTGTTGCGCCCAACTCGCGCAACAGTGCAGCGATGCGCGCAGTGTAGTCGACCGGAGACTCGGTAGCAGAACTCGCACTGCTGGCGGACGCCAAGATCACCGGCTTGGCTCCTTTGCTTTGAAGCATCAGCGCGGCTAAGGGAGTCTGACCACGCTTATTTTTCGCGTTGACGTCAGCGTCATGATCCGTCAGAAACCGAATCACACTGTCATAGTGATGAGTCACTGCGGCGTGCAACGCAGTTTCGCCTGCCAGATTCGCAGCATTGACTTGGCCGCTTAGGTTGAACGCAGCGGTGACTACGGGTAGAACTTGACCATCGGTCTCCACTTTCCCGAAATCGATAACGGCAATGCCTCGGCGGTTTTCTATCGTGCCGGAACCCATACCTGCGGCTAACATCAGAGCCGTGGCGCCGTTGGGCATGGTCGTTCTCGGATCAGCGCCGCCGGCTGCCAGAGTCTGCATGATCTCGGGCTCCAGGAATTTGGCAGCCAGCAGGAAAGGTGTCGATCCAACCAGCGGGGCTAAGAGATTGAAGTCCATGGTGTCTCGGCGCACCGGTGTGCCCTTGGTCATCCGAATATTCGGATCTGCTTTCTGAGCGAGCAGGGTTTTCACCAGATTCAAATCGCTTCTTAAAACGGCGGCATGGAGCGCAGTATAACCGCTGCCAAGTGCGTTTGGATCCGCTCCTTTTTCGAGCAGTGCGGCCGCTACGTCTGCGTGGCCGCTGTGGGCCGCAAGTACCAACGCGCTGGTGCCATCAGGGAGAGAATCGTTGGCATCCGCACCCTTTCCCAGTAGAAGCTTGGCGGATTCAACATCACCCGTCCTAGCCGCAAACAACAAAGGCGTGCTGCCGCCGCGCAGAACATCGTAGTTCAGTTCTTCGCGACCCGCTCTTTGAGTCTGTTCGCCGACAACAGTTTGAGAGTAAATGCGCGAACGCGCGCGAATGTCCGCGCCGAATTCAATCAACAATGCAACGACGTCAGGATGTTTCTGTGCTACCGCCCACATCAGCGCCGTCTGGTCGTGTTCGTTCTCCTTCGCCTTTGCGTCTGCGCCATGGACCAGGAGCGCTTTCACCGCCCGCGCATCGCCGGTGCGCGCGCACGTCATCAATACGGTCTCGCCGTTGAGCAGCTTAGCGTTGGCATTCGCTTTCGCTTCCAACAAGCGATCGACCATCGGCGCGCTCCGGTTCGTGCATGCCAAGTGAAGCGGAGTAGAGCCAAGATCGTTGGCGGCGTCCGCGCGAGCGCCGGCCCGAATCAACAAATCGGCGATGGTGAGGTTATCGGCGTTTGCAGCCCAATGGAGCGCCGTGGCTCCATCGCCTTGCTTTGTGTTGACGTCGGCACGCTGCTTCAGCAATGCACGCACCGAAGCTTCGTCCCGCCCTTTCACGGCCTGTATCAGCCGTAAGTCGCTGGCAGCAGACAGGCCAGCAGCGGACGCGATGATCGCCTGACAAAGAAGCTTGAATCGCATTTTCATCCACCCTGGTTCGCTAAACTATTCGCAGCATCTGGGGATCTACTCTTCCCGTGCTGTCCCCAATCCGATCCCAATGGACGCCGAATTGATCCATTAACGTTAGATGCAAATTCGCCAGCGGCACGTCCTTCAAATGGGTGTGACGTCCGCCCTTCAGATTGCCCGCGCCGCCGCCGGCCAAAATGAAGGGGATATTTACCGGCGCGTGGGTGTTGCTGTCGGCAATGCCCGCGCCGTATATCAGCGTCATGTGGTCCAGCAGCGTGCCGTCACCGTCGCGAGTAGCCTTCAGCTTCTCCAGCAAGTACGCAAACATCGTCATGTGATAGGCGTTGATCTTGGCCGTCTTCGCGACCTTCTCGGGCTCTTTCTGATGGTGCGATATGGGATGATGCGCGTCGGGCACGCCAATCTGCGGATACGTCATGCCGCTCTGTTCGTGGCCCATCATCAGCGTGATCACGCGAGTGAGATCGCATTGGTACGCGAGCACTTGCAAATCGAGCATCAACTTCACGTGCTCTTCCCAGTTGACGGGGATGCCCACCGGATGCTCGACCGTCGGCACTTCCTGGTGGTCCGTTTCGGCGATCTGAATCCGCCGCTCCACGCCCCGAATCGCGTCTAGATACTCGCTTAGCTTTGTGCGATCGCTTTGCGGAAGCGCTCCCTGAAGATTCGCGACCTCCTGCGATACCGAGTCGAGAATGCTTTTCTGCGCCCGTATGCGGCCCAGCCGCTCCTTCGAGTCCGTGCTGACACTGTCGCCGAACAGACGCTCGAAGATTAGGCGCGGATTATTCTCTGTTGGCAGGGGCGTGCTGGGGCCTTTCCAACTGATCGTGTTCGTGTAGGGGCAGGCGTATCCGGTATCGCAGGAGCCTGCCGTCTCACCGGATTCAATGGCCAATTCCAGCGAAGCCAGTTGCGTACGTTTACCCGTCTCCTGGGCGAGAATCTGATCGACGGAGATTCCCGCATCCAGCCATGTCTCACTGGTGGGCGGGGAAATGTTGGTGAGAAATCGCGTGCTGGCTTTTGCGTGCGCACCGCCCGGCCGCCCCGGAGGCGGAATACAAGTCAGGCCGCTCAATACCTGCAATTGATCGCGATGCGGCCCCAGCGCGCTTAACGTTGGGGTCAGTTCGTAAGCTGTACCCTCGGTGATGGGCGAATAGTTCTGCATGATCATGCCGTTCGGCACATACATGACGCCGAAACGGTTGACCGGCTTTGCTGGCGTCGCAGCGCGCGCCGTGAATACCGGGACCATGCTATCGAGAAGCGGCAGGGCGAGCGCCGCACCAACCCCACGCAACATCGTGCGCCGCGAAACAGATTTCTTAAAGACGACCATGTTTGAGCATCCTCACTTTTCTAGATTTCTGACCGCACTTTGCGCAAGATTTACCGGCGTGTCGCTGCCGGCCGTGCTCATGCTGAACGGCGTACTGTTGACGATCCCTAAAATGACGCTGGACCAACGGTAATCTTGCGGTGCGGCATCCCGAGCGATCTTCCGGATGGCGGGCAGATCGGTATGCTCGATGCCGCGGCCGATTGCATACGCCATTAGCTTCTCCGTGAACGTGCGAACAAAATCTTCATTTTGGCTTGCAAGCAGCTTACGCAGGCCGCTTAGCCCTTCAAAACGAGTGCCATCCGGCAACGCCGCAGAGGCATCGATCGGCACACCGTCGCTTTCGGTTCGCCATTTGCCGAGCGCGTCAAAATGTTCGAGCGAGAACCCTAGGGGATCCATGCGCTGATGGCAGGAGGCGCAGACCACGTTCTTCCGATGAAGTTCCATGCGTTCGCGAAGGGCGCGAGGTTGGCCATCCGTGCCCGCATCTTTGAGCGCCGGCACATCGGGCGGCGGGGGCGGCGGCGGAGCGCCCAGCACATTCGCTAGCAGGTACCGGCCGCGGAGCGTTACGGAGGTGCGATTCGGGTAAGACGTTACCGCCAGTATGCTGGCCTGCCCAAGGAGCCCGCCACGGGTGCCGTCGGTGAATTTCACACGCCGGAAGCGATTTCCATAAATATTGGGAATGCCATAGTGCTTCGCCATGCGCTCGTTTACATATGTGTAGTCGGCCGTCAGCAATTCCATCACATTGCGGTCTGCCTGCAGCTGGCTTGCGACGAAAATCTGCGTCTCCTGCGCCATCGAGTCGCGCAGATTTTCGTCGAATTCTCGATACAAATCGGTATCGGGAACAACGCCGGCAAGTTTGCTCAAGCCAAGCCATCGGTTGGCGAAGCCATCCACCAACGCCCGTGAGCGTGGATCGCGAAGCATGCGTTGAACCTGTTGCTCCAATACCTTCGGCTCCTTCAGCCTGCCGCCGATGGCCAGATTCCGAAGTTCGTCGTCGGGAATGCTGCTCCAGAGAAAAAACGACAACCGCGATGCGAGATCCAGATCGCCGAGCCGGTAGGCTGAGCTAGCCCCTGCGTTCGCCGGAACGCGCTCGACGCGGAAGAGAAAACTGGGAGCCGCCAGGATGCGCTCCAGACCCTTCTGAATGCCCTCATCGAAGTCTTTTTCCTCCCGGCCCGCTCGATAAAAACTGAGAAGCGTCTTAACATCCTCATCGGTAACAGGGCGTCGGTACGCGCGCGTGGCAAGCGTGGAAAGAATCTTTTTGGCGCATGGCTCTTCGCCAGCGGCATCCTTTGGAGTACAGATAAAAAGTTTGCGCCGGCTCGGCGAATTGCCGCGAGCTGTTGCGCCGTAAGGACCGCCGATGTACACAAACTCCACTCCGGGATTCCCGTGGTAGTATTCGTTAGTCGTACGGGCAAAGCCGATCTGCGGGGGTTGCAGGATGCCCTCAGGCTCCCAGAATCGCCGTACGAACGACACACTGACGTCATGCTCGCCGGCCTTCACCGGCAGACGTACCTCAAGACCCGCGTCGGCGGTATGCATGTAGACCTCGAATTCAGGAGATCCCTGCGTATTGCCCGCGAAATTCTCAGGCATGGTCATGCCCTTGGCTTCGCCGCCCACTTTGAAGCGTTTGATCCGTACTCCGTCCAAACGGATGTCGATCTCATGCGGCTCGCCCAGGCCGATGATGTATTCGTAGTATTGTCTCCGCAGCTGAACTTTGATTGTGTAGTCTCCGTCCAGCGGGAAGTAATACCGTATGAGCGCCCCGCCGTGCGATCCAAAGGGCAGGTCGTCATTCATCTGTTCATCTTGTATGAGCAGCTTGGAATATCTGTAAGTATCGACGGCCGGGTTTAGCGTGAGATCGCCCACGGCAAGGCGGCTAATCCGGCGCGCCGCAGAAAGGTAGTTCTCAAGCAGCAGGGGAGATACGGATAGAACGCTGGCAATGTTGTCGAATCCTTCTTGATCCGCGCCATCGGCTGAGAGCAGTGCTTTCCCATCGATTTCGAGTCCCAGCAGGTCGCGCACTGCGGCAGTGTACTCAGCGCGGTTCAACCGATGTACTGCAACGCGCCCTGGGTTAGGCTTGGCGAGGGCAGCAGTGTCAAGCCGAGTCTCCAATTCCGCTACTACATTCGTATACGTGGCTTTGTCGGGTCTCGGCCTTCCGGCGGGCGGCATTTCGCCCGTGCGGAGCTTACGAGCCACTTTCTCCCACAAATCCGCCCGCTCACCGACGTGCTCAAAGTCAACGGAATCAAGCTGGAGGCCTGCTGTTCTCAGCCTCGCGTTGTGGCAGGTGACGCAGTACTGATGAATGACAGTCTTGGCCGAAGGCTTTTGAACTTCGTCCGCGTGCACGGGCAGAGCCGCGGTGATCGCCAAGATGCTGAAATATTCCCAAGCTATTGATCGGCAAGTCATTAGAGAATCAATCGTTATGATCTTCCTAAGCAGCACGATCAATGTCAAGGGTATGCCAGCCACGGTCCATCCGCTAGGATCACCGACTTTTCCGCTTGGCTTTCAGATATAGTCCAATAGCGCTTGAGAAGCAGATCTTTCTGCTCGGAACGTACCAAATGAAAGCCGTGCTTTTGATAGAAACGGATAGCCCAGATCGCATCCTCCCAAGTTCCGATCAATATGGTTCCGTCAGCCAGGCTTCGTAGGTGAGTTAACAAGCGGCCGCCGATCCCTCGTTTCTGGCAGCAGGTTCGGACATAGGCGTGACGAATCAAGGTCACGTCTTCTACCTGTTGCAGGCCCATCACTCCTTCCAGGATTTCATTCTCCTCATACCCCCAGAACGTAACGCCATCCTCTATTTCGCGACGCAGTTCATCGTTCGACATGTATGGTTCGTTCCAGCGATCGACGGGGATGACGCCTTTATAGGCGCGCGCTCCGTCATTGATAATCGTCGAAATCCGCTCAAAATCTTGGGCCCTGCAACGACGGATCATGTTCAAATTCTCCTTCCGGGCAAGGGGCCCGAAGTAAGACGATATTCGTCTCGGTGGGTTGACGGACGGAAGCGGAGCGGTGTACATTTGCCTTGTTCAGATCCAAACGGAAGTTCCGTATTAGGAGGAGACTCATGCACAAGTTATTATCAGCCGCATGCATCGCTGTTCTAGCGGCAGCGCTGTCGCCGGCAGGGCTCGCCCAGGCCACCGCTTCATTCTCGGCGGAACTTCAATCGAAATATCGTGTCATTCCCAATGTTACCTATCTCACCGCGGAAAACTACCAGGTCAAGCTCGACTTCTATCAGTCGCGGGACACTTCGGCGCCACAGCCAACGCTGATGTTCTTTCATGGCGGCGGCTGGGTGCAGGGAACTAAGGAATCGAGTATTTTCAGCCTCATGCCGTACTTCGAAATGGGTTGGAACGTGGTGAACGTGGAATACCGCATGGCTCAAGTCGCGCTGGCGCCTGCGGCGGTGGAGGATTGCATCTGCGCTTTGCGTTGGGTTACCCAGAATGCAAAGCAGTACAACATCGACACGGCGCGCATAGTAACCACTGGAACTTCCGCGGGCGGGCATCTAGCGCTGACCACGGCGATGATCCCCGCATCGGTGGGCCTGGACCGCCGCTGCCCCGGTGGGCGGGCCGGAAACGTCTACTTTGGCCCGGAAGAATTGAAGGTCGCAGCCGTTGTGAACTGGTACGGAGTCACCGATGTCGGTGACCTGATGGAGGGCCCGAACAGAAGAATTTTCGGCGCGACTTGGCTGGGCGGACTGGAGAATCGGAAGGAAATCGCCGCGCGCGTATCGCCGCTCACTTATGTGCGCCCCGGCATTCCGCCTGTAATTTCGATTCAGGGTGACGCGGACGGTACCGTGCCTTACTCACATTCGGTTCGTCTGCATGCGGCGCTCGAAAAAGCGGGCGTGCCGAATAAGTTACTGACTGTTCCGGGCGGCGGGCACGGTAACTTCAAGGCCAGTGAGTATCCGGCGCTTTATGACCAGATCCGCGACTTCCTCGGCAAGCACGGCTTAATGAAGCGTGGCAGTTAGGCTTTCATGGACTCCGGCGGAAGCCAGAACGCCACAATCCCAATGCGGTGTTGGTTGATTGACGCCCGGCATTGACGCCCTGCATTGACATTGACCGACCGCCGGGATATCGTAAGCAAGTACTTTCGGCATAAGGAGATCGATAGATGCCCCCCCGCCTGTGCGCGCTTACAGTCGCTATTATCTTGGCGCCAATCCAGATCGCCGCCCAACCCCCGGCCCCTAAGGGGAACGCAGCCGTGAAAGTCGCGTCCGCCGCGAAGCCGACGACAAAGTGGACCGTGCCCCGCATGCCTGATGGGCACCCCGATTTTGGAGGTTTCTGGTCGAATAATACGGCGACGCCTTTTGAACGACCGGTGGCTCTTGCCGATAAGGAGTTTCTGACAGACGCCGAAGCCAAGACTCTTGAACAGACTGCTAAGGAGCGGGTGCTAGCTAATGATCGCCAAGTGAAAGAGAAACCAGGCGAAATAGGGAGCTACAATGCCGCCTTTCTGGAAGACGGACGATGGGCGATGGCAAACAAGCGTACCTCCATCATCACCGATCCCAAGGATGGGAGAATGCCGCCTCTCACGCCTGAAGCCAAAAGGAAATTTGATGCGGATCAGGCGTACCATAGCCAGCATGTCCACGATGGCCCCGAGGACATGACAACCATCGAGCGGTGCATTACGTGGATTACCAGCGGACCACCTATGCTCCCCTCGTTCTACAACAATAACTATCGCGTTATTCAAACTTCCGATCATCTTTCGATTGTGGCCGAGATGGTCCACGATGTTCGCATCATTCCCTTGGACGGGAGGCCGCATGAGAATGTGCGCCAATGGATGGGCGACTCACGAGGTCATTGGGAAGGCGACACGCTGGTCGTGGAAACGGTCAATTTCAACGGAAGGCGCGGCTGGTTTGGAGCGCCGATGACGGAAGGATCGGGAGCCACACGTCCAGATGCGAAGATGACCGTGACGGAGCGCTTCACGCGGACCGCTCCGGACATCCTCCTCTACCAGTTCACGGTTAACGACCCGGGCAGCTTCACAAAGCCGTGGTCCGGAGAGATTACGATGAGGTCGTTCCAGGGCCCCGTGTACGAGTATGCATGTCATGAGGGAAATTATGGGATGTCCCTCATTCTCTCCGGTGCCCGAGCCGAGGAGAAAGCAGCCGCGGAGGCCGCAAAAAAGGGCGCAAGGTAGCTCGCAGGAGGGAATAACGATGAAAACCTTATGCCGGCTGGCATTTTTCATCTTTACGCTAGTCTCTGTTGTAACGCCGCTATCCGCGCATCACTCATGGCCTGTCAGCTTCGAACGGCTGGTCACGGTGAAGGGCACCGTGATTGAGTTCACGTGGTCTAATCCGCACCCCATGATGACTCTCGAGGTCCAGACAAACAACGGGGGGACGGAGAAATGGCAAATTGGCGGCCCCGCAATCAACCGGATGGAGTCTAACGGGTGGACCAAGGCGACGGTGAAGCGCGGCGACGTCATCACGGGCATCGGCTATCAGTTTGCCGACGGGCAGAAGATCGTCAGGCTTGAGCGTGTCGTACTGCCCGACGGCAAGGAACTACGGCTCTACGGCCGCTAGGCTGGTGGATCGCGTCACGCGGGCGGGGTCCCGGTCGGCGATCTGAACCATTCCGCGCGCGCCCGGAAACGAAGGAGGATTGGATGCAAAATGGAAGCGAATTCTCACGCCGCGTTTTTTTGAGATCCACCGGAATTGTAACAGCTGCCTCACTGCTCGGTGCGGCAACTAAGGATGAGAAGGAAAGTCTGCCCATTATCCCGAAGCGTCTGGAGAAGCGATTCAAATCGCCCCGCATCAAGGAACCGAACGATTTGCAATTCGCTCCCGACGGCAACCTATGGATTCTGGACCAAGTGGATCCGAATAAAGTCTTCAAGGTGAACCCCGGTGATGGATCGATTCTGGAGGAAGTGCAGACAGAATCCATGCACGGGAGCGGGATAACACTGGGGAATGGAGCGTGGTGGATCGGTTCAACCAAGTCCTTGAAGACGCTGAAGGTGGACCCGAAAACGGGCAGGACGCTGAAGTCCTTTGACACTCCGGGAGCCGGCCTCTATGGAAATCTGACCACCCCATCCGGCGCGCACGGTTTGAAGTGGGTGGATGGCCAGTATTGGATGGCCGTGCCGGCGTCCGGAAAGATCTATTTGATGGAACCTGAGTCGGGTCAAATAATCCGGAGCATCCCAGCCCCTACTGTGCGAACACACGGGCTAGCCTGGGAAAATGGGATTCTCTGGTGCGTAGGTTCCAGCGAACGCGAGATCTATAAAATGGATCCGAGAGACGGGAAGCTGTTGGCGAAGATCAAGCTCAATAAAGAGGATCCTGAACCGCATGGGCTCGATCTACGTGACGGCGTCCTGTGGTATTGCGACGCGGCAAGTGGCTGGACCTGCACGCTTCGCGGAAGCTGACATCCCCTGCAGGCGGTGGAATTGGAGAGCCCAAATTTCGTTAACTGCCGCTCAGTTGGACTCCACGGAGGAGAGGAATGGAAGGGCTGTAGCCCGTAAGTGAGTTGAGGGGTTTTGGTGGACCTGAAGGGATTCGAACCCTTGACCTCTTCCATGCCATGGAAGCGCGCTCCCAACTGCGCCACAGGCCCATTCCCGAGCAGTTATTCACTACGATAACACATGGGCCCGTTTGCACACCGCGTGCTAGCGAGGTTCAATCATGAAATCCCGGCACGTTCTACTGGTGCGGCGGGCTATTACGCACCCACCTGTATCGGTTTCCATGAATTTCGCGGCAGCCGTCGTGGTATGCGTGCTCCATTTCGGAACCCCTAAACGCGAGCTAGACTGTACCCTATGGACCGGAATCAAGCCTGGGAAATTCTATGCGAGTTCACCAAGTCGGATAGCCTCCGCCGTCACGCTTTAGCGGTCGAAACGTGCGTCGCGGCCTACGCCGTGAGGTTCGGGGAGGATGAAGCCAAGTGGGGAATGACCGGCCTCCTCCACGATTTTGATTGGGAAGTGCATCCGGAAGCACCCGATCATCCAATGAAGGGCGAGCCGATTCTCGCCGAGCGCGGCGTCTCCGAAGAAATCCGCCGGGCGATCTTATCGCACGCCAACTATAGCGGCGTCCCGCGTGTCTCGCCGCTTGAGAAAACGCTGTTCGCCTGCGACGAACTGGCCGGCTTCCTCACCGCCATCAGCTACGTGAAACCCACGCGCAGCATTCACTCCGTCGATGTGCCCAGCGTCAGAAAAAAGCTGAAGGACAAAGGCTTCGCCCGCTCCGTAAGCCGCGACGACATCGTCAACGGCGCTGCGGAGCTCGGCGTGGATCTCGACCAGCACATCGAGTTTTGCATCCAGGCCATGCGCACGCGTGCACGCGAGTTGGGGATTGAAGGAACGCCGGAACCGCCACCCACCCCTTAACCCTACAAATACGGCGGGGCAGCCAGGAGCGCGACGCCACATGAGCACGTGCCAGCGTACTTCTCACTATCCGTCATCTTGCCGCATGCGCCACAGCGCAGCCACATCGGATTGATGCGCTCTGGAACCCATACGCTGGTGTAGCCGGCGGCCGCCAGATCGGGACCGAAGAACTCCCTCATCGCCGCCGCGTGCGCACTTTCGGTGAGAAGTTTTCGAGGGCCCTCCGCGTTTTCCCACGCGGTTAATGTCACCATCGTGTTGCCGATCACAATCCCCATATGCCCGATGTATTCCGGCATCGCCGCCATCGCCGAGCTGATCTTTTGGGAATATTCACGCACCTTTGCCACTTCCCCTGGCGATCGCGCTAGCAAATTGGTAATGCTGATTGCCCCGGGCTTCGTGGTTTTCCCGCTGGAGCCGTGGCCCGCCGTGCCAAAGCGATACGGCCCGATTGCGTGCGGCTGCACCACAACCTGCAACCCGAGTTGCCGCGGCAGTTCGCCGCCATCGAAATACCCGCGAACACTGCGAACCTTGTCCCCGTCCACTTGAATAAAATCCGCACCCTTGAGTTCTATCTTCTTCCCCGTCGGCGGAAGCCCCATGAACGGCGCGGAATTCGTGCCGCGCATGATCCATTGCGCGGCTACCAGTCCGTCCGCGCTCGCCGAAGCGCTTGCGATTTCGAAGGAAAGATCGGGAAAGGCCGCGAACAGACCCGCCGCATACGCCGCGATGGCATCGCCTTGCAGAGGGCCTTGCGACGCCGGGTCCTCGTAGGTGCCTCCTGCGGCGAATGTAGCGGCAATCGACGCTCCATCTCTGCGATTCCATGCGTCAAAGTATTCTTGCGCGACTTCCAGAGTGTTCATTGTTTATCTCTTACCGAATCGCTCGTCATACGCTAGCCCGGGTGGACTTCCGTGCCGAGTATGATCATGTTGCCATCGGGCAGATGCAGACGCTGGGCGATAGCCGCCGGGGACCCGTCCTTAGCCACGTAGCCTTCCATCGTCACTTCCATGCCCGGTTTGATGGTGTCTTTCCTAAGCCCGCGCCGGAACAAATTAATGGGAGAGGCGGTCTCAAATTTCCACGTCACCACTTTGCCGCGATCATCCCTTACGTCGAGATAAATCCAGCAATGCGGGTTAACCATATCGAGTTTGACCACGGTGCCGGAAATCTTGATGTACTTGGTTCCGTCGTACTCGGCGGCGAATGAATGGTGCGCCATCACCGGCGCGGGGGCAAGGCAAAAACATGCGCACGCGGCAATCAGCTTCCATCTCGAGTGCATGCTATTCTTCCCGTCAACAAACGGGTGCGATCGACGACGATTGTATTTCTTCGGAGCGCTTGAAGTCAATATTGGACAGTGGGCAACTATGAAAATCGACGCTAGCCGCCCAGTTCGCTTGCTGATAATATATCGGCCATGAAAGTTCTGTGGGCGCTGGCTTTGCTAAGTTGTATAGGTACTTGCCCAGCCCAGACAGGCAGTGAGCCCGTCTATCGCCTCGAACATGGAGTCGGCAAGCCTCTCGTTATCGAAAAGAGCGAGCCAGAATTTCCCGATGAGGCATGTGCCGCTGGCCGTGAGGCGGCTTATAGAACCCAATCAACAGACATCGGTTCGGCAGTAGTTTCGCTCGTAGTGGGCGCTGATGGCCGCGCTCAAGACGTAAAGGTCACCCGAACGACGGGTTTGGATTTAGGTCAACAAGCAGCACGGGCTGTCCGAACCTTCAAGTTCAAGCCTGCAATGAGGGAGGGAAGGGCCGTTCCGGTTTACTGCACCATCGAAGTCTATTTTCACTTGCCATCAAAGTGCTTCACCTCTTTTAAATCTCCGGAACATTCAAAGTAGCCACTACCCAATGTCGGCTCCTAATAACATTAGAATGGCGATGACTGCGATGATAGATGGGAGTGTCATCAGTCCCGTCCCACCTCCCCAGCGTCGTTATCGTCGGCCGGCCCAACGTCGGAAAATCCACGCTTTTCAACGCCATCACCGGCCAGCGCCGGTCCATCGTCGGCGATGAGCCTGGCATTACGCGCGACCGCATTTACGGCGAAGCCGAGTTCTACGGCAAGAAATTTGAACTGATCGACACCGGCGGCATCATTCCTAACGACGAGGAGATGATCCCCACGCAGATCCTGAAGCAGGCCCGCGTTGCGCTGGACCAGGCCGCCCACATCATCTTCCTGATCGATGGCCGCGCCGAAATCACCGGCACCGATCGCGACCTGGCCAAAATGCTGCGCAAGACCGGCAAGCCAGTTTCCCTGGCAGTCAACAAAATAGATAGCCCGCGCCGCGCGGATCTGCTGCACAACTTTCACTCACTCGGCTTCGAACACATGTTCCCGGTTTCGGCTGAGCACCAGTTGGGAATGGAAGAGCTGCTCACGCACATCACCCAGGATTTCGCCCGCGAAGCGGCTTTGGAGGAAGGTGAAGAGGAAGGCGAAAAAGCCACCGCTCCCATCAAGATCGCCATCGTGGGCCGCCCCAACGTGGGGAAATCCACTTTGCTCAATGCGCTCACCGGCAGTGAGCGAGCCATCGTCTCCCCCATTGCAGGCACCACCCGCGATGCGGTGGATGAAACTGTCCAGCAGGATGGCGTCGCATACACTTTCGTCGATACCGCCGGCATCCGCCGCAAGGGTAAGACTAAGCTCATGGCGGAAAAGATGAGCGTGGTCATGGCGCGCCGGCACTTGCGTATGTCGCACGTCGCGATCATTGTCCTCGACGCCACCGAGGGGGTCCTCGCCCTGGATGCCACCATTTCCGGCTACGCCCACGAAGAAGGCCGCGCAGTGATTTTGTGCGTGAACAAGTGGGACCTGGCCAAGGACAAGAATAAACGCAAATTCACCGAACAGATTCGCGACAATCTGAAGTTTTTGGAGTACGCGCCCATCCTGTTCGTTTCCGCGCATAAACGCTCCGGCACCGCCGCCCTGTTCCCCGTGATCAAGAGGGCTTACGAATCCGCATCCCGCCGCGTCACAACGGGCGAACTCAACCGCTTCGTGGAAACGCTGCAATGGGAGTACGACATGAAGATACACTACATCACCCAGACCGGCTTCCGTCCTCCCACGTTTGTCCTGTTCACCGGATCGGCGGGCAAGCTGCATTTTTCGGCCGAACGGTACCTCGCGAACCGCCTGCGCGAGCGATTTGGTTTCGAGGCAACCCCCCTGGTGATCAAGACAAAACGGCGTTAAACGAAACCATTGCCCAGCGGAAGGCATCCGTCGGTTAGAGTGTAGGTAGTGGTCCGCGTCCTGTGCAGTCTCGCCTTGCTTTTTCCCTTGCTAGCTCAGGAGCAGGAAAGCCCCACTCTTTCAACTGATACTTCCTTGGTGCTGGTGCCCGTGTCCGTAGCGGATCGCAAAGGCAATTTAGTCGACGGGCTTCAGGTCGAAGATTTCCAGCTTACCGACGAAGGCCTTCCACAAAAACTGCGCTTAGATACCTCCGACACTCTTGCCGCGCCCGTTTCCATGGTGGTGTTGATCCAGGCCAGCGGTATCTCGCAGCCAGCCATAGAGCGCATCAAGCAGGTCGGCTCCATGCTGAAGCCTGTGGTCGCAGGGAATCGCGGTCAGGTCGCGGTAATTGCCTTCGATGATGAGGTGCGGGTCTTTCAAGAATTCACTACCGAGGGCGACGCGGTCACCCAGGCGATCAATCGTATCAATGGCCGCACCATTAAAGGCTCGAAAATGTTGGACGCGGTGGGTGCAGCGGTGAAGCTGCTTTCCACGCGGCCTATTAGCGACCGGCGTTTGATTTTCCTGATGAGCGAAGCCCGCGACCGCGGCAGCAAGCTGAACCTGCGCGAAGCCCGCGAAATGGCCGAGCGGGCAGGAGCGGTGGTTTACTCGGCCACCTATTCGGTGCAGATACAGAACTGGACTTCGAAGCCCAGCGACGCCCCGTCCATGCCGGGTGAACCGAATTATGTCGATGGGCTGACTGAGCTCAGCCGCCTGAGCCTGCGCAACGCGGCCACAAGTTTGGCGCGTGTCACCGGAGGCCGCCACATGTCCTTTGTGACCGTCGAGTCGCTCGAAAAACTAATCGCCCGCATGGGAGAGGAAATTCACGGACAATATCTTCTCAGTTTCACGCCGCCGCCTTCGAAGAACAAAGGCTTTCACGAACTTCACGTGACCATCCCATCGAAGTCCAACCTTGTGATCCGGGTCCGTGAAGGCTATTGGCCAGAGCGAGAACCTCGTTAAGACTGTTCCCGCGCAGAAATCTCTAACGAATGAGCGTGATAGGCAGCACTTCTGGAGGTCTCAAGCTATTAGGTTTGAATCAACGACTGGTAAATCGTTTTGCATCTGCGGACAAAACGTAGTCAGGATTAATCTAAGGAGATCGATGAGGAGTTGTCGGGTCAAGCCAGCAGGGAGAAGAAGCGCTAAAAGATAGCTGCCAAGAATACCATAGACAAGCTGAATCCACGACAGTTTGCTAGTCTCGGTCATTTGTGTTCGAAGGTAGTCTAATCCACTTTCAAGGCCGGCTAATTTGTCTTCAGTCAAGTGCCAAGTCATTTTCGCATAGTCGCTGAAATCATCTAAGAACCTGCTCGCTCTGGCAAGGTCTCCCGCACTGAACGCACCGTCTTCAATATGTCCAAAGCCGGTTCCTTGAAACGAGGCGTGATCGCGCCATCTTGCCTCCCACGGGTCTGGGCGAGCCCAATAGTTTAGTTCGTTGGTTAATTCGATTAGCCACCGGCCGAACATCGGTTTTAGTGGACCACTCCGCGACAATGACGCGCACTCGCGAGGACCCATGTACTCGTAGAGTGGGTTTGGCGGTTGCGTGGAAGTTAGTGGCGGTTCGAACTGAAAACGCCGTCCTGTCGGTTTATGGATCAGTGTCTCCAGAAGAACTTCGGGGTTCGAGACATCCAATCGAGGCAGCCATTGGAGCTCAAACTGGTCGAAGCTATGATCGGGAGAGTCGTCGATCCACTGTTTCAAGTCGATCCGTTCTTGGAGGGTAAGCTTACCGAGCCTTTGCACGCTTATTCGAGGATATCAAAGGCTGTACCTCAATTCCCGGGAGAACGCGTTCAAATTACGGCACCTACGCGGTAGGGCTGAAGTAACCATTTTTTCCGCCCCCATCGCCCTTTTTTGAAATTACATGTCATTTCGGTTTCGATACCTTGTCTTCAAAGTCGATTAACGTGCGTCAAGAGCACCGGGTTCCGCGGCAGGAAGCCTGGCTTACGAGACAGGGCGAGTACTCGAATCACCGCCTTGTTCAGCGTCAACAATCTCTTGCAGATTGGAGCGGCCGCCGCGTGTCACGCGCGTTACAGTGATCCCACCCCGTCGCGGGCAAAGAAACAGATCCCTACCGTTCCGGCAGGGTCGGCCTCTAGCGAATCAGAGCGACAGGAGCGAAGTGCAGCAGGGCGCCAAACAAAATTAGCAGCCCGGCGAATTCCAGCAGCACGCCGCGGTCGCCTTCCGCCGGGTGATCCTTGCTCCAGACGATGCGGTATGCTGCGCCCAGCGCGAGGAAAAGAAATAGCCCTTCGTCCACTGCCCACCACAACACGCCCATCAATACCAAAAGTGTGATCCGCTCCATGCGGTTCAGCGCGCGAAATCCGCGTCCACCGTCTAGTTGCCACACAGGGATCAGGTTGAATAAATTGATATAGGCCGCCGCGTGCGCGAGCGCCATCCAGATGCCACCCCCGCCAAAAAACGCGGGAATCATCGACGCCAGCGCCGCACCCGCACCCCACTTCGGTCCGGCGAGTCCAATGCGCGCGTCCTGCCCAGCGTCCGCGGGGCTATCGTACAGGCTTACGAACGCCCCAAATCCCGGGATGAACATGGGAGCGCTTGCGCGTAACCCGAAATGCCGCAGCGCCCACACATGACCCATCTCATGAACGTAAATTCCCAGGATAAATCCAACCCCGAACTTCCATCCGTAGAGGGCCCAATACAATCCCATGGACGCGAACATGGAGAGCACTGTGTTGAGCTTAGTGAACCCAAGCAGCAGAAATTTGCCCTTGGTGAGCGCAAGCAGAATTAGCGTCTTAAACTTGAAGAGGAGCGCGATCACCACGCCGATCGGGCCGAGACGCTTGGTCCAGGAAGCCTTGGGCGGCGGAGGCTGAGCGGGCAGCGAGAAATCGCGCCGCTCAGCCTCAATGGTAGGAATGTGCGGGTTCGTAAATGCTCCTTACTGCAGTCCGAGCAGCCTGAACAAACCTCTAGTCGAACGTATATAGCGCGATGCCCGGAGGCGGTGCTTCGGCTACCGCGGTGGTCTCGTCGCCTGTAACGGTGACGGGCTGTTCCACCAGTTGTCGGCAGAAAATCCCGCCTTCGCCCATGTACACTTCGAACTCCGCGGGATGCGGCAGCACGCCCTGAATCAGCGCTTCGCTCAGCGGGTCTTCGATGTACTTCTGCAGCGCCCGTCGCAGAGGCCGCGCGCCGTAGCTGCGGTCCACCAGCGTCTTGTCCAGAATGTACTTCGCGGCGTCGTCGTTCAGACGGAGCCGGATCTGCTTGGACGACAGATTCGTGTTCATCTGTGCCGCCAGAAGGTGGACGATCTTGATCAAATCCTCGTCGCTTAGCGACGTGAATAAGATTGTTTCATCCAGGCGATTCAGGAATTCCGGATTGAACGCCTTCTTGACCTCGGCCATCACCTGATCTTCTACCTTGGCGGCCATGCCGGTGGTGGCGCCTGAAAATCCGATTGGGCTCTTCTTGTCCAGGAATCGCGCCCCCAGATTCGAAGTCATGATGATGATCGTGTTTTTGAAGTCCACGGTGTTGCCGAGTCCATCGGTCAACTGGCCGTCTTCAAACACTTGCAGCAGGATGTTGTAGACATCCGGATGCGCCTTTTCGATCTCATCCAGCAGGATGATCGAGTAGGGCGCGCGCTTCACTCGCTCCGTCAACTGGCCGCCCTCCTCGTAACCTACGTAGCCCGGAGGCGAGCCGATCAGTTTCGACACGGAGTGCTTTTCCATGAACTCGGACATGTCAAAGCGGATCAGCGATTTTTCGCTGCCGAAGAGAAATTCAGCCAGCGCACGCGCTACTTCCGTTTTGCCGACGCCCGTGGGTCCCAGGAACAGGAACGACCCGGCCGGACGCTTGGGCGATTTCAATCCCGCGCGCGAACGCCGGATCGCCCTTGCCAGAGCGGAGATCGCTTTTTCCTGGCTGATGATGCGCTTGTGCAGTTCTTCCTCAATGCGCAGCAACTTGCTCACTTCCTCTTCGCGAATCGCGGTCATCGGCACGCCGGTCCAGCGCGCCACCACGTCTTCAATATCGTCTTTGGTGACGATTCCAGTGGAGGTGTCGTCCAGGTTGTACTTGTCACGAAGGAGGCGCAGATTGTCTCGCTCTTTGCGTTCTTCGTCCGAATAGAAGCGCGCCTTCTCGAATTCATGATTCGCGATCGCGTTTTCCATGCGATGTACGATAAATTTGATGCGCTTCTGAATGTCGGATACTTCGCCGGGCAGGGTAGTCTGCCGCAGCTTCACGCGTGCACCTGCTTCGTCGATCAGATCGATCGCCTTGTCCGGGAGAAAACGGTCCGGGATAAAGCGCACGGACGTGTGCACGGCGTTCTCCAACGCGTCGTCGGTATACGCGACCGCGTGGAATTTCTCATAGCGTTCCTTAATCCCGAACAAGATTCGCGTCGCGTCGGACTCATTGGGGGGCGGAACCTTCACGGCCTGGAAGCGCCGCTCGAGTGAGCGGTCGCGCTCGATGGATTTGCGATATTCGGCAGGCGTAGTTGCGCCGATGCACTGAATCTCGCCACGTGAAAGCGCAGGCTTCAAAATATTCGCGGCGTCCAGCGATCCTTCGGCCGATCCCGCGCCCACCAAAGTATGCAGTTCGTCGATGAAGATGATGGCGTTCTGATTCTCCATCAATTCCTTCATGATGGTTTTCAAGCGCTCTTCAAATTGGCCGCGGTACTTGGTGCCGGCGACGATCAACGATAGATCCAGCGCCATGATGCGCTTGTCGGCCAAGAAGGAGGGCACATCGCCATCGGCGATTTTCTGGGCCAGCCCCTCCACGATTGCGGTCTTGCCGACCCCCGGCTCGCCGATCAGCACCGGATTATTTTTGGTGCGCCTGCATAGAATCTGAATCACGCGATCCAGTTCCGCATCGCGCCCGATAAGCGGATCCAGAGAGCCGTCCATCGCCGCTTGCGTTAAGTCGCGGCTGAACTCCGTGAGCAGAGAACTTTCCTTGGGGCGATTGGCGGAAGCGCGCTCCGAACTGGAGCGCTGAATTTCTTCCCGAATCTGATTCAGCCGCAGCCCACGCTCGTGAAGTATGTCCGCGGCGAAGCACTTTTCTTCACGCAGCAAACCCAAGAGAAGGTGCTCGGTGCCGATGTGCTTGTGATTCAACCGCTCGGCTTCCTCCGCTCCATAGGCGAGGACGCGCTTGCACTCATGGCTCAAAGGAAGGTCCACTGAAGTCGAAACCTTCTCGCGTAACGTTGCGTGCGATTCGATTTGCTTGCGGATCGATTCCACGGACGCACTGGAGCGCAGGAAGCGATTGGCCAGGGCTTTATCTTCGCGCAAAAGACCCAGCAGCAAATGCTCCGTCTCAATGCACGGACTTCCGAACTGGCTGGCCTCATAACGCGCGAAGAAGATGACCCGGCGAGCTTTTTCGGTATATCGTTCAAACATGATGGCGGCCCTCTGTTACTTCTTCTGTTACTTCTATAGATGCTTCATCCAGCACTAAAGACGCAGGGGAGAACGTCGCGGTAACCAGTTGTCCGCGTTCCAGCGCGACCACTCGGTCGGCCCGGCGCGCGAAATTCGTATTGTGCGTGACGTGAATCGAAGTCAACTGGCGGGAACGATGCAGATCGTCAATCAGCCCCATGATCATCTCACCTGTTCGATGATCCAGATTCCCTGTCGGCTCATCGGCTAGCAGCACTTTGGGATCGCCCACCAGTGCGCGCGCCAAAACCACCCGCTGTTGTTCGCCACCGGAAAGCTCGCCAGCTCGATGTGTGGCGCGATTACGCAAGCCGACTTCATCGAGTCTCGCCATTGATACCGGCTCGGCCTGTTCGTGGCTTTGGCCTCGTATCAGGAGCGGCATCATCACGTTCTCAAGCGCCGTGAATTCCGCAAGCAGGGAGTGAATTTGCCAGACAAAACCCAGTTCCCGGTTGCGGAAATCGGCCAGTTCGTGTGCCGGGAGCTTGCAAATGTCATTCTGACCGAAGTATATCGCACCCTCCGTGGGCCTGTCCAGACCGCCCAGCAGGTGCAGCAGCGTACTTTTTCCGGCGCCGGACTCGCCGATCAATGCCAACTTTTCCCCGCGCGAAACTTCCAGGTTCAAGCCCGCAAACACCACGAGATCGCTGCCGCCGGAGCGGTAGGTCTTGGTCAAACCCACTACACGAATAGCGGGTTCCGAAGTGGAGACTGGCATAAACCCCTGCCTTCATCTTATCGGGATGTGCGGATGAAAAGTGGAGGGTTACGCGAACACTTCGATTAATGGAAGCTCGAGCGCCGGATTTTCGGTGCGGAGCACGGCGTCTTTCGATTCGCGCAGCCCGGTTTCCTTCGTCGCGATGTATGCGCGCCGTGTCGAGGGATCCAGCAGCCATACGTAGCGTACGCCCATCAGCAAGTAATCGTCGATTCGCGTTTCCACTCGCGACATACGGTCTTCCGGAGATAGAATTTCTATGCACAGAAATGGCGGCGTGCGGAAGATCTGCTCGTTGGTCTTGCCAACTACGACGCAGACGTCCGGAATGCGGAATCGTTTTGGTCCGACCTGCACCCGTTGTTCCACAACCACCGTAATGTCCCACTGCATTTTCCGTGAGAAGAAATAAGCCGCTACCGCGGTTTGCAAACTGCTGTGATCGAATTCGCCCAAGTTGCGCTCCTCGATGTGGCCGTCTACGTAGTCGCAATCCGGACGATAACTCGTCGACAGATACTCTTCCACGGAGATCGACGCCTCTTGCTGGAGCGGAGCCGGCATATGTTCTGAAGTTAACATGGCCGGTGGCCGCGCGGTTTAAACTAGCTGTATGCGATCCCACCTTGTCTATCCTATTCTGGCCACGGCCATGCTCTTATCCGCGCAGCAACCGGCTCCCGGAGGACGCTTTCCTCAGATCAAAATGGAAGAGACTTCCGGCGATCAGCGCGCCATGGCGGAGCGCATGGCGAAAGAAACACGCTCGGGAATAACGGGGCCGTGGAACGTGGCGTTGCGCAGTCCGGGCATGGCGTTTGGATTCATCGAGCTCTACGACTATTTTCGCTACAAGTCGGCGCTGCCTACGCGGCTGGTGGAGGTAGGTATCTGTACCACGGCGCGCGAATTTGACGTCGCCTACGAATGGCAATCGCACTACCCGCTGGCGCTGCAAGCCGGAGTGCCCGCCGCGGCGTTGGCCGATATTCGCGACGGCCGTGCGCCTAGGGGATTGAAGGCCGACGAACAGGCAGTCTACGATTTTGCGACCGAGCTTCTGCGCAAACACTTCGTGAGCGATGCCACTTTTGCACGCGCGAGGGCGGAGCTGGGAGAGAAGGGCACGGTGGATTTGGCGGCACTAGTGGGAACGTATGTCACCTTCGGCGCGATTCTTAATGTCGGACAGGTGCCTAACGTTCGATCCAAGGATAGCCCGGACTACCTGCCGGTCAGCTCAAGATAATCGTCAGCCCGGCTCGCCGTGGCCCCCTCCAACGTCTCAGTCGCCGTATTGAGCGCCCGCATCACCAGCGACCGGAAATCCTGTCTGCAAACACTGCGCAACGCGGAGCATGCCGCTTTTGCGAAGGGCTTCACCGCCGTCATCGAATGTGCCGACCCCAATTGAACTACCGCGTTCACAAGCGTGCCTTCCGAGCCCAGGATCTCGAAGAGCCGCCGGGGGTGCCGCAGCACCTCCCGGGCGATGTCTTCCTGCCACACCGGCGCGTAACGCCGCGCCAGTTCCGGGCGATGGCATTCGTGGAGGCGCTTCTCGGTTTGGGCCAGCACCTCGCGGAGAGCCTGTTTGGTCATGCGCAGCGCTTCCGGCAACGTGCCGGAATCTGCCACGTCATAAGTGAATTCTGTTTTCGACCGGCCTGGAAATGGGCGGCTCGCCGCGTACACCAGGAAGGCATATGCACTATCGCGATCTTCAAATCGCGATGCATCGCGGAGATACATTTCCGGAAGCCACACCCGCAGGGCCTCCTGAAGCGCAACGGACACTGCGCGCCATACGGCGAAATGCCGCGCGTCTCCATCTCCCGGCGCCCCAGTCCACGCCGGGTGCAGCGCCGTCAGTTCCGCCGCGCGATTCTTGACTTGTGTCATCACTGTTGGATCTGCCGCGAAAATGATATCGCCGCCTCGTGCCAGATGCACGCCGCGCATGGTTTCCGAACGGCGCGCCCACTCGCGCCGGTCCATGAACGGAAGGCGGATGGTGATCGGGCCGGAGTCGTCTTTCGCCAGGTCCATCACCTTCGTGCGGATCGAGCTCTCCAGCTCGGTTGGGTCCACGGGAACTCCCGTGTCGCACCCGGTTTCTCGAAGCCAGAACAATTTGAAGCGTTTTTCCATACATTTCCCGCTTCGATCATAGTGCCGGTTCGCAAGAGTTCCTGCGTGCTGGGCTGCTAACTGGTGGTGCAGCCATCGGATACCGCTTTTGAAACGTCTGTGACTCTGCTACCCTCATAGTCAGTTATGCCTGCCACCGGGATACAAAACTCGCTGAAGGAAAGAGGCGTGCGGCTGACCCGCCAGCGCCGCATCTTGTTGGACTTGCTGGATCGCTCCGGCCGTCATCTGGATGCCGAAAGCCTGTTTCAACTCGCTAAGGAAAAAGATCCGAAGCTGAACCGAGTCACCGTTTACCGTACGCTGACTCTGCTAAAAAAGGGCGGTTTAGTCGACGAACTCGATCTGCTCCATTTCAAGGGCGATCAGCACTACTACGAATCGAAGCTCAAGCAGGAACACGCCCATGTGATCTGCCTGCGCTGCGGTAAGGTAGAAGAATTTTTCGGGGAGCTGCTACAGCGGCTGCGCCGTCAGGTGGAATCGAGCCTCGGCTTTCGGCTGGTCACTGCCCGCACGGAACTAGGCGGATACTGCCCCGATTGCCAGAGCCTTGGCGCGCAGGAAGCGGCGGATCAGGACGCCGCCGTAACCAAAGCTTAAATGCTGGAACCGGCTGACACAGCCACAGGCCAGCACTCCGCAGCGGCCAACCTTGGCGGCGAGTGGCCCGCCGCCGAATTGATCGTCCTCGCGCCCTCCGGACAGCGCAGCCGCGCTTCCGTGAATTCGTTTCCGTTTCTGATCGGCCGCCAGGCCGATAACAACTTGGTTCTGCGCGACAACCGTGCGTCACGCCAGCACACGCGCATTCTGTGGGAAGACGGTCAATACGTCATCGAGGATCTCAACAGCCGTCACGGCACATGGGTAAATGGCGAACGCATCGCCAGGCATGTGTTACGCAATTCAGACCGCATCGAATTTGGCGTCCGTGACTGCTATCAGATTACGTTCACCCTGCAGCGTGACGGCCTGCACCACATTCTGGAACAGTACGGAACCCCGGCCAGCGGAAGCGTCGAGGCGGCCGGCGATCTTTCTAAGCTCCGCGCGCTGGTGGAAGTGGCGCGAGCATTGCAAAATTCGCTTTCCACCCAGGAAGTGCTCACCGCAGTGGTGGATGCGGCCCTCTCAGTCACCGGCTGTGAGCGCGGCTTTCTGCTGTTGGGCAAGGACGCCGATCTGGAAGTCTCCGTGGCACGCGACAACCTCCGCAAGCCTCTCGATGCAAGCGAATTGCGTGTGCCCACATCGCTCATACGCCGGGCCCTGGCGTCGCGCAAAGATCTATTGTCGATGTCGTTCGATCCCTATGAGGAAGCTGGCATCCGGCCGGAAATGAGCGTGGCGCAATTGGAACTGCGCAGCGTCGTGTGCCTGCCCCTCATTCAAGTTCGGAGTGGCTCGCCAGAAGAGACCGGCATTACCACCGCCGTCCAGAATTCCATCGGTCTCATCTACATGGACTCGCGTCTTGCGCCTGCGGATTTGTCGGCAGGTCACCGCGAGTTGTTGCAGACGTTGGCGATCGAAGCCTCCACGATTCTGGAAAACGCGCGTCTCATCGAACAGGAGCGCGGCAAAATCCGTATGGAAGACGAACTCAGAATCGCGCGTGAAATCCAGCGCGGTTTGCAGCCTCCCGCGCTGCCCTCCACAGGTTGGCTGCGGTCGGCGGGTTCCAGTATGTCCTCCACGCAGGTGGGCGGGGATTACTACGACGTTCGCGCCGTTTCTCCCGACGCCTTCGCCGCCATTGTCGCCGACGTCTCCGGCAAGGGCGTCAGTTCCGCGCTGCTGGCCAGTCTTCTGCAAGGCACGTTCCTGATGGCCTCCGAGGAAATTTCCCACATGGGTCCCCGCATCACCCGCCTGAATGATTTTCTGCTGGAGCGCACGCGAGGAGAAAAGTACGCGACTATTTTCTATTGCATTCTAAATTCGGCCGGCACTTTGCACTATGCCAACGCCGGCCATTGCGCGCCCTTTCTGGTCAGTCCCGACGGGCGGCTGCGCACTATCCAGACCACTGCGATGCCTGTGGGAATGATGGACGGAGTCACGTTCGACGTGCAGCAGCTTCAACTTTCCAACGGTGATAAGCTCGTGATCTATAGCGACGGCGTTACCGAAGCCGAGGGCGCCGATGGCACTTTCTTCGACACTACCCGCCTGCGCGACTGCCTTCGTAAAGCGGCGCCTCTCGATGCCGCGGGCGTGCATGCCGCACTGTTAGCGTCCCTGGATGAATTCACCGAAGGTGGCGCTCTGCGCGACGACATCACCGTGCTGGTTCTCGAATACAACAGACCCGGATAGGGACCCGCCTTAGAACACATCCTAGTGTGTCATTGAATACACGATGTAGTTAATGCCGAAGCGATAAGCCAGCGCTGTCATCGCCTCCGGATAGATGGGCCAGTCGGCGTGTTCCCATGCATCGCCCACATCCATGTTGAAGTTGGCCGCGACGATCACACGGTTGTCTCCGTCATACATCGCGCGCCAGGTGGGCGTGGTGCCCGCCGGTTGCATGATTTGCGCTTGGCCGCCGCGGTTCCACAGGTGCCGCAGACCAGGAATGAACGTCCGCTTGGTGATATCCACGTCATAGAGCACGTGCATAATGGGCTCGTCCGGGCCCACATCTAGAATCGGGCGATCGGGCAAAACGCGGGTCATGGTTTCCTGAAAAATGCGCCATTGTTCGCCTTCCCAGAAATCGTCGGTCATCAGGAAGCCGCCGCGCAATAAATATTCGCGAAGCCGCTCAACCTCAGCGTCGCTCAAGTTCCACCAGCCGGTTTGCGTGGCGTAGATCCACGGATAATCGAAGAGGCGCTCGTCGGTGAGCGCAAGATGGCGGGGTTCGCCCATGTCGATTCGCGTCAGCCGTTGAATTCCGAGGGAAACGTGGTCGTCCGCTTCCGGCCAATCCACCATCCACCATCCGCGGCCTATGCCGGAACGGGATCCGAAACCGAACCCGCGTTGCGCGCGATAAATATCCCGGTACTCCACGCGGATAAAGTGAAATTCGCCTTCCTTCCCGCCCAGTTCGCCGCCGCTGGATATCCCTGTGATATTGGTATATCCGCGTCCCCGGAATTGAGCAGCCACCAGAGTGACGGTTGCCAGCAAGAGCGCCCAAATGACAGCGTGGCGCGGCCCGAACTTCATTCCAGCCGCCTCACTACTTCGAGCGTGACCCGGCCTACGATTTCCAAGCTCTGCGCGCTCACCTTGTCCATGGTGTCAGCGGCGGTGTGCCAGGGCGGGTAGTCGAAATCGATCAGATCGATAGCGGGAGCGCCCAGTTTTACAAACGGTATGTGATCGTCCTCAATCGTGATGGGGTCGTTTGTTGGGAAATAGGCCCGGTAGCCGAGATCCGCGGCGGTGTTCCAGAACAGGCGGCGCAGGGAAGGGTTGCCGTTCATCTCCTGCTTGATGTTCAGATTCTTGTCGCCAATCATGTCCAAATTGATCAAAGCCTTTAGTCGGCCGAGCGTTCCATCGCTGCGCCAACGTGCGGCGATATGTTTGCTGCCGTACACGCTGTCCGTGTCGCTCCACTCCCCGACGGCTTCCTCACCGTCGAAAAAAACCACATACACGTCGTCTACTCGGGGCTTTCCCGCCAGGGCTCGGGCCAGTTCCAACAATATTCCAGTGGAAGATCCGCCGTCGCTGGCGCCTACGAACTTGAAGTTTGGGAAAATCTTCGTGTCATAGTGTCCGGTGAGCGCGATTGCCTTGCCGCTCTTGCCGGGAAATTTAGCGATGATGTTCTTCATCGCCACGACACCCTTTGGTGTGGTGGCGTTGAATGAGTCTTCAACGATTTCGCAGCCCCACTGTTTCAATTGGCCGATGATGTAGTTCTGCAGCGCCCGGTTCGCCTCACTGCCGGACGGCCGCGGACCAAAGGCCACCGCTCGCCGCGTGAATTCCAACGCAGAGGCGCCTGAGAAATCGGCAGCCCAGGCACAGCATGTGACGCCGAAAAGGCTGAAAAGAAGGAGGCCGGTGCGAAGCATATCCACTCTTACGATACGATGTTTTCGCCCACTCGGGGCTGTAGTCTCCCCCCTGGACTGCCGATGATACCTATTAGGCAACCCATGGCAATGCCGGGAGATCGCGCGCTCATATTGATCCCCAGTTTCAATGACTGGGCGGCGCTGCGTTTGCTGCTACCGCGTCTTGACCTTGTGATGGCGAAGGTCCCTCATTGGCAGGTCTCCGTTTTAGTGGTGGATGACGCTTCCACGGAACCACTTCCGCAGGATTGGCCCGGGGGTGGATTTCACGCGTTGGGGGAGGTAGCCATGTTGCACCTTCGTTGTAACCTGAGCCATCAACGGGCGATAGCCCTGGGGCTCTATCACGCCTATGAGTTCACGGACGCCCAGGCGGTGATCGTCATGGACGCGGACGGTGAAGATCGGGCCGAGGATGTGCGCGCGCTTCTCGACGAATTCGAGCGCGGTGGACGGCGCGAGGCGGTCTTCGCAGCGCGCACCAAACGCATGGAAGGTCTCGGCTTCCAATTTTCTTACCAGGCTTACAAGTTGGTCCACTGGCTGCTCACAGGCATCGAGGTGCGCGTGGGCAATTTCAGCGTCTTGCCCAGGGAGGCGCTCACGCGGCTTATGGGTGTCTCAGACCTATGGAATCACTATGCAGCGGCAGTGTATCGCGCGCGTTTGCCGCGGCGGCTAGTGCCGGTTGCACGCGGTACACGCTTGGCCGGTGAATCAAAAATGAATTTCGTAAGCCTGTTGATACACGGGCTAGCGGCTATGTCCGTGTTTAGCGACCGCATCGCTGCGCGGCTGTTGGCTGCATCCGCGGGGTTGGCCGGTGCAGGGCTGGCCATGATTGCCTGGATGGGAATGACGTGGATCGCCGCAGGTGTGCTCGTGCTGGCGGCGCAGTCTCTGACATTCGCAGCGCTATTTGCACTGACGATCGTGGGACGCCGCAGCGCCATGAATTTCTTGCCGCTGCGTGATTCGCCACACTTCATCCTAAGCAAGACCATCTGCGACGGTGCGGGTAATGCCCGGAGCGCGGCTGAATCGTCGCTGCAGGGTCTGGGGAATGTGCTGGCCCGCGAGGAATCCAGCGCTGAAGCGGTGCAAGCATGACGCCACATCACGTCGCTGCGGTCCCTGGCTTCCAGTACGTCGGGTCCGAGCTTGCCATCTTTGAGAAAGCAACAAACTGGAAGCGCTACTGGTGCGATAAAATCGCGCCCTTCGTGGGCGGCGATGCATTGGAGGTCGGCGCGGGCATTGGCGCGAACACGCGATTGCTGGCCAAGAACCTGCCATTTCGCACGTGGACATGTCTTGAACCCGATGCCTCGCTCGCGTCACAAATTCACGTGACTGGCCCCGGGATCCATGCATTTCATGGCACGCTCGCGGATCTCCCGATTTCGGCACGGTTCGATTCCATTCTCTACATCGACGTGCTGGAACACATTGATGACGATCGCGCCGAGATGGTTCGCGCTTCCGCGCGGCTCAAACGCGGCGGCCACCTGATCGTCCTTTCGCCGGCGCACCAATCCTTGTACACGCCGTTCGACGCCGCCATTGGCCACTTCCGGCGATACTCGCGCCAGACACTCGCCGCGACCATACCGCAAGTGCTTCGCCTGCGGTCTCTCATATATCTGGACGCGGTAGGGATGCTAGCCTCGTTCGCCAATCGGATGTTGCTCGGCCAGTCCATGCCAACCGAGCGTCAGATCCTGCTATGGGACAAGATGATGGTCCCCGCTTCGCGCCTTCTGGACCCGCTGTGCGCGGGACGCGTGGGTAAAAGCGTTCTGGGCGTCTGGCAGCAGGAGAGCTAGCGTGGATCGGACCACCAGTACGGCCCGGATCGCCGCCGGCATTTTCGGGTGTGTCTTTGCGTTTCTGTTCTGGTTTCAGGGCAACCGTTTCGTTCTCACCAACGATGAAGGTATTTTGCTCGAGCCGGCGCGCCAGATGGCTGCGGGTGCGCGGCCTTACGTGGATTTCTTTGGCTACATGAGTCCAGGGAGTTATTGGATTCAAGCGGCGCTATTCAAGCTCTTGGGAGTGTCGCTGTGGGTGGGACGGTTGCCTGTCTTGCTGGGAATGTCTCTGCAGTGTGCGCTCGTGTTCTGGCTCACGGCACGCCTGGCGTCCCGGCGCGCGGCGTGGGCGGTGACGGTCGTTTTCCTAGGCTTTCAAATAGCCGATCCTTCCCTGTTGACAGCGCAGCACCGCTGGGATAGCGCGGCGCTCGCACTCGCGGGCCTGAGTTTGGCCGTGGCTGCCGAAGAGGGAGTTTCGTGGGGAGCATGGGCAGTCAGCGGTGCGCTATTAGCCGCCGCGGCCTGGTGCACGCCGTCCATGGCATTGGTAGGCGTAGTGGAGATCGCGTGGCTGCTGGCCTCTGCGCAGCGCAGAGGGAAATGTGTGCCGGTCCTGTGCGGGATGGCTGTGGTGACGGCGTTGGCCATTGCGGCGCTGGCGGCTGCCGGAAGCCTGCATCCGTTTCTGGAACAAATGCTGTGGTTGCGAAAAAACTACGCCACCGTCAACGTGATGTCATATGGATCCGTAATCGGGGGGTACGCCGCGCTGTTTGTGGGAACTTCCGGAGCGGAAGCCGCGCTGCGCGGACTATTGGTTGTTTGTTTGGCTCTGCCTGCCATTTTGGCCCCGCTGGGCTTCCTTTTGTGGGGGTGGTTGTTCGGACATAGCGCCGTGCCTGCGGAGTTGAAACCGGCGGCTTTATTGTTGTTGCCCGCTGCGGTGGCGATCGCCGTCAGCGCTTTTCCGCGCGCCGACGTCACGCACTTGGCCTTTGTCGCGGCGCTTCCGTACGTTCTGGTGGCCGCGGGATTTGCGCGCGTATTGAGCCTTCGCGCGGGAGCCATCGTTGCATTCACCGCGATCCCTTTTGCGATTTTGTTCTCGCTGAACAGTCTGGGCAGCTGGTTTGCCACGCTGCCCCTGCAAACCGCGGTGGGACGAATCCGCGTGGAACCCCGGCTCGCGCCAGAAGTGGCAAAACTGGTGGCGGCCGTAGGTCCAGGACAGACTCTCTACATCCACCCGTACATGCCCGTGAACTATTTTGTGACGCAGGCGGAAAATCCCACACGTTTTTCGTTCCTCGCGCCAGGGATGATGACACGCGGCGAGGAAGCTCAGGCGCTTAGGCAATTGGAGGCACGTGCGCCTGAGTGGGTGCTCTATATGACGTTGACGCGCGATGAATTTCTGCGCGTATTCCCTAACGCGGGAGGCTTGCAGAACCGCTTCAGCGCGCTGGAGAAATGGCTGGAGAAAAACTATACGCCCGTCGAGGGTGCTGGCGCGGTGAACATCGGCGGCTACCGGTTGATGCGGCGATCGGACCAGGCCGGCGGCCGGCCCGTGATAGCGCGGGTCTCTCGGAGATGACCGTGGCGCCAGAAACCGCTGTGCCGCAGATTCAGCCGGACCTCGAACTGCCGCGTGCTCGGGCACCATACAATCGCGCGAGGATTCCCGCCTATCTTCCCTTGCTGCTCTCTCTGCCTGCGCTCATCCCGCTGCTGTGGGCATGGATCGCGGCACGCGCGAACGGCATGATTTTTACCGGATTCATCTCCTACGACTTGCCGTACTACCTGGCAAACGCGCGTCAGCATTTCGCGCGCGGCTTTGAACCCACGTTTAGCAACCCATACGCGCCGTACGGCAGCCCAGCAATCTATTTTCAACCGCAAACGTTCCTGTTGGCCTTGCTCGATCGCCTTGGTTTCGGTCCGGCTCTCGCACTAAACCTATTCGGCCTCGCGGCGATGGCGTTCGCGTCCATCGTCGCGGCGCGGCTCTACGAAGAAGTAGTGGGGTGGGAAACTACGGCCCAGAAACTCGGGTTTCTATGTTTTTTCTGGGGCGGGGGAGTGCTGGCACTGGCGGGCGTTCTGTTTGGTTCTTTCACTGGAGTGCCGGTGGCGAAAGCAACCGTCCTTTTCGACGCGGGCGATGGGTGGTGGATGTTCAACTTCGGGCGAAATCTCGTCTACCCATTCGAAGCGTATTATCACGGTGTGTTTTTGCTCACGCTGCTGATGCTGATTCGGAAGCGGCACGCGCGGGCGCTGGCCTTGACCGTGCTTATGGCTATCAGTCATCCGTTCACCGGGTTGAGCTTGGGTCTTATTGTCGCGGCATTCAGTTTGATCGAAGCAGTGTTCACTACCCGCGAAGGCTGGTGGAAGCTCACGGCGGGCGCGGCGGCTGTGGTGGCGGGCCATGCGGCTTACTATCTGGTCTTCCTAAACCGCTTTGCCGATCACCGGGCTCTGCAGCAACAGTGGGAATTGGACTGGCCCTACCTGGCATGGACCTTCGGACCAGCGGTCTATCTGGTGGGGTTCCTTGCTTTCCTGCGCTTGAGCCGTTGGGAATCCGTCAAAGTTGCGCTTGCGGATTCAAGCATGCGTTTGTTTCTAGTGTGCTTCGCGGTGATTTTTGGATTGTCGCATCACGACGCGTTCATGAAGTCACGGCAGCCGCTCCATTTCGCTCATGGTTACGACTGGATCGCGCTGTTCTTTATCGCGTTACCTCTGTTGATCCGGCTGCTGGAGCGTTTGCTCGCGATTTCAAGATCCATCCCGCGTATGACGGCAGTCTTGGCGTTCCTATTGATAACGCTCTCCGACAACCTGTTATGGTTTTCCTCCTTCCGGGATCCGCAAGTCCAGCGGCACGCCATCGTGCTGACGCGCGATCAGGACGAGATGATGCGCTGGCTCCGGCGCAACGATCTGGCCGGTGCCGTCGTGTTCAGCGAAGACGACGGGATCGGATACCTGGTTCCCACCTATACCGCCATGCGTTCTCACTATGGACACACACACAATACTCCCCATGCGGCGGATCGCAAACGAGAAGTTGCTGAACTATTTCGCCGCGGTGAAACGGTTCAAGTCGCTGGAGCCGCCTACTACATTCCATTGCGCGGAACGCCATGGACGCCGCCCGGAGGAGCACGCAAAGTCTACTCGAATGGGACTTACATCGTCTGGCTGAACCTGCCCGAGGGTAGTCAAACCGCCTCCGTACGCTAAGCTCGGCGTGCGGTGAGTCTACAATAGCGTTCATGCGCATCCTCACTTCTCTTTGCACGATCGTACTTGCGAGCTGCGGCTCGGTATTCGCAGCCGGCCCACTGGCGGATGTTTTCGACGGCCAGCTTAAGAGCGTGGAAAACGATCTCATCCCGCTGATGGAAGCCATGCCGGCCGAAAGGTATGTTTTCGCGCCCACCAGTGGCGAATTCAAAGGCGTTCGCACATTCGGCGCGCAGGCCAAGCACATCGCGACTGTTATTTACCAAGTAAGCGCCGTCATGCGCGCGGAGAAGGCTCCGGTGGACATCGGCGCAAACGATGACGGCCCGGCCGCGCTGAAGACCAAGGCCGAAATCATGAACTACGTGAAAGGGTCCCTGGCTTATGGGCATAAAGCGCTGGCTGGCTTGAATGAGAAAAATCAGATGGACTCATTGAATGTCTTCGGTTCAATGTCCCGCATCGGGGCGGCCAGTATGCTGGCGTGGCACAGTTTCGATCATTACGGACAGATGGTGATCTATGCGCGGATGAACGGTGTGGTGCCGCCCGCCAGTCTTCCTCGCCCAGCGGCTCCTTCGAAGAAATAGCTAGGCACGTGAGGTTTACTTTGCCTCCACCGGGAAAGCACGCGAAAGCGGGGCGCTGGTTTGATGCCCTGCTGCTAAGTCTGCTGGTAGTCGCCTTCGCCATTGTGACGCGGCGCATGGCGGGTCTGTTTTTCAGTGGCGACGATCTGATGAACATGCACGCCGCGTGGAGCGCGGATTTCGGCGAACTGCTGCGTGCGCAGTTCATCCCTTGGCTTCCCGTGTATCGTCCCCTGGGGCAACTGATTCACCGGTTAATTTACGCCAACTACGATTTCAACCCCGTGCCACTTTATCTGCTGCATTGGCTGCTGCAGGTGCTGAACGTGGTCGTGGCGTACCGGTTTTGCCGGGTGCTGGGTTTGCCGCTTCCTGCCGCGCTTGTGGCGCTGAGCGTTACTGTCCTGCACGGCGCGTATCGGGAACTGTACACGAATGCCGGAACGATCTTTGACCAACTATGGTTCTTGTTCGCGGCGCTGGCGGTGATGCAGTACGCTCGGATGCGGCGGGATGGTTGGCGTTGGTGGGCGGGGTTGGCGGTAACGGGCGCACTGTGCATGCTGGCGATGAACTCAAAGGAAGGCGCCATCACGATTCCCGTTGTGCTTTTGGCGTACGAGTGCATTTACGTGGCTCCAGGCCTGTGGTGGCGTGACCGGAAGAACGGCCGAACCAGCGATGCAAAATCCGGCCGGAGGACCTGGTTGGTCCGCGCGTTGACGGCCTTTGTCGTATTAGGAGCATTGTCCGCCGCCTTCTATTTCGGACGAGTGCAACGCACCTTGGATTTTTTCGACAACCCCGCGTACCGGCCGGAGTTTAGCTTTATCCATTGGCTGGACCGCGTGGCCAGCTACCTGGGCATGGAAGTGTACCAGGCGGTCGACTTCACGCCACTGGCCACCGCGCTGGTGTTGGCGGCAACGCTCCTTGCGGCTGTCTGGCTGCGCAACCGTTGCATGCTGTTCGGGTGGGTGTTCTTCGTGCTGTCGATCACGCCGGTGGCGTTGATCGGCCTGAAAAGCGGTTACGTTCTATACGTGCCCAATCTGGGGCTGAGCCTCTATTGTGGCGCCCTGTTTGACGCTGTCATGGCGCGGGTTGGATGGAAATTTCACACTGCCCGGGCCGGCGCCGCAGCGGCAGTGATCATCAGCATAGTCTTGTATGTGCATTGGGCCAACTGGCGGCAGATGTTTCCCACGGGAAAATCCGCCCAAGAGATTCTGACTGCCTATCTATCGCGCGAGTACCCAACACTCCCGCGAGGGTCCCGGATTCTGCTGGCGAGCGATCATTTTGACAAAGAGACCTTTGACGCAATTTTCAACGTGCGATTGTTTTACGGCGACCGTTCGATCGTGACCCATCGGGTTGAGGGCGCAAGCGAAGGCCAGCGGCCCCCTGCAGATCAACCCTGGCGTTACAATCACGTCTTCACCACGCAGGAATGGGATTACGCGGAACTGGACAACCGCGATATCGAACGGTCCATCCGTCTCCGTATTCTGGCGAATGCCTCCGTTGGCAGGGATGCGGATTTTTCCCGCAGGGATCACCGGGCCTACGTGGTTTCGGGAGTCCTCGATCATTCCGGCGCGGACGCAGGCCGGTGGATTGCACCGCAGGCGCGTCTGAAGTTCGACCTGTATCCCGCGGATGCATCACTGCGGCTCCAGTTCCGTGTTCCGGACGCGGAGACCAGCATCGCGGCGCGGACGCTCTCGGTTCGCGTGAACGGCAAGAACGCGGGTTCGCTGGATATACGCAAGGCGGGCCTCTACGAGCCGCTAATTTCCGTGCCTAAGTCGCAGGTAAGCGCGGGGGATTTTACGCTCGTCGATCTTTCGGTCGACCCGCCTTACGCGAACCATGGTCAATACCTGGGCGTCGTGTTGCTGCGCGCCGCGTTTGAATACGCGCACAGCGGCCGATGATGAGCCGTTCGGTCAGTGTGCCGCTGCAATCAGTTCGATGGCCGCTGTCGCGTCGGTGGAGGGAAGGCCTTCTGCGATCAGCGTGCTACCCGCTACCGGCCGTGAGCGTTCGAAGAATGCTCCGTGCAGTTCCGCGATCTGCGAGTTCATGGGGCGCGTCAGGCCGAACACGCCCAACCACAGCGTGTCTTTGAGAGACGTCCCCAGCGGTTCGATGGAACGGCCCAGGCGTTGAAAGGCTAAGCGCACGTCCGCTTCCTGGTCGCGAAACACAAGTCTGGCTCCTGTGAGCACGATCTTGGGCGCCGTGATCACGGCGATGTCTGAAGTAGACGCTGTCGCGTAGCCCGCTGGAAGGCGTCCCACGGCTTCGCACCCGGCGTATCTCTCCACGGCCTGCCGCTGGGTCTGCACATACACCGCAGGGGCCGCCGGAAACGCCGCGCCCAGAGCAGTGCGTAAAGTGGACAGATCGTCGAGTGAACTCAAGAAACAGGTGAGGCGGATCACTTCCACTCCCGCCGCCCGTTTTTTCAATTCTTCCACGGCGCTCGCGGGATCGGGCGACGCGGCGGCGGCGATGAACGCCAGACCGTTGGGATTCACAGGCCGGCGCTCCGATGAGGTAGATTCAATCACTACCTGCGCGCCTACCATGGGCAAACTACCTACCTGGATGGTGCTGACGGCGGGAATCGGCTGCTTGTCTTCGCTGAATTCTTCGCTGACGATGGCTCCAACGCGGCGGAGATCGCCGGAGCCTGCCACAAAGGCGCGCAGCTTCAAGATGGTGGCACCTCGGCTATCGCGCCGCAAAGCTTTGATGGCGTCGCGCACCTGCTGCGATAACAAGCCCTTGGCCGAAAGCGGTGATACTTGAAAAGACAGCCGGGCAGTCTCTGCCGCCACTGCGTCGGGTGGGTCGGGGAGAGGCTCCAGGACTTGGGTGGGAGGTTCCTTGTCTTTCTTGCGGCGCTGCGCACTCACGTCGAACGCGCACGCCACCACAATCGCGATGGCAATAAACAATCGAAATCTCACGACAGTCAAACCGAATTTTATCACCTGTCGATGCCGTGGTTTCCGGTAGTGTCCTAACAGGTGCCTTGGTCTCCTCGCTCAATAATTCCCAGGTGTTGGTATCCCAGACCGTGGGAATCGTACCGAGCTCAAGGTTTGCCTGATTAATAAGCCGCTTGAGCGCTTTTAAATCGCGCTAGTATTGCTTCGCCAGGGCCTAACAATAACGGCAACCACTTGCAAGAGCAAGAACCAAAATGCAAGTCGGAATCACTGGCGTCTGCGAAACTCTTCGACGTAGGAAGCCTGTCCGTCCAACCTTATGATCATGCGCTTTCCAAGTATGACCAGCTTGCGATTATCGGGGGAAAGGAACAGGGTCAGTGTCACCGACCCGGCAACGTCGCATGGCAACGCAAGCATATTGTGGAACGCCTGGTGGCCGACTTCGAAGTCGCCGTCGAGGATTTTTACAGGGAGTTCTCCGACGTCTCCTGTGACCGATCCTTCCGCTACCGCAATGATGACGTTTTGAACCAAGCCGATTCCGTCGTCTATGCCCGGCTGACCGGCGCTCTGATGAACATAGGCGGGCCGAAGAGCGATTTCCACGGTGCGATCCAAGTGCGAAATCTCCGCCACTACGGAATCGTGGAGTTCGATTGCTGCATTTAACTTGTCGGACACACCCAAATAGTACCCTTTTCCCGAACACAGTTCGATCAACGCACCTTTAGGAGACACTACCCCGGGTAGTGTCTCAGTTTGATTTTTTCGGACGCTTTCTTATTTGGGTCCAGTATTCATCGCTCACCTCGGCGTCGATCTCCGGGGCAATGTTTGTAGCGTAAAGGGCATCGTGGCCATCTCTTCGCGGGCCTGAGATCCAGTACTCATCGCCAGTTTCGACATCATAATAGTTTGCCTTGAATCCCTGAGTCTTTCTAAACTCCTGACCGCGATAGTAAATCGTAGCTAGGGTCTTGGAATATGTTATGCGTACGATCCTCGCAGGGCCGATAAGATTGCCCGCTTTGCGTTCGATATACATGATCCTTGTTTTGTGGCCCATACCCCTTCAGTTTGCCAAATTTGCGATTTCTTCGAACGACGACACGATTGGGACACCTGCAAGCCGCGCGCGTGTCATACTAAAAATATCTTTGAAGAAAGCCGGGCCGCTCGCAAGCCCGCCCCAGTATCATGTATCTGTCTGACGAATTCCACCTAAAAACCGGATTGGCTGAGATGTTAAAAGGTGGCGTCATCATGGACGTCACCAACGTGGAGCAGGCCAAGATCGCCGAAAATGCAGGCGCGACCGCTGTAATGGCGCTGGAGCGCGTTCCCTCCGATATCCGCAAGGACGGCGGCGTGGCGCGTATGGCCTCCATCCGCATCATTCGGGAAATCATGGATACCGTGTCTATTCCAGTGATGGCCAAGGCGCGCATCGGTCATTTTACGGAAGCGCGGGTGCTGGAAGCGCTGGGCGTGGATTATATCGACGAGAGCGAAGTGCTCACGCCCGCCGACGAGGAGCATCATATCGACAAAAGGGGTTTTAGAATCCCATTTGTATGCGGCGCGCGTAATCTAGGCGAAGCGCTGCGGCGCATCGCGGAAGGCGCTGCCATGATTCGCACCAAGGGCGAAGCTGGCTCCGGCAACATCGTGGAAGCGGTGCGGCATATACGGACCATCGTCAAGGAAATGAAGCACCTTACCATCCTGGGCAAGGAAGAGCTGGTGCATGAGGCCAAGAATCTGGGCGCTCCGCTGGAACTGGTGGAGTGGGTGGCCGCCAACGGCAAATTGCCCGTGCCAAACTTCTCCGCCGGCGGGATCGCGACGCCCTCTGACGCGGCGCTGGTCATGCAACTGGGTGCGGAAGCCGTCTTTGTGGGCAGCGGTATTTTCAAATCCGCGGATCCCGAAGCACGCGCGAAAGCCATGGTGAAAGCTGCCACGTACTACAACGATCCGCAAAAACTGCTGGAAGCGAGCGAAGAACTCGGCGAAGCGATGCGCGGGTTGGATGTTTCCAAAATCCCGGAAGGCGAGCTGCTACAAACGCGGGGTTGGTAAGCGCGCAAAACTGGTTGGCTCCTTTGAAAACAGTCGGCGTTTTAGCGTTGCAAGGCGATTTCGAAGCTCATCGAAGCGCCGTCCTACGCGCGGTCGCCTCTTCATCCGATTTTCCGGAAGTGCAAGTAGCCGAAGTGCGTACGGCGGCGCAATTGGCCGCCTGCGATGGATTGATCATTCCCGGAGGCGAAAGCACTACCATGCTCAAGCTGCTGGAAGTCGAAAATCTCATGGGCCCTTTGCGGGACTTCGCATCATGCAAACCAGTGTATGGAAGCTGTGCGGGGGCCATTCTGTTGGCGCGCGATGTCATGCATCCTCCTCAGCCGAGTCTCGGGCTGCTGGATATTGCCGTCGAACGCAACGCTTACGGGAGGCAGGCAGATAGCCGGATCGCGAAGATTACTACCGAAGACGGCAGCGGGATGCAGGCGGTCTTCATTCGGGCTCCCATTATTCGGCGCGTGGCAGGCGATGTCATCGTTCTGGCGGACTATGAAGGCAATCCCGTCTGGGTGGAACAAGGGCGGCACATGGTCACGACGTTTCATCCCGAATTGAGTCTCAGCGGCGACACGCGTGTGCACCAGCGATTTCTGCGGAAACTCTAGCGCTACTTCTGCGGGTAAATTTTCTTCACGCCGTTGGGAAGCTTGAGTTCGAAGGCAGAGTCCGGAAGAGCGGGGTTTACCTGAATATCGGAATAGCCGACTAATTCGTAGTTCTTCGAAGGCTCGGTCACTTTTTCCTGGATCGGGGTGCTGCGGCCCTCTGGAATCCACAGTTCGATCTTGGAAATCAGTTTTTTGACTTCAGCCGATTTCGGTGTGAGTTCCAGACGGGTGGTTGCGACACCGGCAACCGGCTCCGTTCCCAGCACTTTCAATTCATAGGACTGTTTGAGTTCCGCGGACGAGGTCCCGAATCCCAATAACAGGAATTGATCGATGTTTGAAACGTACTTGCTCGCATCGTAGATTTCCACGCTATTGGCCTTGGGGTAGTAGACTTGGATTTTCTTGTCGCCGATATATACGGTGCGTGCTTCCGCGCCCTGAAAGTCGATCACGCCGGTGGCGCCGCTCTTGGTGCGGCGCAAGCGAATCACGCCTTCGGACTCGCTTTTTTCATCGATGATAGCGGTATATTGCATGCGCTTCATCTTTCCCGAAACGGAGCGGAATTCCTGCGCGGAGCGGTCCATGCGGGCCAGGATGTCGGGAAGCGTCTCGGCAGCGCCGGGCTGCACCGTCACCAACAGCAACGTGACGAGCGCGGAATGAAAAAATGGGTACTTCACGGTTTGGGAAAAGCGAGGTAGCCTTTGAGTTCTTTTGCTTCTTCGTCGTAAATCGGCTCCACCGAGAGGATTTCGGCACGCACTTTGTAACGCGAATTGATCAGGGCCGCCGCGCGTGAAGGCAACTGGGGTTCGGGCACGCCGCTTAACTGCTGAGGCTCAATCCAATAGCCGCCACGCACCATGGCGACGCTGGCGGGTTTGGGTTGATCGCTAAAAAAAGACCGGGGCGTCGCAAAGATGAAGACCACGATCAGCGCAACCATCACGTCGTACTGCCAGCTGGCGCGTTTGTAGTCCCACAACACGAAGCGCTTTAAGGCGTTCATCGATTTCAGTTTAACCTAACGGCCGGCGCTTTTCCGGAGGCGAACGCCGCAGCCCGGGACTGGTTCGCCGAACATTTGGACACGGTATAGTGTACAAGTGAATTCCGACCCGCATCGCGAAGGGATTTATGAAATTGGAACGGCTCTTGGCGGTGAGGTAATGGTGGAGGCGGAAGCCGGTAGTGGAGTAGCCTAGTAGCTGGATGCGACAACTCCTCATTCTCATGATGGCAGGGGCAGGGGTGGTTCTTGCGCAAACTCCCGCTAGCCCCGCCAAACCTGTAACCCCGCCCGCAGTGGCTCCGGCCAAGCGAACTCCGCCCGCCTTGAAAACCAGAACGGGCGACGCTAAGCAAGCAATGCCATCGGAGGCCGCCCGGCAAGAGGCCGCCAATCAGGTGGTTGCGGCGCACGAGTCATGGGGACCTGCCATGAGCAGCACCATCGCATCCGCGACGCTGCAGGAAGTGGCGCGCGATGGCGCGACCTACACCTATCATCTGTATGCGGCGGGGATGTCCCGCGACCGGCTTTACAAAATTGTCGCGTGGCCGGTGAATCAGGTGCGTCCCGTGGAGATCGTAAGAGGCGTGGCGCTGGATGCGGTGGGCATGGCGATCTGCCCTGGGCAACTTGGCACATGCGGGAAAATCACCGCTCCAAACGAGGCTGTGAATTTGAACATCACCATCGCTCCTGGACGCCCCGTGAGAGTGGGGATCGTGGCGGAGGACGAATCCACCAGCGCGTACACCAAGCTGGTACCCGTTCCTATTCGCGGCGTCGACAAGGGCTGTACGCTGGAAGCGGTGATGTTGACGCAGAGCGGCGCGATCGCCGTGATTGAAGGTTCCGGGTTTGCTCCGAATTCAGAAATCGACATGCAGCTTGTCAATGGCGATCAGAGGAGCGGCGGAAAAACGCGCGTCGACGACAAGGGGCTCTATTTCGCGACTGTCATTCCAGTTATTGACGGCGTTGCGAATGGGACGATGAAAATTAACGTAACGTCGGCGAAGTGCAACCCGTCGCTGAGCTTCGACTGGGGAGTGAAGCCGCAACCAGCCGCCGCTCCCAGCGCCGCTCCGGCTCCTGCTGGGACTAAGAAATAATGGCGCCGCGGCTGAATTCACTGTTCACTCCCAGTTGCGCAACGCCTTAAGGCTTGCTAGCCTTATAAGAGTCAGATCACCTTGGGAGGCGTGGGGCGACGTTTGCTTCCGCCGTTTGGACCAGTCAACATCATGAGCCGCAAAACCGGAAAACAGTATACTGCTGCGTTGAATCAAGTCGGATCGAAGCCTTACACGCTCGACGAAGCCGTACCTCTCGTAAAGAAAATCAAGTTCGCGAAGTTCGATGAAACCGTTGAACTGCACATGCGGCTGGGCGTCGATCCCAAGCATGCCGACCAGATGGTGCGCGGCACCGTCGTGCTGCCGAACGGACTTGGTAAGTCGAAGACGGTGCTGGTCATCGCGTCGGGCGACAAGCAGCGCGAGGCCACCGAGGCGGGCGCGGATTTCGTGGGTGGCGAAGAGATGGTCACCAAGATCCAAACCGAGAACTGGACTGCTTATGACGCGGTCATCGCCACTCCAGATATGATGCGCAGCGTCGGACGGCTCGGCAAAGTACTGGGTCCGCGAGGGCTGATGCCGAATCCGAAGACGGGCACGGTGACGACGGACATCGCGAACGCGGTGAAAGAAGTGAAGGCCGGCAAGGTGGAGTTCCGCGTGGATAAGACTGGTGTGATTCACGTGCCGGTGGGCAAGGTGAGTTTTGAGCCAGTCAAACTCGTGGAGAACGCGGCCTCACTGATCAACGCCGTGGTGCGCGCTAAGCCATCGGCGGCCAAGGGTAAATATGTCAAAAGCGTGACCCTGTGCTCCACCATGGGTCCCGGCGTCCCGCTGGATGTGAGCGTGTACAACTTGAAGGCGGTCTAACGTGAAAAAGAAACCGGAAAAACAAAAAGACATGGAGCAGTTGCGCAAACAGCTCTCCGAAAACGGAACCGTATTCCTGACGGGTTATGAAAAACTGACGGTGGAACAGGATTTCGAATTGCGCAAGTCCGTTCGCGGCGCCGGCGGTAACTACAAGGTCATCAAAAACAGGATCGCTGAAAAGGCGGCGGAGGGGTCGCCCGCGGGCGATCTGCTGAAGGATTTGAAGGGCATGTGCTCCATCGCCTATACGTCGGGCGATCCGGTGGCGCTGGCCAAGGCGCTGGCCGCGTATGCGAAAGCGCGTCCGGCGTTTACATTTAAAGCCGGCTTGGTGGAAGGCCGCGTGGTGGATGTGACGGGCATCCAGACGCTGGCAACCATGCCTTCCAAGGAAGAGTTGTACTCGAAGTTGCTATACCTGATCAACGCTCCGGCGCAGCGGCTTGTCACGGCCATGAACGGCGTGGGCCGCAATCTGGCGGTCGTGGTAGATCAGGGCGTGAAGGAAAACAAGTTTCAGGGTTAGGGTCCGGTGTCCCGGGACCATATATTTTTGAGAGGGCAGAAGGAACATCATGGCAGATATCAACGCGATTGCGGATCAGATCCAAGGGCTGACGTTACTTGAGGCGTCGGCGCTTGTAAAGTTACTGGAAGAGAAATTGGGCGTTTCGGCGGCCGCAGCGTCGGTGGCAGCAGCCCCGGCGGCGGGCGCGGCAGCGGCGGCTCCGGTGGAAGAAAAGACCGAGTTCACCGTGGTACTCACCGCTGCGGGTGCGAACAAGATCAACGTCATCAAGGCAGTCCGCGAAGTCACCAGCCTGGGCCTGAAAGAAGCCAAGGATCTGGTGGACGGCGCACCCAAACCTATCAAAGAGGGCGTGAACAAGGACGAAGCCGAGAGCATCAAGAAGAAGTTCACGGACGCGGGCGCAACCGTCGAGGTGAAGTAGCTTTAGCCTAGTAGGCGGGCGCTTGTCGGCGAATTCGCTGGCCAGGCGTCTGCGGCCACCCGGAAGGCGATCCGGCGGGTGGTGGGCGTTTGCACCCTGAGGCGCCCTTTGTTAAGATTGGATTACCGATATTGCGCGCAGTGGGATGGCTGCGTGTAAGGTAAGTTTCTGGTAGCCCATCTGCTGAATTAAGCAAAGGCTAAGGTGAATTTGGCGCTCCGCGTACTGCTCGGCAGTTCGTCAGAACTACCGCTAGGCTCTGCCCTGCGAAAAGTGAATGCGTCCGAGGTGTGTCTGCGCGCCCTTCTTCTCAAGCTGTCCCCGTTATTTTCCGTTGGCCCGGTTTCCGCGCACCGGGCCTTTCGTATTGAAATTGAGTTCTGTCTAGCCGAATCGAGGATTTGAAAATGGAAACCCCCGTCAATGCAGCGATCCGCGAACGCGTCGATTTCTCAAAAATCAAAACAACTATCCCGATCCCGAACCTGATCGAGATCCAGAAGAAATCCTATGAGCGCTTTCTGCAGATGGATCTTCTGCCGAGCGAACGCGATGACACGGGTCTCGAAAGCGTTTTCAAGAGCGTTTTTCCGATCTCGGATTTCCGGGGCCTGAGCCAGCTGGAGTTTGTCGATTACGCCATCGGCAATTGGGAGTGCAAGTGCGGTAACTTGAAGGGCCTGCACCATCTGCGGTCCACCTGCCGCAATCCCGCGTGCGGCGCCACCATCCAGACGGACCCATTTCATCTGGGCGATGTGCTGTGCCACCGCTGCGGCACCTTCAATAAGAACATCGTCACGTTCTGCAACCGCTGCGGCGATCCCGTGGGCTTACAGCTAAAATATGACGTTCCGGAGTGCGAGGAGCGGGGTATGACATACGCCGCGCCGCTGAAGGTCACCATCCGGCTGACGGTATACGACAAAGATCCGGAAACCGGCACGAAGACCATACGCGACATCAAAGAGCAAGAAGTGTTCTTCGGTGAAATTCCGCTGATGACCGACAACGGCACGTTCATCATCAACGGCACCGAGCGTGTGATCGTTTCGCAGTTGCACCGTTCCCCTGGCGTGTTTTTCGAAAAACAGCAGGCGCAGGGTTACTTCCTGGGCAAGATCATTCCGTATCGCGGAAGCTGGGTGGAATTCGAATACGACAACAAGAATCTGCTGCACGTCCGTATCGACCGGAAGCGCAAGTTCTACGGCACCGTTTTTCTGCGCTCGCTGGGTCTGAAGACGGATGCCGATATCCTGCGTGCGTTTTACACGTGTAACGACATCATCATCAAGGACAAGAAGCTGTTCTGGAAGATTTCCCAGGGCATGGTGGGCCACAAGCTTTCGCACGCGATCACGTATCGCGGAGAGACGCTGGTGCCGCAGGGCAAGAAAATTACCAACAGCGTCTTCAAGGAATTACTGAAGTCCAAGGCGGAACTCGCCGAAATCGCGCCCAACGATCTGGAAGGCGCGTATGTGGCCGCCGACGTGGTGGACATGGACACCGGCGAAGTTCTCATTGAGGCCAATCATGAACTGACGCCCACCATCGCGAGCAAGCTGATGGACGCGGGCATCAAGACGTTCGACGTGTTCTTCCCGGAACTGGACGAAGTGGGCAACGTCATTTCCATGACGCTGCGCAAGGACCCCGTCAAGCAGCAGAACGAATCTCTGCTCGAAATCTACCGCAAGCTGCGGCCCGGCGATCCGCCGACCCTCGACACGGCCACGCAGTTGTTCCAGGGCATGTTCTTCGATGCGCGTAAATACGATTTCTCGCGCGTCGGGCGCATGAAGTTCAACATCAAGCTGCACGACAAGCTGGACGCAACTTCGCTCGACAAACGCACTCTCGATCAGAAGGACTTCATCGACACCATCCAGTACCTGCTCAAGCTGCGCAAGGGCATCGGCGCGGTGGATGATATCGATCACCTGGGCAACCGCCGCGTGCGCGCGGTGGGTGAGCTGCTGGAAAACCAATTCCGCATTGGCCTGGTGCGCATGGAACGCGCGATCAAGGAGAAGATGAGTGTGTACCAGGAAATGTCGACGGCCATGCCGCACGACCTGGTAAACGCCAAGCCGGTGATGGCGGCGATCCGCGAGTTCTTCGGCTCGTCACAGCTATCGCAGTTCATGGATCAGACCAACCCGCTCAGCGAAATCACGCACAAGCGGCGTTTGTCGGCGCTTGGACCAGGCGGTCTGTCGCGTGAGCGCGCCGGATTTGAAGTGCGCGACGTGCATCCGACGCACTACGGGCGCATTTGTCCCATTGAAACGCCGGAAGGTCCGAACATCGGTTTGATCAGCTCGCTTTCGTGCTTCGCCCGGATCAATGAATTCGGATTCATCGAAAGCCCGTACCGCCGCGTCAAGGACGGTGTTGTGGTGGATGAAGTCCGCATTCTGAATCCCGGCGACACGGAATTCAAAGTGGCTCAGGTGATGACTCGCGCCGAATTGGATAAAGCTAACAAGGGCGTCGGCGCCAAAGGCCAGGCCGCGGAATACGAAGCGCACTCCGATTATTTGTCGGCGTGGGAAGAGGACAAGTACATCATCGCGCAGGCCAACGTGGGCCTGGACGAAAAGGGAAAGATCACCGCGGAGCTGGTGAACGCGCGGCAGGCCGGCAACTTCGTACTGGAGCACGTTGAAAAAGTCCAGTACATGGACGTTTCGCCCAAGCAATTGGTCTCGGTGGCCGCCAGCCTGATTCCGTTCCTTGAAAACGACGACGCCAACCGCGCATTGATGGGATCGAACATGCAGCGGCAGGCAGTTCCGCTGTTGCGGGCCGATTCGCCGTACGTGGGCACCGGCATGGAACGCGTGACGGCGCGCGATTCCGGCGCGGTCATTATCTGCAAGCGTTCGGGCACCGTGGATTCGGTGGATAGCGAACGCATCATCGTCAGAGTGGAAGGCAACGTCCACGAAGGCCAGATGTCGCGCGAAGTGGGCGCGGACATCTATACGATGACCAAGTTCAAACGCTCCAACCAGAACACTTGCATCAACCAAAAGCCCATCGTCGCCCAGGGTACCAAGGTCAAAAAGGGCGATGTGCTGGCCGACGGACCCTGCACGGATCTGGGCGAACTGGCTCTGGGCCGTAACGTTCTGGTGGCCTTCATGCCGTGGCGCGGCTACAACTTCGAGGATGCCATCGTGGTTTCCGAGAAGCTGGTGAAGGAAGACTACTACACGTCCATCCACATCGAAGAATTCGAAGTGGATGCTCGTGACACCAAACTGGGACCCGAGGAAATCACGCGCGATATTCCGAACATCGCCGAGGGCTTCCTGCGCAACTTGGACGAGAGCGGCATCATCCGTATCGGCGCCACCGTCAAGCCAGGCGACATCCTGGTAGGCAAGGTCACGCCCAAAGGCGAAACGCAGTTGACGCCCGAAGAGAAGCTGCTGCGCGCGATCTTCGGCGAGAAAGCCGGCGACGTGAAAGACGCCTCGCTGTATTGCCCTCCAGGCATTGAAGGCACCGTTGTCGATTGCAAAGTGTTTTCTCGGAAGGGCGCGGAACTCGATGAGCGCTCCAAGCTGATTCTGGAATTCTCGGAAGAGCGCCTGCGCCGCAACCTGGAAGACGAAAAGCGCATTCTCACCGACGAGCGCACCAAGCGCCTGGCCACCATCCTGGCCGGCAAGGAAATCCTGGCCGACCTGCACGACGAAAAGACCAACAAGAAACTGCTCGCCAAAGGCACGGACCTGACGGCTGAGATGATCGAAAAGCTGCGCGCGCGGGATTTGAAGCGCATGCGGCTCAAGGATAAAGACCCGCGGGTAAACGAGCAGATCGACGAAATCGAGGAGATGACGTCGCGACAAATCGCGGTGCTCGAAAAGATCACCGAGGAAAAAATCGCCAAGCTGAAAAAGGGCGACGAGCTTCCTCCCGGCGTGATCAAGCAGGTCAAATGCTATATCGCCATGAAGCGCAAGCTTTCGGTGGGCGATAAGATGGCAGGCCGCCACGGCAACAAGGGCGTGATCGCACGCATTGTTCCGGAAGAAGACATGCCGTATCTGCCGGATGGCACTCCGGTGGAAATCGTGCTGAACCCGTTGGGCGTTCCCAGCCGTATGAACGTCGGACAGATTCTGGAAACCCACCTGGGCTGGGCAGCGCAGGCGCTGGGGGTCCGCTTCGCCACGCCGGTGTTTGACGGCGCGACGGAGAAGGACATCAAGGCCCAACTCAAGGCGGCCAAGCTGCCGAGCTCCGGCAAGGTTCAACTGCAGGACGGCATCAGCGGGCAACCGTTTGAACAGCCGGTGACGGTGGGTTACATCTATATGCTGAAGCTGTCGCACCTGGTGGACGACAAGATTCACGCGCGTTCCATCGGGCCGTATTCGCTGATCACCCAGCAACCCCTGGGCGGCAAGGCGCAGTTTGGCGGACAGCGCTTCGGCGAAATGGAAGTGTGGGCGCTCGAAGCCTACGGCGCGGCTTACGTGCTGCAGGAATTGTTGACGGCCAAATCCGACGACGTGTATGGGCGTGCCAAGATCTATGAAGCCATCGTGAAGGGCGAGGCCGCTGCCGAACCCGGCGTTCCCGAAAGCTTCAACGTACTGATACGCGAGTTGCAGTCCCTGTGTCTCGACGTGGAATTGATGAAGTCGCAGACCGAAACGCTGGATACCGCGCTGGCGGCCGATTAAGCCGTGGATGCACGAATAGACGCAAAAGGAACAGGAGCTTAATATGTACCGGTCATCCCCTTACGATCGTTCAAACCTGATTGCGGATTTCGATTCCATTCGTATTTCGCTGGCCTCTCCGGAAAAGATCCGGAGCTGGTCCCACGGCGAAGTCACCAAGCCGGAAACCATCAACTACCGGACGTTTAAGCCGGAACGCGATGGTTTGTTCTGCGCTCGCATTTTCGGACCCATCGCCGACTGGGAATGCTTGTGCGGTAAATACAAGCGCATGAAGCATCGCGGAGTGATCTGCGACAAATGCGGCGTGGAAGTAACGCTATCGCGCGTGCGCCGGGAACGGCTGGGTCACATTGAGCTGGCCAGCCCCTGCTCTCACGTGTGGTTTTTCAAGGGCCTGCCGAGCCGCATCGGATACTTGCTCGACATCACCTTGCGTGAGTTGGAACGCGTGTTGTATTTCGAAGCGTTCGTAGTCGTGGATCCGGGTGAAGTTCCTGAGTTGAAGGTGGCTGAAGTCATCAGCGACGAGCGCAAACGACAGTTGGACTCCGAATTCCCCGGCAAGTTCGTCGCGATGATGGGTGCCGAGGGGATCAAAGATCTGCTCAAGAAAGTGGATTGCGAAGGCCTCAGCCTGGACATCCGCGAGCGGATGAAGACGGAGATTTCCCAGCAGAAGAAGCTGAAGTATGCCAAGCGCCTGCGCGTGGCCGAGAGCTTCCGCAAGTCCGGTAACAAGCCGGAGTGGATGATTTTGGATGTCATTCCGGTGATTCCGCCGGAATTGCGTCCCTTGGTTCCACTCGACGGCGGCCGCTTCGCGACCTCCGATCTCAACGATCTCTATCGCCGTGTGATCAACCGCAACAACCGGTTGAAGAAACTGATCGACCTGCATGCACCTGACGTCATCGTGCGCAATGAAAAGCGCATGCTGCAGGAAGCCGTCGACGCGTTGTTCGACAATGGCCGCCGCGGACGCGTGCTGCGTGGCGCGAATAACCGGCCGCTCAAGTCGCTATCAGACACGCTGAAGGGCAAGCAGGGCCGGTTCCGTCAAAACCTGCTCGGCAAGCGCGTGGATTACTCGGGCCGCTCGGTGATCGTGGTGGGTCCGGAGTTGAAGCTGCACCAGTGCGGACTGCCGAAGAAGATGGCGCTGGAACTTTTCAAGCCGTTCATCTATCACCGGCTGGAACAGCGCGGTCATTGCACCACCATTAAACAAGCCAAAGAATTGGTCGAGCAGCAAGACCCGGTGGTTTGGGACATCTTGGAAGAGGTCATCAAGGACCATCCCATTCTGCTCAACCGCGCCCCCACGCTTCACCGTTTGGGCATCCAAGCGTTCGAGCCCGTGCTGGTGGAAGGCAAGGCCATCAAGCTTCATCCGCTGACCTGCACGGCGTTTAACGCGGACTTCGACGGCGACCAGATGGCCGTCCATATCCCGCTCTCTCCGGAAGCGCAGATTGAAGCCGCCACGCTGATGTTGTCTTCCAACAACATTCTTTCGCCCGCGCATGGCGCCCCTATCGCAGTGCCGACTCAGGACATGGTGCTGGGCCTGTATTACCTGACCAAGTCGCGTCCGGGCGCCAAGGGCGAAGGCCGGACTTTTGCATCGATGGACGACGTGCTGATCGCGCTCGAAATGGGCGAGGTGGAAACGCTCACTCCCATTAAGCTGCGCCACACCGGCAAGGTGATCGATCTGGTGAAGGCCTTCGACAGCCAGAACCTGATGCACACGGAGCCGATCGAGTTCAACAAGCAGTACATGGACACCACCGTCGGCCGCGTGATCTTGAACGACGTTCTTCCCACGGAAATGCCGTTCATCAATGGCCTGCTCAAGAAAAAGGGCCTCACGCAGCTGGTGCATTATTGCTATCTGAAGCATGGATTGCCGATCACGGTCACCATGCTCGACAAGGTGAAGTCACTGGGATTCCTGTACGCCACACGTGCGGGCATTTCCATCGGCATCGATGACATGATTGTGCCGGGTGAGAAAGCCGGGCTGGTGCGCAACGCCGAAAAGCAGGTGATCGAAGTTCAGGAGCAGTATCAGGAAGGCGCGATCACCCACGGTGAGCGCTATAACAAGATCATCGAGATCTGGTCGAAGGTCACCGAGCGCGTTTCCGAGGAAATGTTCAAGACGATGGAAGAGGACGACCGTACGGGCCGTTACATCAACCCCATCTACATCATGGCAGACTCCGGCGCGCGCGGATCGAAACAGCAGATCCGCCAGCTTTCCGGTATGCGCGGTTTGATGGCCAAGCCGTCCGGCGAAATCATTGAAACGCCCATCACCGCGAATTTCCGCGAAGGTCTCAATGTTTTGCAGTACTTCATCTCCACGCACGGCGCTCGCAAGGGTCTGGCGGATACCGCTCTCAAGACGGCCGACTCCGGATACCTGACCCGCCGCCTTTGCGACGTGGCTCAGGACGTGATCGTCAGCGAGCTCGATTGCGGCACCAGCGACGGCATCGAAGTAGCGCCGATCATCGAATCCGGCGAGATCATTGAACCGTTGCGCGACCGCATTGTGGGCCGCGTAGCGCTTGAAGATCAGATCGACTACGAAGGCAATGTAATCGTCAGCGCGAATCAGGAGATCACCGAAGACCTGGCTGCCGCCATTCAAGCGGCTGGCAAGGAAGTGGTGAAGATCCGTTCCGTGCTGACCTGCGAATCAAGGCGCGGCGTTTGCCAGTTGTGCTACGGACGCAACCTGGCGACGGGGCGCATGGTGGAACGCGGCGAGGCAGTAGGGATCATCTCCGCGCAATCCATCGGCGAGCCGGGCACACAGTTGACCATGCGCACCTTCCACATCGGCGGGGCGGCAACCGGTTCGGCGGAACAGTCGAAGCAAGACGCCAAGTCCGACGGCTTCATGAAGTACCTGAACGTGGCCACGGTCAAGAATGAAAAAGGTGAGTTGATTGCCATGAACCGCAACAGCATCATCGCGATTCTGGACGAAAAGGGCCGCGAGAAGGAACGCTATCAGGTTGTGTACGGCGCGAAGGTTTACTTCCCCGACGGCGCGAAAGTTAAAACCAACGACGTGCTGCTGGAATGGGATCCGTACACGTTCTCGATCCTGACGGAAGTCACGGGCGTGGTGCACTTCAAAGACCTGCAGGACGGCATTACCATGCAGGAACAGGTGGACGAAATCACGGGCCGCTCGCAGTGGGTGGTGACGGATTCGCCCGACGAAAAGCGCGTGCCGACCATCATCATGCGCCCGCATGGGGGCGGCAAGCACGACGAAAAGCGCTACCTGATGCCCATGCACGCCCACTTGATGGTGGTGGATGGGGATGTGGTTCACGCCGGCGACGTGCTGGCGAAGATTCCACGCGCTACAACCAAGACCAAGGACATCACCGGCGGTCTCCCGCGCGTGGTGGAATTGTTCGAAGCCCGCAAGCCGCGCGAAACCGCGGTGATCACGGAGATCGACGGCATCGTCAAATACGGCGAAATCGCCAAGGGCATGCGCAAGATATACATTGTGGGAGACGACGGGGAGCAGAAGGAATACAGCATCCCGCGCGGCGTCCACATCAACGTTCAGGAAGGCGAGCGCGTCCGTCACGGCGATCCGCTGATGGACGGTCCGCGCAACCCGCACGACATCATGGCCGTGATGGGCGAAAAAGACCTGCAGAAATACCTGGTGAACGAAATTCAGGAAGTCTACCGGCTGCAGGGCGTGAACATCAACGATAAGCACCTGGAAGTCATCTCGCGTCAGATGATGCGCTGGGTGAAAGTGGACGACATCGGCGATTCGGAATTCCTTCCGGAAGAAGTGGTCGATAAGTTTAAGTTCCGCGAGGAAAATCTGCGCGTCGTCGAAGCGGGCGGGCGTCCGGCGGCGGGTAAAACCGTGCTGTTGGGCATCACCAAGGCGTCGCTTTCCACCGACTCGTTCATCTCCGCAGCGAGCTTCCAGGAAACCACGCGTGTGTTGACCGAAGCCGCCATTAACGGCAAGGTGGATCACCTGCGCGGTCTCAAGGAGAACGTCATCATGGGCCGCCTGATCCCGGCCGGCACCGGCATGGAGTACTACCGCAACGTTCGCATTCAAGGCGAAGGCCTGGAAGAGGAACTGGCGGCGGAGCAGGAAGCCACTGCTGTGGAAGCCATGCCCGGTTACGACGAGGAAACGCGCGCGCTCTACGCGGGCGGCCTCAGCGAAGTGGAGCCGGGCGAAGAGCCCACGCTGGCCGAGTAACGCGGTCGAAGCGAAGAGTGGTTAAGGCGGCGGATCGAATCCGCCGCCTTTTTTCGCATTTGCGCAAATCTTGGAGTAGCTCCGTGTGGCGATGGCTGTGGTCGCCTACGTCGTTTACCCGCTGACCACGCCGGGAGCGCTGGCAGAGGGCACAGCGGCATTTCGGGGCACCACGAAAGCCTCCCTTGCGAGCACCCAACCGGACAGCCCGTACGAAGAGGACAGGACGAATGTTTGAATGCCCTGTTCGGTGAGCACCCGGGGGGCGGCCTCAAGATCAGATGCCCATGCACCCAGCGCGCCATAACGGGACGACTCTGCAAGCTCGTCTCGGTACTGCGAGATGAACCATGTCATCGGCACGGCCACCAGATCAAGAATGATGTTTCCAAAAGCATCGTTCTCGAAATGATAACCCTCAACACCGGTGAAAACGACGGTGGTCACCCTAGCTTGCTTCGCATCCGAAACGCCGGGTCTGATGTGCAGCTTGATTTGTCGACCGTCGCAATCGACCTCGTAACCCGCGACATAGTCATCATGGAATGAAGGCAACATGTTCAAGATTCAAGCCAGGTACTTGCAAGGCCAACCCGCAACGGCTCGGCAGCGTCAGATCAGCTCCCACTTCGCAAGATGGAAAGTTCTCATTATAGTCAGACTCCGCACCCACCGTGAAGTTGTCCAATCTCGACGAGCAGATGCCTCGAAGATATTCCATTCAATTGGGGGCAGGGAAACGCAATCTGGCGGAAGGCGCGCCTCGGATCCGCAGCGCTCCAGCATGGACGCCGCAGCTGCCGGTGGCAAGGATGCATGGATTCGCGCTGGGCGCATCGCGACGATTCCGAAGCCCCAACCGGGGCAGTGGATTCTGCGGCTTCTGGGCACGGGTGCAGGCGCATTCGAACCTGCATTTGGGCATGGTGGAGGTGAACGGAAACGCTCCGAAGGTCGCACTGGACCCGGCCATTACGGGGCCGCGTTTCCGGCCGCTGAGCGCAGCCGGACAGCACCTGATGACCGTCCCGCTCCGGGCCGCGCCTGAATCGCCTGGACTCTATGAAGGCCGCGCCGATATGCTGCCAATCGAATTCCGGGTGCTCGCCGAATGGTCGACCTCCAGCATCGAGTTGGTCCAGCGAATGGACTCGCGAGTGTTCGCGGCAAAGCCTTGATTATTCTGACAGCGCCTGCTCAAAATCCTGCAGTAGATCGCGCCAGTCTTCCGTTCCTACTGAGATCCGTACCAGGCCCTCCGTAATTCCGGCCTCGACAAATTGTTTTTCCGTGAAACCCGAATGCGTGGTGGTGCGCGGGTGGCAGACCAGCGTTTCCACGCCACCCAACGATACGGCATTGTAGACCAGTTTCAATTTGCGGAGAAACGCGAATGCTGGGGGTTTGCCACCGTGCAGGTCGAGCGAAAACACCGCGCCGGGATAATCGCACTGGGCGTTGCGAATCTGGATCTGCGTGGGGTCGTCGAACTGAGCGGGATACAAAACCTTCTTCACCGCGGGGTGCATTGCGATGCGCTCCGCAATACGGTGGGCATTCTTGCTGGCGCGGTTCATGCGCAGGCCGACGGTTGGAAGGCGTTGATTCAGCATCCAGCATTCGTCGGGCTGCAGGATGTTGCCCAGGAAATTGCGCTTGCTGCGCAGTTTTCGCAACAAGGCAGGGTCATGCGCCAGAGCCACCCCACCCAGCAGGTCACTGAACCCAGAAAGAAATTTGGTTGCCGAATAGAGCACCAGGTCCGCCCCTAGCTGCAACGGGTGCTGAAAAGCCGGGCCTAGCATCGTGTTATCCACGAAGATGAGAGGCCGTGCTTCGGGGCGTTCCCAGGCGGTGGCAGCGGCTCGCACGATGTCCGTCATCACAAGCGTGGGATTCGCCGGAGTTTCGATCAAGATAACGCGCAGCTTCGGCGTGGAGCGGATTGCCTCATCAATACCCACGCTATCACCGGCGCGAACGGCGACTCCCGTCACGCCCCAAGTGGCAAGGAAATCCTCAATGAGCTTTTGCGTGCCGCCGTAGATTGGGACGGTGTAGAGTATTGCATCGCCCGGGGCGAGCACCGCAAAAAGCGCAGTAACGATGGCAGCCATACCGCTGTTAAATACGAGCGCAGCCTTGGCGCCGGTCTCCAGGGGTACGATCTGGGCTTCCAGAATCTCCGCGTTGGGATGATTGAAACGCGAGTAGATCAGGTCCGGCTGCTCGCCCGGCACCGGCGTGGCGCGGCCACCCACCAGATCGAATGCGCGTTCGGCGGCTTCGGGGCTTGAAAAGACGTAAGTCGAGCTTCGAAAAACCGCCGGCCGGGCGGAACCAACCGAGAGTCTAGGATCGAATCCACGCGTCAGAACTTGCGTGGGAGCGTGAAGCGGCGTTTTTTGCTCTGCCATGACCTCAGTTTACGCCCCGAGGCCGTGGAACCTCACTGTTTCGGCTGTGGGATTCGGCGGCGGTAGTTCGGCCGGTATGTCTGATGGCACAGTACGCATGAGTTGTAGAGTTGTTCATTCAACGCAAGCACGGCTGGCAGGTCCTTCGCTTGTGCCGCCCTGTAGGCGGCCGCACCGGCGTCCACCAACAACTTCGCGTCAGTCATCCAATCCTCCTGGTTTCGGGCGCGCGAAGGCATCATGAGGAGATTGCCGGATTCGGCCAACGTGAGGGCGTTCTGCTTGAGCAGGTTCCAATCGGCGTCGGTCTTCGGCGGTGCACGCTCCACGTAAAATATCGCGTTCGACGTTGGATAAATAATTTCGATCATGAGCTGGCTCATGGTTCCGAAAGGTTGAAACGGAGCGGGTGCCTGGGGCACCGCAGCGGTCGCGAGGAAGAGCAGCAGAAATGCTATGCGTGTTTGCATGAGCGAGCCTCTCAGGAGAATTCTAGCACCAGCCGTGGTCTTGATCTGGGAGCGGGGGCGGTATCCTGTTGAGGTGCCTTCGAATTCGCGCAGAATCGGACTTTAGCCGAACCGACCTTGCGTGCGTGTTTTCGCCGCCTCGAGACCGGTACTGACTCCCCGGTAGTGGCTCAGCTTGAAATCGCCGGTCCGCAAACTGAGCCACTACCGACTCCCCACTGCACTCGCCTTGTTTTGCCACGTCTGTTATCGTAGAAAGTTGGGCTGGAGAAGCACCTTAAAACGTTAGAGGTAGGTTATGTCAGGTCATTCCAAATGGGCGACGATTAAGCACAAGAAGGCTGCCACCGACGCCAAACGCGGGAAAGCATTTACCCGTCTGATTAAAGAAATCATGATCGCGGCGCGGAACGGCGGCGATCCCGACGGCAATCCGCGCTTGCGAACGGCTATAGTGGCCGCCAAAGCGGTCAGTATGCCTTCGGAAAACATCAAACGCGCCATCATGCGGGGCACGGGCGAACTGGAAGGCGGCCAGATCGACGAGGTCATGTATGAAGGGTACGGCCCAGGAGGCGCGGCTGTATTGGTCGCCGTGGCTACCGACAATCGAAACCGCACCGTCAGCGAAATTCGCCACATGTTCACTAAATTCGGCGGGAACATGGGAGAACAGGGCAGCGTCGCGTGGATGTTCGAACGGAAGAGCCAGATTCTCATCGACGCGGAAAGAGCCCCAAGTGAAGACGATCTGATGACTTTGGTGCTGGATGCCGGCGCCGAGGATTTGACGAACGATGACGGCACCTGGGAAGTGATTTCATCTCCCGAAAATCACGTGCGGGTGCTGGAAACTATTCAGAAGGCCGGAATTCCGACTGAATCAGCGGAAATCGGCATGATTCCCAAGAACCTGATGAAGCTGGAAGGCAAGAGCGCCAGCGGCATGTTGAAACTGAGCGAAGCGTTTGAAGAACACGATGACGTGCAGAACGTGTATTCCAACTTCGATATAGACGAGCAAGAAATGGAAGCCCTGGCGTAGGCGAAAGACGCCCGCCGGGCCAATGGTTTCCGATGAGAGTTCTAGGCGTTGACTGCGGCACGGAACGCACGGGTTGGGGCCTGATCGAGAGCGATGGGCGGCGCCATCGCGTAGTGGCGCATGGAGTAATCCAACTTTCTCCTCGCAACACTCTGGAGCGGCGGCTGGCGGCGGTAGGCTCGGCCATGCGCGCCCTGCTTGCCGAGCACCTGCCCGAATGCGCGGCCGTGGAGGAAGTCTTTTTTTCGCAAAACGTGAAGACGGCGCTCAAGTTGGCACATGTACGCGGAGTGGTGCTGGCATCCATAGCGGAAGCCGGCGTCGAGCTTGGGGAATACTCGCCGCTGTCTGTGAAGGCGAGCGTGGTAGGGTATGGACGCGCGGAAAAGAGCCAGATTCAGTTGATGGTGAGAACGCTTACGGGAGTGACCGTTGAATCCGAGGACGCGGCGGACGCGCTTGCGGTAGCCATTTGCCACGCTACAACAACTCGGAATTCGGCGGCGTTGCGGGTACGGGCAGGAGTGCTGGCATGAGGCTCGCCCTCTTTGTGCTGATGTGCTTCGCGGGGGCCGCCGCGGAGGACGTGCCGCGTGTGATCTATAGCAAGTCGTTTGCCGGTTCTCTTCCGCCTTACGTCCACATCGCATTGGCGGCAGACGGGGTGGCAGTCTACAACGAAACCCAGGATCCGGATAACGACGAGAAGGTGCGCGTTGAGGCGGGACGCGTGCGGCAGATCTTTGAACTGGCGGATCGCCTGGAACATTTTCGGACGCCTTTGGAGAGCGGTTTGAAGGTCGCTAACATGGGTCAAAAAACGTTCCGATGGGAGCAGGGTGCGGAACAGCATGAGGCGGTTTTCAACTATTCCGCCAGTGAGGACGCTCGCACGCTGACCGGACACTTCGAAAGCATCGTGGATAGCACCCGGCTGCTCATCGAATTCCGCCGCGTGATTAAGTATGACCGCCTGGGGGCGAATTCCGCCATCAATCGCGCCGCGGTATTGTGGGATAACAAGCGTCTGACGGTGACGCCGGAATTTTTGCCTTTGCTGGATCAGGTGGCGAAGAATGAAGCCTATCTTCATATGGCCCGCCAAAAGGCGTCAGAGCTAGCGGATGCCATCCGGGCGGCAGGGAATTGAAAGTTCCATGAGACGCTTGATTTTCATTGCGTCGTTCCTTCTGTTGGCTGGGATCGTGGCGGCTCAGAACACGCCGAGCGATAGCGAAAAGAATGAGCTCGCCGCCGCCATTCAAGAAGCACAAACCAGTCCGCAGGACACGATTCGCGTTTTGGAAGAGCATCTACGGCGGTATCCGCAGACCGGATTACGACGGGAAATCAGCAAGCTGATGGCGGAAGCGGCCATGGAAGCCAAGGACACCCGGCGCATCGCGATCTACGGCGTTCCGGCGTTGCTGATGGTGCCGAACGATGCGCACTTGCTGGACCGTGTGGCGGAAGCACTGCTCGAAATGGGTGGCAGTGAAAATGCCCAAAAGGCCTTGGACTACGCAGTGCGCTTGGAAAACTACTTGATCGCCATTCCTGTAGCGCGGGGCAGAAACCCCGCGAGCAATCAGGAAGACCATGACCGCGCGATCGCTCGTGCGTTGCTGTTTCAGGCACGGGCGAACGCGGCTCTGGGGAAAGACAATGACGCGCGCCTGAAAGCTGCGCTTTCCTACATGGCTTACGCCGAGGAGGCGTCCGCGAAGGAGTGGGCTCGGGCGCTAGAGCGCCTGGGGCGTGGTCAGGAGGCCATTGAGAAAATGGCGGATGCCTTCGCGATCGGCGATCCGCGCGCGACCGACGACATTCGTTCAGCCGACCGCCGCGAACTAGGCGAAATGTACCGCGCGTTGCATGGTGGTTCGGAAATCGGATTGGGCGATGTGATTCTGGCCGCTTATGACCGCACTTCGGGGGAACTACAAAAGCGCCGTGCCGAATTCCGTAAACTGGACCCAAATGATGGTCTTACGGAAGCGGGCAAATTCACGCTCTTGGGGATCGAAGATGGCAAGCTGGAACTGGCCAAAATGCGCGGCAAGGTCTTGATCCTGGATTTCTGGGCCACGTGGTGCATTCCCTGCCGGACGCAGCATCCGTTGTATGAAGAAGTCAAAAAAACGTTTCGGGATCGCGACGATGTCCGGTTCATTTCCGTCAATTCGGACGATGAACACGAAGTGGTCATTCCATTTCTCGAACAACAAAAGTGGAGCAAGGAAGTATTTTTCGACAGCGGGCTCGTGCGGGTGTTGAACGTGACGACCATTCCAGCCACCATGATCATCGACAAAGACGGCAACGTCGCCAGCCGGATGAACGGCTTCACGCCGGACACGTTTGTGCAGATGCTGGCCACCCGTATTCGCGCTGTGTTGAATGGGCCAGTAGACGCTCCAGTGAGATAGGCCGGACTGTGACCTTTCAACGAATCATCTGGATCGTTCTCGATAGTGTTGGCATAGGCGAGATGCCGGACGCCGCAGCCTATGGCGACCGCGGCAGCGACACACTTGGCAATATCGCCCGCAGCCGCGCATTGCACCTTCCCAACCTGTGCAGCCTGGGTTTGGCGAATATCCGGCCGCTCACGGGACTTGTACCGGTTGCTGAACCCGCTGGCGCTTTCGGTAAATGCGCGCTGGCTTCTCCCGGCAAGGATACGACCACCGGACATTGGGAAATGGCTGGAATTCACCTCGATGAGCCGTTTCCGCTCTATCCGCAGGGATTCCCCGCGGAGGTCATCGACGAGTTCGAACGCAGAACCGGACGCAGGGTGTTAGGTAATAAGCCCGCATCGGGAACCGAAATTATCAAGGAACTGGGCGAAGAACACGTCCGCACGGGATCGCCGATCGTGTACACATCGGCCGACAGCGTCTTCCAGATCGCCGCGCACGAAGACGTGATTCCACTCTTCGAACTGTACAAGATGTGCGAAACCGCGCGCGATATCCTAAGAGGCGAGCATGAGGTGGGTCGCGTGATCGCGCGGCCGTTTATCGGCGAACCGGGGTCATTCACGCGCACTGCCAATCGTCACGATTATGCAGTTCCACCGCCGAGAGGCATGCTGTTGGATCAGTTGCACGCGAAGGGTGTGGAGACGTTCAGCATCGGGAAGATCTTCGATGTATTTCTGGGGCGGGGAATCGGCGCGCAGATCAAGACTAAAGGCAATGCCGATGGAATGGCGAAGGCGCTCGAAGCGCTAGACGATTTCGACAGCGGCCTGTTATTCGCCAACCTCGTGGATTTCGACATGCTGTACGGGCACCGTAACGACGTGGAAGGATACGCGCGCGCGCTTGAAGAAGTGGACGCGTGGCTCCCGTCACTCGATGCGAAACTCGGTGTGGGAGATTTGGTCATCCTGACGGCGGATCATGGCTGCGATCCGACTACATCCTCGACCGATCACAGCCGCGAATACGTTCCGTTGCTGGCCTATGGACCGAACGCGCGGTCCGGCGTCAATCTGGGTGTGCGCGCGACCCTCTCCGATATCGGGCAGACCGTTGCCGAAAATTTCGGCACGGCGATTTCCAAGGGCGCCAGTTTTCTTGGCGAGATCAGGGGACCAGCGTCCCACGCGGCGTAGCGCCTTCCTGCGCAAGCCGCTTGTCCAATTCGGCTGCGATAGGCCCAATACGTTCGGGGTTGCGCAGAATGTTCCGGACGCCGTCATTGCCAAAATCCTTCAGCAGAAGATCCGCCGCAGCTAAGGCCTGCGCATAAGCGAGTCCAGCCTCTTGCGAGTTCAATCCACCCCATCCGCCACTCAGCTGAGAGAGAGGGACAAGTTTACCATCGTGAGCCGCGGCTACGATCGCTGCACGGGCCGCTGGCGGCAGGGAAGCGCCAGAGAGCTTTTGTGCCAGCCCCTCATGGACCCATTGCGGCAAGCGTCCAAACGCGCTCAAACACGCGTGGGTGGCTTCATGCGCGAGCGTGCGCCGGGAATTGGCATCCATACCCTTGCCTCTGTCCATGGGAACGCGGATGCGGCCATCGTACATGCCACCACTCCACTCCACGGCCCCCACCGAGGCACGGTATGCTTCCCAGGTTTGCGCAATGGTAATGACCTTTTCTTCATTGGGGCAACCTAGTTGTTGGGAAACCTGTGCAAGCGTTTCATCGATGATCCCGATCATCTGCCGCGCCGTCTCGACGGGGATCGCGTCGCTATCGAAGCGCAAAGCCACCCGAACGCCATATAGTTTTGTGATGCTTTGATCGCTGTTGAATTCCTTCTGCAGCGCTTTCACAAAGCCTTCCACCTGAGGGTCCGGTGCCATGTCGAGCGATTTCCGGAAGTATTCTAGCGCCCGCCGGTTGTTGTCGGCGCGCCACGCCGCCATGCCGGCCAAGGTAAACAATGCCGGTTCCGGGCGCCTCTTGATTTCGGCATCCAGTAGATTGAGCGCTTCCTCGTAGCGATTGTCGTTGATCAGTTCGTTAGCATGCAGAGCTGCCGCGCTGGCCCGAATCTTCACGCCCGCATCGAGCTTTGGCTTGGGTTGTTCCGCAGACGTCGCTTTCACTTCCACCCATCCGGCGCTTTTTCTCGATTGCGCGAATGACTCCAAGCCGTCGAGCACGCTTGCGGGTAAATAGCCGTCAAAGTGCTTACCGTCCAAGTCCACGCCGACCTTGTAACATGGAATGCTTTCGCCCGAAAGGGAATAGCGAAGTTGAACGACGGTCCCTGCCGGCAACGCGGCGATCTCGCGCGTTTCCGCGCTGCAGCCCGACCGCAACGGAGTTTGATCCTTGACCGATACGGCCAGGAACAAGAATAGGAATAGTCCCATGGTTCGAGCGTACGGCGAAATCGGTGCGAAGTCGCTCGGTGGAAAACCTTAGGTGTGGTGTGCCGAGACGTCTTGTTCCTGTGACTTCACGTCGCGCAAGATCGTTTGCCAAGGTGCGTATCCACGTTTAGCGGAGTAGTCGTCCTGATCGAACTGGATTGCAGCTTGAATGAAAGCCCCGGGTGAAAGTTCGCCGGCTCGTACCGCGAAGTTCCAGGCTTTCACGCGCAGGGTTTGGCCCGAGCCACGCAACCGCAGGAACAGATGCTTTTCTTTGTTCACATCCTGGGAGAGCACTTCCAACCCGTGCGCTGCAAACAAGGGAGGGGGATTGCCCATACCGAAAGGTGCGAGATTGAGCAACTCCGCGACCGTTTCATCGTTCACGTCTGCAAGATCGATCTCCGCGTCAATATCCAGGTCAGGTTCGAAGTCGGCAGGGGTCAGTCTTGCGGCGGCGAAGGCGCGGAAGCGCTCACGGAATTCAGGGACGCGATCCGATGCGATGGTCAGACCTGCGGCCTGCCGGTGACCTCCGAATTTGGTGAACAATTCGGACATGGATTCGAGAGCCTCAAGGAGATGGAACTGGCGGATGCTGCGCCCGGAGCCTTGTGCGACTTCGTTTTCGATCCCGAGCACAAACACTGGACGATGGTAGCGTTCGACTACGCGGCTAGCGACTATACCCACCACGCCGCGATGCCAACCTTCGGCTGCGAAGACCAGGGCGGCGTCGTGATCGGTCACGGTTTGGGCCAGGCATTGTTCGAGAATAGTATTCCAGATGCCGTCTTGTGTTTGACGGCGGTCGGCGTTCAGATCGTGAAGCTGCGCGGCAATGGCGCGGGCGCGCGCCGGATCATCGGTGGTGAAAAGCTCAACCACCTCGTTCGCGCTGGCCATTCTCCCGGCGGCATTGATGCGTGGCGCTACCCCGAATGCCACGTCGCGCACGCTCGGAACCTTGCCTGCTTCAATTCCGGAGACGTCGAGCAGCGCCCTCAGGCCCGGGTTCTTGACCACCCGCAATCCTTCCAGGCCGCGTTTGACGATGACTCTGTTTTCGCCAGAGAGAGACACCACGTCGGCTACGGTCGCGATGGCCACGATCTTCAAGAAGGAATCGATCAAGCGTTCCCGCCGCGCATCTTCCCAGTGCAATACGCGCAGCAATGCATCGGCCAGTTTCAGGGCGACCGCTGCACCACACAGGTTCTTCTCCGGATACGTGCAGTCCGGACGGTTTGGATTTACAACCGCAAGCGCAGGCGGCAAGGCGGTATCGGGCAGGTGATGATCCGTGACGATGACATCAATGCCTAAGCCGGCCGCATGCCGCACCACTTCGTTCGCCCGGATGCCAGTATCCGCGCTGATGATCAACCGCACGCCTTGCGCCGCGGCGTCTTCCACCACCTCAGTCTTCATGCCGTAGCCGTCGCGGATGCGGTGCGGCACAAAGCACGAGGCCCGCCCGTCCGCCAAGTCGATAGTTTTCTTGAGGACCACCAGCGCGCTGGTTCCATCCACGTCATAGTCGCCGTACAGCAAAATGGGTTCCTTGTGCTGGATCGCCGACGCCAACCGCTCTGCCGCAACGTCCATGCCGGCCAGTTGAAACGGATCGTGCATGTCGGCCACCGAAGGGTGGAGGTATTTACGCGCCTTTGTGGCGTCACGGTATCCGCGCGCCCACAGAACGCGTGCCGTGAGCGGCGCAATGTGCAGTGCGGACGCGAGCGCGGTTGCGCCGCCGATATCGCAGTCCGCGATGTTCCATTTCATTCTTTAGGTAAACCCCTTGGGAATCTTCTACGATACAACCTGTAATCTAGAATTAGCGAGCGGTCGTCTTATATCTATGTCCAGGCAGGGGCCGACAGTTCTCACGCTATTCGCCGCGTCGGCCTTGTGGGCGCTGGGCCAGACCGGCAGCGTCAAATCGGACGGCCAGCCGCTGCCCGGAGCTGCTGTGCGCGCCACGCACGGCGAACGTGTTCTGACGACTCTCACTGGCGTTGACGGCACATTCAAGCTGGATACGATGGGTACGGGCGTCTGGGTGGTGGACGTCAACATGTTCGGCTTTGAGCCGATGCGGCGGGAAGTGCAAATTGGCACGCCGCCCGCACGGATTGACTTCACTCTGCAGATCCGTACGCAAGGCAATCCATTTGGACGTGGTGCAGGACCTCCCACGGAATCCTTTGTGGACGCTACCGCCGTTGTGGAAGGTGCAGTGGCCGCTGGCACTCCGGAAACGGGGGATTCGCAAGCAGCTACCGTCAATGCCGCCAGTGCGAATGAGTCGTTTCTGGTGAGCGGAAGTTTGAGCACTGGTATTCAGACACAAGCGAGCGATTTCGGGCCAGGATTCGGTCCCGGTGGATTTGAGGGCGGCGGATCAGGGGCTGGATTCGGCGCGCCGCAGAATCTGCCGGGGCAAGGCGGCCAGGCGACGGTGCCCTCGGCCGCCACTCCTTCCGGTGCTCCAGCTGGAGGGCCAGCTGGAGCACAAGCGGGCGGCGGTTTCGGCGGACGCGGCGGTGGTGGGCGCGGTGGCTTCGCTGGACCGCCTGGCGGCTTCGGCGGTGGCGGTGGCCGTGGAGGATTCGGGGGGCCGGGTGGCCGTGGCGGCCCGGGTGGTCGAGGCGGCCCTCCGGGAACCTTTATCGGGAACAGACGCAATGTGCAACAGCCCCGTATGCGTGCATCGGTTTTCTATTCCGGACGTAACTCCGTACTGGACGCATCGCCATTTTCCATTAATGGGCAGACCAACACGAAAGCGGCCTACGCGGAAAACCGATTCGGCTTTAATCTCGCTGGACCTTTGGGACTTCCAAAGCTGTTTCGCTTGGAACGCACGATATTGATTTTCGGATACAACGGCAATCTGACACGGAACGGAGTCAATCTCACCGGCACGGTACCGACGCTAGCCGAACGCGCGGGTGATTTCTCGGCTTCGCGAGCGGTCATATACGATCGCGCTACAGGGTTGCCTTATCCAGGAAACAAGATCACGCGGATCGATCCAATTGCGCTTGGGTTGCTTCAATACATACCGCAGCCGAATCAGCCGGGTATAGTGAACAACTACAGGCTGGTCACGGCGAACCCCGCCAATACGCATGCCGTGAGTGTGCGACTCACGCACGCGCTCACCAATCGGGATCAACTCGCCGGTAACGTGAATTGGCAAACCCGCGACTCCAAGAATGCGCAGATGTTCGGATTCATCGACCAGTCTTCCAGTCCGTTTCTGAATGGGAACACGAACTGGCGTCACAATTTCGGAGGGGGACTGTTTAATAACATTGCCGTTCAATTTAACCGCACCACCAATGAGATCACTCCATTCTTTGCGTACGGACCGGATGTGGCTGCGCAGCTCGGAATTCAAGGAACGTCTTCCAATCCCGTGAACTTCGGTCCGTCCAACGTGAACTTCACGAACTACGCCCCGCTGACCGATGGCAGTCCGTCGCGCAACGTGTCGTACAACTACGGTGTCACCGAGGCGGTTTCCTGGCGGCACGGCAATCACAACTGGAGCTTCGGCGGAGGCTACACCCGTTTTTTCAATGACACCGTGACAGATCAGAACGGACGCGGCACCTTCACATTCACGGGTTTAACGACCAGCGCATTGGACGCAACCGGCCGCGCTGTGCCGGGCACGGGACTGGACTTCGCCGATTTCCTGCTGGGCGCGCCGCAATCGAATTCGATTCGCTTTGGCAGCTCGACCACCAATTTCCGCACGGAAAGCTGGTACGGCTTTGCGCAGGACGATTGGCGCGTGCTGCCGAATCTCACGCTGAACCTTGGCCTGCGCTACGAGTATTTCGCGCCGTGGGAGGAGAAGAACAATCGCATCGCGAACCTGGATATCGGTCCGGCATTCAGCGCCGTATCCGTGGTCACGCCCGGTCAGACCGGTCCCTACTCGGGCGTGTTCCCCCGTGGCCTCTTGAAGCCGGATCGCAACAACTTTGGTCCGCGTACCGCTCTGGCATGGAAACCATGGAGCGCGCGGAGTCTAACGGTGCGGCTAGGTTATGGCATTTACTACAATCCGGCGATTTACAATCAATTCACCACACGGCTAGCCCAGCAACCCCCGTTTGCGACATCGACCAGCGTAAACACCAGCGATACCAATCCGCTGACGCTTAGCGCCGGCCTGACGGTGACGCCGGATGGCAAGACGATCCTCAATACATTCGCGGTGGATCGCAACTACCGTTCGATGTACGCTCAATCCTGGACAGTGGGCGTACAGACGAGTTTGCCTGCAGCTCTTGTTCTGGAAATGAACTACCTGGGTACGAAGGGTACGCGGCTGGATGTGCAGCAGAGTCCGAATCAGGCTGCTCCTGGTTCACAGCTCGATGCGCAGGATCGTTTAACGATTAGCAACGCCACCGCGTTTCTGTACGACACGCCCATCGGCAATTCCATCTATCACGCCGCGCAAGTCCGCCTGAATCGCCGCTTCCGGCGCGGCTTTTCGAGCAACGTGCAGTACACCTTTGCGAAGTCCATCGATAATTCTTCCACGTTGGGCGGTGCGGGGAACACGGTCGCGCAGAATTTCTATGACCTGGCGGCCGAGCGCGGACGTTCCAGTTTCGACCGGCGTCACTCACTGACGGCGAGCTACGTTTGGGCGCCGCCTATCGGCGAAGGCAAATTATTTTCGGGCGTGCCGGTTCTCGAGAAAGCGCTTTCGGAATGGACGCTCTCTGGCGCTATCACCATGCAAACCGGAACGCCACTCACTGCGCGCGTTCTGGGCAATCAATCCGACACCGCCGGCGTGGGTACCCTTGGATCGAGCCGTGCGCAGGCTACCGGTTTACCTATCGACGGCGATGGGGGTTTCTTCAATCTGGCCGCGTTCACCACGCCGCCCGCCGGTCAGTTCGGCAACGCCGGAAGAAACACCATTCCCGGTCCAGGCGCTTTCTTCATGAATCTTTCTCTGCAGCGCTTCGTGCCTCTGAACGAACGCGTGCGCCTGCAGATCCGCTTGGATGCGAACAACGTGACCAACTATGTAAACATCACGAACTTCGGTACCATCGTGAACTCCCGCAACTATGGCGTGATCAGCGGCGCGGGCGGCATGCGGAATCTGACGATGACATTGAGGTTGAACTTTTAATGCCGAACAAGATTGTGCTGGCAGTAACGTTGATCGCAATATCGCTGGAAGCGCAGGACGCGGCGACGTTCGTCTCCGACACCAAACTCGTCGTTGTCAATGTTGCGGTGAAAGATAAGGCCGGGCGGCCGGCCATGAATCTTACAAAAGAAGATTTTCTGATCTTCGAAGACAATACTCCACAGAAGCTCGCTGTTTTCGACATACAGGAGATCAGCGCCGAGCCCATTGCGCCTCTCTCGACCGCTGCACGTCCAGGAACTCTGGAAGAACGCGCACCGATTGCGGTCTCCCGTGATCCAAAACGCTTTCAGGACAAACGTTTGATTGCGCTCTTTTTCGATTTAACGTCCATGCAGCCGGCCGACCAGCTTCGCACGCGTGATGCGGCGATTAAATTCGTGGAGACGCAATTAACCGCCGCTGACTTGGTATCGGTGATGACCTTCTCCACCAAGCTGACCGTAGCGGTGGAATTTACGGATGATCGCGAAGCGCTAGTCTCCGCGTTGCGGCAAATTGCCCTGGGCGAGGGCAGCGAATTGGCTGGGCTTGTCGCAACCGATACCGGCGACGATGACAACACTTTCTCCGGTGACGCCGAATTTAATATCTTCAATACGGATCGTAAGCTGACAGCGCTGGAAGATGCTGCGCGCAAGCTCGCTATATATCCCGAAAAGAAAGCGCTCATCTATTTTTCCAGTGGAGTGGAGAAAACGGGGATCGAAAATCAATCTCAAATCAAAGCCACGGTGAACGCGGCTGTTCGCGCCAACGTTGCCTTCTATCCGGTGGACGCGCGCGGGCTCACAGCGTCCGCACCTGGCGGCGACGCTGGTACCGCTTCCCCGCGCGGAACGGCAATCCTCACAGGCGCACGGCAAGGCGCGCAACGCGACAGCTTTAACGATTCTCAGGAAACGCTCTATTCGCTGGCCGCCGATACCGGTGGCAAGGCTCTGCTCGATTCAAACGATCTTACCCAAGGCATCCGGCAAGCGCAGAACGATATCCGCAGCTATTACACGCTCGGCTACTATCCCACCAGCGTCGCTGAGGATGGGAAATTTCGGCGTGTGCGCGTGCAACTAGCGCGCGTTGCGCTCGCCAAAGATTTGAAGCTCGATTACCGCAACGGCTACTATGCGGCCAAGACCTGGAAACAATTCACCACGGGCGATAAGGAGCGCCAGCTTGAGGAAGCACTCACCCTGGGAGATCCGGTAAGCGAGCTGCCGCTAGCCCTCGAAGTCGACTATTTCCGCGTCGCTAAGGATCGCTACTTCGTGCCTGTTTCGGTGAAGCTTCCGGGTTCGCTCATTGCATTGGCAAAGAAGGGCGGCAAGCAAACTACGGATTTCGACTTCATTGGGGAAGTCCGTGACGCCAACGGGCGGCTGGCAGGCGGCGTACGCGATCAGATCACCGTGAAGCTGACCGATGCCGATGCCGAGCGCTTGGCGGAGCGCCATTTTCAATACGACACGGGCCTTACGCTCGCGCCCGGCGAATACCGGCTGACGTTTCTAGCGCGCGAGGATCTCACCGGGAAAATGGGCACGTTCGAGACCAAATTCACGATACCCGATTTGAATACCACGAAGACTCTGCGGCTGAGTTCGGTAATCCTCAGCAGCCAGAAAGAAGCCGTAGCCGCCGCAGTCGGTGTGGCTGATAGCAAGAGCGAAAAGAAATTGCTGGCGAATCATCCGCTGGTACAGGACGGCCAGAAGATCGTGCCCAGTATCACGCGCGTGTTCCGCAAGGATCAAGCCATGTACGTCTACTTCGAGGTTTACGATCCGGCTGTAGACCCAGACCGCAAATTCCCGAACGTCCTCGGGGGCGTCGAACTGCTGCAAGGCGCGCGAAAAGTATTTACGTCGCAACCCGTACGGGTGAATCGTCTGACCTCATCCAGGCCCGGTGTGGCCGTATTTCAATTTCAGATACCTATGGCTCGCCTGCAGCCGGGCGAGTATGTGGCCCAAGTGAACGCCATTGACGAGTTCGGTAAGAAATTCGCTTTTCCGCGCAACTCGATCGTCGTCCTTCCTTGAGGGGTTGGCCGTCAGGCTTCGTGCAACAGCGCCTGCACTTCCGCGTCCGTAGTCTGAGGAAAATCCTTATACCATTCACTGATGGAACGAAGTGAAGGTGGCTGCAGAGGGCACACTACTTCATCGGCCACCGTGTGCAGGCTACGGCAGGCTTCTACAGAACCCACAGGGGCTGCTACGATCACGTGCGCGGCGCCCGATTCACGCACAGACTTCACCGCGGCGCGCATGGTGCTCCCCGTGGCCAACCCGTCATCCATCAGGATGACAGTCTTGCCGCGCAACTCAATCCGGGGACGGCCGGTTCGGAATAAGAACTCCTGGCGATCGATCTCCGCTTGTTCCCGCGCGATGATCCGTTTCATGTCCTCTGGATCAACGTCCAGCGTCTGAACCTCGTTGATGATAAGAGCGCCGCCGGAGGCGATGGCGCCCATGGCCATTTCCTCATGGCCCGGCACACCGAGCTTGCGCACCATAAGCACGTCCAGGGGCACACCCAGCGCACGGGCCACTTCGGCCGCCACCGGAACTCCGCCACGCGGTAACGCCAGGATCACGACATCGCCCCGGTCCGTATAACTGCCCAGTGAGCGCGCCACATAGCGGCCAGCATGAACTCGATCGGCGAATCGATGCAGTGTTTTACTCATGGGGCAAAACCCTCAACTTCTCCCCTCGCCCGCAGTGCATCGCGCGGATATGCGCTCCATATGACGGCGATCACCCAACCTAATCCGCGTACTCCAGCGCCCGTGACGACAACCAACAACGCGACCGTAAACGTAAAATGAACTCGATCAACGCTTGCGCGGGCGCCCGTCCACATGAGCGTCGCCCAGAAAATTACACCACAGCGAAGGCGAGTTCCAGCGCAAATCCCATGAAATGCCGACGCATAGGAGATATGACATATCTCCGGAATCACGGTGCACGCGGCGTGCCAATACCAGCTCACCCTTATCCAACTCAGTGCGTTACGGCGGCACGGCGCACCCGCTCCCCGGGCGTAAGCGGTTGGCCCTTACGGATACACGGGGGTCACCACCATACCGTCTTTCAGTGGCCGCTCCGTAGGCAGAGCCACGGCGGCCCCTTCGCTCAGCCCCTCCACTTGAGTGCGCGTCGTGCTACCGATACCAAGCTTGACTGCTTTCCATGTCACGGTCTGGCCAGTGAGCACGAAAATGCCGGTCTCTCCGCCCTCGTGGCGGACCACTTCCTTCGGGATGGTGAGCACGCCTTCGGCTGCATCGGTACGGATGTCGGCATTGACGTTGGTGCCGGGCAATAAATCGTTCTTGGGGTTTTCGATCACGCACAGCACCTCGCCTACCTGCCGCGTACCCAGCGCGACAATCTGGGTCGGTGTGCGGTCCACGCTGCCTTTCCACTGCCGACCTGGAAGCGCGTCCCATGTAATGGTCACGGGAAGCCGCGCGGCCACACGGCCCAGATCCGGTTCGTCGACAAATACTTTCACCCGGACGCGGTCGAGTTGCCCGATCGTCGCCACCAGATCGCCCGCATTCAAATAGGCGCCGGGTTTGAGATCGAATTGATATAGCGTGCCGCCCAGGGGAGCGCGCACAACGCTCTTGCGAATTCGCTCCTGGGCGAGCGCCACGGCGGCCTCGGCGTCGTGCAAACGCGCTTCGGCCGACGAACGGTCGGGCGGGGAAACCAAAGCGCCCCGCCGGCTTTCTAACGCCCGAATTTGGAGCTCGGCGCGTTCCATCCGGTCTTTGGCCTGCGTGACCTCATTGCGAGTTGCGGCCTGCTTAGCTTCCAAGCGGACTAGCGTGTCGTATTCCCGGCGCGCCGTAGCTAGTTCCTGCCGGGCATGCTCCAGATCGCTTGAGATCGTGGAAAGCTCCACTGCGCGCCCCCCTTTATCCAAGATCTCTAGTTCCGCACGGGCCTGCGATATGCGAGATTGAGCAGCGGCAAGTTCGGCGATCATCTCACTAGTGTCGAGTTCGATGAGTGCGGTGCCCTGGGACACGCGCTCCCCGCGCTGCACAAGAATTTTCGAAACAGCACCGGAGCGTTCGGTGTGCGCCTCCGCCCACTCGATGGGCTCCACTTTGCCGTTGGTGGGGACAGTGCTTTCAATGGTTTCGCGAGTCACACGAGCAAAAGAAACTTGCGGTGGCCGGTTGCGCAGGGTGACTGCGTACCAGGCCCCAGCACCAAGGGCTGCCATCAGTAAAAGAGATACGGCGATCCGTGTTTTCAATGAGGCCTCGCGCTGTGATCGAACAGGATCTGCCATTCCACGCGCTGAATTTCCCGCGCGGCGCGCTCCGCTGCAGATTCCGGGTGTAGCCGGGCATGCGCGCAGAATTCGACGAAGGCGAACGGATCCCAGGGCCGAGCGCTCCAGGCGACATCCGCATATCGCAGGAGAATGTCTTCGGCATCGTCGGCGAGAGGTCCGAAGATCGGATGCTCCCCTGCCTCGCGGAACCAATATTCCGCATTCGCATCATCCGGTTGGCGATGGATGATCGCATGCCAATACGCTCCGTCGGCCGTGAGCGGCTCATCCACGAGCGCGTGCGCTTCGTCGAAGGCCGAAAAATAGGGCCACAAACCAGCCATGGGGGCTGCCGGTTCCGCTGCCTCCGGAAATAGATCGCGAGCGCTCACAGAGGCAAGAGCCTGCCGAACGGCCGGTGGCGTTCGCCTGTCGCAAACCAGTGGCGCGATACGCTGGCCGCCGCCATCCAGGGCGAGAATGCGCGCGACCTCCGGGCCGTACGCTGTAACATGAAAGTCCATGAATGGGTAGACCTTTATTGTAGAGTGATGTGTAGGTTGACGGGATATGAGCCAACGGCGTTACAGAAGCTAAGTCATGAAGCGAAAGACAGCGCTCGTTCTGTCGGGCGGGGGGATGTTCGGCGCATGGCAGGCTGGGGCGTGGCTCGGATTATCCGAAACATTCCAGCCGGATCTCGTTGTGGGCGCGTCGGTAGGAGCGCTGAACGGTTACGCAATCGCATCGGGCTGGACGCCGCAGGCGCTCTGTGACCTTTGGCATAGTGGCCGGCACGCAGCGTTGTCTCATCTTGAGGAAACGGCCCGCTTTTTGACATCGAATCCGCTGCGGACGGAATTCGCGCTAGTTATGGTGGACATACTGCGAATGAAGCCCGTGACCGTGGCCGGAGCGGACGTCACCTGGAAGCATCTGGTGGCATCCTGTGCGGTACCGGCCTTGGTGCGGCCCCGCAGGATCGATGGAAATTGGTATCTGGATGGAGGCTTGCTGAACCCACTACCGGTGTGGGCGGCGGCGGACCTGGGCGCGATAGAAATCACTGCCCTGCATGCGCTGCCGGAATTCCCGTCGGCTGCGCTGCAACCCTTCGTCAGAGCGTTTCGAGCGGTCTTGGGTTATCAACCTAAATTGCCCGCAGAGGTTCAGTTGACCACTCTCACACCCTCAAGTAAACTGGGTTCGCTGAAATCCGCGGTTCTGTGGGACGCCGAGAATGCGGCTCGGTGGATCGCGCAAGGCGAAAGGGACTCAAGAAACATTTCCATTTCAAAATGTCTTGAGAGATAATATCTTCCAGAGCCATGCCGAGTTATCAGATTCACCGGTTAAAGCCTCATCTGCGCTCCCACTTTCGCTCCGCTCCGCACGTGAGCGGAAGCGCCCATGTGAAGCCACGCGATTACGAACCTGGGCCTCCGGTTGAGGCGCCTACGCCGTATGGTGCGTTCTTCGTACTGAAGGATTCCGAAACGCCGCTGGAAGTCGGCGATTTGCTGGAGACGGCAGGCTCTTTACGGATTTTCAAGTACGTTGGATTCGAAGAAGCGCAATGGGTGTTACCTGAGGCCAGCGTTGTCGTAGACTCGGACAATGGAAGTGGGGCAAGCCCGCCCGCAAGATAAGGCCGCAGGACTGATCGGCGCCCGGCTGGACCGGCTTCCGGCCACCCGCACAATCTGGACGCGCGTGTTCCTGCTATCACTCGGCGGATTTTTCGAATTTTACGATCTTTTCTTTACCGGCTATATCGGCCCTGGCTTAGTGCGCAGCGGAATTCTCACGGCCACCACGCCCGGACTTTTCGGCACCTCCGGCTTGGCGAGTTTCGTCGCTGCGATGTTTTCGGGACTCTTCCTTGGAACTATCGCATTTGGATTTCTGGCGGACCGGCTGGGCCGCCGAAAAATCTTCACCTTTTCACTGCTGTGGTATTCCACTGCCACCGCGATCATGGCGTTTCAGAACACCGCGTTCGGGTTGAACTTGTGGCGCTTCGTCGCCGGTATCGGTGTGGGCGTGGAACTTGTGACCATAGATACATATCTTTCCGAATTGGTCCCACGAAGGCTTCGAGGCAAGGCGTTTGCCTACAACCAAACGGTTCAGTTCATGTCAGTGCCAGTGGTCGCGCTGCTCGCGTGGCTGTTAGTGCCCCGCCAACCGCTGGGTTTTGATGGCTGGCGCTGGGTGGTCTTGCTGGGCGCGTTCGGTGCGGTATTGGCGTGGTGGATTCGCCTACGCATCCCCGAAAGCCCGCGCTGGTTGGCACAACGAGGACGAATCGAAGAAGCCGAGAGCGGCATGGCGGAACTGGAAGCGCGCGTGAAATCAGAATGTGGCGGCATCCTGCCTCCCCCGGATCCTCCGGAAGAAAGCAATTCCAGAGCAAACTTTGCGGAAATCTGGAAACCACCCTACGGCAAGCGCACGGTGATGATGAGTATCTTTCATCTTTTCCAGACCGTTGGATACTATGGCTTTTCAAATTGGGTACCCACGTTGCTGATTCGGCAAGGTATTGAAGTGACGGCTAGCTTGAAATACACATTCATCATCGCGATTGCGGCGCCGTTCGGTCCGTTGCTCGCCTCCTCGCTCGCCGATAAGATCGAGCGCAAATATCAGATTGTTCTAGCCGCGGCGGCCATCGCCGTGTTTGGGATCGCCTTCGGTCAGATGCGCGTCGCGAACGTGTTGATTTTCTTTGGCGTGCTGCTGACGATCTCCAACAACATTCTTTCGTACTCATGCCATGCGTATCAGACGGAGTTGTTTCCGACGCGCGTACGCGCGATGGCAGTGGGATTTGTTTACTCGTGGAGCCGTCTGTCCGTGGTGTTCAGCGCTTTCGTGATCGCCTTCGTTCTGGACCGTTTCGGAGTCGCGGGTGTATTTTCGCTGATCGCAGGGAGTATGGTAGTTGTGATGCTGGCGATAGGCTTGCTTGGGCCGAAGACCAACAACCGCGCCCTCGAATCGATTGCGAAGTAAATCGCAAAGTAAGATGTCCTGCCCATTCTTTCTGCCGCAACACATTCTGGATTCCAGCGCGTGGAATCCGGCGCCGCGCTTGCCCTTGGGCGAGGCATGGGGGGGAACCTGCTGCGCGCCACCCGCGGGGCCGTTTGATCCTCGCGAAGATGTTGTGCGCGAACTCTGCAACATGGGCTACGCGCGCGGCCGGTGCGAGTTCTTTCCGGCCGGGACGGTGGGTGATGCCATAAGATTCTCGATGCGCAAAGGGGCCACAGAGCCTCCGAGTGTAGTTTACGTTATCGAAAGAGATCACTCCCCTATCGAACATGGAGACTTCGATCCCGGCCAAACCGCCTCGATTCTGGCCGCTCAAGGCCGGGCCTTTATAGAGAGCCACAAGCGCTTACGCGAATCTTAGCCGAGGGGGACCTTAGCCTAGTGCCCCGCGCGCGGTCCACGCCTTGACGCTCTCTTCATTAAGAACGCCACGGGGGCCATAGCCAGACTCACGCACGCAAATACGAAGATCGCATCCAGGTACCCCAGCATCGCGGCCTGGCGTTGCAGTTGTCCGTAGATCGCCTGGTACGCCATCTGCGTGGACAGAGCGGCGTCATTGCCCATTTGCGTAAACGTCCGCGTAAGCGCTGCCACACGCTCCTGAAATATGGGATCGAACTGACTGGTGTGCGCCGAAAGTACGTTGTGATGATACTGCGAGCGATTCGCCAGCATGATCTGCAATCCCGCAATGCCCAGGCTTCCACCCAGGTTACGCGATAGATTGGTCATCCCGGAGACATTATTGTTTTTCTCAGGCGGCACGCCCTCATAGCACAGCGTCTGAATCGGGACGAACAAGAAGCCCATGCCGATGGCCTGATACACGCGCATCATCATGATCGTCTTGAAATCGATGTCGAGCGTGAGGGTATGCATGTGCAGCAGGGAAATGCCCACGGCGGCGAAGCCGAAAGTGATCAGCCAGCGCGCGTCTACTTTACCCATGATTCGGCCGATCAGGGGCATGCACGCGATAATCACCAGGCCTCCCGGAGAAAGCGCCATTCCCGCCTGCTGAGCCGTGTATCCCATCAAGACCTGCAGGAATTGTGGGATCAACACTGTCGCGCCGAAAAGTGAAACGCCCAGCATAAACATCATCAGGCACGCCACGGAAAAGTTGCGAAGCTTGAAAAGCCTCACGTCCAAAACGGGGTGCGGGTGGTGATACTCCCAAATCACCGCCCATACCAACGCCACTACCGCGATGACGGTGAACGTGACGATAAAGTTAGAAGCAAACCAATCTTCACGTTCTCCCTTGTCAAGCGCCACCTGCAATGCGCCGATACCAATCGCCAGCAGAGCCAGTCCGCCGTAATCCACCTTATGCATCTTCTTGCGCAGCTCTGCAAGAAACGGGGGATCTTCCAAAACGCGTGAGCTGAGCGCCAGGGACAAGACGGCGATGGGAACGTTAATCAGAAACAACCAGCGCCAACTGAAGTTATCCGTGATGTAACCGCCCAGCGTAGGCCCGATCACGGGGGCTACCACCACGGCCATGCCATACATCGCGAATGCCTGCCCACGTTTTTCCGGCGCGAACGTATCGGCCAGGATCGCTTGCTCCGTCGGCGCCAGTCCGCCACCGCCTAGGCCCTGCAGCACACGGAAGAAAATCAGTATCTCCAGATTGGGCGAAAGACCACACATCAGAGAGCTGAGGCCGAACAGCCACACGCACGTCATGTAGAAGCGTTTGCGCCCAAACTTGGTCGCGAGCCACGCGCCAATCGGCATCACGATCGCGTTCGAAACCAGATACGACGACAACACCCAGGTCGCTTCCTCTTCGCTCACTGAAAGATTTCCTGCGATGTGCGGCAATGCGACGTTTGCGATGCTGGTGTCCAGAATCTCCATGAACGTCGCCATCGTCACAACCATGGCGATGGTCCACGGATTATATTTCGGCTTCCACGGCGCGGCGGACACGGTGGGAGCAGCGGATGTGTCGCTCGTGCTCATCGAGGCTTAGCGAACGCTAACGGAGGGCGTGACGGACATGCCTGGACGCAAAGCATGATCCTCGTTCTGTCCCGGATCCAGCTCAATGCGCACGGGAATCCGCTGGACGACCTTCACATAGTTGCCAGTTGCGTTTTCAGGCGGCAGCAAACTGAAGCGCGCGCCACTGGCGCCTGCGATGCGCTCGACCTTCCCGGTGTATTCGCGCCGATTGGAATCGGCTTCGATCCGTACGCGCTGTCCCAACTTCATCTTGCGCAGCTGGGTCTCTTTGAAATTAGCGATCACCCAAACGTCGTCGAGAGAAACAATCGCCATCATCTGCTGGCCCGGAGCGGTGTTCTGCCCCACGTCCACTGATTTTCGGCCCACCACGCCATCCGCGGGCGCGGCAATGGTGGTGTAGGAAAGATTCAGTTCCGCCTGTTCCAAAGCCGCCTTGAATTGCGCAACCTTCGCGAGCGCCGCCTTCACGCGCGACTCCGTGATGGCCACCTGCTGCGGACCCGTCATCGCCGTCTCTACGTTTGCGTCAGCCTGTGCGAGGCGAGCTTTAGCTTGCTGCACGCCCACCTCCGCAGCGGAGATGCCGTGCCGTGCTTCGTTCACGGCGGCCTTCACCGCGTCCACAGTCGCCTTCGCCGCTTCCGAGGCAGCCACCGCCTGATCGAATAACTGCTTGGAAATTTCATCTTTGGCGACCAGTGCCCGATAGCGTTCGACATCTTGCGCCGCTTTGGTGGCATTGGCTTCGGCTACTTTGACGTTTGCTTGCGCGGAGGCCAGACGCGCCTCGGCCGCGCTCTTCTGCTGTTCCTGAAAACTGACAGTCACGGCGGAGTCCTGGCGCGCCGATTTCACCGCGCTCAAATTGCTGCTGGTCGTAGTGCTCGTCAAAGGCACGTCGCCGCGCGCTGTCTGCAATTGCGCCGTCGCGTCTTCAAGATCCGCACGGGCACGGGCCACTGCTACCTCATAGTCCTTCGGATCCAGCCTCACCAGCACATCGCCCTTCTTGACGGTCTGCTGGTCCTCCACGGGCACTTCGATGATGTGACCTCCGATGCGCGGGCTGATTGCGATGATGCGTCCGTCGATCTGCGCGTCATCCGTGGTTTCCGTCTTCTGCATTTCTAGCCAGACAAAGTAGCCGGCCACGGCCGCTACCAGGAGCACGACGATTCCAATCAATTTCTTCATGAAACGCGGACCGCGCCGGTTACGGCTTGCCTCCCATAAACTGCTTCAAGTTCATCTCCGTCATCCCGATGGCGCGCGCCAGCGCGACTTTCGCCAGATTGTGGGCGTACATGCTGCCAATCACCCGTTCGCGTGCGTTGGCCAGCGCGTCCTGTGCCTGCACTACTTCGATGGTATCGGTCACGCCCGCGCTGAAGCGGTCGCGCGCTTGCGTTAGGGTCTGATCGGCGACATCCAGACTGCTTCGCGCTACCGCAACCTGGTCCGCCGCGGAGCGCAAATCCAACAGCGCCGTGCGCACGGCAACCCCAATCCGATTCTCCAAGTCCGCGATTTCGTCCTTGCGCTGCTGAATGGCCGCGTCGGCCTGCGCGACGTCCGCACGGATGCGGCCGCCATCGAAGACCGTAAATCGAATCGATCCCGAGACGGAAAAAGTCCCATGCAACTGGGAGGGATCGCGTCCGTTCACGCCATAGTCGCCATTCAATCTTGCGGTGGGCATGCGTTCCGCGAGTGCCGCCTGGCGCGAGAGCTCGGCCGATTGCAACTGCGATTTGAGACTACGATAGTCAGCGCGGTTGCTGAGCGCGCGATCCATCATCTGTTCCGGAGTCACATCATCCAAAGGAGCGTATGGAGCGGCATCGGCAAGTTCGAATGGCTGCGCCGCCGGCCATCCGATCACCTGCGCCAGCGCCAGCTTGTCTTTGGCCAAGTTATTTTCTGCCGCCAGAAGCTGCTGCTGACGAGCCTGCAACTCCACTTGTGCGCGCAACTCGTCGATGGCGGGAGAGACTCCTGCGGTATGCAGATCTTTCGCGCGATCGTACAGTGCTTGAGCCGTGGCCACTTCCACGCGGGCCGCCTCCACGCGCGCGCCGCTTGCAACGATGGTCAGGTAGGCGTTCGCCACCGCCTGCACCACCAAATCGCGGGTGTCCTGCGCTCCTAGATCCGCCGCGCGCACGTTTTCCGTGGCAGCCTGTAAACTCTTACGTGTCGCCCGATTGTATAGATCCATACTCGCATTCGCACGGGCATCCACGTATTGAAAAGGCCCGATGATGGACGGCACTCCGGGGAAATTGAAGCCAAATACCGCCAGATTGGTTTGCTGGCCCGTCGCTCCCACGTTTGCCGCGACGGAAGGCAAAAGTGCGGCCAGGGCTCGTAGCCGGTCGGCGCGAATTAACCGGTTAGCCGTTTCACGCTCCAGCACCGAGAGATTATTCTTGAGCCCTCTTTGGATCGCGTCGTCCAGGGAGAGCCGTGTGGAAGTTGTGGGCTGGCCCTCCAACAGAGGCAAACACCATACGAATGTGAAAGCAATGCGCGTGTAGCGCCTCATCTAAATCCACCTGTTCTGGAATTTTGCGCCGCCGCGCCCGGAAAGGCCTGGCTCTGACGATCCGTTAAACCCATTAGATGCGCGCTGGCGTCACCGGATGCACACAATGCACCGCTCCATTGCCTGCCTTTGTTGATGATACCAACCCCTCCCACGACGTAAGAAGACGAAAAACGTTAGGGCTAAAAAGTTCCGCGGGCGGGGGTACTTTTCTCGATCCATTTCCTGAATTCAAGCGTCTATCGAAACAGATAAATCATTCAAGGAGTCCCCCACATGTTCAAGTCCTCTTTATGGAAGGAGACAAAGATTTTTGCGTATTGCTTAGTCGCGGCAGGTCTCGGAGCCACGTTCGGTTCCCATAGCTGGGCCGCCAAGCCGCCCATCGTGGACTCCACGATCGCTGCGGCAGCCACTGCGCCCATCACCGCCGGAGACCTTTCTGCCGGTTTTGCCCCCATAGTGGAAAAGTCGTTACCCGCCGTTGTGAATATCTCCACTTCGAAAAAAGCGCGTCCGGCCGCTGCGGAAGCGCCGTCGGAAATGGATCCGTTTTTTCGTCAGTTTTTTGGCCGCGAATTCGGAGGCCGCGGTTTTAGCATGCCGCGCGAGCGGTCTGAGCGCAGTCTCGGTTCCGGCGTGATCGTTCGCTCCGACGGTTATTTGCTCACCAATCACCATGTCATCGACGGCGCATCCGATATTAACGTCGTTTTGCATGACAAGCGTGAGCTCAAGGCCCGCCTCATTGGAAGCGATCCTAAGACTGACATTGCGGTTTTGAAGGTGGACGCCATCGGCCTGCCCGTTGTACCTATGGCCGACTCCACGAAGATCCGCGTCGGCGATCTTGTGCTCGCCATGGGCAACCCATTCGGATTAGGTCAGACCGTGACCATGGGCATTGTGAGTGCGCAAGGCCGCACAAACTTGGGTATTGAAGACTACGAAGATTTCATTCAAACGGATGCTGCCATCAATCCCGGAAACTCCGGTGGCGCGTTGCTGAACGCTCGCGGGGAGTTGATCGGCATTAATACGGCGATTCTCGGCGCCAGCGGCGGAAATCAAGGTGTGGGTTTCGCGGTTCCCGTAGATCTCGCCCGTAACGTCATGACCCAGGTAATTGACCACGGTAAGGTAGTGCGAGGCTATCTTGGCGTCGCGCCGCAAAATATCACGCCCGCGTTGGCAAAGACTTTCCAGCTGAAAGACACGCACGGCGTGCTGATCGGCGACGTCACTCCGGGCGCGCCCGCTCAAAATGCTGGCTTGGAGCGGGGAGACGTCATTGTGGCCCTGAACGGGAAAAGCATTCTCAATAGTAATCAGCTCCGCATGACCGTATCCATGATGGCTCCCGGAAGTGAGGTGAATCTGCGAGTCCTGCATGGTGGAGTTGAGAAGAACGTCTCGTTGAAACTGGCGGAGCTTCCCACCGACGTAGCGCAGGCAGGCGGGGGGCGCAGCAAGGAATCGAGCGCGCCAACCAGCGCTCTCCAAGGGGTCTCTGTAGAGGCCTCCAGTGGCCGCGGCGTGGTGGTAACGGATGTCGATGCAGGAAGCGCGGCCGCCGCGGCGGGGCTCCGGGAAGGCGATGTAATTCAGGAAGTAAATCGCACGCCCGTGACAAATATCGCCGATTTCAATCGAGCCTTGCAGCGTGTCAACGAAGGCAACGTTCTCTTGCTGATCAATCGTGGAGGTTCCACGCAGTACATGGCAATTCAGAATAAGTAAGAGTATCCCTTCCCTTGGATTAGGCCGCTTGCCGGAAACGGTTGGGCGGCTTTTTTTGTCGGGAAGCAAGTGGGTGTATCATGGCTTCAAATTCATGCGCGATATTTGTCTGATGTGCCTGCTGGTTGTGAGCGCCGCTGCCCAATCGGCGGACCCGCGCGATGCCAAGCTGGTCCAACGCGCCACCGCGATTCACAAACGCATCATTGTCTTCGACAGCCACGTCGATCTTCCGTTCGACTATGCGGGTGCTGGGCAGGATGGCAAGACGCAGATCGACCTGCCTAAGGTGGAGCGCGGTGGATTGAAGGGAGCCGCTCTTGCGGTGTTCGTGCCCCAAGGGCCGCGCACTCCCGAAGCGTATGCCAAAGCTCGGCAGGACGGGGATAAGAAATACGCGCTCATCAAAGCGATTGCCGAGCAAAACCCCGGCCGCGCGGAATTGGCCTACTCTCCGGCCGATGTCCGGCACATCGCAAGTGAGCACAAGTTTGCGGTTGTAGTGAGCCTGCTGAATGCTTACCCGCTCGGCGCCGACATTTCTCAGATCGACGAATGGTACCGCCGTGGTGTCCGGATATTTGGCTTTGTGCATGCCGGCCACAATGCCTGGGCGGATTCCTCGCGGCCCAGCCAAACCCAAGGCAACGCTCCGCAAGAGCACCGCGGCTTGTCCGAATTGGGAAAACAAGCCGTGACTCGATTGAATGACCTTGGCATGCTGATCGATGTTTCGCAGCTTTCGACGCCCGCGTTTCAGCAAGTACTCAGTCTCACCAAGGCGCCAGTGGTGGCCACCCATTCTGGGGTCAAGGGCATCGTGGACAACTCACGCAACTTAAGCGTCGAAGAACTAGAGCTGCTCAAACGAAACGGAGGCGTAGTACAGGTAGTCGCTTTTTCAAACTATCTTCGCCCTCTCCCAGCGGGCATCCCGGCGGCGGAAGCTCCGCGCGCCACCGTGGCGCAGTTGGTCGATTCCGTTCAATACGCTGTGAAGCAAATCGGCATTGAACACGTAGGCATCGCCTCGGATTTCAACCACGGCGGCGGCGTCGTCGGGTGGGATAACGAAGGCGAGAGCTTGAACGTTACCGTGGAGCTAGTTCGCCGCGGCTATTCCGCAAAAGACATCGGCAAATTGTGGGGTGGCAATTTCATGCGCGCCTGGGCGGCCGCGCAAAAAAGTCGGCGTTAACTCCCACCCTGTCGCTGCGCGGCTAGTCGTGATATTGTGGTCGCGGTTTGTGGAGGAATCGCGCATGTTGCGTCTACTCTGTACAGGTCTAGCTTTGTCCGCCGGGGCGATGGCCGCCGACCCTGCCATACCGTCCTTCACGTTCAATAGGGACGTTCTCCCCGTGCTCCAGAGGAACTGCCAGACGTGCCACCGTCCAGGCGAGATCGGACCCATGGCGCTGCTCAGCTACGAAGGGACCCGCCCATGGGCCAAGGCCATCAAGGCAGCCGTGGTTTCGCGCAAGATGCCGCCGTGGTTCGCCGACCCCAAGTATGGCCATTTCGCCAATGATCGCAGCCTGAACGAAAAGGACATTGCCACGCTGGCCACGTGGTCCGACGCCGGTGCCCCGGAAGGAGACGCGAAAGACAAACCCACGCCTGTCGAATGGATGGAAGGCTGGAACATCCCGAAGCCGGACTTGGTCGTGGAGATGCCCAGAGATGTCAAAGTGCCCTCCAACGGAACCGTAGAATACACTTATCTGATCGTGCCTACTGGTTTCACTGAGGACAAATGGGTGCAACAGATGGAAGTAAGGCCAGGCAACCGCGCCGTGGTGCATCACGCGAACGTCTATATACGCAGGCCCGATTCCAAGTGGCTGCGCCAATATCCCGTGGGCGTGGGTTTCGTTCCGGAAGAACAGAAGACCAGTTCCTCGGCGGGCGCGCCATTGCTCGATGAAAATATCGCCGGCTTCACACCGGGCAAGCAGACCGTCGTCTTGAGAGCGGATCAGGCCAAGCTGATCCCGGCAGGCTCCGACATCGTGTTTCAGATGCATTACACACCCAATGGCGCTGGAGTCACGGACCGCTCAAAAATTGGCTTTATTTTTTCAAAAACTCCGCCCGAAAAACGAGTGGCGCGCATTTACGCGGCCAGCACCTCATTCGTAATCCCGCCGGGAGCGTCCGATTACCGCGTGGAATCCGCCGCCACGCTGCAAGCCGACACAGAACTGGTTTCTTTGAAGCCACACATGCATTTGCGCGGCAAATGGATGGAGTTCCGGGCCGTGTATCCTACGGGCGAAAAGGAAATGTTGCTGAGAGTGCCGAAGTACAGCTTCAACTGGCAGCTCGAGTTTGTGCTGGACCGCCCCAAGGCGCTCCCTAAAGGAACGCGCCTGGAAGTATCCGCCGGATTCGACAATTCCGCGAACAACCCATTCAACCCGGACGCCTCAAAAACTGTGCGGTGGGGCGACCAGAGCTGGGAAGAAATGATGATCGGCTATTTCGAGGTTGGATTCCGCCCGAAGATGGACCTGAACGATTTGTTCCCCGCGCAGTACACGCAACTGGAGTAAGCGTTCGAGCGATTACTCGAATCCGCCATGCGGCCGGTAACCGGGACGCGCTTGGACACGGTACTTTTTCCCAACGTCTGATAGCACTTCCACGGTAATTTTGCGGAAACCCTCATTGGAATTTTCTTGCGGATAGTAGGTCACGGTGTAGGAGTTGCCCAAGTCTTCTCGAATCGCCTCAAAGGCCTCCACTTGCTTCTGCCAAGTCTTAGCGAAATAAGACTTCCCGCCTGTGCCGGTGGAGATACGTTTGAAAACGTTGGACGAAACCGGGTCTTTGGTGACCTCATTGGTCGAAATCACATAGATAGGGATTCCTTCATCCTCGGCCACCGCACGGACGTCATCCGGTGCAACCATGCTCGCGTTGTCGGGGCCATTCGAAAACACGATCACCACCTTGCGTCCCGGGATGCGGGCGGCGTCCCTCAAAGTCAGCAGCAAGCAATTGTACAGCGCGGAATCGTCCCCAGCCACGGCTCCACGCAAGCCTGAGATCGCCTCGTTCCGCTCCTTGCTCAAAACGGCGGCCCGGGACAAATTTCGGCTGTATGTGTAAACAGCCACCGAATCTGAGCGGTCCAATCCGCGAATAAAGTCTGCGATGGCATCCGAGGCGTATACGAAACCGCGATACATGTAATTGCTGGTGTCGAACAAAACAAATACGTTGGTTCCGACGAACGCATCGTTGCGGCCTTCGATCCGGCCCGCTTCCGATACGGGAATCGGTTTCAAAGACCCGTCCGGCCCTACGTCCATCGGAGGCTTGTTGCCATCGGCGAAGGTGGACAGTTTTTGTGGAATGCCGTCTTCCAGAATGCGAAGGTCCTTGGGTTGCAGGCCATTGATGTAGCGGCCCTTATTGTCCGTGATGGTGAAGCTCAACACTACCATGTCCACTTTCACTCGGAAAGTCGGACGATCCTGGGCGAGCGCCAGTGCAACCACTCCAAAAATGAGACCCAATTTGCGAAGCAACGCCTTATCCTCCGTGCGCGATCTAATTTGAAGCCACTACCTGTTTGTGCGCCTGTTGGCGCACGCCATCCCCGACCAATCGGAGCGAACGCAGCAATGCAGGCCAATCTTCCAAGTGGGTGGCGAAGATTTTTTCCACGGTCTGTCCTGTCCAACGCGGTATCTGCAAATTCAGCTCCTCCGGTCGCATTAGCACGTCGTCGGCCAAAGCAGCATAATAGAGCAAATTTGATTCCCAGCTTTCGGCCAGAATCCGGCTGGAGTAACCCATCAAGGTTGGGAAGGTACGCAGATTCAGCAAGGCTTGCTGATAGGAATTGGTAAGGACGGGTTTCGGCGTGCCGAAGGTGCGAGAGATGGTAGCTACGCTAACGGCGTCCGGGGATTCCGCGGCAACGCGCCGTATCTCCGACGCGATGACGGAATCGCGGTCTCCGGGCACGAGTTCCGTAGCGAGTGCATACATTTCAGACGGAACGACATTTTCAGCGGCCTCATGCACTTCGCCCGCGGCCAGTAGTGCTTCAATTCGTCTGAGGCGGGCGGGTGGCACAACTCTTGCCAAGACAGCCGTCACGCGTTGCCTGGCGGTCTCGGTCAGCGCCGATTCAGCCAGGGCCGTTTCCGCGTATGACATGTGCAATCCCACCCAGTGTAGTTGCGGTGGAGTGACGTTCCACCAGCGCGGGATCACCGCGCTCTGGATCATCTGCGGAACGAGATCGCCCCAAATAAGGGCTTGCTCACGGGAGGGGATTAAGAAATTTTGCTCGCATTCCGCCAGGGCGTAGGGAAGTGCGATGAGTGACCCTACCAGACGCCCACCTGCGTTCGCGGGCCAGCCCGAACCCACCACGCTGGTGACGGCCCATGTGCGCTGGCGGTCGTTTGTGCCATGGAAATCATGGCTTCGGACGAAAGTTGGGTTCGTATACAGAACCTGCGCGCCCGGAGGCGCGTAGTGAATGTAATTCAGGCCCACCAGCGTATCGCGAAGAACTGGCGCCAGCATGCCTCGTACCTCGCGCAGTTTTTGCGGATCGGCGCCGGCCCTATCCACCGCCGAACGCAAATTCAGTCTTCGAAGGGTTTCGATGTGCTTGTCGGACCAAAATCCAGCCGCCATTTCACTCCGCTCGCGCGTGGTCAGCGCTGCGCGGGGTAAATTGATTTCAGTAATGCGCGTCGCCAGCCTTGCCACTTGAGCGGCGTCCGGTTTCTGGCCATTGGCGGCGCTCTCTAGACGGTCTGCCAGATTGAACAAAGTGTCGAGCGAGACCAGTCTTTGGGCCTCAAACACACGCGTCATGCCCTGAATCATCTGCTGATGCGCATCGGAAAGCCGCGCATTTCCTGCGGCTTTGGTTCCGGCGAGCAAATCCATCAAGTGGTCCTGGGCGGATCCAGCGGCAGGCGCATTCGCGGCGGCCAGAAGTGAGAGTACCCCTTTTTGCCCGGCATCGAAGATCTCCCGCGAATTTTGGACTTTGGCAAAGGGCTGCACTATGGTGGCCAGCGCGGCGTCGGCGCCGGATTCGCCGATCGTGCGTGTGCGGACGAAAATCTGCCAGAAGCCGGCCAAGCCCTGCATAACTCCAGCGGCATCCGAGCGTAACCCGATGTCCCTGATCTGCGAGATGGTACGGGCACCTTCCAGAAACGAGAGAATAGTGGCGTTTGAAACCGAAGGCGATTCCGCGAGCACCGGATACTGCGCGCCGAACAGCCGGTAGTCGGCGACCAGTGCGTTGGCCGTGGATGCGTCCAGCCGCTGCGTGCGATTGCGTTCCAGATCGGTGATGGCCATGAAAATCTTAAGCGGCTCATTGTCGGCCGTTTTCCGTGCCATCCCGAACAACGCTTCCAGGACTTCCTCAGGTTCCTTCCAACCCGGCGCAGCTTTGGCTAGACGCGCATCGTACTTGGCTTGGCCCTTGCCCGAGAACAGATTCTTCCAGACGTCGATTCCACCGGGCAGATGCGGTTTGCCATTCGAGTCCATGCGCAGGCGCGTGGTGAGGAGGATCAAATCGGTATTCGCGCGGAAAACAGGGCGCGCGGGGCCCGGGCTAGTGACCCGCCCGCGCAGTGCCAGGTAATAGCGCTTCAGATGATCCGGCTCGGTCAGATACTCCTGAGCGGGGCCGCCGATGCGGGCCAAAGCGTCGAAATAGGAGGCGATCCAGCCGTCGTCTTTTTCCACCAGGCGCTGAAAAAATACGGCGCCTTTATCGGGCGCGGTTCCCACCATATCGGTCCATGCCCGCTCGGAACGCGCGCCACCGGGAACCACGGCCCTGCCGTTGCGCACTTCAAACATGGAGCCGAAAAAATCCCAAATATGCGCGTAGATTTTGGCTTTCTGCGCGGGCATATCTTTGCGGATCTGCTCGGAGGTTGCCGGATCGAGACCCGCCATTGCCATATACAAGCGGCAAAGGGAGGGATCGCCCATAAAAAAATCGATGAACTCCGGCTGCTCTTTCTTCGTGCTGTCTCTAGGCTGCCAGTAATCCGCGCCGAACTGAACGCCAACGCGTGCGGGATGGTAATCCAGGTTAAATGGGCGGTTCGTTCTCAGGGCCTGCTCCAGATCGGAAATCGGGAAGCCAGAATCGATCGTGATGAATGCGCGTGTGGCGTTGACGGTTTCAAGAACCACGTCGGAGCCGCATCCGCCCCGCATGCGATAGCCGAGAACGCGCAGCAGATCGCCGGTAAGCGTGGATTCACACGTATCGATCTTCACCATCTTGTCTGGGCCGGCCAACTTCTCGATTTCCCGTGCCTGCGAGAGATACCGGTTTACAAGCTTCAGGTATTCAGTAGGTTCCAGCGAATCGGTCGCGCGACTGGCGGAATATCCGTTGAGATTGACGTTATGGGCCAGCGACGTCAGAAAATCTTGCGGACTGACGTCCGGCGAAATCGCCGACATCCGAGCGAACGAGCGGAGGGGGCCCGGAATTTCGATATAACTTAAAGGAGGCGCGGAAGATACGGGTGCCAACGAAAGCCCAGTGCCGCCCGCGGTCTTAAAATCGTTTAAATGCCGGGTGGCGGATGCCCGGTCGCCCGCCATAAGGTCCAACAATGTCTGGCGTCTGGCGATACGGGCACGCTCGGCCAGACTAGCGTTATTGCGCGCGAGCAACTGATTGAGCCGCTCATAGGCGTCGCGCGCACCTGGATCATGGTGCCGGTCCAGGAATTCCGCGTAAATTTCCGCCGCGATAGGATCGTTAGGCGCACTCTGAACGGCCTGCCGGAGCTGCTCCCGCGCATCCGCTCCGTCTCCCCGCGCCTCCAACCGCCAAGCCTCTCGTGAGAGATCCTGACCAAACAGTCCCACCGCTATTGCGCATGACGCTGCGAAAATCCATTCCAGCCGCATCACCCGTCTCCTTTTGCGGACGAAGGATTAGCGCGCAAATGGCGGGTCCATTCGCCCGCTCCCCCTGCTAAGCCACCGACGCCGCTCTGTGGTTAAACATACTATCACTCCTAGATGCCGAGCAACAGGGGAATGTGACAACAGCCGCCATTTATGAGCCTTTTGAGCGTCAGGCATTGGTCAGAGGCACGGGCTGCGCGCGCGTGCAGTTGCAAGCCGGCGCTCATCAGTGCTGGTTGCAGAATGTAATCCTGGGCCAAACGATATATTCCGAAAAACGCCAACAAGAGCATCCAATGCGGTACCCGCTGACGACGGGCACCAGCTCGACTGTCAAAGCCGCAATAAACGGTCCTGCGCCGGGATGAATTCGAGCGCGGCCCGCCGCGCTACGGCGCTCCTGTCAATGTCAAAAGTGCGAAATAGCAAATGAAGGTGACTGCGGCCAAAATCACCAACACCCGCACATGTCGCTAAGGAAGCGCGTTATGTCCGATCTCACTCAAGCGTTCATCGACCGCGGAGGCGATACGCACTCGGACTGGGTCCAGCCAGGATGGCAGGGGTATCTGTGTCAGGGGACTACTACTGAGCGCTTCCGGTAGGTTCTGCGCCAGAATCCTCGCCTCTTTCGAAATCACGGACCAGGGGCGATAGAACCAGCGCAAGGAACACTGCGAGCGCGAACGTGACCAGCGTGCCCCGGATTGTGTATACGACTGCCACCCTGAGCGCGAGCAGAAAGAACGTTCAGGTCAACCGCAGAGCGCGAAGTTCCAGGCCAAGCATCATCCCCCGTGTAGAGGAAGTGAAGTGCGCGGTGGTGCGGCTGAGCACTACACTACTACCATGACTCCCGCTGAAGCCATGCGTGCGCGTGTCGCCGATTTGCAGGATCTGGAAGACAAACTGCGCGCGGGTGGCGGCACGAAGAAAATCGAGAAACAACATAAAGACGGCAAGCTGACCGCGCGCGAAAGGGTTGCCAAACTCATTGACCCGGGGGCATTCTTCCTTGAAATCGGAATGTTGATTGCGCACGATCGGTACGACGGACAGGCTCCCGGGGCAGGCGTGGTGACGGGCGTCGCACATGTGGAGGGGCAGCCGATCGTAATCGTTGCCAACGACGCGACGGTGAAAGCGGGAGCGTGGTGGCCGGAGACCATTCACAAGATCCTGCGAGCCCAGGAAATCGCTATGCGCAACCGCTTGCCCATCGTCTACTTGGTGGATTCGGCGGGCGTGAACCTGCCCTATCAGGACGGCATCTTTCCGGGACAGTACGGCGCGGCGCGGATTTTTTACTACAATTCCCTGATGCGGCGGAAACTGCGTATTCCGCAAATCGCAGCCGTGATGGGGATGTGCATTGCGGGCGGGGCATACCTTCCGGCCTTATCGGACGTCATCATCATGGTCGAAGGAACCAGTTTCATGGGTCTCGGGGGACCGAATCTCGTTAAGGGCGCGGTGGGACAGTCAGTGGACGCCGAATCGCTGGGCGGCGCGGCGCTGCATACGCGCGTGAGCGGTGTGGCGCACTACGCGGCGAAAAACGATGAAGAATGCCTGCGGATGATTCGCGACCAAGTACGGCGGCTGCCAGTCCAGGCGTCGGCGTTGAAGGGCTCCGCACCGGCGAAGCCCGCCGAAGGATTGTACGATTTGCTCCCCGCCGATCATCGTCTGCCCTATCACATGGAAGAGGTAATCGCGCGCATTGTGGACGCTAGCGATACAGAGGAGTTTCAGCGTGAATACGCCCCGGAAATGCTCTGCATGCACGCGCGGCTGAGCGGACGGCCGATTGCCGTGATCGCCAACCGGCGCGGGTTTCTGAAGACGCCCGGTGGGCCACGCATCGGCGGCATTGTCTATACGGAATCCGCACGCAAAGTGGCATACTTCGTCGAAAACGCGGAGCGGGCGGGAATGCCGCTCTTGTACCTGCAGGACGTTTCCGGATTCATGGTCGGCGCGGAGGTTGAAAGCGAAGGGATCATACGTGCGGGCGCGGACATGGTGGAGGCCATGGCCTGCGCCACAGTCCCCAAAATTGTGCTCACCCTAAATCACGCAAGCGGCGCTGGGTATTACGCCATGGCGGGACAAGGCTTCGATCCGCACTTCACCTTCGCCTGGCCCACGGCCCGCATCGGAGTGATGGAAGGGGACGCGGCGGTGCAGGCCGTACACGGGCCCGAACTTGCGGAATGGAAAGCGAAAGGCGCAACGGCGCCGGAAGAAGTGGAACGGCGCATCGCTCAAACACGCGCCGATTATGATCGCTGGCTGGACGCGAAATATGCCGCCGCGCGCGGTCATGTGGACGCGCTGATCGATCCCCTGGCAACGCGCCGCATCCTGGCACTGGCGTTCGAGGCAGCGTGCGCCCACGGGCATCGTCGGCATCGAACTCTGGAGACTCTATGACGCTCCGCATCGAACAGGACAACCGCCTGCGCCGCATTACACTTGCCGGGGTGGAGCAGCGCAATCTAATAGACGCGGTGAGCGCGGCCCGGTTGGTTGAGGAGTTGCGTGACGCCGTGGCGCATGAAGGCACGGGAGCGATCCTGATTGACGCCGATGGGCCCGTGTTCTGCTCCGGAATCGAAGGCGATGCGGCCGAGTTGTTCAGCTTCAGCCGCCGCATGTCGAAGCCTCTGGTAGTGGCGGCGCAGGGAGTGGTGATCTCCGGAGGAGTGGCGTTGCTGGCCAGCGCGCACGTGGTGGTGGCCGCGCAAGGCACCAGCTTCGGGCTTATCGATATTCGTGAAGGCAAGTGGAGAGAAGAAATTTATCACGCCGTGGCTGGCGCGATCGGCGAACGGCGCGCGACGGAGTTAAGCCTGACGGGCCGCATCTTCACAACGCCCGACGCGGTAGCGTGGGGCTTGGTTCATATGTCCGCACCCGCGTTCGAGATCGCAGACCGTGCCACGGACGTCGCGACTGCGCTGGCGAACGCGAACGCGGACGCCGTGCGTGCGGCGCTAATCTTGGTGTCCCACAGGTCCCATCCCTAACCTCTGTTATCCTCGACAATGAATGCCGCAAATCTTACACGGCGCGCCGGTGCAAGCGCGCATCTTTGAGCGTCTCCAACCTCGAATTCAGAACCTAAGCCGCCCGCCCGGCCTGGCCGTCGTGCTGGCCGGCTACGATCCGGCCTCCGAAATTTACGTCCGCAGCAAGATTAAGGCCTGCGCCGATCTCGGAATGTTCAGTGAGAAGGTCTCGCCTCCGGAAACCGCCACCACGGAAGAACTGGTTGCGATAGTTGAAGCCTTAAATGCGCGTGCCGATATCGATGGCATTCTGGTCCAGATGCCGTTGCCAAAGCATGTGGATTCGCGCCGCGTCCTGGAAGCGGTAGCCGCCGATAAGGACGCGGACGGTTTTCATCCCATCAATGTGGGCTACCTGGTGTCCGGACGTTCCGCTCCGCGCTCCTGCACGCCCGCAGGGATTATTGAATCGCTGAAGCATTATCAGATTCCCATCGCAGGGAAGCATGCCGTCGTTCTGGGACGCAGCGACATTGTCGGCAAGCCTATGGCGCTCATGCTGTTGCATGAAAACGCCACTGTGACCATCTGCCATTCGCGCACCGTCAATCTGCCGGAGATGTGCCGGAGCGCGGATATTCTGGTGGCCGCTATCGGCCGGACGGCCTTCGTCACGGCCGATTACATCGCTCAGGGAGCGGTTGTGGTGGATGTCGGCATCAACCGTGTTACGGATCGCGAGCAAGCTGTTCTTCTAGGCCGTGGGGCGGATTTCGACGCCAAGGGCCGGACCGTGGTGGGAGACGTACACCCAATTGACATGGAACGTCTGGCGAGCGCCTATACGCCCGTACCGGGCGGTGTGGGGCCGCTCACGATAGCGATGCTTATGGCTAACACCGTGGAACTGGCCGAGCGGCATCTCGGGATGGCCTGATCTATGTTACGCGTCGGGCTTACCGGCGGATTGGCTAGCGGCAAGAGCTTTGTCGGCAGGACTTTAGAGGCCCTAGGCTGCCTCGTGATCCGCAATGATGAACTCGGCCATGAAGTTCTGAAGCCGGGCGGCGAAGCATATGATTCCGTGCTTCAAGAATTCGGTGCCGGAATTCTGGATGCGAGTGGTGCCATTGACCGGCGAAAGCTCGCCCAGCTCGTGTTCCACGATCCAGAACGGCTGGCCAAGTTGAATACCTTGGTGCATCCGCCGGTACACGAACGAACTCGCCAAATGCTTGACGCTTATGAAGCGACGCATCCCGATGGCATTGCAATTGTTGAAGCTGCAATAATGGTGGAGACTGGCAGTTTTCGCAATTATGCAAAGCTGATTGTGGCGGTCTGCGGCCAGGAACAGCAGATTGAGCGTGCCATGGCCCGGGACGCCACCACGCGCGAGGAGGTGCTGGAAAGACTCAGCCGGCAAATGCCCCTCGATGAAAAACTCAAGTATGCGGACTACGTGATCGATACCTCGGGATCGAAGGATGAGACCAAAGTGCGCGTGCGGGAATTGTATGAGAAGCTGCGGGGTTTGAAGCCATGAAATTGCGGACATTACTGATTGTGCTTGGTTTGGTGGGCGGTTTCGTCTATTTGACTACCTTTTCGAGTTCGCCCTTGCGGCGCGCGAATGGTCCGTTATGGACCGGTCCGCTGTGGAGCGGACCTACGGTGGCGCTTTCGGCGGGCCTTGGCTCCGATGAAGTCAACAACATCGATATCTATAAAGCCGCAAAAGATAGCGTTGCGTACATCACGAGTACCGTCTATCAGCAGACGTTCTTCCTTGAAATGGTGCCCACCCGTGCACTCGGTTCAGGATTTCTCATCAGCGCCGACGGCCGCATCCTCACGAACAACCATGTGGTCAGCGGTAGTTCGAAAATTGAGGTAAAGTTCGCGGATCAGAGCCGCTATACCGCCAAGGTGCTGGTGCGCGATCCGGCGGATGACCTGGCGCTGATTCAGATTGAGCCTCGCAAGAAATTGCCGTTTCTCAAGCTCGGTGATTCCGATGGACTCCAGGTAGGACAAAAGGTATTGGCGATCGGCAATCCGTTCGGTTATGACGGAACGCTGACGACGGGTGTGGTGAGTTCCGTGGGCCGGGAGATTCGCAGTGAGAGCGCGCGTCTGGAGGGATTGGTTCAGACCGACGCCGCCATCAATGAGGGGAACAGCGGCGGGCCGCTGCTCGATTCGCAAGGCAACGTGATCGGCATCAACACCGCGATCCTCGCGCCGAGCGGCGGTAATATTGGCATCGGGTTCGCGATGCCCATCAATCGCGCAAAGGCGATGCTTGAAGATTTCCGCGCGGGTAAGAGTTTCGGACGTCCGAGGCTGGGGATTTCCACCGTTTATATCGCGGGAGACCTAGCCGAGGAATTGAAGCTGCCAGCGAGCGGCGGATTGCTGGTCCAGGAAGTGGGCCGCGGCACTACGGCGGAAGCGGCCGGCATACGCGGATATCGCGACGTGGTGCAAGTGGGCAACATGCGCCTGGGCATAGGCGGTGATCTTATCACTGAAATCGACGGGAAACCGGTGAAGGAACCAGATGCCGTGACGCGGGCAATTTCCCGCAAGCGGCCCGGCGACAATGTCGCGCTCAAAGTATTCCGCGGTGGACGTACCGTGGACCTTCAGGTGAAGTTGGGCGAGGCGGGGGAAGCCCGCTTCTAGGCTCTGGAGAGTATCTTAGCTTGCAGGCTACTCAGACACCTCTCGCGCCGGTGCACGGAACGCTCGCGCCCCCCGGGTCGCGCAAAGCGCTCGCAGGTTTTTTTGTGTCCGGGATGCTATTTGCATTTCCGGGCGCAATCATACCGGCGTGGGGACACAATTTTTCATCGGACTACTGGATGGTGGGTCTCTATTTCGTGGCCCTGATTCTTGGGCTGCTTTCTGCAGCGGGTATGGCGCAGGGCTTTGTGAGAAAAAGAGGCCTAGCTTTCGCGTTGTCTGTGGCATGTTCCACGGCGGCAACGGCGCTGTTCTATCTCGCATTCGTGTCGCCGCCCTTTGAAGCGTGGTGGCGCATGCCGGGGCTTTTCCTGTTGGGATGTGGAGCGGGCATGTTACATGCGGCGATCTTTCATGCGATTTCGCCGATATACCGGCACGATCCCGCCGCGACTGTGAATCTGGGAGGGATGCTGTTCGGATTGGGATGCCTCTTCTCGGCGCTGCTCATTGCGGGCTCGTTTAACACATACACACCCGCTGCGATTCAGGTATTTATCGGGCTCGTACCGGGATTTTTTGCAATCGGCTACGCGCGATCGAGATTTTCCTCAGAAGCCGCCCCGCACTCCGCAGGTCACAACATCATGGAAGAAATCCGGAGTCCGGCGGCAGTTTTATTTAGTCTGGTTCTGTTTTTTCAGTTCGGCAACGAGTGGGCCATTGCGGGGTGGTTGCCCCTATACTTGAGCCAGCGCATGGGTATCAGTCCCGCGTCCTCGATCCTGATATTGGCTTTATATTGGGCTTCCCTGCTGATCGGACGAGTGATCGCGCAAGCGATTCTTCCACTGGTCAGGCACACCCGGTTGTTAGTGGGAAGCGTGGCGCTCGCGGTCTTTGCGTGCGTCATTCTGCTCGTCACCGATAATCGCTTCGGCGCGGTCACGGCGGTGTTGTTGCTAGGATGCGCTTTCGCGCCAATCTATCCCTTAGTGGTCGAAAAAATCGGGCATCGCTTTCCGGATTACCATCCCGGTTTCTACAACGGAATCTTCTCTTTCGCGATCGCGGCGGGTCTGCTGGCGCCATGTTTACTGGGTTACTTCGCATGGATGATGGGTTTGGGCGCGGTCATGGCGCTGCCGTTGACTGGTTCAGTAATCGTCTTTTTGTTACTCGCGACCGTGTGGTTGGAAGCCAGGCTAAGTTCGGCCGCGGGCTCGCTCCGGTAGTCCGGCTGGCATTGGTTGGCGTAAAAGTCATTTGCGCAGACGGCTGTGAACACGGGGCCGGACCTGGTTATGCGATGCTCGGGTTATGGCCTGGACGTTTTTACGGGCGTCTTCGGTATTTGTTGCGCTGGCTTCCTGCTCGGCCGCGGACCTGGAGCATCGCATTGATGCGTTGCTTGAAGCAACCTCTCCCAAAGCCAGCGCCCGCCCGCTTGGCGTCGCGGGAATTCACGTGGTGGACCTCACGACGGGCCGCACGGTCTACCGGCATAACGAAAACTTGCTGCTCGCGCCCGCGTCCAACTTCAAGTTGCTTACCACCGCCTTGGCGCTGGAACGTCTGGGGGTGGATTACCGCTTCACCACGCGCGTCGTGCGTGAAGTTTCGGGCGACCTGGTTTTGATCGGAGCAGGCGATCCATCGCTTTCCGATCGCGGAGTTTTGAAGCGCCCCTCGCCGCGCTCCGCAGCGCAGGCGATCGAGGAGCTTGCGGGCCAGGTAATCGCGCGGGGCATCACCCAAATCGATGGAGATGTCGTAGGCGATGACAGCGTCTACCCATGGGAACCGTATCCGTCGAGTTGGACGCAAGATGACACGCTGCACGGGTTCGGGGCGCCTGTGAGTGCACTTTCTCTGAACGACAATGTGGTAACCGTGTTGATCCAACCTGCGGGCAGCGCGGGCCAACTCTCACAACTGACGATCTCGCCGGCCTTCGAGTATCTGATGATCGACAATCGCATTGTCACCAGTATGCGCGGCGGAGACGTCCGTATTCGCGTGGAGCGATCGGCCGGCTCACGCCATTGGACCATCACCGGCGCCATCCCTGCGGGTCACTCGCCGGTAATTGAATCTCTTCCCGTCGACGATCCAGCGCTCTTTGCCGCTGCTGCGCTGTATGATGCGCTGACGCGGAGAGGCGTCGCGGTGCATGGCCGCGCCGTCGCGCGCCACCGGGTTGCGAGTGAACTCTATGTGCCGGTGGAAGGCGAGGAAGTCGCATCGCTGACCTCGCCTCCTCTCACCGATATGCTCCAAGTCATGGACAAACTCAGCGTGAACCTGCACGCGGAATTAATGCTCAGGGAAGCGGGCCGCGTCAAACGCGGTGACGGAACCACGCGAGCCGGTCTGGCGGAATTGGCGGCGTTTTTGGCGGAGATCGGGGTAAGCGCCGGAGATTGGCGGGCTGAGGATGGCTCCGGCTTATCTCGGAACGATATGGTTACGCCGCGGTTAGTGACACAAGTCCTGGTGCAACAGTGGCGCAAGTTCGGTGATGAGTTCATCGCACTGCTGCCGGCGGGCGGCGAAGATGGAACCCTGGAACATCGCTTGTGCTGCATGGGAAGCGGCCGCGCGGTGCAAGCGAAAACGGGCACACTTTCCCGTGCGATGGCGCTCTCCGGGTTCGCGGATGCGGGTACGAAAGACCGCTTCGCCTTTTCCATCCTGGTGAACGGATTCGCGGCTCCGCCGTCCACGGTGCGTGACTGGGTTGATAAAATAGCAACAGCACTTTTGGAGTGATTTTTCCATGCCTATTTTTGAGTACCAATGTGACGATTGCGGAAGCCAGTTTGAGAAATTGGTGGGGCGCGCCAGCCAGCGTCTGGACGTAGCATGTCCAGCTTGCGGCGAAAATCATGTGACTCAGCAGTATTCCACATTCGCCCCGCGCGCGAACGGTGGGGCTAAAGAAGCGCAGCCAACATGCGCCTCCGGGATGTGCGCCACGCCCGGGTTGTGCGGCCGCAATTAGCGTTGCGCGGGCAGACGCGATCCTGTTAGATTCGCGAGCGTTCGCTCGATAGCTTCTGCAAGAGCTTTGGGCAGGAACGGTTTTTGCAGGAACTCCACGCCGGCCGTACCACCCTGGTAAGGGTATCCGCTGGTAATCAAAGCAGCCAAACTGGGATTGGTCTCGCGCAACTTCGCCACCAACTCGGCGCCATTCATATCGGGCAGAGTTAGGTCGGCAATCACCAGTCCATATTTCCCTGGCGGATCGTTGGACCACGCCACTGCGGTAGCCGCGTTGCCGCAGGCGTCCACCGTATAGCCCAATCGATCGAGGTAACGCTTCAGCAAGTCCGCCAATGCGGGTTCGTCATCCACCAATAGGATTCGCGGGTTTTCCATGCTACCAGAGAGACAGCGGGACATCGCCCGGGCTGAACATGAGCATGATGCTCACGCGTGAGCTGTTGCTGGGAAAGTAGTTTACGGTGTCGATGTCGTAGTGCCGGGCATCATAGCGCGCGGAAAGATGCAATGAACGCGTCAAATCGTACGTAACACCCGCGCCCGCGTTGAACGTGGAACTCCCGGCGAATCCTCCGGACAATGTTTTCCAGCCGTAGTAACCGCCGTCCACGCCAAAATTCCAGTGCCGAATTCCGGTATAACTGACGCCCACCGTGCCACTTTCCAACCTTGCGATGGATACGAATCCATTTCCACCGCCCATGGAGCGCGCATAGGTCAAATTGAAAAGAGCGCGCTTAAATTGACGTCTTAGCAGGAGCGATCCACTTGGAAAGGTGTTATTACGCGACAGGAGCACAAGGAGCGCCTGGTTGGCACTGAGTGGAATGATGAGCTGGGAATTAACTTGCGAAATGAAAATGCCCGCGCGCACATTTAGCGTCCAGAACTGGCCGAACTGTGTGCTGTACGTTCCTTCGAACGTATGCGAGAGGCTGTCGATGTTCTGGTTGGGCGTATAGTATTTCCCGAGTGCGTATCGAGCACCAATACTGGTGCGCTGTGAAAAGCGGCGATTCCACAGACCGGTCAAGGTGTAGCCCCATGAGTCTGCCAGTCCCTCCGCGCGCCGGTTAGAGACGAACGCATCCCCGGAGAATGTGTAGGACGTGCGCGGATTCAGAATGTACGAGGCAGAGGCGCTGGATACGGAATAGTAGGTGCGCGTGTCGAACAACTGGCTCGCCGGTGTCGCCGCGGGATTGTCGATTGCCGCGTTGAAGCCAGTGCGGATCGCCCCCGCGCGGCCATACGTGCCCGCACTTTCGCGCAATTCGTACGACAGGTGCTCCGATTGCTGATGCGTCCAATTGAGGGTCAGCGCCTGATCGATGCTGTCGTAAAAAGGCCGCTCCGGGTAATGACGGAACGCTCCCGCATAGTCGATTCCGAGTTGGGAGCGCCGCCATCTGTGTACTCCGAAAGCTCCCGCGCGCGCTTCCACTCCGTAGATGCCTGGCACGCGGAACAAGTTCCCTTGGGCATCCGTGGCGAAAGGTACCTGGCCGTCGTCGTAGACGCCGCCAATGCCCGCGTAATATCGAACATTGAGTTGCTGACCGCTCCGCGATCCCACGTCGCCGGCGCTGCGGGTGACTCCGCCGGAGTCTTGCCCCAGAATGGCACTGGAGAGCACGCAGAGAGCAACAAACAATTTATGAATCAAATGTTTCATTCCCTTCGGATTAGTTCGAGTGTGACGCTGTTCAAAGCGATGTGTCAAGGCTGCTAATTTCCGCCGCGGCGCGCCACCTGAATTCCATCGCCATACTTCGCCAGACCTGGAATGCTCACGGGCAGCCGGCCGGTGATGGCGATCTCGGCGAACAGGGCTTTCACTACCGCGATCTCCGCCGGGATGGTGGGACTGAACGTGGCCACTTGTGCGGCGGCTTTGGGAAAGTCTTTCAAGAGATAGGGATTTCCGAATGAAGCGAAAATAAGAGGCGCCCCGCCTTCCGTGAGTCTCTGGACGAAGGAGGTCAACTCACCGTTCAGCGCCGTGCCAGTAGTAAAGGTCGCGAAAACGACGGCGGAACAACGCGATGCGTCCCCCAACATCGCCTCCAACGCCGCGCCCGGCAGCGCATTGTCCACATACATGAGCCTCGCCCGCGGCGCACGCCTGCGAAACTCTTCGATCATGCGTTGTCCGAAACTCGAGAGCCTAAGTCCCGTCGATGCGATCACGCAGGCCTCGTCAGGCGCGGCAAGGGGTACGGCATTCCCAGTGTTTTGCAGCAGGGTAACGGCGCGGTCGGCGATGCTTTGTGCGTGTTCGCTTTCTTCCTCAGAATCTAGAACGTCGCTGACTGCGTCTAAATCCACCAGCTTCTTTCTTGCCAGACCTACGCGCACTTTCGCTTCCAGCACGCGCTGCGCGCTTTGATCGATGCGCTTGCGGCTGATGCGTCCTCTCTCCACGGCGGCCAGCACGGCTTGGATCGCGCCTTCTGGATCGGGCGGCATCAGCAGGACATCCGCGCCCGCTTCAATCGATCGGACGGCGGCTTCGCCGGCACTGAATTGCTTTGCCAGACCGAGCATATCCATGGCGTCGGTGACTACCAGACCCGCGAATCCTAGCTCCTCCCTCAGCAGGCCAGTCAGCACGCGGCGGGACACCGTGGCCGGGACGTGATCCGGTTCGAACGCCGGCACAGTCATGTGCGCGGTCATGATGGAATCCACGCCGCTCGCGATCGCCGCGCGGAACGGTGCAAGTTCCACGACTTCGATGCGTTCCTTGTTTGCATCCAGGCGCGCCAAGTCCATGTGACTATCGATGGCCGTGTCGCCGTGCCCGGGGAAATGTTTTGCCGAAACCAGGACTCGATTGGCAGGGTCTGAATGCGCTCCCTCGATAAACGCGGATACGTGGGCCGCGACATCCTGCGGGTTTTCGCCGAACGATCGAATATTGATGACAGGATTATCGGGATTGTTGTTTACGTCGGCGACCGGCGCGAAGATCCAATGAACCCCTAACGCGCGCGCCTCCCGCGCCGTCATTAGACCTTCACGGCGGGATGCCTCCACGTCGCGGGCCGCGGCGTACGCCATGCTGTGCGGAAATTTCGTGGTGCCGCTGACGCGCATGGATGCCCCGCGCTCGAAATCGCCGCCCACAATCAGCGGCGTCTTGGACTGCTTCTGCATCTGATTGAGGAACAAGGCCATGGCGTGTGGTTCGGCGTAACGGACAAGGCCATATTGCACGCGATTGTTGACGATCAATCCGCCGATCCGCAGATCTCGCACCCAATGACGATACTTTTCATACTCTTTGGAAGTCCGGTTCGGAGCGTCTCCATACACCACGCCAACCACCAACTGGGCAATTCGATCGCGTAACTTCATGGATCGCAGCATGCTTTGAGCGGCGCGCTGCTCCGCCTTATTGGGAACGCTATTGGAGACGGCAGGGACGGCGTGAAGGGGCCAGACCCCGAGCGCGAGTGAAAGCAGAAGAAGCGCGGCGCGCATTGCCCCTAGCATATCGCTAAACATCAACGTGGCGGCGATGCAGGCAGAGAGTTCGCCACGATCTGGGCGATATCCAGGAGCTGTGGCGGCGACGGTGACACCGCGGCCAGCGCATCGCGAAACATTGTATTGCAGAACGGGCAGGCGGCTCCTACGGTGGTGGCGCCGGTCTCCACCAATTCCTTGGCGCGAGCGTGGCTAACGCGCTCGCCGGTCTCTTCGCCCAAGAATGCCAGTCCACCTCCCGCGCCACAGCAGAAACTGCGTTCGCGGGAACGCGGGGGGTCGATTGTTTCTCCCAAGCGAGCCAGGACCGCTCGCGGTTCGTCGTAGGCGCCGCGATAGCGACCCAAATAGCACGGATCGTGATAGACAATCTTGCCGCCGCCATTTTGTGGGAGCCGCTCAGCGTGGCGGGCCATGAATTCGCTGTGATGCTCAATCGGCGGAGCTTCGCCAAACTCTTTCCAATCCGTTGAGATGGTCCGGACGCAATGCGGGCAGATCGAGACGATCCTTGCGACGCGGGCCTGCGCCAATAATTGCAGATTCGCTTCCGCCAATTGTTGGAACACAAGGTCATTGCCCAGACGCCGCGCGGGATCCCCCGTGCACTTCTCTTTGCTGAGCACTCCGTAACTGGTTCCCAGATACTCCATCACCCTGGCGAAAGACGTCACGATCTCGCGGCCGCGCGGATCGTACGCGCCCATGCACCCCAGCCAGAGACAATATTCCTGCGTCCCGTCGAATACAGGAAACGCCTGCTTCTGGACGAATTTATCGCGCTCCGCAGCGTTGAAGCCGAGAGCATTTCCGTTCCGTTCCAGAGCAAGGAACAACTTAGTGCCGTAGGCGTCTTCCCATTTGCCTGTGTTGACCGCGCCCCGGCGCAGGCCAATGATGATGGGCAGATGTTCAATGCCGACTGGACACTGAAATTCGCATGCCCCGCATGTAGTGCACTGGAACGCGGCTTCTTGCGACAAATGTTTGCCGAGCAGTGGCTCTTCGCTTCGCGGTCGGAACTCGTTCAGGTAATCCCGTACTCCCAGAGCGATTTCTTTGGGGTTGAGAGTCTTGCCAGTATTGAGGGCGGGGCAATGCTCGCTACAGCGTCCGCATTCCACGCAGGAATATGTTTGCAGCGCGATAATCTGGGTAAGATCCTTGCCGGTGTCCAGGCCGAAGTCGTCATCACCCAACAAGGGCGGAATGTGTGAGAATTCGCCGCGAGAGAAAAAGACCGAAAACGGACTCAAAATCAAGTGAAGATGTTTGGTGTGAGGAACCAGCGGCAGAAAGACCAGCAGCGCTACGGTATGCAGCCACCACAACAATTTTGTGTCCTCTACGAATGTCGCCAGGTACGTGACCATCAACGTGAAGATCAACGCGGCAATGATTCCGGATTCCACTGATACTTTCGCCCCGAGCCAGCGCGGCCGAATTAGGAAGCGCCTGACAAACAACCCAGCGATGGAGACCGCCACCGCGATGGCGAACAACGCGGCGAAATTGAAATAGAACGCTCCGAACCAATGTGTTCTGGAAAGAAAGGCCAAGCCGAAGACAGTCGCGATATGATTGACCGTCACGAGCGCGAACGCGCAGAATCCCCAGAACACAAGCGCGTGCGCAAGGCCTGGCCCCGGCCGTTCACGGATCACTTTGGCCTGCAATATCACTTCCCACACAAAGTCCCGAACGCGGGGGCCGAGGGGAGAGAGATGGAAGTCCTGGTCCGGCTTCGCGGCGCGAATGATCCGCAGCACTCTGCCGAATCTCCGCCAAAATCCGTAGCCTGACGTTACCAGCAATAATATGAGGATGAGAGTTTCGGCGAGGGAGAAACGAAGCACTTCTGAAACTGTAGCATCCCTCCAAGATTGAGGTCGTGCGCCAAAACTGCGCACCACCAAGGTTCGTGCGGTTGGCAACATTTCAACGCTAAAATGTATTAGGGGAAAAATCTTGCATCATCTTATTTCGGGCGCGGCAGGCTTTATCGGATCGCATCTGTGTGATCGTCTGCTGGCGGACGGTCATAGCGTGCTGGCCCTGGATAACCTGAAAACCGGGTCGCGCCGCAATATCGCTCATTTGCAGGGGCGTGAGCGTTTCCGTTTTGTGGAGCACGACGTCACCCAACCCATCCCCACCGCGGAGACTTTCGATCAGGTATGGCATCTGGCGTCCCTTGCCAGTCCCAAGGAGTATCTGGCGCATCCCATCGAGACGCTGGAGTCCGGTTCCACTGGAACACGCAACATGCTGGAAATCGCGCTGCGCGATGGCGCGCGGTTCCTGCTTACTTCCACGTCGGAATGTTATGGCGATCCACTCGAACATCCGCAAAAGGAAACCTACTGGGGCAACGTGAACCCGGTTGGTCCCCGCTCCTGCTACGACGAGAGTAAGCGCTACGCGGAAGCGATCACCATGGCGTACCACCGCCACAAAGGTGTGCGAACCAACATCGCTCGAATCTTCAATACGTATGGCCCCCGAATGGCCCTGCACGATGGACGCGTGGTGCCTGCGTTTCTGGACCAGGCCCTGCGCGGCGCGCCGCTCACAGTCTACGGCGAGGGTAACCAGACGCGCAGTTTCTGTTATGTGTCCGATCTTGTGGACGGATTAGTGCGGCTGAGTGCTTCCGAGGAGCGCTTTCCGGTCAACCTGGGAAACCCAATCGAACTCACGATCCTCGAATTCGCGGAACGAATTCGCCGACTCATGGGATTAAAACTGGAACTGGTCTTCAAACCTCTGCCGGAAGACGATCCGCGAAAGCGGCAGCCCAATATCACAAAAGCCAAACAGCTTTTAGACTGGGAACCAAAAGTGCCGCTGGAAGATGGGTTGCGCGCGACCGTGGAATATTTCAAAGCGCTTGCGTAAGAGCGCTGGTAGACGGCACGGAGTTCAGGCCGGATTAATCCACACCTTGGAGGCTGCGGGCCCGCCTAATTGCACGAATTTTCCGGCGACTTTCAGCGTCAGCGTCTGATCATAATTGTTGGCCATCACGCGCAATTTCGCACCGGGCCGAATGCCCAGCCCGTCCAGGTATTCGAGCAGCTTGCGGTCGCGTTCGAAGACACTCGCGACTTCCGCTGTGACGCTCCCTCTCACCTCGTCGAGCGGAATCCATCCCCTGGCGCGGCGGTCCTGCGGACGATCCATGCCAACCCGATTGCCATGCGGGCACGATTCCACGGTTCCCAGTTTGTCGCGTAACTTAGCTTCGAATTCGGAAGAAACAGAATGCTCTAGCTGTTCCGCTTCGTCATGCACTTTATACCACTCCATGCCGAAAATTTCAGTCAGCATCCGTTCGATTAAATGGTGGCGGTGGATCACGCGGTTGGCGATTTCACGGCCCTCCTTCGTGAGCGTAATGGCGCCTTCCGCGCGAACACGGATCAAGCCATCGCGCTTCAGGCGACGGATGGCCATGGTGACGGCGGGTGGAGTTACGTGCAGCCAGCGGGCGAGTGTGGCGGGGATGGGAACTTCTCCCTCGCCCTCAGCTTCCGCAATCGCTTTCAGGTAGTTTTCCTTGGAGACCGTGATGCGCACTTACGGTGATTGTAGTATGGGTGCACGGCGCCGGTAAAACTCCAGTTCACCAGGCGGGGATCGTGAGACCGCGCCAAGAGCTTCCGATATGTGCAGCAACGTGTTTTGAAACGATGGCTCATCACATCCCAGCGCGCGATCGATGATACCCGCCGTGACGTCGAGTTGAACAACTAGGGTAATGCCATTGTCTTGAATCGAGTACAACCCGGAGAGGCGGCCCTCTATTTCGCGTGATATGTCCATAGCCGCCTTCGTGTCAATGTGAAGAACGGAGGCGATCGAGTCGTCATGCCACCTTCCCACTCTTGGAGTCTCCCCGACTATCTTGAACACCCGCTCCAGCAATGCCCTGATGGATGCTTCCAGCACATAGTGAGGATGGCGCTGGTCCGGCCGCTTCAGGTTTCGGATATGAATCAACTAAGAGGCGGAAAGGCCGGTTGGTTGCCAGAAGTTCGGAGACGTGCGATTCCAGCTTCACACGATTCCAAATTCGTGTCGAAGTATCGATCATGGCAGCCGCGTCGCGGATTTCCGCCTGGAATCTGGCGATCCGTTCCATCGATTTGTGGTGATATAGAGAAGTTCTCCACGAAAGGACGCCTGGGTCCGCCGCCACTCCGCTGAATCGCCCCTGGGGATATGCTCTTGAATCCCGTCCAGGCATGGCCGGAACGCCCTTCCGTCAGTGGGATCGAGTTCGATGGTGTACTGGGCCGTGGTGTGGACGGCATTTTCGTACACCTCCCTCACTACCCGCAGCGATGCTTCTAGGCGATCTGGTTCACTCGTCGCATTCGCGATTGAGATCACGTTCCTCCCCTGAGTCTCATCGGCTAAGGGAGTGTTAGCGCGAGTGAAATTGCATACCGGCGAAACTGACCACGCTGGCTTGGTCGATATTCCACTGTTGATAGTGAAGCAGCGTTCCGCGCGCTTCGGGAACCGCTTTCAAGAACGTGTAAAGCGGAGCCGAGCCGCACCACTTCAGGTCGTCCTGGTTTTCCTGGATCTGTTCCCAAAAGCCCTTGGCGTCACCTGCCGCTAGCCGTTCAATACGGCTGCGGTCTCGCCGCTCCACTGTCTCCATCTCGCCTTGGCCGGACACGGCTTCCATGGTGTCTCCATAGCGGCGGCCCATGTGCGCCATGTCCACACCCAGCACCCACAGGAGCTTTCCACCCTCGCGCGCAGCCATTTCGCCCAGTGCGCCGAGAACACGTTGCGTCCCCGGGTCGTCTTCGGGAAGGCCGCCTTCGTAGACACTATGCAAGTAAGAACCGCACAGCACCGGCAAGATCTTAATCTTCGGGCCGAATAAATGCTGTAGAAACACCACCTGAAATTCGATGGAATGCTCGATCGCATGGCAGTAGTCTTCCATGAGTACGGCGCCATCCCCCGCGCAGGCTATTTCGTCGATCAGGACGGTTGCTGGAGTCGTTTCTCCAAACGGCGTTATGAATGGTTTGCGGGTCAAACCTAAGCGGTTGGCTTGGCCGTAGTGGGAGGTGCCAAGAATGACAAACGTGCGATCTGCATCTGCTGGGGAAAGCGCCGAATACGCCGCGCGATAAGCGTCCACGCCGCCGAAAGGGCTCACGTGAGGCGCGGCGATGGCGATCGTGCGTCCAGCCGGCCGCTGGGAGCCGCCATCCTGCAAGTAGTGAGTCAGTGTCTGGCGTAATTCAGCGGTATCGTCCGGATAGCCACTGCCGGCGTGGGCGGGCAGTCTCTGAGGTGCGTTGCGAAATACCTCCTCCGCGGAAGCCTTCCTTTGGAGAAACTTGTCGTCGTCCAAAAATCCCGCGGAGCTCAATGCTTGGCTCAGGTCGTCTTCAATGCGCCCCGCATCCAGATCACCCGTCGCGCGCACCAGTTCCGCGCGCAGGTCGAGCGCGCTGTGCTGGCCATCGTAAAATTCCAGGAAAGCGATCAGCCCTGGAGGCACAATCAAAGTGGCGTCTGAAAACTGAAAAGGATCGCGGATGAGCAATCCCGGCTTGTCCTCAATCGGGGACGGCATGAAGTCGAGTGTGTCTCGCAGACGCGGCAGCATGGAAAAACCCATCATACACGTGCACGAGACTCGCACGGCAGAACGCCGCTAGACTGTTTGCGTGACACCTCCGGCGAACATCGCGGCCGTTCCAAAAGACTTTGGTAGGCGCGGCAGGGATCGAACCTGCGACCCTCAGCTTAGAAGAAGCTCGTCAGGACTGCGAACGCTTACACTTTATTGTTAGTATCGGCCAGGAAATAGGCGCTCCAAGCGGTCTAGCGTGCTCACGCTTGCTGACGATTTCTAAGGTGAGTCGCTACAATTTCCACTACAGTCCGGTGGCGGCATCGTCGCCGCGTCTCGCGCGCGCGATACTGTCTGGCGGCGGGAGCGTCATGAGGGTAGTTGAGGGTCTCGGAACTCCCGCCCGGCGAAACTAAGTGGATTGTGACAGGCGGAAGCAGACCTCCCCGGCAATCTGTGACCGAGAACTGAAGGTCCCTCTCGGAGGTATCGTCGCTCTCTTCTCTTGTGCCTTGACGTCTATCTCTGTTGTCAGTCCGAGAATGGCGATGGACAAGATACCTACGCTGAACGCTAGCCGATCATCGGCAATCTCTTTTGAGTGCATCTGAAAAGTCCCCGTAATGTCACTAAAAGGGATCTGCCCGAGCCGACCTTGCCGTTCAACATAACAGACTTTCTATTTCACCGACTTTGTCAGGTCAATGTCGATGCTTGTGCTTCGGTCGACTCGGATATCACGCGAATCCAGAAGGTGGTCGAGACCAGGGACTATGAACTTTCCCGTGGAGTTTTTGAGCCATGTGATTAGCCCATAGCCCCCCTTATGGCTAAGCTTGAAGCGGAAGCGTCCTTGAGAATCCACCGCCACCTCCTCCCCGTAGCCGCCGTAATCTGCCATCAGTTGCAACAGCAAATGCCTATAGTCTCCCTGATAGTTGAGCACGCGACCGCTCAACAATAAGTTGAGCTTTGTTGTCTCGCACACTGAGGATTTCGGACCGAGCGGTTCGCTCAAGTACTCGACGTACTTTACGCGGACACCATCCAACTTCAGTGCGATGCCCTGTGAATCGTACACAACGTACTCTTTATCTCCGGTTGCGGATTCGAAGAGTGGCACGCCGTCGGCATCCGCAAGGCAGTAGTCGGAGGCGTATTTCGCAATGCGATACCCTTTACCGAAAAGTGTTTGTGCTTCCGCAAACGTCAAACTGGATTGGGAAAGGGTGATCCATTGGATGACGCCTGTCTCATCTGCGACCATCTCGATCCGCCCTTTGGCAGGTCCAATATCCTGATAGTAGATCCAATCGGAGCCCTGGTGGTCTCTGAAGGTCGTCTCCGGCTCGCCTAGTTTCTGGCGCGCTTCACTTACTGTGGAATGCCCCAGCGTTAAGCCCTTGAACGTCGCCGGCTTGAACGTCGATCTTGCGGTTGTTTGTGCCGATGCAAGGGGTAGAGTCCCGATCCCAACAACCACACAAGCGACAATCAAGGATTGATAAATCATGAAGGTCTGCATCGGCTCACACGCTTGGAATCATAACATTACTTTGCGTTGGATTTGCTGAGTCAATTGTGTACGTCTTGCTTACATCGACTGGAGGGGCGCCCATGCCCGCCGATCCTACGAGCCCGACAACAACATGAAGAAGGCGTGGGGCACACTGCGAAAAAAGGCAAACGTCGATTGCCGAATCCACGATTTGCGGCAAAGCGTCGCCACAAAGCTCGCTGAAACTGGCACTCTTGAGTCTACGATGCTAGCCCTGCTCGGCCATATGAGCCGGGCCATGCTGGAACGCTACTCTCACATCAGGCTAGCCGCGAAACGTGTTGCTGTGGAGGCACTGACCACTCGACCCAATGAACAGGATTCCCGCCCGACTGCTACAAATTCCACTACAGTTACCGAATCTGAACTTGTCCAGTGAGCCGTAACTTACTGAGAAATTTGGTAGGCGCGGCAGGGATCGAACCTGCGACCCTCAGCTTAGAAGGCTGATGCTCTATCCAACTGAGCTACGCGCCCGCTCATCTCGATGGTAGCAAGGCGGCCTCGCCGCTGCCTTCCCGATACGCTTACTTCATCGGGGAATAATCGGTGGGGTCGAGGAAAATCGAATCGACTTTAGTCACCAGTTTTCCGTTCGCTTCCGATTCCTTCGACACCTTCTGCCACTCGGCATCCGTGCGGAACGCATCCCAGGACTTCTTCGCGGCGTCCCGGCTGGGGTAGGAAAGCAGATACATCAGAGTGTTGTTCTTCAACGGCTCATCCTGCGGTTTGAAATAAATCACATTGTTCATGCCGAGCCTCTTGAAGACGGTCAGCGTGTGGTCGCGAAAACGCGAGTGCAAAGCTTCCAGCTTGCCCGGCTCGGCTGTATAGATGCGCAGTTCGTAGACTTTCTCTCCAGCCGCCTCCACAGTGACGGTGGTACGGCCGGCCCAATAACCCGCTAGCGCGGCCGTTAGCAGCGCGCAAGCAGCAAAGATGGATTTCCTAAGCATAAGAGGTCTCCTCATGAGGGGTCATTCCTCATGGGTTACAGTATCGCACGCCATGGCCAGCGGCATCCCCGCTATTTCGACGCCGCCGCCCAACCGCCGCATCGCTTCGCTCTATTCGATTTCCGCGCTGTTGCTAGTCCAGCGGGCGAAGGCCTGGGGGTGAGTTTGGGGAATTCGCGGCGATGGCAGTCAGATTTGACGCCGCTCTCGACGAAGTCCTGCACCGCGAACTCCGCGCCGCCGTGGCGCCACGGCGCGGAGGCTGAAGGGGACGACGCCGGGCGCTTGTTTTAGCTGCCTGCTCACGCGGTTGGACAACCGGAAAAATTCGGGCAAGTGCCGCCAGCGCAACATCGGCAGAAAGGTTGCGATGCACAGGAACGGTCCGGGGCCGGGTGGCGAAACGTCAATCGTTTGTTCCATCTACACATGTTACCCTCTAAGTTCACACATGTCTGATAAGAAACTGCAAGTGATCCCATTAGGCGGCCTGGGCGAGTTCGGAATGAACTGCATGGCCCTCCGCTACGGCGATGACATCATCGTTGTCGACGCGGGGATGATGTTCCCGGACGCCGAACTGTTGGGTGTCGATATCGTCACCCCGGATTTCACGTATCTGGTCGAAAATCGCGAGCACGTGCGCGGCCTGGTGCTCACGCACGGCCACGAAGACCACATCGGCGGTATCCCATTCCTGCTATCGCAGATGCAGATTCCGGTCTATGGCACCGCGTTCACCCTCGCGATGGTGGAGCGCCGCTTGGATGAGCACAAGCTTGCCGATAAAGCCAAGCTGAACACTGTAAAGCCTCGAGAAAAGCTGACGCTGGGTCCGTTTTCCATCGAATTCATTCACGTCACGCATTCCACCGTGAGTTGCGTCGCGCTGGCCATCACCACTCCGCTCGGCGTGATCATTCACACGGGCGACTTCAAAGTGGATCCCACGCCCACCGATAACGAGCTGTTCGATCTGCACACGTTCGCCGAATACGGCAAGCGGGGCGTGCTGCTGCTGCTATCGGATTCCACCAACGTGGACCGGGCCGGCTACACCGAAAGCGAGCGCGCGGTGGTGCCACGGCTGGAAGATCTGTTCGTCCGCTCCCCGCGCCGCCTGGTGATTTCGTGCTTCAGCTCTTCCATCCACCGCCTGCAGACCATCATCGATCTGGCGCACAAACACGGCCGCAAGCTTGCTCTGCTGGGCCGCAGCCTGAACAATACCACGGAGATCGCGCACGACCTGGGCTTGCTCACCATCCCCAATGGCATTCTGCTGCGTCCGCAGGAGATCATGCAGCAGGCTCCCAGCAAACTGGTCACGATTGTTTCCGGGACGCAGGGCGAGCCGATGTCGGCGCTTTCGCGCGTGGCCGTGGATAACCACAAGAATCTGTCCATTGAAGCCGGTGATACGGTGGTGCTCAGCTCGCGTATTATTCCTGGAAATGAAAAAGCGATTTACCGCATGATCAACCACGTGGCGAAACGCGGCGCGGACGTGGTCTACGGGTCCATGAATCCGCCCGTACACGTTTCCGGTCACGGCAGCGCCGAAGAGCTTCGTCTGGTGCTGAATCTGGTGCGGCCCAAGTACTTCGTGCCGCTGCACGGCGAATACCGGCAGATGGCCAAGCACGCTAAGCTGGCGCAGCATTTGAGCCATGTGGGCTTGGAAGAATCGTTCGTGCTCGAATCCGGCCAAACGCTCGAGATCGATCGCAAGGGCGCGCGCAAGGGCGAAAAGGTCACCGTGGGGCGCGTATGCATCGACTCCGGTTCGCTGGACGAAGTGGTGCAAGACCTGGTGATTCGCGACCGCCGCCACCTTTCCGAGGATGGATTCCTGATCCCCATCATCGCCATCGATAAGAACACGGGCAAAGCGGAAGGACTTCCGGAGATCGTCAGCCGCGGGTTTATATCCTTGGAGGAGAGTTCCGATCTGATGCAGGAAGCGCGCCAGGCGGTGATTAAGACGCTCGAATCTTCTTCCGCCGAAGAACGCGGCGATTGGGGCGTGATGCAGGAAAAGATCCGTGCCGATTTGCGGCGGTTTATCAGCAAGCAAACGTCGCGGAGGCCGTTGATCATGCCTGTGATTTTGGAAGTCTAAACGAATGGACCTGACCGACGCCTCCCATTATCCAGGCCACGCCGATCAAGTCTTCACTCCCGAGTCTGAATCTGAAGTCGTGGAAATCCTGCGGCGGGCTTCGCACGAACGGGTTCCGGTAACCTGCGCAGGCGCTCTGACTGGCTTGGGTGGCGGTGCCGCGCCGCAAGGCGGCTGGGCGATTTCCCTGCAGAAATTGCGCACACTGGAGCTATCTCCAGGCTTCGCGCGCGTGGGCCCCGGCGTTGCGCTGCGGGAACTCCAAAGCGCCGCCACCGGCGACGGCCAGTTCTATGCGCCCGACCCAACCGAGAACACCGCATCGTTGGGTGGGAACATCGCCGCCAATGCCAGCGGTTCGCGCAGCTTTCGCTACGGCGCCACGCGCCGCCACGTGCGCGCCCTGCGGGTCGCGTTCATGGATGGCACGGTTCGGGAGTTCCGGCGCGGCGAAACGATTGACTTCGAGGTCCCGGCGATCTCATTGCCCAAGACGACCAAACTTTCCGCGGGCTATCCGCTTGCGCCCGGCATGGACATGGTGGATTTGATCGTCGGCAGCGAGGGTACGCTCGGCGTGGTGACGGAAGCCGAACTGCAGCTGTTGCCCGCCCCGGGCGAGCGTCTGGGCGGCGTGGTTTTCTTTCCGTCCGAGGATTCCGCCATGGATGCAGTGGAGCGCTGGCGTCCCATCCCTGGCCTCAATATGATCGAGTACATCGATCAGGCGTCTCTGCAGATGATGGACGTGCAGCACCGCGCGGCGCTGATGATTGAACTCGAAGAAGATGCCAATGGCGAAACGGCCGACATCGACATGGCCGGAGCGCTGGAATCCGATTCCTGGTTCGCCACATCCCCAGCGGACCGCGAGCGCTTCCGTGTCTTCCGCCACACTCTTTCCGAAAGGGCCAACGACCGCGTGCGCCGTACCGGCTTCACCAAATTCGGCACCGACTATGCGGTGCCGCTGGACAAATCGCGCCGGATGATGGCGGAGTACCGCAAAACACTCGACCGCGAGTTCCCGGGCAAATACGTGATCTTCGGACATATCGGCGACGCCCACGTCCACGTGAACGCGTTTCCCGAATCCGAACAAGAATATGAACGCGGCAAAGAATTGATGACGGACCTCGCGCGCGCCGCCGTGGCCTTGGGCGGCACGGTAGGCGCGGAACACGGCCTGGGCAAACGCAAGACGCACCTGCTCGAAATACAGTATCCCCCGGATCAAATCGATGCCATGAAGAACGTCAAACGCCGTTTCGACCCCGACTGGCTTTTGGGGCGGGGAACACTGTTCCCCTGCGCGCAGTGATCACGTAGACCACACATCGCTGTGGGTCCCGGGCGGCGCCAACGCGCTATATTGGGCTCATGCAGCGGCTCCATCTCAACAGATTTATGGTTGGCGGGGCGTTCCTCGCCGCGCTTTCCGTCACCGGCTTGCGCGCCGAAGAGGGTATGTGGACGTTCGATAACCCACCCGCCAAGCTCATCCAGGAGAAATACAACTTCACGCTCACCCCCGCGTGGCTCGAACACGTGCGCCTGTCATCCGTGCGTCTGAATGACGGCGGTTCGGGATCTTTCGTCAGCCCCCATGGCCTGCTGCTCACCAACCATCACGTTGCGCGCGGGCAATTACAAAAGAATTCCACGGCACAGCGCGATTACATTCGGGATGGCTTTTACGCCGCCACGGCCGCCGAGGAAATGAAATCGCCCGATCTGGAAGTGAACGTCCTGGTATCGCTTGAGAACGTGACCGGCCGCGTGCAGCAAGCCCTCCAGGGCGCGCGCACCCCCGAGCAGGAATTCGCCGCGCGCAAGAGCGCCATCGCGGCCATCGAGCGGGAAAGCCAACAGAACACCGGCTTCCGTTCCGACGTGGTCACGCTGTACCAGGGCGGCGAGTATTGGCTCTACCGCTACAAGAAATACACCGACGTACGGCTGGTCTTCGCGCCGGAACAACAGATTGCTTTTTTTGGCGGCGATCCGGACAACTTCACTTATCCGCGGTATGACCTGGATATGGCGCTGTTCCGCGTGTACGAAGACAATCGGCCGGTGGAAAGCAAGAACTACCTGCAGTGGAATCCCCAGGGCGCCGCGGATGGCGAGCTGGTATTCGTTGTAGGTCATCCTGGCAGCACGCAGCGCCTGAACACCCTCGCGGAGCTGGAGAGTGAGCGGGACACCGGACTCCCCACCATTCTGAAGATCCTGCGCAACCGCATTGAGACTCTGAAGAAATATTCGGCCACCGGCGCGGAACCGGCGCGCCAATCGGCCTCGGTGATCTTCGGCTTGGAAAATTCGTTCAAAGCTCTGGAAGGCCGCCTCAAAGGCTTGCTCGACAAGCGTGTGATGGACGCCAAGCGCGCCGATGAGGAGCGCTTCCGGGCGCGCGTCATGAATGATGCAAGCTGGAAAGCCGCCTACGGAGGCGCGTGGGATCAGATCGCGTCCGCCGAGCGCCTGCTGAACACCCGCAACAAGGAGCGTTCCTTCCGCGGCTTGTACTCGCAACTTGCAAACCTGGCCCAGACCATCGTGCAGTACGGGGTGGAAGTGAAGAAACCGGATGGCGAGCGCCTGCCCGGCTACCACGAAGCGCAGTTGGAATCGATGCGCATGCAACTGTTTTCTCCCGCCCCAATCTACCCGGAAATGGAGATCGCCCGCATCGCCGGGGCTCTGGAACTGGACGTGGCGGAATCCGGCGCTGAGGATCCTTTTATCAAGATCGTTCTGAATGGCAGAACGCCGCGCCAGGCGGCCGAAGCGCTGGTGCGTGGCTCCAAACTTGCCGATCCAGCGGCGCGCCGCCAGCTGATTGAGGGTGGGGAAGCGGCCGTTGCCGCTTCCCCCGATACCATGATCGTACTGGCGCGGCAGCTCGATCCCATGCGGCGTGAGTTGATCAAGTGGACCGAAGACAAAGTGCAAGCCGTGAAAGAACGTGCAGGCGAACAGCTTGGAAAAGCGCGCTTCGCCGCGTTCGGCAAGTCCACTTATCCGGACGCGACGTTCACGCTACGTCTGTCGTACGGACAAGTGAAGGGTTACCCGATGAATGGAACTGCCGCGGCGCCCAAGACCACCCTCTACGGTCTGTATGACCGCGCCGCGAGTTTCGACTACAAAGAGCCCTTCCAACTACCGGCCCGTTACGTGGAGCGGCGCGCGGCGCTGGAGCTGTCGACGCCGCTCAATTTCGTGACCACCAACGATATCATTGGTGGCAATTCAGGTTCCCCGGTCATCAACCGCGCCGGAGAAGTGGTTGGGCTGATCTTCGACGGCAACATCGAATCCCTGGTTGGGGACTTCGTTTACGAAGGCGAAACCAATCGCGCCGTGGCGGTGCATACCGCGGGCATGACGGAGGCCCTGCGCAAGCTCTACGACGCCGGGAATCTCGCCGACGAACTGCTTACCGGCAAGCGGTAGGTTCAACGCTTCGGCAGGTTCTTCATCACGTTCAAGCGGTCCGCCCATCCTGACCGTACCTGGATGAAATCGGGATGATCCAGATGCAACTCGCTGGCAATCTGGCGAATTTCATTATCTTCCACCAGGGAGATTCCGCCTTCCGCCGCCGACACGGCGAAGAGGCAATCCAACAATTCCAGTTTCTGCTCGCGCGTGGCGATGCGGTCGAACTCGCGCGTCACAAGAAAGTTTTCGGTGGCGCCGAAAAGGTGATTGCGCTGCTTGGCCATTTGCACCACGATGAGTGCTTGTTCCTCCCGGAAGTGTCCGCGTGCCATCACCAGCTGCTCCATCTCGCGTGTTTCTTCCGGGCTGATGCGGGAATCCGCGTCGGCCACCCGGCTCAGGATGTACCCGAACGCGGCAACGAACCGAGCGCGCTCTTCGTCCAGGTTGTCAAGGGCGTCGATAACCTTGCGCACGGTTTCAGTCTCGGCGGAGCTGTTCCGCTGCGAAGAAACAGGAAGGCCCAGGAAGGCACGAATGGACATATCTCCTATGATGCAACGGCGTGGCCGTAGGGTACCGTCAAGCGATCCTTGACGGACGCTGCAACCCCACCCGACCTTTCACCGTCCTATACTCTAGGCAGGAGGGGTGTCGTTGAATATGAAGGGCCTAAGAATTCTAGCGGCGATTTTCCTATGCTCCTCAGGGCTCACGATCCTTTCTTTCGCTCAGCAGGGTCCGAAAAATGACGACAGCCGAACGGTGGCGCGGCCGCGCCGTCCTGCGGGTGACCCCGGAACAGCCCCCGCCCCCGCCGAAACTGAACAACCCAAGATTCCCTCGCGCTTTGGCCGTGCCAAAGAGGGCCCGCCGGAAGAAGGCACACCGACCTTTCGTACGGACGCCCTGACAGTCACTGTGGATACCGCTGTGATCGACAACAAGGGTAACTTCATCCCGAACATCCCCAAGAATTATTTTCGCGTTCTCGAGGACGGCGTCCCTCAACAAATCTCGGATATTTCGCTGGGCGAAGCCCCCATGACTATCGCCTTGGTCGTGGAATTCTCCAACCGCTTCCAGTCGTTCTATTCCTATACCTGGTTCCAGACACTGCAGGCGACTTATGGCTTTGTACAAACCCTGCGGCCCGACGACTATTTGGCCGTGCTGGCCTATGACCTCCGTACGGAGCGGCTTTCGGACTTCACCAACGACCGCCAGGAAACCGCCGCCGCCTTGGCCCGATTGCGTATTCCCGGATTTTCGGAATCAAATATGTTTGACGCGGTAGTTGATACCGCGCAGCGCATGCAGGACATCGAAGGACGGAAAGCAATCCTGTTGATTTCATCCGGAATCGACACATTCAGCAAGTTAACCTTTGACAAAACACGCAAGGCGCTTCAGGATGCCGGCGTACCTATTTATGCCGTGGGCCTCATGCAAACGATTCGGGAAATCATGGACGCCCGCGGGTACATGACTGGCATTGATCGGTTGTCCTTTTTGCAAGCTGACAACCAGATGCGCACCTTCGCCAGGGAAACCGGTGGAATGAGCTTTTTCCCGCGCTTTGAAGCGGAATTTCCTGCAATTTTCCGTTCCATCTCCGAATCTTTACGCAGCAACTATGTGCTGACGTATACTCCGGCCAATCAGGCGCGTGACGGGAAGGTGCGCCGGATCAAAGTAGAATTGATCAATCCCACAACTAACGAACCGTTGCGCATCAATGACGATAAAGGAAAAGCAGTGAAGTATCAAATCGTCGCTAAGAATGGCTATACCGCACCGCGCGAAGTGGAATAACCGCGCACGATCACATCGTTTCACTACACTCGTGTGAATAAATGTTGTGACCTGAAAGTCAAGACCTCCATCTTCTCCGTTTTGAAGCCGTTACAGATTCATTGACACGTTTGTAATGGAACTGCTACTTTGACGAAGTTTCCTACTCATGTCTGGCCGCACACAAACTCTCGTACACGCAAAGATTCTGCTAGTCGATGACAATGCTAATGGGGTTGCAGCTCGCAAAAGCGTTCTGCAGGAACTCGGCTACCGCATCACGACGGCTAGCTGTGGCGCTACTGCATTGGAGCAGTTTTGCGCGCACAGATTCGATCTAGTGATCACGGATTACAAGATGCCTCGGATGGATGGGTTGGAATTAATCAGCCGCCTGCGGAAACAAGCGCCTGAGGTGCCCATCATTCTGATTTCCGGTTTCACCGACACACTCGGTTTGAATGAAGAGTCCACAGGAGCCGACGCGGTGCTGCAAAAGAGCAACAACGAGGTTTCTCATTTGCTCCGCGCGGTGAACCGGCTGCTGCGCAAGAAGCTGCTCAAGAAATCGCCTTCGGGCGAATCCGCCTCGCCGCGTGCCAAGAGCAAGGGTGCCTGATCGCGTTTGCGGCTCGTTTTTTCGCGCTGTCTTCCACCGCTCCGGACATTCATCCTATCCTAATAGCCATGGTTCTCTTCGCCTGCCGAGGCGCGTTCAACTGCCTGCTGCTTGCCGCACTAGCAGGAGGTGCTTTTGCCGAGACGAAAGTTCTGCAGAATTTCAATTTGATCGATGGCACTGGTAAATCTGTCGTCCCGAATATGACGATGGTAGTGGTGGACGGCAGGATTCAATCCGTCGGTCCCAATCTGCGAACGCGCGTTCCCTCAGGCGCGGATGTGATTGATCTCACCGGAAAGTTCGTCATGCCCGGCTTAATCAACGCGCATGGGCATGTGGGTCTGATCAAGGATCTGGAGCAGGACCCGAAATACTATACCCGCGCCAATGTGGAGCAAGACCTGAGGACCTACGCCTCATACGGCGTAACCACCGTGGTAAGTCTTGGGACCGACTTGGACGCCATCTACCCTGTCCGCAACGCCCAGCGTGGGACCCGGCCTTCCATGGCGCGCGTGTACACCGCAGGCCGAGGCTTCGTGATGCGAGGCGTGAACCCACCGGCCCTGGGCATCCGACTTGAAGTCTCCACCATCACGGAAGTGAACTCAAAAATCGCCGATCTCGCCAAGAATAAGCCGGACTTCATCAAGTTTTGGATGGACGATAACTTCGGACGCGCGAAGACCATTACCCCGGAGTTGACCGGCGCGATCATCGCCAGTGGTAAGAAGCGCAAGCTACCCGTGGCCGCGCATGTTGTATCTCTCCAGCACGCGAAAATCGTCGTCGACCAAGGTGTGTATGCGCTAGCGCACAGCGTGCGCGATCAACCCGTGGACGATGCTCTGCTTACAGCGATGAAACAGCGCGGCGTTTGGCTACTGCCAACCATCACCCGCGAAAGCGCCCAGTTCATGTATGCGGAGAAACCGGCCATGCTGAACGACGTATTCATGACGCAGAGCCTTTCCAGCCAAACCGTGGAAGCCCTCCGCAAGCCTGCCTATGTGGCAGCCAGTCAAGCCGATCCGGACTACACCCGCAACAAATCCATGCTGGATATGGCGGAGCGCAATCTGCGGCGCAGCTTCGAAGCCGGTGTGAACATTGCCATGGGTACTGATAGTGGTGCTGTAGCCCGTTTCCCTGGCTTTGCCGAGCACTGGGAGTTAGAGATGATGTCGGATGCTGGTTTGACAGCTTCCCAAATCATCACCATCGCCACCAAAAACGGTGCGCAATTTCTGCACGCGCGCGATTTGGGAACCATCGAGGCAGGGAAGTGGGCGGACTTATTAGTGCTCAACCGCAATCCGCTCGAGGATATCCGCAATACGCGCCAAATCCACTCCGTATATATTGCCGGGAACAAGATCAAAAGCGCACCACCAGCCGTTCGCTGAGCTGCTTTACGCGCCCAAGCGTTCCAACGCCTCGCCGGTCAGCCGGAAAGTGCGCCATTCTTCCATCACTACCGCCCCTAGCCGTTCATAAAAGTCGATGGAAGGCCGATTCCACGTGAGCACACTCCATTCCACACGTCCACAACGGCGCTTTACCGCGATTTTCGCCAGATGCTTGAGCAATGCCGAACCGAATCCTTGCCTGCGGTACTCAGGCTCGACGAAAAGGTCTTCCAAAAAGATCCCGGGCCGGCCAAGAAACGTAGAGAAATTCGTAAAGTACAGGGCGAAGCCCACCGCTGTTTCACCCGAGAACGCCAGCAGCGCAGCGGCGGCGGGAGGCTCTCGCGGCGCAGTCGGAAAGAGAGCCTCGCGAAAATCCTGCTCCGTAGCGACACATGCAGGCAGCAGTCTTTCGTATTCCGCCAAAGCGCGGACCAGTCGAAGGATCGTGGAGATATCACACTCCCGTGCGGGGCGTATCTCATGTTCGGCGTGCTGAGCGCTCATGGCTGTATTGTGTCACGCCCCGCGCGACGCACACCGCCGGGATGTTACCTTAGTCAGTTCCGGAGAAATAATGAACCTAAAGCCGGTGTGTGCGATTGCGTGCACATTTTTGGTGTTGTTAAACACATGGAAAATCCCAGCCTGGGCTCAGGCTTCCCCTCGATTGCAAATACTCATCCTGGAAGGTGACGGAGTCACCAACCTGATCAACCAGCGCAGCGGGCGCGACGTCGTCGTGCAAGTGCGCGATGAAAACAGCAGGCCCGTTCCACAGGCTGCCGTGAGTTTTTTCCTCCCGAATCAAGGACCAGGGGGCACGTTTCAGGACGGCGCGACCACGCTCACCATCACCGCTAACGATCAAGGCCAAGCCGCCGCTCGTGGAATTCGCCTCAACACGCTGCCCGGTACCATGCAGATTCGTGTCGCTGCCTCTTTCGCAGGCCAGACCGCGAACGCCATTGTTACTCAAGCGAACGCCGCCGGTGGCAAATCGAGTGGCGGCATGAGCTTCACAGCGAAGCTGCTGATCATTGCCGGGCTTGCGGGTGCCGGCATCGCCGCCGGCGCGGTGGTGGGCAGAGGAGGCGGGTCGTCCAGTTCAGCGCCCACCGCGCCTCCAGGAGCAACCATTACTGTGGGATCCCCCACAGTAGGAGGGCCCCAATGAGACATACGCCTTTGAAAAGAGTGGCCCTTGCGTTGGGGGCAACGCTCACGATCTTTGGTCAGGTCCAAGGTCCCATGCTGGGCTACCTGCCGGATGCAGGCTCCCTCCGGCCGATTCGAGGTATTCCTTCTGCGGGTGCAATCGGAAACCCATTGGCGGTTGATCGCGCTTTTTCGCTTGTCTCATTGCTGGCAGCCCAAAACGCCGCCCTTGCACGGGATGTCGCGACCGGCGAGATGGTGACGCTGACAGTGGATCGGAATTTCGCAGTCACGGCAACGGTGATCGAAAGTTTGGGGATGGAAGCGCCTGATCGCATCGACGCGAGTCCTGGAGGCGCAACTGCCATCGTTACCAGATTCTCAACGGCGCGCATACGCGTGATCACGGGTTTGCCGTCCGCTCCCGTGATCGCCCGTGAAATCGATACAGGATTCCTAGGTACTGTACCCTTTGCCTTAGCGGTGAGCGATGACGGCGAATGGGTCGCAGGATTATGGCCTTCCGGCGCGTATGCCTTTGGACCGCAAAATGGTGTCGTCAAACTGTACGACGGCACGAATGCTTCCGCCGTGGCGTTCTTTCACGGCAGTCACGACCTTGTATCGGCAAGTGACAGAGGAGTGACCAGAATAACCGATATCGGCGGCACGGCGCTTATTACAGTGCTGGACACTGCACCGCAGGATACTCCTCCCCCACTCGCCCTTGGAATAACTCCAGACAATGCCCGTGTTCTCGTGATCTATCGGTCAGGCACCTTGAGGAACATCAATCTTTCGGTTGGAGCCGTCACCGCGACGCTGTGTGAATGCGCGCCGGCTGATTTGCATCCCTTGGGGGACATGTTGTTTCGCTTAACCGGGCTGGAAAATGGCTCCATCAAAATCTACGATGCTGCGTCAGGGAATGTATGGTTTGCGCCGCTGGCGCTTTTACGCGAAAACGGGGACGCTTTCCGGAAAGGCGGGCCTGCCGGGGATAGGCAGGCGGATCTCCCGCGCCGTGCGGTAACTCCCCCGGCGGAGGAAGCGCGCCAATGAGTCCGGTCCGCTTCCATTGTCTGCTTCTGTTGCTGCTGATCGCGAGGAACGTCGCTGGCCAGACATTTTCACCTGCCAGTCTGCCGAATACGCGGGTCGGTGCGAACTACGTCCAGACGCTGACTTTTTCCCCGAGTGATCCGGGAATCGTCTGGGATTTTGTCTCCGGAGAACTTCCACCAGGTCTGAGCTTCCACACACTGACCGGCACTGCCGCGATTACCGGACAAAGCACTCAGTCCGGCGCGTACTCCTTCCTAATCGGTGCGCTGCCGCCTGGGGCCCCGGAGCAGCTCACAAAGGTCTATACCATCATCGTTGCCCCAATGGCCATCACCACATCCGCGCTGCCGGATGGCGCGGTGGGAATGCCTTATGGAATTTCGATGGTCCTCGCCGGTGGTTTCCCAGGTTTCACCTGGAGCTTTGATGCTGGTACCAATGCAAACGGCCTGACGATGGATCCTGTCACCGGATTCATTTCCGGCGCCCCTTCAGCCGCAGGCTCGTTCCCCATCAACATAAAGGTCACCGATTCGGCCACTCCGGCAAATAGCGCGACGCGTTCTTTCACGTGGGTGGTAGGCGGTGCGCCCGCCATCAACACCTCTTCGCTCCCAGCGGGAGAAGTGAGTGTTCCATACGCTCAGACGCTCTCCGCATCCGGGGGAACGGCGCCATACACTTGGTCCTTGGCCACCGGTTCCACGCTTCCTCCGGGCCTGCTGCTGAATGCCGCGAGTGGATTAATTTCCGGCACTCCCACCGTGGATGGCGCTTATCCGGTCACAGTGCAGTTGACAGACGCTTCCAGCACTTCTGCGACGCGAGCGCTATCGATCACCGTGCAGCCGAAGCTCGCGATCACAACAATGTCTCTTCCCGGCGGTGCAATAGGAACAGTGTATTCACAGGTGTTGGAATCTGCGGGTGGAGTGGCTCCCATAGTGTGGGCTGTTACTTCCGGAGTACCTCCTCCGGGTTTGAACTTGAATTCGTCGTTGGGCGTCATTAGCGGGTCACCGACTGCGGAAGGCCTGCAAACCTTCACCGTCGCGGCCACGGACGCCTTGGGCGCAACCGCTTCCCGTCAACTGACCCTGCAGATTACGACTCTCGTCATCACCACCAATTCCCCATTGCCGGATGCTTCCCAGAACGCTGCCTATTCCTCGGCGCTCGCCGCCACTGGGGGTACAGGGCTTTCATGGAATGTGTCCGCTGGGAGTCTTCCAGCGGGGCTGAATTTGGACACAACCTCCGGCGTGATCGCCGGGACGGCAACCGCTGTTGGGACATCCACGTTCATCATCACCGTGACGTCGGCCGCGCCCGCGGCTGCTGCAAGTAGACAATTCAGCATCACAGTCACGGCTGGCCCCCCTCCGCCGATTCCGAGTTCGATCACACTTACCGTGCCGGGCGCCCCTGGTCCCGCGCAGCAACCTTTATTGAACTTGACGCTGGGAAGCAGTTACCCGCTGCCGATTGACGTCACGGTAACGCTTGCATTCACCGCCGATGGCACCAGCGCAAACAATCCGGAAGTGCGTTTCTCGGACGGAACGCGCACGGCGTTTGTGCGCCTCGCTGCCGGGGCGGTCACCGCGACACTTAGCAGCGCCATCATGACGGGTACGGTTGCCGGGACGATTACCGTAACCGCACGGCTTACCGATTCCGCCGGAAGAGACGTAACCCCATCGGCGACACCCGTGCAAACCATTGCTATCGGCCAAAGCGTTCCCGTGATCACGACAGCGCGTGTCGTTGCTGTATCCGGCGGATTTAATTTCATCGTCACTGGATATTCCACAACGAAGGAAGTCTCCGGTGGAACATTCCGCTTTGCGCCAGCGGCAGGAACCACTCTCACCGCCAGTGAATTCACTGTCCCGCTGAGCAGTGCGTTTACCGCCTGGTACAACAACCCGCAATCGTTCAACACCGGCAGCCAGTTCACGCTCACGTTGCCGTTTCAATCGCAGGGCGCCACCCTTCCGATCGCGTCGGGCACCGCGCAATTGACGAATTCCCGTGGAGTGTCTGCGCTTTCCTCGCCGGCGAACCCTTAGTCTCTGGGCGCGTAGAAGCTCAAAGCATTGTCGCCTTGCTTCAGAATGCGAGTGCGCCGCAGTGCGCCATACGTCTCTTCCAGATTCAGCCGAATCGAGTGTTGCACGATCACCATCGGCGCAGGCTTGTCACCCACCGCCGCCATCGTCGCCGCATACTCTTTTTCGAGCGCATATGGCGGGTCTAGAAATATAATATCCGCGTCGAATAGACCCAGTACGCTAGCTGGATTCCCTTGCCGCACATCGGCCCGAGTTTCGATCCCCAGCGACCTCACGTTTTCGCGGATTACCTGTAGCGCCGTTCGATTCTTCTCCACGAAAATCGCGCGCGCCGCGCCCCGGCTAAGCGCTTCAATCCCCACCGCGCCGGTGCCAGCGTAGAGATCCAGGAACCGAGCGCCGTCAATGTGCGGGGCCAGAACGTTGAACAGCGTTTCGCGCAATCGATCGGGTGTGGGGCGCGTGTCCAGGCCGGGAACGCTCCTCAGAGCGCGGCTACGGAACTCGCCCCCGATCACGCGCATGTTTTATCCCACCTGTACCAGTCCATAACGGCGCTGCCAGTGATCGCGAATAAACGCGACCGCCCGTCGTAGTGCGTCGTCGGTGGGTGGATGCGCCACAAAGGCGGCTGCCTCGCTGCGGGCTACTTCCAGAATGTCCGCGTCACGCAAGATGTTGCCGATATGCAGCGCCGGCATCCCAGATTGCTTGGTCCCGAAAAACTCGCCGGGGCCGCGCAACTTCATGTCCATCTCGGCGATGTAAAAGCCGTCGGAAGAGTCCACTAGCGTGCGAATACGTTCGCGCGCGGTTTCGTTCATCTTGCCGGTGACCAAAATGCAATAGCTCTGTTCTGAGCCCCGTCCCACGCGCCCGCGCAGCTGATGCAACTGCGCCAGCCCAAAACGTTCGGCCTGCTCGACCACCATCACCGTGGCATTCGGAACGTCCACACCCACTTCAATCACGGTGGTGGCCACCAGAACCTTGGTCCTGCCCCGCTGAAAGTTCGCCATCGCCAATTCCTTTTCCGCGGCTGGTAACTTTCCGTGCAGCAGGCCCACTTCAATACCTGGAAAAACAAGCCTCGAAAGTTGCTCGTGCATCTTCTGCGCCGCTTTCATGGCTTGCGTTTCGGATTCCTCGATCACGGGGTAAACCACATAGGCCTGGCGGCCGGCGTCGATCTGTTGTTTCAGGAAGCTGTACACCTGCTCGATGCGATCTTCGCTGACATGCTGAGTGGTGATCGGTTTTCGTCCGGGTGGAAGTTCGTCAATGATGCTGACGTCAAGATCGCCATACATCGTCAGCGCCAGCGTGCGCGGAATGGGAGTAGCAGTCATCACCAGCACGTCCGGACGCGTGCCCTTCTCTCCGGCGCCTTTTTCGAGCAGCGCCTGCCGCTGTTCCACACCGAAGCGGTGCTGTTCATCGACGATTGCCAGACCCAGATTCTTGAATTCCACGTTATCCTCCAGCAGCGCATGCGTTCCCACAACGACGTGCGCCAATCCGGCGGCAGCCAGTTTCTTGAGCTGTGTCTTTTCGCGAGCACTCAACGATCCTGTCACCAGAATCGTAACGTAATCCAATTTCTGGAAGAGCTTTTTGAAATAGAAATAATGTTGATTCGCGAGGATTTCCGTAGGAGCCAGGACGGTGACCTGACAGCCGTTTTCAATCGCGATGATGGCCGCCTCTGCCGCTACCAGCGTCTTGCCGCTGCCGACATCGCCTTGCAGCAGCCGATACATCGGATGCGGCTGCGCCATATCGTGCGCGATCTGCGCGAGCACGCGCTTCTGCGCGGCTGTCGGCTTGAAGGGCAGCATTTCCTTGATGCGTTCGCGCACGCGTTCCGTCAGGGCGAACGCGATGCCCGGCTCCAGACGTGCCTTTGCGCGCTTCAGCTCCAGCCCGCACTCCAGCCAGAAAAACTCCTCGAAGATCAAACGGTATTGGGCGGGAGAACGGAACGCATTCAGCAGCCGCAGATCGGAATCGGGAGGCGGGAAATGCAATGCTCGAATCGCGCCCCAGCGATCCGGCAGCTTCAGCGCGCGGCGGATGTGTTCGGGAACGGGATCCGCGTGATCCGGCGTGACACTTTCCAAAATACGATTCGTCAACATCCGCAGAGTTCGCGTTGTCACCTTGCCGGCTGCCTCGTAGACGGGCACGATGCGGCCTGTGTGTAAAGAAGCGTCGCCGTCTTCTTCGGACGTGAGGATTTCGTACTCCGGATGCATGATGCCCAAGTTCCCCGAGTACGAATCAAACTCGATCTTTCCGAATAACGCGACTTTTGTTCCGGGTGTGAGTATATCGGCCAGGTACGCCCCGTGAAACCATTTGCCCATCAGCACCGCCCGCGATGCGTCCGTGAAGGAAGCTTGAAACAGTCCCAGGTTGCGCCTCTGGAATCCGGAGACTTTCGCGGACTTTACTTCCGCCAGCACCGTTGCCATCTCTCCGGGAGCCAATTGTTCAATGGTTTTGACGTTGCTGCGGTCCTCATAACGAAACGGCGCGTAGGTCAGCAAATCTTCCACGACACGCAGGCCTTTGGCCTCCAGCATGGCGGCCCGCGCGGGCCCTACGCCTTTCAAATACATGAGTGGAGTGGAGAGATCCAAAATAGCGGAGCGGTCTGGACTCTAGTGTACAATGCGGATTCATGCCTCAATTATTGGAAGGAAAGACCGCGCTCATTCTTGGTGTGGCCAATCGCTGGAGCCTGGCGTACGCTATCGCACAATCGTTTCAGCGCGAGGGTGCGCGGATCTTATTGACGTATCAAGGCGAGAGATTGAAGAAATCCGTGGAAGATCTAGGCGCATCGCTCGGCGCCGCGCGGGTGTTTGATTGCGACGTTACCAAAGACGACGATCTAGAACGGCTGTCACGGGAATTGGAAGCGGAGGAGCGTCTGGACGCCGTGGTTCACAGCATCGCCTTCGCGTCCGCTGAAGATTTGAGCCGCCCGTTTGTCGAAACGTCACGTGATGGATACCTGTTGGCGCACAATATCAGCGCGTACTCCCTAGTAGCGGTGGCCCGTGCGTGCGCACCCAGAATGGCTGCCAAAGAAACGCCGGGGGGCGCGATCATGACGCTCACCTATCTGGGATCCGAGCGCGTCATGCCAAACTATAACGTCATGGGTGCGGCCAAAGCCTCGCTGGAGGCTTGTGTTCGTTATCTGGCGGGCGATTTAGGCCCGAACAATATCCGCGTGAACGCCATCTCGGCAGGGCCCGTTAAAACCGCAGCAGCCCGCGGGGTGAAGGACTTTTCGAAGATGCTGGAAGCCGTGGAAGCTCGCTCGCCCATGCGCCGAAACGTGACTCCGGCCGAGGTGGGGGACACGGCTGTGTTCCTGGCAAGCGACCTGGGCCGTGGCGTAACCGGCGATGTGCTGTTCGTCGATGCGGGCTATCACATCACGGCTATGTAGTCGCGACACTATCGCGCGCGCGGCCGTACAATCACCGATAGCATGTCCGGTTTACTCGCGTCCCGTTCCAAGTGCGGATACCTCTCTCCTCCGTGATAGTCGATGCGATACGTCGCGGTTTGCACGCCGTTTTGCGCTGCAACTTCAATGGGCTTAGCCGTGCTCGCGGCGCCCTGCACAGCCTCGCGCAGAGCGCTGAGTGAGAACCCGCGCCCATTCACCGAAGTAATTTTCTCGCTAGGTCCCAGTCCGGCCTTATGCGCCGCACTGCCAATCAGAACATCGCTCACCCATCCCTCGCCATTCACCACCATTCCGACGGAAAGCGAGAGATCTGCAATCTTGCTTTGCGTTTCTTCCGCGGCCCAGTAATCGGAACGACCGTCGCGATACACCACGCGCCACCCCGCCTCCTCAATGCCCGCCAGCGGGGCTCGGGTTTGAATCGATGCTACACGGCTCGCGAAGAGACCCGCCCAATCGAAAGGTTGCACCGCGTTCAGTGCCGCGACCACGTCAGCCATCGAATATGGACGAACCGCCGGCGCACCGCCCGGGCCGCCTAGAAACGATCGACAAAAATCGTCCAGTGACTTCGCACCGCCGCTGAGCTTGCGTATTTGCGTATCCACTTCCAGCCACACCAACGCTCCTTCGGAATAGAAATCGATGCTCCTGCGCAGCCCCGCATAGTCTTCACGCGCATTGAAGAGCAGCGAAGCGGATACAGAGGTGTCGGCGAGGGAACGCCATACCCGGCCGGTTTCATGATCCAGGCGCGCTCCAATATCGGCGAGCCACTCCTGAAAGCGCGGTGTATCCACCAGCCCCGCGCGCGCCGACAGCACCTCGCCCAAATATTCTGTGAGCCCTTCATAAATCCACACATGCTCACTATTGACCGGTTCCTGATAATTCTTGAAGGCCAGCCCCCCGGGTCTCCGGTATTTGCCATTCCAGGAGTGCACGAACTCGTGCGCCATTAAATCCGCCGATAAATGATGCGGACTTACGTCCAGCAATGCGCGTTCCTCCAAGCGGTTGTCGCTGGACTCATGATGCTCCAGCCCAAAGTGAGCGATGTTGTCGCTCAGCGTGAGCAAAAAGTGATACTCGCGATAGTGCCGCGCACCAAACAATGCCGAAGCCTCGGCGGCAAGTTGCCGATAGCGCGCCGTCCACTCAGGCGTCACGGCAATGGCGCGCTCCGTTTCGCCGGCGATGTGGATGAAATGCCTCGCACCGGCTACCATGCCCAGATCCACCGTGCGGTAGTGCGCTCCGGAGGAGACTGGCGAATCCACCAGCACAGTCAGCGATACATTGCGAAATTCCAAGTCCTCGCCGGATTGCTTCGCGACTGGAAGCGCCGTGCCATATTGCCAGCCCCTAGGCAGGCGCAGGCGGGCTTTTACATGAACATCATCGGACGCCGCGCCTCTCGGGTACAGCACCAACTGGTTCCAGCTAATGACGGCCAACTCGGACGTCATGGACGAGCCGCCGCTGAAGCCTCCCGAGGCGGGCGCGGAAATGAAATCAAAACTCGCATCGAGCAAGGCCGCCCCGGGAGGGACATTCACCGTGAACGCATAGAGGTCGGTGGGGTCGCGATGCCATTCCAAGACTTGACCCTTCGCTACGAATCTTAGAGATACAACGTCCGCGATCGGACCCGTTGGTCCGTGTTCGCCGGGAATCCACTTGGGATAAACCAGTGTGATCGGTCCGGCCTTCACCGGAATGCTCAATTGCACGTGAATCAAGCGGCGCGGCGCGTCAGTGGCGTCCACGTTGAGCTGCAGCACGCTCTGCTGGCCGTGCGTGAGTGCCGCGAATAAAAGAAAGACCGCGCGCCGAAGCATTTCTCAAATGGTAGCAACGCCCGAGGGCTGGGCGTTTCGGCGAACCGCCCGGCAACAACGTGCGGTACGCTGAGACCGTGCATGCCTGAACTCCCAGACGTCACGGTCTACCTGGAAGCATTGGATGTTCTAATCAGGGGAACCACCCTGCAGCGTGTCGAAATCGCGGGGCCATTCCTGCTGCGAACGGTCGAACCCTCGCCCCATGCGGCCGCCGGACGAAAGGTCGTGGAATTGCGCAGGATCGGCAAGCGTATTGCCATCAGCTTCGAGGGCGATTTGTGGCTAGTATTGCATCTGATGATCGCAGGACGCCTGCATTGGAGCGAAAAATACAAGAAACCCGATGGCCGGAGAACCCTGGCGGTCTTTATGTTTGACAACGGATACCTGACGCTCACGGAATCCGGGTCGCATAAACGCAGTTCTTTACACGTGTTGGATGGCAAACGACTCGACGATATTGACCCTGGTGGTATTGACATTTTCGCGGCCAGTCGGGAGGAATTCACCCGCGTGCTGACACGCGAAAACCATACACTGAAGCGAACGCTCACAGATCCGAGAGTATTTTCGGGAATTGGAAACGCTTATTCGGACGAAATACTGCACCGTGCTGGCCTTTCTCCCGTGCTGCTTACATCCCGTATTGCTCCGCCGCAGATTGAGGTCTTGCGCTCTGCCACGTTGGTTATTCTGCGCGAGTGGATTGAGCGGCTTCGTGAACAGGCTGCCGGCAAGTTCCCGGAGCACGTCACGGCGTTTCGTCCTGAGATGGCGGTGCATGGCCGCTTCGGACAACCCTGTCCGCGGTGTGGGGCGAAAATCCAGCGCATTCGCTATGCCGAGAATGAAACCAACTACTGCGCCCAGTGCCAGACCGGCGGGAAATTGCTGGCGGATCGTGGCCTGAGCCGCTTGCTTCGCCAAGATTGGCCGAAGACTCTCGAAGAATTAGAACAGCGTCACGCCGCCTTACAGGAACCGGCAAAGATTTCGGTAGTGGGGTCATAGCGGACCCCACTACCAAGATTTCACTTTAATTGACGCCGAGTATCCGTTTGACATCCGAACATTCAAGCGATAGGGTAGGAATCCTAGGGAGAAATCCTAATGGCCACGTGTCAATACTGCGGAGCCGAAACGGAACTCTACGAGATTGGTTTGCCGGTTTGCCTGAAGTGCTCAGACCAATGGGAATCTAAAGTCAAACCGTCCGTGGCGCCTCAGGAAGTTCAGGCTGCCCTCATCGAGGATGTTCTGGAGGCAACGGCTTTAAACAGCGTGGCGTCCCGCGAATTTGATCTAGTTATGGGCCAGACCCCGAGCGGATTACCTCAACCGGATGGCTCGCAACGGATTCAAAATGCGTCACGCCAGCTATCGAAAGCACGCAAGGGAATGATGACCGCGCATAACCGGCTCAATGACTTCCTTACTCATGGGATCGTTCCAGAAGACGTGAAGCGCCGCGGCCGCTGAAACCAGCGTCAGACTTTTTTTATCGAGATGGCCATTCCACTCCACGCCTCATCGTACGCGCAGATCTTGTAGTCCACCAATCCAATTTCGACCAGGGCCCGCCGTATCAGATTTCCGTCCAATCCATCACGCTTGTTTTTTCGCCATAGCACCCACACGCGGCCGCCCGCGGCGGTGGTCCGAAGCGCACGCAAGGAACCGTGAAAGGCAGCTAGGTCGTGGAAAAACCACAAGGTTATAGTGGCCCCAGCGCCCGTCGCGTCTTCGATCACCTGCGCGCCGTCCGGAAGCGCATCCAACGCGTTCATGTAACCTGGAGGCGGATCAATGACAGCCACGAGAGCGCCTTTCCCGATGCCTAGCTTTTGCACCACACTGCGATGTCCAAAGCGATCCATCATCCGTATCGGGACTACTGGCTCAGCGGGCGGATGCGCAATCGCAGCCTTGAGGGCGCTGGCGACGTTCGCACGAGTGGTGTAAACCGCGTCCGGCATGAGCTGCCGGATGCGCGCGACCTTTTCCGCTTCGCCATCCAGAAAAACGATGGGTACGGTACGCGTCGCCTTCGATCCACGCAGCGCCACCGCCACTTCCCGGCCACTCGCCGGCAGGCGCGTCAGGTCAATCACAAAGGCGGTAGGTGGATTTGCACGCGTATCGCGATAGGCGGCGAAGGCAACGTCATAGTCCACCGTGTGACCAGCCCGGCGTAGAAGCGCAAGCAAGGGAGCGGCCTCCTTGGCATTCCAGTGAAACACTCGCACGCGGGCCATGCGGGTTCAATCCCCCAGAATGCATACATCCCGCAGATTTCGATAGTCTTCGGCGAAATCGAGGCCGTATCCGACCACGAATTTATCCGGAATCACAAAGCCCGAGTAGTTGACGGTAACCGGGCGCACGCGGCGTTCGGGCTTGTCCAAAAAAGTGGCGACGCGCAGCGTGGCGGGCTTGCGTTGCTCCATCAACTTCAACAGGTAAGCAAGCGTGATGCCGGTATCGACGATGTCCTCTATCAGCACTACGTGTTTTCCCTCCACGGTCACGTCCAGATCCCTGGTCAGGCGCACCTCGCCGGAACTGGACGTGCCTCCGCCGTAGCTGGAAATACCGATGAATTCGATGCGCGTCGGAGTTTTCATAGTGCGGGCCAAGTCTGCGAGGAAAATGAATGCGCCCTTCAGGATGCCAATCAGGTAGACCGGTTCTCCCGCATAGTCGCGGTCGATCTCAGCCGCCAGGCTTTCGATACGTGCTTGAATTTGTTGCGCGGAAAGGAGTACTTGGAGCGAGGGCATCAGCGTCGATTGTAACGAAATAAGAGGGCTCAGGATCATCTGAGTGGCATCCATGCCCGAGACCGCGCCGCGGGCCGGGGCGGTGCTAGGATGGGACTAGCTATGGGTTCGCTATCGCCGCGACTGCAGATGCGGGTCGCGCAGAAGCAGATATTAACGCCGGGATTGGTTCAGATGGTCAGCCTGCTGCAGCTGAACCGTCTGGAGCTGAAGGAGATGATTTCCGCTGAAGTCGCTCAAAACCCAGTCCTGGAAGACTCTGCCGATGGCGGCGAAGAGCTTAGTCCGGAAGAACTCCAGCCGCTGCTTGAGGCTGAACGCGTTTCCAATCCTTCCGATCAGTCGATTCTAGACGTGACGGCGGGTCCCCCCGAAATAGATACGGACGGAGGCGATGCCGACCTGCTGGCTTTCTCCGATGCCAGTTTTTCCGCCACTATAGCCAGCCAGCCCGCGGGTGAAGTAACCGATACGCCCGAAACTCCGGAAGTTAAGGCCACCGACCCTTTCGACGAAATTGATTTTGGCTCGTATTTTGATGACTATCTGGACCCCGGCTACAAGAGTCCGGCCTCGGAGGTTTCTGAGAAGCCCTCGTTTGAAACATTTCTTTCGTCTCCTGTAACTCTCACCGACCATCTTCGATCCCAGCTTGCGCTGGTGGTGATGACGGAAGCAGTGCGGGACGCCGCGGAAAGCATTATCGGCAACCTCAATGAGAACGGATACCTGACATCGCCGTCCCAGGAGATGGCGCTGGCGGAAGGGCACACCGAGGCTGACATGCTGGAAGCATTGCGCGTGGTGCACACCCTCGATCCGGCGGGAGTCGGTTGCGCGGACGTGCGTGAGTGCCTGCTCATTCAGCTTGCAAGCCGCAATGCATGCGGCGGGGTTGCCTGGCACATTATTCATGACCACTTGAAGCTGGTGGAACTCCGGCAATTCCGCGAGATTGCGCGCCTCCTCCGCCGCCCCATTGAACACGTGGAAATCGCCATTGAAGTGATCCGCCATCTGGACCCGCGGCCCGGTCTTCGATATTCCGGCCCCGGCGCACGTCAGGTAGAGCCGGATGTTTACATCTCCAAAGACGGCGAAGACTACCTGATCCAGCTGAACGACGACGATATCCCTCAACTGCGCCTGAATTCGCAATACCGGCGCATGCTGGACCGCGATCAGGAACCTAACAAAGACGTCCGCAACTACGTCAAGGAACGCTACGCGAGCGCGATCCAGTTGATGAAGAACATCGAACAGCGCAAGCAGACGATTCTCAAAGTATGCCAATCCATCGTACGGCGTCAGGGAGATTTTCTGGAAGCTGGAATCGACTATCTAAAGCCGATGATGATCAAGGAAATCGCGGAAGAGATCGGCGTGCACCCTTCTACGGTCAGCCGGGCGGTATCCAGCAAATACGCGCACACCCCCCAGGGTGTATTCGAATTGCGCTACTTTTTCTCGGAGGCTGTCCAGGGGCCCTCAGGCGGCGCCACGCCGCTTCTCATCTTGAAGCGCAGGGTCAAGAAAATGATTGAAGAGGAAGATCCTTCCCACCCTTTGACGGATGAACACATTACCGAACGGTTGCAAACCGAAGGTATTCAGGTGACCCGCCGAACCGTCGCCAAGTATCGCGAAGACATGCGTATCCCGTCCACGCATCAACGCCGGGTACGCAAATAGCGTCCACCCGGGGGATTCATGTGAAATTTCCAAAATCAGGCGTGCGTGGCAGTTGCCGGGAGCATTTTGTGGAGGAATCCATCCGATGAAAGTTAGCTACAAAGGCGTGCATCACGACCTCCCGCCCAAGCTTCAGGAGAAGTTGGACGCGAAGTTCGCCAAGTTGTCGAAACTGCTTGAAAAACGCGGGGAAAGAGAAGCGCACGTTATCGTGACCAATGAGCGGCACCTCCATAATGCCGAAATCATATTGCAGTTTTACGATCACCAACTGGTGGGAGCCGGTTCCGACGCGGATCTGTTCACCGCAATCAGCGGCGCTCTGACCAAAATTGAGAAACAGGCGCTCAAGAACCGGACGAAATGGCGGGAAAAAGCCCGCCGGGCGGATATCAAGAGCAAACCAGCGCCGGTGGAGGCGTCCCCGGCAGCCGCCGATGCCGATCGCGGCCCGCGCGTTTTTCGCGTGAACCATCACGAGCGGCGCAAACCAATGACGCTCGAAGAAGCGGTGTTCCAGATGGAAAAGAAGGGTGACTATCTGGTGTACCGCGATGCCGAGCGCGAAGCATTGTCCGTGCTCATCCGCCGCAAAGATGGCGATTTCGATCTGGTCGAGACCTAAGTGGCTAAGCCTAAGCCTTCCAATAGCAGCCAACCCGAAGCGCCCACTGAGCTTGTGATCATCACGGGCTTGAGCGGTTCCGGAAAGGGAACCGTGCTCAAGGCGCTGGAAGACCTCGGCTACTATTCCGTTGATAATCTGCCATTTGACCTGATCACGACATTCGCGCAGCTCACTAAGGAAGCCCCGAACGTGCGGCGCGCGGCTCTAGTGGTGGATATACGCGAAGGCGCCGCCCTGGACCGCTTTCCCAAACTCTTCAAGCAGCTCAAACGGCAAGTGCCCACGAGAATGATTTTTTTGGAAGCAGATGATGCCGCTCTCATCCGCCGCTTCAGCGAAACGCGACGCCCGCATCCCCTAGGGGCCGAACGCAGCGTAGCGGCGAGTGTGCGCGCGGAACGTGAGCGGCTGGCTCCCATTCGTGCTCTGGCTGATCCTATTATCAACACGAGTAAATTTAACGTCCACGAATTACGCGAGACCATTCACCGGACCTTCGGCTCACAGAAAGGCGCGCCGGAAATTCTAGTGCATGTCACCAGTTTCGGCTACCGCCACGGCGTGCCGGCCGACAGCGACTTGGTGTTTGACGTTCGATTCTTGCCCAATCCCAACTACATCCCCGCATTTAAGCACTTCAGCGGTAAACACCCGAGCGTGGCGCGCTATATACGGAGCTTTCCGCAAACCCAGGAATTCATCAAACGGATATCGGAACTGCTGATTTATCTGATGCCCCACTACATCGCCGAAGGCAAGAGCTATCTCACCATTTCGTTCGGATGCACCGGTGGACATCACCGCAGCGTGCTGATCGCGAGTGAGATCCGTAAACGGCTGGCAGCGGCCGGGTACCGGGCGAAGGAAAACCACCGCGACGTCAAGAAAACGTAGACGTTTCCGTGCCGGACGTCTATAGTCCTTCCGGAAGAGCTTCCCGCTCCGGGCGTCCCATCTGCGACATGGCGTACAGATTCCGTTGGATGGTCGTGCAGATATCTTCGAGCGGCAGGTCGTTGGCGTCGTTTCCAAACGGTCCCTCGATTTCGACGCCGATTTCCTCCACGCCGAAATACGTGTATGCGATCAAGAATACATCCAGCACACTCCACCAGCCGAAGGTATCCACCAGGGCGAAAGGAAGGGTGAAGCAGTAGATCACAAGCGCGCGCCGTAAATGGACCACATAAGCAAAAGGAAGCGGCGTTTTGCGAATCCGTTCGCAGCCTCCCAGATACCCCACGAGCTGCTGCACGTTCTGATCCATTGCGGTATAAATGACGTCGCTCACCAAGCGCTGGTCCAGGGCCTGCCGCAGGCAGGCGCTCATGCGCTGCGCCGTGTATAGCGCTTGATGATGGCAGATTCGCAGCTCGTTCCGTTCAGCGGGAAGCAGTTCGTCGCTCTGCGTTGCCAGGTCCTGCACGCCGCGCAGCGTGCTCATTACCGTCCACGGAAACAGAGCGGTCCAGCGCGTCAACTGCTGCAGGAGCCGTGGATCGTCGCGTAAATTCACACAGCCCGAGCGAATCAGATTACGGGTTTCATTCACGATTCCGCCCCAGAGCCGGCGGCCTTCCCAATAGCGATCGTAGGATGCGTTCGTACGGAACACTAAAAGCAGGCCGAGCGCCACGCCTACGAGACTATGCAACACCGCGGAACCACCGACCGGCAGAACCCACTGATCGAATGCCACCACGGCGGCCGACCACAACACGCACGCCCCTACTCGGGCCCCAATCTCCTTTACCAGCGAGCCACGCAGATCGAAAAAATGGTCTAGCCACTTATGCGGATCGTAGTAAATCACTCTTACGAGTCTAGCAACCTAGCACGCCGTTACCGCTCATCACGCCGCACGCGCCGGCGTGATGGACAGCCCGGGCAGCATCTCCCGAAGCACGTCCTCCACACGCTCGGCGAAGATGAACTGCATTTCGCTGCGGACATCATCGGGCAGATCGCGCAAATCCTTCTTATTGCCTGCGGGCAGGATCACACGCCTAATGCCGGCGCGGCGGGCAGCCAAGACTTTCTCTTTTACGCCGCCGATCGGCAATACCAGTCCAGTCAGAGTGACTTCGCCAGTCATCGCGGTATCTCGGCGAGCTGGCTTTCCGGAATACACTGACGCCAGCGCGGTAGTCATGGTCACGCCTGCCGAGGGACCATCCTTGGGAATAGCACCTGCCGGCACGTGGATATGCAGTCCGGTATTCAGGAATTTGTCCGCGTCGATTCCGAGTTCGGCCGCATGGCTCCACACGTAACTTCGAGCGGTTTTAGCGGATTCCTGCATCACCTCGCCGAGCTGGCCGGTAATAGTCAGATCCTTACCATTGGGCAGCAGAGTGGCCTCGATATACAGAACATCGCCGCCGCTTTCGGTCCATGCAAGCCCAGTGGCAACGCCTGCCGGAAAATCGCGGCGAGCTTGTTCGGGCGAAAAAGGCTCGGGGCCCAGCAGGTCCGGAATCTCCTCCGCCCTGACGACGAACGGTGGAGGCGCACCCTCCGCAAATTTGAGTGCGATCTTACGAATCACGCGTCCGATGGCTTGCTCCAGACGGCGCACGCCGGCTTCGCGGGTGTAAGCCGAAATCACTTTCTTTAATGCGGCCGTCGTCAGCGTCAATTGCTCCAGGGTCAGACCTGTTTGTTTCAATTGACGGGGGATCAGGTAGCGCTCGGCGATCTCCGCTTTTTCTTCTTCGCTATAGCCAGACAGCCGGAGAATTTCCATGCGATCCAAGAGCGGCGCGGGAATCGAATCGAGCGTATTCGCGGTGGTGATAAACATCACCTTCGACAAATCGAAAGGCAGATCCAAATAGTTATCGCGGAACGATTTGTTCTGTTCTGGATCCAATACTTCGAGCAATGCCGCCGCGGGGTCGCCTCGAAAATCACGGCCAAGTTTATCCACTTCGTCCAGCATCAGCACAGGGTTGGCGAATCCCGCGCGCCGCATGGCCTGAATCAGGCGGCCCGGCAACGCGCCGATGTACGTGCGCCGGTGGCCGCGCAATTCGGCCTCGTCGTGCAAGCCTCCCAAACTCATACGTTCAAATTTGCGGCCCAAGGCGCGGGCGATGGATTGCCCCAGCGATGTCTTGCCGACGCCCGGCGCGCCTACGAAGCACAATATGGGTGCTTTCGCTTCTGGGTTCAACTTCAGCACCGCCAGGTGTTCCAGAATGCGCTCTTTTACTTTCGTGATGCCCAGGTGATCTTCGTCCAGCACCTGACGCGCGCGCGTCAGATCCAACGAGTCCTCACTGCGCTTGGTCCATGGGAGCTCAATCACGTATTCGAGCCATGTGCGAATCACATTGTACTCGGGCTGTGAAGAGGGTAGTTTCTCCAAGCGTCCCATTTCTCTGTCCGCCTCTTTGCGGATCTCTTCCGGCAGTTCTACTTTAGCCAGGCGCTCGCGTATTTCCTGCACTTCCGCCTGCTCCGGATTCTTTTCGCCGAGTTCCTGTTCGATGGCCTTCTTCTGCTGCCGCAGCACGTACTCGCGCTGCTCTCGCGAAATTTCTCCGCGCGCATCTTCGGTGATTTTGTTGCGGATCTCCAGCACTTCCACCTGGTGCGAGAGCCAGCCGTGGATCATTCGCAAGCCTTCCAGGCGTGTGGGCGCTTCGAGGAGCGACTGCTCCTTGGTGGTCTCCAGATTCATCAGCGACGCCACCATGTAGGCAAGCCGCAGCGGATCCTCATGCGACGTGAACATGCTTGCCAGGTCTTGCGGGGACCCTTGGGGAGTCTGAATCAATCCGGCGAACTTTGTGCCCATTTCGATAATGGACAGGGTCAGAGCTTCGGTCTCCCGGCTGGAGTCGTCCGGCGGGGGAAGGGTGCGGACACGGGCAGCCAGGTACCCCTCGGTTTCTTCCACCTTCACGATCACCATGCGTTCCACGCCGAACACAAGCACGTCGATGTGGCTGGAGCGTGGACGCGCCACCGTCCGAATCACAGCCCGTGTGCCGATTGTGTAGAGACCAGCTCCGCCGGGGGATTCGTCGGAAACCTCACGCTGCGTTACAACAATGATTTCCTTGTCTTCGCTGACCATGGCAGCTTCTACGGCTTTCAGTGAAGCTGGCCGTCCGACGGAAAGCGGCATTAGCAGACCTGGAAACAAAACGGAGTTCTTCAGCGGCAGCAGTGGAAGCGTTTGCAGTTCGGACTTAGTGAGTTCGCTCATGATAATTTGGCCTCAACGTACTCTTCTCTTTACTATCCTTAAGATGCGTCTGCCACCGCCGCGGATTCCACTGCAAAGGTCAGAACGCGATCTTTATTCACGTCCGCGAAGACTTTCTGTCCATCGTGGATGTCTCCACTCACCAGCTTTCGCGCCAGTGGCGTTTCCACCTCTTTTTGAATCGCTCGCTTCAGGGGGCGCGCACCGTAGGCCGGATCGTAACCTACCCTCACCAGATGTTCCCGAGCCGCCGCGGAGAGGGTCAGATCAATGTGGCGCTCCGCCAAACGCGCCCGCAAAGTCTCCAGTTGAATATCCACGATTTTCTTGAGGTGGTCTTCCGTTAAAGAGTGGAAGGAGATCATCTCATCCACGCGGTTCAGAAACTCCGGACGGAATAGACGCGGAATCTCTTCCCTGGTCGCATTCGAAGTCATGATCACGATCGTGTTCTTGAAATCCACGGTGCGGCCCTGAGCGTCGGTCAAGCGGCCGTCATCCAGCAATTGCAGCAGCACGTGGAACACGTCGGGATGCGCTTTTTCGATTTCGTCCAGCAGCAGCACGCAGTAGGGTTTACGCCGAACCGCTTCCGTCAATTGTCCGCCTTCATCGTAACCGACGTATCCTGGAGGCGCGCCCACCAGGCGTGAGACGGTGTGTTTCTCCTGATACTCCGACATGTCGATGCGGATCAGTGCGCGCTCGTCATCGAAGAGGTATTGAGCCAAGGCGCGAGCCAGCTCGGTTTTGCCGACGCCGGTAGGCCCCAGGAAAATGAAGCTTCCAATAGGTCTTTTGGGGTCTTTCAATCCGCCGCGCGCGCGAATCACGGCGTCGGAAACCGCGTCCACAGCCTCGTCCTGGCCCACCACTCGCTTGTGTAATTCGTCGGGAAGGTGCATTAGCTTTTGGATCTCGCCTTCCAGTAACTTCGACAGGGGGATGCCGGTCCAACGGCTGACCACTTGCGCTATATCTTCCTCATCTACATCTTCTTTGAGGAGCGTGGTGTCTTGCTTTTCCTCTTCTAGTTGCTTTTCGAGGGCAATCAATTTGCCGTACTTGAGTTCCGCCGCTTTGTTCAGGTCATAAGCGCGCTCGGCTTGTTCGGCGGCCATCTTGATCTGTTCAATCTGCTCGCGCAACTCACGCTGCTTCTTTAGTAATTCCTGGTCTGCTTGCCACCGGGCGCGTAGCCCGGCCGATTCCGTTCTGATCTCGGCCAGCTCCTTTTCGAGCTTGGACAACCGCTCTTTGGAAGCTTTGTCGGATTCTTTTTTCAGCGCCTCACGCTCGATTTCGAGCTGCATCTGCCGGCGCGTGGCTTCGTCGAGCGCCGCCGGCATCGAATCGATTTCAGTGCGCAGCTTGGCGGCCGCTTCGTCCACCAGATCGATGGCTTTGTCGGGCAAAAACCGGTCCGAGATGTAGCGATTGCTGAGCACGGCCGCTGCAACCAGGGCTGAGTCTTTGATCCGTACTCCATGATGCAGTTCGTAGCGCTCCCGCAAACCCCGCAGGATGGAAATGGTGTCCTCCACCGATGGTTGGTCCACCAGCACAGTCTGGAACCGGCGCTCCAGCGCGGCGTCTTTCTCAATATGTTTGCGATATTCATCCAGCGTAGTTGCGCCGATGCAGTGCAATTCGCCGCGCGCCAGCATGGGCTTCAGCAGGTTTCCCGCATCCATTGCGCCTTCGGCCTTGCCGGCGCCCACCACGTTATGCAGCTCATCGATGAATAAGATGACCTGGCCCTCCGAAGATTGCACTTCTTTCAACACGGCCTTCAGGCGTTCTTCGAATTCACCCCGGAATTTGGCCCCGGCAATCAGCGCACCCATGTCCAGAGAAACGATCTTTTTTTCCTTCAGACCCTCCGGGACGTCTCCGCGCACAATGCGCCGGGCCAGGCCTTCGACGATGGCTGTCTTGCCGACGCCCGGCTCGCCAATCAGGACGGGATTGTTCTTGGTGCGACGCGACAATACTTGAATGACCCGCCGGATCTCCTCGTCTCTTCCGATGACGGGATCAAGCTTCCCGGTCGCCGCCATTTTAGTGAGATCGGTCCCGTATTTTTCCAGCGCCTCATAAACGGCCTCTGGGTTCTGGGACGTGACGCGTTGTCCACCCCGTACCGCTTGCAACGCGTGCATCAATCGCTGCAGCGATATTCCCAGATCTTTAAAAACTTTTTCGCCGGTAGCGGCGATCAGTACGTGCTCCACCGAAACGTAGTCGTCCTTTAGCCGGCGCGCTTCCCCTTCAGCGGCTACCAATAGCGCCCGTAACCGAGGCGTGACGTAAATCTGATCGATACCTGGTGCGGAGCCCGCCACCTTGGGCATCTTTTCCAGTTCTCCCGCCAACCGCTGATGGACGGTTGCCCGATCAATCTCGGCCTTCGCAAAGAGCGACGCGGTAAGGCCGCGCTCCTGGTCAAGGAGCGCCAATAGCAAATGTTCTACGTCCACTTGTTGATGACCGTGTTTGGATGCAAGCTCTTGTGCTGAGCGGATACCGTCTTGAAGTTTTTCAGTGTAGCGGTTGAAGTCCATATTGACCTTCTGATCGGAGCAGATTCGGTGCCAACCGATCTAGTCTGACTATAACACATTAGTGTAATCAAATACAATAATATGAGTCGTATATAATCAGATATTAGAAAGTATTGCCATGGAACAAGTAACATGTTTGTAGTATCATACACTTGCAGGAGAACAGAGTGCCCCAAGACCGTCGGATTCCCAAGTTAGTTACCTCGCTCCCAGGCCCTCTCGCCGCGGCCGTCATTGAACGGGACCGCGCGGTAATCTCACCCTCCTACACCAGAAGCTATCCACTGGTCGCCGCGCGGGGCGAAGGGGCGATGGTCCAAGACGTAGACGGCAATCGTTTCTTAGACTTCAGTGCTGGGATCGCGGTGGTCGCCACCGGTCACTGCCACCCCAAGGTCGTGGAGGCCATCCGCAGACAGGCCGGTGAGCTGATCCACATGTCTGGGACGGATTTTTACTACGAAAGCATGGTGCAGCTCGCTGAAAAGCTAGCAGCTCTGGTGCCGGGAGGCGTTGCCCGAAGGGTGTATTTTGGTAACTCGGGTACGGAGGCAATAGAGGCGGCCATTAAGCTCGCGCGATATCACACCGGCCGCAAGCAATTTGTGGCGTTCTATGGCTCATTTCACGGACGGACCATGGGGTCGCTAGCGCTGACCGGCAGCCGGAACACGCAAAAGAAGGGTTTCTTCCCGTTGATGCCGGGAGTACACCACGTCCCCTACGCCGATTGCTACCGCTGCGCGTATGGGAAGCATCCGGACACCTGCGCGGTGGAATGTGTAAAGGCCATTGAAGATCCATTATTCCGAACCGTGCTACCCCCTGAGGAAGTCGCCGCGATTGTGGTGGAGCCCGTCCAGGGCGAGGGCGGCTATCTGGTTCCTCCCAAGAAATTCTTCGATGAACTGCGCCGCCTGGCCGACCGGCATGGAATTCTGCTGGTGTTTGACGAAGTGCAATGCGGAATGGGGCGCACCGGGAAGATGTTCGCATCCGAGCATTTTGACGCAGTCGCGGACATCGTGACCCTGGCCAAAGGCATCGCGAGCGGCCTGCCGCTTTCCGCCACCATCGCGCGTGCGGAGATCATGGATTGGAAGCCTGGAGCGCATGCGTCCACGTTTGGCGGCAACCCCGTGGCCATCGCGGCATCGCTAGCGACGCTGGAGTTGCTGGAGGGCGAATTAATCGAGAACGCGGCGCGCATCGGCGCGCACATGAACAATCGCATGGCGGATTTCCCGGCCCGTTTCTCAATGGTAGGCCAGGTGCGCGGGCTGGGGCTGATGATTGGCATCGAACTGGTGAAGGATCAGAACACTAAGGAGCGTGCCCCGGAACTGCGGGACAAACTTGTGGATATGTGCTTCGAAAGAGGCCTATTAGTCCTGGGTGCGGGCCCGAACACGGTGAGGCTGTGTCCGCCACTGGTCATCACGCGAGAGCAAGCCGATTTCGCGGTGGAAACGATTGCTGAATGCCTGACGATACTGCATCACGCATCATGATGGGGCTTGGCTGGTATGCGAACGAGGGAGGGATACAACGGAGGAGAGGTCATTTCTCAAGGTGTTCGCGGGCTATTAAATGCTTTTTGTGAGACACAGGCGCTATGATGGCGCTATGCGGACCTTTTTTGGACGCCCCACTTTCCAGACAGCCTGCGTTTCGGCTGTCCTATCGCTAGTACTTACAGGCTGCGGATCTTCAGTTTCCGCGAACGACGCGAAGACTTTTCTCGATGGCGCGGAAAAGAAGCTGGATGAGCTCATGCAGGAATCGAGCCGTGCACAGTGGGTGCAATCCAACTTCATCACGGATGATACCGAAACGCTGGCGGCGCTCGCGAATCAGCGCACTATCGACTACGGCGTGAGTCTCGCCAAAGAGGCCAAGCGATTCGATGACACGGATCTGCCCGCCGACATGCGTCGCAAGATGAACTTGCTGAAGTTGGGTCTCACGCTACCCGCTCCTTCCGACCCGCAGGAAAGCGCGGAAGTTACGCGGCTGGCGGCTTCGCTGGAAGGCATGTATGGCAAAGGCAAGTATTGTCCCGGCGCGGGAAAAGATGTCAAAGCCAAGCCCTGCATGGACATCGGCGTGATTGAACGCACTATGGCAAACAGCACGAGTGCGGCTGAATTGCTGGATGTCTGGAAGGGTTGGCATTCGATTTCGCCGCCCATGCGCAAGGACTATGCCCGGTTTGTCGAGCTATCGAATAAGGGCGCACGCGAGCTGGGTTTCAAGGACACCGGGGCGATGTGGCGCTCGAAGTATGACATGCCAGCTGACGATTTTTCGAACGAATTGGACCGGTTGTGGGAGCAGGTGCGACCTCTGTACCTGTCATTGCACACGTACGTGCGGTCGCGTTTGCGTGAAAAGTACGGGGACGTGGTTCCGGAAAAAGGGCCGATTCCGGCGCATTTGCTCGGGAACATTTGGGCGCAGGATTGGTCAAATGTCTACAAGCTGGCCGCACCGGGCGGCGCGGACCCTGGTTACGATTTGACGGCAATTTTGAAGACTCGCAAGACCGAACCGCTCCAGATGGTCCGTTACGGTGAGGGGTTCTTCACGTCTTTAGGATTCGCGAAGCTGCCTGACTCGTTCTGGAAGCGAAGTCTATTCGTGAAACCGCAGGATCGTGACGTGGTATGTCATGCCAGCGCGTGGGACGTCGACAACGTCGAGGACCTGCGCATCAAGATGTGCATCGATATCAATGCAGAAGACTTTGTGACCATTCATCATGAACTGGGGCATAGCTTCTATCAGCGTGCCTACAATCAGCAGCCCATTTTATTTCGAGACAGTGCCAATGACGGTTTCCACGAAGCAATCGGCGATACCATCGCGCTTTCCGTCACGCCCGAGTATCTGGTTAAGCTGGGCTTTCTCAACAAAGCTCCGGACGCCTCCAAGGATCTGGGGCTGTTGATGCAGCGCGCGCTGGAAAAGATCGCTTTTCTGCCGTTCGGGCTCATGATCGATCAGTGGCGCTGGAAAGTATTCTCAGGCGAAATCACCCCCGAGAATTACAACAAAGCCTGGTGGGACCTGCGGTTGAAGTATCAGGGAGTTGCACCTGGCGGAGAACGTACCGAGATGGATTTTGATCCCGGCGCGAAATACCATGTGCCGGCGAATGTTCCCTACACGCGCTATTTCCTCGCGCACATCCTGCAGTTCCAATTTCACCGCGCCCTCGCGCGGACGGCGGGTTGTCCGGCGCAGGGAAGCACCACGCCGCTGCATCGTTGCTCGATTTACGACAACAAAGAGGCGGGGCAAAAGCTCAACGCCATGCTGGCCATGGGGATTAGCAAGCCGTGGCAGGATGCCCTCGCTGAGATCACCGGCAGCAAGCAGATGGATGCGACGGCGATCCTCGATTACTTCGCTCCCTTGAAAAAATGGCTCGACGAGCAAAACAAGGGCAGGACGTTGGGCTGGTAGGCGGCGGATGCAGATACGCTTTGCATACCTTTGGCTGTTCTGGCTTGGCATTGTTCCCATGGGCGGCCAGGAGTTGGCGGTTTCAACGCAACGGCTATCCCTGCGGATGCTCGAAGGGGGCCCGCGTCCGCCTGTTGCGCGCCTCTCCATTACCTCCCCCACTCCTTGGACGGCCGTGCTTTCCGGCGAGGAGGTGTTGGCGCTGAGTCCGACCGCAGGAGCTGGAACGGGAATGATTACCGCCACGGCTGTGTCCTGGCAAAAGCCGGGTACGCATCAGGCTACTATTACGATTTCCAACAATCAGAAAATTTCACGAGTAATCAGCGTGACGTTAGTCGTGGAACCGCGGCAGGCGCCCAAGTTTAGCTATGTGGCGGGACCCTCCGGGTGTTCCGATGCACCGGGATTGCCAATCGCAAATGCGGCGGTTTGCGTGGTTCCCGGCGAAAACCCGCCAGGAAATTTCTCACCTCCGGCACTGGGACAAAGCTACACGGATCCGAATTTCGGCGCGCGCGTCCATGTGATCGCAGGTCCGTCGGCGTTGCATGGGTATTCCACGCCGTCGCCCGTAAGTGCGGCCAATAAGTACGCACTGGTTTCCATTGACAATGAATCCACGGTGGTGGAGTTGTTGACCGGGAAAGTAATCAAGAAGGTTTCCATCAACTTCGAGGGAGCGATGTGGGACGGCCGCAACGAACGGTTTCTCTACACGTTCGCGGACGGTGCGGTTCGCCGCTTTGATGTGACCTCCGGCAAGGCCACTACGGTGGTGAACTATCGAGCGGGGGCGCAACGTTTCCAATCGATCACCGCTGGGGGAACGGGCGAGATGACCAAGGACAACTGGCTCTCGTTCCACGCCCCGCAGGAGCATCAGGTGTGTGCGCTGGACGCCACCACTCCTAAGACCTACTGCGCCCGGCTTCCGGAGGACGCTAAGGTAGATTTCACCAACATCTCCAAAGGCGTGGACCGCATTTCCGGCCACCGCTATGTCCTGGTCATTCAAAACGGACCCTTCCTGTTGTACACCGTGAACCAGTCCGCTGGACGACTCGATTTAGCAGGACGCGGGCCGGAGAATATCCTTATGGATGGCGGTGATGGGGATGGTGTGTGCGAGGAAGAGGAAGCATGCATCGCTGGCGTGCACTCCGACACCATGGAAGATTCCGCAGGCAATCAATTCCTTGTTACCGGCATCGAGGAACAAGCGCCGTGCGGGTATTCGCTTTACAGCATCCAGCTCAACAAAGGCGCACAGATGGGAATCCCGGCGGAGTTCGGCGGCGGCTTGAAACGTACCATGCCCTTATTTCGGTGCGGTGGCAAGGACACTTGGGCTGATTTTCACGCGGCGTGCGCCAAGGCTGCACCGTCATGTGTGTTTTCGATCACAACGCAGGCTTACAATAGGACACGCAATCCTAATGACAAGACGCCAGTCAAGCACACGCCGTATTTGGGAGAAATCATAGTGATGCGTGAGAATGGAGCCGAGATCCGGCGCTTGGCGATGCATCGCAGTTTGCAATTTAGTAACGAAGAAGCCAACGGGTATTGGTCCACACCACGCGCGGCGATCTCCCCGGACGGCGCGTACGTAGTGGCTACGTCGAACTTTGGATTCCCCAATCAGCGGCGGGTGATCGTGGTTGAGACGGGCCATTTGTCTGAGGGCGCGGGTTCGATCAGTCCCCTGAAACCCTGACTGGAATGTTGGTCGCATGGGTGTATTGAAAGAGTCCGGCGAGTCTCATCTTGAAGAACGACAAGTCCATATCGGCGCCGGCATTAATGCGCGGAAGCTGAAAACAATCGGCCTCATCGTCCAGCATCCCAATGAGCGTTGTGACGGCTGAGGAGTATCCTGCCTGCTTGACCAGTTCGATGTCGGTATGGCTGAAATCTCCTATGCCTCCGTTAGGGAAACTAAAATGATGAACGGGCCGATGTAACATAGCTTCCAGGCGCTCTCGCGAGCCGTTAATTTCAAACCGCTTCACGTCAGGATCGTGCAAAGTGCCGGTTACGCGATGATTCATGGTGTGTGACCCAATGGCGAATCCGTTGGCGGCGAGTTCGCGCGTCTGCTCCCAGGAGATCGCGTCATAGGGTGGAACGGGCGTCGCGGGAAGGTTCACCTGCAAGCGCTGCGCGAAATCCTGGACCCACCGCGATTGATCGTCGAAGCGCGACAAGGAAATGGAGATATGAGTTGCAAGTGCCTGGCGTTGCGCGACAGACCCCAGCGCGAACGTCGCGGGACTCAATTCATTCCCTGGCACAATCAACTGGGCCTGATTCAGAGGGCTATGAAATAGCGCGTACGAGATGCAATCCCACCACAGCCAGCACTGGCGATCCAGGAATGCCGGCACGGCATACAAAGTGGCGGGAATATGGAAGCGGCGCAAGACTGGCGCGCCGAATTCGTAGACATCGCGATAACCGTCATCAATCGTAATCGCGACAGAACGGGGAGGCAGTGGCTTGAGGTCCCGCACGAACGTGACGACCTCGTCCATGGAAACCGGGTTGTAATAACGGCGCAGGTGTTCGCACTGGCGAGCGAAATTTTCCACTTGGGTTTTCGGAAAGCTGTGATAGGTGAGGATGCGCGGCTTATGGCGATGCATCCAACTCATCAGCCTCTCCGCAGCCGGATTGTAGATGGCCGATTTGAGTGTTCGCTTAAAGATAGAACCCATCGAAATCCACCGGAAAAAGCGCCAACGGCAAATGGACAGGCAATGCATCGCTGGGATCGAGCAGAAACACCTGATTATCGGAGCGACGCAACCCCATCCTATCCAAAGCCTCGCGGGCGGACGGGTGGCTGGTCATCGTTTCCACGGTCAATACGTCCGATTGAGTCGCGGTGCGAAAGGCTAGACTATACGCCGCCAACCATTGATCCACTGAACTAAGCCGCACCCATATGTCCGCTATCCTCGCGGTGTTGGGTACGGAACTCGTTAGGAAGTATCCGATGGTCTCACCCTGGCTTCGGATCAAGTATCCCCCCATGCGGGCGGCGGGACACTCCAGCCAGTAGTTCAACAGAGCAGAGCCGCGCTCGGATCGAATCGCGTCCGGCAGAGGTGTGGCCAAACATGTATCCAGGCTGGTATCGAAGCGTGAAACATGTTCGGCTTTCCAGTGAGGCGGGACTGCAGGCAAAGGCGAACACGCGTAGCGCAGATCGCGCAATAGGCGCGCCGGCCATTTCCAATCTTTCCTCCCTTGCAAGGCGGCACGAAAAGGCCGCACCGGCCGTTGATAAGTAGTCACTGTTTGCCGCAGCGCGGCGCCGATGCGGGGAAGGATCTGCCTGGTTTCCTTGGAACCGCCGATTCCGATCACACTTCCGGTGAGAGATTGTATGTGACGGTACAGACGCACGCCCGCGCCGGGGATGCCGCGCAATGCGGCCCAATCAACTACGTGCCCGCTATTCACTGGGCCGAATGGGGTCAGAAAGCGGAGCGGAATCAAAGAAGCGTAGGCCACGATTCTGGCTTCTTTCCGCCGAATGAAGCCACGACTCGTGCACCACAACGGGTGCGGCAGAGTGCATTTCCAGCGCCAGAATTCATCCGTGAGTTTCCTCGGTTCATCGGGACCGTAAATTTCCCGGAGAAAGGTTTGGACTTCAGCAAACCCCGCTTCATCGAGCAGCTCCGCGTCCATGAAACGCTATTGGCCCCGCTGTCGCAGATAGTCCATCCAAGCGGGAAACGAAGTGAGCTGCTCGGCGTCATCCTCGGCGGCGAGCACTCCAAATTCTTCGTGAATCACTTCTAGCAGCGTAACATGCGCTACGGAATCCCACTGCGACACGCCTTCGACGGAAACCGTGGAGATTACGCTATCGGAGAGGGCAGGGAAGACTGCGTGAAAGCACCTTCGCAGTCTATGTTCAAGATCGTTCATGCGTAGCATTGCCAATCACGGAATGAAAGAGCGGCGGGCAGAGGTGGTTCAGTGAGGCGAGTGTGATGGTTCCCGGACAGTCAGTAACCCGTTCCAGGAAGACGCGTAGTGGGCCGTTTTTTGGTGTCGTTTCGAAATCGAGATTAATTTCCCTTACGGCGAACTCGTCAAACAAATAGCGCAGGCACTCAAATTCAATGCGGCGGGAAAAGGCCCGGCAGCTCATGACCCAGGTGTGAAGACGGAGGATATCCCCCGACGTCTCACCGGCCAGAACCGCGATCTTTCCCAAAGGCCCGTATTTGTCCTGATAGGAAACCACGAGCGCGAAGGCCGATGGACGCGCCAGCATCTCGCGCCACTCCACTTGGGTCACGCGGCGGCCGTTGAGATTAAACTGATTGGTCTTGTTCACCAGTTCCCAGGCTCGCGCATCGTCCAGTTCCACGCGGTCGATGGTAAGCAACGCTCCGGACTGCTCCAGGAACCGGTCGCTCTGACCGCCCGCCGAAGCTGTGGCCCCATCAAGAACCGCCGCGCCTCGCACGCTATCCACGCGAATCCGGTCTTCTTCGGTGAGCAGGGGCTTGCCGAACAACTCGCGCAGCTCGCCGATGGTGCGCCAACACGCTTCCGTATCTCCCGTAGGGAACGCCAGGGTCTTGATAGACGGGAAGGCAGAAGACACTTCGGCCAACTCCATGGGGCTGTCATCCACGAAGACAACCGAATCGGCGGCGATGTTCCATACGCGGAGTATCCGCGCGACGGCTTCCGATTTCGGTCCCCAACTCACTTCCAAGGGAAACAGACTGCGTTCGGACACCAGCAAATCTGGACGGCGCAGAACTTCTTCCACTTCGCCAAGGGAGTTCTTGCTCGCCACTCCCACCAAGACGCCGGCATCGGCCAGAGACTGGAGCAACGTTTGATATACACCGTGAATCTGACTATGGGAGGCGAGATCCCAGGTGACATTAGCGGCCCCTACTTCGCCCACGATGCCTTTCCAAAGAGTGTCATCTAAATCCGTGATGACTCCTTTGAGGGGAGCTGGCGGGAGCAGTAAGGCCGCCAGTTGCCGTGCCACTGCATCGGCAAAATCCACGTGATACGGGAAACCGCTTTGCAGGTAGGCCCGAACGTCGAAACGGGGCGGATGGGGAAGAGGGTCCGGATGGAGAACCGTTATGCCGGCCGCGGCGATGCGCGCGAGAAAATCCGCAAGGTCCGCTTCGAGCCGTGCGGCGTCCGCACTCAACTGGCGGGGCGCGGTGTGAAACATCGGTAGCAATTCCAATAGCGGCGGAGACAGGATCACGGGACCCGTGGCCGCCGCGCTTTTCAGGGCTTCCTGCAGGATATCGAGCTTCCGTCTAGCCGAGGCTATGATGTCTGGGATCGCCGTGGGCGACCAGCCCCCGAGTTGGCGCAAACCGAGGCGCGGGTCCAGGTCCGGCCACTCCATTTGCACGATGACGCCTTGCACGGATGGCGCGGCGGTGGAAATCGTACCCACTAAATCGTCATACAGCCCCGTGTTGATCTTGACGCGGTTATGGGGCCGGGACCGCTGAATGTGGGCATGCAGCAATGTGGCGAGGTGCAGCGGGGTGAATCCACAAGCGAGCGTTACGTGGAAGGGCGCGCCCGCGGCCGGCTGCGCTTGGATCACCTCCAGGGCTTCACGCAGCTTCATGCAAATACGGGCACCCAATGGCAAAAAGCCGTGCGGATCATTAGGATCATCATGACACGGAATATGGGGTAGTGGGTCGTGGGAAAATGGAATATCCATGACAGGTTCCCAAGTTCGCCAGAAGTTTCTCGACTATTTTTCCGCCCGTGGGCATCGCGTGGTACGAAGCTCGTCGCTGGTTCCCGCGAACGATCCCACGCTGCTGTTTACCAACGCGGGGATGAACCAATTTAAGGATGTGTTTCTGGGCGAGGAACGCCGCGACTACACTCGCGCGGCGAGCTCGCAGAAGTGCGTGCGGGCGGGCGGGAAGCATAACGATCTGGACAACGTCGGCTACACACGGCGCCATCACACGTTTTTCGAAATGCTGGGGAATTTTTCTTTCGGAGACTATTTCAAGCAAGACGCCATCGCGTATGCGTGGGAATTGATCACCAAGGAATACGGTTTACCGAAGGACAAACTCTATGTAACCGTCTTTCGCGAGGACGATGAAGCCGAAGAGTTGTGGCAGAAGGTAGCGGGTGTTCCGAAGAATCGCATCTTCCGGCTGGATGAGAAAGACAATTTCTGGCAGATGGGTGAGACGGGCCCATGCGGGCCGTGTTCGGAGATCCACTATGATCTGGGTCCACAGGGCGCGGAACCGGGGCGCGAGCAAGAGCAGTTTCCCGAAGACGGCGGCGGGCGATTCGTCGAGATTTGGAACCTGGTGTTCATGCAGTTCGACCGCGATGCGGCGGGTACGTTGACTCCACTGCCCAGGCCATCGATCGATACAGGCATGGGCTTGGAGCGCATCGCCGCGGTGATGCAGGGAGTGCTTTCGAACTATGACACGGACTTGATCCGGCCGGTGATGTTGAAGGCCGCGGAATTGCTGGGCAAGCAACACGGCGACGATCCGCGAGTGGACACTGTGTTGCGGATCAACGCCGATCATGCGCGCGCGGCGGCGTTCTTGATTCATGACGGCGTGGTGCCGGCAAACGAGGGGCGCGGATACGTGCTGCGCAAGATCATGCGGCGGGCGCTGCGGAATGCGCGAATGACGGGGACGGCGGACCCCTATCTGTACAAGCTCACCGGCTTCGTCGCCGAGCACATGCGCGACGCGTATCCGGAAATGATGGACAGCGTGCAGCGCGTGGCCCGCGTGGTTCGGGATGAAGAGCAGCGTTACGCCACCACCTTCCAAGTGGCGGAGCGATTCTTCCAGGACGAAGCGAAAGCCGCGGCGAGCGGTGTACTGCCCGGTGCGGCTGCGTTCAAGCTTTACGACACGTATGGGCTAGCGCTGGACGAACAAGAGGATATGGCCCGCGAGCACGGGCTGACGATTGACCGCGACGGTTTCACCGTGGAGATGGAGAAACAGCGCACCCGCGCTCGCGCCAGTTGGAAGGGCGCGGAGAAGGCAAACGCGAAGCCCGAGTATCTGGCGCTGCCGCGAACCGAATTCGTGGGCCGGGAGACGTTGGAGGCGCCGGCTACGATCGCGGCGCTGCTCGATTGCGAGATCGCGCTGGACCGCACTCCGTTTTACGCCGAAGCCGGCGGGCAGGTGGGCGATACCGGGGTGTTGGTGTCAGTGGCCACCGGAGAGACCGTGGCGGTGGTGGAAAGCGCGGTTTCAGGCGCGCCCGGCAAGACGGTGCATCGGGTGAAAATGGTTGGACCCGTCCAGGTCGGCGATCCAGTGATCGCGAAAGTGGACGTCGGATCGCGGCATTCGACCATGCGGAATCACACGGGGACGCATCTGTTGCACGCGGCGTTGCGAACCGTGCTGGGCACCCACGTAAAGCAGGCGGGCAGCGTGGTGGAACCTGCGCGCCTGCGCTTTGATTTCACCCACTACACAGCGATGGATCGGGATGAGCTTGCCGAGGTGGAACGCTTGGTCAACGAGCAAATCCTGGCCAATCGGGAAGTGCACACGGACGTCATGGACCTGGACAAGGCGCTCTCCACCGGCGCGATGGCGCTCTTTGGCGAGAAGTACGGCGAGCATGTGCGGGTTGTTTCCATCGACACGTTCAGCAAGGAACTGTGCGGCGGTACGCACGTGGCGCGCACGGGCGATATCGGCCTCTGCAAGATCGTATATGAAGGCTCGATCTCGGCGGGCGTGCGGCGGATTGAAGCCATCACGGGCGAAGGCGCTCTACGGCGTTTCCAGGAAGCCCAGCAGCAACTGGCGCGGGTGGCGGGCATCGTGCGAAGTTCCGAAAACGAAGTGGCCGAACAGTTGGAAAAGCTGGTGGCCAAAGAGAAGGCGCTGGAGCAGGAGTTGCAGCAACTGAAAACCAAGATGGCGCAGGCCTCGGCGGGTGATCTGGAATTGCAGGCGCGCGACATCAAGGGCGTGAAGGTGTTATCGGCGCGGCTGGACGGATTTGACCGCACGCAGCTTCGCACTCTTGCCGATTCGCTTCGCAACAAGTGGAAATCGGCCGTGGTGGTGCTTGCCACCGTTGAAGATGGCAATGTTGCGATCGTTTCCGGTGTGACGAAGGATCTCACTTCCAAGGTTCACGCAGGCAAGCTGGCAGGCGTGGTGGCCCAGGCGGTGGGCGGCAAGGGTGGCGGCCGTCCCGACATGGCGGAAGCCGGCGGCAAGGATCCTGCGGCGCTGGATGGGGCGCTCGCGAATGTGTATGTGAGCGTTGAGGGGATGCTATAGCCGTGTACGACGCCGTCATCGTTGGCGCGGGTCCCACCGGCTTGGCATGCGGTATCGAATTGAAGCGGCGAGGCCTAAGCGCGGTACTGATCGACAAGGGCTGCGTGGTGAACTCGCTCTACCACTATCCAACGAACATGGTGTTCTTTACTACGCCGGAGCTGCTTGAGATCGGTGACATTCCGATGACCGCCCTCAACGAAAAGCCGGTGCGCGCCGAGGCCTTGAAATATTACCGGCGCGTGGCTGAACACTATAAGCTGGACATCCGGCAGTATCAACATGTGGAGAAAATCACCGGCGACGACGGGAATTTCGCCACGCATTCCATGGACCGCCATGGCTGCGCGCAACGCTACGACTCCCGCAAAGTGATCTTGGCGATGGGCTACTATGATGTCCCCAATTTGTTGAACGTGCCCGGCGAAGATCTTCCGAAGGTCATCCATTACTACAAAGAGGCGCATCCCTACTTCAATCACGATGTGCTGGTGGTGGGCGCGAAGAATTCGGCCGCCATCGCGGCGCTGGAGCTCTGGTGGAACGGAGCGCGCGTGACGCTGGTGCATCGCGGCGAGGGCATTCACAACAACGTCAAGTATTGGATCAAGCCCAACATTGAGAATCGCATCAAGAATGGGGAGATTCCCGCGTACTTCCAGTCTACGGTGGAAGAAATCCGCCCCGACTCGGTGCGCTTGAAAACTCCCGCTGGCGAGCAGTGGTTGAAGAACGATTTTGTCTTTTCCATGACCGGCTACCGCCCAGACACTACGTTTCTCTCGGAGCACGGTATTCACTTCGATGCGGGGTCAGGCAAGCCGTTTACGAATCCCGATACGCTCGAGAGCGACCGCCACGGGATGTATCTGGCGGGAGTGCTGGTGGCGGGGATGCACACCAACGAGATCTTTATCGAAAACGGCCGCTTTCACGGAAAGACGATTGCCGATGCGGTGGCCGCCGCGCTCAAGCCAACGTCGTAAGAGTCCGCCGCAGCACGTCGTACATCTGATCCAGATGCGATTGCTCTGCAATGAGTGGCGGAGACAACGCGATGGTGTCTCCCGTGGTTCGGATCAAAACGCCTTGCTCGAAACACTTTACAAAAGCATCGTAGGCCCGTGAGGTGGGTTTGCCCGTACGCGGCGCGAGCTCAATCGCAGCCATCAGCCCGAAGGTGCGGATGTCGATCACGTTGGGCAACCCTCGCAACGCGTGCGCGCCTCCGGCGAAAGCGTTTTCAAGCATCAGCGCCCGTTCAGGGAGGGCTTCCGCCTGATGCAGCGCGAGCGTCGCCTTTGCCGCGGCGGCGGCTAAAGGGTGGCCCGAGTAGGTATAGCCGTGGCAGAACTCGATCGCGTTCTCGGGCGCATTCATGAGCGCGTCATGGATGGCGCGGTTCACAAGAACCGCTCCCATGGGAACCGTGCCATTGGTCAGGCCCTTTGCGCATGTGATGATGTCCGGCGTTACTCCAAAACGCTGGGCGGCAAAGGGCGCGCCAATGCGTCCGAAGCCAGTGATCACTTCGTCGAAGATCAGCAACAGACCATGCTTATCGCAAATCTTGCGAAGGCGCTCCAGGTAACTGCGCGGCGGGATGAGAACACCCGTAGACCCGGCCACCGGCTCCACGATCACAGCCGCGATGCCTTCTTCGTTATGTGTTGCATCGCGCAAGGCAAGCACGTGGGTTTCGAGTGCATCGGCCAGATGCGCTCCCCACTCCGGCTGGCCTTTCGAAAACGCGTTGTGTTCCAGATCGTGCGTGTGCGGCAGATGGACCACCTTTAGCAGAGGCGTCCCGAATGCGCGCCGGTTTGCGGGAATGCCTCCCACCGCGGTGCCGCCCATACCCGAGCCGTGGTACGCGCGTTCGCGCGAAACAAACGTCTGGCGATGCCCTTCGCCCTTGGCATGGTGATAGGCCAGGACGATCTTCAGAGCCGTGTCCACAGCCTCCGAACCGGAGTTCACGAAAAATACGCGGTCGAGCCCAGCGGGCGCGACCTTAGCCAATTCCGAGGCCGCTTCAAAGGCGACCGGATGGCCCATTTGAAATGTAGGCGCGAAATCGAGTTGTTCGGCCTGCCGTTGTATCGCCTCCACGATGGGTGCCCGGGCGTGTCCGGCGTGAACGCACCACATGCCGGAGGTCGCGTCGAGAATCACGCGCCCGTCTTCGGCTGTAAAGTGCATGTCCTTCGCGGAAACCAACATCCGCGGCGCGGACTTGAACTGGCGGTTGGCGGTGAAGGGAAGCCAGAAGTGGTCGAGGTTACTCATGGGGATTGAGATGGCGGAGGGATTGAGTTCGATGCCCCGGCAAGCCCACCATCTTACGATATCTGACGAGTGGAAAACGACTTAACCCGTCCATAACCTTCCATCCCTTTGCGCCGCCCGGACTAGCGGGTATGCCAGTACCGCCTAGCAGGAAAGTACCTATGTTTCCACAATGGCCAGAGATATTCTGATGCCACGATGAAGAACATACTCTTCCTATTGAAGGTAATGAAGGACACCCGTGGTCAGGACTTGACTGAATACGCGTTGATGGTCGGTTTCTTGGCCGTTGCGGCCGGCGCGATCATGCCGGATGTTTCCACTCAGATCAGCACCGTTTTTTCAAAAGTGGAATCACTACTTAACAACGCCTCCAACGGCGGGACGATGGCTGGCGCAGGCTCGATGTGATTGCAGGCTTACGTCAATAGCTTCGCCTTTCATGTTTGAGGGTTTCACCACGGCGTTGCGCTTTGGAAGATCGCTTACGGTCGGCCTCTGTGGGGCCGGTTACGTGATTGAAGAATGGAGCTGGCGGAGGGAATTGAACCCCCGACCCTCTGATTACAAATCAGATGCTCTACCTACTGAGCTACGCCAGCTTATCAATGAGTTACAGATGAAATCAGACGAGTAAAATCGCCCGCTATAGCCGAAATTGTGGCCTGGTCGCATTGAGTCCATCTCATCGCGTCGCCTTACTCATGTGACCCATGATATCAAGCATCGTCCGTTCGGCGGCGCCAGCTTCGCCTAGTATGGGTGAACCGTAGATCGTGGATGAGGCAATCGACGCCAGTTGGTGTTTCCGGCGCCAGCTAAAACCCGCCGAAGACTTGCGACATTACCCACTTTCAGGCCGGGCCGCCACGCCCCTTTCGGTTGAATCACCAGTGCTGCCAGAGCATTACCACTAGTACTTTCTAGCCTTTACTTGCCGTCATATGCTATGGCATAATTCCGCACGTCTCGATGCCCTTCCTCTCCGTTGAGCGTCGATGAACAAGAAGGGCCGGAAAGGGGAACTTCAAAACCCCCGGCCCTTCCCTATAGTGGTCTTCCTGTCTTTTAAGAGGCTAGAACTCCTTTCTTACGGAGCGATAGGAAATGAAGGAACGGATCGTTGCCGGAACCATTCTGATCGTGCTGCTTGTGGGCGTGTTATGGGGATGGTACTACCTGCACTTCAAATACGGACGACGCAAGCCCATCCGCGTTAGGCCGATCAGTGCGCATAGCCTCCCGAGCCCGCAAGGGGGCCACCCGTACACGCGAAGTATAGGGCGGGTGGTCTAACCCACGAAGGAGTGACGCCGAGTAGTCACTGTAGTGCGCTGTCGAATTAGAAAGGGACTGTCAGAATTCTAAACGACTGCGCAGCTCGACGGAACCAATTCCGACGCTATAATGGTTTGTTCTGTCGAGCCCTGTCGCGTTCATATTTTTGAACTACCGCCGTCGGATTACTTGGCCAAGGCTCCACTTTGACAAGCTGATAGAACGACCGAACCCGTCCGTTGGGCAATCTCTTTTTCGACGCAAGAATTTGCCAACCAAGGTACCGTAAGTCACGAATGCGTTTTTTCCAATCGTCCTGATTCGCAACGAATTCCAGCGTGCTGGCATCGACAGGGTAACCTTTGAATACCTTGAGGGTCTCACCGAGTCGCATATGCACGCTTTTGTGCCGCATGACCTCGCGCATCCACACCGCGTATAGCCCTAACGCTTCGTTGTTCAAGCACCGCGCAATTGCTGCGCACCACCGTCTAAAAATGCCTAGATGAAAGCGACAGGTCCGAAAGTGCCGCAACGCGCACAGGGTCGTTCGCGTACAGCCCGGCTGCGTACTCCACGCCAATCGACAGCCCCAAATTCCGTGCCCCGGTAAGCCGCAGGTCCACATATGCGCGGGTCTGCATCTGGCTGGCGTGGAATTGCATGGCACGCTCCCAGTCCTTAGCTACGTCGGAGATATCCACCACCACATCCGGCTTTCCGAATTCCGTGGTGATGCCATAGAAATAGAGCGCGGCGATCGAATGCGGGGCGGTGCCTGGAAGCGCGAATCCTTTCAGGACTTCCAGTCCGGCGTAACGGGCGTACCGGCAAGCGTCACGTGTCAAGCGTCCCGTCACAGCGTGATCGGGATGCTGATTCTCATCGGGATGGGGCGCCAGCACGATGGCCGGCTGAAACTGCCGAATTTCCGACGCCAGGTGGAAGGTGTTTTTAGGATTGCGCTCCAAGTGGCAATCGCCTCCGAAATCCAGGAACGCCAGATCCGCTCCGATCACCTTAGCCGCCTCCCGAGCTTCCGCTTCGCGAGCCTCTGGTGTGCCGCTCGACGCTGCTTCCCCACGCGACAGTACCAGCAGTTTCACACGATGGCCGCGGCGGGCCTCTTGAATCAATACGTGTGCGCAGCCGAATTCGATGTCGTCGGGATGCGCTCCGATGGCTAGTATATTCATTACCAGCCCATCGCTAACTTCACGAACGTTCGCACCGTCACGCCGGTCGGCCCTTTCGCCATATAAGGTTTGGTTTCCTCCAACCATGCCGTGCCCGCAATGTCCAGATGCACCCATGGCGTCTCGCCCGCGAATTCCTTCAGAAACCACGCCGCGCTGATTGCGCCACCCCACCGTCCGCCGATGTTGGCCAGATCCGCGAAGGGGCTCTTCAGCAGATCCTTGTATTCGTCGTCGAGAGGCATGTGCCACATCTTCTCGCCTTCGTCTTTCGCTGCGGCCATCACTTTGCCCAGCAGCGCTTCGTCATTGGTGAACGCGCCCACGTTCACGTACCCCAGCGCCACCACGATCGCCCCCGTCAGGGTTGCGACGTCCACCAGATGCGTGCAGCCTTGCCGCTTGGCATACGTCATGGCGTCGATCAGGATCAGCCGCCCTTCGGCGTCGGTATTGAGAACCTCGATCGTCTTGCCGTCGAGCGAAGTGACGATATCGCCCGGCCTCTGAGCGCGTCCGCTGACCATGTTCTCGACAGCGGGCACGAACGCCGTTACCGGAATGCCTGGCTTCAGCCGTGCGATGGCGCGCATTGCGCCCAGCACGGATGCGCCACCGGCCATGTCGTACTTCATCTTCTCCATGCCGTCGGCTGGCTTGATGGAAATGCCTCCGCTGTCGAACGTCACGCCCTTGCCCACCAGCGCAAGGTGGTCGGCGGACACCGGCTTGGCAGCGGGCTTGTACTTAACGATTATCAATGCGGGGGGTTCGGTGGAACCCTGCGCCACGCCGAGCAGCGATCCCATGCCCAATTCGCGCATCTTCGCTTCATCTAACACTTCGCATTCCAGTCCCGCCTCCGCTGCCATCGCGCGCGCGCGTTCCGTCATCACGGCGGGGGTCATGCGGTTGGCGGGCTCATTCACCAGATCCCGTGTGAAGTTTTGCGCTTCAGCCAGAATACGCCCGCGTTCGAACGCCGCCTCCAGTTCCACTCCATTGGGCGAAGCGATCAAATGAAACGCTTCGAGCGACTTCGATTCCTTCGAAGAGGTCTTGTAACCGTCCGTTTCATAGTTGCCAAGGATCGCGCCTTCCACGGCCGCTTCGGCGGCAGCGGCTTTGCCTACCGGCCCATCCAACGAGAAGGCCAGCGTCTTCACACCCCTTTGTTTTGCGGAGCGGACCACCGAACCAGCGATGCGCCGCAGCGCCGCCGCGTCGAACTTATCGCGCTTTCCGCCGCCTAGTGCGATCAGGCGTTTCGCCCGGAGCGCGGAAGGCTGATGCAAGACAGCCATCTCTCCTGGTTTTCCGGCGAATTCGCCGGACATTCTCAATTCCTCGAGCCAGGCCTTCGCCAGCGGGAGAGCATCGCTTTCCTCGAACAGCACGACGGCAACCGCGTCGGCTTCTACTTTGTCCAGAGATTCGTAAAGAAGTTTTGTATCCATGAGGGTACTTGCTTCCCAGTGTATCGAGTTCAGTTCATCCCCGGGTAGTTCGCCATCAAGAAAAGGAGAGAACTTTCCTTTCTCCGGCAACTAATGTACATGCGCTTGTGCGTGCCGATGTTATTGATTGCGGCCGGGCTTTACGGGCAGACTCGTGCGGAATATGTCGGCGGCACGGAGCCGTCTCTCGCAGGGGGGCGGGGAGGTGTGATCGACACGGGCGACCGGCAATACTTTGCTTTCTATGCGAAGGGCGGGCAAGTGCGCGTGGCTTATGATCGCATCAATCTCTTGGAATATGGGCAGAAGGTGGATCGCCGGCTGATTGAGGCGATTGTGATTTCTCCTATGTTCCTGCTGGCGAAGACACGCAAACATTTCCTAAGTCTCGGTTATACGGATGCCGATGGCACACAGCAGGCGTTGGTGTTTCGAGTGAACAAGAACGGCATCCGCGCCGCCCTCGTCATTTTGGAGGCGCGGACGGGTTTACGGGTTCAATATCAGGATCCGGAAGCCAGAAAGGCAGGAAAGGGATGAAAGCAGTGCTCGTGGCGCTGACGCTAGCGGCGTCCTTACCGGCACAAGCGCCCGACGAGGTTCCCGGACAGCTCTTGCGAGTTAAGCGCGTGTTCGTCGACAGGTTGACGGGCGGAGAGACCGCCGCGCAGATGCGCGATCTGCTCATCGCCAGTTTGCAGAATTCCAAGCTATTTGTGCTGACTGAGAATATGGACCGCGCAGACGCATTTTTGCGCGGCGCCGCAGAAGACCTGGTTTATACCGACGCGTTTTCGTCCTCGGAAGGCGAAAATGCGCGAGGAAGCGGTTCGGTATCCAGCGGTCTCGGCCGCAACCGCGTGGGGCGCGCGATGAGCCAGGGCGGGGGAGAGAATGAGTCCCTCAACATTCGCGAGCGGAAGCACGAGGCGCTGGCTACCGTGCGATTGGTGAACAAAGAGGGAGATGTGATGTGGTCGACCACCCAGGAAAGTAATGGCGGCAAGTTTCGCGGCGCAAGTGCGGATGTGGCCGACAAGATCACGCGGCAATTGGGAGCGGATTACGAGAAGTTGCGTCGTCCGGGAGAGAGCAAAAAGAAGGAATGACCGCGATGATCTACTTGGCTGCGTACCTCTGCAGAATCTGTTGAAGATTTTGGGAAAAGGCTGACCTGGCCAAGACCATGTCGCAACCCGCCTGCTGCGCCTGGAGTTTCAGTTCACCCTGCACGTGCGAGACGTAAGCGAGCAATGGAATGGCATTCGTAGCGGGATCGCTTTTCAGCGCGCGAATGAGGTGCAGCGGATCGACGCTGGTACAGTTCAGGTCCAAGATCAGCAACCGTGGCGTTCCGCCGGCCTGGTGCAGCGCGTCCACTTCGCTCTTGACGAACCGTACCGGTATGGAGGCACGCTTGGCGGCTTCATTGATCTTCACGGTAAACATCAAGTCCTCCAGCACCGCGATGATTCCGATTGTTTGTGAGGGTGATCCTTGAGAGGTGTCCGTGCTGAGCATGATAAGGCCGGCGAAAACTCCTGCAGGAGGGCGAAATTCAATGCTAGCACGCGAGAATCCGCCTGACCGTAACAAAATCGCGGCCTGGTGTTGGGAGGAGAACATAGGAATCAGCACCAGGCCACGCCGGTCAAACGCCGAAGGAAATAGTGCGAACGAAAATCTGCCCTCACTTTTCCGTCTTGCGATGAGAGCGCATCAGGAAAGCTGGCTTTCGAAGCAGTCGTATTGCCAGTAAACCGCCACCAAGAAGTACAAATGTTGATGGTTCCGGGGCGGTCACAGGAATGTCTTGTCCCGTCTCAAAACTCAGAATTCTTAGCGCGTTATTACCCGCGAACGGACTCCCAATGAACAATTGAGCGATGGGCGTTGTGCTAACCAAACCGAAGAATACCGCGCTTCCGCTATTGGCGATGGAAAGTTCATAGTCGCCGCCACTGGTGTTGAACGCCGTAAGCGTGGTATTGATTCCCACATTGGGGCCGGCAAACCCTGAAACGGAAGATAGGAAGAGAGCGATCGCATAAGTATCGCCGGGGAGATCGATCTGAATTGGCCGGTCCTGGCCACTGGTCCCGGTTTCAGACAGATCGGCGCCACTAACAATCAGCGGTTCCTGCGTGGTGTTGTTGAAGCCCGTGAAGATGGCGCCGGAAGCGGGGTCAGTGTAAATGCCAAGGCCGCTAAGATTGGCGGAATCGAACGTAATGGGAGAGGCAGGGAAGGTGAGTCCGCTAGTCACGGCCTGAAAAGCCGCATAGGTCATACCGGTATTGGTATTAGTACAGCCAATATTACAGTAGGAAAACTGAATGGTGGCGAAGGCCGGGGTGGTTAAAGCCGCCAATGCCAGTGCAAAAACGGGATACATGAACGTTGTCGATCGCAAAATGAAACCTCCCTATTCGAAATGCGATCCACTAGCCGGACCGTGTCTATGGTCGGCGGTAAATTATGGGATTCGCTTTCCCAATTGGTACCGAAAGGGGATGATTATTCTCTTATGGAAATTAGTGGGATTCTCCTGTAGTCCTATTGGCAGGGCGGGGAATCCGACTGTACTGGAAGAGGGGGAGCTAAGGAATCAGTACGGGGCCCCGCCGAAACGCTGGCTTGCGGAGGAATCGAAACATGAGCAAGCCGCCCCCGATCAAAGCAAACGTGGACGCTTCCGGGATATCTTCCGCCGGGCCGGCGGCGAGATCCAGGAGGGGACCGCGTGGCCGGCGAAAGGACTCCTGCTCAAGCGCTGTAACTGGCGGGGGCGCGGCACTGACGCGGCCGAAGAATATCTTGCTGCCGCGGCTGGCGGAGAGGTCGAATTCGCCGCCGTTGGCATGGAATGCCATCAAAGTGGTATCGACGCCAGCATACGAACGTGCGCTGCTCGAATCCGGCGATAAGGAGAGAGTGATCGCGTAGGTGAATGGACCGATTTTGACGGCTGACACGGATTTCGGCGCATCGGCGCCGTTAACTAGCAGCGCTTCCTGGGTAGTATTGTTGAACCGGGTTACAATCGCTCCGGTTGTTGCGTCCGTGTATAGGCCGCCGAGCGCAATCGGAGTAGCCGGGAACGTCAATCCACTGGTAACAGCCTGAAATGCAGGATAGGTTATGCCGGAATCGGCTTTAGGACAGCCCACTTCACAGTAAGAAAGCTGAATCGTCGCGAAGGCAGGCATGACAGATGCCACCAGAACTGCCAGTTTCAAACCTGTGTGCGAATGTACTCTCGACTTCAAAGTTAGCCTTCCTAATCCGGCAGCGCGACCCATAGCCGTACGAGTCTTATCGTTCGGCAACGGAAGAACAGGACGCCCTGCTATGTGGTCCCGAAAGAGGGCGGTTGTTCTCTATGGATCTGAGTGGGATTCGCCTGTGATCCTGCTTGACCAGCGCAGGGAAGGGCAATGCCGACAAGGTGCGGAGGTAGTACTCAGCCTACGGCTTAGGGGCTGGTGGAGGCAGCGCGCGCGCTTCGCATACGGATTGGAAATCGACCTTGCGATGGGAGCCGTCGCAAAACGGCTTGTTCTCTGATGCGCCACACCGGCATAGTCCGATCTGCGTGCGTCCGGCTAGATCAAACGGCTTGCCGTCGCCGTCGACGATGGTGAAATCGCCATCAATGCGAATCGAGTTGTTGGGGCGAATGGTGACTGTTACGGGCATCTTTCCGATCCTAGCAGAAAGTACGATACTCGCGGCTTGCGTGCATTCGGCGCGTACGCGCTGTGATTCCCATCGGTCTCCTATAATGAGAGACATTGTGATTCATTTATCCAGCGATACGGGGGAGATGTTCGAGCAAACCTACGGATTCGCGCAAAAGCAAGTCCGCAAGCTAATCGAAAAGCATCCGATGCTCTATCCGCTCCACACCAAAGACGGTCTGTGGGCGCACGAAGGGCAGGTGTGGACGCATTGGTCCGACGGCTTCCTTCCGGGCATGATGTGGATCTTCGCAAAGCATGCAGAACGGGATTCTCCGGAGGCGAAATACTGGCTTGAAAATGCGATCAGGTACAGCAAGCCGCTGGAGCCCCGCAAATCCAATCGCGACGAACACGATCTGGGATTTCTTTTTCTCTCGACGTTTCACCGCTGGCATGGACTGACGCAGGATCCTGCCTTACGCGATGTCCTGATCGAAGCCGGACGCACGTTGGCGACGCGTTACCGGGAGAAGGGCGGCTATCTGCGTTCTTATGTAGCGGAAAATTCTCTGTTCACCGACACGATGATGAACGTAGGCATCATCTTTTACGCGGCGCGCGAGACGGGCGACCGGAAGCTGCGGGATATCGCGCTCCGTCATTCCATGACCACGCGGCGCGTGCTGGTGCGCGGCGATGGCTCCGTTGCCCAGGAAGGTATTTTCGACACGGACACGGGGGAATTTCTGCGGCAGACCACGCATCAGGGCTATCGCGGCGATTCTTGTTGGTCACGCGGTCTGTCGTGGAGCATTTACGGTTTCACTACCGCCTACGAATACAGCCGTGACCCGCATTTCCTGGAGACCGCCGAATCCTGCGCGGATTTTTACATTTCGAATTGTGGGCCCGACGGGGTTCCCCCATGGGACTTCAACGCTCCTCCCGAAACCCGCACGCTGCTCGATACCTCATCCGCAGCGATCTGCGCGGCGGGTTTGCTGCGTTTGCGGCGGCTGGTGCCGGATTCGATTAAAGGGCACATGTACTGGTCCACTGCGGTGCGCATCCTACGTTCCCTGTGTGAAAAGCACGTGGCGCGCAATGGAGGCAAGCCCGATCCCAAGTGGGAAGGCATCCTCAAAGGCGGCGTCTATCATGTCCATAAAGGCGTAGGCGTGGATGAATCCGTGATGTGGGGTGAATATTTTTTCTGCGAAGCTCTGGAGAGAGTTTTATGGTAATGGACAAGTCCTCCATCATGTCAACCCATTATTCGGTCACCCAGGAGGGATCTCTACCCTTCCTACTGGTGGTTTGCCAGCAGGAATTCATAGCGGCGCTTGGAATATGAGGATTGCCGAAAGTGCCGCGACCCGGGTTGTAAACCCCGCTATGACAGGAGCGCGAGTAGGTATCAATGCCGCCGGAACCTGCCCATAAGCCCGTGAAAACTTCGCTTCAAATTCATCTATCAGCACTGTTGGGTGCAGCGCTAGTTGCGTACTTGACAGCGCGAGGTATCGGGGTCACAACCGTAGCAGTCTTTGTGGTCTGTCTTTTAGTGATTGACGGCGGTGTCATGTTTTTCTTAAAGCAGCGCGTACATAAACTCCGACAAGAGGGAGAAGACTTTCAGCGCTCGCTTGAGTCAGTGACGCTCGACGAAGCTCGTTCCAAGGCGCTGGAAGCTCTTGCGAAATCTCACCATTGCAGGCCTGAGATTCAGTCCGACTCACCCCCCATGGAACTCCCAGCCACTGTCAGCGATATTTTCAGCCGATACAAGCGGGTTGCTTTCCGAGCCGGAGATCTTCTTGAATTGGGAGCGAAGGAGCGCGGATTTATCCATGTGGGTCGTACATATGATGGTGCCAAGCTGATCGTTCGTGAGGCGGACGAAGGGCTATTCGAATCGGAGGGTCCAGATTCTCTGGGCGCAGACGCACGTGCCAATTATCCATCGCTGCTTCATTGGATCTTCCAAACTATTGAAAACTGAACTCTACGTCTATCGAGGAGCCGGATTAAACAGTATGTCGCAATTGTAGTCCGCAAAAGAACGTCACACCAGTCCTCGCAGCCAAGAACCCGCACGCAGGGGATATCTGGTTGTGGATCGCCATTGACGCGGATACGAAGCTCGTTCCGACATGGGCATTGGGCGGACGTGACGCGGGCGTTGCATGTCAGTTCCTTTACGACCTACGCCAGCGCCTTGCGAATCGCGTACAACTCACTAGCGACGGCCATAAAGCCTATCTGGTGGGCATGGACTACGCCTTCTCTGGAATGAATGTCGATTACGCGATGCTGATGAAAATCTATGGAGAGGCACCGGAAGCACAAAAACGGTACAGCATTGGTTGCGAGAGGAAGGCTATCGTAGGTAACCCCGATCCAAAGCACATCAGCACCAGCTTTGCTGAGCGCCAGAATCTCAGCGTGCGCATGGGCCTGAGGCGCTACACGCGATTGACAAATGCTTTCAGCCGCAAGATTGAGAACCACGCCGCCGCCGTTGCGCTCTACTACTTCGCGTACAACTTCATCAAGATCCACGGCACGCTTCGCTGCACGCCTGCTATGGCCGCTGGCGTCACGGACCGTCTGTGGGACGTGTCGGACTTGGTGGCGTTGCTGGAAGCCGATGAACGGGGATTAGAAAGAGCGGCGTAAAATACAAACATGCGCACAATCGCGATCATGCTGCTAATCGCCACCCTGGTTCATCCTTGCTCTTCGGCTGAATCCGAAACGGGATCTCTATGCGTGGCACCAGCCTACTTCGATCCTAAAGACGCGAGCGCTCCAGGCTTGTACTGTAAGGCTGAAAAGTTCTCTCTTAAAATTGGCGAACGAACTAACCCTGGCCCATCAAAGAGAGCATGAAACTCACTGGATTAGATTTGAATACTCGCCACTGAGTGATCGTACTGTGCGGTAACAAGGCACAACAATCCTTCACGTTTCGCTTTTTAGAATTCAAGACGAAGGAACCGTGCCTATCCCTCAATGACCTGTATAGAATCGTGCAGCTATCGGAATCAAAGAGGGCTCCCTGGTGCAAGTGCAAATGATCAAAATTCAAAGTTGACCACTACCCTTCGCGGATACCCTTTGCGTTTCTCTCGTTGTCCCAATACAATATACGGCGGTAATGGCCTTTCCAAAAAGGAGCCTTGTAGTATGAGATTGCTTCGTGTTTCACTCGCCGGGTGTCTATTGGGCGCGGCTGCGTTTGCTGCCACCAGCCCAACCTTCCACAAGGACGTTCTTCCGATTTTGCAGCGCAGCTGTCAGAGTTGCCATCGCACTGGCGAAGTCGCGCCGATGTCGCTGCTCAACTACACCGAAGCACGTCCATGGGCAAAGGCAATCAAAGCCGCGGTGCTCTCTCAGAAAATGCCGCCGTGGTTTGCAGATCCGAAGTATGGCCACTTCTCGAATGACCGGCGCTTATCCAAGGCCGACATCGATACTTTGGCTGCATGGGCGGATACAGGCGCTCCCGAAGGCGACGCCAAAGACGCTCCGGCTCCGCTGAAGTTTGTGGACGGCTGGAACATTCAACCCGACATGGTGATTGAGATGCCGGATTCGTTCACCCTTCCGGCCACGGGCACCATCAATTATCAGTACATCCGCGTCAAAGGAAATTTTCAGGAAGATGTATGGGTGACGTCTGGCGAAATGCGTGCGGGCAACAACGCGGTGCTGCATCACGGCAAAGTGTGGGTGCTGCCTCCGGGCTCTAGATGGATGGCCAACGCGAAGTACGGCGTGCCGTACGAAGGCAAGGACGCGGGTGGAAATATTGCGGGCGAAGGGAACGATATTCTGGGCAAATTCAACCCAGGTTTAGGCGCTCAGCGATTTGACATGGATGGCGCCGCCAAGCTGGTGCAAAAGGGATCGGACCTGGTGTTTGAACTGCACTACACCACCTCAGGCAAGCCCACAAGCGACAAATCGAAGCTTGGCATCGTGTTCGCCAAGAACGCTCCGGATAAGCGGTATTTCCTTTCCCACGGAACGCCTGCCTCGTTCAACATGATGATTCCGCCGGGAGAACGTTATCAGGAAGTAGTCAGCGAAGTCACCTTCGACAAAGAAGCCAAACTAGTCTATGTGCAACCGCACATGCACCTGCGCGGCAAAGATTATGAACTGCGTCTGGAATATCCGTCGGGCGAAAAACAGACCGTCTTCAAGGGAAAGTTCGATTTCGAATGGCAGCTGGGTTATGACTTAAAAGAGCCTCTGCTGCTGCCCAGGGGCACCAAAATGATCGGCATCGCGCACTTCGACAATTCCGCGAATAACCCGTTTAACCCCGATCCTAAGGCCACCGTTTATTGGGGTCTCCAGAACTGGGAAGAAATGCAGTCCGTTTTCTTGGGCTTCGTTATCGATCGCAAGATCGATCCCGACTCCGTGTACCACGCCTCCGGCGTCAGCATCCTGCCGAGAGGAACGCCGGGCCCAACCCTGGAAGCCGGGAACATCAAGTGATATCTAATAGAAGCGAGAGTTGACTAAAGTTTGAATGCAACCACCGCCAGCGGCGGAAGCGTTACTGTCAAACTGGCAGGCCGTCCATGAGATGGCATGTCGGTCGCCATTAGGGCCCCCGCGTTCCCCAGGTTGGAACCTCCAAACATGTCTGAATCCGTGTTTAGGATTTCGCGGTACAGTCCGGGCTTGGGCACGCCAAGCCGGTAGCTCTCGCGGGGAACCGGCGTGAAATTGCAAGCGAAAATGATGACGTTTTCGCGATCGCGGGCGAACCGTGCGAAAGCAATCACCGAGGATTCCGCGTCCATAATATCGATCCATTCGAAGCCGCTGTATTCGTCGTCGACTTCATACAGCGCGGGTTCGTTGCGATACAGGCGGTTCAATTCCTTGACCATAGTCTGTAGTTTGTGATGCACGGGAAACTGGAGCAGCCACCACTCCAGGTCGCGAGTATGATTCCATTCGCTGGTCTGGCCGAATTCGCAGCCCATGAACATCAGCTTCTTGCCGGGATGCGCGTACATGTATGCCAGAAACGCACGGACGTTGGCAAAACGCTGCCACTCGTCGCCCGGCATTTTCGAAATCAAGGACTGCTTCATATGCACCACTTCATCGTGTGAAATGGGCAGCATGAAATTCTCGGTAAACGCGTACAGCATGCTGAACGTGATGAGCTGCTGGTGATATCTGCGGTGGACCGGTTCCTTTGAGAAGTAATCCAGCATGTCGTGCATCCAGCCCATGTTCCATTTCATGGTGAACCCCAGGCCGCCCGCGTAAACGGGCCGGGAGACGCCAGGCCACGCCGTGGATTCTTCCGCGATGCTGATGGCGCCGGACTCCTGGTGCACCAGCTCATTGAAGCGCTTCAGAAAGTCGATTGCTTCCAGGTTTTCGCGGCCCCCGAAGCGGTTGGGAATCCAGTCGCCGGCCTCGCGTGAGTAATCCAGGTACAGCATGGAGGCGACGGCGTCAACGCGCAGGCCGTCGATGTGAAATTCGCGAAGCCAATAGAGTGCGTTCGACAGCAGAAAATTGCGCACCTCGTTGCGGCCGTAGTTGAAGATGAGCGTGCCCCAGTCGCGATGCTCGCCCTGGCGCGGATCTTCATGCTCATAGACCGCGGTTCCGTCAAAGCGCCACAACCCGTGCGCGTCGCGTGGGAAGTGCGCCGGCACCCAATCCAGGATTACGCCGATACTGCGCTGGTGGAACTGATCTACCAGGTAACGGAAATCGTCCGGTGTGCCGAAACGCGACGTCGGCGCGAAATAGCCGGTGATCTGGTAACCCCAGGAGCCTCCAAATGGATGCTCGGCGACCGGCAGCAGTTCCACATGCGTGAACCCCATCTGCGCCACGTACTCCACCAGTTTGTCCGCCAGCTCGCGATAAGTAAGCCATTCATTGTTATGGCCGCGCAACCAGCTTTCCAAATGGACTTCGTATATACAGACCGGTTCCCGTTGGAAGTTGCGCTGGGTTCGGCCCTGCATCCAACGAACATCGTTCCATTGGTAGTTGTCGAGGTTCCACACAATGGACGCGGTTCGCGGCGGCACTTCCGCGAAGAACGCGTATGGATCGCATTTTTCCTGCACTTGATTGGTGCGGGAAGTCACGCAAAATTTGTAATGCTCGCCTTGTTCCAGCCCCGGCACGAAAATCTCCCATACGCCGCCGCTGCGGTGCTCCATGGGATGCCTGGTGCGATCCCATTGGTTAAATCCACCGATCACTGTAACGGCGGAGGCGTTCGGCGCCCATACGGCGAAACGCACCCCGCGCGTGCCGTCCATTGCCACCACGTGAGATCCCAGCATACGGTAAGCTTCGTGGTTGGTTCCCTCGCCGAACAGATACAGATCGAACGCGGTGAGAGAAGAGGACGCCTCGGCAGGTTGCACATGGCTATTATGGCAAGAATGAGCGATGCACCGGAGAAACTTGCCGAATTACACGTCCACCTGGATGGAGCCGTGGAGCCTGAGACGCTACTGGAAATCGATCCCACGCTAACGCTGGAGGAAATCTCGGCCCACACAACGTATACCGATTTTGCCGGATTCCTGCAAAGCTTCGTGTGGGTGAACCAAAAGTTGCGGACTCCCCAGGACTATGCGCGCGTGGCGCGCCGTTTGTTTCAACGGATGGAAGGCGAGGGTATCGTCTATGCCGAAGTCATTCTTTCCGTGGGCGTATTGCTGTGGAAGCAGCAGCCTTTCGCGCCAGTGTGGGACGCCTTGACACGCGAGGCCGCGCAAAGCCGGATCGCGGTTCGCTGGATCTTCGATGCCATTCGCCAGTTTGGCGTACACACCGCCCAACCTGTTTTCGACCTGGCGGCGAAGCACGCGGACGAAGGTGTCGTAGGCATTGGGCTCGGCGGCGATGAAATTCTCGGCCCGGCCCGGCCCTTCGGGCCTCTATTCAAGCAAGCCCGTCGGCGCGGGCTGCGTCTGACGTCCCATGCGGGTGAAACCGCCGGGCCGGATAGCATCTGGCAGGCGCTAGAGATCGGCGCGGAACGCATTGGTCATGGAATCCGATCCATTGAAGACCAGCGCTTGGTTCATCATCTCGCCTCTCACAAAATTCCTCTGGAAATTTCGATCACCAGCAATGTGCGTACAGGAGCGGTGGCTTCGATGGGCGAACATCCGGTCCGCAGTCTCTACGACGCAGGCGTGCCGATCATTCTCAATACGGATGATCCGGCTTTGTTCGGATGCACGCTGCGAAGCGAATACGCGCTGGCCGCGCGCGAGTTTGGCTTTACTGAGGAGCAGTTGTCGGAGTTAGCGGGGAACGCCTTTCGCTACGCTTTCGATCAAAGCGCCGCGATCGGCCGGTGACATCCCCGAGTTCTGGCGGATATCGTCTCTGGCGGAAAGTCTCCGCCGGTAACGTCCAAAGTATTCGTTGATATCGCCACCATATTGAAAGCTGTACATGATATCGGCGAAGAGCCGCGTATGTTCCAATCCCAGCGCGTGTCCCGATTCGTGGAGGCATGTCAGGTAGACGACGGTATCGCGCATCAAAGGGTCATTGACAGCAGCTTGAGTGATCTGGATGTGCAGTTCGCGTCCGCGCTTTCCGTTGACTAAAATTGGCACGGCTTCACCGTAGAGGCCGCTGTCTTTGTCGGCCCACACGACACGGATCAGGGCATCGGAGCGGTTCGGCGTCTCCACCAAGCGCAAGCTGCCGCCAGAGGCTTTTTCCCAGGCCTGGAACGCCCATCGGGCCAAGTCCATGTCTCCGGCGGCGCATGCGGATTTCAGCACGGTGCAAGGTTCGATCCAATAGCGAACATCGGCCGCCCAAGCGGGAAGCAGGGTGAGCAGAAACAGTGTGCCGAACGCCAGTGAGCGGTCAGCGTTTCCAGAGGTTTTCATCGCGGACGGCCTGCACCATTTCCTGAATCTTCGCTTCCAACTCGGCCACGCGCCGGGAGAGATCTTCGATCTTGTCGCCTTCCGGATCTGGAAGATCGCCGTGATCCAAGGGTTCGAACTCATTTGCCTCATCGACAACACGGCCGGGAACACCCACTACCGTGGTGTGATCCGGGACGGAATGAACCACGACGCTGCCCGCGCCGATTTTCACGTGGTCGCCCACGCGAATATTGCCTAGGATGGCCGCACCTGTTCCGATCACGACGGCATCTCCAATAGTGGGGTGCCGCTTGCCGGTGTCTTTACCGGTGCCCCCGAGGGTCACGCCCTGGTAGATGAGCACGTCGTTACCGATTTCCGCGGTTTCACCAATGACCACGCCCATGCCATGATCGATGAAAAAGCGGCGGCCGATGGTGGCGCCGGGGTGAATCTCAATTCCGGTAAGGCCGCGCGCCAACTGTGAAATGGCGCGGGCCAAGGTGAACCAGCCGCTGCCATAGAGGCCATGCGCAATCCTATGAAACAGCACGGCGTGGAAGCCCGGATAGCACAGGACGATCTCCAGCACGCTGCGTGCGGCGGGATCACGCTCAAAGACGGTAGCGATCTGTTCGCGAATGTGACCCAGCATAGTGTTGGGCTGCTCCACCCCATACCCATTATGGCGTGTATTATGCTGGGGACAATGCGCTTCACGGTAATTTTCCTTGCGGCACTTCTGGCCGGTTGTTCGTCGCCTCCCGCTCCCCAAACTAAGCAGATAGGCGCGCCCCAGGCCGTGACGTCGGTGATCTCCCAGAGGCATCCACTCGGAAAGTATCTCGAACTGGCGGGATTTCGCATCGGGGAAAAGGGCGCGGGCAAGCTCGATATCCGATTCGCGGTGATCAATCATTCTTTGGCTGACATCGGCGAACTCACCATGCACGTCAAACTCACCACGACGGCAGCGAAGGCCGAGGATCCTCCGATCGCCGAATTTGACGCGAAAGTGCCGTCCATAGGACCACTGGAGGTCAAGGACGCCGGCGGCTCGGCGATCACCAAATTGCGAGTCTATGAGATGCCGGATTGGCAGTTCATCAAGGCGGAAGCGGAGATCACGTCGCCGGCTCCGTAATACAATCCACCTTACCAAGCCGGTTTTGTTACGCTGAGACTAGAGCATGCCGCGCGAGTATTTACCCATTTTCATTTTCTTGGTGATCGCGATTCTATTTCCGGTCGCGACGATTCTGGCCGCGCGCCTGGTTCGACCGTCGAATCCCAACCCCGCCAAGGGAGAAGCTTATGAGTGCGGCGTGCCGGCAGCATCGAATTCGCGCGGCCGCTACGCTGTGCGTTTCTACATCGTCGCAATTCTGTTCGCCATATTCGAAGTGGAAACTGTCTTTCTATTCCCGTGGGCTGTGGAATCGAAACGCCTCGGCTGGTTTGGCGTCACCGAAATCGCCGTATTCTTGGTGTTTTTGGGCGTCGGATACATTTGGGCCTACAAAAAGGGCGCTTTCGAGTGGGTGTGACGGAACGCCTTTACTACCAGGATTCCTATCTGCGCGAATTCCGCGCGCAAGTCGTAGATGCCTCGGATGATGGTCGTCGCGTCTACTTGAATCAGACCGCCCTCTACCCCGCTGGCGGAGGGCAACCTTGCGACCGTGGAACACTGAACGGCGTCGCAGTGCTCGACGTTATTGACGAGGAAGAACGCGTGGTGCATCTGCTGGCGTCGCCCATCGAATCCGGTGACGTGGAAGGCCGGGTGGATTGGGCACGCCGCTTCGATCACATGCAGCAGCACACGGGTCAGCATTTGCTTTCCGCTGTGCTGGAAGAATTGTTTCGTTATAAGACATTGAGTTTTCACATGGGTGCGGATGCGGCGACCATTGAACTGAGTGCCGCTTCGATGAACGTCAGTCAAGCAGAAGAAGCTGAGGAGCGGTGTGCCGAAATCGTGCGCGGCGCGCATCCCATTGCAGTTTCGTTTGAAGAAGCGGGAGCAGATCTTGGCTTGCGTAAGGAATCGCGGCGTGAAGGCACGCTTCGAATCGTCTCGATCGGTGAATTCGACCGCAGCGCGTGCGGAGGCACTCACGTGCGTACTACCGCGGAAATCGGGCCTCTGTTTCTTCGCAAGATGGAAAAGATTCGCGGCAATGTTCGGATAGAATTCGTGTGCGGCGGGCGGGCGCTAAAGCACGCGCGAGCGGATTTTCAATCACTCCATGAAATCTCGCGGCAACTATCGGTATCCGCGGAACGAGCCCTGGATGTGGTCGCGGCGCAGATCGAACGCGTGAAGACCCTTGAAAAGACCGCTCAGAAGCTCGGGGTCGAATTGGCTCAGCGCGAAGGCAGGGAACTGTGGGCGGCTACGGCGCCCGACGCCGGTGGAATCCGCCGCGTGCTGCAGTATGGACCAATGGATGATGCGATGCGAACGCGTGCGCAAGCTTTCGTCAGCGAGGGCAAGGCAATTTTCATCGCATCCTGCGATAACCCGCCGACACTCCTGCTGGCGTCGTCCTCCGATTCAGGCATCCACGCGGGCGAGCGAATGAAAGCCGCTGTGTCCGCCGCTGGAGGGCGTGGAGGCGGCAATCAGGCGCTGGCGCAGGGCAGCGTGCCGAACGCCGCGGATGTAGCACGCATCGCCCAGACGCTAGTGTAAGAAGCCTGGCAAGCAGCCGCGATCAAAGTGCTTCACCATTCACGATGCAGGCCCATTCGGCGTCTTCGTCTTGAAAGCCGGACAGAATACGGCGGCGGGCTACGCGTTCCAGTTCTGGCCGCAGTTCCCCGAGGACCACTTCACTGATGTTCGCCACCACCACATCAAAAGCATCGGAGCGCACGGCGTCCGCGCTACCCACGAAAAACGCCACGTCGCCGGATACGGCGTCTCGCAGGGCCGTAGCAATGGAGGCATTGGGGTCAATGTCGCACGCGACCACGCGGCCCGCTCCCAGCAATTTCGCGGCGCGCGATAAGATTCCTGAACCGGAACCTACGTCGAGAACCGTTGTGCCGGGCCGGATTGCCTTTTCGAGCGCTTCCAGGCACAGCCGCGTGCACGGATGCTGGCCGGTCCCGCACTGAATTCCGGGGTTGATCTCCAGCCGGTAGCGGCCTTCCGGTGTGGGTTCAGTGCGCCAAGGCGCCACGATGAAAAAATTTTCGCCCACCAGCAGCGGCGGCCAAGAGTCCTGTGTATGCTGCACCCAATCGACTTCCGCGCATAAGCGCGGCTCGCCGAAGATCCGGGCGCTTTGCTCGTCCGCGAAGAAGGCTTCTATGCAGCCACTGGTTTCTACCAGTCCCACCGTGCCGGCGTCCCACAATTCGGCGGTCAGAGCGTCGTACTGCTCCGGTTCGACCGCGATGACCACCGAGTACATGTTCTAGCGCGCCCGCTCAATTCGCGAAGCCGCATCCCGATCTTGCTGGGCGCCGGCTTCGTCGTCGAGATTCGCTTTCGCTACTGCACGCGCCCGGTAGGCGTAAGGTGCGTCCGGCATTTCTGAAATGGCTTGGTCGAAGTCCGCAACGGCCTGCCGATGCCGGCCCAGCGATGCATATAAAAGCCCGCGTTGATAGTATCCGTCCGTAGTGGGACGAATGGAGATAGATTTCGAAAAATCCTTAAGCGCTTGCTGAGGATCGCGGCTTTCTATAAAAATGCGCCCGCGCTCCTCGTAGGCTCGTGTGAGCTGAGGGTCCATGTCGAGAGCGCGTGCGAGGTCGTCCAGCGCGGCGTTCCGCTGGCCCAAGTTGTGCAATGCAATGCCGCGGTTCAAGAAGGCAGCGGGCAACGTGGGAGAAATGTCGATGGATTTCGTGAATAGATCGATGGCCTCGCCGTAGGCGCCCGGGTGCATGTTTTTCATGCCCTCATTGTAAGCGGCGCCTGCGCGAATAGAGGCGCTGGAGGTGTAGTCGTAAACGAAGTAACCCGCAACACACAATACAATGACAAAGAGCGTATACCAGATCAGCCGCCTCTGGCGGCGGCGTTGGACGATATCCATTGCATGGGGCGCATGCTCGGGCGGCACCGGCCGAACCGCGTCGAGCCAGCGCGTCAAGAAAGATTCCGGACCCATCGGGTGTGATTATAGCGCGGCAGGGAAGTTGGCGATCAGGGCAGTACGGTGAATTGATCAAGGTCCACGTTCGCTTCGCTCGCCGCGGGGTTTTTGTTGGGCGCAACCCCAATCTCGATGGTGTGAGCTCCAGGTCCCAAACCATCGAGAACGGTGCTCTGTCGCCACAGGATTTGCGGGGAGTAAAGATCCAGACGCATGCGCTCCTTCCCGTCGATGCTAATGATGGCTATGCCACGGTTGAAGGCTCGTGTGTACCAGTACTTGATTCCCCTGCCTTCGAAAGCAAATTGCAGGGCACTTCCGGGATCGTTGGAGAAGCTGATCGACTTGTGCAGGGTTTCGGGGAAGATGTCGCTATGTACCCACTGCCCTGAATAACGGATGGATTTGTCGGTATCGTCGTACTCACCCACTGCCGGCTCAGGAAGCTTAAAGAGCGCGTATTCTCCGGAGACGGCCACCGGCGAAGCCACGAGGGGACGCAGGATCTCCTCCGCGACCGTATATATCGAGGTCCGGCCGTTCGCCGGCGCGATCACATAGTGAATACCGAGGCGCTGCCATTCCGCCCGGAGTTGATTCGCGGTCTGAAAGTTACCCAATGCGTTCACGTATCCATACGTATGCCAGCTATCCGTGTATGCGCGGCCGTGAAAACCGGCGATGGCGTCGCCGCCGAAGAACGCGGCTGGTTGGTCGGGGGCGTTCCGATTCAAATATTCGATCAACTTTCGCTGGGGATGTCCTTGCTCCAAGTACGCCGCTTCGGCGGCGCGCGTAGGCAGCGCGAACTCCCGATGATTCCAGCCCGATGCAGGGAGGACAGTCAGGTTTAAGGCGATCAGCGATACCAATCCCCAGCCGAGCGGAAATTCAGCTATGGTGATTGAAACCGCGGCGAGAAAAGGATAAAGATAACGCACGTTCGATTGCGACAAATACGCCAGAATGCCTCCGAAGAGCGTTATTGCGAACAGCAAAAGTTGCGGCCGGCGGCGCAGCAGGAGCGCGGAAGGGATCAACAATAGAAAGTATTGGAAGCCCATCCCTGCCTTCTGCGCTCCGTAATAGTCGTTCGTACGGAAAGTCAGGTCATACAAGGTGGTCCATCGCAGGGGTTTCCGGTATTCCGAATCGACGAAAGCCGGTGTGGTTTCAAATGATGGCGATTGAAAGACGTGGTTCAAGAATGGATAGACGGGATTCCCGGTTCTGTACCACGCAGTCGCGTAAGTGGGCGCAGCCAGAATCACCATAAGAAGGACTCCAATGATCGCTTCACGGGATTTTTTCTCGCGTACGGCGGTGACGGCGCCTACAACCAGCACGGGGACCAACAGTGCCGCGGTACCGAATTTGACACTCAATGCCGTGCCGATGAGCACTCCCGCCCATAGCAGTTCCCCATCAATAAGCACGATCAACCCCGCGACGGTCATAGCGGCCCACATGTTTTCCACCATTACATTTCCCGTAGCCAGTTGTACCAGCGGAGTGGATGCAAACAACGCGGCAGCAAGTGTTGCGCGGTTGTCGGAAACCCAGCGGCGCGCGGCATCGCGAATCAAGAGCGAAAGGAGCACCAACGTGGCGAAGTTCAACAGACGGACTCCTGCTGCATCGCTCAACAGCAGCGCTGCCGTGTAGGCCCAATCGGCGCCCATCGGCATGAGCGCCCATACGAAGCGTTCGTGATCGAAGTCCCATTTACGCTCGTATTCAACGGTCATAGGCGCGGCCAAGTGCATCGCCAGGCTGTCGGCGCCGATGTCAGGCTTCAAAGCAATCAAGAAATGCGCGACAAGGACGAACAGCAGAACCGCTGCGGCTAGAGTTCGTGCGACGGGTGGCCGCGGACTCTCGGCCAGACTGCCTCGCAGGTGCCGCCCTGCCGACGCGCAAAAGTGGAGCACATCGCGCCAACCGAAGATGTAAGGTATCGCCAGCACGGCAAAGTACAACGGGCGCGTGTTGATGGGAAAATGCACAGCCAGTGACACCGCGAAGATCCACGCGCTCAATCCAAGGAGGAATACGATCACCCCCTCCGCCCGCGGCGCTATTCGCTTGCCCACCAGGAAGCAAGAGCCCAAGAAAAGGGCCGGTCCTACCACAGCTACCGGACCCAGCCACCATATGCCGTAAAAAGCCGCGCCCGCAATCGTCAACGGGGCTAGCAGCGCGGGCCGGTAAGTCAACAAGGCCAACGCCCAGACCCAATACACGGAAGTGTAGACTCGGAAGCGCCGCCAGCCCTCGGGATACCATGCTTCAAGCCGATGGAGTCCTTCGTGGAAATACCCGTAAGCGCCCACGGCCAGAAGAATCGCGAACGCGAGCCACGCGAGCTTCGATCTCATGTGCTTCCCGGCCCGCGCTTGCGTGTGAAAACAAAATCGCGCTGGATCAGAAAATTGACAAGAAACAAGATGGATTCGGCCACCACTTTGGAAATCTGCACCGGCCATCCCAACGAGCTGTTCAGGAAACTCAACAGGTGATACGAAGCGTAGCCGCTCGCGACGGCCAAAAGCGCGTAACGCGTGAAAGTAGTAGTGTGAGGCTCGCCCGAATGAAAGACGGCCCGCCGCGCGAGCGGATAGTTAAACATCACGGCAGCCGCGCGGGCGGTGAGCTGCGCGGCGGGAATCGCCAGGCCCGTTTGCATCGCGGCGAAAAAGACCACGTTATCCAGTACCGCGGTGGCGAAGGAGAGCAGGGAAAAGCGGGCGAGCACGAAACCAATCCGCAGGGAATCCTGGAACGGCCGAAAATGCGACGTGGGATTTCCCGGCGCATACACGGCCTGGATTGGCTCTTCGACTACAGGCAACGAAAGGTGCTTGGCGGCGGTGAGCATTTCCAGCTCGAATTCGTAGCCGTCGCGACGCATGGACGTCAGCAGTCCCAGCAGTTTCGCTGGAATGCCGCGCAGACCCGTTTGAGTATCCGTGATTTTACTTCCCATTAACGCTTGCACCATCAGTTGAGCCATGCGGTTGCCGATACGGCTGCGCATGGGTGTATCCTCGCCAAACCGGCGGGCACCCAGCACCAAGCTGCCGGATGATTGCGCCAAGCGGCTTGCCACGCGCAGGATATCCTCCGGCAGATGCTGCCCATCGGCATCGGCGGTGACGACGCCGCACCCAGGATATTCCGAAGCGGCGTGCGTCATCCCGGTCTTCAGCGCCGCGCCTTTACCTTGGTTGCGCGCGTGCGAAAGTACGGTGGCATCGCAGGCGGCGAAAATATGCGCATACTCCGGGCCGCTTCCGTCGTCCACCACAATGACGCCCCGAAAAGCAGGCCCTGAAAGGCTCTTGATCAAACGGGGAAGTTCGGCGCCTGGCCGGTAGGCGGGGATCAACAAAACGATCGGCACCGCCTCATAGCTTACCATCGGAGTCATACAGCACCCCTCATCGTTCGGCGAGCCATCGCCGGGGCCATCCGAAATACACACAAACGGCAATGACTCCCGCCAGGAAGGATAGCAGTGCTCCAACGAGCACACTGGCGGGACGATAACGCATATCTATGGTGTGCTGGCCGGCCGGTACCAGCACGCCGCGGAATATTCCGTAAGCTTCATAGATCGCCGCGGATTCGCCATCCACAGTCGCGCGCCATCCTGGGTACCAGGTATCGTCGACAATCACCATGCCGGCGCATGCCAAGCTGACAGCAATGGTCAGCCTGTTCGCGTCGTTCCGAGTACGCTCCACGCGTTCCGAGCGATTATCTGGACAATCCGCCAAGGGTGGCGCCGCCAGAGCGATGACGAACCCGGCCCGGCGGGCATCGAATGCGGGATCCATCAATTTCAATTTCGCGGCCGCCCGGTCCGGCACGGCGGACAACGTATGCACCGCCCAATCGCGTGGGAACGATTCCGGATTTTCGTACACTTTAAAGCCACTGGCTCCCTCAAACAAAAGGCGTTGGCCTGGACGGTGAGGCTTTTGAGCGATGGAATAGCGGATCCCCATAAAATCGCGCATGCGCGGTTGGAAAATATCGTGACGCCAGATATTTTCCGTCACGCTGGCAGTGTAACTTTCGAAGGTCTGCAAACCGAAGTAGTCACCAAAATTGTAAGGCATTTCTGTACGGGAAAGCTCGATGCGACCTGAGTCCGGGCGTTCAGAAAGGAATCGGGCGATGTCCCGATGCTTCTGTAAATTGTTCAGTAGCGGAGTACGCTCTCTTTTGGGTCCGTATGCGGTCATCCAGAAATTGGTGACCTGAGCCAGCTCAAAGACCACCATCAACAGCACAATAATCGCGGCACGCGATGCCGGGATCGCCTTGGCGCGAACCGCAATCAGCAGCGCCGCGAAACCTAGGGCGATGAAGCTCGCCATTAGCAACCTGGTGTCTCCGGCCGCGCCCGTTGCGCCAGTCAACGCGAATACGGCGCTCATGACCGCGATCACCACTGCGAATCCTGTTAAGACCCATGCAGCGCGTCTTTGCCACCACTCGGAGGCGTCGTCGAAAATGCGGTCCAAACCGATGGCCGCCAGTGGACTGATCGCCATGCCAAAAAGCGCGGTGGCAGCGCCTGCGCTACGGGCCTTGTCCAGCAGGGGCGCGATGGCGTAAACAATTCCGTGCAGAAGGCTGCTCGGTCCCAGTGTGAATAAGATCGAACACAATGCCAAACATCCCAGCCAGGGAACATGCCTTTGTCGCCACGCCAGGATCACCCCGAACAACGCCAGCGTCAGTGCGGTGATGCCGATGAACGGAATCCACCCCGGAATCAACACGGGCAGAAAAATGTTTAACAGCGACGTCGGTTTCTGCGCATAAATCTCGTGTATATAATACGGCGTCGTCTCGTTGAAAGCGAGTGGCTCCGGTGTGCCTACCCACCGCACTGACAAGCGGCCGTACTCCGCGATCGGCCACCCCTGAAAGGCGCCCGCAATGACAGCGAATACTAAGGACGCCGTCGCAAGTTTCGCCACGCTCCAATTCCATCGTCCGCTACGAACACACAGCCATAGCCAGGTAGCGGCGGCGGCCACCGCAAGATACATGGGTACCTGATGATGGCCGGAGAGCAGCGAGAATCCAAGAAAAAATCCCGAGAGCAGGGCACTGGCCAGGGGCTGTTCACCCCGTTCCGCCCGGAAAAGGAATAGAAATACCAGAGGCGCCCATACCGCACCGTTGACCATTTGCGGCCAACCGTTGGTTCCAACGAATCCACCCATCGAAAAAACGCATGCGCCAACCAGCGCCGCTACGCGCGAACATTTCAGTTCACGGCAAAGCGCATACGCCGCGAGCGCACCGATGAAACGGATCAGAACGTAATACCAGTTCAACGCCATCATGCTGATGGCCCCATCTCGCAACGGCAACCAAAACAGCAGCCAGTTGAACGGATACGCCGAGCCGGTTTGTGCCTGCCCAAATAACGGCTGGCCGGTCCACGCATTCGGGTCCCATAGCGGAATGTGTCCGTCGTGCCACTGGACCGCCTGATATTGCAGCCACGGCAGAATCTGGTTGGCCGCGTCCGGATTTTCCATCCAGGTGTACTGATCGGTCAGCGTCAGTTTCCAGTGAAAGAGAATGGTGATCACCAACAGGAGTAAAGGCATCCATAACCGGGACCCCATGCGCCGTTGGCCGCTACCTTGCATTACGTGTGTCATGGTATCAGAACAAAAAAGGCATACCTGCTGCTTTTACGCACGAGGTGGTGCTTTTCGGCCATGTAGCGACAGGCTTCTAAGGACTAAATATAGTGTTATCAATATAATAGGTTTGGTTCCGCAATTGCGTTAAAGGTAGTTGGTGATCGTTATGAAACGCCTGATGGGCCTAGCAACGGTAACGCTAAGCTTGAGCTTGGTTCTGCTGCAAGCGCAACAATCGTCCCCACAACAATTCCCGGCTGATGACGATGGTGACGCGCCCGACCAAGGCGTCGCCCGAATCAGCCTTGTGAATGGCAATGTGTCCGCTTTGCACGGCAATTCAGACGACTTGGTTGCTGCACAAATCAATGCGCCATTGGTTGCGACGGATCGCGTAATAACCGGAGATGCATCGCGGGCAGAAGTCCAGTTTGATGCCGTGAACATGGTGCGTCTCGCACCCATGACGGAAGTTCGCATGGGCGAATTGCAGTACCATCGCTATCTGGTGCAAGTGGCGCAGGGAACCGTGACGTTCCGCGTGCTGCGGCAAAACGATGCGCAGGTGGAGATCAGCACGCCCAATGCTTCAGTACAGCCGCTGCGGCCGGGAACTTACCGTGTCTCTGTCTTCGGCGACGGGACAAGCGAAATCACCGTGCGGGATGGGGAGGCCGATGTCTTTTCTCCCACCGGCTCGGAACCTTTGCGCGCCGGGACGACAATGATGTCGCGCGGATTGGCGAACGATCCGGAATTCCGCACCACGGCCGCCATAAACCTCGACGATTGGGACCGCTGGACCGCGGACCGCGACCGCGCGTTCGATCACATGAACGATTCTTCGCGTTATGTGAGTCCGGACGTCTACGGCACCGAAGAATTAAGTAACAACGGCCGCTGGGCCAATGATCCCCAGTACGGCCAAGTCTGGATCCCTAACGCGGATCCTGATTGGGCCCCTTACCGCAACGGACGGTGGAGCTACATCGACTATTACGGCTGGAGCTGGGTCAGTTACGATCCGTGGGGTTGGGCGCCATATCACTATGGGCGCTGGTATCAAGGCCAATATGGATGGGCCTGGCATCCCGGACCGGTGGCTGCGCGTCACTATTGGCGCCCGGCGTTGGTCGGATTCTTTGGGTGGGGATCGCCAGGATTTGGCACAACGATGAGTTTCGGATTCGGCAATGTCGGCTGGGTTCCGCTGGCGCCGTATGAGCGTTTCCGTCCGTGGTATGGACGCAACGTTTATGGCAATCGCCTGAACATGGTGAACAACACGAACATCGTGAACGTGTATCATAACGCCCGCTTTAACGGGGCGGTGACCAGCCTGCGCGCGGGTGATTTCGGCCGTGTACCGGTGAACAATCGCACGTTTGTTCGCGCCGGCGATCGTGACTTGTCCCGCGGTGGCATGGTGAGCGGAGCGCTGGGGCTTGGACCGACACGTGAGAGCCGGCAATTCGCCGCTCGCGATATCAACGCGCGCGGCCTTCCTGCGCCGAACTCCACGGCCAACCGTGGCACGCGGTTCTTTTCCCCCTCCACGTCGGGATTTGTCGGCGCGCAGGACCGCGGCGGATGGCGCAAGTTCAACGACCAAAATGGTGGCGCTGCGCGCTTGGATCGGGGTGCGGAGCGTCCGCGGGGGCGTTCCAACATCCGGGGTGACGCCTTTGAGGGTCGCGATCAGCAGCCTGTTCAGGTGCGGCCGCCGATCGTGACCAATCGCGACGGTTTCGCGGGAGAACGCCGTGAGCAGCGCCTGTTTCCGGATGGCTTTGGCGGGGCGCGGTCTAACCCCGTGGACGGCGCTGGCGTGGACCAGCGGCGCACACAACAGGGCGGGAGGTTCGAGCAGCGCCGGATTTCGCCGCCGAACGCTCCTGGATTTGGCGGGCCCGGTGCGGAACCGCGCCGACTCGCACCCAATTCTCCGCAAGGGAATTCACGCCCTCAGCCCGGCGGGCAGGGGGGAGGGTTCCGAGGTCCGGCTCCCGCGCCCAATGGTGGGGGCGGCTTTCGCGGTGGAATGCGCGGTCCAGGCGGGGATCGCGGACCTCGGGGCGGGCCATCGTGGGGTGGCGGCAATCCCCGTGGCGGCGGCAGCGGTAATGGCGGCAATCGCGGGGGCGGTGGAGGCCGCTCGCGCGGAAATTGAGACTTTCGATCTTCCCTCAAAGGCCCGGTAGGGGTATCATTTCTACCGGGCCTTCTTTTTTGGGAAAAGGAAACAATGAAAGTAATTCTTGAACTATCAGCGATGCTGCTGCTGGCGGAAACACTGCGGGGCCACCATTCCATTCCTGGGAATTATTTCGTTGATCAGATTGCGCGGCTGGAAGGGCAAGTCATCGAATTCGCATACCAAAATCCGCACGCGATGTTGCAAGTTGTGGTAACTGACCCACAGAGCCGAGAGACCGCGAAATGGGTGGTGGAGTGGAGCCCGGTGCGACGCCTTGTCCAACGTGGTATCACGAAGGACAGCATCAAGGCGGGCGACCACGTCATTATTGAAGGGAACCCCAGCCGAAAAGCCGGAGATCATCAGATTTTCATGCGGGGAATCGTGCGACCGACCGACGGATGGAAAGATGGCATTGGCATTTCCGTTCCCAAATAATGCAACATAATATCTGTTATCGTATGTTGCCTACGCGGGTTGGCTCCCAGCGTCATCCGGGTCATCCCGGTTATTTTTCTCATGCGCGGCTAAGTCAGCAGCCAGTTCCGCAGCAAGCGCAGCGGCCTCAAGCGCCCCCTCTGTTTCCAGATCGTCCGGACTAGCGGGTCCGTTTACTTTGCGCTCCAGCCGTTTGGCAAACTTCTCCTGCTGCTTCTCTTTCCGCTGTTGTTCTTTTTGACGTTTCTTGAACGTCTGTGATCCGCGGCCTGCCATAGGTTTTCCTTTATTTCGGTCTTTTGCAAAGTAAAGTTAAAGTTGGGCCTCACCTAATGTTACTCCTCTTTCGCAGCTAGGCAAGTTCAGATGCAGGTTTCTGCGTCCACTCTTTACCGGCATCCCTGGCTGCATCTACAGCACCACCGAAATCGCGTTGCGCGAGCAATGTTCGAACTTCATCGATCGCAAACATCGTTTGTTGGGCGCGGCGCATGGAGAAGCTTTCGGGGTCCATTCCGGAAAGCATAATGCTTTTCAAGCGGCCGCTTACATCGTCAACAATTGCCTGAGCCTGTCCGCCGTTGCCGCGATGCAGGTGCACGATGAGATCTCGAATTCCCGTAGTCACGTGCGAAGTGTTCTCCAAATTGGATATTCCTTTCACCCATGCGCTCGCCGGGCCGCAAGGGGCTAGAGCAGTGAGCTGGGACGATTCCTTCAGATGCCGATTTCCCCGGAACAACGAGGGACATCCTGTCCTTGCGATGTAGCTCTCAGAATCTAGGAATCTTCAGTATCGCAGGTAACGCGTCACCACACAACCTAACTTCATCATTCTTTCCGCGCAGTTCATGTGAGGGAGCCACGCTATACTGAATGAAGCAAGTGGTTGGACGCGATTAGCCATGGACAAAAGATTAGCGAAGAGGCATAAACGCCAGGTTGCGCGAGCCAGAGAGCATGTCAAACTCTCTGAGCCGGATCTGCGGACGCCAGAGCAGATTCAGGCCGCGCGTGAAGCGAGCCGGCCGTCTGGCGGACGCGGAGAGACGATCACCGCAGGGCAGTCGCCGGCGTCCTTCCGTGATCGCCCCGCCACTTCCATGGGCAAAGCCGCCAAGCGGGATTCCGGTGATTGACGAAATGGCGCGGGCCTAAACGTGGCAGCCGCCCATTGTCCGAATTGCCGGTCCGTGGACTTTCGGGGCGTTGGCGTTCGCAACGCAATTGAGGGCGCTCTGCACTGGCTCCTGTGGCCCTATCGATGTTCCTTGTGCGGCCAGCACTTTTTTCTGTTTCGATGGCGGGCACCCATCGAAGGTTCGTCATAAAGACAAAGACATCGATGAGACGGAGTTCGGCAAACCGGCGCCCGTAAACCGGCCGCAGGTTTATTTCTTCTTATCCGAGTCGGTCTCCGTCAAGCCCAGGAAGAGTCTCCTGCCGTCGGCGAAAGTCACGTTTTTGCCTACGGCGCGCGTGGAGCCGTCTTTCGCTTGATATCCTTCGACCACCACTTCGGCACCAGGCGGCAGGGATTCCTTGGTGAAGCCCAGGCGGTATAAGTTGTTCGGGCTGCCGCCTTCAATCATCCACGTGACGGGCTTGCCGTCGTCGCCTTTCACGGCGATGTGAATCCATGAATGCGGATTCGTCGCTTCCCATTTGACCACCGTTCCCTTCAATTTGAGCGGTTTGTCCTGATCGAATTCCGCGGCAAATGCGTGATGCGCCCATGCAGGCGCCGCCGCCAGAATCAATGCCACCGCAGTCGGCAATGCGAATAGTTTGGTTCTCATTCGTTACCCCTTTCCAGATTTGATCGGACTACTCTGTCGCCTACTTGGCCGTCTTTTTCGCGGCTGCCTCTTCCGCCACGCGAGCGCCCCGGAGGGTATTCATCAATCCATAATTCGCTTCGTGGCACGCATACTCGAACACCGGTCCTTGAATTTTGGTGATCGGCAGTTCACCCGACCACGGCCTGGTCCACATTCCCGGATCCTCCACGGTGAACTGATATAGAATCGTCTCCGCATCCACGCGCGTGAAGCGTTCGACCACGTGCAGATTCTGGGCGCCCTCGAAAGGATTCAGATCTGTAAAATTCGTTGTATCCACCACAAGAGTATTCCCTTCCCAATGGCCCACCGAATCGCCTAGCCAAAGGCGGATATTGTTAGCGATATGCGGACGTCCGTCGGTAGGAATGACACGGGCTTCGTGAATCATTTCGGTTTCGATGGCTACGTATCCCGGATTTTGCACGATCTGCAGATTACTGTTGTAGGCAGAGGGAAGCATCGGAGGTCCAGTTTGTGGACGAACCAAGCAACGCGCACCCAAAGGACGATTTTCGGGGCCATCGAATTCGTGTCCTTTAGCCTTGGCGGCTCGGTCGGCTATTCGCTTGCGGGCTTCAGGCGTGAGGGGCGGAATGGTCCCCTCCGGTCCGACGATCATGGATGTGCGGCGGTTCCAGGCGAGTTTGGCCTGGCCACGGTCCAATCCGAATTGGCTGAAATCGTAGTGCACATCTTCCGGGGTTCCAGGCTTAGTCGGAAGACCTTCCTCAAGGTTCAGATCTAACCGGCTGCGTTCCTTTTTTTGGTTCTCAGCGAGTTCCGCTTCCGTGTAGAATTCTTTGCCAGCAAGGCCTGCAGGACGTACCAAAGGGGTGACGGTGTTGTTAGTCCATATGCCCTGCAGATCGGGCTGGCCAGTGGGCGTGCGCGGCGGAGTCCAACTCTTTGCGGTCGCGGCAGCTTTGGTGGCAGGCGCCACCGCTTGCCCAAGGACGGTTTGCCCCGCTATCAAGACGACGCAACCCGCCGCGACAGCGGCTGCGGACACAAAAGATAGTGCGTTCATTTTTCCTCCAGAATCTCCATGGGTGACTGAATCACTTCCCTGCCTTGCTCGCTGCTTCCCGTTCGGCGACACGGGCACCGCGAAGAATAGTCGTAATCATCGTATTCCCTTCGTGACAGGCCCATTCATAGACCAATCCTGTCATCTTGCGCATGGGAACTTCCGCGGTCCACGGCCTGTCCCACGTGGCGGAATCTTCCACTGTGAAACGATATGTGAGCACATCATCGGCAGTGCGGGTGAAACGCTCCACAAGATGCAGGTTTTCACCGGAACCCCTGAAAGCAGTGATGGCCGTAAAATTCGTCGTATCGACAACCAGAGTGTCGTCCTCCCAATGGCCCACGGAGTCCCCCTGGTATTGGCGTATGTTTTGTGGAATATGCGGACGCCCGTCTGTGGGAATGACGCGTGTGGAATGATCAATTTCATGCAGTAAACTCACGTATCCCGGACCTTGCACAATTTGGAGCAGGTTGTTGTTGTCCGCGCCGGGAATCATGGGAATCATTTCCTGCGGCATCAGGATACAGCGTTCCCCGATCGGTCGATTTTCGTAGCTGTCAAACTCATGACCCTTATTCTTCGCGGTACGCTCAGTGTTTCGTTTTCTTGCCTCGGGTAGCATCGGTGGTACGACGCCCTCTGGTCCGATAATGAGTGAAGTTCTCTTGTTCGATGCAAACGTCGCTTTAGTCAAATCGAACCCATACAGGCTAAGGTCGTACCGCAGGGCTTGCTCCGCGGCGGCGCCGATGTCCGCTTCCTCCCCCACTTCCCCGCGGCGCACACGGCTTGCCATTTCAGCGAACTCCTGATCGGTATAGAATTCTCTCGTTCCCAATTGTTTAGGTCTTTGGAGCGGAGTGAGCGTGGCGTTTCCCCACACCCCTTGCAGATCTGGTTTGCCGTCCGCAGTGCGCGGGGAAGTCCACGCTTTTCCTTGTGCACCCAACTCAGCCGTGGTCATGGATATGAACACAATCCAGAGAAGCAAGCGAGGATTCATGGGAACCTCATCCTTAGCGGGTCCGTTCTTCAGTTGCTGGACCTCTTTCGCAGAGGACCATACAACAGTTCTTCCGAGAATTCCACGCATTTATATTCCAGGAGCTTGGCGTTCTTCTCGACGCGGCGGTACAGCGGCATGCTGATTTTCCAAGGCCGCGAAAACACCTTTGGGTCTTCGATGGTGGCCTCATAGTTCAGAGTGTCAGCACTGCGCGGTGTGTAGCGTTCCACGACGTGTAATGCATCGCTATGATGATTGCCAGCGCGGTCGAACCACGTGTCCTCATTCTGGCTGGTTACATCCACTACCAGCGTTTCACCCTCCCAGCGTCCGTTGGACCAACCCATCCAGCTATCGGCGGGAGCTTTCGTCGGGGTCTCCATATTGATGATGCGAACCGCGCCTGTATATTCATAGGCCATCATGATGTTTTTCTGCGACTGAACAATTTGAAATGGATACGGAAGATATGTGGCGCGAGGCACTCCTGGCAGATAGCACTTGACCTCGGGGTCCAGCTTTAACCAATTGGCTTGATTCTCTTTCTTTTTCGCGGCAGCGGCTGGGAGATATGGAATTTCCTCTCCCTCCACGACGCCCAATCCGGGTGGAATGGCGAACACCGCGCCCAGCATAGGCACATTCGCCGTCGCCGCAGCGTGGCCTTGCAGGTCCCAATTTGCCGTATTGAGGGCTTGCCAAATCCCGTTAATGTTGGGCTTGCCATCCGCGGTACGTGGGGCGCGATAGGTGGTTTGACCGGTGAGGGGAACAGACAAACCTAGGAGACCGACTGCCGCGACTTGAGCAATCAATGAAGCCCCACAACAATTCCGCATAAGTAATCCCCCCAGATTTCCACCGCCGTTCATCGTACGTGCCGATGACCCCGATGTCAATCGGGGTGTGCAAGCATTCATTGACATAGGCCGTTTACGCTGGATTCCTGGCCGGCGACTGATTCCGCCCTACAAAGGGCGCGATATACTCAAAACATGATCAAGGCTACCGAGAAAATCTGGCACAACGGGCGCATGGTGAATTGGGATGATGCAACCATTCACGTACTTGCGCACGTAACCAGCTACGGCAGCTCCGTGTTTGAAGGTGTGCGTTGCTACGCAACGGCCAACGGTCCCATGGTTTTTAGGGTGAAGGAGCACGCGCGGCGTCTGCTCGATTCGGGCAAGATTTATCGCATGGAAATTCCCTTTTCTATCGATGAACTAGCGGCGGCCATGATCGAAATCGTGCGCGTGAACAAGTTGGATTCCTGCTATATCCGGCCGCTGGTGATCCGGGGCTACGGCGGCATGGGAGTGATGGCGAAGGATTGTCCCATTGAAACGTACATCGCATGCTGGGAATGGGGCAAGTATCTGGGCGACGAAGCGATGGAGCAGGGCGTGGACGTGTGTGTCTCCAGCTGGACCCGTCTAGCGCCCAACACGATGCCGGCCATGGCGAAGGCCGGGGCGAATTACATGAATTCGCAGTTGATTCATATGGAAGCGTCCATCAATGGGTACGCCGAAGGCATTGCGCTGGACGCCGCCGGGTATGTGAGTGAAGGCGCGGGCGAGAATATCTTCGTGGTTCGCGACGGAAAAATACACACGCCTCCTCTGGGCGCGAGCGTGCTGCCCGGTATCACGCGCGATTCGGTGATCCAACTGGCGCGCGCTATGAACATTCCGGTGATTGAAACGCTGGTACCGCGAGAGATGCTGTACATCGCGGACGAAGTGTTTTTCACGGGCACCGCGGCGGAAGTGACGCCCATTCGCAGCATCGACCGAATTCAAATCGGCGAAGGCCGGCGCGGTCCCATCACGGAAAAGTTGCAGAAAGAATTCTTCGGGATCGTGGAAGGAAAAAGACCGGATCAGCTAGGTTGGCTGACACCGGTCGCGCAACCGGTCGGTGCGCGATGAGGCGCGTAACATTCGGACGGTCGGACTGTCCTTGGATACGCTGACAGGCGAGCATAGCGGAGGTCCATGCTCACCCCTGTACTCGCCATGGAACGCGCAAAGGCGCAGGTTGCCATGCGGGCCGAGAGGAATTCCGCGCGGGCCGGCCAGCGGCCACCTCCCCCGAGACTGACACACTTACCGGTTCCGCGCGAAAATCTTTACCGTTTGTACCAGGATGCAGTGTGGCATGCCACAACGAAATTGAAGTTTTCAACAGATGTTTCGTGTGTAGAATCGTGCGCTTACGGGGCGCGGTTGTGGGTATGCTGTGTATAAACCACTTTCGGCATGAAATGTAACGGGCGGGAAGCGATTTCGGGCGAGCGGATCATCGTGGAAACAAGCGATGGCGTTTTTCAGTTCGTCGATCCAGACTTAAGTGCGCCTCAGGACGGAGAGACTTGGCTCGCACCCGGATTCATCGATCTTCAAGTGAATGGATTCGCCGGTGTGGATTTCAATTCACCATCCGCGTCGGGCGAAGAAATCGCGCGCGCGATTACGGCGATCTTTTCCACTGGCGTTACGCGATTCTTTCCAACAGTGATCACCGGTGAGCCTCAAACGATGCTGGGCGCGCTGCGGAATCTGGCCGCGGCGAGGGAGTCGCTGGAATTCGGGCTTGCGATGGAGGCATTCCACGTTGAAGGCCCGCACATCGCGCCCGGCGATGGCCCGCGCGGCGCGCATCCTAAAGAGTGGGTTCGGCCGCCGGACATGGAAGAGTTCCATCGTATGCAGGAAGCCGCTGCGGGCAGCATCCGGCTGGTGACCATCGCGCCGGAATGGCCGGAGACTCCGGCATACATCGAACAACTGTCGCGGCAGGGCGTGGTGGCAAGTATCGGGCACACAGCGGCGACCCCACAACAGATCCACGACGCGGTTTCGGCGGGGGCGCGTATGTCGACGCACCTGGGGAATGGAGGCGCGATTTCCCTGCCCCGTCGCGATAACTATTTGTACGCGCAACTGGCGGAGGACCGGCTGGCGGCGGGATTCATCGTCGATGGGCATCATCTCTCGCATGCGTTTCTGAAAATTGCGCTGCGCGCGAAGGGCATTGAGCGGAGCGTTCTGGTAACCGACGCCGCGCCGCCCGTGATGTGCTCGCCAGGGCAGTACATGTTGGGTGGCGTTGAGGTCGAGTTGCACGATGACGGACGCGTCACGCTGCGAGGGGGCGAACGGCTGGCTGGTTCGGCGCTCCGCATGGATCGCGCGATTTCAAATGTGATGCGAATCGCGAACCTGAGCCTCATGCAAGCCATCACATTGGCCACCAGCAATGCCGCGCGCGTGGGGCGGATTCCGGGGCGGTTGCGCGGCATCCGGCCAGGGGAGCGGGCGGATCTGGTGCGATTCAAATTGGTGGATGGGCGATTGGACGTGGTGGAGACCTACTTCAGCGGGCTGCGCGTGTTTACGGCCTAAACCCGAGTATTTGGGAAGGTAGTGGATTCATGGCCATATTAGAACATCAACGAAACTACATCATGTGGCAAAATCGCGCGATTGATTTCTATCTGGCATCCCGAAAGCTCTGGGAGGCTGAGATCTTCGCGCCGTCCGCGTTTTGCGGGCAACAAGCCCTTGAGAATCTTCTGAAGGCGACCCTCTTCTATTATGATCCGGCCTTCGAACCGAGGACCGCATCTCACAACTTGAAAAAGATGGTGGATTTACTTCACCAGAAGGTCGCTACGTCCCAGAATCTTGAAGTACCAGATTATTTCTACTACGACCGCAGGATGCAATCGGTAACACGCTATCCTGACAAAGATCGTGGGGTACTCATCCCCGGCACAATGCTCTGCGATCTCGACAACACCATCGCGGGATTGATCGCGCTTGTTCCATTCCAATTCAACTCAAACCTGAAACGTATACTACGACGCGATCCGCCGGGGCATTATCATGTTCTTGCTGCAAACAACGAATCGATACATGAACTGAAACGTATTCTGGTCCGATGTAATCCTGATTCAAGTACGCCCTAAGTTTCTTGCAATTGCATCCACCAATCCTTCGATGGTATGCGGGTTTGCCTCGACATCAACACCGAGACCCACCCCACGTGCTGTGGCGGAGGTGATAGGGCCGATGGATGCAACCTTGATACCTTGCAGAGCTTCCCTGCCCGCGATGTCGACGAAGTTCTTTGCCGTTGAGGAACTGGTGAATGTAATCCAGTCCGGCTTACGCGCCAGTGCATCACGGACATGTTGGGCGGCGCCGGCTGGAATGATTGTGCGGTAGGCCTCCACTACGTCCACTTGTGCACCGCGTGCTGTCAACGCTACGGGCACCAGATCACGGGCTACGGCGGCGCGCGGGAGGAGAACTCGCTTTCCGGTCAGGTCTTCGTTTGCCAGGGCATCTAGAAGACTCTCCGCTACATATTCGGCGGGCATTACGTCCACGCGCAGGTGGAGTTGCTCGATGGCTGCACGGGTGGCGGGACCGATGGCGCAAAGTTTGGCCTTTAGGGCTCGAAGGTCTCGCCGGGACCGGTCGAGCGCCTCCACAAAATGTCGGACCCCATTCACGCTGGTGAAGATCAGCCAGTCATAGGTATCGAGGCGCGCGATTGCCTGTTCGAGTGAGCTGGTCTCGGACGCATCCGCTATTTCGATTACGGGCACGAATAACGTTTCTGCGCCGAGGGCTTCGAGCGGCTCGGCTAACATCGACGATTGGCGGCGGTCGCGCGTGATGATGATCTTTTTGCCGAAGAGCGGAAGGCGTTCAAACCAGTTGAAGCGATCGCGTAACGCTACTACTTCACCGATGACGATGGTCGCCGGCGGTTTCATGTGGGCGGCTTCCAGCTTGCCTGGCAGGTCCGCCAGCGTCCCGGCAATGGTCTGTTGGTCGGGGCGAGTGGCCCAGCGTACGGCCATCGCTGGGGTTTGAGGGGAACGGCCATGCCGTATCAGCTCTTGCGCGATTTCAGGGAAGTGAACCAGACCCATGAAGAGCACAATCGTTTCCGCCGCGCCAATCTTGCTCCAATCGATTGCCTCTACGCTATGACCCGTGACGAACGTGACGGCCGACGTGTGCTCGCGGTGGGTGAGCGGCACGCCCGTGTAGGCTGCCACGCCCAAGGGAACCGTGACGCCAGGAACGATTTCGAAAGGGATACCGGCAAGAGCCAGCGCCTCCACCTCTTCCCCGCCCCGCCCGAAGATAAACGGATCGCCGCCCTTGAGGCGCACCACGGTCTTACCTTGGCGGGCGCGATCAATCAACATTTGCGAAATCTCTTCCTGCGAAAATTCGTGAGCGGAGCGCTTTTTCCCGACGTAGATAAGCTCGGCTTGTGGAGGTGCGTAATCGAGAAGCCGCTCGGGCGCGAGGTGATCGAACAGCACGGAGTCGGCCCGTTCCAGCGCTTTGCGGCCCTTGATGGTGATGAGGTCCGGATCGCCCGGACCCGCGCCAACCAGGTACACTTTCATGCGGCCAGAATCTCCCGCGCGCCCGCCAGTAACAAGTGTTCCCCAAGTCGGCGGCCCAGATCGATGGGCTCGTTGCCGGATAGAGACCCTTCCACCACGCGCTGGCCATCAGGCGAGGCGACGATGGCGCGCAGATCGATTGCCGAACCGTGCACTTTCGCGTGGGCGCCGATGGGAACCTGGCAGCCTCCTTCGAGTGTGGCAAGCAGGGAGCGTTCCGCTGTAACCGCCCTGCGTGTTGTAATGTGATCCAACTTGCGCGCCAGTTCGAACGCGGGGCCGCCGTCGTCGCGGGTTTCAATGGCCAGCGCGCCCTGGCCCACTGCCGGACACATCACTTCGATTTCGAGAAGCTCTTGAATGCGATTCTCCCAGCCGAGGCGTCGCAGTCCCGCGGCGGCGAGCACGATGCTTTCATACTGGCCTTCGTCGAGCTTGCGCAGGCGCGTATCCACATTGCCGCGCAGGGTCTCAATGACCAAGCCGCGGTTCAGTGCGTGGAGTTGCGCGGCGCGCCGCAAGGAACTGGTGCCCACGCGATCGCCGGGGCGAAGCTCGCGAAGCGGCTTACCGATGAGGGCGTCGCGCGGGTCTTCTCTTTCGGGAAATGCCGCCAGCGTCAGGCCGGCTGGCAAGGCCGTGGGCATGTCTTTCAGGCTGTGCACGGCCAGGTCGATTGTGCCCGCCAGCAGCGCTTCTTCGATCTCTTTTGTGAAGAGACCTTTGCCGCCTACTTGCGCGAGTGGCACATCCGTGATCTTGTCGCCGGTGGTCTTGATGATTTCCAGGAGAGTGTCAGCGCCCAGTTCTTGCAGGCACTTGGAGATGTGACGGGCTTGCCACAGCGCCAGTTGGGAGCCTCGGGAGCCGACGACTATCATCGCCGCCCTATCCTTCCCCTAGCCGGAACAGTTTGCGAATGGTCACTAGCAGCGTCAAGGCTTCTGGGTCGTTGGCCTTGCGGCGGAGTTCCGTGATGGGAGTGTGCGCGATCTTATTCACGATTCCTCGGGTGATGGCTTCGATGGCTTCCTCTTGTTGCGGCGTGAGGGGGCCGAGCTTGGCGCGCAGTCGCTCGATTTCACCGGCTCGTACTTGTTCCAGTTGCTCCTGCAGGTGGACAATCGTGGGCGCGATCTCGCGCGTCTTCAGACGCGTCATCATCCGCTGCACTTCTTCGTCGATGATTTCCTCGGCTTGCTCGGCGACGTTTCTGCGCGAGGAGAGATTAGATTTCACTACGCGATCCAGATCGTCGATGTCGTAGAGAAACACGCCGTCGATCTCATTGACCGACGCCTCGATATTGCGCGGCACGGCGATGTCGATCAGAAACATCGGGCGATTGCGGCGGCGTGTCATGACCGTCTTCATCGTGTCGCGCGTCAATATGAAATGTGGCGCTGCGCTGGAGGCGATCACAATATCGACTTCGGGGAGCACGTCATGAAAACCCTCGTAGTCGGCCACACTGCCCTGGAAGTCTTCGGCCAGTGCATCCGCGCGGGAGCGCGTGCGGTTTGTGACGACAATATCGGCCACGCCAGAACGCCGTAGATGCCGCGCGGCTGATTCCGCCATTTTCCCTGCCCCCACCAGCAACACCTTCTTATCCTGCAAAGAACCGAAGATGTCGCGGGCCAGTTCCACTGCCGCATAGCTTACGGAGACGGCGCTCGCGCCGATTTCAGTTTCGGTGCGGACGCGCTTGGCGACGTTGAACGCGCGCGTCATTACCAGATCCAGGTATCCGCTCATCGAACCGTGTTCCTTGGCCACGGCGTATGCGGTCTTTAGCTGGCCCAGGATTTGAGGCTCACCGACAACTAGTGAATCCAGACTGGAAGCCACGCGAAATAGGTGGCGAATGGCCTCGCGGCCGTCGTAGTGATAGAGATACGGCGACATCCACGCGGTTTCCACGCTGCGCGTTTCGGCCAGGAAGTTTTCCACTATAGGCCCGGCGTCGCTCGCTTCTTCCACAGTCACCGCCACCTCCACACGGTTGCAGGTGGAAAGAATCATGCCCTCGATCATGCCGGGTCTATCCCGCAAGCGATCCAGGGCTTGCGGCAGCGCGGCGTCATCGAAGGCCAGGCGTTCGCGCACCTCCACAGGCGCGGTGTGGTGACTGAGGCCTGTGACGAACAGCTTCATGGAATGAGCGTCGGCCTCAATCCGGCGTGAGCCACCCAGGTAAGTGCGCTGCAGCTCAAAACAACAATGGACAGCAGAGCGGCTTTGCGCCCTCGCCAGCCGGCGGAGGCGCGCATGAAGATCATGAAAAGGCACAAGCCCCAAGTCACGAATGACAGCGTAATGCTGGCGTTGCCCACCCACTTGGTGCCCAGTTCAATAAACGCCCAAAGCACTCCGAAGACCACCCCCAGGGTGATGAACACGAAACCGAAACCCATGGAGCTGTTGATTAGGTTGTCGAGGGTGCCCAACGGTGGGAGTTTGTCAAGGACGGCGGGCGTCTTCTTGGATTTCAAACGCCGCTCCTGAATCAGATAGAAGACGGCGGAAACGGCGGTGAGTAACAGTGCAGCATATCCGGCAAGAACCAGAATAATGTGCACGATCAGCCAGGCATCCCGAACGCGCACGTCTGACCATGCCGAGACAGGTTGCTCCATTTGAGCCACCAGCGTCATCAAAAACACCAACGGGAAAAGTGCAACGGAAGTACTGGCAAAATCGTAGCGCCAGTCGACAAAAAGGAATACAAGAGCGAACAGAAACGCGCAGAGGCTAAGTGTTCCGTAGAAGCTCTCTACAGGCAGACGTCCATACGCTCTCGCAAGTTCCACTAACGCAACACCGTGTAATACAACCCCCACACGAAACGCGGCCAGGGCAAAGCCATAAAAATCGGAGGTTCGTCTCACAATGGCGAGCATCGAATGCAGAAGGCCGGCGGCGTAAAGCAGCGCTGCCATGCGCAACCAAAATATGCTGGATTCGATCATGCCACCTTCTATCTTACGCTGGTGGCCGAAGTTGGTCGCTTTCGTGGCCCTGTACTTCGGGCAACCCCTGGGTTAGACCTTCGAGTGCTAAAGTACCATGGGTAACAGTTGAATCCGAACGGTGGCGTTTGACCGTATCCTCAAGGGATGGAATCTTCAATAAGCCTGCAAGGGAAAGTGTGCCTAGTTACCGGAGGAACGCGAGGAATAGGCTTGGCGATTGCCAGGATGTTCGCAATGGAAGGGGCCTCGGTAGTCTTCTGCGGAACAAGCGAGGCGTCCGTCAGGGAAGCCGTGCATACATTTCCGGCAGAAAGCCTTAGTAAAGTCAAGGGCAAAGTTGCCGATGTAACCTACTGTGAGCAGGTCCAGGATCTCTTCGCGTTTGTCGACCGTGAATTCGGCGGTCTGGACGTGCTGGTCAACAACGCGGGAATCGGCCGTTTCGCTAGCGTGTTGGAGACCTCGCCGGAGCAGTGGGCCACAGTGCTCGCGACGAATCTTACCGGAACATTTTTCTGTTCCCGCGAAGCGCTATTCAGATTCAGTAAATCGGACGGAAAGGAACCGCGCGGCGGGCACATCGTCAACATCAGCAGTCTTGCTGGCAAACACGCCTTCGCTGGCGGCGCGGCATATAATTCTTCGAAGTTCGGAGTTAACGGCTTTAGCGAAGCGCTTATGCTGGACGCACGCCATGATCATGTGCGCGTCAGCACCATCGCGCCAGGAAGCGTCGCGACTGAGTTTGGGCGAGGCGCCGGAGAGCAAGGAAAAGATTGGAAGATTTGGCCTGAAGATGTGGCAGAGATTGTCCGCCTGGTGGTCTGCCTGCCTGCGCGTAGTATGGTCAGCTACGTGGAGGTACGACCAAGCCGCCCCAAGCATTAACTTTAAGATTTGGCTGGGCGACGGCTTCAGTCCGATCTTTGAATCAAAATTCAGTTTGGAGCGTCTATAGGAATGGCACTGGGATTGCCTGAAGATTTGTGGAAGAGGTCGCTGATACGGCCTCTGAGAAGTACCCGAAAGGCGGCAAATACTATGGTACGGTTGAACATCCCTCTCGACCCGGCAAAAACCGGCAAGGAAGCGATTTCTCTTGAGAACAGCCTGCACCGGATGATCGTCGGACAAGACGAGGCGATCCAGCACATCGTCAACATCTATCAGATGAATCTCACGGGGATGAGCGCTCCAGGTCGTCCAATCGGTAACTTCTTATTCCTTGGACCGACCGGGTCCGGCAAAACTCGTATTGTGGAAGCGACAGCCGAGGCGTTACTAAAAAATCCGCGTGCGGTGATTAAAATTGACTGCGCCGAATTTCAGCACAGCCATGAGATTGCCAAACTGATCGGCTCGCCTCCGGGATACTTGGGGCATCGTGAAACGCATCCCCTGCTCTCGCAGGAAGTGCTGAATCAGTTTCATACGGACAGCATGAAACTGAGCTTTGTCCTGTTCGACGAAATCGAGAAAGCTTCCGATGCTCTTTGGAATCTATTGCTCGGTATTCTCGACAAAGCGACGCTGACACTAGGCGACAACCGCAAAGTGGATTTCTCTCGAACGATGATCTTCATGACGTCTAACCTGGGCGCTCAGGAGATGAGCGCACTGATGTCACCGAAGCTTGGCTTCAACGTGGGAGCCGCGCAGGCGAAATTCGCGTCGGGTGAAGTAGATGCGAATTTGTCCGCGAAGCTGGCGCGCAGCGGTCTTGAAGCCGCTCGCCGTAAATTCACTCCTGAGTTCATGAACCGATTGGATAAGGTTGTGACATTCCAGCCGCTGGGCACGAATGAACTGAAGAAGATTCTGGACATCGAACTGAATCTGGTGCAACAGAGGATCTTCAACACGTCGGCCGACCGTGCCTTCGTGTTCACCCTCTCCGACGAAAGCAAAGGCTACTTGCTGGATCAAGGAACGGACCTGAAGTACGGAGCCCGTCACTTGAAACGCGCGATCGAACGACTGCTGGTGCAGCCGATGTCTAACCTGATCGCCACCGATCAGGTTCGCGGAGGCGACTGGATTCGTGTGGATTTCGACGGCGGAGCCAAGACGCTCAGCTTCGCGCGCGAAGCGGAAGGTTTGCCGGTGGTGGAAATGGCGCGGCTGGTGGATACGTCCATCACCATGCCTGAACTCGCGGCGGCCAATGGCGCTACCGTGGAACCGGTGCGAATTCAAACGGCCGGACGGCGGCGCAGCTAAGACGAGAAAGAGAAAGAACGCGACGGAGAAAACCCCGGGGCAGAAATGCCCTGGGGTTTTCTTATTGCCGGGCGCCGGACGCGTAAATACGCCGGTACATGCTAGCGTTGCGCAGGACAATTTGCACATAGCCGCGTGTCTGGCCGAACGGTACCGCTTCGATGAATTCCGCAGGATCGCGAAATTCGCCCCACATCAGCCACGCATTGGCGCGGCTCGGCCCCGCGTTATATGCGGCAAGCACCGCTTCCCACCTGCCGTTGAAACGATCGGAAATGGACTTCAAATAATAGGCTCCCAGCCGCAAATTCAGTTCCGGTTGAAACAAGCGCGCTGTGGAATAGGGGCGGATGCCGAGCCGGCGGCTTAACTCGCGGCCAGTGCCGGGAAGAATTTGCGTGAGGCCGCGCGCGCTGGAAACACTGGTGGCTTTGGGATCGAACTCTGATTCCTGGCGAATCAAAGCGGCTAACAAATAAGGATCAAACCCGTTCGCGTTGGCTTGCTTTTCAATCTCCGCCCAATAGGTTAGTGGAAAGGCCAGCCGCCAAAAATCGGATGGAGCGGATTCCAAAGGGATGTAGAGATAGTCCGACGCGTAGCGCTTGAGAAAGCGAATGGCTTGGTCCGGGGCGTCCTTGCGCCGCGCCATGGAAGCCAGCTCCCAAGCCATCAGATGGGGCTGGTCTTCATTCTGGGCCGCGTAGCGCAGTTCCACGTCCGCCCACTCGTCGAGGCCGGCCGACGCCAGCAGACGCGCTCTTTCCAAACGAATCTTGCCCATGGCATTCGGTTCAAAACTGCGCGCGCGAAGGCGCTCTGGAAACGCCACGTTTCGCAGGATGGTTGCGGCTGCGGGCTGGGCGAAAGCTACCGGACGCAGGGCGTCCACGCCGTTGGATGCATTGAGCTCCGTCATGCGGTCCTGTGCGAGTTCAGCGTGATAGTGATTCGGAAATTCACGCCGCAGAGAACCGTACAAGGCCCGCGCCGAGGCAGTGTCTGAGGCATCCTGCGCCAGTCTCCCGAGGAAATAAAGCGCGGCGGGTGAATCCTCGGAGGAAGGGTAGCGTTCCAAATGCTCCCGCAGCAGAGCGGCGGCGTCCGGCGCACGCCGCAGATAGTGGCCGGCGGCGACTTTCCAATGGCAACCGCTGGCGGCGCGGTCCGTGGGGAACACTTCGTAACAGGAACGATATAGCGGTTCGTAAACCTCAAACTGATTTTCAACTAAAAACGAATCGGCGATTGCGACCAGAGATCGCAGAAGCCACGGCGAATCGGGGTACCGTCGCGTCAGCTCCTCGAGATTTGCCTGCGCCGCATCGCGATCATTGCCGCGGCGCGCGCACAGGACCAAGTAGTGCAAGCGCTCCGCATCGGCTTCCGGAGCATCCACGGTGAGCGTGGAAAGATAACGTTGCGCCTGCGGAGTCCGCTTTTGCAAGTAGTCGGCGACACCGAGCTTGACCAATGCGGTGTCCCGTTCGGGCCCCGTAATGTCGCCTAGCATGGCTGTGAATTCCTGACGCGCTTTAGCGTATTGAGAAGCGTCGAGGAGCTTCACCGCTCTTCCCACGATGACTGTTCCGAGCACGGGCGGATAGCGCGGGCCCAGTTCCGACTTCAACCTTGCGAGTTCCGATTCCGCTTGCGCCGCTTCCGCCGATAGCGGGTAGGAATAGTAGACCCTCTGCTGGTAGACGGCTGCGGCCACCGCATCGCCATCTGCGGCTAAAGCCGTGGCGAGCGCGGCATCGCCTTGCGGCTGGGAAAGGCGATTGTAGTGTTTCCGAAGTAGCTCGACGGCCGGATGCGGATTGTTTGCGCGCACATATGCTTGGGCGGCAAGGAGCGCCGAGCGTCCCAACAACGGTGATGTGGGAGTCTGCTTCCAAACAGGTTCTAGAGTCTTGGAGACATCGGAATATTGCAGCGCGTCGAATTGTGCCGAGGCCTGAAACCACGCGATATAGTCGCGCAGCTGGGGAAACTTCGCAGCCAAGGGATTCAGCGCCGCTATGGCTGCGGCGTTCTGCCTGCTTTGCACCGCCGCGACCGCCGACTTGAGTTCGGCGATGGAATCTCCAGGAGCCGCCAGCGACACCCATGCCGCAGCGCTCGTCAGCAACGCAGCTAGCGCCAGCACCTGTTTCATCGATCTATACTTCGGCCGTGGATGATGCAAACTTCATTGTGTCACTTCCGGGTAAGCGCTTCCACGGGTTGGCGTGAAGGCCTATCCATTCGCCATCGTCTTCAGCGATGCACATCGAATCAACTGCCGGTCGGCCGTAACCAGGGTCAAGTCGAAAACCGACGCCGTCGCGGCGAGGAACACATCGCCCGGATCGCCTTGGGGAAGGTCTATGCGGGCTGCCTCGGCGGCGACAGAGAAGTTGAACGGGGCTTCTTGCAGCGGAACACGCGCCAGAACAGAATCGAGCCACTCCGGAAAACTCGCCTTGATGCGCACGCGTTTGCCGCGCACAAGATGATGTGCTTCCCAAATGGATACAGGCGAAAGGTACAATTCATTTCTTGCGCTCGCCAGGTGCCGGCGCACCTGCCGGTCTAGCTTTTCCGGAGATTCCAACGCCCAGATCCAAATGTGGGTATCCAATAGCAACTTCATCGGCGCGCTGGTTTCCAGGAATCGAATGCGCCAATCGGCTTCACGATGTCCCCCACCACTCGCATCTCTCCCTTCATGCAGCCGAGCCAGATCTCTGGGTGGGTGACGCTAGGCGGAACCACCTCCGCAATGGGACGCCCGAAACGGGTGACTCGAAGAGGTGTGCGCGTCCGGCGTACTTCTTCGAGTACGGCCAGACAGGTGGCTTTGAATTTCGAGATAGGAATCTCTCGCATGGCTACAGTAGACCATGGTCAGAGACCATAGTCAAAGCAGCGCGCCTAGCCCTTCAATCCGTCAAAGGCCTGCTCGATCTCTTGCTTTGCTTCCGGCGTGATCGGCACAAGGGGCAGACGCGGTGGGCCGCCATAATAGCCATTTAGATCCATGGCATACTTCAGTCCGGGTACGCCGTACTTCACTGTGACCAGTTGTGCGGCGCGGAGAATGCGTCGCTGCCAATCCATCGCGGCTTCCGGTTCACGGGTGCGATGAGCTTCCCAGATGGTGACGGTGGTGTATGGCGCGGCGTTCGCGAAGGCCAGCACGGCGCCCGCGCAGCCAATGGAGAGCGAGGGCGCGAGGATCGGAGCGGAACCCGTCAAGACTTGAAATCCCGCCTTCACGCTCTGGATCATCTGAATGCACTTCTCCAGGCTGCCGGAACTTTCCTTGATGCCGAAAATGTTGGGATGCTCCGACAGCGCCACTACGGTGTCGACGGGAATGTCGACGCCGGTGACCTGCGGCCAGTTGTAGATGAGGATCGGTATTTTGGCCTGATCGGCAACGGCTCGAAAATAGAGCAATTGCGATTCGGGCCGATGGATTTGGTTCTTATAATAGAACGGCGTCCGCACCATAGCGGCCTTGTAGCCTCGCTCGGCTGCGGCGTTGGTAAGAGCCACGGTCTCCCGCACGCCCTCGACGCCGGTGCCTGCCACCAAGATTTTGTCGGAGGCCGCCGACTCGGCCACCCACTCCCACAGCTTCAGCTTTTCTTCGGTGGTGAGATAGACGCTCTCGCCAGTGGAGCCGCAGACCACGTAGCCCGACAGTCCGGTGCGGTTCCATTTCTCGACGTTGTGGTGAACCTTGGCTTTGTAGACGTCGCCGTTGTGATCGAACGGGGTGGCGATGGGGGGCAGGATGCCTTGCAGTTTGAACATAAACGAAAAGGGGCGGGCCGAAACCCGCCCCCCATCCTAAATCTTAGTGCGATTCGACTAGGTCTTCACGCTATGTCTTCACAAAGACGATCAGCAGTGTGAAGATGGCCAGCGATTCAATGAAGGCCAGACCAAGCACGAGCAGCGTCTGAATACCGGCGCGGGCGGCCGGATTGCGGGCGACGGCTTCCGCGGCGCTTGCCACTGCCTTGCCCTGTCCGATGCCGCAGAGGCCGGACGCGATGCCCATGCCAACCACCGCGCCGAACGCCGTCAGGCTACCCGTCACACCGCCCTCGGTGCCCTGAGCGAACACGGGGGTCGCGGCGAGCAGCAGGAACATGACTGCCAAAAATACAAGTTTGCTACGCATTCTCTACTTCCTCCTACTATGAAATGCCGCCAAGGAGGTGGTTCCGTCCGTGCCCTGGGGGGCCGGGGGCTCACGCTTGCGCGGGTACTACCGAACTTAACTCTAGTGTTCGTGCGATGCGGCTGTACTCACGTAGATCGTCGTAAGCAGCGTGAACACGTAGGCCTGGATAAATGCCACGAATACGTGCAGGGCCATGAAAATTACAGGGATCACCAGTTTGGTGAGATCAAGAAACACATTGGTGACTTGTTCGCCCGCGAACATATTGCCGTACAGACGAACGGTTAGTGAAAGCGGTCGAATGCTAACACTGATCATTTCTATGATGAACATGAACACGATAATGGCGACGTTGGCGATGGGATTCGGGAAGCGAACAGGACCCGTAAAGTGCTGCACGTATCCGACTCCGTGCGTTCGAAAACCCACCAAATTGAAATATAAGAATGTCACAATCGCCAAACCCGCCGGGACGTAAGGCACCATGGTCGGTGCTTCAAACGTCGGGATCATACCTATTAAGTTAAACGAAAGGATGACTATGAAAACCGTGGCTATGTAGGGTGCGTGTCGTTCGCCGTGCGGCACGCCTACCTGCTCCACGGTGTCATTAATAAATCCCCACACCATTTCGAAGATGTGCTGGAGCTTCCCTGGCTTATCTACCGAAAGCCGTGAACGGAGAATCGCGACCGTCACCATCAAGAGCGCGACCACCAGCAATTCCATGACGAGCCAATTCTGCCACGGGCGCGCGGCGTTCTCCGCAGTCATGCCCACCATGCCGAGAATAGCGTTCGCAAGGCCGGCCAGATAGTCGTTAAATAAGGCCGTGATGGCTAACTCATGTTCCATAAGAAATATTGAATTACTTGGAGAGGACCGTCCCGAACAGGAGATCGAGAACGACGGCAGCGAAAGAAACCAGTAACCCCACTAAAACAGCCGCCGGGGCGCTTCCCAAGTATTTCATACTAACATACGCCGCACCTGCGATGAGCAAATAGCGCAGCATCATGAACACCATTGCCGCCGCAGCCGGACGGGTCTTCGCGCCCCCGTCGCCACCGAGCGATTCCGCCAGGCGGCTCCAGGAACGCACGCTGACCAGCGACAGCGCCGCGCCCACCAGGAATCCCACGGCGGAGGGTACGCCGAAGAGCCCCAGCGTGACCAGTGCGCCAACCGCACCCAGTCCGTATGTCAGACGAGTAATACGTGGAATGGAGAGTTCGTACATGAATTATTTGCGCAGGTCGCGCATGAGCAGACGGATCAATTCCCAGAATCCCGCAACAATGCCCAGGATCAGAAAGACGATCTTGAGATAGGTCGTGTGAAGCCAGGCATCCAAAGCGTAGCCGATGAAGTACCCGGCCAATATCCCTGCCGGCAGGCTGCCGGCGATGGAAGTATAGCGCGCGGCGTTGAACACGAAATTATCCTTGACTGGGGGCCGCGCTAGAGGCTTTTCGTCCTTCAGGTCTTCGCTCACTGTCTCGCGCTCACTGTCTCGATTGTAGTGCCTTCCGGTCCAGGATGGTCCGCGCTTCGCGCGCGGCTTCATTCACCAGAAATCCCATCTTCGGATGAGAAGGCTCGAAATCGGCGGGTATGCGCAGGTCGGCGAGCGTTTCACTGGTAGTGGGGCCGATGGACGCAATCATGGTTCGCGCCAGCGCGGCACGCACCGCGTCTTGCAGGCCGAGCTCATCGGCGATGCGGATCAAGTGAACGGCCTGCACTGAGGTCGTGAACATCACCACGTTGAATTCGCCCGCCGCCAGTTTGCGAACAGCCTCACGAAGGGGCCCTCGATCTTCCGGCAAATCCCATTGATACACAGGAACGCACGTAACGGAGGCGCCGCGTGCCGTGAGTGCGTCGTAAAGTTCCTGGCTGTGACGGCCAAATTCTTGAATGGCGATGCGCTTTTCCCCACGCCCTTCGGTGGCGGCCACTACTTCATGCCAGGTGTTCGGTTCGGGAACGGTGACGGCCACCGGCACGTTCCATTCGCGCATGACTGCGGCGGGTTTGGGGCCCCGCACCACCACCGCCACGCGGCGCAGCGCATCTGCAAGCGTCCCAGCGGGCCAGCGGGCTTCTGCAATTTGATTCAGCAAACGCGTGCCGACTCCCGTGAGAAGGATCACCATGTCGAAATCGCCGGCCAGCAGACGTTCGACGAAGACGATGGCCTCCGAGTTTTGTTCAAGGGGCACTTCACGCATGGAAGGCGCGACGAACACGTCGCCGCCCTGATTGCGAATCAGCTTTTCGATTTCAATGGCGCGGCGGCTTTCAAGGGAGAGGACACGGAGCCCGTCGAATGGCATGCGTTTGGGCTAGACCGCAAACTTGTCGCGGCAATCGACGGAACAGAAATAATGCACTTCTCCGCGCGCCGCTTTCTGAATTGCCGTTGCGGTAGAGACAAATGTGCCGCAGACAGGGTCTTTCCGTAGTTCGCCGACAGCCTGAGATGCAGAACGGGGCCGCGAGGGCCCCGTCTGAGAGGAGGTACTAACTGATGCTGAGAATGCCTTTGCCACGATACCCGCCACTACCTTGATCACGCTAACCGCCAGCGAGAACAGAATCAGGTATAAGAGGGCGCGGAACATGGTTTGAGCTTGTCCAGGCGGGGCGGCTAACCCGCCCCACGAGTCTTCCGCAATCGGCGGGACTACGCCCGCCAGCGACTACTTCTTCTTGCCCTGGTTGCTGGGTGCGCTACTGCCCGCCGGACGATTCGAGAAATTGGTCTGAACGGTCGCTCCCAAGCTCGCCAGCATATCCTTGGAAGGCTGTGCGTTGGGTCCATCCGGCCTCAGCTCCAGATACTTCTGGAACGCTTCGGCGGTGCCCGCAGGCGCGACCATTTTACCGCTGGGGTCAATCGTCGCCTTCCCCATCAGTGAGACGCCGTACTGATAGTAAGCGTCCGCGTAGCTGGGATCCAGATCAATGGCTTTTTTGAAGGCGGTGGCAGCCGGATCCACGTTGCCCGTGTTGACATACACGGCGCCCAGATTGTAGTAGTACTTGCCTGCGTTCGGCGGGTCTAGCTGAGCGGCTTTGGTTAACTCCGCCTGCGCTTCGTCGTACTTCTTCTGCTGCGCCAGCACCAGCGCGAAATTGTTGTGATATGCCGGATCGTCAGCCTTTATGGCGATCGCTTTCTGATAGGCTTCCGAGGCCTTGGTCATGTCGGATTCCCGCGTACTGGCGTTCGCCTTCGAACGGCTTGCCAGCGAATCGGCGAGATTGCCCCAGACCACGTGCTGGTTGGCATCGAGCTCGGTGGCTTTCGTGAACGCGTCGACAGCCGCGTCCCATTGGTTGGCTGCCGCGGCGGTTTTTCCAACATTGAACGCGTCATTGAGGGCCTTGTTCTTGGCCATCGCCGCAGCTTCTGCTTTCTTGGTCTTTTCGGCCTCGGCGATCTGTTCCTTAGACATGCCACGCGTGGAATCATCCACCGGAGGTGGCGCGGCGGCCGTTGGCGCTGCGGCGCCCTTCAATTCGAAATTAATCGGAATGATGTCGCCATTGGTCCGCACCTTGGGAATGGAATCACGCTCTTGGCCGTCAACCGTGACGGAAACCTTAAACGTGCCGTACGGCAGGCCCCCATGAAAATAATGGCCCTTCTTGTCGGTTTTCACGGTGTAATTGGCCTTCGCGTCCTGGCGCTCCATCTTAATCACAGCGCCCTGAAAGGGTTTGCCATCCGGTCCGAGCACAATGCCTTCAAAGCCGGACGTCTGCGCCAGGCAGGTGACGGTGAAGAACAGGGCGAGCGGAAATATCATGAGTATTTTGCGCATCATAGGGGACATATGTGTCAGAACCTCCAGCAGTATAGACGGAATCCGTCCTCACTAGGATACAACACCTAGAGTGAAAATTGTGCATGGGCCGGTCCTCTAATTCAGCGGCTCTAACTTAATGATGGAAGCGCCCTGATTGTTGCCCACCCAAAAAGCAGGTTTAGGAGCAGCGTTATCCACGAAAACACGGCGGATGTTGGCGGAACGCGGCAGCAGGTATTCAGTGAACTCCCCGGACTTGGGGTCCAGGCGCAGCACGCGATCGGTGGACATGGAGCCGGTCCATGCGTAGCCAAGTTTGTCGAGCACCACGTCGTAGGGAGAACTCCACGGCGTCGGCGCGGCCCATTCCTGGAATTTTTCCGTTTTGGTGTCGAACATCGCCACCTTATTGCCGCGGTATTCCCCGATCCACAAACGCCCCTCGGAATCCATTTTGGCGCGGCGCGGAGAAGCGCCCTTGGTGGGCATGGGGAAGATCTTCATCTCACCCGTCTTTGCGTCGATGCGGCCGATGTGCTCGTTAACGAAATCGGTGAAGTAGAGATTATTGTGCTGATCCGGAATGATGTCGTAGATATTGTGGCTCTCACCGTCCTTCGGATCGCCAAAGGGCTTGAAAGTCTCTCCCTTGCCGGTGGCTAGATCGATGCGGTGAACCACGGCAAATCCGTTGTTCTGAGTCCAGATCTTGCCGTCCACATGGCTGTACTGAGCCGCGGGCATGTTGATCTGCGTCATGTCGCGATTGAATTCCTGAGGAACCTGGAACACCTGGAACTGTTCGGTCTTGCGGTCGAACTTCGCGACGCCCCCCTGGAACATCATGCCGAACCAGAGATTGCCCGCCTTGTCCATATCCAAGCCGAGCTCGCCGGTGGGAAATCCGGGTTTGTTCAAGGGCACCTGGAATTCGCTCACCTTGCCGGTCTTGGGGTCCATTTTGCCGATCGCCTGCTCTCCGAAGTTTGAATACCACACGGCGCCCTGGTCGTCGAGCATCACATCGTGCGGTTGAATGGTGCGCCGCGGGAGGTCGTACTCGGTGATGATGACCTGCGTGGCTTTTCCTTTGGGACGGGGCAGCGTTTTCAGATCGTAGCTCCATGTGGGGCCTGCGCTCAGATTGACGCGCGCGAGGTACTCAGCCTGGCGCAGGCGGGCCTGATCGCGCGCCGGACCGCGCTCTTCGTACAGACGGTCGGCTTTGCGAAGTTGCGGGCGCATTGGCGAACTCTGGTTCACATAGTTAGCCATGCGCTCAAGCACCTTCGGGAATTCGCCGGCCGGGTGTTTGCTTTTCACCACGCGTTCCAGTGTGTGGCAGGTGACGCAGCCGAGCAGGAAGCGTTTTTCCTGATCCGTGCCGGGCATGCTCATCATCCATTCGGCGTTGTTGAGCTGCGCCGAAAGATTTTGCGCGGGCTTCAGTTTGAGGTCGGCGGTGGCCGTTTTTCCAGCCACAATTTCAACCGGCGCCGGTGCTTCCATCTCATATCCGACCGCACGAATGCTGAGCGCATATTGGCCGGGTTCCACATGGCTGGCGGGAAACTTGAAGTGGCCCGAGGCGTCCGTGGCCACAGTAGTGGTGATGCTGGAGCCGGCCTTTTTCGCGTTTATCAGAACACCTTCCATGGCGCCTTCCTGGGCGGAGGTAACTTGGCCGGTGAGGGCGGTCGATGTTGAAGTCTGACTATGGAGTGAACCGGGGCCAGCGAAGAAGAATACCGCCACTACAGCTACGACGGCCAACCCGAAAGGTTTCGAGCGCATCCATGCCTCCTCAACGCAAGCGCTGCCTGCGAGCAAAGTTTAACATACTGGACATTGGAACCCGTCTGCCTGTGGAGAACCGCTAGGACGTCTGTTCAATTAGCAGCATAACGCCGTTGTCTTCATCGGTCAGCAGGTACAGCAAGCCGTCTGGACCCTGGCGAACCTCGCGAATACGCTGCCTAAGTTCCCCGAGCATCGATTCACGCCGTATCTCTTCGTTGTTGTCGTTGAACACAATCGTTCCAGGTGGCCGGTGCCTGGAATCTCGCCGGTGCGCAAGGCGCCTACGAAAACGTTGCCCTTCCATGCGGGAAATCGATCGCCCGTATACACGGCCATCCCGGCGACGGCGATGGACGGCACCCAGAAAACCAGCGGCGATTCCATGCTTTCACGCGTGGGGTGATCGGAAACGCGAGGACCGGGGTAATCGCGGCCGAAGCTGACCAGCGGCCATCCGTAGTTGCGGCCGGGCAAGATGACATTGAGTTCATCTCCGCCGTATCCAACACGAAGGGTCCAGCGCCCAATGGTGACACGGGAACTCCAATGGTCCGCTGTTGCGCGTAATCGGGAATTGTCAGCAACAATACGAGGATCAGCACGCGGAGTCTTGAACCGGCGGTCATGAAGATCTCCTAACG
>CADEFM010000002.1 GCA_902826605.1 uncultured Acidobacteriota bacterium
TGTTTATCGGCTCCTCCGGAGCCGAGGGGCCGGGCGGCGACGCTAAAAAATAGCTGCGGGCCTGCGCGGGGACACTATCGCATGGTGCAAGGCGCGCGAGTTCTCCGCGATCCATTGTATTGGCGGCGCTGTTCTCAAAAATCAAGTGTTGCTTGAACCCTAGGATGATGCTGTTCGTTCTCTTCGTACTCCTTATACCCAATGCGGTTGCGCAGCAGTCTCCGGACCCGCCGCCGGCAATCGGTATCGCGACAGTTCCCAAGAGATTCGTGGCGAATGAATGGCAACTGTGGTCCAGTCCGTTCCGGCAAGGTAACTACACCTCCAGCGCCATCAAGAAATACGTCGTGCCATTTGCGCTGGTGTCCGGCGCGCTAATCGCCACCGACCACACCACGGGGGAGTCTCTGCCCAATACAAAGGATCAGATGGTTTGGAGCGGGCGGGTTTCGCAATTCGGCGCGTGGTACAGCATTGCCGGAATTTCGGGAGCGGCCTATTTAACCGGAAAAATCACGAGGAACGAACGGGCAAGGGAAACGGGTCTGCTGGGCCTCGAAGCTCTGGGCCACGCACAGATGGTGGTATTCGGCATCAAGCAAGCCACGAATCGCGCGAGGCCGCCCGAGCGCGATGGGCGGAGCGGCTTCTGGGAGGGGGGGACATCTTTTCCTTCCGGCCACGCCGCCAGCTCCTTCGCTCTGGCCACGGTATTCGCATACGAGTATAGGAATGTTAGCATCGCTGTTCCCATCGGAGCATATTCGCTTGCGGCGCTGGTTGCCGCATCCCGTGTCGGCGCACAGCGCCACTGGATCTCGGACATCGTTGTAGGCAGCTCTTTGGGCTTTCTGATCGGCAGATTCACTTATAAGCACAATCACAAGTCCGGCCTGGCTGGACGCGCCCCAAGCCGTTCCGAGAAGCTGATGCCGCACGTGGCCGCAGGTGGGTCCAGCCTGGAATTGTCTTGGCTCTTTTGAGATGAAGGTTCAGGACGGCTTGCTGCTAAAATCAAAGGATCGAGATTTTGGTTTCCAGCGCGAATGGACGCAACCGTAGGCTTTGAAGCCATCTTGGAGGAAACCCATGCAACTTGTCACTGCGAGCGCGACTGGCACCGGGGAACTCGCCCGAAAGGCCGGATTCAACCTTCCTCCAGAACTACTGGACAAGGCCGTCACTCGGTTGAGCATTATCTCCATTGTGGCGGCCATTTCGACTATCACGCTCTTTACGGCGGCGCATTTGTTTCAGCCGGAAGCGCGGGCGCTGCAGGCACACCCGTTAATTCGTCTGGTCGCGCTGGCGCTGGTTCTTGTATCGGGGGCGTTTTTCTCGCTGCAGCGCGCAGGCTGGGTTTCCAAACAGATGATCGTGCATTTGGGCGGGGTGTTTCAAGTGTTTGTGGCCTTTTGTGTCACCGTGGGTGAAACGTCGCTGCTCGATGGACCCGGTACTGTGGTCATCGGTGTATCGAAAGTAGGCCTGTGGCTGATTCTGTGCGGAATTCTGATTCCGAATACGCCCCTGGCCAATCTCACCGCAGGCATGTTCTCGGTGGTGGCCTGGCTCGCCGGCTACTGGACGTCGATGGCGCTGTTAGGGCATGCTTTCATCGGTTGGAACCGAGTGTTCATGTGGCTGGCGCCGCTGGTCTTATGCGCATTTTGGACGAATCTGATCAACCGGCGGATCTTCACGCTGCAGCTGCGCTCCCACACGGCGGAAGCGCTGGGCAGTTATCAACTGGAATATTTGATCGGCCAAGGCGGCATGGGCGAGGTGTGGCGTGCCAAGCATCGCCTGCTGGCGCGCGATGCAGCCGTCAAGCTCATACGTCCTGAGATTCTGGTTGGCCGCAGCATGCGCGACGAATCGGTTATTCGCAAACGATTTGAACGGGAAGCCCGTGCAACCGCTAGCCTCCGGAGCCCTCACACGGTCGCGCTTTTCGATTTCGGAGTGACAAAAGACGGACTGTTCTACTACGTGATGGAACTGCTGATGGGCATCGACCTTCAGACGCTAGTGACGCGCTACGGACCCATGCCCCCGGGACGGGTGAAGAACATCCTGATTCAAGTCTGCGAGTCGCTCGAAGAAGCACATCGGCTAAGCATGGTTCATCGCGATGTGAAACCAAGGAACATATTTTTGAGCAAGCTGGGAACACAGCTCGATTTCGCCAAGGTACTCGATTTCGGTCTGGTGAAGACGCGCTTTCAAAACGACGAGTCGCTCACCACGATGGATGGAACGGCGACGGGCACGCCGGCTTACATGGCGCCGGAAATTGCCATGGGAACGAAGGCGATCGATGGCCGCGCCGACATCTATGCGTTAGGGTGCGTGGCGTATTTCATGCTGACCGGGGAACTGGTATTCGACGAGGGCAGCGCCACGGCGATTGCGCTCGCGCACGTGCAAAAGGTCCCGATCCCGCCGTCGCAACGGACTGAGATCAACATCCCGGAAAGACTGGAGCGGTTGATCATGCAGTGTCTCGATAAGGACCCCACTAAGCGTCCTCATTCAGCGCAGGATCTCGCGCGGAAGTTGGAAACGCTGGATGAGATTCCCCGTTTCTGCCGTGACAAGGCGGCGGATTGGTGGGACACAAATCTTCCTTTGCAAGATCCTCCGCCACTCGAGAAGACTTCGCCCTCGTTTCCGGTCTATGAGAGCGCCAAGGTATAGCGCACGTAGGCTCTAGTTGGTTGGCTCTATGAGATATTCGGTTTAGTGCCGCCTTCAACTACCAGCGACAACCGTCCCATGGCGTGGGCTACCGTGGGCGCGGCCTGCATGATCGCCCACCAGGTTGCGGGCAAAGCCGCCCGCGACGGCTTTTTTCTGATGGCGTATTCCCCATCGGATCTGCCCAAAATGATGGCGGCTGCGGCGCTGCTGAGCGTGGGCTTGGCGATCCTGTCGGGAAAAGTCTTGCAGCGGTTGAGGCCGCGCATCCTGATCCCGTTCACGTTCGGGATCAGCTCCCTGCTGCATCTGGCGGAATGGATTGCTCTGCCGATCCGTCCGGGCGTTGTCGCTCCACTCATTTATCTGCACAATGTAGGCCTGGGAGCCATATTGTTGTCGGGCTTTTGGCTATTGCTGAGTGAAGCGTTCGATCTTCGTGAAGCCAAGGCCAGTTTCGGGCGAATCGCCGGCGCTGGGACTGTTGGAGGGATCGCGGGAGGTCTTATGGCCGAGCGCATCGTTACCTGGGCCTCCACCGAATACCTGCTGATGCTGCTGGCCTTGCTACATTTCGCCTGCGGCATGATCGCTTGGCAAATTCGGCCGGAGGAACGCATGGCTGCACGTACGCAGGAAACCACGAGCGCACGCGCGGCATTTGCCGCAACTCCCCTGCTATGGCAGCTCGCGTCGCTGGTGTTTCTAGGCACGTGCGCTGCGGCGCTTCTGGACTATTTGTTTAAGCTCGGCGCGACCATCGAGATGGGCAAGGGTCCTGCGCTCATCCGCTTTTTCGCACTCTATTACACGGGCGCGCAGGTATTCACGTTTTTGCTCCAGACTTTCGCCGCGCAGCCCATTGCATCCAGGTTCGGTCTTGGCGCTTCCGTGGGGAGTCTCCCGGTGCTGGTGGGCACGGGATCCCTGGCAGCGCTGCTGATTCCAGTCTTCCCGCTGGTCGCCGCGGTGCGCGCCATCGAAGCGATCTTGCGGGGATCGCTGTTTCGCTCGAGCTATGAGTTTCTTTATGCGCCGGTCCCTCCACAGCACAAGCGGGCGGTAAAGACAGTCATCGACGTGGGCTTCGATCGCATGGGAGATGCTGCGGGCGCGGGCGCGGTGCAGGTGATGGTCTGGCTGGGCCCTGCGTTAGCGCGTCCCGAGATTCTGGGACTAACAATGGTCCTGTCGGCTGTCAGTACTTGGCTGGCGATGCGCTTGAACGCCGCCTACCGCCGCGTGATTGAGCAAGGATTGGTGGAGCGCGCCCGTGAACAGGAAGCCTACGACGATCATAGTTCTCTGCTCAATACCATGTTCGAGGGGTTGCCCGTCTTGCAGGCCGCCGCTCAACCCACAACTAGTCGCCCCGCCGCTGGACAGACGCGTCAACTGCGGGATCGGATTTTGGTCCGCATGGCCGAGCTTCGGTCCGCCGATGCGGAACGCGCGCGGTCCATCCTGGAAGACGATGAACCGTGGGATCCCCTCCTAGTTCCACAAGCCATTCGTTTACTTGCCTGGGATGCGGTGAGCGCTTCGGCGCGTGCCTATCTGGAGCGGTGCGGCGCTCGCATCACCGGGCAACTAAACGACTCACTCGCTGACCAGGATCTCGACTTCGGCATTCGCCGCCGTATTCCACGCCTGCTGGCCCGCGTGCCCTCGCAGTTGAGCGCCGATGGTCTGGTGCAAGGCCTGGCGGACAAACGCTTCGAGATCCGTTATCAGTGCGGGCGCGCCTTGGACTACATGAAGCGCCATCATGCCGGAATTCACTTTTCGGCGGAGACGCTCATGGATGTCATCCGGCGGGAGCTTTCCGTCAGCAGCCAAATCTGGCGTTCCCGGCGAGTGCTGGAGAGCGGAGATTCCACCGAAACGGATCGCCTGCTAGAGGATGCCGGGGGCGCGGATCACAATCTGGAACATGTATTTTCGCTGCTTGCCGTGATCCTGCCGCGCGAGCCTTTGACAGCGGCATACCACGGGATCCATCAATCGGACAAGTCGTTTCGCGCGCTGGCTTTCGAATATCTGGAAAACACGCTGCCTCAAGATGTCCGTCAACGGCTGTGGGCGCTGATTGAAGAAACCCCTGTGACGACGGGCGCAGAGATCAAGCACGTGGAAGCCGAACTGCTTCGCGTCAATGCCACTTTGAAATTCGCCCGTGACGCTAGTGCGTCAGAAACCCATGCGGCGGTGCTCGCGGCTAAGGACCGAAGCGAGGCCCAGCCACACGATCGTTAAAGCCACATTGAACCACGCGAAACCCGCATAACCGAGCGACAGTTCATTTCCCACTTTGACGATTCCAGCTTGCAGCATATCGCCGAACCGAACGAAAAACGTGTCTATGGCGGCCTTAGCCTTGTATTTCTCCTCACGGCTGGTGGGCAGGAACAAGGTCTGGCGGATGGTGTTCTGCAGAGAATAGTCGGTTGCATTTTCCAGTATTTTCGCGCCGCGGACCACTGCGAGCACGGGCGCTACCGCCATCACGGAGTAGCTCACCAGCGCCATGCCAGGCAACACGAACAGTGCGCCGCGGACGCCCACGAATGCGAAAATGCGCGAAACGGCGAACGTTTGCAGCAACAGGCCGAGCAGGTTCACCCAACGAAAATAACTTCCGTAGAATCCACCGATGAAGGATTGCATAGCGGCGGTATCTCCCGCGAAACGCCTCGTGGCCTCCTGCGTAACGACGGAACTGAGCAGAAACTCACCGGTTGTATTGACTACATTCAGCAGAACCATCAATAGGGCGATGACCCGTAAATAACGGCTTTGAAATACCAGTTTGAAGCCGTCTTCCGCCCCCAGTGTTTCTTTGGCGTGCTGGTTCATCACTTGGTCGCCGCGCGCAGTTTCCACGCGGTTCGCACCCCACACCAGAGCCGCGCATACTGCCAGCACCGCCGCTCCGATGTTCATCAGCGCATAAGGTGAGACCTTCATATCGTCGAAGAGGACGGTGGCCAACTGCGCTCCTCCTAAGGCGCCTAAGGATGCTCCAACACCGATCATCGGGAATAGGCGTTTACCCTGCGGCTCCGTGTAAAGATCGTTGGCGAACGCCCAGAATTGCGAGATGGCGAACGTGTTGAAGATTCCGACCCAGATGTAGAATGCAATTCCAATCTGTGTTCCCGAGTTACCCAAGAACTGGAAGATCAGAAGATGGGATGCAAAGAATAGCGTGAGCCCGACGATCAGCTTCAGGCGGTTCACTTTGGAGCCTACCAAGCCGTAAAGTGGAACCAGGATCAGCAGCAAAGCCGCCTGCCCCGCTGACGAATAGGCCTTCACACTCGCCCCGCCCTCCGTGAGGATCAGCGGTTCACGCGCGGTTTTCAGCAGGTAGTACGACCCCAAGAGCAGAAAGACGTTCACCATGAGAAGAACCGCGCCCAGACCCTCCCCAGTCCGGACGTCCGCGAAAATGGAGAGGAACCGCTCCAGTGGACCGCGAGGTTTCTCTTCGGGAATTTTGAAGGTGGGAAAAGAAACGTGTGAGCGAAGTTCTGGAAGCGACTGGTAGTCGGTGCGGTTCGCCATCACCAGTTCCGATCGATGCCAACGATGCGCTGACCTTCCGTGTACACCACGATGGTTTGACGGGGCCGGGAAGCCGCGGAAATTTCCGCTGCACCGTAGCCGCCGGCCGGCATTGTCGCCGCGGGCGTGCGTTCGCCTGTCTGGTTATTGAATGCGAACCAGCTTACGCGCGCGTCGCGCACCGAGCCAGATAAGTCGTCCCAACCGAGCGTGCCGTCTTGCAGACGGAACCGGTCGAACGGCAGGACCTTGGCGAAATACGCCTTGCCGATCTTGTCGCGGCGTTTGATGAGGCACTGCACCAGGAATGCCGCCGCCTCGGGATCGCTGATCTCGCCAGTGGACACGAGAGCACGAATCTCCTCGTCGGTGAACGCCATCACTTGTTTGGCACCCCAGAACTCATCGTCGGGCAGGCGGTTCTGAAATGCCGGATTCGGATACTCCGGCACCCAACGTTCGGGATCGAATGCATCACCTTCAAACAAACCGATGGCGGGATAGTCCCGGTATTCGGCTCGCGCCCAGTAGGGCGGGGCCAGACCCAGTGTGAATAGCTGTGTCGCGGCGCTTTTCCAATTGAAGAAATAGGCGCCCGATCGTGGACTATTGGCCCGCTGGCTGCCGCTGCCCAAGGTAGATCCAAGATCGAGCAGGTAATGGCGGATGTGCTGGCGTCCGCCGTCCTGCACAAGTGCGTCAAAATTATTGATGGAACGCGAATCGTCGTGCGCCAGCCAAGCCGCGAATACGTGGAAACCGCGCAATTCACGGCGATGCTCATGAGGCACTGTATCGTTGGGATCGTCCTTGCGAGTGCCGTAGTAGCGCGGTGGTCCGACGGGCTTTCCTTCCACAGCCAGACTGGCTGTTGCGCGATAGCGCCCGTTTTTCGTTTTCGGAACCTTCACTAGAATCTCGTAAATATCCCGATTGGTCATCTTACGCTTCTTGCCGGTGGCGTCGGCCAGTTGCACGTCCTCGCCGAGCACCAGCTGCTCCGGCGTGAACGAGACGATATAGTTCTGCGGGACGTGATATCCCAAGGCATAAAAGAATCGCGCGGCGATGGAGTCCGCCGCGGTAGCCATTTCTGGATTGGTGAGAGGATCGAACTTGATGAAATAACGCCGTTTGTTTTCGTCGATAATCGTGAAGCCAGGAGTCACGCCTTCGGCTTTCGCACCCACCACGGTCCACTGTGAGCCGGAAGGCGCTGAGGAAGCACCAGGTCCGCGCTTCAATTCATCTAGCGACATGCGCCGGTAGTAGTGCCGTTTGGTGTACCAGTCTCCATCCATCGGCTCGCCCAAAGTGTTGACGCCCACTGCTCGCATGGGCGGACCTTTCTTGGGTTGCCGCTCGCCCAGTTCCTTGAATTGATGCGATAACAGATCGTAGTAGTCGCTCAGCTTGCGATTGAGCGCCTTTTCGACGTTGCGCGGAGAGGGCTCACGGTCGAGCGGGTCGTCTGGATAAAATCGCTGCCCAAAAGCGGCGATCGCGATCAAGAGCAAAGGAAAAAGCTTCATCATGAATACGCCCCGCTAGTAGACTGGCTGGCCGGCGGTGGTGCCGAAGCGCCTCCCTAGGAACACGTCGTTAAACTTGAGCCAGACTTGAAAGCCCTCATGGCTGAACCCCGTATCGATGCGCAGAAACGTGGCGTTCTGTACGTTGAAACGCAGACCGAAACCCACCGACGATTCCAAGTCGTGAAAGTTGAGCATGCTGCGGCGCGGGAACACTTTACCGACATCGCCGAACACAGCGCCGTCCAATCCGCTGAATATTTCCCAGCGGTATTCCACATTCATAACCATGCTGTTGCGATCGGAGAAGCGGAAAAATCGGTAGCCTCGAAGGTCGTCCGAGCCTCCCAATACCGGCTGGAGATAGAAAGGAATCAGCCCATTGTCGTCGGTGTCGGTAAGAGTGGCTTTGGCGCGCAGCGCTATGACATGAGTCTTATTGAAAAATGGAATGAATTGCTGAAGGTCGACATCCGTCCGCCGGAATCCAAACTGCCCCAGTCCCTGGTCGTGGAACCAGGAATGTTGGAACACGTAATTTCCGCCGCTTTTCGCCATGCCCGCCGGGTTGTCGCGATAGTCGTACTGAGCGAAGACTCCGTTGCGAAGGAAGTTGGTCTGACGGTCGATTCCAGGCGACTGCGCCGGCGTAAAGACTTGCTCGGCCGATGCAAAACGGCTGTCGTTGCCTGGCCCGACGTTAGTCCACAAATAACCTGCCGATGCCCCAATCTTGACGTGACGGACTGGCTCAAACGCCGCGATCCCATCAATACTTGTATCCTCGAGGCGGTAGACCGTGCGCAGGTCTTTGGGCCGGTCCGGTCCGGTGCCGTAGTATTGCAGGGAGGCGTAGTTACGGTGAGAGGCCAGGCCCTCCAGCGTGATCTTGCCATTCGCCAGTTTTGGAAGCGTGCCCTGGGCCTCATACTTCTGGTACCCGCGCGTGGAGACTTGCGCCGAAGCCCGCGCGATCAGATTTCCGCGCAACAGGTCTTCACGATAGTATTCCGGGCCGCCGGCGAAGCCGCCACCGGTCACCATGTTGCCGATCTTGGCGCGGAATCCGTTGTAGCCGGTGGTAAACCTTTCCAAATACTTCTGATCGCGGAACGCCCGCAAGCGGCGTTCCATGGGGGACACCTCGTCGGGTTGCAGGTGAGCCGCCTTCATTTCGCGAGCGTCCTCGATCACACCGGCCCTGGTCGCGGTCTGAGCCGCCAGTCGGTCCGCCACGCCCAAATACACCAATAGCAATACAGAAAAGGCAAACCACAATCTCATGCGAGTTTCTATTGTAGCTCGATTGGGATCACGGGCAATCTGGAATGAATCGGTTCGATAGACAATCCTCGTCGCACAATCACCTCTTGCGTCTTCGGCGGATGCAACCTAAGCAGCCCACGCATCCGAGAATACCCGTTCGAAATTCCCGCCGAGAATAAGTTCGATGCTCTGGTTGGAATAGTTCCTGTTCACCAGGCCTTCTGTCAGATCGTAGATCTTTCGTGCGTAGTCCATTCCGTCAAGGTCGAACTTTCTTGCAGGCTGTACCAAAACGTCTCGTCCGTCAAGATCGACGTCGCTCCCGATACCGACGTGCTCTACCCCGACCAATTTGGTCAAGTAATCAACGTGATCTAACACATGGTCGATCGTGACTGGTCCGGCGGCTCTTACAAAGGAACGGACCATGGTAATACCCATCACGCCCCCTTTGGCCGCCATGTGCGTGATGGCTTCATCGGTTTTGCACCGGGCGCTCCCCGGCACCAGAGCACGACAGTTGGAGTGCGTAATCAAAACGGGCTTTTCCGATGCTTCGATGGCATCCATCGTGGTCCGGTCTCCGCAATGAGAAACGTCCACAGCCATGCCCACTTCATTCATGCGTTCCACGATCTGAACGCCGTAACTGGTGAGTCCGTTGTCCCGCGGGTCGGAAGATCCTCCGCCAATTCGATTACCGCGATAGGTAAGTTGCGATACCCGTTGGCCTAGATCATAGAACCGGTCGACATCCGCAACGGTTCGAAAATGCGCTGAGTTCTGCTGGCCCACCAGGATGCCAATCTTTCCCAGGGTTTTTGCCCGTTTGAAATCAGCGACTGCTTCTATACGCTCGAACTGCTCCCTGTGCGCCGCGATAAACGCATTCCACCCCACGATGTCCCTCAAAGACTCCTTGTGAATGTCCCCTGTAATGTACCCGACGGCAGGGTGGAAGACCGTAATTCCAGAATCTTTCAGCCGGAGAAAGTCGGCCTGCCGGAACCGGCCCGGATCGGTTTCCCAGACCGCCAGCTTCCGGTAGTTCAAGGTCAATAGCCCCAACATGTCGATCACAGTGGAGCGACGCACCAAGTCCAGGGTGCGCATGGAATATTCGGTATGACTCTGGGCAAATAAGGAGAATCGCCTGTGGCTGATCATTGGTGCGCCCAGCGACAGCGCCGCGGCTCTCAATACCGAACGACGGGACATCATAAAGCAGGACTGGTCAGTCTATCACACACTGGCGACGCTGACGGATATTCGGCTGACGCTTATTGGAATGATCCAGAACCTGAAAATTGTTGTCGCGCGTGTATGATAGAGAGGAAAGTTGTAGCCGCACTGAGCTTTGGCGCCGTGAAACTATCGGCGAACTTCACAGTGAAGGTGCCAATTTGATGCTCGGCACCTGATTGCGTTGCGTGGTCATTGAGTGTCCGAGCAATAATCGCTGCTCTCAAGTTGGCTGAGACATAGCTGGTCGTGGGGTCTTAGCAAACTGGCATCGATGTCGCGTAAGACAACTTCGGTCGTATCCGTTCGAGCTTTCGGGTGACGCCCGTGATGAAAGCCGCACCGACGAGCTAGTTCATCCAGGACCGATCCCCGGCTATAACCCCACTACCGCAATGCTGACGGCCTTGATTTCATTGATGTGATGATCTATTATCGGACGACGGTGAACTGCAACGGCTTTGTTGCCAATGCGTTGCCGAACGGGAAGCCGAATTCGTGAAGCAGGAACAATCTATTGAAAATCAATCCTGACAAGTGCGTAGCTTGCGGCAACTGTACCTATGTGTGCCCTATGGGGGCGATCTACATCGATCCCGTTAAGAAGCGAGCCACCATTCAGCGCGATGAGTGCGTTGAGTGCTACGCCTGCTTCAACGGATTAAGTCAGGAGCATCTCAACCCGACTTTAGTGCGTACCGTACGGCGAGTGTTCGCGGCTATGCGGTTGCGCTTCGAACCTGAACCCGATGTTTGTCCCACCGCCGCGTTTGAGCCCGATGAGTTGGTTTGGCCGCGCGTGGTGCGGCGTGCGTTTTCCGATCCCCGCGTGCCGCATGAATCCACCGGCGTTGAGGGGCGCGGCACGGAGGAAGTGAAAACCAATGATGTAACTGGCCGCGTGAAGGTTGGCGATGTAGGCTTCACCATCGAGTTTGGCAGGCCGGGAGTCGGTGTTCGTTTTCACCAGATCCAGGAAATGTGCTGGGCTTTGGCCGAGGCGAATGTTTCCTTCGAGAAGAAGAATCCCATCACGTCTCTCATGACGGACGTGCCCAGCGGAACGCTGAATCCGGACATCCTGAGTGAAAAAGTGATGTCGGCAATCGTCGAGATCAAGGTTCCCGTCGAACGGGCCGAAGAGATCGTCCGCCTGGTCTGGCAGGTGGAGAAAAAGCTTGGCATCGTAATAGCCCTGGGAGTCGCCACACGCTGCGACGAAAGCGGCGAAGAAGAGGTCGTCGCGCCGATACTGGAGCGGCTTGGCTACAAGCTGAGTCGTGCCAAGACAAATATAGGCCTGGGCCGAGTGGGCACGCAGGAGATTCAGCGGGCAAAGGAAACGGTTCAAGTATGACGAATACATTGCACCGCTTTGGCGATGCGGCAAGTTTCTTTGATGATTTCGTCGTTTTTGCCATTCCCAGCAAGGGCATCAATAAAGACGACGCACTGCCGAAATTGCGGCGCTTTCTCGAAATTGCCGTTGAGTACAAGCCCGTGAACCTTGGAGACGCCCGAAATGGCGGCGCCCTCCGGCCTTCCCGGCATATGAACCCCTTGGCGCATTGGAACCGGGACCGAACGCCAAACTTCCAGGCTGTGATTGAGGGCCTGGATAAACCCACCACCTGCGCCGCCGTGTTCGACGATCAGGCCGCTGCGGAGCGGTTTGTGAAGCGCATCCGGGAAGAAGATCTTGGCCTCAGCGTGAACATTTCCACGTCGGTGGATGGAGCCGAGCAATGCTGCGAGCATGCTTGTATTCCCCGGCACAGCGTCGGTTATTCGCTGGGTTTTGAGGGGAATACCGAGAAACTTCCGGATTCGGACGTTCTGATGCTTTCAACAATGTGCGGTCATGGAATGATCGCCCATTCCCTCGCCAAAAAGATGATCGATTGGGTGAAGGAGGGCCGCCGCACCCCCGATCAGGCTGCTTCTTACCTGGCGCGATTCTGTTCCTGCGGCGTCTACAATCCTTCCCGCGCTAAGCGTATTCTCACCAAGGTGTGCTCGCAGACACGCTGAATTCGAATTGTTTGCTTCTGAACGATTCGCGTCCATTAGAGAGCCTGCTATCCAGTCTAGTATCGCTTTCGTCCTATTCTGACATCTCAGTCGCTGTTCTCCTTCGCATCCTCGCATGGCAATCCCCTTGATAGATCCGTGAACAAAGGGTAGTCCGGCACCCGAGATCGTATTCCAGCCTGGATTTTGCAGTTGACATTCGATTGCATCTAGGTTTATTGTGTATTTGCGGCTGCGAGAGAAGAGTTGACCTTGCGAGACGTCGCGAGTTTATCTGTTGAGGTGCGCCACCATGCGAGTCGAGATTGAATCGGAGAGGAGCTATCGCAAGAAGTGCGATATCGATCCACCTATTGATCACACCCGTAATTCATCGCTTTTGTTAGTATTTGGAGTGACATCTGAACGCTTGTTCACAGCGCGCTACGAGGCCGCTTGCAAGGTCGGGGGAATCGCGCGGTTGTCCTGGAACAGACTGAACAATCAACGTGTCCCATTGGTTCGTTCCGAGATTTCCGCCGGATCGCCTAACCTTGCGCACAAGGTTAAAAGTGCAAGTCAATGGCGGGTACTCGTGCGGGGCGCCTGCACGTCGATTCAAATCCAAGGCGTCACCGATGTACACAGCAAACGGACGCAGCGGGCAAAGTGGGTAACTCATGGCAGTGGACTCCGTCGCAGGAGCAGCGACCACTGGCGTACATCTCACGAGGGCGGTGTTTAAGTATGTCGCTTAGGAAGGCTCTCTTCTGGATGCACTTGATTGCGGGCTGCGTGGCGGGCTCCATCATTCTGGTCATGTCGGTAACGGGCGTGTTACTTACCTACGAACGCCAAATCCTTGTGCGTGCCGATCGAAGCCAGTATCAAAGCACAGTCCCCCCGGTTGGCGCCATCCGTTTGAGCGTGGATCAACTGCTAGCGTGCATTGATGACCAACAAGGGAGTCTGCCACGCGACGCTTCACTGATATTGCGCTCGAATCCGGCGGAACCCGTGGAAATCAACCTTGGCCGGGAGGGTGCACTTTATGCAAGTCCATATGACGGCCGCATTCTCGGCCGAAGTAATCAGGAAGCCCGCCGTGTATTCCAAAGGATTACAGCGTGGCACCGGTGGCTGGGCCAGGAGGGTGAAGGCCGCGCCACTGCCAAGGTGATCACCGGCACCTGTAATTTTGCATTCCTATTTATCGTTCTCTCGGGTATGTATTTGTGGCTGCCCAAGATATGGAGTCGGCAGCACCTGCGGGCCATCACGTGGTTTAAGGGAGGCTTATCCGGCAAGGCGCGTGATTACAACTGGCACAACGTATTTGGGTTTTGGATGGCAATTCCGCTTGCAATTGTGGTAGCCAGCGCCGTACCCATGTCGTTTACCTGGGCGAACAATCTTCTATATTCGATGACTGGCTCGGAGATTCCCGCGCCGAATAGGCCACGTGACGGAGGCGTCGCGGGAAAGCGTGGCGACAGTAAGGGCATGGGAAAGCGGCGTGCCGCCGAACCCCAAAAAGAGGGATTGCAGGCAACTGAATCACGAAGTGATATCTCCCGTCGGCCTTCGCTAAACGTTCTTTGGACCCGCGCTGAACGGCAAGTTCCGGGATGGCGAAGCATTTCAATGCGTCTTCCAGACGGGCCGTCGGCCGACGTCGCCTTCGTCATCGATACGGGCAACGGGGGGCAACCTCAGAAGCGCTCGACGCTGACGCTTGACCTGGTTAGTGGCGCCGTGAAGAAGTGGGAAGCGTTTTCGAGTAACAGCGCGGGTCGACGGTTGCGAACATGGTCTCGGTTCGCGCACACCGGTGAGTATTATGGCGTGATTGGGCAGACCGTCGCGGGGATCGCATCCCTGGCGGGTGTTCTTTTGGTATGGACCGGCATTTCATTGGCGCTTCGCCGTCTCTCCAGCTGGCGAGCCCGGCGCTCGAGGCAGTCAATTATGGTCCAGGCTTGAATCGGTGTTAAACGAAGATATCCGGGTCCTAAAGGCAGACCTAGGAATTGCAATCCTGTAATTATTCACTCGCTCGGGGGCCGAATCATGTTACGGGTGGATAAGAATGGAATTGGCCTATACCGCTTGGGCGCCGCGCTGACGGCCATACTGGCTCTGGTGCTCCTATCCCTCACGGCCGTAGCGATCTTATCGCCTGCCGGAATGGATTGGGATTTCGGCGCCAACTACTACCGGGTTGGGGTGGGGCTCTTTCACGGAAAGGTCAATGAACTTTATAGCGTGGACATCCGCGTCGGCTATAAAGGCGCTCCCATCACCGCCTATTTATTCGCTCCGCTGGGGGCGTGGCAACCCAGATCGGCATTGCTTGTTTTCAAATTGATCTGCGCGGCCTGCTGCGCGCTGGGCTTTTGGGTGTTATATCCGCTATTTAAGCAGACCAGCAAATCTCGAATCCCAAGAGCCCAGCTCCCGTTCTATCTGGCGGCCATACTGTCCTGCGGCGCGCTATGGTTTCTGTTCAAAGCTGGCGGGCAGTCAACCGCTCATTGCTTTTTATTGATCGCAATCGCGTATGCGGGGTACGTCCGCCGAAATTTATGGCTTGCGGCTGCAGCGTTATCCATATCCATCTTGGTAAAGCCCTTCCTCGCGCCCATCCTTTTTGTCTTTCTGTTCGCGAGAGACTGGCTATTCTTGTTCCGCCTGGCGGCATTCATGAGCGGGGAAATCGCTCTTTCCGTGATGCTATTCGGGTTCAAGATGCATCAGGAATGGATACGACAAGTGGGAAGCGTTGTCGGTTTGACAATTCAGGTGTGGTGGAACAATAGCGCCCTATGGAATGTGATGGATTGCCTTTGGTTCGCCACTTCTGGTCCCGGAATACGATCATTTTACAAACTATCCGATCCCATGCTGACGAATGAATGGATGATGGTGATGCACGCCCTGAGGATTGTGATATTTGCCGCTTTCGGAGTATTAACTTGGCGTCTCACCAGGTTGCACGGTGGAATCGAAGCTCGCAGGGCGATGATCTTCGATGCCGCTATCCTTTTTTGCATGATCGAGTCACCAGTCGTTTGGCCGCACTACCTCCTTTTGCTATTCCCGAGTCTCATCTTGGCCGCGGCCCGATTCGGGGAAGGCCAGCGCACAGTTGGTGTCCTGGGCATCCTTGCAATCGTTTCCACATTGAGCACCCTATCGCATAGTGCGCAGAATTGGGTTTTGGATCTGCTCCGATCACACGTTGTATTGGAGGGCCTTGCGGCCGGCATCCTCGGTTCCGTTACTCTGTGGATCACGGTCGCTTGTTTTGCGGTTTCTTGCGCGATCGAAATACGGAAACCCTCGCCCCCGCAGAACGGCGCCAACTACGCAGGCGGAATGGCCCCCAACGCTAATCCAGAGACAAGTTAGGGATCTAGCAGGACGATCCGGCCAAGTGTCACTCGCCTGCGACGATGCGCGCGAGCTCCGCCACTCCTGCCTGTGCAGCCTGGCCATCTTGGACCGACGTTTCGCCGCTGATACCAATCGCTCCGACTATTTCGCCATCCACTATTAGAGGTAAGCCACCTTCAACTGGAACTGCGTTGGCGAGTTTCATGATCACGGTGCGTCCGCCTGCCACAGCGTCCTCGAGTGCTTTTGTAGGACGCTTAAATAACAGCGCGCTGCGTCCTTTCTCAATCGAAACCTGCATACTGCCTAGTTGTGCGCCGTCCATTCGTTCCAGATACATCAGGTTGCCACCATCGTCAATAATGGCAATGAACATTTTCCAACTATTCTTAATGCATTCCTTGTGGGCTGCCGCCGCAATTCGCTTGGCATCCGCGCTGGTCAGGCACTTCTTGGTGGTGGGCATCCTGTTTACCTTCACAGTTCAAATATCGAGTTTAGCAGCCTGGTCCAGTACGATGTTTCCGCACTGGTCGCGACGAACTGCTGGCCTCAGTGGGTCCTGGTCTTCTGCTCGTTGCAGCCTTCCTTGGAATTTGGCTGTACAGCTTTAGTTAGGTAGTGGAAAGCCGGGAACCATTGAGTTCGTCACTCCCGCAGGTGGCGGAGTGGCATCATCGGCATGTGGGCTCGGGTACTGGAGATAGCCTATGCCTACCGAGCCAAATGATGATCGGTCACAACCGGAGCGAATTGCCCTGTGCCGTGATGGTTCTTGTTCCTGGAAAAGCGCCGTCGCAGATCCGGTCCAAACTCAGAGAAGGCATTCCCGATGATGTGAGTCGCCAGGCTGAGTGCAATCCTGCCGATCGTATCACTGAATTGAGTCTGGCTATCGGGTCTCCAGGCATTGGTAAGAAAGGCGCTCCCCGGTATTGCAAGGTACCGCGCATACGCGGGCATTTCGTTGCCAGATCTATTGTGTGCGACGAAAGTCATCCGGACCACATGGCTGAGCCGGTTCTTGAAGGGTTTCGTGGAATCGCGAAAATATCGAGGATCTTCGCCCCATAAGCTGCCGAAACTTGCTTCCATCAGACCGCTGGTGGCGGCTCCGGACATGCGAAGACCCACACGCTTGCCAAGACCTTCCCAGTGCGGCCCGTACTCCGGCGGTGAATTCGACAGCGTCGACTGAGCCGAGGTAAGGACACCTGCGATCACGTTCACCGGGCCAATAGTATTGGAAACCACACGTTGAATCCGCTCCTGTGGCGTGATCGCAACATAGTCGGGAGCGCTCGCCGAAGGGTCGAGCGAGGGACCGCTCTGCGCCATTGCCACTACCGCACCCGCAACTAAGAGTAGGATTCTTGTGCCCATGTCCAGCGAAGCCTTTCAATCTGTCGCGTTGCGTTGTCGCGACAGTGGTTCTTTATAGGTGCACGCGCTGGTCCGATACGGGGAACTGTTGCATCGGCGTCATCGAAATTCAATTTTTGGAGGAAATGCTCGGTAGGGCGAGTGAATTCCTAACGGTCTGCGGTCAACTGACCCCCGGCGGTCATGCGAGGACATGCTGCAAAATCCGCGAGGGGCACTACGCGAACGCGGCGCCAGCTTGCGCGATAAAATGCACGATGCGACGGGCGAGCACCAAAACGTGAAGTCTTGAAGTACTAATCTGTAATCCTAGGATAAAATGACATGTTACTCCTCATATTGAAATCCGTTTCAAGACATCTCCTGCTGGCCGCTTGCATGTTCGCCTGTTTGGGCGCTCCCGCGGATGCGCAGGACGCCGGCGTCAGGATTTACGTAGTCACTCACGTAGACATCGCGGGTCAAGGACCCGCCGCGGAAGCGGCCAAGTTATTGCTCCAATTCGCTGCCGACAGCCGCGGCGATAAAGGTGCCGTACGCTTTGAGGTCTTGCGGGAGCCGACTCGTTTGAACCATTTCACGTTAGTCGAGATCTGGCAGAGCCGGCAGGATTTTGAAGCGCACCTTGCCGCGTCACACAACAAGGCCTTCCGCGAAAAGATCCAACCTATTTTGGGCAGCCCGTTCGACGAACGCCTGCACGTTCTGCTGCCCTGAGCGCCGGCGCGCTGACGTCTAGCGCCGTCTTCCGGTGAGGCGGAGCAAACTCAGAAACAAATTGATGAAGTCGAGATACAAGGTCAGTGCCCCGAAGATGGCATTCTTTCTTCCGGCGTCGGTGCCCAGATTTCCGGCAGCGTTCATCGCCTTGATCTTTTGCGTGTCATAGGCTGTCAGTCCGGCGAATATGACGATACCGGCGATAGAAAACACGAAGCTCGCACCCTCTGACATCAGCGATGGGAATATCATGGACAAAAGCGCGAAACCAACCAGTCCAAATAACCCCATCATGCAGAATGACCCGACCGGCCCGAGATCGCGTTTGGTGATATACCCGAAACCGCTAAGACCGGCGAAAGAGAAAGCTGTTAAGCCGAATACCTGCGCGATGCTAGACCCTGTGTAGACCAGGAAGATACTCGAAAGCGTGAGTCCGGTTAATCCGGCATATAGAAAATAAATTACAGTCGCCATCAACCCGCTAATCCGGTTGATAAGCCAGGAAAGCGCCGCGACCGCGCCCAATTGCGCAATGATCAAGCCCCAGAACAAGGGACGGTTGCCAAAAATTGCCGCCACCAGCTCTGGACTTCCCGCAACGTTCCAAGCCACCGCGCCAGTCAGACAAAGGCCGGCCGTCATCCAGCCATAGACATGACTCATGAAGCGGGCATTCGCCGCCGCGATGTTCGAGGATCCGAACGCCCGGGCATCCACCCGCAGTTGTTGTTCCATGCCACAACAGTAGTCCGTGAAGGAAATGGGTGTCAATCGTTCCCACCGGGGCCGTTCAGATTCGCAAATGCGGAATGCACTTGGCCGGGCAATGTATAATGGACGCTGCTTAGGAGTCTCGCGGGTGATGTCGCGCAATAGAATCCTGACATCAACTCTGTAGCTTTTTTCGTTTTTCGGAGGGTAGGAACTTATGACCGTCAACTCATCGTGGATCGTGGGCGCGCTCGTCTCTATTTGGCTCAGCAGCCAAGCCGGCATCGCGGCGGATGTCAAGGCTTTCGTCGGGGCCGGTATCTACGACGGGACCGGAAAGCCGGTCATCGAAAAAGCCACTTTGGTGGTGACGGATGGCAGGGTTACCTCGGTTGGGCCATCGAGTCAGGTTAGAGCTCCCAAGGGCGCGCAGGTCATCCATGTGGATGGAAAGACCATCATCCCCGGTCTGATCAGCGCCCACGCGCATACCGCTGATATTACCGGAAAAAAGACCGGACTGACCGAAGAGAGCGTCCTGCAACAGCTCGGGGTATACGCCCGCTACGGAATTACCACCGTTTTCAGCCTGGGCGGAGAGGTGGCGCCTGCCTTCAAAGTGCGAGATTCTCAGGACGTTACCTCCCTGGACCGGGCGCGCATTTACGTGGGTGGTCCGGTGATCATCGGCAAGACGCCGGAAGAGATTCGCGCGATGGTGAATCAGGTTGCTGATATGAAGCCGAACTACATCAAAATGCGCGTCGATGACAACTTGGGCACCATCCAGAAAGCCGCGCCCGCGCTCTACAAAGCCGCGATTGAGGAAGCCCACAGACGAGGGCTTCGTTACTTTGTTCACTTCTTTTATCGGGAGGACGCTAAAGACCTGCTTCGTTCAGGCGCGGATTTTCTGGCTCACAGTGTGCGCGACAAAGAAGTCGATGACGAATTTCTCACATTGGCAAAAAAGGCGGGCGTTTGCTATTCACCGACATTGACCCGTGAAGTTTCGACGTTCGTATACGAAAGCACACCCAAATTTTTCAGTGATCCATTCTTCTTGAAAGAAGCCGATCCTCAGGTGATCGCCGAGTTGAACGATCCAAAATATCAGTTAGCAATGCAAAGCAATAAGAGTGCACAAGCGTATAAAGCTGCACTGCCCACAGCTGAAAAAAACCTCAAGAAGATTTCGGACGCCGGGATCCCCATAGCGATGGGCACCGATTCAGGCGCTTCGGCGGATCGCTTTGAGGGGTACTTCGAGCACCTGGAAATGCAGATGATGGCCGAATCCGGCATGACGCCGGGAATGATCTTGAAATCGGCCACGGGCGATGCCGCCAACTGCATGAAGGTCACCAACGTTGGCACCCTTGAAAAGGGAAGGTGGGCCGATCTTGTGGTGCTGGACAAGAATCCGCTCGACGACATCCGCAATACCAGGACGATTTCTTCGGTTTGGATTGCAGGCAATCAAGTCAAGCGTTAACGCCAGATGATTGTGTGATTTTATGAATGCGATTCTGAAGCCGTTCATGCCAATTGTGGTCGCGGGAGCGTTACTGGCTCAGGCGCCCCCTCAGACACCAGCATCGCTCTCGGCATCGACTCTGGACTTCGCGTTCTTTAGGGATCGCGTGCAGCCTGTCTTTCTACAGAAACGCCCTGGGCACGCGCGCTGCCTCGTTTGCCATGAGAATGGTACTCCGCGCTTGGAGGAGCTTTCACCTGGGGCCACAACCTGGAATGAAGAGCAATCGCGCAAGAATTTCGAAGCATGGCAGCGGGTCGTTGCGCCGGGAGATCCCATGGCGAGCCGTCTGCTCATGCATCCGCTGGCCCCTCAGGCAGGCGGAGATCCCTTCCATGCCGGTGGTAAGCACTGGACCTCGCAAAGCGATCCTGAATGGCAGACTCTGGCGGCCTGGGTCCGGACTGGCTCCGCTCAGACCAACTCGGCTTCGACTCTCAATTTTGAGTTTTACCGGACCCGTGTGGAACCCATATTCCTGAAAATCAGGCAGCCGAATGAAGGCAGTGGGAACGCTTGCTTCACTTGCCACACTAAAATCGCGAGCCGTTTGCGGCTTCAGCCATTAGGCGCCGGTGCTACTGCTTGGAGTGAGGCGCAGTCGCGGAGTAATTTTGAGGTGGTGTCGCGTCTGGTCACCCCGGGCGATCCGGCAACCAGTCGGCTCTTGTTGCACCCGCTCTCGCCCGAGGCCGGGGGTGATCCCGCCCATACGGGAGGCAAGTTTTGGACTTCGAATGATAATCCGGAATGGCAAACCCTCGCGGCGTGGGTGCGGACCGGCAAAGCTACCGGTGCCGCAGTGGCTCCCTCGGTTACGTTGGACTTTGCATATTTTAGAGATCGTGTGCAGCCGATCTTTCTACAGAAACGCCTTGGACACGCGCGCTGCGTCGTTTGCCATGAAAATGGCACCCCGCGGTTGGAGGAACTTTCACCGGGGGCCACAACCTGGAATGAAGAACAATCGCGCAAGAACTTTGAAGCATGGCAGCGTGTAGTAGCGCCGGGAGATCCCATGGCTAGCCGGTTGTTGATGCACCCTCTGGCGCCCCAGGCTGGCGGAGATCCGTTTCATGCCGGGGGCAAACACTGGACCTCGCAACAGGATCCGGAATGGCAGATTTTATCGAACTGGGTGCGCGGGCAGAAGTAATTTGTGGTGTTGTTGTGATGGAAGCGTAATTATTCTAAGGAGGTTTTGACCATGAAGATTGCAATCCTTGCATTGATCGCTTCGTTTACCTTGGCCGCAGCCAGCCAACTCCGCGTGATTCAAACCAATGCGGCTGGCGACAACGTTCACATTATCGATCCCGCCACCAATAAAGTTGTCGGTGTAATTAACGGGATTGAGGTCCCTCATGGGGTCGCAATCGCCCATGATGGGGGCCGGATTTATATCACGGACGAACCGCTCAAAACGCTGGATGTAGTGGATGCTAAGACGCTGAATATCATTAAGAAAATTCCGCTCACTGGCCGCCCGAATAATCTTTACATCAGCAAGGACGACCGGAAAGTTTATGTCGGAATCGCCCAATTGCCCGGTGCGGTTGATGTGATCGACACGGCGACCCTAACCAATATCAAAAGCATTCCGGTGGAAGGTAACGTTCACAATGTTTACGTGACGCCCGATGGAAAATACGCGGTGTCTGGTTCCATTCGAACGAACATCATTAGCGTCATCGATACGGAGACGGACAAGGTGGTGTGGTCCGTGAAATTAAGTTCAGGGATTCGTCCGATGGCCTTCACGACAAACGCGGACGGGTCGACAAAAGAGATTCTCGCCCAACTGACCGATTTTCATGGATTCGTAGTCGTGGATTTTGCGACGCACAAGCAGGTGAAGGCAATCACGATGCCGGACATCCCAGGTGAAGAGAAAGTGACCGACGGTCTTCAGGGTTCGCCTGCTCACGGTTTTGCGATCACCCCCGATCAAAAAATGGTTTGGGTAACCAGCAAATGGTACGACTACGTGGCCGCCTACTCGCTCCCCGATTTCAAGCTGATCAAGCATGTGCACGTAGGCCTTCATCCGGAGTGGCTCACGATTCCACCGGACGGCAAGACCTTATATGTGGCCGTCGCCGGTAAGGATGCCACCGTCGCTGTCGACATCAAGTCCATGCAAGTGGTCAGCACCATCCCCGTGGGATTCGTGCCGAAGCGAAATGCCAGCGGAATGCTCCAGACCCCATAACAAACTACGGCGCAAGGCTGGCGGTAACGTTGTTTTCGCTAGACGCTAAAGAGCGAATTCAGCCCACACAATGGTGTGGTCCGATGCCCCGGATACGCGCCGCGCGGACATATCGACCTCGGCGATGTGACAGCGTTCCGCAAGAGGAGCGGTCGCCATGATATGGTCAATGCGCCAGCCGAAGTTTCGTTGAAAGGCGTTTCGGAAATAGTCCCAGTAGGTGTATTGAACGGCGTCCGGGTGAAGCTTGCGAAAGACGTCGACGAATCCCCATGCAACGGTCTCTTTATATGCGTTGCGCGCGTCGATGTGGAAATCGACATCATTCAGCCGATTTTCAGGATGGTAGACGTCGACGGGCTCGGGCGCGACATTGAGGTCGCCTGCCCAAATCGCTGGTTCTGCAGGATTCAACGTGGCCTCAAAGTAAGCGCGGAGTTGCGTGAACCACGCTATCTTCCAGGCATACTTTTCCGATGAGATCGAATAACCCTGCGGGACGTAAGTGTTAATGACGGGAATCCCGCCTATCACCGTTTGGATGATTCGAAAATCTTCATTGTCCGGCCCGTCCCGTAAGCCATAAACGACCGTTTCCGGTTCCGCGCGAGTGAGCGTTGCCACCCCGTTGTAGCCCTTCATGCCGCGGAATGTTGAATAGTAGCCAGCCTTGCGGATCGGGTCGGCAGGGAAGTCGTGATCCTGAACTTTCGTCTCCTGCAGGCACATCGCATCGGGCTTGTGCTCCGCCAGCCAGTCCAAAACGATGGGAAGCCGTTGCCGGATGGAATTGACGTTATAGGTCGCGACTTTCATTCGGTACGCTAGACCTAAGTATAGAATCCAATCCGGTCAGAATCGGCGTTCGAGCTATGCCGCCCTCTCGCTTCGGTTGAAGTTCATCAACTCAGCTCTTCGCCTTCGGTATCGGATGTGCATTCCAATACAGTCCGAATGCCAAACGTTGGAAACACATTCTCCCCGGGGCCGGTCAAATAGTCGGAATGCTGGGCGCCAGGTTCACCCTCAAGATTGTCGGGACGTTGTCGGCCACGTGTCTACACATCATGGCACAAGGCCCAGCATTGCTTCCACGGACTTCTTTTACTTTTTCTGATCGGGCGGCGTGGGTTTCCAATGGAACGGTCGGGGCCAAGAACCTATCCGCCGGCGTTTTTGTCGCTGGCATCCAAACTTGGAGACACAGCCCGGAACACTACGGACCTCATTGGGATGGTTTTGGCAAACGCTACGGCGCCAGGCTCGCCTCGGGAGCGACCAACAACGCCATTGAAGCCGGCCTTGGAGGCTTGTGGGGAGAAGATCCACGCTATTTCCCCGCTAAGGGCAAGCCGCTTAAGTCGCGTCTCGGTCACGTAGTGAAGATGGCATTTATTACTCACAATCGAGCTGGAGAAACCATGCCGGCTTATGCTCGCTATGTTGCGTTCGCGGGTGGAAACCTGGTGTCTAACACGTGGCGGCCGGATTCGCCGTCGACGGCAGGGAATGTTTCGCTACAAGTCGGTTTTAACTTCATGAATCGAATCATCGGTAACGCATTTTCTGAGTTCATGCCGGGAATCGACAAACGACGACGGAATTCTCCGCAAACGAAAGAAGACCACATCCCCCGCGATTGAGAGACTAAGTGCTGCCAGATCAAGATTCCTCGAATTCCAATTCCATCGATACCCTAACCAAGCGGAACATCCGCGCAATTTGTGAATTGGAACAGCGGGCGTTGAAACGCAGATCCTTCGCCGCACGGCTCAGCGACGCAATTGTAAATCACGCCGGACAAATGTGGACCATTGCCCTGCATGCCCTGGGGTTTGTCGTTTGGATGCTATGGAATTCGGGAGACATCCCCGGATTGCGGCCATTCGATCCCTTCCCGTACCAAGCGCTGACAAGCATTGTTTCACTCGAAGCGATTTTTCTATCGCTGTTCATTCTTATCAGCCAGAACCATGCAGCGCGCCGTGCCGATGAGCGGGATCATCTCGATCTGCAGGTGAATCTTCTGGCTGAGCATGAAAGCACAAAAATGTTGCAATTATTGCGGGCGCTCTGTGCCAATAGCGGATTGCCTGAAGCCGACGACCCCGAAGTGACGGAACTCATACAGGAAACCCGGCCTGCAACTCTTGCGCGCGAGTTGGAACAGGAACTTCCCAGTACCGAGAACTCCTCGAAACAATCGTCACCGCCGTGACTCTAACGTTTGAACATGTGACGCCAATGGTCATCAGATCGATTGGCTGAGGGAGGCAAATATGAGAGTATGCCAGCGTGCACTTGTAGGCATCATTGTGAGCGCGGTTGCAACGATTGGTTACGCGCAAACGGCCAAAGAAGGAGTGAAACCCGACAACACATCGGTAAACAAGCGCGATGGCGCCGTCGCGGAACCCACCGCGGATCAGCAGAAAGAGAATCGTGCGGATCTCGATCTGACGAAAAAGATTCGCAGCTCCATTATCGAAGACAAATCTCTTTCCACTTACGCTCATAACGTGAAGGTGATCAGCCAGCACGGGAAAGTAACCCTCAAGGGACCGGTGAGATCCGAAGACGAGCGCAAATCAATCATGGCGAAGGCAATTTCCGTGACCGGCAGCGCGGATCGTGTTCTCGACGAGATGTCCGTGAAGCCGTAGTCGCAATTCATTCAAACTACTTAGGAGAATATAATATGGCAGGCAAGAATACAGCGGTTTTTGGTATCTACAAGAGCTCCCCCGCGGCCGAGCGGGCCGTGGACGCGATCCTGGCAGCCGGTTTCGCGAATAATGATATCTCCGTGCTATTGCCCGGCAAGCAGAGCACAAAGGAATTCGCCCATGAAAAGAACACAAAGGTTCCTGAAGGAACGACCGCGGGTGTCACGGCGGGAGGGGTGATAGGAGGAACTCTAGGGCTGCTCGCCGGGATAGGAACACTCGCTATACCCGGACTGGGCCCATTCATCGCAGCGGGCCCCATCATGGCCTCTTTGGCTGGATTGGGCGTTGGCGGAGCCGTCGGCGGTATCATTGGCGCCCTGGTCGGCATGGGTATTCCGGAATATGAAGCCAAACGCTACCAGGGCAGAGTTCAGGATGGCGGTGTTCTCTTGTCCGTGCATTGCGACGGGTCGGAAGAGATCTCGCGTGCAAAAGACATACTTGCACAAACTGGAGCGGACGACATCGCCTCCGCTGGCGAAAAAAGTATCAGCTCGCATGACGTCGATACAGAAGTTCCGATATCGCGATACTAAGCAAAAGTGCCCTCCGTCCAAAACAAACGGCGCCACGAAGAGTGGCGCCGTTTCTCCGTTTCGCCGCGCTGCGTTGATGCGTTACTCAGCAGGATGAGTCCTAATCCGCCTGCCGGATAATATCCCCCCAGCCGAACTATAATGCAAGTGCGCAACGCTCCTGCAGCCGACTGGTAGAGCGCGGAACATCACAATTCAAGAGGCATTCGAACCGCTGCTATTCGCAACCCTGACGTTCGGGACATCACCGGTCGGCAGATTTTGCTAGCTCTTCGAAATTGGCGGAAGCTACAATCTCGAAATGTCTAACTGCTAAATCTCTGTTTGCACACGGCTTTGTCCCGCTGCCGCCTGAATGTACGGAACGGCTACCGGCGTGCATCCTGCATATTCGAAGGAATTAGAGAGGCCTAAAAATTGTCGCGGACTTGGCCCCCGCGTTCGCGCTGAAGCGGTGAGCGCAAGGGCTCACCTCGATCAAAAACTGGAAGGAGAGATTTAAATGCTTTGGACACTTGCGGTGATTCTTTTCGTGTTGTGGGCACTTGGCCTTGTGACTTCGTATACACTCTCGGGGTTCATCCATATACTGCTGGTGCTGGCCCTCGTGGCCTTGGTGATCGGCATTGTCCAAGGACGACGCCCGGTCCTCTGATGCTCGCAGGGCGGTCTCACAAGCTGGGGCCGCCCTCGGAAATGGACACGATGCTGTTACATCTACTGCCAACCGTCCTCTTGATCACTCTCATCCCTGGCGATACGTGGGGTGCAGTCGGGGGAGAACCTCGCTCGCGTTAACGTCCTAATGAAGTCGTGTGCGCAGCAAATGTGGCTACAGACAACCTTGCCTTCAACGGCAAAGGTTTGGTTAATCGGCGGGCCTGCGATGGTTGCGCGCGATGTCAAGTACAGAACCAATGGCATATCTGCGGCGATTTATCCAAGGCTCTCCGCGCTCGAATAGAGACTGCAAAATGCTCGATCCCAAACTTCCACCGCCAGATCCAGACCCGCGTGATCCGTACATGCCGCCCGTGCCCTTGCCGGATCCCGACAATCCGGAACCTGATGTTATCGACCCGACTCCCGAACCTCTGCCGGCTTGAATACAATCCCATTGGGCGCGGGGCGGGAGCGCGTTGGGTCCTGACCCTTCTTCCTTAATCCCACCAAATCCAATGCTCGATCGGGAGCCGGATTTGCCATGAACCAGTGCCAGACTTTCCCCGTTCGCAGATTTTCGGCGCTGAGGAGCGTTATACCGACGTTGATTCCGATCACGTAAGGACTAACCCAACCGCTGGTTGGATTGAATGCGTCCGCAAATCCATAGCGTCCATAGATGTTCTTTCCATACTTCAGCAGCATCGTTCGCATGGCCGGAATGCAGATATCTGGAGTAAACATCAGAGATCCGGCTGCGGCGCTTGGCACGACCGTGCCATCCAGCCGCGGGTGCTCCGCGCCCCAATCGGTATAGCCTTTCGTGCTGTCGGACGCTGTGATCCCCCACACGTCGGCGGAATATCCCCTGAACTCCGGCGCGACATTCTTAAAGTATTCCCGCTGCGCGCGTGTGGCCGCGACCGAATTGGCATAGTAGTCCACTCCGAGAACGGGATTTGCCGGGATGAAAGAACTCGGTGAAGTATTCACGGTTAGGGATGGCCGGTTCACGCGATCGCGAAGATCCAGCCAGGCTTGCGAATATTGATGGATGAAGAGCGGGCCGCCACCGATATAAGTGTTCCCACCCGCCGCGACAACCGGCAGACTCCAGCTATCCCAAGTTTCCGCTGGAATCGGATGGGTAGGCGAACCAATGCCCAGGATATACAGGATCAGCAACTCACTATACGTGTCCCAGCGATAACGCAAAAATTCCCGTTCAGGGGTCCAGCCGTGGGAAAAATGATTGCGGCTGCCGTCCATCATCCAGGGAAAATCCACGCGCGCGTAAATGGCGTCGGCCAGTTCCGCGATTTCAGCATCGCGCTGCAAACATTGTCGGACGGTGAGCACGCCTGCCAGCAGCAGCGCGGTGTCGATCGACGAAACTTCACTGCGGTAGGCCCGCTCTCCCGTATCTGCATCCAGAAAGTGATAGAACCAGCCGTGCTCTTGGGGAGCTTCACGGGCAAAAAAACGCAGAGTTGTAAGGGCCCTGTCACGGGCCGTTTCGTGTCCGATCCAGCGGTGATCTTGCGCGATGCAAATCGCCGCCAGACCGAATCCTGTAGCAGCGATGCTCGCCACACGCTTGTCGTCGGTTGCGGGGTCCCCGGACGCCAGTGTGCGATCCAGCACTAAACCCGTGCGCGGCGATGTCTGCTCCCAAAAGTAGCGAAATGCCCGGCGGGAGATGTCATCCAGCAGGTCGACGTCGATTTTCCGAAGATTTGTAGAATTCGGGGCGGTTCGATCTTGACCAGCGCAACATTGGACGATGGAAACCAAAATGAAGATCCACGCCAGTTCGCTCGCCATAGGCCGACGCTGGCTCCATCTGCTAGAAAACACGCGCATTTAGCTTCCCCGAATCGACCTGTTCTTTCCCCGGAACAGCTTCATTGTGGAGTATATCAACGTTTTGGACGGTGGTGAGCATCCTTAAGGTACTTCTGTCCCATTCATCGGCCGTAAAAAACTTCAGCAAAAGGAGGCACTTAGAAGGGTGGCCAACTGATTGCTGACGTCCGGGCAGAAGCGATCTTCGGTTTGACCTTAAGATTGAAGCTTTTAGGCTAATCGGTCCCCACTATGAAGCGACACTGGAATACTTACCTGGCGATGCGGAAAAATCAACTCCGCGCCTTGAAAAATATACCGGAACTCATGGTGTTGCTGTGGAGCTCGGGAAGTGTTCTGGTTGTGGCGGAACTCGCCTCCAGGCTCACGCTCGGTCTTCTTCCACTGGCGGGCCTCTGGGTCGGAAAGCTGATCGTGGATTTCGTGCTCGCGGCCTCCAAACATAGTGGCCAAGATCCGTCGCGGTTGTGGTTCCTGCTGGCCGTGGAATTCGGGATCGGGTGTCTGGGAGCGGTGCTCGCGCGAGCCATCGACTATTGGGATAGTCGCATCGCGGATGAATTCGCCAAGCATTCCAGCTTGCTGGTGATGAAGCACGCCTCAACTTTGGACTTGCAATCTTTCGAAGACCCAGTTTTTTATGACACACTGGAACGGGCGCGCTGCCAGACCACGGACCGCATTGGCATTTTGAAGAACCTCGGCGAACTACTTCAGCAGGGTGTCACCCTCATTTCGCTCTCGATAGGCGTCATGATGTTTTCGCCTCTTATGTTTGCGTTGTTGATACTTGCCGTCGTGCCCGCGTTCCTCGGCGAAAGTCATTTCGCGTCTTTGGGATACTCGCTCGCCTATAGTCTGGTGCCATTGCGGCGCGAATTGGACTACTTGCGCGAGCTAGGGACGAAGAAAGAAAGCGCGAAGGAACTCAAGGTTTTCCGGCTCGGCGACTTCCTTTATGATCGATTTTCCGACGTAAATGATGAAGTCATCGGACGTACCCGTAACTTGGCGAAGCGCCGCTTGCGGGGTGGCGTAGTGTTTGGTGTCATCGGATCGTTGGGATATTACGGCGCTTATGCAGCGCTCTTATATCGGACTGTGAGCGGCCAACTGACGCTGGGCGAACTTACTTTTGTGGCAGGCGCCCTGGCTGGTTGCAGCAGGCAGGTTCAATCCGTATTTTCGAGTTTCACCAACATCGCTCACCAGGCTCTTTTCCTAACGGATCTTTTTGCGTTCTTAGCCGTGAAGCCGGCGATCTGCAATACGATCGATGCCATCCCGGCGCCGCGCGTCATCCGGGATGGGTTTGAATTCCGGAATGTCTCGTTCGCTTATCCGGGGATCAACAAGTACGTCCTCAAAGACGTCAACTTACGGATCGGGGCAGGGGAGCGCGTTGCTTTGGTGGGGGAAAATGGACAGGGCAAGACCACCTTGGTGAAGCTCATCCCGAGACTCTACGAGCCCACCAGTGGCAAGATACTGCTGGACGGAATCGATCTGCGCGAGTATGATATCGATTCGCTGCGGCGCGAGATCGGCGTCATTTTTCAGGATTTTGTGCACTACGACATGACCGCCCGCGAAAATATCACGTTAGGCCGTATCGAGTACGCACGCGACGAGTTGCAATTGGCGGAAGCCGCGCGCAAGAGTGGAGCCGGCAAGATCATCGACGCACTCCCTCATGGTTTCGACCAAATGCTAGGAAAACGCTTTGAGGATGGAACGGATCTTTCCGGTGGAGAGTGGCAAAAATTCGCGCTCGCCCGCGCCTATCTGCGCGATGCCGGCATCTTGATTCTCGATGAGCCTACCGCGGCGTTAGATGCACTAGCCGAATACGAAGTGTTTAACCGCTTTGCGGAACTAACCACGGGCAAGATCGCCATTCTCATATCGCACAGGCTTTCCACGGTGCGGATGGCGGACCGTATAGTGGTGCTGAAGGATGGGGAAATCCACGAAGAGGGCACCCATCATCAATTGATTGCGAGCGGCGGACGCTACGCCAATATGTTTGAACGCCAAGCCGCCAGCTATCGCTAAACGCCACCAACATGGAACACGCCGACTCGCTTATCTCTCGAATCCACCGGCGTGCTTTCGAGATCTACGTGCAGCGAGGCAAAGGGCCAGGGCAAGCGTTGAACGACTGGCTGCAGGCGGAGCAAGACGTGTTACGCAAGCGTGAAGCCGCGATTGACGCGGCTTCGGAAGATTCATTCCCGGCCAGTGATCCACCGGCGCATTAAGACAGCGCTAACGAAGCACCGTGAACTCGGGAACCCGCACGGGCATCGCTGGCCGCCTCTTGGCGCGCATGCGCCCTAGCGCCAGGGACGTTTCGAAAATCAGACCCACAGGAATCACGCCAGCCAGTTTGTGCGATGCCACTGCCGCCAAGCCCATGGATGCGATGCACCCGCAGGATGCGCAGTCGGGGTTACCACCGAATTGGCATGGTTCAATGCGCGTCGTTAAATCCGCCGAAAGAGTTTGGGTGGTCCGCGCGAATACGCACTCGGAAGGGCTGGCAGGGGGGGTGAGGAACTCGCGCACCATCCCTTCTGGCATATCGAGCTTTGGAAATATCTTACGAAGTTCCAACATGTCAGCGACAGCTTGCCGACGTTCAGCGGGAGTCAGGATTTCCGGCAGCACGTCGCCGACTTGCGGCGTAAAAAGGCTGAACCAGACTTTTCGGATTTCCTTGCGTGGTGTCCAGTATTCCAAAAACTCTCGCAAATATCCAGGGCGCTTCATCATCTGGCCAGTGATGGTGCAGTGGATCGTCACCTGGATTCCCGCGATACTCTTCAAGATGCGTTCGTAGGTGGCAGGTGTGCGGCGTACGTCGTGTTCGGGTTGCAGACCATCGATGGAAACGACCACGTTCACATGAGGGAGGCAGGCCCAACTGGGCGATACCTGCCGGAACGCGCTTGTTACCACTTGCACGTGAGTTCCGCGTTCCAGGATTTTGGGCACCAGGACTTCCAGTTCCCGGTAGCGGACGAGTGGATCGCCGCCCACCAGCGAAAGGTGCAGCGGCCGCATGCGGTCGACGATCTCGAGCACGCCCTCTACTAGCGCGTCGCCTTTGCGATCGCTCAGGCCGCGCAGCGTAACCTCGCCACCCAGGTGGCCCGGTTCGTACGCGTAGCATCCAGGGCAGCGCAGCGGACATTCTTTGGTGATCTCGATGGAAAGCGACGGGGGTTCGCCATTGAGGATCTTGCCCCAAGCTTTGACCACTTCGGAAACTCGCAAGACGTTCTCCTTCTTGTGGGCCGATCCAGGATGAAAGCCCTAAATGCACCCACCCGTGTCGTTGACTTGATTCTAACGTGTCTGGGCGGTCCCGCGTGCCAGTGCGTCGAAGCTCGCGCTGTTGGTCCACGTTACAATAGAAAAGTGAAGACGTTCTACATCGAGACCTTCGGTTGCCAAATGAACGCGCATGACTCGGAGAAGGTCGTCGGCACATTGGTCACGGAGGGGTATCAGCAGGTGGAAACGCCCGAGGAAGCCGAGTTGGTTTTCTATAACACCTGCAGTATCCGCGATAAGGCCGAACAGAAAGTCTTCCACCGTCTGCAGCAATTCCAGCGCGATGGCAAAGGCAAGAAATTCGCCGTGCTCGGTTGCGTGGCCCAGCAGGAGGGCGAAAAAATCTTTGAAAAAGCTCCGCACGTCAGTATGGTGTGCGGGTCCGCCAGCTATAACCAGCTTCCGCAGATGCTGGTGCAGCTCGACGCCGGGAACAAGCGCGTGACTGGGCTGAGCCTGGATACGGATCAGACGTTTGAGACGCCTCTGACGCGGCGCGACAACCCACATCGTGCATTCCTCACCATCATTGAGGGCTGCGACAAATCTTGCGCTTACTGTGTGGTGCCGTTCACGCGCGGCCCGGAACGCAGCCGTACCAGTGCGTCCGTCATCGCCGAATCCCGTAAGCTCGCGGAAATGGGCTACAGCGAGATCATGCTACTGGGCCAGAATGTCAACAGCTATCGTGACCCATCGCCTGCGGCATGGGATTTCGCCAAGTTGCTGGATGAAGTAGGACGTGTTCCTGGCATCCGGCGTGTGCGGTTCACCACCTCCCACCCGCGCGATTTCGTCCAGCCGATCATGGAAGCCATCGATTCCAACCCGTCGCTCTGCAATCATGTGCACCTGCCGGTGCAGTCGGGTTCGGACCGTATGCTCGAAGCAATGCGGCGTCTGTATACTCGCGAAGAATACTTGCAGCGGATCGCGTGGATGAAGGCATGCCGGCGGGAGATTGCCATTACCACGGACGTGATCGTAGGCTTTCCCGGCGAAACAGACGAAGATTTTCAGACGACCCTCGCTCTGCTGGATGAAGTGGAGTATGACTCCGTGTTCAGCTTCAAATATTCACGACGGCCCAACACGCATGCGCTGGCGCTGGATGACCAAATTCCGGAAGAAGAAAAGACCCGCCGCCTGGCGGTCCTGCAAGAACATCAGCGGCAGATTCAGATCCGGCGCAACGCATCCTACGTGGGCCGAGTGGAGGAATGTCTGGTGGAAGGCTTTAACAAAGCCACCGGGCAGTGGATCGGAAGAACATCGCAGCACAAGACGTTGAACTTCGTGCGCGCCGCCGCGCCGTCCGCCGAAGATTTGCTGGGACGGTATGTGGATGTGCGAGTGACTCGTTCCGGGCCAAATTCGCTGGCCGGCGAGTGCGTGAACTAGAAGCAGTGGTGACCGCCAAGGAGGACAACGCATGGAAGTGGAAATGAAAATCAGGGGCTTGATGGTGGACCCCGTTACCAACATGCCCATCGTGGTTCTCAAGGACGTGAACGGCACCGCTATATTGCCCATCTGGGTAGGCGTCTACGAGGCCAACGCCATCGCGCTGGAAATCGAAAAAGTAGCCGCCCCCCGGCCCATGACGCACGATTTGATTCGAAACGTCCTCTTCGGCCTGGAAACGTCCGTCCAAAAAGTGGTCGTGAGCGACCTGAAAGAAGACACCTTCTTCGCTGTCATTTGGCTGGAGCGTAACGGCGAGATGATCTCGATAGACTCCCGTCCCAGCGACGCGCTTGCGATCGCGCTACGCCTGGATTGCCCTATCTACGTCGATGATGCGGTGCTAAAAACTTCGAAGACCGTGGCGGCCGTTGCGGAGGTTGGGGGCAACGAGGAACTTCGGCGCTGGCTTGAAAACCTGGGTGACGAGGATTTGGGCCGCTACAAGATGTAAAAAGAGCACTCCTGTTTCCAAGAGCGCTCTTTCTTTTTTTAGTGCTTCAAACTTACTGCTTTTTCTTGGCAGGCGCTTTCTTCGCGCCAGGCTTAGCAGGCGCAGTGGCCGGTCCTTTACCTGTCCAACCCTCGATGTCTTCCGGAGACGCCTCAAAAGTGACCAGGTAGGGAGACTTCGAGAATTCCTTAGCGGCCCCAGAGAAGGCGATCTCCAAACCTGCATCCATTTTCCCTTTCAGCGGCTCATCCATCACGAGCTTGACGTCTGGCATATCGCCCTCGATAGCGAGCAGGAGTTCTTTGGGATTATTTTCAGGAGTCAAGGAAATGATCTTCGCGCGGAACTTATTTACGCCGTTGTGACCGCCGGGCAATCCGGCGTCCTTCATGGCCGCCCAATACGTGTCGGAGCCATCGCCTGTTAGACCCTCTTTGATTTCCGTCCAGAAGGCCAACATGGGATTCTCGGCAGCGGCTTTCTTGCGTCTCTCCTCCTCTTCCTTCGCGAGATCCACCGTGCTCTTAATGGCGAAATTACCCGTCGGCGAGGCCTTTGCTGCGGCTTTCAATTCCGTCAGCCCCTGTGCAGAGCCGTGATAGGTGTTGTAGGCCTTGGTCAAGAACGCATCCACCTGCTTGCGTGTAGCCGCATCCAACGCGCCGGGACCGTCATAAGTGGCAGCGCGAGCGTACTGGTACATCGCATTCGGCATTTTCTCCGGGTTGGTTTTCTGCTGAGCCAGCAGGATGCCCGCTAGCATATAGGATGCCTGAGCGTTTGTGGGATCCATCTCGATGGTCTTGGTCAGTTCGGTCTCCGCCTTCGGGGTATCCTTCGCGGTCAGAGCCAGCCGCGCAATCGTGAACTGTGAGAAGTTGCGCATGGTGGGCTTCGCCCCGGCCCATTGTTCGGCGGTGGTGCCTTCGGGCTTCTTGTCCGGCGCATAGATGGCGTCCACATTGGCGATCACATAACGGGCAGTCTTTTCGCCCAGATCGATGTCGGCTTTGTGTTGTGCTGTTAGCGCGGCGTTGCCTTGCGGCATCAGCGTCAGGACGTACCCGATAATTTCCGTGAGGGCGGCCACGTCGTTCGGATCGTTCTTGAGGATTTGAGAGGCCGTGTCAATCGCCTCGCGATGACGATTCAGCGCCTGATAGGTGATCAGGTACGCTTTCAATCGAACATCAGCATAATCGCTCTGTGCGTAACCGCTTTTCCATTTTTCGAGGCTCGCGAGCCTGGCTTGGGGGTTCGTTTCCTTGACGATACCGTCATACAGGTCAAACTCGGCCCGGTCTTTCCATTCCTTCTTAGCCTGCGCTTGTAAACCTAGCGCTAGGGCGGTCATCGCGACTACCGTGAGGATGCGTCTTTTCATGGCTGCTCCGCTTTAGTATTTTCCGGATCGTCAGTGCTTTTTCTTGCACTCTGCGAAAGTATAGCCGAATCAATGTGACACTGGCAAGCGGTTAGACGCCCATCCCAGGAACTTAGTTTCACCGTTGCTTTCAGAGTACCGATGGCCTGTCGCCCTAGTACCTGTAGGGCATCATTCTCGTGGTCAAGCTCGTGTTCAAACCGACACTCCGTTACGCTGTGGTAGGGCTTGTGATTGACCCCCAAACATCGTAATGTATATCAGGCGAGCAGGAGCCCTGCATGTATATGACAGCAAATGCAAATCGCAGGATCGAAGTGCGATACCTCGTAGGTTTCGCGTCCATCGGATTGACGCTGGCATCAGGCATGTTGTTTTTGGAGCCGGAGTTAGTCGCGCAGAAGGAAGTTTCAGAGAAGGATATCCTTCCGGTCATTCAGCGTTGCTATCAATGCCACGGCGCGCAACTTCAGATGTCCAAGTTGGATCTCAGCAGCCGAGAGGGCATGTTAAAGGGCGGGGAAAAGGGCCCAGTTCTGGTGCCCGGCAATGCGGAAGCCAGTCCGCTTTACCTCCGCGTCGCCGGATTGCAGCAGCCTGCCATGCCAATGGCCCCCGTTCCCGCGCTCAGCCCAGCGGAAGTGGCGATGTTAAGAGATTGGATTAACCAGGGCGCCAAGTGGGACTCCAGCCCCACTGCCCCGCATCCGGTGGTTCCGGCACCCACATCGGGACTATCAGGCACCTCTTATCAAGAGCGCCAGATTACCGATGCGGATCGTCAATGGTGGGCGTTCCAAAAACCGGTACGTCGTTCCGTGCCCGCGGTCGCCGATGCGCGGTGGAGCCGCAATCCGATTGACGGCTTTGTGCGCAGCATGCTCGATAAGAAAGGCCTGGAACCGGCTCCTGAAGCGGACCGCAGAACTTTGATCCGGCGGGCATACTTGGATTTGGTTGGTCTGCTTCCGCCGGTGGCCGAAGTTGACGCCTTCGTCAAAGATCCCGCGCCCGACGCTTACGAGAAATTGGTGGACCGTCTGCTGGCTTCTCCGCATTACGGTGAGCGCTGGGGACGGCATTGGCTCGACGTCGTGCGCTACGCCGACAGCTCCGGTTTTGAGTTCGACATCAATATCGATAATGCGTGGCGCTATCGCGACTACGTGATCCGGGCGTTCAATCAGGACAAGCCGTATGACCGTTTCGTGGTGGAACAGTTAGCCGGCGATGAGGTGGACAATCCGGACAGCGACAGCCTGATTGCCACCACCTACTACCGCGTGGGACCCCGCGTTCGCTTCCGCGAGAAGAACTACCCATCCTACCGCTATGACTACATGGACGACATGATCCGCACCACATTCCAGGGTTTCATGGGTCTCTCCGTGAATTGCGCGCGTTGCCACGATCATAAGTTCGATCCGATCTCGCGCCTGGATTATTACAAGTCCATGGCGGCCTTCTGGGGCTACGTCGAGTACGATCACCCGCTGGCTCCCAAGGAGCAGGTCGAGGAGTACCAAAAGGCCATGAAGGCTGCAGAAAAGGAAATGACGCCGTTGCGCCAGGAAATCGCGCGCATCGAAAAGCCGTATCGCGACAAACAGCGGGCTCAACAGGTGGAAGACGCCTTAAAGAAGTACCCGGCGGACATTCAGGCGGCCATCCGTACGCCGGAAGCGCAGCGCACCCTGGGCCAGAAGCTATTAGTGGCGCAAGTGCTAACACAAGGCGCCGACGTGGATCCCGATAACCTGGTGGTGGACCCGAACGCCAGCGCCAAGGAAAGGAAGCGCGCGAAGATCGACCAGGTTTTCGGTGTCACCAATTACGGCCAGAGAGGCGGCTTGAAGTTGAGCGAAGCCGACGAAGCCAAACGCGCCGCGCTGCTGGCGAAGATCAACGTGATCGAAGACCGCCTGCCTGATCCTCTCCCCGTGGCGGACGGCGTGCGCGATGGTGATTACCGCCTGTCGCCGGACGGCTTGGGCGATTCCAACATTCCGGGAACGGGCCGCCCGACCTACGACATCAAGTGTTGCTTCATCCCTCCACCCGGCCAGAAGTTTGAAGTCCCGCCGCTGTTCTTCGCGGCCAACGGGGAAGATATCAAGTCCGACGAAAAGACGTTTCAGGTCCAGCCCGGATTTTTGTCGATCGTGAACGTGAACGCGCCGGCCACCCATCCGCCGAACCGGCCCAATTATGCCACCAGCGGCCGGCGCCGGGCACTGGCGGAGGCGATTGCTTCCAAAGATAATCCTCTTTCTGCACGGGTAATGATCAACCGTGTATGGGCCTGGCACTTTGGCCAGGGCATTGTCTCCACGCCTGGAAATTTCGGAAAGATGGGAACATTGCCCACGCATCCGGAACTGCTGGACTGGCTGGCGACGGAATTCGTCGATCAGGGTTGGAGCGTCAAGAAAATGCACCGCCTGATCATGACGTCGGCTACGTACAAGATGGCCTCCGGTTTTTCACGCGAAGCCGATCTGGCGTCCGACCCCACGAACAGGTATCTGTGGCGGTTTCCCACACGCCGTATGGAAGCGGAAATCATCCGCGATGCGACCCTCGATGCCAGCGGAAAGCTCAACCTGCAGGCCGGCGGCGAGCCTTTCTTCCCGGCCATCCCGATTTCTGTGCGGGCCGACCAGCCTCGCGGCACGTGGGAATTGACAAAGGAAGAACCGTCTACATGGAGGCGCGGCGTTTACGCTTACGTCAAGCGCGGTTTGAAGTATCCCATGTTTGAAGTTTTCGACGAGCCTGATCTCAACGTCACGAGCGAAAAGCGTGCGACCAGTACGGTTCCCACACAAGCGCTGACGCTGCTCAACAACGAGTTCATGCTGATCCAAGCCGGGCACTTTGCCGATCGCGTCCTGAAGGAAGCGGGTGCGGACGCGGAGAAGGAAATTCGCACGATGTACCGTATCGCGCTCAGCCGCGAGCCGACGCCGTCGGAAATTAGAAACAACCTGTCCTTCCTTGAAAAGCAACGCGCGTGGGCAGGCAGCAAGGGCGGCACGCCGGAAAGCGCAGTTCGCTCGGCTTTAGCGGATCTGGCACATGTGACCTTGAACTTAAACGAGTTTGTGTATATCGAATAGGGTTTCTACAATGAGCAACCACGAACACAATCGCAAAGAGAATTACATTTCGCGCCGCAAGTTCTGGATGGAAGCGGGCACTGGCATCGGCGGTCTGGCCTTGCTGGACCTTCTGGCCAAAGATAATCTTCTGGCGGCGACCAACGCGAGCTGCGTCGGCTCGGCTGGCGTTACCGGAACCCCACTGATGCCGAAGGCGCCCCACTTTAAGCCGCGCGCGAAATCGATGATTTCGTTGTTCATGAGCGGCGGTGTCAGCCACATTGACACGTTCCAGTACAAGCCCGCGCTCGAAAAATATGATCGTATGCCAATGGAAGGCAAAGGTGAAATCAAAGTGCGCCAGGGTTATCCCGGCCCGCTGATGAAGAGCCCCTTCGCGTTCAAGCAGCACGGGCAATCGGGCGCCTGGGTCTCCGAGATCTTCCCGAACATCGCGACCATGGTGGACGATCTGGCCTTCATTCACTCCTGCCAGGGATTGTCTAACGATCACGTGATTTCTCATTATGAGTGGAACACGGGATCGATTCAGATGGGTTTCCCCAGCGTGGGCGCGTGGATCACTTATGGTCTGGGGAGTGAGAACCAGAACCTCCCCGGATTTGTCGTCGTCCTGGATCAGAAGGGTGGCCCCTACGCCGGGCCTCCAAACTGGCAGGCGGGTTTCCTGCCGGCGGCTTACCAGGGCACGGTATTCCGTTCCAAGGGCGATCCGATTCTCGATCTTTCCGCACCAGGCCAATACATGACGCCGGAGCAGCAGCGCGCCCGGCTGGATCAAATGAACTTGCTCAACGAGAGCTTTGACGAGAAGTATCCCGGCATGTCGGAGCTTTCCGCGCGTATCGCGTCCTATGAACTGGCGTACCGCATGCAGTCCTGCGCGCCGGAAGCCGTGGATATCTCGAGCGAGAGTGACGAGACCAAGCAGCTGTACGGCATCAATGACCCAGTGACCGCGCCCTATGGCCGCCAGTGCCTGCTGGCCCGCCGCCTGGTAGAGCGCGGCGTGCGCTTCGTGCAATTAATGAGCGGAGCCTACGTCAGTATTGAAGACACCTGGGACGCGCACGCCAACATCGTGGCTAACCACACGCTGCACGCCAAAGAAGTGGACAAACCCATCAAGGGCTTGATTACCGACCTGAAGCGCCGAGGTCTGCTCGATGAGACGCTGGTGCTGTGGCATAGCGAGTTCGGACGCATGCCGATTTCCCAGCGCGGCGTTGGCCGCGACCACAATCCCGGCGCGATGACGGTTTTCATGGCCGGGGCCGGCGTCAAAGGCGGCCAGAGCATTGGCACCAGCGACGATGTCGGCTACAAGGCCGAAGAACAGCGCATCACCAATCACGACCTCCACGCGACGCTGTTGCACTTGCTGGGCGTCGATCACAAACGGCTGACCTACTATTTCAACGGCCGCAATATGCGGTTGACGGACGTTTCCGGGGAGTTGATTCCGCAGATCGTGGCATAGGCGCGCAGGCAGGCGGGCGGCGCCTGTGCCGCTTCTACGCTACCGGAGGGGCCGCCGCCGCGCCATTCACCAGGTCTTTGAGTTCCTTGCTGGGTTTGAAGTAGGGAATGCGTTTGGCGGGCACGTCCACGCGGGCGCCGGTCTTGGGATTGCGCCCCACGCGGGGCTGGCGCTGGCGGGTACGGAAACTGCCGAACCCACGGATCTCAATCTTGTCGCCGCCCCGCAGGGAGCGCACTACGCTGTCGAAGATAGCCTCGACGATCACCTCGGAGTCCTTCCTGGTCATTTCCACTACGCGCGAAACTTCTTCGATCAGTTCGGCCTTGGTCATGTTAACGGTCTTCCCCTTTTCCGCGAATCTGCATTGCTTCCTCAATTGTCATGGTAGCCGCAGCGGCCTGCCTTTGGTAATCTTCCAGGCGGGTGCGCTCTTCGTCTTCCGCCACGGCGCGAAGGCTCAGGCCGATTTTCTTCTCGGTTTCGTTCATTTTGATGATCTTGAAATCGTATTCCTCGCCGATGGGCAGCATGGATTCACCCGCACCGGCCGAGGGCGCACTCATGGGTTGCGGCATCGGAGGAATTTCCGACTTGTGGCAGAGGCCTTCCACGCCCGGCGCGACTTCCACAAAAACGCCAAACGCGGCCGCCCGGCATACTCGCCCGCGCACCAGATCTCCGGTTTCATGCGAGCGGAAGAAGTTTTCCCAGGCATCTGGCTGCAACTGCTTGATTCCGAGCGACAAACGCCGCGCTGGCGCGTCGATATTCAGGATCACAGCCTGCATCACCTGTCCTTTTTTCAGCGCGTCCGAAGGATGCTTCACGTGCGTTGTCCAGGATAGATCGGAAACATGCACTAAGCCATCGACGCCATCTTCTATTTCGAGGAACGCACCGAAATCGGTCAGTTTCCGCACGCGGCCCTCCACTACGGAACCCACGCTGTAGCGCTCGCCGACGGTGGTCCACGGATCGGCTTCCAGTTGCTTGATGCCCAAGGAAACCCTGCGCTCTTTTGGCTTCACTTCCAATACGACGGCTTCTACCTGGTCGCCGGCCTTAACCACCTTGTTGGGGTGCTTCATGCGGCGGCTCCACGTCATTTCAGAGACGTGAATCAATCCTTCTACTCCAGGCTCGATCTGCACGAAAGCCCCGTAGTCGGTGACGCTCATCACTTGGCCAATCACGCGTGTTTGCGGCGGATAGCGCTCCGCCAGATTCTCCCATGGGTCCGGGGTTAACTGCCGGATGCCCAGCGAGATCCGTTCTTTTTCGCGATCGAATTTCAGAATCTTGACCGTGATTTCATCGCCGGGGTGCACCACCTCGGAGGCATGCATGACGCGCCCGTGCGACATATCGCTGACGTGCAGCAGCCCGTCAATACCGCCGAGGTCCACAAACGCCCCATAGTCGGTCAAATTCTTCACGACCCCTGTAACGATCGCGCCTTCAGCCAAATGTTCCAGCGCATCATGTTTGCGCGCCACCACCTCTTCTTCCATCGCCAACTTGCGGGAAACCACTGCATTGCCACGCCGACGGTTGAGCTTCAGCAGCTTGACCGGAATATCCTGCCCCACGAATTGATCCAGGTCGTGCACGGGGCGCACATCGGCTTGCGAACCGGGCATGAACGCCGGCACGCCCACGTCGACGATCAATCCGCCTTTGGTGCGCTCCATCACCCGCCCGGACACCAGCAAGCCATCACGCATGGCTTGCTCCAAAGTCTCCCAAATGCGCACGCGGCTGGCCTTGGAATAGGAAAGGAGAACGTACCCTTCGGGCTGCTGTCCGCGTCGGTCAATCATGACGTCGATGGCGTCGCCCGCCTTGACGGAAACGGTACCGTCCGGATTGCGGAACTGCTCAATGGGTACTAGGCCCTCTAGCTTGTATCCGAAATCAACGATGACTTCTTGGGGCGTTACCTTAACAACGTGACCCTGCAATAACTCGCCTTCCGCAGGCGGGGCAAGGTGACCGTAATCCTCAATCAGATGTGCGTAGTCTTCGTCGGGGGGGAAGCCTACATCCACATCCGGTTCGTTGGTAGGGGCCATCGTATAAGAACTCCGGCAAAACGGTACAACATCAAGTATTTCAGAAATATACAGGAGGTTTGGGTCGAAGTCAACCGAACATTAGAGGTAGGATCTATGAGTATAATCCGCTACATTCATAGTAGCTTTCATACTGCTGATAACACTGTATCAAGGGGCAGCTTTAAATAGATCGTCTGCTGCCGACTCCACGAACCAGCGTAGCCGCTGCGGAAGAGTGTTTTCACGCGCAAGGTATGCCCTCACGGTACTGGCCACTTCTGAGGACCGATGATTGGCGAGTGTAGTGTCTATCCAGCGCTTCGGGAAAAAGATATCGCCGGTCGCCTGAATCTCCCGGAGAAGCGTGAGACTGGGAGCTACAAAGCGACGCGCGTGATCTTCTCGCAATGGATGGTGGAGGTACCGCAGCGATTCGAGGACCCAAGGTTCGTGGGTTCTGTTTTCCACTTTTTTGAGCCGCTCAAAAGCACGCTCGCGCTGCTCGGGATCAGCCGAAACGGCGGGCATAACGAAGGCCAAGCGCTCCTTACGATCCGCATTCTGTGTGCGCTCCAGTTGGGCAGCGAGCTGCGACGGCCAACCAGGAGCCTGCTTCACGGAAAGGTCCAGCGCTATTGCTATCTCGTCGGTTTCAGCGAAGGGAAGTCCCGCGATATTTTCCTCGCGCCGCCACAAGCGTTCGATCCACGCCAGACTCTGGGGTGTGAGCGCAATGGATCGGAAAGCGGTAAACCAGGCGGACTTGGCGCTAGTGGTGGAGGCGCGCTCGATTCCAGCCCGCAGCAGCGCCTCGAATTCGCCGGTGCGCGCGCGACGTTCAGCGGGAGGCAGATAGAACCAATAAAGGCGCGTCAGGTATCCGAGCGCGAGTTGAGCGTTCTGCTCGTCTGTTTCCATGGGCAGCGAGCGCGTAACCAGTTCTGCCATTTCCGGCGGCGCAATACGGCCATCGACCATGTTTTCCCACAAATTCACCCACGCCGCTCCGCGCGTCAGCGGGTCTCTGATCTCTCCCAGGTGCCCGAGTAAATAGCGCCGGCTGACATCGTCCAACACAAACAACCCGTAACCGATGCCGCCGCCATTGCCGAGCACGTAGAGCGGCAGTGCGTCTTTGGGCGCTTTCGTAACCGTATTGCGTGCACGGGCGAACACTGTGACATCCACCGTCTTATCCGGATAGGCGAGTGTGATCCGCAGATTTTGCGGCCACACGCGCGAGCGCCCCAAGGGATCCGTCTGGGTAATCGCTATAGACCCTTGGCGCTGAGAGAGCGATACCACAGGTCTGCCGCGCTCCTCCACCCAGGTTCTGCTCCATTTATCGAGATCTTCCGGCGTTCGTTTATCCAGGATGCTCACCAAATCGGGCCACGTGGCGTTACCGAAAGCGAAGGTTTGCAGGTACTCGCGCAGCCCGTCGCGAAGATTCGCTTCCCCGACGATAGCTTCGAGTTGGCGCATGACGATGGGCGCTTTGTCATAGATGATGTTGCCGTAGAGCGTGCCGGCCTCGTTCAAATTCGCAAGCGGCTGGCGAATGGGATTTGCTCCAGCCGTGCGATCGACGTCATAAGCAGACGGATAGTGATCCAGCAAGAAGCGCAGATCGTGGTTCACGCCGGGGAATGACGGGTTGACCATCTTAGCGGCCATGAAGTTCGCAAATACTTCCTTAGTCCAGACGTCGTCGAACCACCGCATGGTCACCAGATCGCCAAACCACATATGCGCCACTTCATGTGAAATGGTGGAGGCGCGCTGTAGCGCCTGGTTCTGTGTCGCGGACGCCTCCAACATCATGGCAGGAGCGCTGTAGAAGATAGCTGCCGCGTGCTCCATGCCGCCGAATTGAAATGCCGGAAGCAGAACGAAATCGAGCTTTCCCCACGGGTAGGGAATACCGGTATAGTCCTCGAGCCACGTGAGCGCCTTGGCGTGCAGGTCGAAAATGGCATCCCTATTGCGAGCGATTTTTGCATCGTCCGTCTCACGGTGGAACATGCGCATCGCTCGCCCGTTACGTTGCACCGTTTCCACGCGAAACTTTCCAGCGGCGAAGGCGAACAGATACGTTGGAAGTGGTTGTGTTTCGGAGAACCCTAGAGTGCCAGTCCCCCCACCTTCGCCCGCGCCGTTTGCCACTGCGACCCAATCGTGCGGCATCGTAAGTGTGAGCTGATAGCGTGCTTTGATATCCGGCTGATCGAAGCAGGGAAACGTCACGTGCGCGCGCGCAGGAACGAAGAGGGTGTAGAGATATTCGTCATTCCGGTTCAATGCCTCGTCACCCGCGACAAATTCGATTGCCACGCTATTCTCCCCTGCGTGAACGGCGGAAGGCGGAATCACGATATGACCATCCGCGAAGGCGTACTTCACGGGCCCGCCGTTGGCGCGCAGATCCAAAAGCTTTTCTTGGGGCTGCGCAAAATCCAGGACGACCTCGCGCGGCTCTCGCAGCCTGAACCGGATCACAGCAGAGCCACGCACAGGGTCTGACTTCCGGGGAGGAATGGTGAAGTGCAGTTCGAATCGCGGCGCGGAAATCGCCGCTGCCCGCTCACGGGCAAGTGCTTCGGAAATGCCTGGCCCTGGCGCGGCCGCTCCCGCAATGCCCGGTATGAATCCAGCCATCAGCCAATACGCCGTTTCCCTGAGCATGTGGATTGCACAAACCAAACCGCGAACGGAGGGACGATCAGTGCGTGTTCCTCCTAACGCCCCGTCTTCGCAGGAGCAGTATTTCCCGCGGGCGTTTTACGAATCTGCTCGAAGTACTGCTGGACAAACTGCTCGTACATCGGCGGCACCTCGTCACGGTGAATTTCGCTCCCTGCTTCCACATGCGTAGCACCGCTCTGCGCGATCGGCGTCTTCATTTGCTGCTTGGTGGAACCAACTTCCACCATCATCGCGCCTGTCACGTTTTCGGCTCGCTTCCCCAGCAGTTCGCTAATCTTGCCCATGGCCTTCAGCGCGTCGGCCGCGCGCTGGGCTTTGTCGCCTTCATTGCTGCCCGCTCCATTTGGCTGATCTTTGGATTGTTTGTTCGAGGACGTTTTGGAATCCTCCTGTGTTTTTGCCCCATCGTCATCGTCGCTGGAATCCTGCGCGTCATCGCCCTGGGAATCGTCGCGAGAATCGCTTTGTTGTGGTTTGGCCTTCGACGGGTCGCTCTTTTTGGTCTGGCCCTTGGAATCGCCCGGTTGCGGCTTCATCTTGTTCAGCATGTCGGATACGGCTTGCTTGACCTTATCCATTAATGAAGGGTCTTGATTTTCCTGCCCCTTTTTGTCGCTATTCTGAGGATCACCCTCTTTGTCTTTATTCTCGGACGCTGCCGGATCGCCTTCCGGAGAATTCATCTTGGCCGCATCGTTGGCTTCGTTTTGTGCCGGATCTTCCTTTCCGTCGGCCACCTGATCCGTGGGCACGTCGGCGGATAGCGGCGGAGGCTCACTGGCAGGATCGCCCGCGAAATCGTTATTCTGCGCCACGTCGGGGTCGGCCTGTTCGTCGTCTCCGGCTTGATCGCCAGAACCTTTTTGAGGAGGAGTTTTCGCGCTCTCTCCGGGAGGTCCGAACAGCGAGGTAATGGCATTTTTGATCAGCGAAGCACGCGGATCGAAGCTGCCAGTAACCGCAAATCGAAACAGAAAAACGCCCAACGCCACTACCGCAAGAACGGCCGCTGGCACCAGCATTCTCGGACGGACGAGCGGCAACGCCTGAGCCACATCAACCGTGCGAGCGACTTCTTCCGCGCGACGATGCTGCAAAGCTCGGATGGTGGAGTCGGAGGAAATTCCGGGCGTTGTATCCGCGAAGTAGCTGGCAGTGGAAATGGTGTCGGCCAGTTCCAGCCGTTCGTCGATTCTCTGCGCCACCACATATTCGGCCGGAGTATGTTTGCGTAAGAGATAAATTCCGGCGCAGACAGATGCCACGGCGGCGATGGCGATCCAGTAGAATCCGAGCATGTCTGTGCCCGCAAGCAGCACAAGGGCAGCCGCACCGCAGCTTACAGCCACGGCTAGCAGAACGGCATCCAGCGCGAGGTGTGTGACGCAACGCTGGCGGGCTTTGCGGAGGACTTGCTGCAACGGTCCGGTTTGATTCACCATCCCTGCGTTCCTGTGACTCATTATGACATGCCTTCACACAATCAACATGCAATCGCCATAAGAGAAAAACCGGTAGCCTTGCCGGACTGCGTGCTCATACGCGCGGAGGATCAGATCGCGGCCCGCGAATGCGCTGACCAGTACCAGCAGGCTCGACTTGGGCAGATGGAAATTCGTCAGTAGCGCACCCGTGCGGAGGAATGTGAAACCGGGCGAGATGAACAGATCGGTTTCCGAACTCGCCATTTCGCGTTGCAACGCCTCACTCTCAATCGCCCGCACGCTGGTGGTGCCGATGGCGACCACGCGCTGCGCCGTATTCATCGCGCGAATCGCTTCATGAGGAACCGTGAATGCCTCTGAATGCAGCTCGACGTTTTCCAGAATTTCTGTGTGCAGGGGCTGGAAGGTGCCGAGGCCAACATGCAGCGTTACATACGCGATCTCCGCACCCGCGCTCCGGCACTCTTCCATGACCCGCGGCGTAAAGTGCAACCCGGCAGTAGGCGCGGCCACCGATCCGCGCTCGCGGGCGAACACCGTCTGATAGCGCTCGCGATCCGTAGCGGTGTCCGCGCGGCGGATGTAGGGTGGCAGTGGAACATGCCCAGCCCGTTCCAGCACATCGAAAAGAACGTCCCCGCTAACGTGCAGCCGCACCGTGCGCTCTCCAAACTCCCCCCGCCCGAGGATCTCCGCCGAGAGCTCTTCCGAAATGACGACGCGCTCGCCTGTTCGCATCTTACGTCCGGGCCGCACCAGTGCGGACCACATCTGGCCGTCGGGTGAAATCTGTTTGGTAAGGAATATCTCCACCCGGCCGGTGCCGTGCTCCCGGGTTCCGAACAACCGGGAAGGGAAGACGCGCGTGTCATTGAACACCACGCAATCTCCAGCCTTCACGTACGACGGAAAGTCGAGGAACATCCGGTCTTCCCACGTCTGATTGTTGCGATCCACGACGAGCATTCGCGACGCCGCGCGATCCGACAGCGGCTGCTGCGCGATCAGTTCCGGAGGGAGATGATAATCGAAATCGGAAAGGAGCAAGCGCCTGCCATTGTCTCATGACGTGATCGATACTGAGATCGCCGATACTGAATGGATGTGGGAACATCTGTGCGCATCCTCGGAATAGAATCGTCCTGCGATGAAACCGCCGCTGCGGTCGTGGAGGACGGTTCCCGTATTCTGTCTTCGGTGATCTCCTCGCAGATTGCCATGCATGCCCGCTTCGGCGGCGTGGTCCCGGAATTGGCCTCACGAGAGCATCTTCGGGCAATCGTTCCGGTTGTGCGTGCAGCGCTACAGCAGGCCTCCACCAGTATGGAAGACTTGGACGCCATTGCAGTGACCGAGGGCCCTGGATTGGCCGGCTCGCTGCTTGTTGGAATGACCTACGCAAAGGCGCTGGTATTCGCGCACGGTCTTCCGCTCATCGGGATAAACCACATTGCCGGCCACATACACGCGGTAGTAAGCCAGAATGCCGTTGAACTTCCCGCGCTCGCACTGGTGGTGAGCGGAGGCCACACACATTTGTATGAAGTAACCGAAGGTTTTCGGTACCGGCTGCTGGGCAGGACCCGTGACGATGCCGCCGGTGAAGCTTTCGACAAAGTGGGAAAGCTGCTGGGCCTGGGCTACCCGGGCGGACCCGTTATCGACGCGCTCGCACCGCACGGCAACCCGCACGCGGTTCGGTTTTCGTTCGCGAAGATGAAGGGTAACACGCTCGATTTCAGCTTTAGCGGAATCAAAACCGGCGTGCTCCGCTGGGTGGAAGCTCACGCCATGGCGGATGAAATCGAAGCACGCCGCAGCATACTCAAGAATGACCCGCGCCCTACCGTCGAACAATGGCTTACCGTCACGCCACAGGCGACGCTCGATTTGATCGCGTCGTTCCAATACACCGTGATCGAAGAATTGATGCGCCGCGCCATAAGATCGGCCGACGAGATCGGCGCATGCAGCCTGGTAATCTCCGGCGGCGTCGCGTGCAATACCGGATTGCGGGCGGCGGCGGAAGCGGCTCGTCTTCCGTATCATGTGTTTTTCCCGGAACCTGGCTTATCCACCGACAATGCCGCTATGATCGCCGCCGCCGCATTTCCTAAATTCGAACGCCGAGAATTCGCGGATTTTTCGCTGCGAGCCACGGCGAGTCTGGCCTTGGCTTAACACGGCATTGCACGGGTTCGTTACCATCAGATCAGATGGGTCCTCAACAGTCCGCTCCACCAAGTGCTCCCAAGATGCCGATTCCCGGCGTGCGCTACCTGATCGCCGTCGGTTCCGGAAAGGGTGGCGTCGGTAAAACCACTGTGTCCGTGAACGTGGCCATTTCGCTTGCGAAGCTGGGCCACCGTGTGGGCCTGCTGGATGCCGATGTTTACGGTCCCAATGTGCCGCTGATGATGGGGACGCAGGAAACTCCGCGCGGGCAAGGCGACCGCATCGGTCCCATTGAAGCGCAAGGCGTCAAGCTAATGTCGATGGGATTTCTGAATCCTGGCGACAAACCGCTGGTGTGGCGCGGGCCCATGCTGCACAGCGTGATCCAGCAGTTCCTCCGCAATGTCGATTGGGGCGAACTCGACTATCTGATTATCGATCTCCCTCCCGGCACCGGCGACGTCGCGCTGTCGCTGATTCAGTCCGCCCCGCTTTCCGGCGCTGTGGTGGTCACCACGCCCTCCGACGTGTCCCTGGAAGACGCCCGCAAAGCCGTCAACATGTTTGCGCAAGTGCGCGTGCCCATCCTGGGAATGGTGGAAAACATGAGCTACCTGATCGCCCCCGTTTCCGGAGAACGCATCGACGTGTTCGGCCAAGGCGGCGGTAAGCGTACCGCGGAACAGATGAAAGTGGCGTTCCTGGGAGAATTGGCGCTTGATCCAGACGTCCGCATCGGTGGCGATTCCGGCAAACCTGTATCGACGCGCGGTGGAAGTGACCCGCACGCAGCGCCGTTCCTGAAGTTAGCGGAGCGAATCGCGGCGCGTTGTGCCGAGGAAGCCAAGGCCACCGGTCCCCGCATTTCAGTGGAAGATTAGTTACCGCAAACCGCGCTCGCGGACCGCGTTGAACTCGCAACCGAAGAGCATGATCACAGCCAGAAGATAGCTCCACACCAACAGCGCGAGACCGGCTCCCACGCTGCCGTAGAGAACGTTGTAATTGCCGATGCTGGTCACGTACCATCCAAAGGCCAGAGTCGAGATCAACCACAATGTGGTAGCCACCACCGCGCCGGGCAGCACCTGCGGTAGGCGCTGCTTTCGGTTCGGTCCAAAGACGTAAACCAGCGACGTCACCAGTACGATCGTCCCCGTGGCGATGAAAAACGTTACCGCCTGACCGGCCAGTTGCAGCCATCCTCTGAGATCGCTTCCATGCTCCACCAAGCCCAGGTACTCGATCAGCGCGGCGCGCGCGCGATTGCCTGCGACGATGAGTGTGGACGCGCCCAGCACCGGGATCGCCGCCGCGAACACCAGCAGCATGGCCATCGCGCGCTCGCGCACCATGGATCTGCCGCCGGGAATGCGGTAGATTGCGCGAAAGCCTTCCATAAGGCTCATCATGACGCCGGAACCCGCCCACGCCGCGATGAGAATCGCTACCACCAGCAGCGACACAGGTTGCCGGCCTTCCACTCTGAAGACGTCGCGGACCAGGTTTTCAGTGCCCGGCGGAATGACGTCGAACAGCAGGCGAGCCACCACCCGAGATACGGCGTCCGCGTTGGCGCGCACCAGCAGCGCTGCGATGGTAGTGAGCACCGGAAAGAAGGCGAGGAGACAGGAGTAGGCCGCGGCTTTCGCCACTTCCAAACATCCGTCGTCATAGCAAGCGATCGCCGCGCGGCGCAGCAAGCTCCAGAAGCGGATCAGCGCGCCAGCCTCGGCGATGTAGATGTTGGGAGTTGCGTTCACTCAGTTCCATTATCCCCTCATCCCCTTTATGGGCGGATACTCCTCTCACTGCCGTGATCCGCGTGCAACCATTGTGGTAATCTAGAAAAGAATTCTGGTAGAGGAGCGAGGGCCATCAGTAGCCCGGCGCGTGATTCCGGCGAAACCCGGAGCGCTGGCGAAAGGGGCATCTTCGCCGAAATCGTCCGGCCGGTCTCGAGGGCGGCGATTGGGGGGTAAGGTCAACACCTGCCCACTGTCATTCGGTTCCGTGAAACGCGCGGACGGATGGAGCGCTATCGGGAAGTGGTGCCATACGCCCCTCCTGGCTGGTTTACCCAGCGCCTCCCCCGTTGCGCATCTGGCTGCATTTATGAACGTTTTTGAGCTGACGCGCGCGCTAGTTGACATCGATTCGGTCACACCGAACGAAGAAGCCGTCGGCGTGTATCTGGCCGAATATCTTTCCGCGCTTGCCGCGCGCACCGGTGGCCGTGTGGAACGCATTGAAGTAGAACCGCATCGCTACAACGTGCTGGCGTATTGGGATCAACCCGTCGTGACGTTTTCCACGCACATGGACACCGTGCCTCCGTTTTTTCCGTCGCGTGAGGATGACGAATTCATTTGGGGACGCGGAGCGTGCGATACCAAAGGTTTGATGTCGGCAATGATTCTGGCCGTGGAAGCCTTGCTGGCCGAAGGCGAACGGCACGCGGCGCTTCTATTTGTAGTCGGCGAGGAGCGCAACAGCGCGGGTGCATACGCCGCTGCGAAGGACCCGCGCGGCAGCAAGTACCTGATCAATGGTGAGCCCACGGAAAGCAAACTGATCCTGGGATCGAAGGGCGCTCTGCGTTTCGAAATTATCGCCCAGGGCCGTATGGCGCATTCGGCGTATCCGCAGCTGGGCGAATCCGCGATTGAAAAATTGTTAGATGCATTGGAGCGAGTGCGCAAGATCGCACTTCCCATGGATTCAGTGCTCGGACCAAGCACGATGAACATCGGCACCATTCAAGGCGGGCGCGCGCCTAACGTCATTCCCGACCACGCGCGAGCCGAGATCTTCTTCCGCTTGGTGGATAATGGCGAGAGCACCCGCAAGGCTGTGGCGGCCGCCGTGGCCGGATTCGCTGAAGCGCGCGAAGTGCTCCTCATCCCGGCGGTTCACATGGAACCAGTCGACGGCTTTGAAACCGGGATGGTCGCATTCACTACCGACATCCCGGCATTTGGTGAAACCTGGGGCAAGCCCTTGCTCTTTGGTCCTGGCAGCATTCATGTGGCGCATACCGACGAAGAGCGCGTACCCAAGCGCGAGTTGCACGCCGCAATTGAAATCTACAAGAAACTGGCGAGGCAGTTACTAACAAATGAGTGAACAATATCGAGTGGCAATCGTGGGAGCGACCGGCGCGGTAGGCGTCGAATTTCTGGATTGTCTGGAAAAACGCGATTTTCCGATTTCAGAATTGCATCTGTTGGCGTCGGCGCGCTCCGCGGGCAAGACCATGCAATTCCGCGGACGCGAAATCGTAGTCGAGGAACTGATGGAGAAAAGCTTCGACAATATCGACGTCGCGTTTTTCAGCGCCGGCGGCTCCATCTCGAAAAAGTTTGGGCCCGTCGCGGCGAAAGCGGGCGCGTTGGTGGTCGATAACTCTTCCGCCTTCCGCATGGACCCATCGGTCCCGCTGGTGATCCCGGAAATCAATCCGGAAGCCTCCGCGCACCACCATGGCATCATCGCGAATCCGAACTGCTCCACTATTATTGCCATTGTTCCCCTGTGGCCCATTCATCGGAAGAACCGCATTCTGCGCATCATTGCGTCCACCTATCAGGCGGCTTCGGGCGCGGGAGCGGCCGCCATGGAGGAATTGCGCGAATCCACGCGGGCGCACCTCGAGAATCGCGATTTCCAGAACACCGTGCTCCCCCATCCGTACGCGTTTAATTTGTTCAGTCATAACTCGAAGGTCGACGCTCTAACTGGTTACAACGAAGAGGAAACCAAGATGGTCAAGGAGACCCAGAAAATCTTCGGTGACCAGGACATCCGCATCAGTGCGACGTGTGTTCGAGTGCCGGTGCTGCGCGCGCATTCCGAAGCCTTGACCATCGAGTGCGAGCGCCCCATTACTCCCGCCGAAGTCCGCGACATCCTTCGCGACGCCCCCGGCGTGAAACTGGTCGACGACCCCGACAAGAACTACTTCCCGATGCCAAAAGACGCTTCCGGCCAGGGCGACGTCCTGGTAGGCCGCATCCGCCAGGATTCCAGCGATCCCAGCGGCAAGTCCATCTGCATGTTTGTGGCAGGCGACCAGTTGCTTAAGGGCGCCGCGCTGAACGCGGTACAGATCGCCGAATCCATGGCAGAGCGCGGTTGGTTGAAGAGAGCGGCGGCCGGGAACCGATAATGATCGTTATGAAATTCGGCGGCACGTCCGTCGAATCGGCGCAAGCCATCGAACGCGTGGCGGGCATCGTCAAAGACCGTATTGCCTGCCGTCCCGTCGTCGTAGTCTCAGCGATGGGTAAGACGACGAACAAACTTCTGGCGATTGCCGCAGCAGCCGTAGCCGGCCATCGCGATACGGCTCTAGCCCAACTGGAAGACCTGCGCCAGTTCCACCACCTCGAAACCGCGGGCCTTGGGGTGGACGCCCAGATCGAAGCACATTTTCAGGAGCTCACCGAACTCGTGAAAGGGCTGGCCGTCATGGGCGAAATGACCCCGCGCGCTACAGACGCCGTTTCAGCATTTGGTGAGCGCTTGTCCAGCATCATCGTCAACGCGAAGTTCAGGCAACTCGGCATCGAATCCGTGCACGTCGATGCGCGTTCGGTGATGATCACAGACCACCGCCACGCCCAAGCAGCGCCTTTGTTTGCGGAATCTTACGGCCGGCTGGCGGCAACCATACCTGCGCTCGCAGCCACGAACGTTGTCGTGATGGGCGGCTTCATTGGTTCCACTGAGGATGGGGTTACCACCACACTCGGACGTGGAGGTTCCGATTTCACGGCTTCCATCGTGGGAGCGGGCATCGGAGCGGACGAAATTCAGATCTGGACTGACGTCGATGGGATGCTCACCGCCGATCCCACCGTTCTCCCGGGCGGGTATCGCGTGAAGCACTGCTCCTTCGCCGAAGCCGCGGAGCTAGCCTACTTTGGCGCGAAGGTGCTGCATCCTGCCACGGTGCTGCCCGCGATCGAAAAGAATATTCCTGTACGCATATTGAATTCGCGCCGGCCTCAGGTGGAAGGCACGCTCATCACCGCCGAAGCGCCCAAAAGCAGCACGCCCATCCGTTCTATCGCGTGTAAGAAAAACATCACGTTGGTCAACATCGTGTCTACTCGCATGCTGATGGCCCACGGCTTCTTACGGCGTATTTTCGAGATTTTCGATCGCTATGAAACATCCGTCGATATGCTGGCCACTTCCGAAGTCAGCGTGTCTCTTACGATTGACAATACCGGCAATCTGGCGGATATCCGCCGGGAGATCGAAGAATTCGCCGACTTTGCCGCGGAAGGCGATCAGGCGATCGTCTGCATGGTGGGTGATAATATCCGTACCGTTCCCGGTGTTGCCGCACGCGCATTCATCGCCTTGAAGGACATACGAGTCCGCATGATCTCGGAGGGCGCTTCGCAATTGAACATCAGTCTTGTGGTCGCGGCATCAGACCTTGGGCGCGCGGTAGAATCGCTCCACAGGGAATTTTTCTCCAATCCCGATCCGGCGGCATTCGAATGAAACTGGCAATCGTTGGGTACGGCAAGATGGGACAGCTCATCGCGCAGCTCGCGCCAGAGTACGGGTTCGCCGTTCATTCCACCATCGATCTGCAGGAAGATTTCGGAAAAGCACGGGGCGCGGACGTCGCGATCGAATTCACGACACCAGATGCCGTCGTGGCGAATGTGGAAAAGCTGGCCGCGATGAAGCTGCCCGTGGTAATCGGTACCACCGGATGGTTGCACCACATGGATGCGGTGAAAGCCGCCATCGAGCGCAACGGAACCGGATTGGTCTGGAGTCCCAATTTTTCCGTGGGCGTGAACGTCTTCATGCGGGTGGTGCGCGAAGCCTCTCGCCTGCTGGCGGACGAGCCTGAATACGGCGCGTGGGCGTGGGAAATTCATCATGACACGAAGAAAGATGCACCCTCCGGAACCATGATCAAGTTGGTCGAAGAGATGAAATCCGCAGGGTATGCGCGGACCATCGATGTCAGCTCCAATCGCGCCGGCCGCCATCCCGGTACGCACGATATCGGCTTCGACTCCGCGGCGGATACCATCACCCTCCGGCACTCCGCGCGTTCCCGCGAAGGCTTCGCACGCGGCGCGCTCAAAGCGGGACAATGGATTTTAGGAAAACAGGGCGTGTTCGAATTTAGCGACGTTCTATTCACCAAGAGGTAATGTAAATGTTCAAAGGATGCGGCACCGCGTTAGTCACCCCTTTCAAGAAGGACCTGTCTCTGGATGAAAGCGCCATGAAACGCCTGGTGCAGCGCCAGATCCTCGCAGGCATCGACTTCCTGGTCCCGTGCGGCACCACCGGCGAAAGCCCTACATTGACGCACGAAGAGCACCTGCGTGTCGTGGAGATCACACTGGAAGAAGCTCGTAAAGCGGACCGCAAGGTTCCCGTATTGGCCGGCGCTGGCGGCTACAATACCACTGAAGTGATCGTTCTGGCACGCGAGTTGGAACGCTTGGGCGTCGATGGCATCCTCTCCGTGACTCCGTACTACAACAAGCCCACGCAAGAGGGTTTGTACCAGCACTACAAAGCCATCGCCGAAGCCGTGGCGGTACCAATCATTGTCTACAATATTCAGGGCCGCACGGGCGTAAACATCGAGACGCCTACACTCAAGCGGCTTTCGGAAATTCCCAACATCTCAGGCGTAAAAGAAGCCTCCGGCAGCATCGGCCAGATGGCCGCGGTATGCCACACCATGCCCGAGAATTTCTCCGTGCTGAGCGGTGACGACGCCATCACCATTCCGCTGGTCTCGCTAGGCGGCCGCGGGTTGATTTCCGTCGCCTCCAATCAGATTCCGGCGGAAATGACGACGCTCACAAACCTCGCCCTGCAGGGTGATTTTGCCGGCGCGCGTGCGTTGCAACGCAAGTGGTTTTCACTGATGGAAGTGAATTTCTGCGAATCGAATCCTGGGCCGGTGAAATGGTCCATGGCGCAGATGGGGTTACTCGAACCCGTCTATCGCCTCCCCATGATCCTGCCGCAGCCTGCCAGCCAGGCGAAGATCGAAGCGGTACTAAAGCAGGTGGGCTTGTTCGCCCCCGCCATGGCCGGGAGCGTGCATGCAGATTGAGGAATTGCAGTCTCGGATTGAGGCGCTGTTCGATCAAAAACCCTCCAGCTACAACAACCACGATCTCGCCCTCTTTCAACGATTCAAACACATGCTGAATGCCGGGCAAGCACGAGCGGCCGAACCCGATCCCGCCGCGCGCACCGGTTGGCGCGTGAACATGTGGGTGAAGAAGGGAATTCTTCTCGGATTCCGCATGGGTCAAATTGTCGATATGTCCATCGATAGCGCGCGCCAACCTTGGTTCGACAAAGCTACTTGGCCGGTGAAGCACATGGAAATCGACAACGGCGTGCGAATCGTGCCGGGAGGCTCCAGCATTCGCGATGGCAGCTTCATCGGCCGCGGCGTCACCTGCATGCCGCCCATGTACATCAACATGGGCACGTGGGTGGGGGAGGGAACCATGGTGGATTCCCACGCGCTCATCGGAAGCTGTGCGCAAATCGGAACGCACTGCCACATTTCCGCCGCCGCCCAGATCGGCGGCGTTCTGGAGCCGGTGGGAGCGCTGCCCGTGATCATTGAAGACGACGTGCTGGTGGGCGGTAATTGCGGCGTTTATGAAGGAACCGTTGTCAAAAAACGAGCCGTTCTGGGCAGCGGCACCATCCTTACCCGCTCCACGCCCGTTTACGATCTGGTGCGCGGTGAAGTGCTAGCCGCTACCGATGAAGAACCCCTGATGATCCCCGAAGACGCAGTGGTGGTGCCCGGCTCCCGCGCGGTTACCAAAGGCCAGGGAAAAGAATGGGGCATTTCGCTTTACACTCCGGTGATCGTGAAATATCGCGACAGCAAGACGGACGCCCGCGTGCAGTTAGAAGATTTGCTGCGATAGTGCCGATATAAGGAAACATGTCCAACCTGTACGATCTTGATCCCGGGCCGAATGCGCCCGAGGTCATCCGCATGATTGTTGAGATCCCGAAGAACTCGGCCAATAAGTACGAATACGATGGTGAACTCGGCGTGTTCCGTCTGGATCGTCCTTTGTATTCGCCGCTGCACTATCCGGGCGATTATGGTTTCGTACCCGGCACGCTGGCGGACGACGGAGATCCACTCGACGTGCTGACATTGATGTCGGAGCCCAGTTTTACGGGATGCATGATCGAGGTCCGGCCGCTCGGATTCCTGGAGTTGGTGGATTCATCCGAAAGCGACCAGAAGATCCTCGCCGTTCCGAAAAGCAGCCCGCGCTATCAGGAAATTGCCACCGTCGATCAGGTCTGGCCGCATCTGCGCCGCGAGATTGAGCACTTCTTTACCATCTACAAGGAGCTGGAAGGCAAGGAAACGCGTATCGATGGATGGCGGGGACCCATTGAAGCCCGCCAGTTGATCGTGGCGAGCAGGCAGGCGTACCTGGATCGCAAAGCGGCTACAGCTACAGCGCAGCCAGCGTCTCCCGGGCAGCGCGCTCCCAAGTAAAGCCCCGCGCTCGCTCGCGCGCCGCCGTCGCCAAGCGGGTTCGCAGCGGCTCATTGGTAACGATGCGCGCGAGAGCTTCAACCATCGCGTCTTCATCGAGAGGATCGAACAACAGCGCCGCATTGCCAGCTACTTCCACGTGAGGCGGAATGTTGGAGCAGGCCAGTGGAACTCCAGCCGCCATCGCTTCCAGCACGGGCATTCCGAAGCCTTCGAACGTCGATGGTTGTACGCACGCCCACGCGCGCTGGTAAAGATCAAACAGCCGCTCGCGGGAAATCCAGCCCGTCACTTCGACGCTATCGGTAAGCCCCATCTCCACAATCAGGCGCTCAATCGCAGCGGCCTGAAATCCGCGCATGCCGGCAAGGATCAGCCGGTAATTCTGCCTGCGGCGTCCGTAAGCTCGGATCAGGCGCTCCAGGTTCTTATGCGGGTGCAGCGTGGAGACACACAAGACAAATCGCTCCGGATGTGTGCGTTCCAGATGCAGCAAGGCCTTATCCACGCCGTGGTGCACCACACGAATTCTGTCCGGCCGCGGATTATAGAAGTGCAGCAGATCGGCGCGGGTCGCCTCGGTTACCGCGATCAATCGGCGTGAACGATGGACTGCTCCCCATAACAGAAACCGCCACGGCGGCAGGTCAAACCAACGGAAGTACTCGGGGTGACGCAGGTGTTGCAGGTCGTGGAACACCGTCACGTTCGGGCAGGTTGCACGGAGAGGCGCGGTGAACCCAGGATTCAACAACACGTCAATCTTGTAACGTGCACACTCCAGTGGAAGTATAAACTGTTCCCACAGAATTCTGGCGGGCCGCACTCGGGCATGCACGGCTTGAGGCTTCCACTGAAAGTTGGCCTGACGAGGCGTCAGGTCCGTGCCGGTTTCCTGATTAGTGAATACGAAATATTCATTCTCTGTGTCAACGAGCGCGAGCGCCGCCAGCAACTCGCGCAAATAGATTTCCGTTCCGCCCACGCCGCCGGGAATCAGGTACAGCGCATTGATGCCGATGCGTTTCATCGGGCGGGTCCGGTCATCGCGTCGCTCGCGCCAGTGCGCTTTGCGCAGTCTCATTGCGCGGGTTGATGGCCAGTGCCTTGCGATACTCGCTGGCCGCAGTGGCGCGGTCGCCCCCTTTTTCCGCGATTGTTCCGCGGTATATGTATGTCATCTCATAGCGTGGATCGATCTTCTCCGCCGCCGCCAGCTCCAGCAGCGCGGCTTGGAAATCGCCCGACTTCGCGTAGTACATGCCCAGGGTGGAACGCGCGTGAGCGCTATTCTCCACAGCCGACGCCCGTTTCGCGATGGGAATCGCCTCCGCGGTGCGTCCGGCGCAGTCGAGCGCCAGCGCCCAATCGGCCAAGAGATCGTAAGTGGGCGGAGCGAGACTGGAAGCCGTTTCGTAATTTTGCGCGGCCTGCTGGCAATCGCCTTGTTCGTAGTACGCATACGCGAGTTGGAACCGGGGCCTGACCTTCTTGGGCGATTTCGCGGCTGTGTCGGTCCACAAAGCCAATGGGCTCGCCCATATCTGACTCCGTTGGTATGTGAGAATGCAGCATACCGCGATCAGCGCACTGGCCGTCCAACGCATCAGCCCTGTATCCACTCGGCGTAACATTTCTAGCGCAATCAGTACGAGCCCCAGAAACGGAAGATACATTCTGCGTTCTGCGAAGACGTCGTCAATCGGCATAAACGAAGAGGTTGGCGCCAACAACAGCAAGAATACAAACACTCCGTAAGACGCGAGCGGAAAACGTCTTCGATAAATCCATGCGGCGGCCACGCACGCCACGAGTGCGATCAAACCCACAACCGCACCATGCTCCATTACTGAGCGGGAGACCGGCAGGTCGGCATCGGCATTCAAGCCAAACGGAAGAAGGAACAATCGAACATATATCCAGATCACCCGGCATTGCGTGTAGAAGTACATGGCGGGTGGCATGCCTGGCAAATTGAACCCGGCGGAGGTCGCGCCGCGCAGAACATTCCAGATGACGAATGCGCCGAACACAGTGCCGATCACAAACAGCCCGTAGAGGATGCGATTACGCCGCAAGCCTCCACGGCTCCAAAGGAAATCTGTAAGGGGCACCAGCGCCACCAAAATCACTGTGTGTTCTTTAGTGAGCACGGCAGCCGCGAAGAGCACCACGATCATCACGGAACGCAACAACGTTACCGGTCCATCATCCGCGTACAGCCATAAAGCGAATGCCGAAAGGAAAAACAATACGCTGAGAACTTCAGAACGGCTGGCCACATACGCCACAGACTCTGTCTGCACCGGATGCAGCAAGAAGAGCGCACCAGCGAACACCGCCAGCGTATCGCGCGTTTTGGCGGCGACTCCGCTCCATGCTAAGAACCGGGCGGCCACCAGCGCAAACACAATCGAGCCGGCCACATGCAGCATCACGCTGGTGAAATGGTAGCTACCCGGATCGAGTTCGCTCATCTGATAGTTCAGCCAGTAAGTGAACATCAACAACTGCCGAGTTCCGGTGAGCCAAACGGAAAGTGGCTGCACTTCGTAACCAGGAGTCATAAAAGGCAGGGAGCGGTCATCCAGCACGAACGCGCCGCGCAGCGACGGTCCATAGGCAAGCAAGGCGATGACGACGCCGCCAATCCCCGCGGCCCACAGCCACATCCTCGATTCGGTGGCTTTGGCCGGAGCGGCGCCTTCCGCTCCCTGCTTAACGTCGCGTTGCCGCTTTTGTTTCTTCATCGATCGATTCCAAACGAAACTCCAGAACGGCGACACGTTGCACCAAAGCGATGTTGGTGTCTTTGAGATTGGACAGAAGCAGAGACATGCGATATAAGACGATCAAAAACACCGCGCCGGCGATGGTGACGATGGCCACCGCGGCATCCGAAACACCCAACCAGCGAGTGATATCGGCGAGCGGGCCGCGCGCTTGGGAGACTACCAGCAACACGAGCGCGGCCACCAGCCAGCTCACCGAGTACTCCACGCGAATATGCGCGCGTCGCACCGATACCAGCACCAGTACGAGCAGTAAGATGCTGAAAACCGTCATCAGGTCGAGCATTCGTTCCATGTACGCTCCTATTTTCGCCTGCCTTCAAACTTCAGGATATTGACGAACACTCCAAGCAACACGTGCACCATGTAGTAGAGGGACTTCATCGGCGTGATCGTGCTGCGCCCGGTCTTTCGCGGACGCATGCGGCACGGCACCTCCACGAAACGGAATCGGCGTCGCTGCAACACAACCAAGGCCTCGATCTCCGGGTATTCCAATGGGAAGGTCCGGCTGAAGACGCCCAGCGCAGTGCGGTTCACTCCCACGAAGCCGGACGTGGGGTCATGCACCGGCTTGCCTAAAATCAGGCGCAGAAGCGCACGGAAGAACACGATGCCTAAGCCGCGGGCCACGTTGGTGTGGTCTCCATCCCCATTCAAGAATCGCGAGCCGATCACCATTTCGCAGTCTTCTCTCCGCAGTGTTTCAAGAATGGCCGGAATGTCACGGGGGTCGTGCTGTCCATCCCCATCCACGCGAATCACGTAGTCATAACCCAGCTCGAACGCGAGACGATACCCGGCCTGCACGCATCCGCCGAGCCCTAGGTGCGCCGGTAGCGGCAGAACACGTGCGCCTGCATCGCGCGCTCGGGAAATGGTTGCGTCCTCCGAACAATCGTCAACGACAAGGATCGGGGCATGGGGCAATACCTCCCATACTTCGTTCACCACGCTTGCGATTGCGCCTTCCTCGTTATACGCGGGAATGAGGATCAGCACCCTTCCACCTGTACTCGTGGGGTTGCTCAAAGCGAGGCCACCTTCCTCACTGCAATGGCATGCTCCGCCGCGACCGCCCGAAACTCGTCGGACGAAATGCGCCGTTGGGCGAAGATGCGCCGCCGAGCCGCCCACAGCTGGGGCAGCCGGTAAAGCGCCGCAAAATGTGCGCGTAGCACCAGGAATGGCAGCAGCCATGCGTCGTGACCCGATCGCGTGTATTCGGCCGTTTTTCCGCGTCCCAAAAACAAGGCCATCAAATGCCAGAAATAGCGCGCCAAAGAGGCAAAAGGCGTCTTCCACAACATGGCGATCGGAAAGGTTCGCGCCACGGTGTACAGCCTGTTGCGCTCGACATAGTAGGCTTTCATGGGCGAGGCGCGCCCCGCCGAGTGAGAATACCGATGTTCGGCAACGGCGTCGGGCACATACACGCATTCCCATCCGGCCCAGCGCGCCCGCAGTCCCAGGTCCGTATCTTCACAATACAGAAAATAGTCTTCCTCAAACAGTCCAATTTCATCGAGCATCGTGCGCCGATAAAGCGCGGCTGAGCCGCTCGGAAACAACGCTGTGCAGGAGCGGGCGAAGTGACCGGGCGGTTCCCCGTGGCCGCGTTGCTTGCTGGATCCATCCGCGGCTAGCAGCATGCCCGCGGAATCGAGTGTGCCGGACCCATCCAGCATTACACGCGAGGCGAACATCCCGGCGAGCGGATGACTCTGGGCCGCCGCCATCAATGCCTCCAGCCATGTGGCGTGCGGCTCGGCATCATCGTTCAGCGCCGCAAGAAAAGGCGCATCCGATGCATGGTATGCCTGATTGATGGCCGCACCAAACCCCACATTACGCGGGTTAGCGATCACCCGCACATTGGTTCCAGCGTTCTCCACGGCGTTCGTCGCGCTATTGTCGATCACGATCACCTCGAAGCGTTGGAACGTCTGGGATGCAAGCGAACGCAGGCACGCCGCCAGAGCATCTCCGGCGCCCAGCGTGGGCACTGCTACCGTGACCATGGGCGGTGGCAAGAGACGATTCTAACTCAAGCGATGACCGCAAACGGATTTACTTCCGCCACGCTGTTTTCCTCACTGCCGCCATCCAGGTCCAGAAAGCGCGGGTCCAGCAGACGTCCCGTTTGGATATTCCCCATCGCCGTCAGCAGCGATTCCTTGAGGTGCGGGTAATCCTGTTCCAGACTCCCCATTACGTCACGCAGCGTGCGGCGCACAGTGCCCGTCTTTTGCGAACACCCGCAAGGGATGACTGGGGCGCCCAGGGACTCCGCGAACTTGGAGGTTAAATCTTCCGTGACGTAAACCAGTGGCCGGATCAATCGGAACTCCCGCTTCTTCGAATATGTGACGGCCGGGAGTGCGCTCACGCGTCCCGTGAACAGTGCGTTACGGAGAAAAGACTCGCAGAAATCGTCCGCAGTATGGCCGAACGCAATAACATTCGCGCCCAGGCCCCTGACGATCTCGTAAACCGCGCGACGCCGGAAGCGGCTGCACAGATCGCATCCATGATCGGGTTGCTCTTCGATCAAACGCAGGGAGGGATTATCCGTGTGGTAAGTCCAGTCAATACCGCGCTGTTTAAGATATTCGCCGAAGGGTTCGATGGGCCGCAGAAACTTGCCTTGCTCCACGGTGAAGGCGCATACGGTGAAGTGGATGGGCGCGCGTTGGGAGAGCCGCACCAGCGCTTCCAGCATGGTCACGGAATCCTTACCGCCGGACAGCGCAACGGCTACGCGGTCGCCTTCGCGAATCATTTTGAAACGCGTTACGGCGTCGCCAACCTTGCGCAGGAGTGCTTTTTCGAGGTCCAAGTTCCTATTATAAAGGGGTGTGCGCTTGAGCTAGCAGTGATCCATGATAAGGAGTAAGGACTATGAATCCAAATAAAGCGTTGTGGGAGAAAGGCGACTTTACTCAGATTGCCGCCTTCATGCGTGAATCCGGAGAAGCGCTCGTCAAGTCTCTGGGGATAACGCCGCCCCTGCGGGTCTTGGACCTCGGTTGCGGTGACGGCACCACTGCGGTTCCTCTCGCCCGTCTCGGGGCGGATGTTGTGGGCATCGACATTGCCAGGAACCTGGTTGAGGCCGGGAACCAACGCGCTGCCGCGGCGGGTCTCACCCGCCTTAAATTTCAAGAGGGAGACGCGTGCAACTTGGAAGGCGTCGCCGACCACTCCTTTGATTTGACCCTTTCGGTATTCGGCGCAATGTTTGCTCCCAAGCCTTTTGACGTGGCTAAGGAGATGGTCCGCGTAACAAAACCAGGTGGCCGCATCGTGATGGGCAACTGGATCCCCAACGACCCCACATTCGTGTCGCAGGTATTGAGGATCAGCTCATCGTTCACGCCTCCGCCTCCGGAAGGCTTCGTGAGCCCGATGACATGGGGCGTGGATACTCACGTCATTGAGCGATTTGGCCAGGCTGGAGTACCCAAGGAGAAAATATCCATGGTCAAGGACACATTCCACTTCAGTGCACCAGACAAAACCTCGGCGGATGTCATCGGACTATTCAGGCGATTCTATGGCCCAACCATGAACGCTTTCGACGCGGCTGATAAGAACGGAAAGGCGGAGGAACTTCAGAAGCAACTTCTGGAACTGGCAATAGCGCAAAATACAAACACTAGCGGCGGCACTTCAATACCGGCAACATTCCTGCGCGTGACTGTTAGCGTTTGAGGACGCCCACGTCCAAGGTTGTCGTGATTGGCGGTAACGGCGCGGTCGGCAGCCCTTTCTGGCCGGTCTAGGTGATCGTAGTACTTACTTCCGGCGCTCCTTTGCACGATTCCGGCGACCCCGGCCAGCCATCTCCCCGGTACTTGCCCAGAAAGCGGCCGACCAGCAGAACCAGAGGAAACATGATCCGCTGAATGGCGGGCGAAGGCGTCATCACCACCTGAGTGTGCCGGTGCCGCCACAACACGTGCGCCAGATAAAAAAGTGACGGCCTGCCGGACGGACTCGAATTCACAACCGTAAACAGGGCCTGAAGGTAGCGATCCAAGTCACCCGCGGGAACTGCCCGTCCACTGAACTCCAATAGGTCTTCCCCGGCGTTCCACCAATGATGAGTAACCCCAGCAGGGAAGACCGCGCTCCCCCCGGCCGGGACAACGATATTCTCATTGCCGGCTCGGGCTCCGAGCGTTCCTGCTTTGACGCTGCCTTCCTCACGCTGATGGAAATGCACGTGAGGTGGTGGTCCGTTCTTTCGTGGCGGCAACGAACCGTCGATAGTCAAGACGGTTTGACCTTCGGCGTCACGCACCCGGCGCATCCGCAGGATCTCCCCGGTGTGCCGGTTCTCCAGCTTCAGAAAGTCATCCACGATTAGTTCTCGCTGTGCGAGGCTCTTGGTGATTCTATCATTGAACTACGAAAGCTTATCCCCCATAGCGGCTTGACCCCGCCTACCGCGCTCTCTTTGACGAATTACCGCCGTCGGTCACGCGCCCTGCACTGGCCTGGGCCGAGGAGAAGAAATCGTTCCAAGCCTTCCGAGCTGTCAAAAGCGAACTAGGCGATTTGCCTTTCCCGAGTCCGAGTTGCGCTACAGATATATTGCAAATGGGGATGGATCGGTTGGACCAAGGCAAGCGACGGGTTCGGTCTCGCAAGCGGTGCCGGTTTCGCAACTGATCGGCGAAGGCTCGAAGAAGCGTGACTATTCGAGAATCCGTGTGCCCATTCTCTATTTCCCTGCGGCACCTCCCCATGCCAAGGGTTGGTCGCAGTACTATCGCTTTACCCCGGCGGATCGCTCAGAGCGGACAACACTTCAGAAAATCTATGACACGGACCGCGCTAACATCGATCGGTACGAAAAGAACATGCGCGCGGCGCAAGCGAAAGTCCACATTGTAGAATTGCGCGGAGCAGACCACCGCGTCTATTTCGCTTATGAAGCCACTATGCTGCGCGAGATCCGCAAATGTGTGATGGATCTTCGCTGACTGGGTGCTTGGCTAGGATTGAGCTGCCCAAAGCTCGTCTCCCGCACGCTTACGCCTTCGCGTGATCCCGCAAAAATTGAACCAGCAACGTGCTCACCTGTTCCGGCTGCTCCTGCTGCACCCAATGTCCGGAGCCATCCAGCAGATGGAATCCCACCATCTTCGTGCAGGCGCTGGTGCGCATCCTGTCGACTGCACCCGGCGTTTGATAGACGCCCCAATCGCTCTTCCCCGCGATGTACTGGGAGGGCACGTCTATGGTGCGGCCCGAAAAGGTGTGCATCTCGGCGATACTTCTGGGGTCGGAGCCGCGCCGCACGCGGTAGCCCTGCAGCGCGCCGGTGAAGCCGGTCCTGCCGTATTCCGTCGCGTACACAGCCACCTCGGCTTCGGTCAGCCACTTGCAATTCGCGATGTAATCCGCCGCCGGCATGAACGGCGCGACGCTTGCCGCCATGCCCTTGTCCTTTTCCATTACGTAATAGGTGGGAATTTGCGCCATCTCCTCGGCGGTACGCGCCTTCAGCGGATGTGGATTGTTCCCTTTGTAGTCGGCGCTCTTGTAGAAGTAATAGGCGCGGAAGAAGGCATGCAGGCCTTGCGGCGCATGCAGCATGTCGTCGTTGGCGCCGGGCGTGCGCTGATAGTTCTGATAATATTTCCGTGGCGGGTTGAGCTTGGCGAGCTCGGCATCCAGCTGATCGTCCGTGATGGCGGGGCGGGGCAGCGGAGCGCCGCTGGCTGTGTCGAAGGGTAAGGACGGCGCACCCTCAAAAGGCGAGCTCATGATTGTGATGCTCCGGAAAATATCGGGACGGATCAGCGCTGACCATGCCGCGACTGGCGCACCGGCGTCGTGCCCGACCACCATAGCTACCGAGCGATGGCCCAGCGCGTAGACCAGCCCGATGGCGTCCCGCGTCATGTTGAGAATGCGAAACGGATCGGGATTGGCGTCGTAGGAATCGTCCCAACCTATCGTGCGGCCGTATCCGCGCTGATCGGGAGCAATCACGTGATAACCGGCGGCCGCCAGCGACGGCATCACCTTGCGCCAGCTATAAGCAAGCTCCGGGAAGCCATGCAAGAGCAACACAGCCGGACGGCCGGGTGTTTCGTAACCGGCCTCCAGAATGTGAACGGTCATGCCGTTCACGTTGGCGATCTGGCGCGAACGGACGCCGGCTGGAAGCGTGCCGTTACCGTACGGCGGAAGCTTGGAAAAATCGGTATTCACGATCCCGGCCCGAAGGGCCGCGTTTTGCGCGATCGCCACTCCGCCCAGCGCCGCCGCCGAGAAGGCGCGCCGCGAAAGCTTGGTGATGGTCTCGATGCTTGTATGTTCAGCCATGGCACACTCCCGCAGTCTAGTTTACCTGCTCGCAAACCCGCTGAGTTAACGTCAACATGTCCATGGAATACAAGACCCTCGGTGATACAGGCCTGCTCGTCTCCACGCTTTTCTTCGGTACGATGACCTTCAAGGGATTGGGTTTCTGGAACCGCCTCCGACCTGCCCCCATGCCAATCCCCGCGGCAACAGGCAAGAATTGAAGGGTACGCACGGGCTTGTTACTTTCCTTTTTCTGCCCGCTGTTTCCACCATGCCCAAGCCCGTTCATAATTATCCACCGGACTGGCTTTCATCGTTTCGTCGGCGTCCAGATAGTGGACCTTGCTCGTCCCGCCTAACTGCGCGGATTGAACTTGGAGCTGCGCGTTCGCATTCATATAGTACGAACGCGCAACGGCCACGTGCAGACTTGGACCCACCAGCACCATTCCGTGGCCGCGCATTAAAAGTCCGGGCTTCGCGCCCAGCGTCGCGGCGAGCGATTTGCCCATCGCCGGGCTGCGGACGGAAAGGTCGCCGGAGCTGCCCGCGTCGCGCGGATCAAACACCGGAATTCCCACCCCCAGAAACGCAGCCATGTGAAAGAGCGGTTGCAGTGGAATGCCCGTTGCAGCGAAGGGGATAACTTCCTGGGAGTGCGCATGCACCACCGCCATCACATCGGGCCGCGCGCGGTAAATTTCGCTATGTATGAAGCGTTCGGAGTATGAGGATGCGTTGCCGGCAGCAATCGCGTTTCCGTCCAGGTCGTACTGCAGAATATCGGCAGCTGACACGTTACCCGGCGGGATGTCGCGCGAGAGGAAGAAGGAGCCGGGATTACCCGGATCGCGCATGCTGACGTGGCCATAGGAGTCCATGACGCCCTCATTCGCGAGGATGCGATTGGCCGCTACCAGTTCGGCTAGAATCGTCTGACGCGGTATGGGCCCCACGCTTTGCTGTGCGCCGGTGCACACTACCATCAGAAGGGCGATGCCAATGCTGCGAATCACGCGGAAACCTCCTGCGTCAGGAAATCTTGAGCAACACCGCGGTGATGTTGTCGGGGCCGCCATTGCGGCGCGCGGCCTTGATGAGCTCTTGGCACTTGTCGTCCAGCGTGGAATCCGACGCCAGAATCGTCGAAATCTCCTCATCATTGGCCACGCCGTGCAATCCATCGCTTGAAAGCAGGATTAGGGTTCCCGGCGCAGGGTGAACGCGATAGGTGTGAACCCGCAACTGTTCCGACACCCCCACCGCCATTGTCAGCACATGGCGCATAGGGTGATGCTTGAGAATCGCTTCTTCCAGGCCCAGACGCCGGCCGACTTCATTTACCCAGCTCTGATCTTCGGTGATCGCTTCAAGCATGCCGTCCTTGTAACGATAAGCGCGGCTATCTCCGACGCTTGCCACCACCAGATCGTCTTTGCTTTCGAGCACGGCCACCAGCGTAGTGCCCATGCCTTCCCGGCTTTTGTCGGCCGCGGCCGCGGACATGACGCGATCGTTCGCCTCCGTGAATGCGTCCACTAATTCATCGGAGCTGACTGGGCGGGGTTTTCCTTTCATGACTTCCGCGAGCGTTTCCACGGCCAGGCGTGAAGCGTGTTCGCCGGCTTGCGCGCCTCCCATTCCGTCGGCGATGACATACAAGCCGAGAGAAGGGGCGAGGAAAAAAAAATCCTCGTTGTTGGCGCGAACACAACCTGGGTCGGTAGCTCCGGCGGCTTCGATCATGAACTTTAAATTATAGCGAGGCGGACAACTCTTTTGCCGGGAATCATGAGAGCGTTTTGTTCGTGCTAGCGGGCCGGCTCTACCAAGGCGCGCAAAAGTTGGTAGGCGCGCTCTTCGAAATTCGATTTCAAACGCTCTACGGCATCCAGACGCGCGTCCCCGGGACGCGGACCCTGCTTCTTGAGGCACGCGCCTAGCAGGATGGTAGCCGTCTGGTCGCCCGTGTTGCGGTCCAGCACCGCGCGGAAGCGGTCGGCTGCGGCGGTGAAGTCGCCTTTTCTCCACAGCGCATATCCGTAATTGAACAAATAATCCGAATCGTTCGGATCTCCGTCCAAGGCCTTTCGAAACGAATCGAGGGCCTGCGGCAGATTGCGCCGGCTTTGGGTCGCGCCCAAATTATTGAAGACCTCGCCCAGCGGAACGGCGTCCGCAAGTGTTTGAAATGTCTTGTTCGCTCCGGGAAAGTCTCCAGATTGATAGAGCGCGAGACCAAGCAGAAAACTGGCTTCGCGATAATGCACGTCTGCATCTGAAATCTTCTGCAGCCACTCGGCGGCCTGCCGGTATTCCTTCCGATCATAGTGTATGCGTCCCAGGAAATAGAGAGGGTGACCGAAGCGAGAGTCCAGCCGGGCCGATTGTAAGAAATATTTTTCTTGTTGTGCCGGAGCGCTAGCGAGCAAGCCACGAATGAAATTTTCCAGCGCGTCCAGACGAATCGGCGTACGCAGCGAGCGGAAGTCGGCTTCCGGCGGTGCGAGGGAGGGGGCGATCAATGCCAGCGCCCGCCAAGCCAAGTGCGCTTCGAGCACCGGAAGGTTATCCAGATTGCCGGATTCCAAGAATTCCGGACTTTGCTTCAGGCGGCGCCGGTCGAAAACGCGTGCAGTAATCTTCAGCGTGCCACGCACGGCGGGCGTTGCCGGTGTAACCCCGGCGGGTACCGCCGAGCGCGATGGCGTTGCGCCGGCGGTCATTTCGTCCGCGGTGAATTCAAACGTGCCATATACTACTTGTTCCGCATCCAAAGCTTCGCCGATTTTAAGCGCCGAGGCCTGCGTCATCAGCACGCGCGGGCGCAGATTCAATTGACGATATGCAGCGCTGGTCTCCTGACGGTTGAGCGTCACCACGCCGCGCGAGCTCAATGCGTCGCGCAGTGTTTCCGCGATGCTCTCGCCGATCCAATCCATCTGGGCCGCCGCGTTCTGAGCGATAGCGCTTTGGTCGGTAATCCGGTTGGCGAATGGCAAGACAGCCGATGTCTGGGCGTTCAGTTCCGGCGCTGCGGAGACCGCGAAAAATAGGAGAGCCAGGGAAGAACGCACCACGACACCAGCTTAGCAAGCGCTGCCCGTCAGAACTGGTACAGCATCAAATAAACGATCACGCCGGTCACGCTGACATATAGCCAGATGGGCAGGGTCCATCTGGCTATGGCCTTATGCTTGACGAAGTTGCTCTTCAGTCCGCGCCGCAGGGTGATGACTGCGAGGAAGGGAACTGTCGCTGCCAGTATCGTATGCGTGATGAGGATGGCGAAATACACCGTACGTATCGCGCCGGTGCGCTGATAGCTGACCGAACCCACTTGCGCATGATAGATCAGGTACGAAATCAGGAAGAGGATAGATGTCGTGAACGCCGCCAGCATCACCCGTTTGTGCGCTTCCCGGCGGCCTTGCTTGATGAACACAAACGCGGTCACCAGCAATATCGCGGCGATCCCGTTCAATGTGGCGTTCAGCGCCGGAAGGACGTGGACGTTCACAAGCGCTCACTCAGCAAGCGCTTGGCGTCGGCGATCAGCGTGGGGATGGCGTCAGGCTGCGAACTTACGTAATAACCGCGGATGTGCGAGGTGCGGTCGACCAGTGCGAAACGTGTGGAATGTTCCAGGTTTCCATCCACATCACCCACCATGAACACGCGGCGGCTCAGATCGTGGAGTTGATCTGGCGGACCGGTCAAGAAGAACCACTTCCCCGGCTCGGCTTCATAATGCTTGGCATACTCGGCCAGCGCCGCTGGGGTGTCGCGGGCGGGGTCCACGGTGATGGAAACGAACCGTACTCCATCTTCGCCGGTGAATTCCTTCTGCACCTGCCGCATCTGCCCGCTCATGCGCGGGCACGGCCCAGGGCAGTTCGTGAAGATGAAATCCGCCACCCACACCTTACCCTTAAGGGCGGGAGCGCTCGCGAATTGCGCGCCGGTTTGATCCGTCAAAACGAAACTGGAAACCACGCCGTAGGTGGGCAGCGCGGGCTTGGCCGAGCATCCTGTGAACAGGAGTGCGGCGCTAAGAGCGAGTCCCGTCCAATACGAGAAGGCCATAAAGCAAAGGTAAGTAAATCACGCTTGCCAGCAACACCTGGCGTGCCCGCACGACCGTGCGATCGTTCATCACCCGCAAGCTCGCGTAAACGAAATACAGGCCCAACACGAGCGCTCCGACCAGATAGATATTTCCGGCCATTCCCAAATATTTTGGCAGCAGGCTTATGGGTACCAGCAGCACGCTGAATCCGAACATCTGCCGGGCAGTGGATTCATAGGTCGGCTCCACTACGGGGAGCATGCGAATCCCGGCGCTCGCGTAATCGTCGCGATACATCCAGGCGATTGCGTAGAAATGTGGGAACTGCCAAAGGAACAAGATCGCGTACAAAATCCACGCGTCCCAGGTGAGCGTGCTGTTGACCGCAGCGTAACCAATCAGCGGAGGCATAGCCCCGGGAATCGCGCCGATGGTGGTCGAATGCCAGGATTTCTGCTTCATCGGCGTGTACACCAACAGATAACTCGCTTCAGTGAATAACCCGAGCAGAGCTGTCAGCAAATTGGCGCCGAACCATAATTCCAGGAATCCAACAATCGAAAGCATCACGCCAAACGCGAAGGCGTCTTTTGGCTGGATACGTCCGGAAGGAATCGGACGCTTGGATGTGCGGGCCATACGTGCATCGGCGTCGCGCTCATACCATTGATTCAGCGCCGCAGTGCCGCTCGCCAGCAATCCCGTTCCTGCCAGTGTGTGGAGCAGAGTCCACCATGTCCAACCGCCATCCCCGTGGGCTGCGCATAAGAAGCCTATGGCCGTGCTCATCAGGATGAACATGGTGATACGAGGCTTGGTAAGCTCTAAATAACTGCTCTTGGAGGCCATGAGTGAAGTGGCTGGACTACGTATCAGTATATCCCCAATCGACACCGTCATGCTACTGTCACAGGAACAGTTACACTTAAAATTGAATGACTGGAGCGGCCAATTCCCCACACTCTCAACAAAACGCTGAGTTTATGGCCCACGCCATTGCTTTGGCGTCGCAAAACATCCTATCTGCGCTGGGAGGACCTTTTGGGGCCGTCGTCGCGAAGGATGGCCGGGTGATCGGAGAGGGGACGAATTTGGTGACGTCCACCAACGATCCCACGGCGCATGCCGAGGTTACAGCGATTCGGGCGGCCTGCGCGGCACTCCAGACGTTTCAGCTTGACGGCTGCGACATCTACACCACGTGCGAGCCTTGTCCGATGTGCTTCGGGGCGATCTATTGGGCGCGGATCCGCCACGTCTACTACGCCTGCGTGGCTGCGGATGCGGCTGCGGCGGGATTTAGCGACCAGCACATCTACCGGGAAATCGCGCGGCGCGTGGACGAACGGGACGTGCAGTTCACTCAGCTGATGCGCGACGAGGCGCTGGCTTGTTTCCAGGAGTGGAATCAGATGGCGAACCGAATTGTGTATTAGATCTGGCTGCGCGTACACTACCATTAATGTCCACACTCGCCCGCGAGAGACTGGCCCGAGCCAGCCAGGAATTTCAGGAAACCCACCCCGGTGAATCGGGACGCCGCCAACCCGTTCACACCGTCTATGGCGGGGCCAATCTGTTCAAGTTCGACACGTGCCGGAAGCTGGGAGCGCTGGCTAGTAAATCGTTCTCCGAGTACGCCCCGGATGCCACGGTGCTGGCCGAGCTGCTCGCTTTATCTCCCGCGCTCGCGGCCGCCGTCCACGCGCGTGTGGCGGAGAAATTGGAGCGCGAAGCGGTGGAGGATTTCCGCATCGACTTCGAGGACGGCTACGGCATACGCGCCGATTCCGTGGAAGATATAGACGTCGATATCGCCGCGCGCGAGACCGCGACGGCTATGGCCGAAGGGACTTTGCCGCCTTTTTTCGGATTCCGCATCAAGCCTCTGAGTGAGGATTTGCACGACAGAAGCCTGCGCACTCTGCGCCGTTTCCTGAGGGCGTTGCTGGCTGCCACGGGCAATCGGTTGCCTGCGAATTTCGTCGTCACTCTTCCCAAGATCACGGTGCCGGAGCAGGTGGAACAACTGGTGGCCTCGCTGGAGTCGTTTCCGGAAGTCTCTGTCGAGCTGATGGTGGAAACACCGCAGTCCCTCTCCATGCTGCCTCGGCTGGTGGATTTGTGCGAAGGGCGCTGCGTCGGCGCGCATTTCGGGCCGTATGACTACACGTCCAGTCTTTCAATCACCTCAGCCCATCAGCACCCGCGGCATCCCGCGTGCGACTACGCCCGCTCCACGATGCAAGTTGCGCTGGCCGGCCGTGGCGTGTGGCTGAGTGACGGCCCCACTACGGTGATGCCGGTTCCTCTTCACCGTGGAGACGCATTAACCGAATCGCAGCACGCGGAAAACCGCCGCGCTGTGCACGGCGCTTGGAAATTACACGCCGCCAATGTGCGGCACGCGTTGATCAATGGTTTTTATCAAGGGTGGGATCTGCATCCTTCGCAGCTTCCCATGCGCTATGCCGCGACATACGCGTTTTTCCTTGAGGGTGTGGACGCCGCCTCAGAAAGGCTTCGCAACTTCGTGGAGAAAGCCGCCCAGGCCACCCTGGTTGGCAACGTTTTCGACGACGCCGCCACGGGCCAGGGCCTGCTCAATTATTTCTTGCGTGCCTTGAGCTGCGGTGCGGTTCCTGAAGCGGATGTGCCCGCGTTGACAGGTTTGACGCTGGAGCAGATCCGAACGGCGTCATTCACGAAGATCATGACAATGCGGCGCTGATAGCTGTCACATCTAGCGGCATTGCACTTTCTGCTCGTTCCACTACGACTTAGCGTTTCGCGTCACGGGCTCGGCCGTAAAGCAGGAGTAGATTGTGTGCAAGAAGCCGGGTGTTGGTCTTGCACAGTACCGGCTCACGAAAGCTCCGGCATTCTAGATCCTGTTGGAGCGGCGTTATGGCCTCCCGCGAGGGAGGAAATGGGTGATTCAAGCCGCGGGCTAGTTGGGCGACACACTAGCCGGACGTTGCCTTCCGATAGTGGCAACAAGGGGCCCGAACGAACTTGATGAGGACGAAGAGGTGGTACGCCCGAGAGGATTCGAACCTCTGGCCTTCTGCTCCGGAGGCAGACGCTCTATCCAGCTGAGCTACGGGCGCGCGGAGTGTAGCGGCACTTTGTCGCTACACTCACAGTCTACCACCCACACCGCAGCGGGCAACGCAATGGGGAAGGAGCTACAATTGTCACAGGTTCAAACTTGACTGGTTAGAACGTGTTAACGACCAATGGGAGATCTCCATACTTATCTCCACGCTTGGTTTCCGAACTGGGCAAGAAATGGCATGCATACGGTGACATGTGGGTGGGCAAGATTAGGTCGAACCTGATTCGAATAGAGATCCCCGAGTCCCCCGTGCTTGCGGACTGCTCCAACAAGCAGGGCTTGCACTGAGTTCACCGTGAGAGCAAGGACCTCGATTTTCTATGACCTGGACGGCCTTTCAGACGACAGCACTTGAGCAGTCCATCCTCGCCGAAGTACGTGCGCGTACCGGTTTGTCGTTTCGAAAAATTGCCGGCATCGATACCCGTGACCCAGGAATTGCGCAGGCCGTACTTCCGGTAATCAAAGATTTGCTCGGACGAGTAGGCGGCAACGACCGGCGTGACTTATTCGCCCGTTTTCACACTCCGGAAGCGTATGCCTACCTTGATGATGTTCTTTCTTGGTGGACCAACGAACAAGACGAGCAGTCGCTAAGCGGTCTTAGTCAGGTGCTTACTCTGCTGGTGAAAGATCGAGATGCCGTGAGAGTGTGGAGACTATGCCAGGAACTTCCCAAGCGGCCATTTCATTACATGCTGCTTTCCAAGCTTGCGACGCTCCCCAGCGTCGAACGGGAGGTGAAAGAAACGTTGGTTCAAGATCTGAATGCCGGAGCATTCGGAGCCAACGAATTGTTCTTCGTTGCCCGGGTGCATGATCCCAGGATTCAGCGCTGGTTCGAGGGCCAGCGCGAATCACCCGACCCCAAAATCCGACAGATCGCCAAAAGGGTGGCCGCGAAAGGATCCAAATGGCCGAAGGAAGTCGAGTATGCATCGACGCTGCCCGACAGACGAATGGAATTGTACTCAGTGGAGGGGGACCTTGAGGAACTCAAAGAACTGCTCGCGCCGTTCGCGAAGACCTTTCAGGTTAAGATTCCCGTAGCAATCAAGGCAGGCAGCTTTTTGGCGTCAGCCGAAGTGGACCGATGGATTATCGCTCACATTGCTGATGCTGCTGGCAATCCCTTTGCTTTGTGGTTTCGCTTAGAGGATATTGACACCGTAGAAATCGTGTTATTGAAACGGGCGGTAGAACTAGCGACGGTCCACTAGGGACGCAACCGCCCCCGCAACATTTCGCTCACGCCACGGTTCCGAAGAGCGCTCCTACCCCCGCCGTGATGGCCATGGCGAGTGCGCCCCAGAACGTGACGCGTGTTGCACCGGTCACAACGCCTGCGCCGCCAACGCGCGCCGCGAGTCCGCCGAGAAGCGCCAGGAATAGCAGAGACGATCCGGAAACCACGTAGATCAGACTCGCATCGGAAACCATCGCCGTCACCGCCAGCGGGAGGGCCGCCCCCACCGCGAAACTGCCGGCGGACGCGAATGCAGCCTGTATCGGACGCGCGCTCAGAGCCGTGGAAAAGCCGAGCTCGTCCCTGGCGTGAGCTCCGAGTGCGTCATGCGCCATCAGCTGCTGAGCTACTTGCTTTGCGAGTACAGGATCGAGCCCGCGAGCGATGTAGATACCGGCTAGTTCCTGATGCTCGCCCTTGTCGTCCGCCGCGAGTTCCTTGCGTTCCCATTCCAGTTCGGCATTTTCGGTGTCGGCCTGGGAGTGCACGGAAACATACTCGCCTGCCGCCATCGACATCGCTCCGGCCACCAAACCGGCGACGCCCGCGACAAGTATGTTGGCGTGAGGCGCATGCGCAGCCGCCACTCCGATCACCAGACTCGCCGTCGAAACGATGCCGTCATTCGCTCCCAATACCGCCGCGCGCAGCCAGCCAATGCTATCGATGCGGTGGCCTTCGCGGTGTCTGAGTAGCATGCGGTCTACAGCGCCGCCACGCGCCGCTGCACAAATAGAAAGTAAATTCCGAGCAGCACCAGCAGGCCGCCCGTCCACGCCATGGTCACTGGCGCAGTGTAAATGGGGATGATTTTGCCGAGGACCAATCCGCCGATGGGCATCCCTCCGCGAAACGCCACGTTGTAGACGCTCATCACGCGGCCGCGCATCTCATCGGTGGAAATCGTCTGCACCAGGGAGCTTAGCATCGACATCATCACCATCAGCGCGCCGCCGCACACAAAGATGATCGCCAGCGAAACCGGCAGCGTGCGCGACATGGAGAAGGCCACGATCAGCCCGCCCAGCAGCATCATCACTAACAACGAAGTGCGTCCGTGCCCCTTGGCCCTGCCGAGCGATGCCACCACCAGTCCGCCGCACACCGAGCCCGCGCCGGAAAACGCCATGAGTTGGGAAAATGTGGTCGGTCCGCCTTTGAGCACATCCTTGGCGAATACCGGAAGGAACGTCAACAGAGGAATCGCCAGCAGCGTCATCAGAAACGCCAGCACAATCAGGCCATCCATGCCGGGCTTATTGCGGATGAATCCGATGCCTTCCTTCATGCTGGTGAGCATCGGTTCGCTGGACTTCGGAGGAATGTACTTGACCTGAATCATGTACAGCGAAATAATCACCGCCAGAAACGAAAGTCCGTTCAGGCCGAAGCACCATTCCGCTCCAAACTGCGCCAGCGCGATGCCGGCGATGCTGGGTCCGATCACTCGCGCCAGGTTGAACTGAATCGAGTTCATGGCGATGGCGTTCTGAATATCGTCTTTGCCGACCAATGTCGGCAGCAGGGCTTGATAGGCGGGGCCACCGAACGCTTGCGCGGTGCCCACGACGAACGACAGCAACAGAATATGCCACACCTGGACCACGCCGAACCACACCAGCGCCGTCAGGATCAGCGCGGTGGTCATTTGAATGTATTGCGAGATCAGCAGCAGGTTGCGGCGGTTCATGCGGTCCGCAACCACGCCGCCTACCAGGGAAAAAAGAATGATGGGGAACTGCGCCAGGAACGTGTCCAGACCTAAATAAAACGAATCCTGCGAGAGGTCGTACACCAGCCACGCTTGAGCCGTCTGCTGCATCCACGTGCCAATGGTGGACGTGCAGGCGCCCAGCCACATAAGCCGGAAGTCGCGATGCTGGAAGCTGCTGAAGACGCGGCGAACCAAAGGGGATTATGCCTGACTTTCGTATCGAACCGGACCACCCCCGATTCTAACAGGCGCGGCTATGCTCAGTACACTTCAAAACAGAACGCTTTGTTCGAATCGGAGGGCGTCAGCGAGTATTGGCCGTCTTCCAACGTCTCGGACGCCTCCACGCGATACAGGTTTCCCTCCACCCTCGTCACAGTGAGGTGCAGAGGGCGAGGGCCATTGCGCTTCTTGCCTTTGGCGGGCATTGTGATTTCGCGGTGGCCGTTCTTTACGTCCAGCTTATAAAGTTCAAGCTTGCTCGCCATCAGCTTGTCGCTCTGCATTAGAAAAATTGGTTCGGCGAGCGGAGTGCGTGCCGGGGAATTGACGCCCGGAATTGTATAGATTGTGTCGTCCTTCTTGGTGTCTTGCGTCGCTTCGGAGACTTCGGTCGCCACCAGGTTGTCGGCGTGCACCAGGTAGGGCACATCGGGTTTTGACGGACGGGGGCCGTTATAGGGATCCGCGGCCAGCGCGGCGATCGCAAACAGGGGAAGCAGGAAAAGACTGCTCAGTCGCATGGCGTCTCCATTGTAATCTAATGCATAGACGACGTACGCGCCATGGAAGTTGCGGCAAACCGCGCCCTAATCCAAAGTTTGAACGAACTCGGCGATGATCTGGTAGCGGTCCTCTTGCTCCGTGAGGTCCCACGCCTCAAATTCCGTATTGAGCGGCTCCAGAGTAATGCGGCTCTGCCCTGAAAAATCACCGTCTTGGTCGAAGACCTTCTCGCTTCGGTAGCGTTTTACCGTGTAGCGGTTGTTGTCTCCAAGCGCCTCCACCAGAACCAGGCGGCCCTGGCGCGACCCCGTAACGTTTTTTCGGAATACGCACAGCGAACCATCGGCGATCAGCGGCTCCATCGATCGCCCTTGCACGCGTGCCACGAACATCCCTTCAGACAGGCGCAGTCCGCCAGGCGTTTCCTCCCAGCCTTCCACTTCTACTTCAGGATTTTCCAGAAAAGGCCCCGCCGCCGCCGCCAGCGAATATCGCGGCAGATGCGTGACATATTCCTGTACCGTGCTGTTGACGTGCTGCCGGTACAGTCTGCTCACCGCCCGGTCGAAATTCTCCACAATCACGTCGCGGCGGTCGCTGATGCGGATCGCATTAGACAACGTGTCTTCCAAATAAGCCATCACACGCGCCGCGCCCAGTTCGTCCGCTTTGGCACTTAAGTCCGCTTCTATATCCGAGAGAACTTCGATTTCCTCGGGCGCGATCTCATTCCAATCGCGGCGCAGCCGGAGGTACAGGCGGTCGTGATCCGGATCTTCCAGACAAACACCGACAGGGATTGCCTCACGCCCGGTTGTTTCCAGGCTAAGAACGGCTAGACGAGCGGTGTGGGTTGCAACTAACACCAGGGTAAGACGATATTAGCGCATCGCTCTTACCGCCGCTATCACCGTGGATGCGCGAAAGTACCTCTGGCCTAGTACCGTGTATCCCGTACTTACCTGAGTGCATCAAACGGATGGCGGGTTTATAATCTGAGTGGGAGGCGGCTAAGCCATGCGTCCAATCGTTGTAACTTTCGTTGGGTTGATACTGGCGGCTTCCAGTTCGTTTGCGCAGCGCGGGGTTGGCCGACTCGGCGGGGGCGGCAACGCTATTAATCCTGGGGTCCCTCTCAACGGTGGACCGGTGGTCAGCGGGCCTCGATTCACTTCCGGTTTAGGCGCCGGAGTCACACTGGTCAATCCGAATAGCAATCGTCCCGCAGGATCCACACCCTTTGGAGGATTCGGCGCTTCTCTTTTGCCCCCTCCCGTTGCGCCGGCATTCCCGCGCGGGGGAATTGGACGGCGCGGCCTCGGGTTTGGCGGAGGCTTCGTTGGCGGGTTTTACGGCGGCGGAGGGTATGTGGATGGCTTTTATCGATCTGTTCACAATCCACCACCGGGAGCCTACGATCCTATTTTTGGTGTGTACAACCCAGGGGGAGGTTACAATTCAGCCATGGAATTCGCGCCGCAGGGGCCGACGCCCAGTGTGGTGATCAATCAGAATTTCCAATCGGAAGTGGCGCGTCCGCAGTTCCGCGACTACAGCAACGTTCCGCTCCCCGAACCTGGCAGCGCGCAGCTACCCCCGCCACAAGGTGCACAGGGAGCCGTCAACGTGCCGCCCGGAGCCGTCCAAGCTCCAGCGCCCTTGCCGGGCGAACAGCCCTTCTATTTTCTGATCGCGCTGCAGGATTCCACGATCGAAGCCGCCGTGGCCTATTGGGTCACTGGCGACACGCTGCATTACGTAAGTCTGCAAGGGCAACAGAGCAGCGTACCTTTGGATCGTGTGGACCGCACCTTCTCGCGCCGCTTGAATCAAGGCCGCCGCGTAGGTTTCGACTTGCCGTGAGCGAAGACGCCCGCTACCCCATCGGCAAATTCATCGCGCCTGTAGTAAGCGCTCCCGAGCATCGGCAGGGTTGGATTCGCGAAATCGCCGAATGCCCCATGCGCTTGCGGGAAGCGGTAGCGGGGTTCACCAGGGTTCAGCTCGACACTCCCTATCGTGAAGGCGGTTGGACCATACGGCAAGTGGTGCACCACATTCCGGACAGCCACGTGAACGCGTATATCCGGATGAAACTGGCTTTAACGGAAGAGGAACCGCTCATCAAGCCATATGATGAGGCCAAATGGGCTCAGCTGCCGGACGCTGTCACTGCGCCGCCAGAAGTTTCGCTGCTTCTGTTGGAAGGTCTGCACGGCCGTTGGGTGATACTTCTTGAAGCCATGACGGAGGCCGATTACGGCAAGGTTTGCTGGCATCCCGAATATCCCGACGGTCCTCTTCGCATGGATGTGGTGTTGGCGATGTACGCGTGGCATTCTCGCCATCACGTGGGGCATATTCGTGCCCTGCGCGCGCGCAGGCGTTGGTAGAAGCCGGACATTTGCCGCCGACTGCGCGCGTGCCGCATAATCCAGGAATGACCCACGACTTCGTCACGACGGCATTCACATTGGACGGCTACCGCATCACACAGAACCTGGGACTTGTGCGCGGGATCATTGTGCGCTCACGCTCCATTTTCGGGACCATCGGCGCCAGTTTACAGACGCTGGTGGGCGGCAACATCACTTTGCTCACGGATTTGTGTGAGCGTACCCGCAGCGACGCGTTCGAAAGAATGGTGCAGCACGGCATGATGATGGGCGGCAATGCGATCATTGGTGTGCGCTATGACGCCACCGAAGTCATGCAGGGTGTTACGGAAGTCCTGTGTTATGGGACGGCAGTGGTTGTGGAGAAGGCCTGAGCGCACCGCCGGGAGGGTCAATGAAAGTTATCGCCGCCGTGGATGCCTCCGCTGCATCCGAGGACGTATTGTCCGAGATCGCCATCCGCCGCTGGCCGGACGGAACACGCTTCGAAGTATTGACGATCGCCGATACCGGGCAGCTCTCCATGGGGGAAGCCGTCGTGGAGGAGTTGCAGGTGACGGCGCGCGAAGTCGCGCAGCGTGCGGCGGACAGGCTTGCCGCCGCGGGCTTCCAAGCCATTGCGCGTACGCAGTGGGGCGATCCGAAAACCGCCATCCTGGACTACGCCGCCGACGGTGTGGCGGATTGGATTGTGATCGGAGCGCATACCTCGCTGATCGATGGCTTTCTGCTGGGAAGCGTCGCGAAAGCTCTGATCCGCCAGGCCCCCTGTCCAGTGGAGATTGTGCGCCGCAGCGAATGGAGAAAGGACAAAGATCCGGGGAAGCGCATACTGCTCGCGACCGATGGTTCGGAAGCTTCGGAACTGGCGGCGCGTTCGATTGCCTCTCGCCCCTGGTCCAAAGGAACGCAGGTGCGCGTCTTCAGCGCCGTGGAGCTCTCCATCTCCACCTTGCAGGCGTTTGAGCCGCCCATGGTGCATTCGCAGGCCGTGGAGGAAATGAGGGTGCAGGCGTTGCTCTCCGCCGAGGCGGCCATCGGCCGCGCACGTGAAATTCTCGAAAGCGCGGACGTCACGGTTTCAGAGGCGCTATCGGTGCTTTTCGAAAAGCCAGCAAAAGTGATCATCGACGAAGCCAGGGACTGGGGCACCGACATGATTGTGGTAGGCTCCCACGGCCGCCGCGGCTGGAGCCGCTTGTGGCTGGGATCGGTTTGCGAGGCCGTGGCGATGCACGCGAAGTGCTGTGTGGAAGTGGTGCGCCAAACTCCCAGCCCCGCGTGAGTGCCGCCTAAAACAAAACGACCCGGTGGGAATACCACCGGGCCGTTTGAATCGCTGAATCGCTTCTAGCCTTGGGCTTTGCCCTCGGCCTTGAGCTTCTCTCGCTGTTCTTTCAGGATCGCCCGGCGGCTGAGTTTAATCTTGTTGCCTTCAAGCGCCAGCACCTTTACCAGGATCTGATCGCCTTCGTTCAACTCATCGCGAACTTCCTTAATGCGGCTTTCCGAAATTTCGGAGATGTGCAGCAGGCCATCGGTGCCGGGGAAGATTTCCACGAACGCCCCGAAATCCACGATGCGGACTACCTTACCTAGGTACGTCTTGCCGATCTCGGCGGTCGCGCAGATATCCTGCACCATCTGCATGGCTCGATCGCCGGCGATTCCGTCGGTGGAGAAGATCTTCACGCTGCCGTCGTCTTCCACATCGATTTTGCAACCCGTGGCTTCGACGATGCCGCGGATGACCTTGCCGCCCGGTCCGATCAGCTCGCGGATCTTGTCCACCGGAATCTTCAGGCTGGCGATGCGCGGTGCGTAGGGCGACATCTTCTCGCGCGGCGCGGAGATGGCCGCGTTCATGATGTCGAGCAGGTACATGCGCCCCTGGCGGGCTTGTTCCAGCGCTTCCTTCAAAATGGCGTGCGTGACGTTGGGGACCTTGATATCCATCTGCAACGCCGTGATGCCGTCCTTGGTGCCGGCGACTTTAAAGTCCATGTCGCCGTAATGGTCTTCTGCGCCCGCGATATCGGTGAGTACGGCGTAGTCCTTGCCTTCCATCACCAGGCCCATCGCGATACCCGCCACGGCCGCGGTAATCGGCACACCCGCGTCCATCAGGGACAACGAACCTCCGCACACAGACGCCATGGAACTGGAGCCATTCGATTCCAGAATATCGCTGACAAGGCGGATCGTATACGGGAACGCCTGATCGTTGGGGATGACCGCTGCAAGGGCACGCTCAGCCAGCGCGCCATGGCCGATTTCACGGCGGCCAGCACCGCGCATAAATCCAACTTCACCAACGCTAAACGGAGGGAAGTTATAGTGCAACATGAAGCGCTTGGAGCTTTCCGAAGCATCCAGCAATTCAATGCGCTGCTCGTCGTCCTTGGTGCCGAGCGTCGCGGTCACCAGCGCCTGCGTCTCACCGCGTGTGAACAGCGACGATCCGTGAGTGCGCGGCAGCACCGTGGTTTCGATCTCGATCTTGCGGATCTGGTCGAACTTGCGGCCATCCGGACGGCGGCGGGCTTTCAGCATTTCGTCGCGGAAGATGCGTTCCTTGAGCGTGTCGAAGAGCTTCTTGCCTTCTTCCTTCTGGTCGTCCGCCAGGGCTTCCATGGCCTTCTTTTTGGCGGCGTCCACGCGAGCGTAGCTTTCCAGCTTCTCGTACTTCTGCGTGTTCATCGCGTCCTGCAATTCCGTGCGAACGCCCGCCGCGATCTGATCGTAGAGCGCCTGATTGATGACCGGCGGCGTGTACGTGCGCTTGGTCTTGCCGCATTTCTTCATTAACTCGCGGATGCCCGCGGCGAGCTTCTTGCAGCAATCGTGCCCGAACTCGATGGCCGCCAGCACTTCGGCCTCGGTGGCCTGCTGCGCGCCGGATTCCACCATGACGACGCCTTCCGGGGTGGCCGCGACGACGATGTTCAGCTTGGACGCCTTGGTCTCCTCATAGGTGGGGTTGGCAACCATCTTTCCGTCCACAATTCCGACGCGGACGCCGGAGATCACGTGTTCGAACGGGATGTCCGAAATGGCGAGCGCCGCGCCAGCGCCGATGATGGCGAGCGTGGAAGGATCACGCGCCGGATCGGCCGAAAACACAAAGCCGATCACCTGCGTCTCATTGGTGAAGCCTTCCGGGAACAGCGGGCGGATGGGGCGGTCAATCAGGCGGCAGGTGAGCGTTTCTTTTTCACTTTGGCGCCCTTCGCGTTTGATGAAGCCGCCGGGAAAGCGCCCGGCGGAGAAAGTGTATTCGCGGTAATCCACCGTCAGGGGGAAGAACGCGGCGTTCGGCTTGGGCTCCGGGTTGGAGCAGGCGGTGACCAGCACCACCGATTCTCCGGACCGTACGATGACCGATCCATTGGCCTGCTTGGCCATCTTCCCTGATTCAATGGTTACGATCCGGCCACCGCCGAGATCGATTTCAACGGAATGCAACATGTTTGGAAATGTCCTTTAATCAAGACCTGGAGGGAATACGCCACAAGCGCTTCCACCGGCCTGCTTTGATCAAGAGGAGACTATGGAGGGTTTCCGTAGGTTTGCCGGTAACGCTGTTTTCTCACGAAAACGCCGGCGGCTAGAGATCGAATTCCCGTTACTAGCGGCGGATGCCAAGACTCGTAATCAACGTCTTGTAGCGCTCCGGGCTGCCGCTGCGCAAATAATCCAACAACCGGCGTCGACGCGCCACCATCTGTAGCAGACCTCTGCGCGAGTGGTGATCTTTCTTATGCGTCTTGAAATGCTCCGTCAACTCAGCAATCCGCCGGCTGAGAATCGCAACCTGCACCTCCGGCGAGCCCGTGTCCGTCGTGTGGACCCGGAACTTTGAGATGACCGTACTTTTTTCCGCGCTCGCCAGTGCCATTCGAGATTCGATACTCCTCGTCTTTATCTTAATCGTTTCTGTTTCAGTGAATAGGATAGCACAGGGTGGATGATCATTGATCGAACTCTAAATCGAAGTAAGGGCACCGTTGGATCGCTGGGTCGTAGGAGAGAAGGAGAAGGACCTGACCGATATTCTGAGGGCGGCTGAATTTGTGCGCGGCCAGAAATTCGTTGACCGTGGACCAGGACAGGATGGGTTCGTCGGTATGAATCACAAGGATATAACCGCCTGTGTACGGGCCACCCTTAAGCTCTTTAGAATCCTTGCGTCGGATGAGTTCCGACAGGCCGTCGAGAAAAGCTTGCCTCGTCCAATTGGCCAAACCGTACCGGCCCCTCTTGACGGCGCGAATCTGGTCTTCACTGACGAGTTCGGTTACCTCGATAGCGATTCGCTTGCCGTCCGCGGAAAGAGCTTCGCAATCTGGAGGATCGTTCCCTGTTCCGCGGCTCTGATAATGAAAGAAGAAGAGCGCATCGTCACCAGCCAGCGCTTCGGCAAGAAAGCCGACAACACCCGATTCCTTCAGATCCTTGTCATGATAGTCGAAGGAGGCGGCATATCCGCGCTGCTTCTTTGCGATGGTCTGCAGCGTATCGTGGAAGCTTCGGCAGATCTCCGCCTCTTCCTCGGCAGCGGCCTGTTCTTCGGTCAGCGGTAGAACTGTCTCTTTCAGCGGGCCCCCCTGACTAGTTGCCTTCGCACTTGCCGCCGGGGCAACGGTTATTCTCCTGGCACTCGTATTCGAAGAGGCCGACCTTATCCCAATCCGGTCTCGCTTTGATTTCGAATTCCTGCGACCAAGGTGCGGTGAAAATTTTCGGATCGTCGATGGTGAGTGTGTAAGAGATCGCGTCCTTGTCCTTGAAGCGGATGCGCTCCACAGTGCGCAGCGCGTCGCTGTGCATGCGAAATTCTTTGGGGTTGGTATAGAAATTGTCGTCCAGCGCCCAGCGCTTGAAGTTCGTGGTCTCAATCACCAGAGTGTCGCCTTCCCAATGCCCCACGGGATCGCCATAGAACATGGGTTCCAAACCTTCCCGATGCGGACGCCCGTCCAGCGGGATGATGCGGGTCATCCGTTGAAACTCGTGCACGATCACCATGTGAGTCTTCGTCTGGAAGAACTGCATGGCGTTGGCAGAGAGCATGGCGGCCGGGAATCCCGCAGGCATGCAGAAATCACGCGGCTCGTCGTGGCGCGATACGCCCGTTCGAGGCTCCAGGAACGGTTCGCCACCCGGCTTTAATGGCGTGAAGTTCTTGCGGTCGAAGATGGTCGCCGACGAACGCCCGCGCTCGGCGCCGGGTAAATACTTCGGCCATTCGTAAGTGCCGGTGAAATCCGGCTTGCCATCGGCAGTTCGGGCGATACCGGGAACGGGCGTCTGCCCGGAAACAAAAGCTGTCGAGAGCAATGCGATTGCAAAAATGATTTTCATTGGAGTTTCCTCACTGTTTCGCGCGATCTTCGGCGCCAGCCGTGAATACGCTGCTGCCATCCGGGAATGTGACTTTTGAGCCCGCTCCATTGTTGGACCCGTCTTTGGCGCGGAATCCATCCACGACGACGCTGGAACCGATTTTCAGGACACCCTTGGTCACGCCGCGCCGCATCAACTGGCCGGGAGCGCCGCCCGAAAAACCCCAGTTGGTGGTGCTTCCGTCCGCATTCTTGATGTCGATATAAAACCATATGTGCGGATTCTGCCATTCCACCCTGGTGACCGTGCCGGTCATCTTAATGGGCTTGGAATCGTCAAATTCCGCCGAAAACGAATGGTGTGCCAATAATGGCAGGGTGCCGCACAGCGCACCCGCCAGGACCAACAGAGTTCGCAGTTTCATATTTCTCATCCTACCAAGGAGTTAAAGATAAAACGGTGAATGGTTTCCTGGGGTTACCTACCCCCTCAGTTTTCGTTGGTACCGGTACCACCCCCAGGAAGGATCTAAAGTCCCGGCCCTATCCCACCGATTGGATAGCGATTGTCGGAGGTGCAAGCCGATGTTGACCAACATGTCTTGGCGGTGGCCCGCGGAAGCGGCTACACGGTTTTCATTCTGGACGCCCGATCTCAGTGAAGATCAGATTGAGGGAGAACGTCTTTTGGAAGACGGCAACTTTGTTCAGGCGGAAATCCGGCTGACGAAAGCCATTGTGGATAGTGAGCGGCGCAGGCAGCCATCCAAACGGCGGATTCAACTGAGGTTGGAATTGGCCGAGGCCCAGCACCAGCAGTTCCAACACGGCGATACTCCGGTAAAACTCACCGCCGCTGAGGGAGTGATCCGGGAGGCGCTGGATATAGCGCTCCGTACGCAGGATAAGCAAGCGCAAGTGGAATGCCTTGACGTGCTCGCCGAAATTCTTGCCGACGCTGGCAAGTACGAAGTGTTGGAGCAGGTTGTGGAAGACGCCAACCGCGCGGAAGCCGGCGTGAGCGGCGCGGAGCCGATTCGCTGGTGCCGACGTATGCAGCTTCTAGGACTGGCGCGCCGCAAGAGCGGCCGCTTGGGCGACGCCGTGGAAATTCTGGAAGAAGCCGCCAAAGCGTGTGAAAAGATCCTGGGTCCGGAACACGTGGAGACCGCCGGACATTGGACGGAGCTGGGCAGCGCTTGTCATTTTTTGGGTCAGCACGCAAAAGCGCAGAAATTTCTCGCTCGCGCGATCAAGGTTCATGAAAGCCAACGCGGCCTAGATTCTCAAGAGGCCGTTCATGATCTCAGTCTGCTGACTGGATCCTACGAAGCCGCTGGCGACTTGGACGCTGCCGCGGACCTCCAAGAACGAGTGTTGAGCTTGAGACTCAGAGCGGTGGGTGTGAGCCTGGATGAAATCGCGGAAGCGCAATTCGCGTTAGCCGGGCTCTACATCAAATGGAACCGTCCGGCGCGGGCGCGCGAGTTGCTGATGGAAGCCATCGGCACGTTTAGGCGGACCAAAGGCGCGCGTCTGGCCGCGGCGCATGAAACCCTGGGATTCGTTGAAGAACGTTGCACGCACTTTCAGAGCGCGCTAACCGAATTGGCCAACGCCGGAAAGGTGTGGGAGACGCTGCAGGACGAGCACACGCCAGAACTGATCCGAAACCTGGAATACCGGGCCGCACTCATGGATAGGATGAAGATGAGGAAGGACGCCGATTACCTGCGTCAGCGGGCGTTGGCGCTCACGAACGCATCGCGCTGGGCTCACGCGAGTTAGGGCTATTTGATCGCGTCGCTATTGACGTTAGCCGGTTCCTGACTCCAGTTATTACGAACGACCAAAGTTTGATCCGAGAAAAACGTGCGCCTTCCGGAACTTCCAAAGCTTTCCGGAATGGCGGTAATCGAGTATCCCGTTGGGCTCGCCTGCACCGCGAAAATGTAGCCGCTGTTCTTGCCTTCCGCCAGCACTTTGGGAATCAGGTCCGCAGCCGCCGGACTGGGTGAGCCGCTCGCCGGAGGGCCTAATTCGGACAGCACGGTGGCGTATTTGCCGAACTGCGAATTGTACTGCAATTGGGCCTGATGCAGCGTCTGAATCTGCCGGATGGCAGCCATCTCATGAGCCGACATCAACTGCTTATTCATCTGTGGCACCGCGATGGCGGCGATCACCAGGATGATGGCGATCACGATCAGCAGCTCGATCAACGAAAAACCACGGCGGCGGCGTTGGGTTCTCATATCTTCTATATTAGACGCCACCGCGCGGGCGCGCGTGCAGCGATACGGTGAACGGCACCACTGCGGCACGCCACTATTTTTTCTGCTGATTCGAAGGGGGCGACGAATTGGGCTTCGCGTCGTCCTTCACTTCGTCGCCGAAGATAATTCTGGTCTCCGCGCCAAATTGCTTGTAATCTTCGTATCGGATGGTCTGGCGGATGCGGACGTCCTGGCCGCTGTCAAAGCGCAGTGTGTCGTTCGCAATGGTGTAGGTTGGGAACCAATACTTGCCATCGATCTGTTCGCGGTAGGTTTCGAACTTTGGATAGCGGCTGTCAGAGCCTTTCTTTGTCAGGCCCACACCGCGCCCGTAGGATTTGACGATTTGCAGGTCTCGGTCATCCACCCAGACAATCCCGGAGAAATAGCGCTGGCCCGCCGCCATGGTCTTGGGCTTGACCGCGAAGACATACGTGCCAATCTCGTCCACTTTTTGGGGGCCCAGATAGCGAATAAGATACTTGGGTAAATCTGGGGTGGTCAGTACGAAGGGTTGGACGTCCCGCATGTCCTGCAAGTCTTGCGGTTCCAGATTAATGCTCTGCAGGGAGGAGACAGGCGCGCGCACCACTTTTTCGGTACGCTTACCTTCGCCGGAAAAGACGATGTCGGATACCATCTCCCAGCGTTCGCGCGGAGAACCCGAATCGTCGAGCACCTGAATGCGAGCCGATTGCCGGTAGGTGTAAACTTCACGGGCTTTGGCGAAGTCCGATTCCTTAGCGGCGAACTTTTTAATGATGTCATCGACCTGCGCGGGGGAGAGATCCTGCGCCAGCAAGCCCGCCGCGCTGCATGCCAGAAGGATGAGGGTTCGCATAGCTTTACTATAATCCCGACGCGGTCTCGGGGCGACAGGTTACCGGAATTCGCCCCGCTCCAGAAGCCGTTTCGCGATGGTCATACGCTGCATGTTGCTGGTGCCTTCATAGATACGGCCGATCTTGGCATCCCGATAGAGCTTTTCCACCGGGTAGTCCTTGGTGAAGCCGACGCCGCCTAACACCTCAACGGCGCGCGATGCGGTGCGCTCGCCAATCTGCGAGGCGAAGAGCTTAGCCATCGCGGCTTCGGTGAGAAAGGGCAACCCTGCATCTCTCAGCCGAGCGGCGTTGTAGACCAACAAGCGCGCGGCCTCGATGTCAGTTGCCATTTCGGCCAGTTGGAACTGCACGCCTTGAAACTCACCAATGGTCTTGCCGAATTGTTTACGCTGCTTGGCGTACGCGAGCGCGTGCTCGAAAGCGCCTTGCGCCAATCCTGTCATCTGCGCACCGATGCCAATGCGGCCCTCATTCAATGTCTCAATTGCGATTTTGTAACCTTTGCCCACTTCACCCAGGACGTTGGACGCCGCGACACGGCAATCATCCAGAATCACTTCGCAGGTGGACGATGCGCGGATGCCCAGCTTGTCTTCCTTCTTGCCGATTGCCAGCCCAGATGTTTCGCGCTCGATCACGAACGCGGTGATGCCTTTGTAGCCCTCCCCCGGATTCACGGTGGCGAACACGATAAATAGGCCGGCCTCGGCGGCGTTGGTGATCCACAGCTTGCGGCCCGTGAGGCGGTGGTCCGAACCGTCTTGGATCGCACGCGTGGTGAGGGCGAAAGCATCCGAGCCAGAGCCTGCCTCGGATAGGGCATACGCGCCCACCGTATCCCGCGCGAGCCGGGGCAGCCAGCGGCCTTTCTGTTCGTCCGTTCCCCACTGTTGAATGGCTGCGTTGACCAAGGTGTTCTGCACGTCGACGATCACCGACGCCGACGGATCGGCCTTGGCTAGTTCTTCTATCGCGAGTACTGATTGAAAAAAACTGCCGTCTTGCCCGCCATACGATTCCGGAATGCCGATGCCCATGAGTCCAAGCGTGAACATCTCATCGAGCAGATCTTTACGGAACACGCCGGCCGCGTCCATCCCGCGAGCGTGCGGCGCAAGCCGCTCCCGCGTGAATTTCTCCACGGACGCCTGGAAGAGCTTTTCTTCTTCACTGAGGTGGGTGAGCGGAGGGGCGGGCATGCTCTCGATTGTAGAACGAGGGAACAAACCGGACGTGGCGGTGTCCATAGAGTCATGTTCGAGCAATCCATTCTTCACCCACCACAATCCGGAAAACGCGCAGGCGCCTTGGCAGCGTCACTGACGCTGCAAACGGCAGGTGCCGGTGTTCTTCTGTTGATCCCGCTGATCGATAGCGAACGCTTGCCTGAGGTTCCATTCTCACTGCCCTTGTTCCTGCCGAGCGTGCCCGTGCCGATCGCGGATGTGATCAAGACGAAGCCCGCGGCAGTTCCACGGCGCGGAAGCGTGCTGCCGTTTCAACCGATCTTTCGGCCGGCGGACTATAGGGCGGGGAACCAACCTGCTTCGGTGCTGATTGAAGGTCCCGATATCGGGTTGACGCCGGCTGGTAGTCCGTTTGGGACGGAGGCGGTACTGGTGCTGGTTCCTCTGCCCATACCGACGCCGCCGCGAGTGGCGCTGGAAGCCGCACCGGCGGCTGAACCCACAAAGCGGGTCGTGGTTTCCGGCGATGTTCAAGCCGCGAAGCTGATCCGCAAGATTGTGCCCGCGTACCCGCATCTGGCAAGAGCGGCCGGCATCTCGGGAAAAGTGAGGCTAACAGGGACCATTGCGAAAGACGGAACAGTGAAGCAACTACAAGTGATCGAGGGAAATATTTTACTAGTTCAGGCTGCGATCGACGCGGTCCGCCAATGGGTATATGCGCCGACGCTCCTGCACGGAGAAGCGGTGGAGGTGATTACTTCCATAGATGTGAATTTTGAGCTGGCCCGGTGAGTGTTGTCACGTCCGCAGCCGCAAGCGGATATGCTGGGCCTCCGGAGTCTCATTGGAATACGGCTGGATATGTTCGAAGCCCAGGCGCTGATACATGGCAAACGCGGTGGCCATCGTAGCTGGAATGGTATCCGCGAGGATCTCGGCATAGCCGATTCCGCGTGCTTCCGCCGCCAATGCGGTGACCAGTGCCTCGCCGATTTTGTGACCACGAAATGCCGGGCGCACATACAACCGCTTTATTTCGCCGCGCGTTTCGTCGAAAGGACGCAGCGCCACGCATCCCGCGGGTTCACCGTGCACGCTTGCCAGCAGCAGGCGTCCTTGCGGAGGCGAGTAATTTCCGGGCAGGGAAGCCAGTTCCTCCTCGAACCCCTGGAAGCATGGCGTGAAGCCGAACGCGTTCCAGTACTCTTCAAAGAGATCTCGCACGGCGGCGATGGCCTCGGCGGAATAGACGGAACGGATCTCTATGCGATTACGATCTTCTTCCATTTTTTGCCCACTCTCAAAGTGTAAATGCCGGCGGAGGCCTGGAAGACCATCGTGCTATGCCGCGAACTGTTGATCTCCACTGCGCCGGATTTGAGCAATCGCTCGGCTTCGCTGCGCGTCGGCGCCAGGCCGGTGGCAAGCAGCATCTGCGGCATTCGGATGTCGCCAGGCGCGCCGTACTCTACGGTTTCAATATCGGAGGGCTCGGCCCCTTGGCGCACTTCACGATTGAAATCGTCCTGCGCCTGCTTGGCCTCCGCCGCCGAGTGGAAATCCGCGACCACGTGGGCGGCCAATTCCATCTTGACCGCCATCGGCTCGCGTTGTTTCAATTCATTGATGGAGGCAACGGGGAGATCCGTCAGCAATTCCCAGTAACGCCACATGAGCGAGTCGCTGATGCCCATTACCTTTCGGAACATGACTTTCGGAGGTTCCGTGATGCCAATGTAGTTGTTCTTCGATTTAGACATCTTCTCGACGCCGTCCGTGCCTTCGAGCAGCGGCGTGGTGGCGACGATCTGCGGAGCCTGTCCTGAATCGCGCTGCAGTTCGCGGCCGACCAACAAGTTGAATTTCTGATCCGTGCCGCCGAGCTCCACATCGCATTCGAGCATCACGGAATCGTAACCTTGCGCAAGCGGATAAAGCAGTTCATGCACGGAAATCGGAGAGTTTTCTTTCAGCCGCTTGGTGAAATCGTCGCGCTCCAGGATCCGTGCGACTGTGTACTTGGAGCATAGCCGGATCATTCCTTCGAAGTTCAGCGCCGCGAGCCAGTCGCTATTGAAGCGGATCTCAGTCTTGACGGGATCGAGAATTCTGAAGACCTGCGCCTTGTATGTTTCCGCATTCTTGTCGATTTCGTCGCGCGTCATGGGCGGCCGAGTGATGTTGCGGCCGCTAGGATCACCGATCAACCCGGTCATGTCGCCAATCAGGAAGATGACCGTGTGGCCCAGATCCTGAAAGTGCTTCATCTTTCGCAAGAGCACTGTATGACCCAGGTGCAGATCTGGCGCCGTAGGATCGAATCCGGCCTTGACGCGGAGCGGCCGGCCCACCTTCAAAGCTTGCGTGAGGCGCTCCTTAAGGTCTTCTTCGCGAATGATTTCGGCGAAGCCCTTTTTCAGGTAGGCGAGCTGTTCGGAAACGGGAGCGAAGGACACTCACCCATTGTAAAGAAAATCCGGGACGGCAACCCTTTGTACCGTTTCCGTTATGCCATCCCAGCGGGTATTGGTTATGCTCCAATAGTAAGCCTATGGGCCTTTACGCCTTGGCATTTCTGATCGGGGTGATCGCCGGGCTTCGCGCGCTCACCGCTCCGGCGGCGGTGAGTTGGGCGGCCCGCCTGGGCTGGCTGCATCTCGAAAATACGTGGCTCGCGTTTCTGGGTTTCGCGGCTACGCCTTACATCTTGACCGTCCTCGCGCTGGGCGAGTTGGTGAACGACAAGCTTCCTAAAACGCCGAGCCGGAAAGCGCCGCCGTCGTTCATTGTGCGAATCGTCATTGGGGCGTTGAGCGGGGCTGCAATCAGCGCCGCGCGCGATGTACTCGTTGGAGGATTGGTGGCCGGCGCGCTGGGCGCCGTGGCCGGAACACTAGGCGGCTACGAATTTCGCGCGCGCTTGGTGAAGGCAACGGAGGAAAAGATCTCCCAATTGCTCTACTCGAAGACGTCATCGCAGTCGCCGGTGCATTTCTCATCGTCGCTAGGGGCTGAGTAGCTCGCCCGTCTAGAAATCGATCCCCTGCAAGATCTCCGAAGGCTTCTTATCGAATGCCTTCGAAATCGCCAGCAGGCTCTCGATGCTGGGCAGGTTAGTCCCACGCTCGATGGCGCTGATCTGGGAGACGCTTAGCTTGGTCTGCGTGGCCAGATCTTTAAGGGACCAGTCGCGCTCCACGCGCAGCATCTTAATCGAATGACCGAGGCGCTCTCGCAGGCGGTCCTGCGGGGACTTACCCAGGCCGTAGGCCTCCACCGCGTTTTTCAGTACCTGCCGCAATTGCGCGAGCGAAAAGGGCTTCGCAAGGTAATCGAAGACCTTCAACTTGAAGGTTGTGCGCATGTCTTCAAGTGACGGGTAGCCAGTGATGATGATCACGCACAGCGCGGGCCAGCGGGTGATGAGCTGCTCTAGGACCTTATCACCGCTCGCTTCGCCCATTTTCATATCGAGCAGCACTACGTCGGGGACGTGTTCCTCGCAATGCTCGAACAGCTCGCGCGGAGTGGCGAACGCGCTCACGTCATATAGATTTTCGTCTTTGAGAAAATCTTCCAGATAGGTTCGAAAATCGGGATCGTCGTCGAGAATGGCTATCGATGCGATGACGCCGGCGGCGGATTCGGACATGGGTGCTGACACCTAGATTATACGACCCTTCCATTCCACCGCCCGCCCTGTGAGCATCCCAAGAGCGGCATTGGCCCCACGGAACAGCATCATGTAAACTCCAACGGGCGCGAGCAGTGCGCAGAAGAAAGTTTGATACCAGCTGCTCAGCAATACGATCAGCAACGCCGCCTGCACCACAGCGGGGATAAGCTGATGATCCAATAATAGCCACAATGCTATGGGCGCCCAGCACGCCAGCACCGCGGAACAAAACAGTATGCGCAGGCCGATGAATGGGCTTCCTTGGGTGAACCGGTGCATCCGTCGCGCCAAGCCTTCCGTGTGGGCCCGAACACGGCCCAGCGAGTCCGCGCGCATCACCGCGAACTTCATGCGATGGCGCTGCGCCAGCGCTGCCAGCTTCAGGTCGTCGCACAGATCCTTGATCAGAGTCCCATGCCCGCCCACGAATTCGTAGGCCTCGCGCCGAGCCAGCACGCACTGTCCGAGAAACGCGCTGGCGGGATTCGCATTTGGAATCGTGCCGAAGAAGTACACCATCCGCGCGACGGGTCCTGCGAGCATTTCGTTCAGCGTAGAATATTCGGGACGAAGATAGAAAGACACAAAGTCCACTTTGCGTTCTTCCGCTGCGGCGACGGCGGATTCCAAGAATGCAGGTTCGTAAGAAGTGTCGGCGTCGGCAAACAAAATCCATTTGGAGGTGAGAACGCGCGCGCCTTCCGCGCACGCCTTCGCCTTTCCAAACGCACCCTTCCCCAGCTTTGGCGCGGGCACAATTCCGGCCCCGGCGGCACGAGCGACTGCGGCGGTCTTGTCGGCGGAGTGGTCATCCACCACCAGAACGGAATCCGGAGGCAGGCTCTTGACCGCATGCCCCACGACTGCCTCTTCATTACGAGCCGGAATGACGACCATGCAATCCGGAGGTATGGCGGACGATGCATGCTTTTCTAGTTCCGGTAAGGCGACATAGTTGAGCCTGGATTTAGCGACAACCGCTGTCAGTAACAGACCAAACATGAGACCGATCCAGCAGCTGAGAGGTAAGTCTGTCAGGATCAGCACTTTAGCAGATCATAGCATTGCCGTTGGCTATGATGTCATAACAATTATTGATTCTTAATCCATCTTGCATTTGCGGAACTTTCAAGCTATCCTGTCAAAGTAGAGACGACATGCATATCACGGACCCCAACCAGGCTCTCCGCAACAAGCGAGTGGTCTCTCACGCACTCATTTTGGTTGTTCAGGTGGTAGTACTTATTATTGGGGTCGGTGTAACCGGCCTCGCCTGAACGGCCCGATTCTGAAAACGAAAGAATCTTGGCCACTGGGCGAGGGAAGCAAACCCTCGACAGTGGCTTTTGTGTTATTGAACAGGAGTTGGAAACCATGGCGTCAAACTTAATCAGCGGAGCACGGACGGTTCTGGAGTGTTTGCAGCGCGAAAAAGTAGAGGTGATCTTCGGGTATCCGGGCGGCGTTACGCTGCCTTTGTACGACGCGATCTACGACGGACCGATCAAGCACGTGCTGGTGCGGCACGAGCAGAACGCGGCGTTCGCGGCCCAAGGCTACGCGCGCGCGACGGGCAAGATCGGCGTGTGCTGCGCGACGTCGGGACCCGGCGCCACCAATCTGGTAACCGGTCTGGTGGATGCCATGATGGATTCGATTCCGATTGTCGCCATCACGGGCCAGGTTTCGAGCAAGCTGATCGGCAGCGACGCGTTTCAGGAAGCCGACACGTTCGGCATCACGCGCTCCGGCACCAAGCATAATTTCCTGGTGAAGTCGCTGGCGGAACTGCCGAAGGCGATTCATGAAGCGTTTCACATCGCGATTTCCGGAAGGCCGGGGCCGGTGCTGGTGGATATCACCAAAGACGTATTCCAAGCCGTGGGCCATTATCAGCCGGTAAATTCCATTCATTTACCTGGGTATCGTGTGTACACCGAAGGCCACGCCGGCCAGATCCGGCGGGCGGCGCAGGCCATATGGGAAGCCAAGCGGCCGCTGGTGTACGCGGGTGGCGGCATTATCCACTCTGGTGCGCGGGAGGAACTGCGCACGTTAGTGGAAACGGTGGATATGCCCGCCGTGGTGACGTTGATGGGATTGGGCGCGCTGCCGAGCACCCACCCGAACTTCATCAGCATGCCGGGCATGCACGGCAGCTACGCCGCCAATATGGCGATGAGCGATGCCGATTTGCTGATCGCGCTGGGCGTTCGTTTTGACGACCGAGTGACGGGAAGACTGGCTGCGTTCGCTCCGCACGCCAAGATCATCCATGTGGACATCGATCCGGCGGAAGTGGGCAAGATTCGCGTTCCGGAAGTGCCTATCGTGGGCGACGTAAAAAAGGTTCTCTCGCGGATCTTGGAAGCGTTGGAAGAGATGCGTGAGATGAAACCCAACAATTCGGCGACACGCACGGCGTGGTGGTCGCAGATCCGGGCCTGGAAAGACGAGCATCCCATGGAGCCGACTTTTTCCACCGACGAAATCAAGCCGCAGCATTTGATTTCTGAAATCGATCGCTTGTCGGGCGGGGAGGCCATCGTCACCAGCGACGTGGGCCAGCACCAAATGTGGGCGGCGCAGTTCATCAAGTTCAATCATCCGCGGTTGTGGATTAATTCGGGCGGGCTGGGATCGATGGGTTTCGGGCTGCCGGCCGCCATTGGCGCGCAGTTCGCGCGGCCGGACAAGCTGGTATTTTCGATCGTCGGCGACGGTGGCTTTCAAATGTCGATTCCCGAGTTGGCCACGATCGCCAACCAATCGCTGCCCATCAAGATCATCGTGATGAACAACGGCTACCTGGGAATGGTGCGGCAGTGGCAGGAGCTGTTTTATAACAACCGTTTGTGCTCGGTGAAGATCGATTCGTTCCCGGATCCCGAGAAGCTGGCCGGGGCGTATGGATTCACGGGGCGCACGGTGGAGCGGCCCAGCGAGTTGCGCGCGGCGCTAGAAGCCGCGGTGCGCGAGCCCGGTCCGTATTTGCTGAACGTACAGGTGACGCCGTTCGAAAATGTGTATCCGATGGTTCCGGCGGGCGGGGCGATTAATGAAATGGTGCTGGCGCCGCCGCAGCCCGTGGAGGTTGCGTAAAAACATATGCTGCAGTTGATTTCCCTGCTGGTGGAAAACAAGCCCGGCGCGCTGATGCGCGTGACGGGTCTGGTGACCTCGCGCGGGTATAACATTGAGAGCCTGACGGTGGCGCGGACGCTGGATCCCGAGCTATCGCGCATGAGCATCGTGGTGGACGTAGAGCCGAATCTGCGCTCCCAGGTGATCAAGCAGATGAACAAGCTGATCAACGTGCTGCAAGCCACCGATCTCACGGAAGGTCCGGCGGTGCGGCGCGAACTGGTGCTGCTGCGGGTGCGCGCGACCATGCAGAATCGCACGGCGATCCTGAAGGAAGCTGAGATCTTCGGCGCGCGCGCGGTGGATTCGTCGGTGGAAGGCTTTGCGCTTGAAGCGACGGGCGATCCGGAAAAGCTGGATGAGTTTATCGATGTGATGCGCAGTTACGGAGAGATTGAAGTGACGCGCTCGGGGTTGGTGGCGGTGTCGCTCGACAGCAAGAAGTTGAAACTGGCGCCGCCGGTGCATCGGGAAGAAGTGGAAGCGGCGATTTAGAACAGGAGCTTACAAAAGAAATGGCAACGCGTTACTACGAACAAGACGGCGACCTGGGGTTGCTCAAAGGCAAGACGGTGGCGATCATTGGCTATGGCAGCCAGGGCCACGCGCATGCGCTGAATCTGCGTGATTCGGGCGTGAGTGTGATCGTCGGCTTGTACCCGGGAAGCAAGAGCTGGGCCAAGGCCGAGGGCGCGGGGCTCCGAGTGATGACCACCGCGGAAGCCGCCAAGGCGGCCGACGTGATGATGGTGCTGGTTTCCGATCACCTGCAAGGCGATCTGTATGAGACCGACATCAAACCGGGTCTGACGGCGGGCAAGACGCTGATGTTCGCGCACGGGTTTTCGATTCACTTCAAGACGATCGTGCCGCCTCCCGATGTGGACGTGAGCATGATCGCCCCCAAAGCTCCGGGCCATCGCGTGCGGGAGCTGTTCACGGAAGGCATGGGCGTCCCCGCGCTGGTCGCCGTGTATCAGAACGCTTCGGGTAAGGCCAAGGAACAGGCGCTGGCTTACGCGCTGGGGCTGGGATGCCTGAAGGCCGGCGTGATCGAAACCGATTTCCGCGAAGAGACCGAAAGCGACTTGTTCGGCGAGCAGGCCGTGCTGTGCGGAGGCGCGAGCGAATTGATTCGCGCGGGCTTTGAAACCCTTGTCGAAGCGGGCTACGCTCCCGAAATCGCCTATTTCGAATGCCTGCACGAATTGAAGCTGATCGTCGATCTGATCTACGAGGGCGGTCTCAGCTACATGCGGTTCTCGGTATCGGACACGGCGGAATACGGCGATTATACGCGCGGTCCCCGCATTGTAAACGACCAGACACGCGCGGAGATGAAGAAGATTCTGGGGGAGATTCAATCCGGCGAGTTCGCGCGGGCCTGGATCGCGGAAAACAAGAGCGGCCGCAAGAACTTCCTGGCCACCCGCGAGGCCGCGCAGCATCAGAAGATCGAACAGGTGGGCGCGGAGCTCCGCAAGATGATGCCGTTCCTCAAAAAGAAAAAAGAAGTAGGAGTACCGGCGGCCTCATAAAGGCCGCTTCCCACAATGCGCATTTTCACGTTCGATACCACTCTTCGCGACGGCACGCAGGGCGAGGCGGTTAGCCTCTCCTCGGAAGATAAGTTAATTGTTGCCAGAAAGCTGGATGAGCTGGGGATCGACTATATTGAGGGCGGCTGGCCGGGGTCCAATCCCAAGGACAAGGATTTCTTCGCCCGCGCCAAGGAGATTCAATTCCAGCACGCGCGTCTCACCGCTTTCGGCGCGACGCGCATGGCCCGCAATAAAGTGGAAGACGACGCGAGCGTGAACGCGTTGATCGCGGCGGAGACGCCAGTGGTATGCATCTTCGGCAAGACCTGGAAGTTGCACGTGGAGCGCGCGCTGGGCATCACGGAAGATGAGAATCTGGAAATCATCGCCGACACCGTGCGGTATTTGAAAGCGCATGGCAAGGAAGTAATCTACGACGCGGAGCATTTTTTCGACGGTTACAAAGCCGATCGTGAATTTGCATTTCGCACGCTGCGCGCCGCGCAGAGCGCCGGAGCGGATACGCTGACGCTGTGCGACACCAACGGCGGCACCATGACGCCGGAGATCGCGCACATTTGCGAAGACGTGCGTAAGAATTTCGAGGGTATTCTAGGTATCCACACCCACAACGACTGTGAGCTGGCGGTGGCGAACGCACTGGCCGCGGTGGAACAGGGTTTTCAGCACGTGCAAGGCTGTACGAACGGTTATGGCGAACGCTGCGGCAATGCCAACCTGACCAGCATCATCGCGAATCTCGAACTGAAAATGGGGCATCAAACGATCGGCAAGGATCGCTTGCAGCATCTGACGACGGCGGCGCGCTTCATCGCCGAGCTAGCGAATCTGCCCATGCGCGGCGATCAGGCCTATGTGGGTCACAGTGCCTTTGCTCATAAGGGCGGTGTGCATGTGAATGCCGTGCTCAAGGATGCGAAGACTTACGAGCACGTGAGTCCAAAGCTGGTGGGCAACCGGCAGCGCGTTCTTCTCAGCGATCTTTCCGGCAAGGGAAGTATTCTCTATAAGCTGAAGCAGCATGGCTTGGAAGACCGTTTGGATGATTCCGCGCGGCGCGAACTATTGGACCGTATTAAGCAGCTGGAATTCCAAGGGCACGAACTGGAAGCCGCCGAGGGCACCTTTGAACTGCTGGTTCGGGAAGCGCTGCGGCCGGGCGTGCAGTTCTTCGAAGTCGTGAACTACGAAGTAATCACGCGTGGTGCTCTCTCCACCGCAAACGTGGCGCTGAAAGCTCAGGAGAACGTGCTGACGGCGTCGGCTACCGGCAACGGTCCGTTCAATGCGCTCGATTTGGCGTTACGGCAGTGCCTGTCGACGCTATATCCAGCCATCACCAGCGTGCAGCTTACCGATTACAAAGTCCGTGTCATCGACTCCAAGAAAGGCACCGCGGCACGTGTGCGCGTGCTGATCGAATGGTCCGATCATCAGCGCAGCTGGGCCACCGTCGGCGTTTCGGAAAATGTGATTGAAGCGAGCTGGTTCGCGCTCGTGGATGCCATGCGCCTGGAACTGATGCGGCTGAGCGAGCAGGACCCCAACATCCAAAAAGCGGTTGAGGATTATTGCTGGGGCGTGTAGCCTTGGTCCGTTGGTAAGGCCCCATTTCTAGGGTATTTCTAAGGTGTTTGTAGTATGGTGCAAAAGTCCTATCCAACCGTACTATAGGTGTGATGCCTTGGTCCGCCGACACCCGGTGCCTGTATTGCGACGCGAAGCTGGCCCTGTACCGGAAGCTCACGAACGGACAATTCTGTTCGTCCGCCCATCGCAAATCCTACTGGAGCGAACAGGAACGGCTGGCAGTAGAACGCCTGCACCAGACTCACGACTCCCTGCAGGCCTATCGTCCAGCGCAGGGCGTGGAAGCGATCCTCGGTAAACCCGTCCACGATCCGTATAGCGATCCGTACTCCATGGACGCGGCAATTGTAGCCGCACCGCCCGAAGTTGCGCAAGACTTCGAAGAAATCGAAGAGCTCGCCAGAACCGCGTCTAACAAGGGTGATGTAGTAACGGCGGGGTTCTTGCCGGATAAGCGTATGGAAGCGGTAGCGGCATATACGACGCTGCAGAGTTCCGTCGATTCACTGCCTGAATGGAACACGCTAACAGTGGACTTCCTGCATGCGGGCATGCTGGAGCCTGCCGCCTGCGCGCTGCCCGTGGCCGAAGCCGTCGATAGCCAAGTGCTGTTTACGGGCGCGGCGCCCTCCGGCATCCATCCGAATCCGGCCGGCGAATTTTGGGGATTCGATCTTCAGGAATCCGTCGCGCTAGTACCGTCGTTAAATGCGGCACACGTTGCCAGGGGATTGCCCGGTGCCGACGCTTTGCGGATCTTTGTACCGTCGATCAATTGGCGGGCGGATATGTCTCCGGCTGTTGCGGCGGCATTCAAACCCGTCGATCCTCACAATGGGTTTGCGGTGTTGTATTCCCCGCTGACGCCTGAATTGACTAAGGAAGCGGCCGACCGTTCGATCGAGGCTGTGTTGTTAGCCGAGGCCCAAGCCTTGGCCGAAGTTCATGCGCGGGCCGAAGCCCAGGCGATTGCGGAGGCTGCGGCTCTAGCAGCGGCGCAGGCATTGGCGGCTGAGCAGGCCCGGCTCGAAGAACAAGAGAGACTATGGGCTGAGATGCTCGCCGAAGAAAAGCGGCTGGCGGAGGAAGCGGCGCTCGCCGCAGCCGCGGCAGAGGAAGCGAGTACGCCTCCCCACGCGGGTCTTGTGCTGCTCCCTCATTTCGAAACGCGCACCACGATTTTGCCGTCCGTTTCAGCGCTTTCGCTCCACGCTTTGGCCGTGGCCGAATCCTTACCGGCCGAAAACACAACGTCAGCGGAGATTCCCACTTTGGTGTGCGCCGCCGCACACGGCTTCAATTTGCCAGCGGCTGCGAGCGTACCGATGCCGGCCACCGTATCCGCCGATGCAGGCAGGCATGCTGCGCGGGCTGGCCTTTTAGAATTCTCTAGCGTGCCGTTGCTGCTGGAAACTTCCACGCTTCTCAATCTGAGTGCGTTCGCAGCGGACGCCGCACCCCTGATGGCGGGCGGCAGAAGGTATCCAGTTAGCCAGCACGCCGGCAGTCTTGCGCCCATCGCCGACGCTCAACCATCCACTCCGATCCCGGACGTTCAGGTGAAAGAACTGCCCCTGGTGACCGACGCGGAACCCGCGCGCGGATCGGGGTTTGCTCCGCTGGTTCGCATGGCATTACGCGGAGCGATTCTGCCGTCCGACAACGGGCCCGTCTCCAACCTGGAGATGCAGGCGAGGGGAGTGGACGACGCCATTCTTCCGGTGCTGAGCCTGAAACCTATCGAGGGCGTGGCGACGCCGCCTATCAAGATGAGCTTGCTGCATCCGGCCACGTGGATGCCCAGCTCCGTAACTGAACCGCGCGAACTGCTGCAGCACGCCGGTGAATTCTGGAGGCACGCGCCACGCGATTTGAAAATGTTAGCGGTGGCAATTCCCATCTTGCTGGGACTTGTGTTGCATTCGTCCATGCCAAAGGTCCGCGTGTCAGCGCCGACGGCGAATAGTGGCCTTCAAAGCAATCTGCAAAAGGGTTTCGAACGCAGAATGCGCGAACAATTCCAACAAGTCCGCCGTTCTGTAGCGGAACGCGCGGCGGTGGCTTTGAACGAGGACTTCCGCGCGGGGTTGGACGATTGGCAGACGCCGGGCGACTTATCGACTGCATGGTCGTTTGACCACAGCGGTTTTGTGAAACCGGGAGTCTTGGCCCTCTACCGCCCGTCCTTGGGACTCACCGACTACGAAACGCAATTCCTGGGAATGATCGATAAGAAGGCGCTCAGTTTTGTGGCGCGAGCGAAGGACTTTAAGAACTACTATGTCGTCAAGCTAGTGGTGACGAGGCCCGGACCCATGCCCACGCTCGGCATCACGCGCTATGCCGTCATTGATGGAAAACCGCAGGACCGCGTTGACACAATCGCGGAAATCAGCGTGCAAAAAGACACGCTGTACCGGGCCACGCTCAATGTTCACGGCGACACGTTTCTGCTGGCACTGCAGGGCAAGATTGTGGACTCCTGGTCCGACGCGCGGCTGACCCGCGGCGGCATCGGATTCTTTTCGGCGCGCGGCGAAGAAAGCCGGTTGCGCTGGGTTCAAGTGACGCATCAATATGACATGCTAGGGCGCCTATGCGCGTACCTGGCTCCGCAGAATATTCCAACGACGGATGGGAGCTGGTAAATCATGAGCAAGAAAACAGAGACAATAGTGGAATCGGCGGCTGCCACGGCGCTGGCGCGTTCGGTCACCCTGCATTTAGAGGGCAAGAACCGGGAAGCCCTGCGCGAACTGAACACCGCGCTCGAGAACGGAGAACAGGATGCCGCCCTGTACTCAGCGAAGGCGCACATTCAGTTCGAGCTCGAACACTATGAGGACGCGCTCAAGAGCTATGAAACGCTGCTGACGCTCGCTCCCCGCCACACCACGGTTCAATTCAACCTTGGGCTCTGTTACGAAAAACTGGGGCGCTGGAACGAAGCGGCGGACGCCTTCGGCAAAGCCGTTGCGGAGAATCCGGAGCGCGTCGAAGCGCAACTTGGCCTAGGCATCTGTTTGCTGCATCAAGATAAGCCGGATCCAGCCGCACTGGCCTTTGAGAAAGTGCTCGCGCACACACCCGATCACGAAACCGCATGGTTCGGCAAGGCTGTGGCTATGCAATTGTTGTGGAAGTTCGACGAAGCCACAATGATGTATCAGCGGCTTCTCGAAAAGAACAAGAAGTCCGAAGAGTGCATGGTGAATCTTGTGACCATCGCGATGGCCCGCAAGGATTACCAAGCCACCCGCAAGTACGCGGAACAATTATTGACCCTGCGTCCCCATTCACAAGTGGCGCTGGAAGGGCTGGCGACGTGCGCCTTCCAAAGCAATGACTACCCGGCTGCGGCAACCCTATGCGCGAAGCTGGTGGAATTCACTCCAGATCACTTTGAGCGTTGGTTTAATCTGGGCGTCGCATGGCAGAAGTGCAACAATCCGGCGGAAGCCGCCAAAGCCTACACCGAAGCTGTGCGCATTCGCCCAGACGCCAAGCAGGCTTTCGCCAATTTGGGCGTTGTGCGGCAGGAATCCGGGGACCTGGCGGGCGCGAAAGCGGCGTATGAACGTGCGCTCGAAATCGCTCCGGACCTCACGGACGTCAGCTACAACCTGGCCTGCGTGCTAGATCAACAGGGTCAGAAAGAGGAAGCGGAACGCAGATACGTGAAATTACTGGAGCGCAATCCGGATTGGGAAGACGCATGGTTCCGCGTCGGATACTTGCGCCTGCAGCGCGGAGAGCACCACGAAGCGGCCACTGCATTTCAAGCCTGCATTGCAAAGCGCTCAGATTGGCCGGAAGCGCAGATGAATCTGGGGCTGTGCTATTGGAACATGGGCGACCGGGAAGGCGCCGCGCGATCTTTCGAACAGGTGATCGCTCTCAGTCCTGGTTCCGTGGACGCGCTGCGCGGATTGGCCGCGATCGCCATCGAGCGCGAGGATCTCGACAGAGCGCTGGAGTTACAAGGCAAGCTCATCGAAGTGGGTGAGCGCGCGCCGGAACTCTTCTACAATACCGGTCTGCTGCTGCAGCGTTCCGGACAGATGGAAGACGCCATACGGCTCTATCAGGAAGCACTGGCCGAAAGACCCGAGTTCCCCGAAGCACTGCTCAATCTGGGTCACGCGCTAAAAGCGCAAGGCAATCCGGACGAAGCGCGCAATTTCTGGCGTCAGGCGCTGGAACAAAAACCGGAGCTCGCGGCCGGATACTTCGACAACTAGACTCTCTCATGTAGTTCTCTTATCGGCGGGGCGGCTCTTCGGGGCTGCCCCACCTTTTTTCCGCGGCTGAGCTTTCTCCCATCACGGCGAAAACAGAAACACCGTCATCGCGGAACGCCTCCCGTATCTTTTCCTCACCCCGTAACGCAGCGTCGAGCTTGGGATTGGCCTTCCGGTCCACAATAACGTAGCGCGCCCCTAATCCTTCCGCGACCGCATCGGTCAGGCTGACTGCTTCCATCTGTTGGCATGCACGCTGACCGCAAAGCGGCAAAGAATCGTCGGCCATGTGACGCCACAACCAGAAGCGCCGTGGATCGTTCAGGTACAAAAATGTGGGATCAATGCCGGTCACGTAGCGGCTACGCCAGTTCCAAAAATAGAGCAGCGGATATTGCTCCCAGTGCGTATTGACAACCAGCGCATCCGGCCCCTCACGGGCCAGGAATTCGGACGCACCCCGGAAGCGATCGACCGACGGCGCGGCGTGCATGGCGCTGGCGGCTGGAATTAGCAGAAATCCCGCCAACAGAAAAAGAAAACCGAATCCATAAGCTGCTTTCTCGCGCTCCGTTTCAAGCCACGGCGACAGAACGGCGGCGGCGAACAGCACGGCGAATGGCACGAAGTAATCCATGGATCGGGCGGCGCGGAACGCTGCGATCAAAAACAACACAGAGATGCTCAATACCAGCGTTTGCGGAGGCGTGGGCCGCTGGCGTCTAAATCTGACAGTCATCACTGCCAGCGCCGGCAGCCAGACTGCAAACACGGGCAGGGCGGTCCACAGCCATCCTGAACTGAGGGGCCGCGACTCTCCGCCGATATCCAGGATCTCGCTCGCTCCAGCCATCCACGGGGAAGCTGTTTGCGCGAATGAAAACTTCACGTTCTCCGGAAAAAAAGGATTCGCACAGATTCCGGCGAACATTCCCAGAGCGCACCACAAGATGCCCCTCGCGGATCGGCGGTCGCGCCGAATCAAGAAATACAGTCCTGCGGGCAATGCGGGAAAGAAAAAGATCGAATAGCTCAGGGCATGCAGGAAACTTACCGCCGCCAAGCTCCTCGGACGGTCTTCGATCACGTAGCGCGTGGCGAGTAGAACCAGCAACAGAGAGAAGAGAAACGGCCGCACGAGCGCCGCGCGATAAAGGACAATAGTGCTGCCCGACACCGCCAGCACAACCCACACGCGGCTCCACCGTGCGCCCAGCACATCGAGTAACCGGAGTAGCGCGAAGACCGAGCCGCCCCATAGAATTGCGCCCATGAGTTTCACGCTGACAATCAACGGCAGCACCAGCGTGAAAGGCGCGAGCAACACGTGATACCCAAACCATACATCGAGTGGTTTGGGCCAGAAATAAGGAAGCCGCCATGGATCGGCTAGCGCGGCCCGCCAGTCCGTGGCCAAGCGATGCGCGAAACGCACATGCCGGTAGGCATCGTCGCCGCCGGCAATGTTGGAACTCAGCAGAATCAGCGCGAGAAAAAATAATGCGCCGAGGCAGCCGGCGAAGATCAAATGGGACCACCAGCTTCGGTTTCGCAAGAACGATTATATCGGGGGATGAGTGGCGCGCGGGCAGGCGGTTGAACGTTGTTGCTTCTACTGCTACACTCCTTTTCAATACTGGAGATCCCAACATATGCCCAAATACCTGTACCAAGCTACCTACACCGCCGACGGACTGAGAGGCTTGGCTAAAGATGGCGCCACCAAGCGGCGGGATGCCGCGGAGGCGCTTGTCGTCTCTTTGGGAGGCAAGCTGGAGAGCTTTTACTTCGCCTTCGGGAGCGACGACGTGATCGCTATAGCGGAGCTGCCGGACAATGCCGCTGCAGCGGCATTGTCCATCACGGTTTCTGCCGCGGGGTCAGTGCATGGGCGCGTTACGCCGTTGATGACGGCGGGTGAAGCTGACAAGGCGCTCGGGCAACATGCGCGCTACACGCCGCCGGGATCCACCCGATAAACCAGAGCAACCCCAATCGCAACCGCACGCTCCAACAGCGAGCCCTCCCTGCTCCATTTGGCTGACATCGGCTTGCACCACTTTACACTTGCGCCTGATCGTGCGGTGACGGGAGCACATTTTCACGATGTGCGGCATAATCGTAGGACGGAGAAACGATGCTCGAAATTACAACGTCCGCAAGACAAGACTGGTGCGTGGTCTCCGCGCGCGGACGAGCGGATACGCTGACGGCGGACGATCTGGAAGCAGCGCTAGTTGCGGCAGCAGGAACCAATGCCCAGGTGGCCGTGGATCTATCGGCGCTGGATTATATTTCGAGCGCGGGTTTGCGCGCGTTGTTGCAAGGCGCGCGTGCGGCTCAACTCAACCATGCGGTGTTCGCGGTATGCGCAGCCAGCCCACCCGTGAAGAAAGTGATGGAAATGAGCGGCATGGATCGCATCCTCCGCGTGCAGGGAGAACTGCCATGTTGACGATGCTGGAAGAAACGGTCCTGCTGGCCGTGGACGAAAATACGGGCAGGCTCCGGTCGACAACCCGCTTCGGGACAGCTTACGCGCTGGGTGGTGCGCTTTTCTTCGATCTCGCGTTGGCGAAGAAGATCGATACCGGCACTTGGTCCATCGAAGTAGTGGATACCGCTGCGAATACCGGCAACCCCGCGATGGATCATTTTCTCGGCGAAATCTCCAAGCGGACGGATATCAACTCCGTGCGCGGGTGGATTGAAGAGGCCTTCGGATATAAGGAGTATCTGGAGGAAGAAGCTTTGCGATCACTCACCGCCCGCGGCATTTTACGGCATGCGAAGACAAAACGGCTGTGGGTGATCGACGTGGAGCGGTTTCCTCTGGTGGACAGTAAAAAGCAGCTGCACGTGAAATTGCGTCTGGCAGAAGCGATCCTTAGCGACACGATTCCCGCCACACGCGACATCATGCTGGTGAGCCTGGCCGACGCATGTGGCTTGCTGGGCTATATCTTGAGCGCCGCGGAAATCGCAAGCCGCCGCGGCCGCATCCAGATGCTGCGGCAGTTGGAGACGATCAGCCGAGAGGTGACCGAGGCTATCGCAGATCTGGACCAGCATATTAAGACGGCGATGAATAACGCGGTATAAGCGGCTTCGTCAAAGAACTACCGGACGTGCTATTGCTGGCGACGCGGGAAGAACTCTCCATAATGGCCTGGTGGCCCGGGGCCACACCAACGCAGAAGCACTCTATATCACACGCGGCGTAGCCCGGAAATGGACCAATGCGAAGCGCCAAACCGGCACACTTCGATTCCGAATTATTCTGGAGAAATGCCCAAACCTCGGGTCTAGCATTCATGTGCTCATTATTAAAATGAGTAACTTACCGAAGCCAAGTGGTTCGCCTCCGCACGTCCGAAGCATGGGAGGCTTCTGCTATTCTGGAGATGGAAAAGAAAGGCCACCGTCCCCTATGACACGCCGCTTTCAATTCACCGTGGTTGCACTCTCCAGCGTCATCGTCGCTCTTTTGGTCTTCGGCGCGGTGGGCAAGAGTGCCTCGCCGGACGCGCCCTACACTAATCTTGGCGTCTATAGCGAAGTGCTGTCCCGCATCAAAGCCGATTATGTGGAAGAGCCCGACATGAAGGCAGTGACGGTGGGCGCCATCAACGGAATGCTGGAGTCCATCGACCCCTTCGCCAGCTACCTGAATGCGGACCAGTACAAGCAATATCAGAAGACGAAAGATACCAAGAAGGGTGAAGTTGGGTTGATGCTTGCGAAACGCTTCGGCTATATGGTGGTCGAAGCCGTGGTGCAGAATGGTCCGGCGGCGAAAGCAGGATTTTCCACGGGCGACGTCGTGGAATCCATTAGCGATGTTTCCACGCGCGATATGCCGCTGGCGTTTGCCGAACTATTGCTGCAGGGCGATCCGGGGACTGCCGCGGAATTCAGTGTGATTCGCGTACGGAGAAGCGAGCCGAGCAAGATTTCCGTGGTGCGGGCCGTTATAACCCAGCCCACCGTCACTTCTCGTATGCAGGGGCAGGCTGGCATCATCACGTTGCCATCGCTCCAGACCAGCCGGTCCAAAGACGTGGCGGCGCAGATCGCGCTGCTCGAAAAGCAGGGCGCTCGGAAGCTGATCTTGGATTTGAGATTCGCAGCCGCGGGCCCGCAAGAAGAGGGCATTGCGCTGGCCAATCTTTTTATGGACAGCGGATTGATCGCATACACGCAAGGACAAAAAGCCAGCCGTCAGGATTTCCAAGCCCAGCCGTCCAAAGCCGTCACGAAGTTGCCGCTGGCGGTGATCGTGAATCGCTCCACCGCGGGCGCCGCGGAAATCGCCGCGGCGGCGTTGCTGCAATCGAAGCGTGCGCAGGTGGTGGGCGAGCGAACTTTTGGCGACGCTTCCGTCCGCAAGACCGTAACACTGAGTGATGGGAGCGCGGTGATTCTCTCCGTCGCGAAATATTACCCGGCGGAAGGGAAAGCGATTCAGGATACTGGCGTGACGCCCAGCATTCTGCAAGCGGAATTGGCCGTTGAGCCTGATTCCGCGAACGACGACAATTTGCCGGACGCGGCGCCAGACGAGCCTGCCAAGAAGCCCGCCGTCGATGAACAATTGAACAAGGCTCTGCAGGCGCTGCCGCAGTAGCGGCGCTAGATTCGACACTCATTCAATATGCCGCTGTACGAATACAAATGCTTGAAGTGTGACAGTACCTTCGAGGTGATCCAGAAGTTCTCCGATGAGCCGCTGACGATCCACGCAGACTGCGGGGGAACGGTGCAGAAGCAGATGTCAGCGCCTTCATTTCAGTTGAAGGGCACTGGCTGGTACGCCACGGATTACAAGAAGACTTCTTCTGGCAAGAGCGATTCCGGCAGCGACACCAAGAGCGAAGAGAAAAAGGACACTAAGAGCGACTCCAAAGCGGACAGCGGAGATAAGCCTTCCAGCGCTCCTGATTCCAAGACTGATACCAAAGTCGAAACAAAACCCGCGAAAAACGAGGCTCCCGCTCAGAAAGAGTAGCTTCTGGACTGGTCAGCGGCGTCGTACCGTTGTGTAGCGATCAGCCCGAAAGCATTGTCAGCCTTCAGCTTTGGTGCGAAGGTCAACGACTACCTTAGCCGCGATCGCAACTGCGGCAATGCTGGTAATCAACCCCAAGGCAAGAACTCCATCGCCGATCTCCCGCCGCATCTGATCGAACCCAGATCGATACCAGCGGCTGAGGTTTGTGATGCTGGCGGGCCCATCCATCAGGCCGGAGTACAGGGGGACCAGCCTGAACCAGAACGTTGCGACAAACCAGTAGGCCCAGATCGCGACAATCAGAGACAGAATCCATCGCGAGGCCTGTCCCGAGAAGATCACAACAACGATCAGCAGCCATAGAGGCGTGGCGTACCACGGGCTCGCGGCCGTGCTCACTCCTTTTGTGGCGGCAAATGTCTGGACGGCTGCGTAGGCCAGTGCCATCACATAGCTGCCACCGAAAGCCAGCAACCAATTTCGCCGTGTCTTGTCCTGGCGAATGGAATACCACGCTGCTGTCAACAGAATTCCGATAACGACGTTGACCTGCCACACCGACCATTGGTTGAGGCTGTTGTTGGCCATCCAGAGGGCCCCGCGATAAGTCTCACCAAGCGAGGCCTTCCACGGAAGGCCGATGGCCGCTTGAAAAAGCTCGGCTGCATTGATCGGCTTGAGCTGCTCTTGCATACCGGAAACATTTCCGTAGAGCGCCAGATTGCGGGCATACCAAAGCGCCGGCAGAACGCTACCCAGAAGTAAGAGTCGCCATCGTTGCCGCAGCCGCCACGTCACGACCGGGACAAAGGCGAGGAAATAGGCTTTGACCAACAAGCCCGCCACCAAAAGTCCTATTGCAAGGCGACTGCGCCGTTCGGCCTCGAAGAAGAGCCACACTAGGATGGGAATGGCCAGGGCTTCGTTTGCAATGCGGCCGCAACATGCCAGAAACATCTCAGTGGTCACAATCACAAAGAAGATCGCGGAACGGTGCACTGAGAAGTCTGAAATCCGCCAGAACAGAAGCATGGCCACGGCGAGAAGGCAGAAGCGCAGGATTCGAACGCGCCATGCAATCGGCACACCGGTCTGCGCAAGGACAGCCTCAGCCGGGGCAAGCAGAATATATATCAAGGGGGCCTGGTGAGCCTCATAGTTCAGCGGCGTGCCCGGCTGCGCAACCGTCGAGGCGCGCATTCCTCCGCGAGCTTCACCGAAGGTCGTGAGCATTGGATAGTTTACCTTCACGGCGGGGCTGACGGGCGTCCTTAGCAACGAACTCCACACTTCCGGAGTCAGGCGTGTATGCCCCAGCGTTGGCAAGGCTAATTCAGTCCTAAGGGCCTGAATGTAGCCATAGTGAAGAGGTTCGTCAAATCCATCCCAGATCGGAACGAGTGCAACCCAGCACAACGCTGCCGCAGCGCTGAACGCGGCCAGCAAGTATTGGATGGAAGGATGGCGCAACTACCTCCAGTATGGCCCGAACTACGCTCAAATACGAAAGGCCGATCAGTCGCGCGCGTAGAGAAGACTGGGTAAGCCCTTGACTGAAACGCCAGAGGGTTCATAGTTCACGGTACTGAAGATTCCCGCCTGACCTGACCGAGGTTGTGTACCCTGTCTGACAGAGAGTACTCAACCACGGATCGTCAGAACACCCGCTCTTGCCGTTTCAGTGTTCCGAAGCTGCCGATGTTCGACACGGCGAAAGCGACGCGAAACTGATTTTCGTTGCGCGTTCCGAGTTCGAAGCGCCGCCACTGAACGCTGAATCCGCAGCAATCGGTGTTATAGGTCACTTGGAACTGGGCATATTGCAAAAAGGCGAGGCGGTAATCGTAATATCCGCTGAATCCGTAATTCCACCCGCGGTGACCATCTGCGCCATAGCCGATCAGCCCCCTTATTTGATTGGCGAATGGGGCCAGTATGGGATCGGTTCGCAACGATGTGTGTCCTAGTGAAACAAATACCTGCTGGAAGCGGGCGTCGGCGCTAAGACTACTGTTGGCCCAGGCGTGGCGGACGGGGTCGTAATCGGCGCGCCACTCCAAGCCAACGCGCGATTGCACGCGCAGCACACTGATGATGGGCGACGAATTGCGCACGCCGTTCAGGAACGAATAACCGGTGATGTCCAAACTGCTTTGCAAAACGTTGCGCACTCCGGGAACAAGGGCCCCCCCAAAGGTCGGATCGAAATAGCGCGCGTAAGCCAGGCTCCATGTGGCGAAATCCCGTACGGTTCCGGCGCTGTCCTTAGAAAAGAGCCGGTTCACCACCGAAAACTCCACTTGATTCGTGTTGCTCAGCACGTCCATTTCGTCAAAGCGGATGATCTGGTCAAAATTTCCGATTCCCGCCACGTTCTTATAGGTGACGCGCGGTTCCAGCACATGCTTTACCTTTTGGCCTAAACCGAGATGGGTGAATGTGGCGGGTGTATCGAACGTTCGCTGCAAAGCGGGGAGGGAAAGATCGACGGAAAATTCGCGCGAACTTCGCAGCACGTTTTGGCCTGCAAATACGCCGTAAGCGCCCACGCTCGATCCATATGCCGTCTCGCGCAGCCTGAAGCTGGGTGAAATATTGATGCCATTCCAATGCCACGCCGTCGTTACACGGGGGGCGAAGTCCATGCGTGTGACAAACTGACGTGTTTGAAATGAGGGCTGGGAGCGCCGTAGCAGGCCGGCGCTTGAATCTAAGGAGAACCACAATGGAAGGCCTCTCAGGATGCCGGCGGGGATACGAATCTCATGTTCCCGTTCTGTAAACCGAACCTCGGGGAGCTTGCGAATATTGATATCGTCACCCGGGCTTTCGCTCTGGAAATTGATGTCCTTTTGAGCGACCAAATAGAAACCATAGTCGGACCAGTGCTTGGTGAGATAGCCCACGGAGTGGGTTTGCGAAAACACCGCTTCATTGAAAGACTCCGTGTAAAAGCGCCGGAAAGTAAGGGACGTAAGATGGTTTAACTCGCCGCGCGCTTCCCATCCTTTTCCCAGAGACGTCTTGGCGCGCACCACCAGCAATGCGCCGCTCGGCGAAGGAGTGATGTCCCGCTGGTCCTTGATTCCGTCGAATAAAATGCCGATCTCGGTAGCGGCGTTCGGACGCGCCCTCATATCGACGTGGTGGGACAGGCCCGCGATAGTAAAGTAGCGCCCTCGATAGGCGACGTCAAAACTGCGGCTGGGCGCCCAATAATATCCGAATCCGAGAACCTTGCCGCGAGTGGAAGAATTGCCGATGTTGGGAAGCAAGAAGCCGCTGCGGCGCGGTTCCTTGCGGAGTGATTTATAGAAAAACGGAGCGTAGAAGATAGGAACGCGCCGCACAAAGAACCAGGAATTACGGGCAATCGCTCGCTCGCCCGGTATCACGTCCACCACCGGATAGCGCAGACGCCACCATGGACGAGGAATCAAGCAGTCGGTCAGAAAGCCGTCATGTAATATATAGCGATCCTTTAAGCGTTCGGCCCATTTACTTTGGAAATAAAAGGGATTCTGCGTCGTTAAAAGACCCGGTCTCACATTGATACGGGTGTTAGCGGACCCGCTGACTTCATAGAACTTTCCGGTCTCTTTGTCCACATTGTACTCCGCGCGATCGCAATCCAATTTTTCTCCGCGCACGAAGTGTTCAAAGTGAACGTGCCCCCGCGCCTCAGCGTCGCCGGTGTCTGAGTTGTAGTCGATCTCATCGGCGAGCAACAGCATGTCCGACGTTTCCACGCGGACGCTTCCGCGCAAACGGCGAAGCGCGCCCTCCACTTCCTGAGTCACGGATCGAATCAATACGTGCGCTGCATCGGGCGCCCCCGGCCGCGCAGGACGCACGATTTGATCCGTCACGGGAATGGGTGGCGGAAGCGCGGGCCCTGGGAGAATTGGCCGGTACACTTGCGCGGAAAGCGTGCCGACGAAACCGCTAACTAGTAACAGAATCAAAGAAAAGTCGTGACAAAGATAGCGAAGTATGTTACCTAGGATTAGAGGGTTCGCGCGCGGCGGAAAAGCAGGTGGCAACGTAGGTCTCAACCGAGAACCGTAACAGAGCGCCATTGTATCCGTCAAGAGTTCGCGGCACATGAGAGGATAACTGGCTCGCGTATCAGCCGACTTCGAATTGATGGAGTGCATTCATTGCAGAGCATCGAATGAGGACGACGAGCAGCGCTGTGTGCGCTGCAAACGCCGCTTGCGTCCCGCTTCCGAGCGGGCCTCGACTGACGGGTCTTCGACATATGGTCAGCCATATCCATTAACGGGGTCCGCTGCGCCAGCGTTTGAATCCTTTCCGGGAGGGCGCACGGAGCCGCGGCCTGAGCCGCCCGCTCCCAGGCTGCATCAATCATCGCTTTTTAGAAACTCCGCGTTGCGAGACGTTTCGTTCAACGATAGGAACGTAGACGCAGACGCACCGCAAGACGTTGCAGGTTCCACCAGCATCCCGCCCCAAGCGCCGGTGAATCCGAAGGTCATTCCCATTCCCATGCTGACTCCTTCGCGTCCCCCGCACCGCAGAGCGCCGGGGACGAATGGCAGGACTGGACGCCGGATCGATATTTCCCAGCAAACGCTGAATTTCACGGATGCAGGTAGCGCCGAAAGATTTGACGTCAAAGTGGAAGCCGTCATTTATTGCGATGCCCCGGTGGCCACGCCAGCACATCGTTTGATGGCCACGTCGGTGGACGCTGCCTGGATTGTTCTCGGGATGTGCGGCTTCGCGCTCATGTATTTCGGAGCGCTCGCCTATTGGAAAATTCCCGCGCCGGTGTTGCAAAAACAGAATTTGATGATGCTCGGAGCGGCATTTGCCATCATCGCGGTGTTTTACAAGTTGCTGTGGGCGAATGCCAATGGCGACTCCACAGGGATGCGCTTCGCGCGGTTGCGGCTGGTGAACTTCGATGGACGCATTCCTAACCGCAAACAGCGCCTGATCCGTCAGGTGGCCAGCGTGGTCAGTGTAATGGCGCTGGGTTGCGGCTTGCTGTGGGCGCTGGTGGATGAAGAGAATCTCACCTGGCACGACCATATTTCGAAAACATTTCCTACGCCGGGTTAGCGTGCGCCGCCCCCTCCTGTTGGCCGCGGTTCGACGGACGGACCGATGAGTTCTTGGATGACCGGTCCGGGAAGATTAGGTTCTGATTTTCCCATGAGCATTAGTATTGTGGGGACGAAGCTCAAGCTGTCGTACGGAGTTTCAATTCGCAGGCCTTTGGGAATGCCGGTGTCTTTGCCTCCAGCCACTAACAACACCGAGTGTGTTGAAGTACGCAAAAACGATCCGTGATTTCCGCCGGGGTTGAAACCCCGCACATTGAAATTCCAATGGTCGTTTGCGAATACCAGCAAGTCCGAGCGCAACCGTCCACGGCGCCAATCCGGGAATACGCCTTCATCGGCGCGTGACTCGAGCAGCGCTTCCACTATGCCGATTAGTCCATTTGAATATCTGGTGCGGTGCACCGTCTTGAACCAAGCCGTCTCGTCATGCCACGCAGATAGCCACTCCTTTGAGGGAGCATTCAGTTCGGTGTCCTCCGGTATCTCCAACGGAAAGCCTGCCGTCCACTCTGGCCGCTCAAAACGCAGGTCGCCCGCGGCGTCTTGCGTGAGGTGTGCTACGGGCACGTAGCGCAGTTCAAGCCGGCCCATGGCGTTGTGACGCGTAAGGATCACGGCCTGCCGCTCCGGCGAACGCCAGAACCAGACGCCGTCTTCGATTCGGGCGCCTTCCTCCGGAAATGCCCGGATCAGCGCCTCACGAGATATGGACACTGCGATTGATTCCACGGGCTGGGGTAAGACGCTTTTCTGCACGTTGTTCCGCACAGAGATGGCGCTTAACGCCGCGAAATAATTGATGCGCCGAAAGCTCTTTTCTTCATCGATCGAACCATCCGCGGTCAAAACTAATCCGCCCAGTGCGGGTCCCACGACGTAATTTTGCAGATCGTGGATCGAATTGACTCCACCCAACGACTTAGCCGGGATCAAATCTTCCGCTTTGAATTTTCCGGGATCGAAGTCTGCTGGAGTCAGCGCAAGCAGCCGTTCCAGAATAGACGCATACTGTGAGTCTCGGCGTGCATCCTCGCGCCATCTCTCCAGATGCTCGATTTCGCGCCGGGCTGCCTTGTCCAATCCCAAATCGCGTTGCCGTCGCGTCCATTTTTTCGGCTGCGAGGCGACCAGATCTTCCTGCGCATCCATGCGCTGTCGGAGTGCGATGAGGTTCGCGTTGATCTCTCCGGCGCGGCGGCTCCATGCCGCGCGGTGACGGTCGAGCGCGGCAAACAGCGCGTCGACGACCGCTATCCGAAGCGCTCCCGTGGTGCGCCTGTCGGACAACTGCTCGAGCAATACATGCACAACGTTCAAACCGTTTTCGCGCAGAGCGATGCTCGCGCGCTCATTTCCGTCCAGATCCATAACTACCGTTGGATAGGCGGCACTTTTGCCAGACAAATACGCGGAGTCGCGGCTCGGCGTGATCACTTCGGAAACAAATGGGTCCAAGCCCTTGAGTTTGAACTCCGTCATGGGATGGCGATTCGTGAGGACGTGGTGTCCGCCGCCAACTGAGCTGCTAAACCAATCGACCAGATTATAGCCCTGGCTGATGGTATCCTCCGAGGTGTTCATGCCGTGGTCGGACACCAGGATCAGCGCGGTGGAACCGGCCAAAGGGCTGGCCGCGATCGCCCTCCACAAACGACCGACCAGCGCGTCAAGACGTTCCAGTTCGTGCAGTTGAACCGTGCGGTCCGCCGTCAGATGCGCCAGGTGATCGTACTCACCGTTGAAAAAATCCAGGTAGCGCACTTGAGTCCCCTGAATTTCACGCAGAATATCGCGTTCGCCGGCCTCATAGATCGTACTTGACATATTGAGTCCGGTCTGCCACTCGTCGAACAATTCCCTGATGGGCCGTGAAGTGAACTTACTGTGCAGGCCGGATTGCAGCGTGCTCCAGCGGATTCCGCGCTGCAGCAGCTGTATTCCTTGATAACGCTGCTCGTAGGGGAAGCGATCGATTAGAAGCGGGATGCCGCTCTGGTCCAGGAGTTCCACCCCAGGCATCTCCACGCGCCGGGACATTGCGTACCCGACATAGAACGGAAAAAAATTTAAATAGTCCCAGGCGCGTAACGTGTAGCGGTCATACTGCACGTTGCCCCGAATTTCGGCATGCTGTCCCGTGTCCAGCATGGACCAGGATGGCGCTGAGAGGCTCAACCCTCGCACATAGAAATTCTCAAGCGATGTTCCATCACGCCCAAAGATTTGACTAATATTTGGCAGGCGGGGGCGCGCTTCGCGTGTGTAACGCTCCAGCACCCGCTCCGGAAGCCCGTCGACTTTTAGGATCACCACGCGCTCGACGCCTCCCCCAAAGACGGAAGCGGTCATGATGGCGGTGATAACAAGGATCATGCCCCCTTTGTTCGCGCCTCTGTGCATTCCGATATACCAGCGGCCCACGTTCTCTACCAAGGTCTTACGGAGTGGCATCGGTGGATACAGCGTTGACGCTCCGTGATGCCCGGCGCGCTCCATCGATTCGGATCTTGAGTGCAACGGCGTTGTCTTCCCGATGCTGGTACAAGCCCAGAGTGGCATAGTAGGCGGCATTCAACCCAACCCGCGCGGCCAATCCATGGTCATAAGCGAAGCCTTCCGCCTTTCGATCGCGCTCCAGGCGCTGGACCAAGCCCCGCGGATCTTGCGCGTAGCGATCGAGCGCGGCAAACTGACGCTTGGCAAAGCGAGCTTCGTTCGCCGCGGAATCCTCAAGAGGATTGACACCCAGCGTTTCCAGGCGTCGCCGCAGGTCCGCGCGCAGCTCGGGATCTAGCATGGGATCGAACGCGAGCCACTGTCGCACCTGCGAGTAGGCACGGATGCGCGCGGCGCGGCTGTTAGCCACGCCGTGCCGCGATCGCACAAAGCTCCAGGTCCACGTTCCTGCGAAGTAAGGCCAGTTGCCCCACCGTGAATAACCGATGATGCCTGAAAGCACGTCCACGGTGGCGTGCCGGATCATTTCGCGCCGCTTTGGCGCTCGGGTGTCTCGGAAATCCACCAGCAGTAAAGGCACCTTCGGGTGATCCAGCGAATACAAAGCAAGGGGAATCAGTTCCACGCAGCGATTTTCCGTTTCGAGACAGCGCATCTCACTGTATCCGGTCCAATTCTTGATTCGCGAATCGCCAAATGGATTGGCCATACTGAGCAGGTTTCCATCGAAATTGCGGGCGGAACCGGCGTCTTCTCTGGCAACCCAGACGAGCGCTTGGGTCGGCGAGCCGCCCAAGCCGAACGGTTCAAAGAACAGCCCATTCGCTTCGGCGCGCTGGCGGAGCAGCTCCCAATTGTGGCCGCGATCTTCCATGCTTCGGGTGCGCTGTTTCATATAGGCGTCGGGCAAATGGGATTCGCTCACCAATCCGCCCAATGTTTGGCTGGCGAGTGAGAGCCGCGCCTGAATGGCCAGCAAATCGGACTGCGTTAGATGTGAATCGGTCTCAGGGGCGTTTTCCAATTGTGAAAGGATGGCCAAGCCTTCCAGCAGGTGGAGCTGGCGGTGATCGCGGGTATTGTTGCGGTAGCTACGCGTGGAGCTGCGAAGCAGCGCGCCGTGAGGATCAAACGCAATGAGCTGGGTAACGGATCCGGCCAGAGCGCTCCACACTGGCCGCCTAGCGGAACTTAGATCGAGGACAGGCGAAGGGACGCGGTCCGCGTTCTTGAACAAGCTAGCGCGCCAGTAATAGAATGGCGTAGCTGCGGCCACGCGCTGCAACCACGTGGGACGCGCTGCGGTAAGCACCCATACATAACGCAAGCGGTCGTTTTCAGGGTTTGAGTCGCCCAGTGTGTCGCGCAGCACTGAGACCAGGGGAATGCCTGCGCCTTCAGTATTGTCATCCGTGGAGCCTGCCGCATGACCGAAAACGGTAAGCAGCTCGGCACCGCCAGGCACGGCGCTCCGCTCCACGCGAAAATCCGAGGATTTGGGCTCGACCGGGCGTCGAGTCTTCGATTCCTCCGAATCCTGCTGGGCTGCGGCCAACCCCGCCCCCACAAAGATGGCCCACCACCATCGCATACACTATCCGTAAAACCGCTTCCATTCCGATTTTAACTGAATTCCGCGGACGCTGTTGTCCGAGGGTATCCACTACCCCCAAAAGAGCCGCGCGAAACCCCCCTCAAAACCCTTGGTTGGCCTCAACACCAACGGCATAATGGACATTCATGACGACGACAACCCGCGATTCCGTTGAAGACCTTTCTCCCGAGAAATGTATGCAGATTGGATTATCCTGCGGAGCCTGCACGCGGGAGACGGCGCGCCATCTGGCTGAGGTGTGCAAAGGACTGCGGGGGAAGGCGGTGGGTCAGCTCTTCGTTCAGCTCTACCCTGGCCCCGGGTGCGCGTCCATGCACGCTCAATTCGCGAGCTTCTATCAGGAGTTTTCGATGGTGGCTGCGGAGCCCGAACTGCGACCGTGCGCGGCGTTTGAAAGGCGTGAAGTGGGTTCCGCGCCAGGGCGCAGCATGGCGGCTGTCGCCTAACTTCAGCGCTATTTCAGCTGTAAAAACTCCGCAAGGTGTTGCTTCCACAACTTGGCGTTTGACGTCGTGCCGTGCCCGCGAGTGTCGGGACCGGCGGGAAGAAGCACGAATTTCGCGTTCTTGATCCGTTTGATCTCGCGTTCCATGATGCCGAGTTCCGCGGGATTGCGCTCATCGTCTGCTGAATTGATGGCCAATACGCGCGCGTGGATTTTTTCCAGGTGAGGACTCGGATTGTAGTCGCGCGCGCCCTCATACTGATACAGCGTGTCGTTCGCGTCTTCCTCCGATGGCTGCGACAAGCGCCGCGCGAGTTCCGCGTCGGTCTTTTCCCGCGTCGGGTTGGCTGCATAGATGGCTTGCGTTCCACCGGCGGTGGCCAGCCCGTAATACACACGCGCACGCGTGTAACCTGAGGGTTGCTTAGTGTAGTTGCCGCCATTCCATTCCGGATCGTTTCGAATGGAATCGATCAGCATACGGCGCATCATCCAATTGCGGCCCGACATCTCGGCAGGGGTAGAGGCCATGGGGACCAGGACATCCATGAAGTCAGGGTACATTTCTCCCCACAGCCAGGCCTGCATTCCGCCCATGGAATTCCCCAGCAGTACGCTGAGATGGCGGATACCCAGATGCTCGGTGAGCAGGCGATAGTGCCCCAGAATCTGGTCCTGGTAATTGAGCGCCGGAAATTTCGCGCGGAGCCCATCGGATGGCTTGGAGGACTTCCCGCTTCCGATGCTGTCCGGCAGAACGATGAAATGCTTGCTCGCGTCGAGCGCCTGGCCGGGACCGAAGAGCTGGCCCGCGAAATCTTCACGCAGGAAACTGCGGCCGTTGCCGCCGGTGCCGTGCAAGATGAGCACGGGTTGACCGGACGGTGCGCCCACCGTCGTGTAGTGCATGCGCATTTCCCCAGGTAGGCTTTCACCGGTGTGAAACTTGAAATCACGAACCGTCCAATCGCCTTCGACCGGCGCGGGGTAGTCGGCGGCGTAGATCGTGGAACAGCACAACGCAAGGAGCAATGGAGCGATCTTCATGGAGTCTCCTGTTCAGCTTTCAGCGGGGCCACTTCCTGGCGGCCTGGCTCGGTTCTGACACGACGTTCTACTCAAGAATCAGCAACAGCGCGCGCGGCGGGAGCCCGCCAGCCAGCGTTCATCGCAAAACCGCCGCCACTCCGCGCCGGAATGCGGTACTCCGTGCGCACGCAGATGGCGTTCGTAGGCGTTCTCGTCACTCAGCTCTTTTAAAAGCTGCAGCGCCAGTTGAAAAAAGCGTCTCATAGTTCCGCCGCCAGGCGCGACGCCACGTACGGCGTTTCAGTCATGGTCGCGGCGCGCTTGCCGGACAGAATGCCGGTCCAGACGCGGATGGAATCCACCAGAATGACTCCAACCAGGATCAGGAAGATCGCAGTCACCGCCGCGTCCAGCCGTGCATTGAATATCAAGGCAGCGGTAGAAGCTGTTTGCGGCCCATTCGCCAGAGCCTCGGCTTGCGCCAGAAATCCAAGTGCGGGGGACGCATCGAAGATTTTCTGCCAGCCCGCCGTGAAGCACACGATCACGAGCCACGCCAAGGGAACGCAGGTAACCCACATATATTTCGCGCCGTGCATTTTTATCAGGATCGTCGTAGCCACGCAGAACGCCACCGCTGCCAGCAGCTGATTGGAAATACCGAATAGCGGCCACAGAGAGTTTATACCCCCCAACGGGTCAATCACTCCTTGATACAGGAAGTAGCCCCAGGCGGCGACGATACCTGCGCTCGCCATCAACACGCCGGGCGTCCAGTTCGTCTCGCCCATTTTGGGCCAGACGGTGCCCAGCATCTCTTGCAACATGAATCTGCCGACACGCGTACCCGTGTCCATGATTGTAAGAATGAACAGCGCTTCAAACATGATGGCGAAGTGGTACCAGAACGCCAGCACACGCTGGTCGCCAAGGATGAACGAAAAAATCTGCGCCATGCCAAGGGCGAGCGAAGGGGCGCCACCGGTGCGGTAGAACAGGGTTTTTTCGCCGATCGAGTCCGCGAGCGTCTGCATTTGCGCCGATTCAACCGGGAAGCCCCAGTTGCTGATCGTTGCCGTGGCCGCATCCGGCGTAGCGCCAACGATGCCGGCCGGCGAGTTTACCGCGAAGAACACGCCCGGTGTGAGCGATGCCGCGGCGATCAGGGCCATGATGGCTACAAAGCTTTCAAGCAGCATCGAGCCATATGCCGTGCCCGTGGCATAACGCTCCCGCGCCAGCAGCTTCGGAGTGGTACCAGACGAAACCAGCGAGTGGAATCCGGAAACTGCCCCGCAGGCGATGGTGATGAAGCAGAATGGGAAAATTTTGCCCGCGAAAATGGGTCCGGTTCCGTCGACAAAGCGTGTGAACGCGGGGAGCTGCAATTGCGGATGAACGAAGAAAATGCCGACGCCCAGCGCGAGCACGACCCCCAGTTTTACGAAGGTGCTTAAATATCCGCGGGGGGCGAGCAATAACCACACGGGGAAAACGCTCGCGATGAAGCCGTATATGGCGAGCCCAATCGCAAGCGCCACGCCGGAATAAGTGAACCAGGGCGCCCAGCTCTCCGAATCCGCGACGGCCTGTCCGCCAAAAATGGCAGCGATGACCAGCACGAAACCGATCGCCGAAACTTCTAATACCCGGCCTGGCCTGATGTAGCGCAGATACAGGCCCATGATCACGGCAATGGGCATGGTGGCCGCGATCGTGAACGTTCCCCACGGGCTGCCCTTCAGTGCATTGACGACTACTAAGCCGACGACGGCCAAAATAATGATCATCATGAGCAACACGGTGATCAATGCAACGAAGCCACCGACCTTGCCGATCTCCTCACGCGCCATCTGCCCCAGAGTCTTTCCGTTGCGCCGTATGGAGCAAAACAAAATCACGAAATCCTGCACCGCGCCTCCGAGCACCGCGCCGATCATGATCCACAGCGCGCCGGGCAGGTAGCCGAACTGAGCGGCCAGCGTGGGACCCACCAGAGGGCCTGGGCCGGCGATGGCGGCGAAGTGGTGGCCGATGAGGATCCACTTATTGGTCGGCTCAAAGTCATGTCCATCGCGCAGACGTTCGGCGGGCGTTGCGCGGTCGTCGAGGGCCAATACTTTCGCGGCGAGGAAGCTGGCGTAGAACCGGTATCCAATCAGATAAATGCAGGTCGAGGCGACCACCAGCCACAAGCTGTTAATGGGTTCACCGCGGTCTTGGGCAATCACCCCAAGACTTCCGGCTGCCGCGATTGCGACCAGGACCCAAAATATCCGGGAAATGGCGCGGGGGACTTTAGGTCTCTGCGGAAGGGCGGCATCCGGCTGCGGGGCGCCGGCACGGCTGCGGACGTCTTCAGATATTTGGCTCACCGTCAAATTCTACTCGAAAGTGGGGCTGTTGAGAAGGTGGATGAATCGGGCCGGAGGAAATCTATTCTCATTCGCGGTTTCCGTGCCGATAAGAAATGCAATGAAAAAGCGAGGAAGCACGTCATTTTCGGACTGGATGGGACAAGCCTGGACGGGACGAGCAAGGAGGAATGCCCAATGTTGCGCAGTATAGTGGTGTGCCCGAATCAGGATCTCTCGAAAAAGTTTGTCGAGGTCCTGGAACAAATCAACACGGTGGAAAACCGCAAGACCATGGATGTGTATCCAATTCCGGAAAACCTGTTGAGAACCATGCGGGCGCAGGGGGCGGCCATTCTCTTTTTGAGCTTCGAAGACCAGGAGAAGGCTGCCGAAATCGCCGCTTTGCTCGAGACTGAAGCCCGCCATGTGGAAGTGGTCGCCTTGCATACGAGCATGGACCCGGAGGTGCTTCGCCACACCATGCGGCTGGGGATTCGCGAATTCCTCGCGGAGCCGTTCGAATTCCAATCCGTCGCCGATTCTCTGGCCCAGGTCCTAACGTTTATTGGCAAACGGCCGCACACCGACCTCCGGACGTTGCACGTATTTTCCTTTCTGCCGTCCAAGGCGGGCGTGGGAACGTCCACTGTGGCTCTCAACGTGGCATCTGCAATGGCGCGGGACGAAAATACCCGGGTGCTGCTGGCGGATTTCGATCTGAACTCTGGAATGACGCGATTTCTGTTGAAGCTAGCCAACCAGTTTTCCGTCGTTGACGCTCTAAACAACGCACCCAGATTGGAAGAACATCTGTGGGCGGATCTGGTGACGACAGTGGATGGAGCCGAAGGAAGATTGGATGTCATTCATTCCGGGCCGGTAAATCCCAACTACCGTATCGACACGGATCAAATTCGCGAACTCGCAGCGTTCATCGGACGCTGTTACGGCGCCATCTGTTTCGATTTATCCGGCAATCTGGAACGCTACTCTCTGGAATTGATGAACGAATCTAAACGCATAATTCTAGTGTGCACGCCGGAGGTGGTATCCCTGCATCTGGCGCGCGAAAAACTTGCGTTTCTGCAAAAGATGGAACTGGCGGGCAGAGTGTCGCTCGTGGTGAACCGGATGCACAAACACTCTGCGTTCACAAAGGCCCAGATGGAGGAACTGCTGGGCCTGCCAGTGGTGCACTGCTTTCCCAATGACTATGCAAGAGTCAATGAGGCCACCAGGCAAGGAACATGGATTCAGGCGTCCTCAGAGATGGGCCGATCTTTCGAGGAGTTCGCCCGGGTGTTGCGTGATCGCCCCACGGTGGAAGCCCATTCAAAAGCCAGGCACAAGTTCCTGCAGTACATTGCTCCGGCTCGGCGCACGGTATATACGGGCTAACCGTCCGGAGCCCGCACAAATTCACTGAGTCGGAATGTTTCTCACAGTAAGGTTCCTAGGGTTCCACCCTAAGGTAACCACCTCACAGGATTAGAGGCGATATGCGTGTACATTGGAGGCATGTTCCACTGGATCTGCCCGGAATGTGGCCGCGAAATCGCGCCACAAGAGCGGGAATGCCCGGCCTGCGACGCCCGACCCAGCACCGTGGAACCTGTTTCAGCTCAAGTCGCGGAACAACCTGCACAGACGTCCAGCGTGTCAACTTTGGGGCGTACGATCAAGAAGGAAGTGCGGGTGCGTCCACTCGGAAATGCTCCCGTGCGCGCTCCACGCGCAGGATCGGGCCGTGTGGCGTCGCTCCCGACGCAACTGGCGCCTTCGGAATCCCCTGAGTCGATCCCATGGCCTGATGCAGGGGATCTTCCCTTGCCTGGATGGTCGGCACCGGCAATTTCCGGAAATGGCTTGGAAGATGCCATCAGTGCGATGGGAATGGCTGAGGAACGGCCTGACCCGCCCGTTTCCGGGAAATTGGCAATGTGCCTTAAAGGACCGGAAACCTCTGGAATCCCTGGGAGAGGAATCTGGACAGACCTCAATCTTCAACCAGTGCCGGCCAAGGCCCATGCGCCCGTTGTCAGCGACGACTTTGTTAAACGCGGGCCAGCTACGCCGCAACCGAAGATGCAGACGGCGGCGAGCGTGCCATGGCCTCGCACCAAGGTCAAAGTAAAGCCTCGGGTATCGCTATCGAACGCAGTGGTTCCGGCAGCCTCCGCACCTAGCCAACCGCAATCGTCGAAGCCCGCGTTTGCCCCAGGCCCTGCCGGTCTGGTGGTCTACTCGCCGCTGACGGGGAAACCTATGCAGGCCGTCGCTCCGCATCAGAACGCTCTGATCACCGACTGCCTCCAACGAGTCACAGTACCTGGGCCGATGTTAATCAAACGGCTGATTTCATTCCGGGACCGCGAGTTGGAGCCTCAGTTTCCGGAAGGTCAAGCCTTCAAGAAACCCTTGCTTCCCCGATGGGCGTGGATGGCCCTGGTGGGGGTGACGTTGCTCAGTGCCGGTTTCGGAAGTGCAATTTCCTTATTGCCACGGAAGTCCGCTCCGGAAAAGACGACGGAAATCATCTCCAGGACAGCGACGCGTGCCTCCGCCAATCCACTTTCCAAGGCGATAGAAGTGACGGGCTTCCGCATCTTGATGAATCCGGCCAGCAAGTCTGAAATTCAGTACCTGGTGGTGAATCACTCGTCGAATCGATTCTCGGGCGTCACGGTGTTCGTGACATTGCGCGCCGCCAACGCCCAGCGTGGTGAGCCCGCGTTATGCCGCTTCGCTTTTGCATCGCCAGACCTCGGTCCGTATGAGGCCCGCGAAATGTCTAGCGAAATCGAGAAACTGAACCGCCCGGTCGCCTTGCCGGACTGGCAAGATGTGCGTGCCGAGCTTGAGATCGGCGAATAAGCGGCGCTAGGAAATCGCTTTCCACACCAATACACCGGCCCCCACCAGGAATCCCAGCGACGCTTGATACTCCTCATTACGCCGGTAAACACTCCATCGAAACGTCTTGGCAATCTGCTTTGACGGCCGCCGCGGAACTAACTTCGGCACCCGCCGCGCATAAGATGAGAATTCTGGAAATAATTGATTCAGGTGCTGTTCTTCGAGTTCGACCACCGGCAAATAGATTAGAAAAAATACGAGGGAGCTTAACCCCGCCAGTTCCCACCGGCGAGAAGCAAGCACCAAGCCCAGTGTCGCCAATAACGTCCCCAAATACAGTGGATTACGAACCCAAGCGTAAGGTCCGCTTTCAGTAAGGGTAGTGTTCTTTTCCAAGTGTCCCGCCGCCCATGCCCGAAGTGCAAGGCCGAGTATGGAAACGGGAAAACCGACGGCCAGAGACCGCGCCGTAGGAAGAGCCAAGACTAGAAATGCGGCCAGCAGAATGAATCCGCCGGGCACACGAAGTTTGGCTACGGTATCTGCATAGGCCTTCGGAAACCTCACGCGGAGTGCCTCTCCACTGCGCCGGAAAGGGAGACGTTCAAGGCATCCGCGACCATGCGAGGCGTAATGGCGAGAATACTCTCGGCGGGGTCAGGCGTTCTGCGGTAGTCCGTCACGGCGCCGTCTTTCCGGAGAACAAGAAGCGTTCCGCCGTAAGGGCCGTTGCGTGCCGGATCGGTCGGACCAAAAATCCCAACTCCTGGTTTTCCTAGAGCAGCGGCCAAATGCAAGGGGCCGCTGTCCACACCGACCACGCCCTGCGCTCTCCGTGTAGCGTGGATCAAGCCGTCGATACCTGAGACGTAAGCCCGCGCGCCACGGATTTCAGCCAACTGCGGCTCCGTGCCGGGCGGACCATTGACTACTAGAGGCAGTGGCAGCAGACCAGCCAGCGCTGCCCAACGGTCCATGGGCCATTGCTTCGATCCCCAACCTGCGAACGGATTGGCGAGAATGAATGGACCTTCGGGGAGAGGTCCCTGGTCCGAGCATTCCGGTGCGCCGGCAGGCAATGGAAATACGCGCAGAAGGTTCTGCGCGCCCGCTCCTGCGGCTAAATCCAGGTTGCGATCGACCACATGGTTGGAGCGCGTTTCGATGCCAGAAGAATAGAACAGGGCGGCAGGAAGCTCTCGAACGGATTTGCGGTCGAATCCTACGAACTTCTCGCTCCGAATGGCAGCGCCAATAAGGGCCGACTGCACTAATCCTTGAAAATCGACGATCAGATCGAAGCCTTGCACGTGTAAGCGGCGCGCGCAGGCCAGGGAAGACTTGAGGGAACGCTCCAGCGGGATGATTTCATCCAGGTACGGATTACCAGCGAGCAGTGGGGCCCATTTCGGCCGCACAATCCAGCTCACGTGACTGTGTGGAAAACTGTGCTTCAGACTGGCTGCGGCGGGCAGGGTATGAATGACGTCGCCCATGGAACTCATTCGGATGACGAGAATGCGGGCTGGCTGCATCGGAAGGTCAGCGCCCGGCTTTGGAAGCCGCCGCCCGCTGCCGCGCATTGACGTGACGTATTAACTGGTTCAATGCAGCGCGATGTTCATCCTGCAGAGACAAGTGCGGGGTGAGATCGGGGGAATGCTCGCAAACATAGTCAACACAAGCCAGGCCGGCGACGAGTTCGGCCCGCGCGCGAGCCGGGAGTATGCCGTCCGGTGCGGTGGCGATAACCACGAGCAGAGGCTTTGCGTCTGTTTTGCATTCAGCGAGCCTTTCGGCGGTGGAGGCGATGAGCGGATCGAAAAAGCCGCTCACGACCATTGCCCCGTCCCGCGCTAAGAGAGCAGCGGCGGCCGAGCTGATAATTTTCGCGCGTGTGTCCAAGTCTCTATTTCAGCAGGTCTAGTGCGGTTAGCGCCACTCGCTCCGAGCTGACGCGTGTCATGCAGCGGTGATCGATGGGGCATTCGCGCTTCATACAAGGGCTGCATTCCACGGGTTCGCGCACGACGCGCGCCAGAGGTCCAGTAGGGCCGGTTGTCACCTCATTGGTCGCGCCGAAAATAGACACGGTGGGTACTCCGAGCGCAGAAGCAATATGCATACCGCCGGAATCGTTGGTGAGGTATATGCGGCAAGCGGCGGCAAGATCGATATATTGGGCAAGCGTAGTCTCGCCTGCGAGGTTTTTCACGGGCGCGTTGATTGCAGCAGCGATGCCAGCGCACAATGCGTGCTCGGCCCTCGACCCAAAAATTGCCACCGAGGCCCCGGTTTCCCGCGCGAGGCGTGTGGCGGCAGCAGCGAAGTGCTCAGGGATCCACTGTTTAGCGGATCCATACGCCGCGCCGGGACTCATACCGATTACGTCCCCTGCAAATCCCATGTCGCGAAAGGATGCTTGTCCAGCTTCGCGCGCCGCGGGCGCGCAGTCAAGCTGGATGCGATCCGAGTCAGGAAGGGATTCAAGAATCCCCGCACGGTGCAAAAGCTCCAGATAATAGAAGCGCTCATGCGGAGGGATTTCGCCCGGGAGGGGAACCGCGACGGCTTTCGTCAGCAACATGCCGCGGCCATCGCGCGCATAGCCAATCCGTTCGGGAATGCGCGCCGCGAAAGCGACCAAAGCCGCTTCAAATGCGTTCTGAAAAAGAATCGCGCAATCAAAGCCTTCTTTCGCTAGCGCGCGGCCGGCGGCCCATTTGTGGGGCAAAGTCTGCGGTGTATACGGAATCATGCGATCACAGAAAGGCTCGCGATGATAGAGATCGGCGACCCACGGCTTGGCTAGGATGACGATCTCCGCTTGCGGAAACCGTTCGCGCAGAGCGCGCAGCGCAGGCAGGGACATAACGGCGTCGCCCACCCAATTGGTTGCACGCACGAGAATCTTGCGGGGGTTCACTCTTACCTAGAGTAACGATACGCTGAAGGTATGCGCGACATGCTGCTCATTACGGCCGGATTTGTAGGGATTTGCGCAGAACTTCTCCGTCCCGGCAAGGTTATTCCTGGCGTCGTGGGCGGCGTGCTGTTCATGCTGGGCATCGCTGGAGTAGTGCGGGGGCCGATCGAGTGGAGCGCCGTGCTGTGGCTTGGCGCGCCACTAATACTGCTGAGCGCGGGCTTACTCGCGATCGCTTGGCGAGCCAGACGCAACAAGACCAGATTTGTCCGTTAAAGGTACAAACTGGTCCGGTGTTCAGCGAGTCTCCACCAACTCAATCGCCTCGCGGCTGGGGCCTTCGATCATGACCGCGCGCATTGCGCCGAGTTTGTACGGCTGCTCCAAAAACCTCACGCCCTCGGCCTGAAGTTTGGTGATCCACGCATCCAGATCGGCGACGCTCAATGCGTAATGATCGGAAAGATGGCCGCGGCTGCTCACTAATGGCGTTTCATCCTGTTGCACATGCCAGGTGATGGCAACCTCATCGAATGTAACTCCGGCGGGCTGGCGCAGCATGCCGCGGCGTTCGAGAGAAGGCCAGGAAAGATCGGGGCGCGGAACTTTGCACGTGGCTTCCGTGTAAGGTGCGCGGCCCGGAGTGCTACGAACGGGGGCGTTCAAGTGCTTCTGATACCACAGCTGCGCGCAGAAAGGGTGGTCCTGAAACAGGTGGACGTGATTGAACTTTTCGACAGGCATATTGCCCTGGTATTCCACGATCGCGCCGTCGGGGCCTTCCAGGTACGCAAATCCAGCGCCATGCCCGGGTTGCACACCCTTGGACTTGGCTTCCGCGATCTCGGCTCTTGTCAGGCCCAACGAGCCGCCGTTGCCCGGCCATGTGTCCCCGCTAGTGTAAACAAAACCGCCCTCATCGGTGGTGTAGAGAGGGAGTAATTTCACTTCCTTGCGCTGCTGGTACATCATGCGGCTCTTCTGCACGTCTGTCACGTGCCATCCGAAGTGCCACAAGGCGCTTTGCGGGCGCTGGTCTGACGGAGGGGTGTTCACCTTGTTGAACAGAACGTAGACGTTGCCGGCTTTGAGCGCAGGAAGACCGGCTATGGTCGCTTGGGAGGTGCTGGGAAATTGCCGTGTGTAGAAATCGATGGCGGCGTCCGGGTTCAATGAGTTCAAGTGCAGATGGTGAAATCCAGGGGCGGGTAATTTGGTTGTGGTTTGGGCGGGCAATAGGAATACGACCGAGATGGTCGCGATGAATAGAAGGGTGGAAAGCTTCATGCCGTTGAAGATTATACCTACAACGAAGTAGGCACGACTGGTTCCTCAAGGTCTTATGAACTTCGGCACGAGCGTCAGTGAGTCGAGATGCCGTTGACGCTCGCTTTGCTGCCTTGTACAAACGCTGTGCTCGTCGAGATCGCCGTCTTCATGAGAGGAACGATGGGTGGCGTTTCGGAACTTGCTTCGCGTCGAAGATGTTCCTGATGTCCGTGGCAGGCTATTGAAAGACCGTGAACACGGCCTTTCCAGACCCCCTTTCCGTCCGCTCCCGAAGTTTGATATCTTCAATAGCTTCGCCCCACTTAGGAAGGCCGCCATGAAGATCCATCTAACCATCAACGGAAAAAACTATTCTCACGACGTCGAACCTCGACTACTGCTCATTCATTATTTGCGCGAGAACGCGGCGCTCACCGGCTCGCATGTCGGCTGCGAAACCTCGCTATGCGGCGCGTGCACGATAGAGCTCGACGGCAAGGCCGTGAAGAGCTGCACGATGTTCGCCGTGCAAGCCGACGGCGCGAAGATCACGACCATTGAAGGACTTGCGAACGACGGCAAGTTGCACGGCGTGCAGGAAGCATTTTGGAACGAACATGGCCTGCAGTGCGGTTTCTGTACGCCCGGCATGATCATGGCGTCGAAACAGATCATCGACCGCAATCACGCGCCTAGCGATGCGGAAATACGGCATGGTCTTGAAGGCAATCTGTGCCGATGCACCGGCTATCAGCACATCGTGAACGCAGTAAAAGCCGCGGCAGCCGCGGCGGGAAAGTAGGAGCACGCCATGGCCACCACCATTACTAAGACCGAAACCCTGGTTGGCAAACGCATCCGCCGCCGCGAAGACCCACGGCTGATTACCGGCACTGCCACGTACGTGGAAGACATTCAGATGCCCGGCATGCACTACGCCGCCATCGTCCGCAGCCCGCATGCCGCCGCCAATATTCGTTCCATCGACGTAAAGGCCGCTGCGGCAGCGCCTGGCGTCGTGGCTGTATTCACGGGCAAAGACACGGAGAAAGTCGGTCCCGTTCCCTGCGGCGCTTCCTTGCCGGATCTACGCGTGCCGCATCATCATATTATGGCGATCGACCGCGTGTACTACGTGGGTCACGCTGTGGCCGTGGTAGTTGCAACGGATCGCTATCTGGCGCGCGACGCGGCGGATCTCCTCGAAATCGATTATGACGTGCTGCCGGCGGTTGCCGATCCTGAAAAGGCGCTCGCGCCGGGCGCACCGGCGGTGCATCCGCAGTGGCCCGACAACACCGCCTTCAACTATCACCAAGAGGGCGGCGATATCGCAAAAGCTTTCGCCGACGCGGATGTCGTCGTGAAGCAGCGTATCACCAGCCAGCGCCTGGTGCCGAACGCGATGGAGACGCGCGGTGTAGTGGCGGAGTGGCGCGGCGCTGACCGCCAGTTGAATCTCTACACCTCCACACAGGTTCCTCACCTTGTGCGCACGCTGGTCGCGGGCATGCTCGGTCTGGAAGAAAATCGAATGCGGGTGATTGCGCCGGAAGTTGGAGGCGGCTTCGGAAGCAAGCTCAATATCTACGCCGAAGAGGCGTTGATGGGCTTTGTAGCAATGAAAATCGGCAAGCCCGTGAAGTGGATCGAGTCACGCCGCGAAAACTTCCTGACGACCATTCATGGCCGCGGTCATGTGGACTATTATGAGGTGGCCGCGAAGAAGGACGGCACAATCCTCGGTATCAAACTGAAGATTATCCAAGACTTGGGCGCTTATCATCAGCTGCTCACGCCAGCGATTCCGACGCTGAGCGTATTGATGATGCCGGGATTGTATAAGACGAAGAACGTCAGCGCCGATATCGTGGGCGTTTTTACAAACTGCGTTCCAACGGACGCGTATCGCGGCGCGGGCCGTCCGGAAGCCACTCATGGAATCGAGCGCATGGTAGATATTCTTGCGGACGAACTGGGCATGGATCCGGCCGAGATTCGCCTGAAGAATTTCGTGGCGAACGAAGAATTTCCGTATCCCACCGCCACCGGCTTGACTTACGATTCCGGTAATTATGCCGCGCCGCTCGACAAGGCGATGGCCCTGGCGGATTATTCGAAAATCTTGCAGGAGCAAGTGGAAGCGCGCAAGCAAGGCAAGCTTGTCGGCATAGGCATTTCCACGTACGGTGAAATTTGTGCCATCGGTCCTTCGCCCGCGACGCCGGCCGGCGGATGGGAGAGCGCCACGGTGAAGATTGAGCCTTCCGGCACCGTCACCGTCATGACCGGAACCTGCCAAACGGGGCAGGGCGAGGAAACAACTTTCGCGCAAATTGCCGCCGATGAACTGGGCGTGGACATCGACAATATTCTGGTGCTTCGCGGCGACACCTCGATTGTTCAATACGGCATAGGGACGTTCGGGAGCCGCGCGACTGCCATCGGCGGAACGGCGCTATACTTTGCTCTGCAAGAACTGAAGGCCAAGGTGAAACTGTTCGGTGCGATGTTGTTGGAATCGGATGACGTTACCTTCTCCGGCGGCCAGGTGACCTGCAATAAGAGTGGCAAGACCAAGGGGCTCGCGGAAATCGCGGGCGCCACTTATCGCGCTATGAAGCTGCCGCCCAACACGGAACCGGGCTTGGTCGCCACGCACTTCTGGGAGCCTCCCAATTTCACCTTCCCGTTCGGAGCGCATATTGTGATCACCGACATCGACAAGGAAACAGGAGATATCGCTATCCGCCGCTACATTGCCGTGGACGATTGCGGAAATATCATCAACCCGCTGATCGTGGATGGGCAGGTGCATGGCGGCGTGGCGCAGGGGCTGGGGCAGGCGCTGTGGGAGCAGGCGGTCTATGACGACAACGGCCAGCTAATTACCGGCGAATTCATGGATTATGCCATGCCGCGGGCGCATATGATGCCGTGGATCGAAAGCTCGCATACCATCACCCCAACCAATGTCAATCCTCTAGGAGTGAAAGGGGTAGGCGAAGCGGGCACCATCGGCTGCTCGCCTGCCGTCGTCAATTCAGTAGTGGATGCGCTCTCGCATCTGGGTGTGCGGCATATCGACATGCCTCTCACACCCGAAAAAATCTGGAAGCTGGCTAATGCCGGAGGCACCAACTAATGTTCCCGCAAACGTTCGATTACACCGCGCCCACAACGCTGGATGAAGCAGTGAAACTTCTGGGTGGAGGGGCCAAAGCATTGGCAGGCGGCATGAGCCTGATCCCGATGATGAAGCTGCGCCTAGCCTCGCCAGAACATTTAGTGGATCTGGGACGTATCAAGGAGTTGAATTATATTCGCGAGGAAAGCGGGGCATTGCACATTGGCGCGACGGCCACGCATTACGCGGTTGAAAGCTCACCGTTGGTGCGTACGAAGTGTCCGTTGCTGGCGGAGACCGCTGCGGCGATTGGCGACGTGCAAGTCCGCAATATGGGCACCCTCGGAGGCGCCGTCGCGCATGCTGATCCGTCGGCCGATTATCCGGCGGCGCTGCAGGCCCTGGAAGCAAAGATCGTGCTGCGGGGTGCTGGCGGCGATCGCACCGTTTCCGCCGCCGAATTTTTTGTGGACGCATTTACCACCGTACTGAATGAAGGAGAAATGGTGCGCGAAGTCATCGTGCCTGTTGACACTTCGGGCGTGAGTTATCAGAAAGTGCCGCAACCAGCGAGCGGTTTCGCCATGGTAGGCATCGCCGCGCGAGTGAAGAAGGCCGGTGGCAAGGTGACGGAGGCGCGGATTGGCGTTACGGGTTTGACAAACTCCTCATTCCGGGCGACTGCAGCTGAAAAGGCGCTGGAAGGCACCAATGGCTCGGCCGCCGATATTCAGAAAGCGGCCGCGTTGGTCGCCCAAGGCTCGGACGCCAATTCCGACATACACGCGTCAGCGGATTATCGAAAGCATCTCGCCGTCGTCTATACCGGCCGTGCACTGATTGCCGCGATGGGCAGAGCGCAGTAGAACGAGGAACGCGTGAAAATTTCAGGATCTTACACTCTTCCTCTGCCTATCGAGCGAGCTTACGCCGTGATGCAGGACCCTGCCGTTCTCGGCCGCGCCATTCCCGGCTGCGAGGGACTTGAAAAAACAGGCCCGGATGAATACCGGATGAAGATGAAAATGGCCCTGGCCAGCCTTTCCGGCGCTTTCGAAGGCAAGGTTCGAATTACCGATCAAGCTCCACCGTCAAGCTTTCGGCTGGTGGTGGAAGGCACCGGCCGCGTCGGCTTCGTGAAGGGCGACGGGCTGTTGAAGCTGGCCACGGTGGACGGCGGCACGGAAGTATCCTACGAAGGTGATGCACAAGTGGGCGGAACGATGGCTGCCGTGGGGCAGCGCCTGATTGACGGAACCGCCAAGATGATGATCAAGAAGTTTTTCGATCGATTGGCGCAAGAGGCTAACGCGCAAGACGCCACCGAGTAGATCCCTGGCCCAGCGGCGCAGAGGGCCGCGCACGCGCCACGATCCCCAGCCAGAACCGGTCGATTGCCTTGACCACTTCCAGCAGCTTTTCCAAGTCCGCCGGCTTCGCGATATAGCAGTTGGCGTGCAGGTCGCAGGCCCTGCTAATATTTTCCTCGCGGGTCGAGCTGGAAAGGACGATCACTGGAATGCGCCGCAGCGTTTCAGCCATATTTCCGCGAGCAGATCGCGTCCCTTCTTGAGAGGCAAGTTCAAATCCAGCAGAATCAGGTCCGGCGTGGGCTAGAGGGGAATATTCCCATGTTTTTTGTGGGGCATGGTGTCGACTTTAGTTTCCAGCATTCGCAATGCCCGGATGACACGGGGACGCGTCTGGCGAGGCTCGATCACGTCGTCCACAAATCCGTTCTCGGCCGCGACAAACGGACTAGCGAAGCGCTCACGAAATTCTTCTACTTTTGCGGCGCGGACCGCGCCTGGATTTTCTGCAGCGGCGATCTCCCGGCGGTACACAATACCGGCCGCTCCTTCGGCGCCCATTACCGCGATCTCCGCCGATGGCCACGCGAGATTCACGTCAGTCCGAAGATGCTTGGACCCCATCACGCAATAGGCTCCACCGTACGCTTTGCGGGTGATGACCGTGATCTTAGGCACCGTCGCCTCAGCATAGGCGTATAGCAATTTAGCGCCGTGCCGGATAATTCCTCCGAACTCCTGAGCTGTGCCTGGAAGAAATCCAGGAACATCTTCAAAGGTTAGGATCGGAATGTTAAAGGCATCGCAGAAGCGGACGAAGCGCGCGCCTTTGGTGGAGGAATCGATATCCAGACATCCAGCCAGGAATGCCGGCTGATTGGCCACGATCCCGATGGTCGCGCCATCCATGCGCGCGAATCCCACCACGATGTTGCGCGCCCAGCGCTCATGCACTTCGAAAAAATCGCCGCTATCGACGACGCGCCGAATGACGTCCTTCATGTCATAGGGTTGATTCGATTCTGTGGGGACGATGGAATCGAGCGCGGGATCCTCGCGCGTCGCCGGATCGTCCGCGGTTCGCCTCGGCGCTCCATCGCGGTTATTTTGGGGCAGGTAGCTCATCAGTTCGCGGATCATGCGGAGGCACTCACTGTCGTCCTGCGCCTGGAAATGTGCCACGCCGCTGGTGACATTGTGCGTGGCCGCGCCCCCCAGGTCTTCTTTGGTGACATCCTCATGCGTGACGGTCTTAATTACATCGGGACCGGTGACGAACATATAGCTGGATTTATCCACCATGAAGATGAAATCGGTGAGGGCCGGCGAATAGACGGCGCCACCCGCGCACGGTCCCATCACTGCGGAAATTTGCGGGACCACGCCGCTTGACAGCGTGTTCCGCAGGAAAATATCGGCATAACCTCCAAGTGAGAGCACACCTTCCTGAATCCGTGCTCCGCCTGAATCGTTCAAACCGATTACAGGCGCGCCGGTCTTCAGCGCAAGGTCCATGATCTTAACGATTTTTCGTGCATTCGACTCCGACAGCGACCCGCCAAACACCGTGAAATCCTGCGCGAAAACATAAGCGAGGCGGCCATGAATCATTCCATAGCCGGTGACGAATCCATCGCCATCGATCACCTGTTCATCCATGCCAAAGTCGCGGCAGTGATGGCGCACCATTTTGTCCATCTCTTCGAACGTGCCTGCATCCAGCAGCAGGTCGATGCGTTCACGTGCGGAAAGTTTGCCTTCCTGATGCTGCTTCGCACGGCGTTCCTCGCCGCCCCCGGCTTCGGCTACGGCATGACGCCGGCGCACTTCTTCGATGCGGTTTGGCATAAACAACCAGTGTAGCGGCGCAATCACTTTTCCGCCCATCCAAGATGAAATCAAGGCGGAATCCCCGGCGGACGCGCTAAACTACTCCCTTACATGCGCTGGCTTGATTTGGCCGTTATCATCGTCTATCTTGCAGGCATCACCTGGTTCGGCGTCCGCTTTCGTCAGTCCCAACGGACGCTGCGCGATTACTTCTTAGGCGGGAAAACGGTCCCGTGGTGGGCGATCGCGCTGTCGATCGTCTCAGCCGAAACTAGCACGCTGACCGTGATCGGCACGCCGGTTCTGTCGTTTCAAGGGGACTTCGGGTTCCTGCAATTGGTGCTGGGGTACCTGTTGGCGCGGGTGGTTATCGCAACACTATTCATCCCTGCTTATTTTCGCGGAGAGATGTATACCGCATATGAACTGATGCGAGTTCGTTTCGGTGAACGTATTCGCAAGCTGACAGCGGCAACGTTCCTGGTGCTGCGAGCGCTTGCGGAAGGCGTGCGAGTCTTCGCCATCTCTATTGTGATCTCGGTGATTTTGGGATCAGGGGAGATGACTTCCATCGTCGTGATCATCGCGTTGACGCTGCTTTATACCTATGAGGGCGGCCTGACAGCGGTCATTTGGACGGACGTTGTGCAGATGGTTCTATACGTAATCGGCGCTGTCGCGAGCCTAGTCGTTCTGCTCAAGCAGATTCCCGGCGGGTGGGGACATGTAGTGGCGGTCGCCGAGCCGCTCGGTAAACTGCGCGTGTTCGATTTCCGGCTCGCCGAGCCTGCCGTATTTTTCACGCGCACCTATAGTTTTTGGGCAGGGATCATCGGCGGCTGCTTTCTGACTACGGCCAGCCACGGAACGGAACAATTGCTGGTGCAGCGTCTGCTCGCGGCCAAGAATCAGCGGCAGAGTCAGGCGGCGTTGATGGCGAGTTGGGTGGTGATTTTCATCCAATTTTCCATGTTTTTGATCATTGGCGCGTGCCTTTTCGTTTTGTACCAGGATCGCGGCATGCCGCCGCCTGCAATTGCGGACCGCCTCTACCCGCTCTATATCTGGCAGAATCTACCGACCGGCGTGGCGGGTCTGGTGATGGCGGCGATTTTGGCGGCGTCGATGTCCAATTTGAGCGCCGCGCTGAATTCGCTGGCATCGACCACGGTGCTGGATTTGTGGCGGCCGTGGTCAGGCGTCCAAAGGGACGATATTGCTTGGCTGCGATTGTCACGCATGGCCACGGTTGGGTGGGGCGTCATCCTATTTTGTGTCGCCTTGGTGGCGCGTCGCTGGGGCAGTGTATTGCAGGCCGGATTGTCCATCGCTTCCATTGTTTATGGCGCGCTTTTGGGGGTTTTTCTGCTCGGGCTGTTGACGAAACGAGTACGCGAGGGTGCGGCCATGGTCGGAATGTCGGTAGGTCTAGTCCTGATGCTCTACGTGCGGTTCGCTACACCCATCGCTTTTACCTGGTACGTAGTCATTGGGTCAGCGGCGACGTTTCTTACCGGTTTGGCGATTTCTTACGTAAAGGTCACACGTAAAAGCGCTTAACAACCTTCATTCCCCTGCAGCACGTCGACGCGGAATACGAAATCGAGTATGGCAACCGTTGCTGCGTGAACCTTTGTTAATTCTTTTTTAAATCCCGGCACAGAAGATGCCCCGTAGTGTTCTTCGGGCCGCCGCGCCGCGCTGTAAAGCGGTACGATCAGTTTAAGTTTGTTCTGATATCAGAACAAAACCGTTAAAACTACCTATATTTATGATAGAATCGAAAAAGGACCGACGGGACGTGAGTGGTGTGTCTTGTTCTGTTTTCAGAACAAGACGCCCTTCACGATTGCCGGAGAGAATGGAGTCAATTCATGGACGTACTTAAAATGTTGGCGGATTTACGCCAGGAACGTGAGCAGATTGAAGAGGCGATTGTGACTTTGGAGCGCTTGGCTCGTGGACGCGGGCGTCGGCGCGGCCGACCACCAGCTTGGATGGCAACGATCAAACGTCGGGGCCGTCCGCCGGGCAGCAAGAACCGAGCAAAAGAATCGATGGCGGCCTAGCTATCTAGGCGATACTCTGACTCAGACCGTACTCTATTGACGGCGGCGACGTTCTCTCTTCTCCATTCGCCGCCCACTCCTCATTTAGTTGGTGTTGCTTCCCGGAATAGCTCTCGTCGTGCGCGACTTCTCGGCTGCGGGCAAATTCTCACCTCCAGACGTCTTTAGTGAAAGAACGTCGCTTTCCGAAGACATAGAGTCTGCTGATGGGCTACGCACCACAGGATACACGGCCTGAGAGTCTGGGGAAGACGGTTCCCACTGCTGATTCTTGAATGCCTCAAGCACGGATTCTGGCGGTGGCGGGAATTGGAATGCGGCGAAAAAACCATCGGTATTGCCAACTTGCAGTTCGCGGGTGGCTTGTCCGGCGGGGAAGATGTTGTTGCTTGCGGACCCTACTATAAACGCCATATTTGTCAGATCAACATCTACCCCGTAGGCGATTTGGCTGCCCGGGCTGGTGATGTATGTGGAATAAACCAGCGAAGCGAACGCACCCGCCGCGGGGTCCAGCACAGTGAAAAAGCCATCGGTGGATCCCAGCGCCGAAACCTGGTTCATTGCATCGATTGTCGTCGCCAAGTTCTCCGACAGAGTGTAGCCGACGATGTAGTACTTTCCGCTAATGTCGCGCGCCATGTCATAGGCGACTTCCGCGTTGCTCCCGCCGAAATAGGTGGAATAAGCCAATGCGTCCAATCCAGATTTAGACGGGTCGACAATGGTGAGGAAGGCGTTCGCGATACCGTTCAACTGAGGCTGATAAGCATCCTGGGTGACTGGGAAGTCGGCTGACATGGTATAGCCAGTGAGCGCAACGCGCCCCGAAGGCTCGACAATCACCTTCTTGATTTCGTCATAGCCGGAACCCCTCAAATAGGTGCCGTAGAGCACGGTTTGCGCTTCCAAATCGAGCTTTAACAGGAATCCTTCGCCACCATCCAGATAATCGCCTTGGAAAGCATTTGCTGTCGTCGGAAGGCCTGGCGAATACGTTATTCCTGCGATATAGACCTTTCCTTGTGCGTCCACGGCAATGCTACGGGCATAATCGTTGGCTCCGCCAGTGATGAAGGTGCTTGAGATCAGGGCGTCGTCGCCCGTTTTCGTAGGGTCGAATTCCGAGACGAATATTTCCGCGCCGGCCACCAATGTGCCTTGAATCGCGTTCTTCACGGGGAAATTGGACGAAGCGGTTTGGCCGGTGATATATGCTTTACCGTTGAATACTGCAATACCCCGGCCCTCATCGGTACCAGTGCCTCCGACAAACGCGAGGTGCACTACGCTGGCAAACAATGTCTTTGTTGGGTCCAACACTGCAAGGAAGGCATCGGTGCCCCCCTGGTTGGTGCGTTGGAAGCTTGTGACTTCCGGGAACTGGGTGGCGGTGGTCGTAGATCCCGTAAGATACACCAGTCCTGTGACTGGATCGACAGCCATGGCACGCACGGTTTCAATGCCCAATCCCCCCACGTAGGTAGAGTAGGGAACCCTGGTGGATTCGTCGGCAGATCGCGGATCCAATTTCATCACCCAAATATCTTGCCTGCCGGAGTTGGTATTAAAATACGTCTCTCCCAAGAGGTAAAAATCCGTGGACTGCGTGTTGCCCGCGATATACACGAACCCATGATTGTCGTGCCCAACGGAGATTGCGGTATCAGTGCGGGTACCGAAGAAGAATCGGGTCATGACAAGTTCCGGGTCAATCACCAGGCGGGCGGAGTGATCGTAGGTCCCCAGAGCGATTGAAACGAAGCCACCCTGGTTCATTTGGTAGGCCGCTTTGACGGGGGTCCGATTCCCAGAGGGCGTGACCTGATAGGCGACAGGCGCGCGCTGCGTCAACGTTTGAGCTCCCATGGAAATCAGCAGGTCTCCGGCCGGGCTAAGACGAACATGCTCGGCGCCTTCAAAAAGAATGCGGATGCGAGACGGATCCGCTCCGGGGGCGACCTCAAAGTCATACTCAAGATGTTCGCCGTTGCCGTAGTACAGGACGTCAATTCCCGGATACGCGTCCGCGCGGCGAAGACGGCTGTAGGTGGGAACGCTTTCCTGCAAATCGGCTGTCAAATAGCCGGTGTTGCCTGTGGTCTGACTTGCCGGCTGATATACAGCGGCCTTGGCGCCTTCAAGCTGCATACCAATCGTATGACCGCCCACATTCAATATGGAGGATTGCGAGTTGAAAAGGAATGCATAGTCCAGCCCGCGGGCAAGCCATTGGACAGGATCCTTCGACGTGGTTCTGATTTGGCCGCGATTTGGCTCGAAACGTATTGGCACGGAGGACGCCAATTGGCTGGGAGAGGCGGCGAACACACTCACAGCGAGTAGAAAGGAGACAGCAAAACGCATAATGTTTTTTTCGACGTAACGAACGCGAGACCGGGTACGAAAATCGGTAACTCTTATGTTACCGCGAAGCCCTTGTGGAGGAGATGGGAGGATCGTCAGATGATGTCAACCTGCCCACTCAACTAATTCAAATAGTAGGTACGGTACAGGGTGTCGCGTTGCTTGGGTATAAATCCCGCATCGCGAATCAAGCGCCGCAATTCTTCTTCGGTGGCCCGGTTATGAGTGCCAGCAGCACTTACCACGTTCTCTTCAATCATGATGCTGCCGACGTCATTCCCGCCGAAGCGCAAGCCGATCTGACAGGTCTTCAGGCCGGGTGTCACCCAGGATGATTGAATATTCGGGACATTCTCCAGGTACAGGCGTGAAAGCGCGAGCATCTTCAGATACTCCACCGCCGTCGCCTCTTCCTTGACAAAGCGACCGAGGGAGGTATATTCGCGTTGGAACGCCCATGGAATAAACGCCGTAAACCCGCCGGTATCCATTTGGATCTGGCGTACGACGTCCAGATGGTTCATGCGCTGTTCAATGGTTTCGCCCGTGCCGAACATCATGGTTGCGGTGCTGGCGATGCCCAAGTCATGGCATGTACGATGAACGTCGATCCAATCCTGAGTGGAGCACTTTAGGCGGCTGATGCGCTTACGGACGTCTTCATCCAGAATTTCAGCGCCACCGCCGGGAAGGGAATCCAGGCCGGCATCTCGCAGACGTTTCAGAGTGTCATGCAGAGAAAGGCCGCTTACTTCAGCGATGCAGCAGATTTCTGGAGCCGAAAAACAATGCGTCCAGATATTGAACCGCTGCTTGATCCCGCGCAGCAGATCCTCGTACCATTCGATCTTCAAATCCGGGTTAAGGCCGCCCTGCATCAGAATCCCGGTGCCGCCCAAATCCATGGTTTCCCGGATCTTCTGAAAAATGGCTTCCTGCGGCAGTACGTAGCCTTCTTCATGCCCCATGGGCCGGTAGAAGGCACAGAAGCTACAGTATTCCGTGCAAAAATTCGTATAGTTGATGTTGCGGTCGATGATGTAGCTGACGACGTTATCCGGGTGTAGTTTGCGGCGCATCGCATCGGCGGCCATGCCGATGCCGATCAGGTCGTCGCTGTGAAACAGGTCGATCGCTTCTTCGCGGGTCATCATGCCGAAACACCTCCCTGAACCATTACGCGTTCCAGCGCTGCCGCGCGCTGCCAGTACAGTTCCAAGCCCGCGTAGTGGCGGTCTGTGAGTTCAAAAATAATGTGGCGAGTCAAATATTCGCGCACGAGCGCTTCCGGCAGGCATCTGCGCGGCGACTCGATTTTCACTATTTCGTCAACGTGAGAGAGGCCAAAACGGCAAGATGCAACGAACTGCTCGTCATAGGGCGCGTGAATCATTTCCTTTTGCCCGGCCCATACGGCGAACACCATGGGAAAGCCGGTCACACGGGTCCATTGTTCACCCAGGTCCAGCGTTTCAAAGGGAAGTGCGGCTGGATCCACGTGAAGCGCCGCGTCGCCGATCAGCAGCGCTGCGTCCGCCGCGCCCAGCATGGAAGCAAGATCGGGTGCCAGTGAGATGCACTTCGGTTCCACGCCGTACAATTCCGACAAAAGAATACGCGCTAACATCACCGAGGTGCGCGATCCCGAATCCGTGGCCAGCGTACGAATGGCACGGAATGGAACTTTCGAGATCAACAAGATACTGCGCACAGGGCCATCTGAAGCGATGCCAGTACCGCGGAAATATCCGAGCTTTTGCCGCACCACTTCGATCGCCGGCACAATGCCGATTTGGGCTTCTCCGGACGCAAGCTGATCGGCACATTCCGAAGGAACAGCGAAGCGAAGATCCAACGTGCCGCGCTGCGCGGGATCGTTCAGAAACCCCCACACCAACGGCATCGTGTTGAGATAGCTCACGGCGCACACGCGGGGACGGTTTGCTGGAATTTCGGTGGGAATCAACCCTCTAGTCTAACAGGCGGAGGGGCGAGATCGATAAGGCGCAGTCGATTGGAGTAAGCCAGTAGTATCAGCCAAGAGTGACGCTTTCTCCGCGCGAGGGCAGTATGGTTTCAATGCCATAGGCGGACTTGATCGCGCGGGCCAAGGCCTCGCCTTGCCGCGGCTCGCCGTGCACCAGGAATACTCTTTTCAGCCCTGGAGTGATCGGGCGCATCCATTCCAGGAGTTCCCGCTGATCGGCATGTCCGCTCAGCTCGTCCAAATGTTCCACTTCGGCGCGGAGACGCATCGGTTCGCCGAAAATCTTGACCTCCGGTTGCCGCTCCAGGATCTTACGGCCGAGGGTGTTCTCAGCCTGGAACCCGGTGATCAAAATAGTATTGCGCGGATTTTCGATATTGTTCCGAAGATGATGCAGGATGCGCCCCGCCTCGCACATGCCGGAGGCGGAAATGATCACACACGGACCGCGCAGGTCGTTCAGCTTTTTCGATTCCGTGACATCGCGGACATATGTGAGGCGGAAAAAACCGAACGGATCGTGGCCGTCCGTGAGAAAGCGGCGTGCTTCCTCGTCATAACACTCGGGGTGTTTGCGAAACACTTCTGTCGCGTTCAGCGCGAGAGGACTGTCGACGAATATGGGGATCGATGGGATGCGGTTCGCGTCCATCAATTGATGCAATAGCAGAACGATTTGCTGGGTGCGGCCCACGGCAAAGGCAGGGACGATGATTTTTCCTCCACGGGCGGCAGTGCGGCTGACCACTTCGGCCAGGAATTCCGCGGCATTACCCAAGGGCTTGTGGAAGCGGTCGCCGTACGTGCTCTCCATGATCAGGTAATCGGCGGGCGGAAGAGGCTGGGGGTCGCGAATAATGGGCAGGCCGGGACGCCCAACGTCGCCCGAAAAAGCGAGCCGCACGCCGTCGCCTTCCAGGACCATGGAAGTGGCTCCCAGCATATGCCCGGCGTCGTAGGTTTTGTAAGAAATTCCGTCGGCGATCTGTCTTTGCTCGCCGAGAGAAACGGCTTGGAACATTGGGAATGTGCGCTCGGCGTCCGCCATGGAATAAAGCGGCATCACGATGCGATCGTCGCCTCCAGCGGCTTTGCGGTTGGCGCGGCGCTTGTTGACGAACTCGGCATCTTTTTCCTGCAGATATGCAGAATCAGCGAGCATCGCCAGACATAGATCGACGGTGGCGGGCGTGGTGTAGATTGGCCCATTGAAATTGTTGCGAACGAGCGTCGGCAGGTTCCCGCTATGGTCGATATGGGCGTGAGAAAGAACCACCGCGTCAATGCTGGACGGGGGGAAAGGGAATTGACTGTTGCGTTCGAAAGCTTCCTGCCGGCGACCTTGATAAAGACCGCAGTCGAGCAGAATGCGCTTGCCGCCAGCGAACTCCACGTGGTGCATGGACCCCGTTACGGTTCTCGCCGCGCCCCAAAATGTAATTTTCATGATTGCCCGCCGGTGTAGTGTAAAATCCAATATACGAGAGGCCGGACCCCGAATGCGAAAGCCGAAGCCCGCCGCAGTTTGTGCCGCCGTCTTTTGTGCTGTCTCGTGTGTCGCACCTGTTGCTCCCTCACTGTTTGGCCAGCGCAAGCCGGTTACGCTGGACGCTCTGCATGAATTTCGCAGCAGGATTCGAGAGATTCCCGGAGAGCCCGTCTGGGCGCCCGGTGGCAAGACGTTTGCCTATCGCCAGGGCAAACGGCTCATGTTGTACGACGTTCCCGAGAAGCGCGGCCACGAAATCACAGGTCTTCAAGCCATGGACGAGGCGGCGCTGACGCCGCCATCTCCCGAACGCAACGATTGGGAGAATAGGCGCGTCGATGAGGCGACGCTGCAGTGGGACGCGACTGGCAGGGAACTGCTGTATCTTTCGTCGGGCGATTTGTTTCTGATCGACGTCCGGGACGGGCGGTGGCGCCAACTGACCAGGACTCGCGCGGCCGAACACGATCCTAAATTCTCCCCAGATGGCAAACGTGTGGGTTTCTATCGGGACTGGGATTTGTATACGCTGGACCCCTCCACGGGCACGGAAACGCGCCTGACCAAGGGGGGATCGGAGATTATGCGCAATGGTGCGACAGATTGGGTGTATCCAGAAGAACTGGAATTGGGGACGGCCTATTGGTGGTCTCCGGATTCCCGTGCGATCGCCTACTTGCAATTCGACGTAAGCCGCGAACCGCTCTATCCTCACAGCGATCTGCGCGGCACGCGTGCGATTGCCGAGCCGCAGCGCTATCCGCAAGCCGGAGAGAATAACGCATCCGTCCGCTTCGGCGTGGTGGGAGTGCAGGGAGGCGACACGAAGTGGTTCGACGTAGGTGACACTGTAAACCGCTTTCTATTGGCCCGCGCGGGTTGGACGACGGATTCCAAGCGCGTCTTCGTCGTGCGCACCAATCGGATTCAGAATGAGCTTGAATTTCTGACGTTTGAAACGTCGTCGGGCAAGGCATCCGCTGTTTATAAGGAATCTGACACGTACTGGGTAAACGTGGAAGGTCATCCTTTGTTTTTGAAGAACGGACGCCAGTTCGTCTGGACCAGTGAGCGCGACGGGTACCGCCACCTGTACCTCTATTCATTGGACGGCAGCGCTCCGAAACAGCTTACCAAAGGGGAATGGCAAGTGACTGCCATTTCCGGGATGGACGAGGCGCGTATTTACTACGTGTCGACGGCGGTGAGTCCACTGGAGCGGCAACTGTATTCGGTGGGGATCGATGGCGGCGCGCCACAGCGAGTCACGGTTGGCGCGGGGTCGCACCGCGTTTCCATGGCACCGGGATGTGCCTACTTCCTTGATGTCTACTCTTCGCTCCAATCGCCTCCTGCGGCCACGCTGCGTTCCATTGATGGCGCTGAAATCGTGGTGCATCGGGAAGCCGACCGTCGAGTCTTCGATGAGTTTGAGATCCTTCCGGCCGAAATCGTAGAGTTTAGAAATGCTGGTGTCACGCTTTACGCAAGCATGATCAAGCCTGCGGGCTTCGACCCATCGAAGAAATATCCGGTGATCGTCAACGTCTACGGAGGACCGCACGTCCAGGCAGTCCGCAATGTCTGGCCCGGGCTGACGGTGGATCAAGTATTTGCGCACAGTGGCTATGTCGTATGGCAGTTGGATAACCGCGGCACGGCGGGGCGCGGGCACGCATTTGAAAGCGCGGTTTACCGCAACCTGGGCGTGGTTGAATTGGAGGATCAGCGTGCGGGCATTCGGCGCCTGTTCTCGATGGGTTTCGTCGATGCGGCGCGGATCGGCGTCACTGGCTGGAGTTACGGCGGGTTCATGACGCTCAATATGCTCTTGAACGCCCCCGATGTCTTACGTGCCGGTTTCGCCGGGGCGCCGGTGACCAGCTGGATGAACTACGACACCATTTATACGGAACGGTATATGGGTTTACCGAAAGACAATGGGGCCGCCTATGGCAGCACCGCGCTTCCGGCCAAAGCCGGAAATCTGAAGGGCGCTCTGATGCTGGTCCACAATATTGAAGACGACAATGTGCTGTTCCAGAACAGCCTGCAGATGATCAATGCACTGCAGTCGGCGGGTAAACAGTTCGAAATGATGTTGTACCCGCAAAAGAGCCACGGTGTTTCCGGTTTCGCGAGCCGTCAGATGGATTTCGCGATGTTCAATTTTTTCGCGAGGCATTTGAAGCCGGACGTCTCTCGCGCGGTAGAATAGGACACTCTCTTCATGACTCCTAAAATCATCGCGATAGCCCTCTTGCTGGCGGGTTCGCCTGCCTGCAATCGCGCCGTGCCCGCAAACGTGGCTGCCACCGTGAATGGGCGTCCGGTGACCTACGCCGATGTGGATAAGCAGTATGAAGCGCAGTTCGGCGGAGCGGGCCAATCCGCCAGCGGCGATCAGGTGCAAATTCAAAAACTGGAAGTGTTGCGCACGCTGGTGGACAACGAGATCATGCTGCAGCGCGCCGAGAAGCTGGGCCTGATGGCCGTCGATTCCGACGTCGAAGCCAAGTTCAACGAACTGAAGGCGCCCTACACGCAGGAAGAATTTCAAAAGCAGATCGCCGCGCGCAAGTTGTCGGTCGACGATTTGCGCGCACAGATCCGCCGTGATCTGAGCGTGCAAAAACTCTTCAACAAAGAAATCACGTCGCAAATCGAAATTACCGACAAGGACATTACGGATTTCTATAACGCCAATAAAGCCAGCTTTAATCTGGCCGAACGTCAAATCCATATGGCGCAGATTCTGGTGACGCCCGTGCCCGATCCCAACGTGCGCAATCTGAAAAACGACAAAGCCCGTGACGAAGAGCAGGCGCGCCGCAAAATACAGAGCATTGCGGCCCGTCTTCGGCAAGGCGAGGACTTCGCCATGCTTGCTCAGAATTATTCAGAAGACCCCAATTCCGCGCCAAACGGCGGCGACCTGGGTTTTATTCCTGAATCGGCGCTGGAAAAAGCCAACGTGGAATTGCGGAAAGCCATTACGTCGCTGCGCCCCGGTGAAACCACTCCTGTGCTGCACACCACCGAGGGATACCGGATTTTGAAGTTCATTACGCGCGAACCCGCTGGGCAACGCGATCTCTCCGATCCCAAGGTTCAGCAGACTATCCGTGAAACTCTCATCAACCGCAAAGACCAATTGCTGAAAGCGGCGTACTATGAGATGGCACGGAATGACGCTAAGGTCGTGAATTTCCTGGTAAACGGCATTGTGGCCGACCGTCAGAAGAAGTAGTACCCGAGCGCCGCCCTGATCCCGCGAACGGAACATCTGCCGTGACCGCAGTACAGGGGGGGGTGACCGGCATCCGTCAAGTTCACTTTTCGCGTCGCCGCCAAAAATGCTAGTGTGTGAACGATGCAAGCCGCCCCGGACGATCCATTCATACTCAGACAGCCCCACACGCTTCAGGAACTCGGTCTTTCGTTCAGCCTGGTGTTGGAGTTGGTGCTCAAACATGCATACTTCGAAGGCACAGCCACACTGTCCCGTCTTGCGGAACGTTCTAAGCTAAGTCCAAACATCATCCATGCCGTGTACCGCCATCTGCACAAAGAGCAACTGTGCGATACGCGGGCAATGATCGATAACGATTATGAAATATCATTGAACAGCCGGGGCCGTGCCGCGGTGGAAGTAGCAATTCGCAAGAGTCAATACGCCGGTCCAGCGCCGGTTCGTTTGACTGACTATCGGAAAACGGTCTCGCGTCAGGCACTCAAATTGGACTTGACCGCGTCCCGTCTGCGCCGCCATCTGAACGATCTGGTGATCTCCGATGAGATTACAAAGGAGCTAGGCACCGCACTGGTAACGGGGGGTGCGATTCTCTTGTACGGCTCGACGGGCAATGGCAAGACCAGCATAGCGGAGCGGCTCCCCAGGCTCTTTACGGATCGCATTCGTATTCCCTATGCAGTGGAAGTCGCGGGCGAGATCGTCACGGTGTACGATCCCTTGCTGCACCGTTCCGGCGATGGTGAAGACGCCGTTGAAGAGGAAGCCGAAGACCCGCGCTGGATGTCGTGTCACAGGCCCATGGTGAAAGTGGGCGGGGAAATGCGTGTGGAAATGCTAGATACGCAGCTTGATGAAGTCACACGGGTATGCAACGCGCCGCTTCAGATGAAAGCCAACAATGGAATTCTATTGATCGACGACTTCGGCCGTCAAGGAATCACTCCACGCCAACTGTTGAACCGGTGGATTGTCCCACTCGACCGCCGCGTGGACATTCTGTCGTTGTGGTCCGGCGTTAGTTTTGAAATTCCTTTTGAAGTGCTGGTGGTGTTCGCGACCAATCTGCCACTAAGCGACCTGGCTGAAGATGCTTTTATGCGCCGGCTCAGGAACAAGATCAAGATAGAGGGGGTCAGCGAAGAATTGTTCAGGGTGATTGTTCGCCGTGTGTGCGAACAGACAAACATGACGTGCCCGCCGGGAATGGACGACTACATGTTGCGCGAGTGTCTGAAACGCTCCGGTCTCCTGAGGGCGTGTTTTCCCAGGGACCTGCTGGAAATCCTTCGCGGAACGGCTGCGTTTGAGCAGCGAACGCCGTACTTCGGCCAAGCGGATCTGGATCAGGCGATGAAGGTGTACTTCGCGCACTAGGCGGGCGTCATTGAACCGGAGTCTTTTCCAATTGCTGGTTGGCCCACACGCGTGCGGGATTCAGCGTTACTGATTTTTGAAAGGCCTGTCGCGCCTCCGCGTTGCGGCCGGCTTTTCTCAACGCTACGCCGAGCCACAGATACGCATCGGCGGATTTGGTATCCAATGCAATGGCCTTCTTAAAATCTTGAATCGCCAGATCCACTCCGCCGCCCAGCGCTGCCGGCAGGTAGTAATTACCGACGCCCCGGCTTATGTAATTTACAGCAGCCTGAGGGTCGAGCTTAACAGCCCTTTCGACCTCTTCCAGCGCACAGCGCCCGAATTTTAACGCTCCGAGCCCTCCCACGGCTGCAGCCGCCTGCCCGCACAACGTCCCACTAATCCGGTGAAATTCGGCTTTGTCCATACCAAGCTCCACTGCCCGTTCGGCTACCCGCATTCCAGCCTCCGATGCCGAACGCGCTTGGTTCTTGTCGCGCAGTTCCTGGGCCACCTCCGCTAGAGTGGATTGTGCCACGGCGGCTCGATATTGCGCGTCCGCATTGCCCGTTTGCTTCACGGCTTCCGCTGTCAGTGCGGCCGCGATCTGTTGCAGCGCGTTACGGTCCTGAGAGTCGCGGGCCTTGTGGATGGCGGAGGGAGACGAATCCAGTGCGAGCCACAATGCGATCACGAACCCAGCGGTACTCATACTTCTGATTCTATCGCTAAGCCGCTCTGTAGCTCCCCAGCACACGCAGGAAATCAGCGAGCTCGCTCAAATGAGCCAGGGCATTGCGCACGTTCTTATCATCGCGGTGACCGATCAGGTCCAGATAGAACAGGTATTCCCATGGTTTTCCGCGCAACGGACGCGATTCGATTTTAATCAAATTAAGATCGCGCAGCGCCAGGGCGCTCAATGCACGAAACAGCGCTCCGGGAACATTTTTCGTGGTGAAGACCAGCGATGTCTTCCATGGATTGCTGGCGCCGCCAGGAATGGACCGGGGCTTGGCCCCTGCCGGCTCCAATAGAAAGAAACGCGTGAAATTCTGGCGGTCGTCTTCGATGCCGCGCTTTAGAATATTCGCTCCGTATGTTTGTGCCGCCAACTCGGATGCGATGGCAGCGGCTCCGCGAGGTTTTTGCTCCATCACCATCTTTACACTGCCTGCCGTGTCATAGAAAGGGATCCGTTCTATTTGTTGGTGTTTGGCGAAAAAGTCCAGACATTGACTGAGCGCAACCGGGTGCGAGTAGACCGTGCGAATGGAACGAAATGTCACGCCAAGCGGGGCGATCAGGTTGTGGATGACGCGCACGCTTGTCTCCGCAGTGATCTCAAACGGATATTTCAGCAGCAGGTCGAAGTTCTCGTGCACGGAACCCGCTAAAGTATTCTCCAGGGGCAGCACGGCGACGTCGACACTGCCCGCCTTTAATGCAGCGAAAACCTCATCGAAGCGTTGATGGGCCACGGGCTGCGCGCGCATGCCCAAGAGCTGGCGGATGGCCTGCTGGCTGAACGCGCCCAATTCGCCTTGAAATCCGACGCGGAGTTGGCCGCTCTTAGGCACCGTTTTCCGAGCGGATTTTGTTATCATTTTCCGTCCCACCTTCGGGCGTCGGGGGCGGGAACTCCCGCTAGCGCCAAAGCACGGTCGACACTATGCTCCACCACATCCGCCACGCTTTGCGGATGGAAATAAAACGCAGGCATGGGCGGGGCGATCACCGCTCCCATTTCGGCCAATGAAGCCATGGTTCGAAGGTGACCCAGGTGCAGCGGGGATTCCCGTACCATCAACACCAGGCGCCGACGTTCCTTCAATGTAACATCGGCGGCTCGCACAATTAGGTTAGAACTGATGCCATGCGCGATGGCCGACATCGTGTGGATGGAACATGGCGCCACGATCATCGCATCCATGCTGAAGGAGCCGCTGGCCAACCGGCAACCGATGTCCTCCACCGGATAGGTGCATGTGGCCAGCGCTTTGAAGTCAGCTGCGGACTTACCCATCTCCAGATACGCAGTACGCTCGCCCGAGCGGGACACGATTAGGTGGCATTCCACTCCTTCCTGTTGCCGGAGTTTTTCGAGGACTCGCCAACCATAAATGGACCCGCTGGCCCCTGTAACCGCAATAATAACTCTCAATGTGGGATGACTCTTTAGCGCTAAAGTGGTCCGGATTACGTAACGGACGTGTCTTCTGTTCTGCAATCAGAACAAGTCTGTCGAAAAAATCCCATCCCTCCGATTTTTCCACAGGGTATAATCGGAGCTATCAGAGGCATATGCCCTTTCCTTCCCAGCGGCCACCGGACGAGTCTTTCCAGACCTCCATGATGAGGGATGGCGGTCAGAAACTCAAGCGCGCGAGAGAACGCTTGGGATTGCGTTTTCGCGACGTGGAAGAAGCGAGCGTGAAAATCGCGCGAACCAGGGGAAACGACGAGTATATAGTGGCCCTCAGCCGGCTCGCGGACATTGAAAATAAGGCGACGATACCGTCCATCTATCGCTTGTATTCATTGTGCGCGATCTATCGCCTGGATCCGCATGAAGTTCTTATCTGGTATGGGCTTACGTTCGAGACACTTCCTGCGGATGCGATGCTGGTGGCTCAGGAGCGCACGCATTTGGTTGGATTTCGGCCCGAAAGCGGCGACGCGCAAGTGCCCATCGCGCTTGACCCCGGGCTGGATTTGACCAGGACCGTCTATCTGAGCCGCTTGATCCAGCGGTGGGGTTCGTTACCTCTGATGTTGTTCAAGAATCTCGATTTGAAACAATATAGGTACGGTCTAATCGGGACCGAAGATCGTTCCATGTTTCCCATCGTTCCGCCCGGGGCGCTTGTGGTGATCGACGATTCGAAACGGCGCGTCATCAATTCCGGCTGGACAAACGAGTTTCAGCGGCCCATCTATTTTCTGGAACATCGCGATGGATACGCATGCGGTTGGTGCTCGTTGAAAGGCAACCGGCTGACGGTTCAACCCCATCCTGCGTCACACTGCAGTCCGGAGATTTATAATTATCCGGAGGACATTGAAATTGTTGGCCAGGTTACAGCGATTGCGTTGACTCTGGAGGACGCCCCAATAGCGCCGGATCGTTCCTGAAAATTTCAAGCAGGGTTCCCATGTCGCGTTCGAAATGTTCGCGCTGCGCAAGGAAAGACTGCTCTGGGATCAAGTTGCGTGGTTGTCCAGACCGCAACCAAAAAGCGGCAACGTTGCCGGGTCCTTCGTCAGTAGAGGCCAAGTAATCCCTAACGTCCCCTGCCTTCCCCTGAAGCGGTAATGCGAGCCATTCGACAAATACCTGCAAATGGCTTTCCTGCATGGCTCTTGCGCTTTCATCCCGACCGAATGCGGCGGCCAACCCGTGGTGGCGGTAAGCGCCTGAGTTTGAATCCCGCAGGGAGGACAAGTAGACCAGCCTGCCACACAACGTGGGAATTCGCGAAAGTGAATGCTTCCACAAATCCGTCAAAGCGTCGCGTTCCAATACGTTGGGTCTGACTCGGGGCATCGCTTGAAATCTATTTTACGCCACCACGCAGATGTAAGGAATCCGGCGATCCTGGTTCTGAAATCCGAAAAGCTCTCTCACACGGAAAATTCCGCATGCCATACACCTTAAGCTACCTCCATCGCTCTAGTCCTATTACCGAATGCATGGAGGTTTCGAATGTTCAAAAGAATCATGTTGTTGACCATGTTGCTCTTCTCGATGGGCACAGCTGTGATCGAGGCTGCCGTTCCGGGTCCCATCCCGCCGTGTCTGCCCTGCGATCCTAGCGGGGGCGGAAACTAGTTTCACTTCAATCCGGGGAAACTCACGCAATTGATCCCATGCTCGGGACCTCTTGTGCGTGAGTTTCGCCCATTTAGCTTCACGTCGCTTGACTGGCTCGCGGCAACTCTTCAGATGCTAAACTGATGAAGAGCCGTTGGCCAATGAGCGAAAGTCTCACGGAGTTCAATTACGTCATGACGGTGGCCATTTGGGTGGCCACTATTGTTCTCATGATTCGTCTTGCGCGGGCCAACCTGGCGCGCTGCTACCCGTTTCTATTTCTTTATCTGCTGATTGACTCCCTCGCTTCCGCGAGCGGGATACTGATCCCCATTCGGTCGAATTTATACGCTTACGTCTACATGGTTGTACAAGTCGCTAGCCTGGCCGCAGCCGCCGGTGCGATCCTGGAAATGTCCCAACTCGCATTGGCCGACCATCCCGCACTCGCGGTTTTTAGCAGAGCGACGGCAGGATATGTCGTACTATTGTCGTGCGTAGTTGCCGTGGCGACGGTGTTCGTCGACAACGAGATACTTCCGGCCCAGTCGGTAATCCTGCATCGCTTCTTGGCGGTGGAGAGAATCCTGGACTTTGCAATAGTTTTGTTTCTGCTAGCGATCAGTGCGTTTCTGATGTGGTTTCCGATAAAAGTCCGCCGCAATATTTCCAGTTATATAGCAGGTTTCGCGGTCTATTTCTGTGCGCGCTCGGGGTTGCTCTTGGTGGGCAACTTTCTCCCTTCGAGCGGGGCCGGCTTGATCAGCGCCCCTATGTTGTGTATCTCCTTTACCTGCCTGATTTTGTGGAACTGGAGGTTAGGCGAGGAAGGTGAGCGTATTGTCACTGTCACCGGTCATCGCTGGAATCCCGCGGCTTTTGAGCAGCTGAACCGCCAGCTGAGTTCCATCAATGGGGCGGTGGCCCGGTTCGTACGGGAGTAATATCGGTAATAAGAGTTATTATTTATTGCAAGATGCATGATTACCGCTTATGCTTTATTGAGATATAGGATCGCTTTCTGGTGGATGAATAAACTGTGGAATTGAATCTTTTCATCATCGCTGTATGGACTGTCGCAGTGGCCGGGGCGGCGGGACTAGCGGCTGTTTTAGGCTGGATGTACGGGCGAGGACGCCGCGATGCGGAACGCACATACGAAGACATCCCGGTTTCTTTTTCACGGGAAAAATACTATCCCATGAACGTGCTGCTTTCGCTGGATGAGGAGAATTTCCTAGCGACATTGCCAGGATACCGGCCGGAAATGCGGACCCGTTTTCGACGCGACCGGCGTAGGATTTTCCGCATGTATTTACGGGATCTGCGCCGCGATTTCGGACGGCTACACTCCCAGGCGAGGGCGCTGGCTGCGCACTCGGGAGCGGAGGGTGCCGGGCTGGTGAGTGCCCTATTGCGCCAGCAAGTGGCCTTCTGGGCCTCCCTCGCGATGCTTGAAGTCCGGCTTGCTCTGCATTGGGCCGGTGCTGACTCGGTCGCTGTAAGAGATGCAGTCGAGTGCGTGGAGCGGATGCGCTTGAATGTCTCGCAGTTCGAAAATGCCTAGTCCGGTTGATTCGTTCCCAATAACTTTTTAAGAATCGCTTTGGCTTCTTCCAGGCGGGGATACTGACGCTCTGCTTCTTTGAAATCCTTAGTATGCACGCGACGTCTTGAACCTTTATGTTCCACCGGGTATCTCAGGTGTAACATTTCATGGAACATGATGTATTCCACCGCCAATTTCGGCACCATCGCTCTATCCAGTACCCGGCTGATAACGATCGCGTGATGAGAAGGGTCATAGTGGCCAAGCATGGTGCGTGACGCTTGTGGGCTCCAGCCAAGTGCGGGGCGCGCCATCAGGCCGAAAAAGTGCCGGCGATTCAGATCCTCGAAGATCTCCTCCAGATTGTGCGCACGGCCCTGAGGCGGACTCATGCGCTTGCGGCCGCGTATCTGGCGTACGGCATCCAGATTATTCCGAACCTCCCGGCGGTTCAAATAGCGCCTGTAGCGGTCATTACTTGCTGCAGGCACTGGGTGGCGAAAGAGTTTCGCAAGAAGGATCTCCGCCAATGCTTCCATGATTTCAAGAGGCGCAGGTCCCAAAGTGTCGGCCAGACGCACGAGAAGTACCCCGTGCTCCAATTTGATCTGCGCGTTCGCATTCGCGTAGGCTCGAAACTCCACACGGACTTCCGGGAGCGGGGTGCGGGGACGCAGTTGGCGGAACGTCCGAAGGTAGATTTCGCGTATCGGTTCAGTAGCTGCCGCGGAGGGCTCCCAACGCGCGCGCTCGACTTGCATTTCACTCCGAATGTAACATAGCGGTAACAGTCAAGATAAGGTTGACGGATTTTGTTCACAGCAAAGGAGAATCGATTGCCAGAAGCTATCATCAGCGCGCTGGGCTGCTACGTGCCGCCGCGCGTGCTGACCAACGCCGATCTAGAGAAGATGGTGGAGACGAACAATGAATGGATCATGCAGCGCGTTGGAATTGCCGAGCGTCACATAGCCGCCCCGGAAGTCGCCACGTCAGATATGGCGGTAGAGGCGGCGCGGGCCGCATTGGCGCAACGCGGCATTGATGCAAAGGAAGTCGATTGCATCATCGTCTGCACCGTGACACCGGACATGTTCTTCCCCTCGACGGCGTGCCTGGTTCAGGAGCGGATTGGCGCAAAAGGCGCTTGGGGTTTCGACCTGATCGCCGCGTGTTCGGGATTCATTTATGGGCTTACCACGGCGGCCCATTTCGTAAAAGCTGGAACCCACAAGAAAGTGTTGGTGATTGGGGCGGACACCATGTCGCGCATTATCGACTACACGGACCGCAACACCTGTATTCTGTTCGGTGACGCCGCCGGCGCGATGCTGGTGGAACGTGCGGACGAGCCCGGCTTTCTAGGCTTTCTAAATGAAATCGACGGCTCCGGCGCCGATGCCCTCAAGATGCCTGCGGGCGGTAGCCGCTTGCCCTCCAGCGTGGAGACAGTGGCGCAGCGGCTCCACTACGTGAAGCAAGAAGGTCAACAGGTCTACAAGTTCGCGGTAACTAAGATGTATGAGACCTGTAAGGCACTACTGGAACGGCATGGTCTCACGCCTGCCGATGTTAAACTGTTGATTCCGCATCAGGCGAACAAGCGCATCATCTTGGCGACGGCGGAACGCCTAGGCATGGCGCCGGAGCAGGTGATCATCAACATTGACCGCTTTGGCAATACTACGGGGGCCACCATCCCGTTGGCAACGCATGACGCCTTGGGCTGTGGAAAACTCCACAAAGGCGATTTGGTTCTTTTCGCCGCAGTGGGAGCTGGTTTCACCGTGGGTGCGAACTTGTGGCGGTGGGCATATTGAACTGCTTACCGGAAAAGAAAACTGGCTGCGGCAAGTTTTACCGGACCGTGATCGTCGCACAGAGTAAAATTGTTGAAAGCAAGACGAGCCTCACTGGCACACCGATTGCTCAACCGTCCGCAAATGCGAACGGATCAGTACGAAGAGGCTTTTCAGACAGGATTCGGTGCGACGCGCCGCTTTCTGATTTCGCGCGGAGCGCAGAAAGAGGACGCAGAAGAAATCGCTCAGGCGGCGTGGGTGCGCGGCTGGGAATATCGCGATCAACTGCGTGCACCGGAGCTAGTTGGCTATTGGGTAAATGCAATCGCGCGCAATCTATTTCGCGCCCGATTCCGCGCGCACTCTGAGGTTTGGCTGGGCGAACATTGGGATCCTTCCTATTCAATGAGCCTCGATTGGATTGAGGTGGGCCGCATGCTCGAGCGTTGCCCCGGCCGGGATCGCGAGTTACTGGAGCAAATTCTGGAAGGATATTCGGCTGAGGAGATTGCCAAAGAGAGCGGCATCACGTCCACCGGCATCCGGGTTCGTTTGCTGCGTGCCCGGCAGGCGCTTCGCCGTCAGTGTTCCGGGTGATTTCATTCCAGATCTAGGGCGCTTTCCATTATCATGTGAGTTCGGATGAATGCTGCCCTCGAACTCCGTTCCGTTTCAAAAAGCTACGGAAACCAGCGTGCGGTTGAGCGGGTTTCCTTAACCATTCCACGCGGTACTTTCTTTTCATTGCTGGGCCCATCCGGGTGCGGCAAAACTACCACGCTGCGCGCAATTGGCGGCTTTGAATCTGTAGATTCCGGAGAAATATGGCTGAATGGCGAGCGAATAGACTTGCTTCCTCCGCACCGCCGCAAAGTTAATACCGTCTTTCAGAACTATGCCCTTTTTCCACACCTGACGGTGCTGGGGAATATCGAATTCGGTCTGCGGCAAAGAGGAGCCGGACCATTTGATGAGCCTGTCCGGCGGGTATTGGAGCAGCTACAGCTCGCGGGAAAGGAATCGCGCAGGCCATCCGAGCTTTCCGGCGGCGAACGGCAGCGGGTGGCCTTGGCGCGCGCGCTTGTCTTGTCCCCCGAATTGCTGCTGCTGGACGAGCCGCTGGCCGCGCTCGATCCGCAACTTCGAAAACAGGTGCGCGCGGAACTGAAAGACTTACAACGACGTACGGGTATCTCATTCCTATTTGTCACGCACGACCAGGAAGAAGCACTCGCTCTTTCCGATGCGCTGGCCGTCATGAATCATGGTGCGATTGAACAAATAGGCGCTCCAACGGATCTCTACCTCCGGCCTGCGACACGCTTCGTCGCATCGTTCCTGGGAACGATGAACTGGTGTAATGGCGTGGGCGTCCGTCCGGAGGCTCTCAAGATTTGCCGCGGGGCGCCTCCGGACGGTCACACGCCGGTGCATGCCGTAATCAGCCGTGCGATATTCCTGGGTCCAGTAACGCAAATCGAATTGCGGACCGCGAGCGGAGATGTTCTTCTGGCACAAGTAGCGCAAGGTGGCGACGTCTACAAGCCTGGTGAAGCCGTGCAGAGCTGGTGGAATCCTGCGGACGAGTTGAGGCTGACGCCGTGACGCGCCTTCGCCAGCTGTTTCTTGCGCCTGGAGCCGGCTTGATGGTGCTCACCCTGGCGGCGCCGCTGCTCATTGTATGCGCTTATAGCATGCTTAGCCGGGGAGCCTATGGCGGCGTGGAATTGCCGGTGACACCCGAGAACTACGCGCGTTTATTCACGCCACTCTATGCGGGCATTTTCCTGCGTTCATTCGCGGTGGCGGGCATCGCGACGGCGCTGTGTGTGGCCCTGGGATTTCCTCTGGCGCTCTTTATCGCGCGATCCCGCAGGCCAAATCTCTGCCTCGCGCTCGTGATTTTGCCGTTCTGGACCAGTTTCCTTATTCGCATTTATGCCTGGATTTTCCTGCTCCGCGACACCGGACTAATAAACACGGTTTTGCTGCGGCTCCACGTAATTGGTGAGCCATTGCCCCTGCTATACACAAATGGCGCGGTAGTGCTGGGGCTGGTTTATGGCTTTCTGCCATTCGCGGTGTTGCCACTCTATGCCGTGATCGAACGGGTGGAGCGGCAGGACAAAGTATTACTCGAAGCCGCTGCCGATCTTGGGGCCTCCTCCACGGCGGTATTTTGGCGCATGTTGGTGCCGCTGTGCATGCCCGGAATCCGCGCCGCTTCATTGCTAGTGTTTGTACCTTGCCTAGGCACATATCTTGTGTCGGACTTGCTTGGCGGCAGTAAGACAGTGCTCATCGGGAACGTGATTCAAAACCAGTTCACCGCATCGCGCGATTGGCCGTTCGGGGCGGCGTTATCTATCGTGTTGATTGTGGCCGCGGCCGCGATGCTGTATGCCGGGCGTCGCGGCGGAGCGGAGCTAGCATGAGGCTCGTCCTGGCACTTTACGCGTTACTGGTTTTCGCGTTTCTTAACGTGCCTTTGCTAATTCTGGCGGTGTTCAGCGTAAACGCTGGGCGATTTACGTCGTGGAGCGGGTTTTCACTGCGTTGGTACCAGGCGATGCTTGCCGACGGAAACCTGATGGAATCCGCAATGAATAGTCTGGTGATCGCGGGCGTGTCCACGGTCGCCGCTACCCTTTTGGGAACGATGGCCGCGTATGCCGTCTGGAAGCGCAAGTCGAACTGGTTTTCGGGTTCGCTCTATCTCTCCCTTGTCATGCCGGAGATTATCACTGGCATTTCCTTGCTCGCATTGTTTCAGTGGGCGTTCCGGTTTCTGCGCTTACAGCTGGGAATGCATACGGTGGTTCTGGCGCATGTGTCGTTTTCATTAGCCTTCGTTGTCGTGGTGGTGCTGGCCCGGCTGCGCTCGTTTGACCCTTCGCTGGAAGAAGCAGCGCGAGATTTGGGTGCGACAGAATACAGCGCTTTCGCGCGCGTGACGCTGCCTTACATGATGCCGGCGATTATTGCGGCTGCGCTCCTGGCGTTTACGGTGTCAATCGACGACTACGTGATCACAAGCCTGGTGGCCGGCATCGATTCCCAAACGCTACCGATGGTCATCTACGCCATGGCTCGGCGAGGAGTGAGTCCGGTATTGAACGCGGTCTCCACAACGTTGGTTGTTGCGCTCGGTGTCCTGATCTTGATCTCACATCGGCTGCGATCCTTATGAAACGGCGTTCATTTCTCCTTGGAGGGGCGGTATTTGCGGCGGCGTGCACTCGCGGGCCACGGCTGAACGTCTACAACTGGTCTGATTATGTTGCCCCCGGGACGGTTCCCGCTTTCGAACGGGAATTCGGCGTTAAGGTACGCTACTCCACATTTGAGAGCGAAGAGGAAATGCTGGCCCAGGTGATGAGCGGAAACTCTGGCTGGGACGTAGTCTTCCCGGCGGAGGATTTTGTTGGTCCCATGCTGAAGCTGGGTTTGCTCGCTCCGCTGCGTCACGACTGGATTCCGCATCTGGACCAACTGGATCCGGCTTTCCGGATGCCTCCCTGGGACCCGGAATTGCGCTGGAGCATCCCCTACATGCACGGCGCTACGGGCATTCTGTACCAAAAATCCATGACGCCCGCGCCCACTCGATGGGCGGATCTCTGGGACCCGCGCCTGCACGGGAAGATCACCATGCTGGATGATCCTGCTGAAGTGCTGGGTGCGTGTCTAAGGAAACTGGGGTTTTCGTTGAATTCGGGTGATCCATCGCAACTGCGCGCCGCCAACGCGGAGGCGCTCGCGCAAAAGCCGCTGTTGCGCGCTTATCTGAATGCAGAGGCGCGGGATCAAGTAGTGGCTGGCGACATCGTAGCGGCGCAAGCGTGGACTACCACTGCCGCGCAAGCGATGGCTGCGGCGCCGGGCCACCTTGCGTTCGTGCTTCCGGCCGATGGTTTTGCGCGTTTCGCGGACAATGTGGCGATCCTTCGTGAAAGCCGCCGCGTGGAGTTGGCGCACCAATGGATCGACTATCTGCTGCGTCCCGCCGTGGCTGCATCCATCGTCGCGGCCACCCGAACTGCCACCGCGAACGCGGGCGCGCAGCGATTGTTGCCTGCACAAGTTCGCGATGATGCAGTACTCTATCCCCCGGCCGACGTCCTAGCACGGGCGGAATGGCTGGAGCCGCAACCCGTGGCATCGCAGAAATTGCGGGACCGGCTGTGGACCGAATTGAAATCCGCCTAGTGGACCAGCCGGCAACGTTTGCCTAGCCGTGCTGGTGTACTCTCAAACGAGGTCCTGAAATGACGCCGGTAGGCATGACTCCCGCGAGCGACGCACCGCGCACTGTGGCTATGACCAACAATGCCAAGTGGGTCATGATGGGCTTGTTGTTCATCTCCGCGTCCATCAACTATGTGGATCGTGGAAGTTTGTCAGTGGCCGCACCGGTGCTGTCGTCGGAATTGTCCCTTTCGCCGGTACAGTTGGGCACGCTGCTCTCGGCATTCTTCTGGTCCTATACGGCACTGATGATCGTGGCCGGCTGGCTGGTGGATCGCTACCCTGTAGCGATCGTATTTGCGGGCGGCTACCTGGTCTGGTCCATCGCCACGTTGCTATGTGGATTCGCGGGGGGCGTGGGCTCGCTGATGGCCTTTCGCTTATTGCTGGGCGCGGGCGAAACGGTTTCGCAGCCGGCTTATGCGAAGATGATCGCGTCCAACTTTCCTCCGTCTCAAAGGGGTTTGCCCAGTTCACTGATTGAAGCGGGAGTCCGCGTGGGCCCTGCTATCGGGACTTTTGCGAGCGGAATGCTCGTGGCTACCCTGGGCTGGCGGCCGATGTTCTGGGCGCTTGGGATTGCCAGTCTGCTATGGCTGATCCCGTGGATGTTTTTCGCTCCAAAGCCGGCGAACACGAACGCTCCACGGGTTTTGGGCCGAAAAGGTCCGAGCTTCGCGGCGATCTTGCGGAGGCGCGATGCATGGGGTACCTTCCTGGGAAGTTCCTGCTATACCTATCCGTCGTACTTCATTCTGACTTGGCTGCCATCCTACTTGGTTCGCGAAAGGCACGTGAGTATGCGCGAGCTCAGCGTGCTGGGCACATTGCCCTACATCGCGGCGGCGGTTACAACGACTGCGTGCGGGTGGTTGTCGGATTACTGGATTAAACGCGGCGGTTCTCCCACTCTGGTGCGCAAGACCTTCGTGGTCACGGGCATGCTGCTATCCAGCATGATCGTAGGCGCTACGGTGGTGGACGATTTGAGCACTTCGCTCGCATTGATTGTCGGGAGCTTCGCGGCGCTGGGGATTTTCGGTTCGAATCAGTGGGCGATCACTCAGACCCTCGCCGGTGCGGAAGCCATCGGCCGATGGGGAGGGCTCAAGAATACCATCGCAAGCGTCTCCGGGATCGTCGCGCCCATCTTCACAGGGTTCATTGTGGAAAAGACGGGCGGTTTCTTCTGGGCCTTCGCGTCGCCGGCCATCCTGGCATTGGTAGGAGCGTGCGCGTACCTGTTCATCATCGGCAAAGTTGAGCCGGTGGACTGGGACAAAACCTAGTTCTTCAGCCGCTCGGGGGAGCAGCCAAAACATTGTCGATGAGTCTCGTTGTTCCCACATACATCGCTCCGGCGATCAGCACGGGTGTCGCGATCGTCTCAACTGGCGTGAGGGTCTCGACATCGACGATGGAAAAGTACTCCAGACGGACTTCAGGGTGGGTGTGGAAGATCGGCAGGACACTAGTCCGAATAGTTCCCGCTGAGCGCTCGCCATTCTGCACGGCTTTTCCTGCCGTAAACAGCGCTTGCGAGAGCGTGACGGCTATGTTTCGTTCCGCTGCCGTGAGGCGCTGATTGCGCGAACTCAAAGCCAGGCCATCGGATTCCCGCACGGTGGGAATCGCGACGATTTCGATGGACATGTTGAGATCGCGCACCATGCGGCGAATTACAGCGAGTTGTTGTGCGTCTTTTTCTCCAAAGTAGGCACGGTCCGCTTGAGCGATCTGAAAGAGCTTCATCACCACGGTAGCCACTCCGCGAAAATGACCCGGACGAGAGGGCCCGCACAGATGCTCGGTAAGCGCAGGGACGTCCACCCATGTAAGTTGCTCACTTGGGTACATCTCCGCGGAGTCCGGGGCGAAAACAAAATCAACGTGCTGCTCGCCGCACACCGCCATGTCATCCGTGAGAGTGCGCGGGTAACGTTCCAGATCGTCTTTCCGATCGAATTGCGTGGGATTGACGAAGATAGTTACCACCACAGCGTCGTTGTCACGCCGCGCGCCCTCGATCAAACGGCGATGGCCCAGATGCAGCGCGCCCATCGTCGGTACCAAGCCGATGGTCTGGCCGCTGCGCCGGATCGGCAGGAGGCGTGCGCGTAAAGCTGCAATGGACGTGATCAACTCCGGCGTCATGCCGAGCCTGCCGCCCTTACCTCTTCGGCGAATTTTCTGACTGCTTCGACGACAATTTGGTCCAGGTTCGCCTTGCGCTTCGCGAAAGGCGGGGCGCTACTGGTCAGGCCCAGTAGATCGTAGCTCACCAGAACCTGACCGTCGCAATCCGCACCGGAGCCAATTCCGATGACCGGGATATGAAGTCTTGCGGACGCCTCTCGCGCCAATTCAGCCGGAATGCATTCCAGCACAATGGCGAACGCTCCAGCCCGCTCGATGGCGACGGCGTCTTCGAGCAATTGCCGCCCGGCTTCGACCGTAGTCGCCTGGCGCTTGAATCCGCCCATGCGGTGCACCGATTGCGGCGTCAACCCCAGGTGGCCGACTACCGGAATACCCAGCGACACCAGACGCTCGATGGTCGCGATCATGGGTGCTCCACCCTCGAGTTTGACCGCCATCGCGCCACCTTCCTGCAAGAGACGCCCTGCGTTGCGAATGGCGTCCTCCATGCTGGCCTGATAGCTCATGAAGGGCATATCCGCAACTACCAGGGCGCGGCGAGTGCCGCGCTGCACGGCTCGTGTATGCCGGATCATGTCGTCCATAGTGACTTCCAGCGTGTCTGCGCCGCCCAAGATCACCATTCCAAGCGAATCCCCCACCAGCAGAACGTCGGCGCCTGCCTGATCCAGCAGGTGCGCCATAGTGGCGTCATATGCGGTGAGCATCACGATCTTCTCGCCGCGGCTTTTCATCGCGGGCAGGTCAGGCGCCCGCAGCGGTTTAGTGTTTGTCATGTTTCGGTCAATGCGAGTTCGAGTTCAGCAAGCAACGGCTCGGGCAATCCGCGCCGCCGCGCGATTGGCAAAGTTCGAAGCCCCGCGGCGCAGTATGCATCCTGTGATTCTTTGCTGATGGCGCGCAATCCTTCGCGATTGCGGCGGACGGTCTGCGCGTCACCGCGCGAGATAGGGCCTGTGAGCGCGGCGTCCGGTCCTAGGGTTAGAGTATTTGCGACCGCGGCCTGACACAATGGCGACAGCGCCGCGAGTGCGTCACTACGCGTGACGCCTGCGGCTTCCATCGCTTCGAGTGCGGCGTCGATTGAGCTGATCAGATAGTTTGATGCGAATACCGCTGCTGAGTGATACAACCCCCAGCGTTCGGCTGGAATACGCAAGGGGTGGCCGTGCAAGACTGTGATGATCTCATGAGCCCACGCGACCGCGCGCTCCTCACCGCACGTGGCGAAATATGAGCCCGGCAACGCGGTCATGCCTTGCTGCGCACTAGGAACCGTCTGCAAAGGATGGATGGCTCCTGTCGCGACACCCGCAGTTCTTAGCGCGTCTAATTCGCTCGGCCCCCGGCTTCCAGAGGTGTGAAGCGCAATTCCATCCTGGAAGCCGGCACGGTGCAATTGTGCGGCGACGGTGGCGATGGCTCCGTCCGACACAGCGATGAGCAGGTGGGTCGCGTAGTGGGGCACTTGATCGATGGAGATTGCCTGGACCTGGCCAACAAATTCCGCGGCGCAACGGGCGTTATCCGGGGAACGGCTGGCGATTGCTGCCAACGGCGCGCCATTCTCGCGCAGAAGGCGGCCCAACGCCGTGCCCAGGCGGCCCGCGCCGATGATGGCAATGTTGGGACTTGATGTGCTCACCACCTTACATCATCACACTCAACGGACCTGAAGGGCGGCAGGGCCATCTTGCACGGCCTCTGCTTGATAGTCCGGCCTCCGGAACGCTATCCTCAAGAATAACTCCCACATTTTCGAATCTCAGCAGGAGCCCAGCAACAGAATGTCCTCTATCGATGTCCCGCTTACCAAGCGGGGGTTCGGCGTAACCAGCCGCAAAGATAACTGGTGGGTGGAGCCGCTCGTCGTTTTTCTTGGGTACATGAGCTTCGTCGTGTACGCAACCTGGGCTGGGATGGCAGGCAACAACTATCTTTACACCGGAGGCGGTGCGGATTACCTTTCGCCGATGTATTCGCCTCTCCTTACGGAAACCGCGCCTTCGTGGTGGCCCGCGTTCCTGCCGTTCTCAGCCGCGATGCTAATACTTCCGTTCCCTGGAGGCTTTCGATTCACGTGCTACTACTATCGCGGCGCGTACTATAAAGCGTTTTGGGCGGATCCAATTTCCTGCTCCGTCGGCGAACCTCGCAACGCATACCGAGGGGAAAAGAAGTTCCCACTGGTTTTTCAGAACATCCACCGTTACTTTTTGTACTTCGCTATTATTTTCGTTTTCATTCTGCTCTATGACGGATACCGTGCGCTGTGGTTCACCGGAGCCGACGGCCAGAAGCATTTCGGTATAGGTGTGGGATCGCTGGTTCTCATCCTCAATCCAATCCTCCTCGGCATGTACACCTTTGGCTGCCACTCTTTCCGCCACCTGATTGGCGGCATCAAGGACGTGATTTCGGCCTCACCGGCCCGCAAGGCGGCGTATGATTGCGTCTCCTGCCTGAATCGCAATCACATGAAGTGGGCTTGGATCAGTATGTTCTTTGTCGGTTTCGCGGACTTATATGTGCGGATGTGCGCCATGGGCGTCTGGACCGATTGGAGAATTCTCTAATCATGGCGGATTATCCGGTTCACACTTACGACGTGTTAGTGATAGGCGCGGGTGGCGCGGGCTTGCGCGCGGCTATTGAGGCTTCAGCCGCTGGCTGCAGAACCGCTGTGGTCACCAAATCCCTACTGGGCAAGGCTCACACTGTAATGGCGGAAGGCGGAATGGCGGCTGCGATGGGGCACGTAGATGATCGCGACAATTGGCGCGTCCACTTCGCCGATACCATGCGCGGGGGCCAATATTTGAATAATCCTCGCATGGCCGAATTGCACGCCAAAGAAGCGCCCGCCCGCGTGAGGGAACTGGAAGCGTGGGGCGCGATCTTCGACCGCACCAAGGACGGTCGCATTCTGCAGCGCAACTTCGGAGGGCACCGCTATCCCCGGCTGGCGCACGTGGGCGACCGCACCGGTCTCGAAATGATCCGCACGCTTCAGGACCACGGTATTCATCAAGGCATGGATGTGTATGCCGAGCACACTGTCGTCAAACTGTTCATCGATGGGAATCGCGTGGCGGGAGCGTTCGCATACGATCGAGAACGCGGCCGCTTCAAGGTATTCCATGCGAAGGCCGTGGTGCTCGCAACCGGCGGTGTCGGCCGATCCTTTAAGGTCACATCGAATAGCTGGGAATACACGGCGGATGGCCAGGCGCTGGCCTACAACGCAGGGGCGGCGCTGCTCGATATGGAATTCGTTCAGTTCCATCCTACTGGCATGGTGTGGCCTCCCTCGGTCAAGGGCATACTGGTCACCGAGGGCGTACGAGGCGAAGGCGGCGTGCTCAAGAATAATCAGGGCAAGCGGTTCATGTTCGACGACATTCCGGAAAATTACCGCAGCTCTACTGCCGACAACCCGGAAGAAGGCTGGCGTTACACGCAAGGCGATAAGAGCAGCCGCCGTCCACCGGAATTGTTGACTCGCGATCACGTGGCCCGCTGTATCAATCGCGAAGTGAAAGCAGGGCGGGGAAGTCCGCATGGCGGGGTCTTCCTGGATATTTCCTGGATCAAAGAAAAGCTCCCCAATTCAGTCGAGCACATCAAGAAAAAGCTGCCCAGCATGTACCACCAGTTCAAACAGCTGGCCGATTTGGATATTACCAAGGAGCCCATGGAAGTGGGCCCCACCACGCATTACATCATGGGCGGCATTCAGGTAGATGCAGATACGCAGATGACTGCCGTAGAGGGCTTGTTCGCCGCGGGGGAATGCGCCGCTGGCCTGCACGGGGCTAATCGGCTGGGAGGGAACTCGCTCTCCGATCTGCTGGTATTTGGCAAACTTGCCGGCGAGTATGCCGCCAAATTCGCGAAGGTCCAAGCCACGGGTAGCGTGAATCAGTCGGAGATTGAAACTGCAGGGAAGGATGCCCTGGCGCCCTTCGAACGTGGCGCTGCCGGTGAAAATCCATTCACGATACAAAGCGAACTTCAGGACATTATGCAGAATCTGGTGGGCATCGTCCGTGTAGAAAACGAAATGGCAGAGGCGCTCGACAAAATCGCGAAACTGCGTGAGCGTGCCGCCCGGGCCGGTATCACGGGCAACATCGAATACAACACGGGATGGCACACCGCGCTCGATTTGGAAAACATGCTTGCCATATCCGAGATGATCGCGCTCGCCGGCATCGAGCGTAAGGAAAGCCGGGGAGGGCACTTCCGCGACGATTACCCAGCGAAGAGTGAGGAATGGGGCAAGTTCAACTTGCGGATCGTCAGGGGCGCCGACGGCCACCCCAAACTGGAACGGGTCCCCGTCGTTCCAATGACGGAAGAGATGAAGCAAATCGTCCAGGAGAACCTCTAATGGCGGAGCAGGCAACTTTCCGCATATGGCGTGGCAGCCGCGGCGAAGGTAAGTTCGTTAACTACACCACTCCGATCACGAGCGGAATGGTGGTGCTCGACGCCGTTCACGGTATCCAAGCGTCGGACGCAAACGACTTGGCCGTGCGTTGGAATTGTAAAGCGGGCAAGTGCGGATCGTGCTCGGCTGAAATCAACGGCAAGCCCAGGCTCATGTGCATGACACGGCTCAACACGCTAGATCTTACCGAGCCTGTCACCGTCGAACCCATGCAGACCTTCCCGCACGTGAAGGATCTGGTGACAGACGTTAGCTGGAATTTCGCCGTCAAGAAGAAGATTCAGAAATTCACGCCGCGTGCGGCCGATGCCGCCGATGGCACTTGGCGCGTTAAGCAGGCTGACGTTGACCGGCCACAGGAATTCCGTAAGTGCATCGAATGCTTCCTTTGCCAGGACGTCTGCCACGTGCTGCGGGACCACCACCTGCACGATGAGTTCGCCGGTCCGCGCTTTTTCGTCTATGCTGCGAATCTGGAAATGAATCCCATCGATTCCGGCGATCGCGTGAAAGCGATCAAAGAAGATCTTGGCATCGGTTACTGCAACATCACGAAATGCTGCACCAAGGTCTGTCCGGAAGAAATCAAGATCACCGATAACGCAATCATTCCGCTAAAGGAGCGCGTGGTAGACGATTTCTTCGACCCGCTGGGCGGGCTGATCAAGATCTTCCGGTAGTGGGTTCGGACTGTTCGAACAAGGACCGTGCGAAGATTTAGAGGGTGGAACGGTTTGTCGTCAGAAATTTCGGATGCAGGGCGTCACAGGCCGATGGCGCTGCCATCGAAGCTGGACTCTTAGCGAAGGGTCTTCGGGCGGCGGATGATCCGTCGGGCGCCGAGCTGGTCGTCCTCAATACTTGTACAGTGACCGCTACCGCGGACGACGAAGTGAAGCAAGTCATTCGCCGGGTTCGGCGTGAGACGCCAGGGGCGCGTATCGTGGTCACGGGCTGCTACGCGCAGCGCGCACCGGAGGAGATCGCGAACCTGGAAGGCGTTAGTCTGGTGGTGGGCAACTCGCACAAAGCACGCCTTGCGGATCTGGTTGCCGAGCCTCACTACCACGGACAAATTGAAATCGGCGATATTTTCGCGCAGACAGACTTCCTGTCGGCGCCAGTGGAAGACGCCGCAGGTGATCGGACGCGACCCAACCTCAAAATTCAGGATGGCTGTAATAACCGCTGTTCGTTTTGCATCATCCCCTTCGTTCGCGGCCGAAGCCGCAGCGCTCCACCGGATCGCGTAGTGGAACAAGTCACGACGCTCGCCTCAAAGTATCGCGAAGTAGTTCTGAGCGGCATCAATCTTGGACGCTGGGGGCGCGAGTTTTCCGGAGCGTCACAGCATGCAAAGCCGCGGCTCGCGGGTCTAATCCGGCGCTTGTTGGATGAAACACCGGTCGAGCGTCTGCGGTTGAGCTCCATAGAGCCAATGGATCTCTCCGACGATCTGCTGGAGCTCATGGCCGCTTCACCGCGCATTGCGAAACACGTGCATGCACCTCTGCAATCCGGTTCCGATGCGGTGTTGGGACGTATGCACCGGAAGTATCGTCCGAGGCATTACGCCGATCGCATCGCCCAGGCGCGTATGTTGATGCCGGATTGTGCCGTCGGCGCGGACGTGATGACCGGGTTTCCCGGCGAGATGGAGGCCGAATTTCAAGAGAGCCGGACCTTCATCGAAAGCCTGCCCTTCACCTACCTGCATGTGTTCACTTATTCCGAACGCCCAGGGACGCCTGCCGCGGAATCGGCGGCGCAAATTCCAATGCCGGTGCGCCGCGAACGCACGCGAATTCTGCGGGAACTGAGTGCGCGCAAGAATCTGGAGTTCCGCAAGTCCGCAGTCGGCAAGACGCTGAGTGTCGTCACGCTGGAGAGCGGACAAGCACTGAGTGAAAATTACCTGAAGGTGACGCTTCAAGGCCGCTACCCTTCCAACCGAATCGCTGAGATTCAAATCGGTGGACTAACCACGGATGGAGTTTGCGAAACTGGCGCGTTTCCAGTCATGCAATAGCTCGCGGGCTAACCTACATTTCCCGCCGGTTCTCCAGAGATTTGGAAATGGTCACTTCGTCGGAAAATTCCAGATCGCTGCCTACGGGTATGCCCATGGCGATGCGTGTAACACGCAGGCCCAGCGGCTTCAGCAGGCGCGACAGATAGACCGCGGTGGCTTCGCCCTCCACGTTCGGGTTGGTGGCGAGGATGATCTCTTTAGCCTCTCCGCGTGCGATGCGGTCCAGTAATCCCTTGATCTTGAGCTGCTCCGGACCAATACCGCGCAGGGGGGAAATGGATCCGTTCAGCACGTGGTACAGGCCATTGAAGGTGCGCGTAGTTTCGATGGGCATGATGCTGTGCGATTCCTCAACGACGCATATCTGCGCGCGGTCGCGCTGCGCATCGCGACAATAGGGGCAGAGATCGCCGTCGCTGATGTTATTGCACTCCCCGCACAGACCCAGGTGATCCTTGACATCCAGAAGTGCATCCGCCAGGCGTGCGGCGTCTTCTCGCGATGTGCGCAAAACATGGAACGCAAGCCGTTGGGCGGATTTCTGCCCGACTCCAGGCAAGCGGCGGAACTCATCGATCAATCGTTGCAGTGGTGCGGCAAAGTCTGGCATGGAAATGGACTGACGCCCTCGCCCGCCCCCGTTAGAACATTCCCGGAGGCAGACCGAGCCCGCCCAGCATCCCGCTCATTTTCTGTTTTGTTTCCTCGTCCACTTTATGAGTAGCGTCGTGAAAAGCGGCCAGCACTAGATCTTGCAGCATCTCCACATCACTGGTGACTTCGGCTTCGATCTTGACGCCAGTGACGTTCTTGTGGCCATCCATCTTGACGGTTACCATGCCGCCGCCTGCGGAGCCTTCCACGCGGATCAGCGCGATCTCCTCCTGCATCTTCTGCTGCATCTTTTGGGCCTGCGCCATCATGGACTGCATGTTTCCGGGCATCTTCATAAGTTAAGTGTCCTTCAGATTCCTGACCGTTCGCACCTGGCTGCCCGGGAACATTTCCTGGAAGCGCTGAACTTCGGGATGCGCCATCGCGCGCGTTGCGGCATCATCGCCGGAAACCGGAGTCACAATTCCCGGCTGCGGAGCGGCCTCCCCTATTTTGACGGTCACCCGGACCGGGCGTCCGGCCACCCGCTTTGCGGCTGCCTCAAATTCGGGTTGCTTGAGAAACATCAGATACATCTTCGGTGTGGTGAAAATCAGTTCGCCTGGTGTTTCCGCTACGCTAGAATGCTCCAGTGCGTCGGCCAAGTGCGTGAGCTTGCCTTGCGCTAGCGCCGAAAAAAGCCGCGAACGGAAATCGCCGGATTCTGGAGGTGGAGGCGCATTCGCCGCAGTCGCCGGTGGAATGGATCGCACCTCGGCCGAGGGCACATAACCTGCCTGGACCTGGCCTATGGGCCTGCTCGGCGCGCGCAATCCGGACGCGGGAGCGGTCAAGCCCGCTAGCGCTTCTTCAATCGGCTGCAACCGGCTCGCATGCACCATTCGAAGCAGCCCCATCTCCAAATGCAGGCGGGGTTGCAGGGAAACCTGCAAGGCACTGAACAATTCGAGCGTCAATTGAAGATAACGCGTCAAATCCTCTTCACTAAACCGCCCGGCTGTACCGGCGAGCTTCTCCTGCTCAGCGGGAGAAGCCGCCACCAGCCGCGTGGACGATCCCGCTATTTTCACTACGAGCAAATTACGGAAATACCGCGCCAGTTCCCGTGCGAAATGTTGCAGGCTGCGGCCGTTGGATTCAAGCTCTGCGGCAATGTCGAACATTTTCCGCACGTCGCCCGCCGTCAAGGCTTGCGCAACCTGATCCAGCGATTCCAGCGCGAACATCCCGAGCAAAGTGCGTACCTGGGAAGCTTCGAGAGTAGTACCGCAACAGGCGATCGCCTGATCCAGGGCCGAAAGCGAATCCCGGACACTGCCCTCGCCGGCCAGCGCCAGCACGCTCAGCACCTCGGCGTCGGCAGTGATTCCTTCTTGCTTGGCGATCCATTCCATACGCGCGGCTAAAGATGCGAAATCAACAGACCGAAAACTGAACTGCTGACAGCGCGATTGAATGGTGGTTGGAATCTTGTGCGATTCGGTGGTGCACAAAATAAAAACCACCCATTCGGGCGGCTCTTCCAGCGTCTTGAGCAGCGCGTTGAAGGCTTCGCTGGTGATTTGATGCGCCTCATCGACGATAAATATCTTGTAGCGGTCCCGCGCCGGCCGGAAGCGTACGCTTTCGCGCAGCTCCCGCATTTCATTGATGCCGCGGTTGGATGCGGCGTCGATCTCAATCACGTCGATTGCGCCTCCCGCCGTAATTTCCTTGCAGCTGGCGCACACGCCGCACGGATGGGCCGTCGGACCCTGCTCGCAATTCAAACATCGCGCCATGATCCGCGCGACCGTGGTTTTGCCGGTTCCGCGCTGTCCTGAAAAGATGTAGCCGTGCGCAATGCGGCGCTGCGCGATGGCGTTTTCAAGCGTGGTCTTGACGTGTTCCTGGCTGATCAGCTCCTCAAATGCCTGGGGACGGTATTTGCGGGCGATAACCTGGTACATGGTGGGGTCGCTGAGTGAACATGCCAGACCCCGGGTAATCCGCGGCACACGGGTTAAACCACTACCGTTGCTTCCTTCCGGACCTGGCGGGGTTTGCAGCCGCCCGTTGCACGAAGCCCGGAGCCTGACAACTTCCTATGCTAGCAGATCGACCCAGGGCGCTACGCTGTATATTAGAACCTTTATGTTAGGCATAGAGAGCAAATGCAAATGAGTAGAATCCTCAACTTCGCGGACGCGCTTGCCTCGTACAATCGCGAAACTGATCGAGAATACATCGCCCTCGGCGAGAACGAACGTAAAGAGATCCTTGGTCGGTTCCCGCGCAGCGACTGGCCCACGATGCCAATCGAAAAGTACGCGCTCGGCCAAGACGGAAGCGAAAGCACTTTCTGCGCCTGGGTAGAATACCAGTCTCAGCACCTCGGCAGCATCGCTGGCGGAAGTGCAAAGAAGCTACTTATCTACAAAAGGAGGACAGGCGAGGGTTGGTATTTTGAGCCCACATATGGGTCCGTAGAGCAGGCTTGGGAGGAAGTTCGAGGTTCCTTTGTCCGTGCGCTCGAGCTTGCCGAAGCAGGCGAGTGGGCGGCCATCGACGAGCTAAAACCAATCGGCGCGGGTCCAGCTCTGAAAGTGAAGACGCTTCATATTTACTTCCCGGAGCATGTAATGCCTGTAGCGGCACGGGAACATGTCCTGCATTTTCTCAAGAAGCTCGAGGCATTCACCCCGGAGTTGGAAGCGGCCGAGCGAATTACGCTGAACAGAGCACTCACTACGACGGTTCTCTCGATTCCGGATTTCAAGGGTTGGACGACCAATGAGATTGAGCGCTTCCTCTACTGGTGGGCCGACCCAAGGGAAACCAGAAGAGTTGTAAAAATAGCGCCCGGCGAAGGCGCGAAATATTGGGCGGAATGCCTTGAGCGCGGATACATTCGAGTTGGCTGGGACGAGGTTGGGGATTTGCGTCGTTTCGCCGGGAAGGAAGAATTTGAAGAGGAATTTGGAAGACAGTTTAGCGAACTGTATAGAAGCCACGCACCAACGATCAAGAAAAAGGGTAACGAGGTATGGCAACTGGCCGAGCTCGAAGAGGGCGACATTGTCGTAGCAAACAAGGGCATCTCGCGGGTTCTCGCCATAGGCGAAGTAGTCAGTCCTGGTTACGAGTGGAACGCTGGTCTAACTGAATTCCGTCATACCGTCCGGGTGAAATGGGACCTCTCGTATGCTCAAGACATTGAACCCCAAAAGCGCTGGGCGTTAGTTACCGTGGCGAACGTTCCAGCAGAGCTCTACGAATCGATTCTTACGAAGCCGGGTAAGAAAGCGCCGGGTGGGATCGCTCCGCCGTCCGGCGTTGCAGATCCGGTGCACAGTGCCATAGCCAATGCACTTGGGCGCAAGGGCCAGTTAATTCTTTATGGCCCACCCGGAACTGGAAAGACGTATATTGCACGCCGTTTTGCTGTCTGGTGGATGCTAAAGGATACCAGCGAGGATGCAAATGCTGTCCTTGCCAGCCATGAGCTATTTAGGGCAGCAGAGCGACTGCTCACTACGACTGTAAGTTCTCGACGAGTATGGTGGGTCGTCGCGAATCCGAAGGAATGGAAGTGGGACGTTCTCTTTAGCAACGGAAGCGAGGTCTTTCGACGGGGCCGCATGCAGAAGCACTATTCGCTCATTCGCCCTGGAGATCTCGTCGTCGGGTATCAGGCAACGCCGGATAGACGCATCATGGCCATTGCAAAGGTCAGCAAGAACGCAGCTCAAATGTCCGGCGATGCCCCTGGCTTCGAAATCGTTCCAATCCGGAAGTTGAGCAATGGTCCCACGTATGAGCAACTATTAGAGCGCCCAGTGCTGAAGAACTCAGAGCCTCTGCGCTTCAACAATCAAGGGACGCTCTTTGCTCTAACGCCGGAAGAGGTGGATGATCTCGCCGACATGATCGGCGACAAAGACCCTGAAAGCGCGAGGGTTCTAACGGAAGATAGTCTTGGTGCGCTGACGTGGACAACTTTCCATCCTTCGTACTCTTACGAAGACTTCGTCGAAGGACTTCGGCCATTCGACGCGGGCGAGGGCCGAGTCGGACTGAAGCTCGACGACGGGCTCTTTAAGCGTCTTTGCCGGACGGCGGAGAGCAGGCCGAACCAGAGATACCTCCTCATAATCGACGAGATTAATCGGGCGAACGTGTCAAAGGTATTTGGAGAGTTGATTACGGTTCTGGAACGCGATAAGAGGGGCCTGCCGGTGGTTCTTCCGCAGAGCAAGCAATCGTTTGTCGTACCGCCGAATGTTTATATTCTGGCGACGATGAACACCGCCGACCGAAGCATCCGTTTGCTGGATGCAGCGCTCAGACGCCGGTTCGCGTTTCTTGAATTGATGCCTGATTCACAGAAGCTGCAAGGAGCGGCAGTAGGCGGGCTCGCATTGGATGAGTTGATGGAGACACTCAATGCCCGGATCTCAAAACACGTCGGGAGAGAAAAGCAACTGGGGCATTCCTATTTTCTCGATGGCGGCCAGCCAGTGACAGACCCGGATCAGTTCGCGCAGAGGTTCCGCCAAGAGATTCTTCCGGTGCTTCAAGAGTATTGCTATGAGGATTATCGTTTACTCACTGATTATCTTGGTTCAAAACTTGTTGACGCAGACGCTCAACGGTTAAATGACGCCGTCTTGAACGACCCGACCGAGCTGATTGCCGCATTGATACAGCTGGTAGATGGGGATAAGACAGCGTGACTGTGGCGGTCGCAAAATGTGTCGTTGAGCTGAGTGAATGGGAAGAACGGCTTATCCCAGCAATCCTTACCCCTAGTGATCGCCATCTCGCCGAACAGCTCTCTACGGCTGGGAGACTGGTTGTCGAGGAGCTCACGACCGGTTTCCGAATTCGTTCGCAATCCTGGGTGGGCCTCATAAGCTTCGAGAGATTTGACCTCCGAGTTGTTCCAAAGTTGAAGGACGGCAACACTCGCTTGGTGCAGATGCTTGCCCTCACTGGGGGGATAAAAGCGGCTTGGCAGAACGAGGCGGTTCGGACGCTGCAGGCCGAACGAGTATCGGATCTGCTCGATCTGTTGTTACTGCTGCTCGTTCGAGAATCCGAGCGTATTCTTGCTGGAGGTGTGCTCCACGATTACATCGAGCGAGAAGAGGCGCTTCACGTCGTTCGTGGTCGCTTCCTGGCCGACCGGCAGTGGCAAAGACGCTTCGGTCAATTCGATCTTTTGGAATGCCGGTTTGACGACCACGATAGCGACATTGATGAGAACCGCCTCGTAGCGTTTGCGCTTGGCGCGTGCCGGGCACTAGTTCGTGACGGTTCTTTGCGGAGGCGTGTCCTGAGTCTTCATGAACAGTTCGCTTCGATCTGCGAGAGCGACAAGATTGACCCGCGAGAACTTCGAACTCGCCTCGTCTATCACCGCCTAAACTCGCACTATGCCGGTGCGCACGAACTATGCTGGCTGATTTTGGACGCCATGGGCGTTGCTGACCTGCTTGTGAGTGGTTCTGTTCGAAGTAATGTATTTCTGATCGACATGAACGTGGTCTTTGAGCGCTTCGTAAGAAAGCTGATCGAATTCAGCGTCGGAGCGGCTTATCGAGTACAGTACCAGCTGAAGACTCGATCTATCCTCTGGGACACCGATCGTAACCGCCCCTACAGTGCGGTCATCCCCGATTTCGTACTGACGGGGTCGAGTGGAAACATAGTGATAGACGCGAAATACAAACTGGGCAAGCTGGACAACGCGGATATCTATCAATGTTTTTTGTACGCTCAAGCCTTCGGAAGCGCTTCGTCAGCGTCGCGAGCATTTCTTGTGGTGCCATCAACGAGCAGCACACTGGAATATTCAACATTGGAAGTCCGGGGCGTTCAAGGCGTTAGAAAAGCGGTTCTCCACCGTGTTGGTGTGCCCGTTGCGACTGCGGTGGATGAGCTTCGGGAAAACAAGCTCGGGCCCACCTGCGCGAAATTGGCAGGACTATTCTCGCAGCCCGCAAGCGTCTAGCGATTTTCTCATCAGGCCTCGACGTAGATTGGCGATCCGCCAACCGCCTGGCGTGCCCTTGCTGACCCTCTCTTCCCGCTCAGAGCCTGCGAGGCAACCGCACGCGAGCCGAATACTCCCGTCATGTCCACGGGCCGCAATTCGTTTTGTTCCATCAGAAACCTCAGAGTATCGAAGGGTGTGGCTCCCGGCGGCGCAACCGTGCGGTCCCCTGCCTGACTCCCGCGTTACACTGAATAGTAGCGATGCCTTTCTTGCAAAATCAATTCGAGCGCAACGTCATCACTACCTCGGTGGACTATGTCTTCAACTGGGCCAAAAAATCGTCCCTATGGCCGCTCTCGTTCGGACTGGCATGTTGCGCGGTTGAAATGATCGCCTCGACGGCATCACGCTTTGATATTGCACGATTTGGAGCCGAAGTGTTCCGGCCCAGCCCGCGCCAGAGCGACCTGATGATCGTTGCAGGAACGGTCACGCTCAAAATGGCGCCAGTCTTGCGGCGCCTTTACGATCAGATGCCGGAACCCAAATGGGTGATTTCCATGGGCGCGTGCTCCAGCGTGGGTGGACCGTTTAACACCTACTCCGTCTTGCAAGGCGTGGATAAAATCGTTCCCGTGGACGTATATGTTCTCGGCTGCCCGCCGCGGCCGGAAAATCTTTTCTATGCACTGCTAAAGTTGCAGGACAAAATTGATCAGGGCAGCACTCTGGTGAAGCGCCCCACGGAAGTTCGCCTGGAGGAATCCATGCTGGCGGATTTTAAGAAGCAGGTCATGATCTCTCAGCAATTGGTCAATATCGCGTGATCCTGCGTTCGGCTTTGCTCGCGCGATTTGATTGGCTGGAACACGGTTTCGGCACCCGGCACGCCCCCGTCACACAGGATCAGATGGCGAGCCTAAAGCAGATTCATTCCGCCATTGTGCTGGATGCCTCGTTGCCTGGCTGCGTCGGTGAAGGCGATGCGCTGGTGACCGCGCAGAGCAGCCTGGCGGTTTCAGTGAGAACGGCGGATTGCTACCCTATTCTGCTGGCGGACTCGCGGACGCGTATCGTTGCGGCGGTGCACGCCGGCTGGCGCGGCACTACTGCTGGCATTGTGCGCACTGCGATCACCGCGATGGCAGCGATGGGTTCGGTCACCGAGGATATTTATGCCGCGATCGGTCCGGGAATCGGCCGTTGCTGCTTTGAGGTGGGTGAAGAAGTGGCGCGAAGGTTCGGGCTAGACGGGCGCGGCAATATTGATTTGGCGGCGGCTAACCGCGCGTTGCTAATGGAAACCGGGGTTCCAGAAGCCAATATCGACGTCCTCGGAGGCTGCACGCGTTGCGACGCGGTGCGGTTTCATTCATTCCGTCGGGATCAACAGCGGGCCGGCCGCATGATTTCCTACATCCGGGCCGTCTAAACTTCAAACCACAAACAGTTCGGGCGCGGATGCCACACCCTGGTGTAGCCCCGCGCCCAGGGCAGAGAAGAGGAGAAGTTGTCCTTAGGCCGCGTTGACCAGCAATTCGTCAAACTCTTCCGCGTCATCACCAGCCATCGCGCGATGGCGATCGGCGGATTCCTGACACTGGATGCAAAACGGCGCCCACGGCACGGCTGCAAGCCGTTTGGGGCTGATGTCTTCCTCGCAGTGCAGACACACTCCGAAGGCCCCTTCGTCGATGCGGCGCAAAGCGGCGCGCACATTCCGAAGCAGGTTGGATTCGCGGTCCAAATTACGGATCGCGAGTTCGCGTTCGGCCGCGTGCTGCACCTCATCGAGAGCGTCCGGGCTCTTTTCAATGGCGATGCCTTCGCGGTTCCGCACGAACGCCACCAATTCCGCCTGCTTTGCCTCCAATGTCTCTTTATATTTTTTCAATTCGCTCTTTGTCATTTTGTTTTCTCCAGTCTCTTCTCTTGTCCATCCACTCGCATTCCGTCTCTTTATCTAGCACTGTTCCGTGCCTTGTCCGCCCTGCACTGTTCCTCTCACCGAGATTAGACGCCGAATCTGGCGAAAGGGTTCACTACTTTCGCATCGAAATAATTGATCGGCGTGATTCGCAATAGCCGCACGCGACCAGCCACCAAAGTACATTCCTGCGTTCGGAGCTTGTTGCCCAACCTGAACGGTTGCGCGATTGGCAGCCCAACGGCCCGAGCCGTGGTCGCCTCGATCAGTACTTTTGGTAGGGTACCACATCACGTTCCTCACTGCAAGCAATCTTGCTGCCATTTCTCCCGCCCTAAAAATCTCCACTTCCTCGAACTGGCCGATGTTTGTTAGTATCGGCCGATTTCCCGTAAATGATTACAGTTGATTACACCGTTTGGATTACTCCCGACGCATCCCGGCACCCGGAGGTTACGTGCCGCGCTAACGGTATACTGTAGGGGATCAGCGCTAATATTCTCACCCCGAAACTACCAGCCGTGAAGCCGGTCTACGTCCCAATTCCGCTCCTAGGGCTTTGTTGCCTGTTCCTCTTACTGGGTCTGCTCCTAATTCCATATGCGGGCATTCAGAACGATGAAGCACTGTTTTCAATCCCTATCCATCAGAATCAATTCGAGTTTAAGATTCGTCTCCTGCGTCATGACATTCCCTTGATGGTGATGTCTTATATCGGCACGCTGAAGACGGGACTCTATTGGGTCTGGTTCAAGCTATGGCCGCCGAGCCCCTACTCCACACGGTTGCCGATGGTTGCGCTGGGTTCATTCACGATATTTCTTTTCTTCTATTTAGCTCGCAAGATAGTGAATCCCATAGGGGCCTGGGTGGGGGCTATTCTTCTCGCGACAGATCCTTCTTTCCTCCTAACCAATACATTCGATTGGGGACCCGTGGCGATCGAGCATTTTTTACTGGTTGCGGGGTGTCTCTTCTTGGCACGTTTCGCCGAAGATGCAGCGCACGGCGAGCCCCGCAGCGCACCCGGCATACAGAATCTCGCATGGGGCTTCTTTGTCCTCGGATTGGCCCTCTGGAATAAGGCTATCTTTCTGGCCTCGTTGGCAGCCCTTACGGTTGCGGCGGGCACAGTCTGCTGGAGACAGATTGCCTCACTATGGACTGGGCGACGGTTACGCGTCGCAATTCTGGCTTTTCTGGCTGGATGCGCCCCGGTGTTGCTTTATAACGCCCGGCGGCCGGCGACCACGTTAAGATCAAACGCCAATTTGGAAATGCCAGAATGGTCCGTCAAAGTCCCACAACTTCTGGCGACGCTCAATGGCTCCGATGTCTTTGGGTATCTGACCTCGGATGATCGCACGCATCCAAATCCCGTAGTTTCCCCCCAAGGGCGCGCATCCGAGTGGCTTCAGATGCATTTCGGAGAATGGCGGCGAGGCGGATTGTTGGCGGCTTGCGGCGTATGCCTGTTGCTGCTTCCTCTCTGGTGGCGGTCCGCGGCAGCTCGATTTTCGCTCATTTTTTGCGCCGTCCATTGGTGTCTTATCATCGTCATGCGCGGGGGTGGTACGTCAGCCCACCATGTGGTCTTGATGTGGCCTTTCCCACATCTGTTTGTTGCCGCGACTCTGAGTCAAGTGCCATGGAGGCCTCTTGGCAAGGTGGCGGCGGGCTTGATCGCCTCCACGAATCTATTGGTCATTAGTCAATACATGCTTCAATTCGAGCGAGATGGAGCCGGTCCTATATACTCCGACGCATTGACGAGGCTATCCGGTCGGCTGCCCCAGTACTCCGCCCACACCATATACGTCATGGATTGGGGTATGCAAAATTCTCTCGCGATGCTGCACGAGGGCAGGATGCCCCTGTATATAGCGGAGAGCGCATTTCGCGACGAGAACCCGCCGGAGTCCGAGATCGAAGTCCGGCAGAAGATCCTGGTTGATCGGGGCGGAATTCTGCTGGGGTATCGGGAGGGCTGGGAGATTTTCGTCGGGGGGCGGGCTCGCATCGAGCAAGAGGCCCTGAAAAAGGGGTTGCGAAAGGAGGTCATCGAAATTGTCGAGGACTCCCATCGCCGTCCGGTATTCGAAATTTACCGGCTGAAGCCTTTCTGACATGCACCACGTGTCCCGGCTTGTCCCAAGACCGTGTCGAAGGTCCACATTTCGCCGGTGGCAAGGCGGCTAAATAAAGCATTTTCAATGTATTGATTTGGGTGGGAACGTGCCCCAACAACTATGGCCAAAACTATGTCAGCTCGGTCGAATCAGCTTTTTCGCGTGGGGCGGATCCCTTGGTGCGGGCTGGCATTGGCGATTACGTTGGGGGGCACTACGCTCGAGCAGCTATCGCTCGCGAGTTTGGCCAAACAGTCCACTGCGATTGTACGGGCACGCATTGTAGCCTCGACGAATATAGTTCGGGGCGACTACGCATACACGGAATATCGTTTAGCATTGGCCGACGTCTGGAAAACGTCTCGCTCCACGGGGCGTGCGCCGTCCCAAGTAGCGGTGCCGGGCGGTATCGCCGGAGGTTTGCGCCAAATGGTGTCGGGTGCTCCTGTCTTGCAGCCGGGGCGCGAGTATGTGCTTTTCCTGTGGACCAGCCCGCGTGGGCTCACACAAATCATGGGTCTCTCACAAGGCCTGTTCTCGGTGGAAAGTAAAGAAATCGCAGCACGAGCGGCAGCGTCGGAACGGATTGTGGACGCCGCCGGATACCCGGTCCAAAGCAACGAAATTCGATTGCCAGTTTCCGAGCTAAAAGCTCAAATACTACAAGCCCTGGGCGGGAAGAATCGATGACCTTCCGGGCGACGCACGGATTATTCCTGCCGGTCTGCATACTCCTATCGCTTTCTACAGTAGCCTCCGCATATCACCATTGGATGTTCTTGACGTCCTCCGGAGCGCCGCCGATAGCGGTACCCGCACGCTTCGATCTGAGCCTGGTCAGATCCAACACGGTGCAATACTTCATTGCCGGCTCTGGTCCCGCGATCCTCACCCCGGGCGATACCCCGACGGCGGTTCATAGCGAGGTTCAACAGGCCGCCGCTGTTTGGAACAGCGTTTCCAGTTCGGCGTTGCGGGTTGGCTTTGGAGGAATTGTACCGGTAGGTGCGCCGATCCAAGCGGGCCCCCGGATCGATGTAATTTTCGATGACGAGATGCCTCCCGGGATACTCGCCCAAACCACGCCCAGTTTTCCGGCGGACCTTAGCTTCCTGACGGCGGAAGGAACCTCATTCGTTCCGTTAATGCGGTCGAGGATTCAGTTACGAAACGACCTTACAGCGATTGGTCTTGAGCAACCTAGCTATGCGGATCAGTTCTTCCTCACTCTGATTCACGAATTCGGCCACGCCATAGGGTTGCAGCATACGCTGACGTCGAGCGTGATGTCCACTTCGGTAACGCGCGGGGTAAAACGCGGAACGCCACTGGCTGCAGACGACATCGCAGGCGTTTCGACGCTCTACCCCGCGCCAGGCTATCTGGCCAGCACGGGTTGGATCACCGGAAGGGTGATGCTGGACCAATCCCCAGTGAACATGGCGAGCGTAGTGGCGCTTTCTTCCACGGGAGCAGCAGTGAGCACGCTAACGAACGTGGACGGAACGTATCGCATTGAGGGTTTGAGGGCTGGGGCCTACATGGTATATGCCCACCCGCTGCCGCCCGCTGCCTTGGGCGAGACATGGCCGGGCGCCATCGCGCCAACCGCCGATAGAAATGGGAACATTTATCCCGCACACACCGCGTTCGATACGCAATTTTACCCGGGAACACGGGATTGGCGGCAGGCGAATCAATTCAAGATCTTTCCTGGCCGTCCCGCCGGGGGTATCGACTTCGCGATGCAGCCGCGCGCGGATCCAGGGATTTATAGCATGGAGACGTACGGCTATCAGGATTCTATTCCGGTCGCCGTGCCTCCTTTGGCTGCCGAATCCCGGCACTCGGTCGTTTTTCACGCCTCCGGCACCACCGTGAATCAGGAGTCGGAAATAGCTCCAGGATTGAACGTGGATGTTGTAGGGAAGGGCGCCTCGATTGAGGCGGGAAGCTTGGGATATTACACGCAGGGGTTTCTGCTCATGACGGTTGCCACGGAACAAGCAGACGTGAGCAGGCCTGTCACGCTAGCGGTCTCGCGAGGTGACGACTTGTATGTGCTGCCGTCCGCATTCTGGGTGGAACCAGCCGCGCCACCAGCGGTTTTTGCAGTGGCATCCGCCGCCACTGACGCGGGCGCACAGCTTGCGATTGTGAATGGGGCAAATCTGACGGCGGGTACGCGCTTCCTATTTGACGGGGCGCCCGGCAAGACGATTTCCATCGGGGAAGATAACTCCATTCTCATCGCACCTCCGCCCGCGCCTAGCGCCCACCAGGCGGTGGTCGAAGCAGTGAACCCGGATGGACAGACATCGCTTCAGGCTCTGGATGCCGCCAACCGCCCATTGTATTTGTATCCCGTTCAGGACGACAGGTCCCTTTCAGCAGAGCCGGCCATACTTCCGGCGGGCGCCGATGGTATGGTCAGGATCAACGGAGTCAACACGCATTTCACACCGGGGCAGACGCGGGTAGGATTCGGATCCAGCGATCTTTCGCCAGAACGAATTTGGGTGACCGATGCAACGCACATGCTGGTCAACGTAAAGGTGGATACAGTCGCGAGTGCGGGTCCGCTGGCCGTAACGGTCTCGACCGGCCTGGAGATGATAACGGGTGCCACAGGTTTGGAAATAGCTCCAGCCGCCGAACCGTTCATCAGTTTACGCACTCCCGCGATTAATGCCGCCACCGGCCTGGCGGGCGTGCCTGCGGGTGGAACGGCGCTGATTCGCACGACCGGGTTGCCTTTGGACCGAACGGGTTGGATTCTGCGTATCGGTGGAGTCGACACCGCTTTCACAGCAGACGATCAAGGTGTGATTTCCGCGCATGTTCCTGATGGGCTGACGCCCGGACCGCAGGTGGTCGAACTCTTCGGCACGGCCGGTCTGGCCGCACCCGGCATTGTCATGCAATTGGATTCGCCGCCACCGGTGATCCTCGCTGCATTTAATAATTCAGCGGCGGATGGAGTTGGTTTGCCGGTGAGCTGGTTTACACCGGTACTTGCGGGAGACACGGTCACGCTCACGGTAGAGGGTTTGGCGGAAAGCTTATTCGCTGATCCATCGGGGCTTTCCCTAACGCTTGGTAATTCGGCTGTCGGGGCCATCTTCACGCCTGCGGATGGCAACCTGGTAACGGTTCAATTCGTCATGCCGATCGTGCCCTTCAATCCGGATTTTCCCGGTCAGGCATTCCTCAGAATCGGCGCCGAGACGCGATTGTCGGATTTCTTTGCCCTGGACATACAGGTAGATCCGCCACCCTCGCCTAGCCAGGCAGAAAGCCCGTCGTCCTCTAACTAGTGCGTGCCGCCCCCAAAAAAATGCGAGGCGATTGTGCATCGCCCCGCTTGATGGGAATCGGAAGATGTGGTGTTAGAAGTTATATCGCAGCGAGAACTGGATTTGGCGTTGCGCGCCCAATCCCACGTCCTTGCTAACCGTGCCGTTGAATACGCCGAACGCTCCGCCGGCCGCTGCGCTGGTGTATGGCTGGCCAGGCTGGATTTGGTTGGCCCCAGTTCCCAACGCAGCGGCCAGTTGTGCAGGTGGATTCGCGAAATTGGCGCGGTTCAGCAGGTTGTAAATTTCCGCGCGGAATTCGATATTCTGGCTCTCGCGGATCACGAAGCGCTTGTGCAGCGTGAAGTCGAACTGAGCTATGCCCGGCCCGTGCAGTGCGAAACGCCCCAAGTTGCCGAACTGGCCTGGTTGCGGAATGGAAAAGGCCGCGGGATTGAGAAAAAAGCGCTTGTCGGCCCCTTGAATGTAAGGGCTCACACCCGCCACCACGTCGGGACGGCGATTGCTGCGGAACGCGCCGCCACCCGGATTATTGATCACCGCGATCCCGCCGCCCGGGTTCGCCGCCGTGAATGCGCCTGTAGTGGGGTTCTGCCACACGATGTCAGGGCGCGAGATAGTGAGATCCACTGGCAGGCCGGTGCGGGCGTTTAAGATCCCCCCCACTTCCCAACCACCAAAGACGCCGTTTGCCAGCTTGTTGTTCAGCTTCACCGGAAGTGCATACAGAGCCGAGAGATTCATGCTGTGGCGCACGTCGAATGCGTTGTTGCCGCGGTCCTGGGCGAAATTGAGGGGGTTTTGCGTGGTCTGCGCCTCATTGGAACCGCCCGTGTTGCCGATGCTGCGTCCCCAGGTCCACTGGAATCCAGCGGTCAACCCCTGCGCGAACCGGCGATTGACGCTGGTTTGCAGTGAATTGTAGTTGTCCGTGCCGCCGCTTGTTTTGTAGTCGATCTGCGCGAACTGGCTGCCGAACTGTAACAGGGGCGTGCCAGTGGTTGGATTTACGCCAATCACGCGATTGGTCCAAGAGCGCAGGAACAAGTTACGACCTTGACTGCCTACGTAAGCAACCGTCAGTACAGTATTGCTGGGCAGTTGCTGTTGGATAGAAGCGGTATAGGAGAGAATTCGCTCCGGCACCGTGTATCCAGGGGCGTACGCGCGCGGCTGGAAGCCCGAGAGATTATTCACATCGAAACCCGCGAGCACCTGCGACGCAACCACTGGGAAGATCGCTGCGCTTCCGGTCAGTACCCGGCTGGCGCGGTCCGAGTCAATCGGCTGAATGAGATCTTCCGTCTGTCCCGGTCCGTAGTAAAAGCCCGATCCAACCCGAAACACGGTTTTGTTCTTGAGCGCTTCCGGGGCCCATGTGAACGCCAACCGGGGAGCGAAGTTCGTCTTGCGAGCCTGATACCACGGCGTGGTATTCGGCATAATACGGCCTTCATCCGCGTTAAATAACACGGAGAGGTTGCGGTCTTCGCGAAGTGGCGAATAGTATTCGTACCGAAGCCCGTAGCTCATGGTGAAATTCGGCCGAATCTTCCATTCATCCTGTGCGTACCCGACAAAATACCACTGCTTGGCGAAACGCTCGCCGGTGGCACCCCCGTTGAATGGATCGGGAGCGCTGGTATCACCCAGCACCAGCACCTGGCTGGGAGTATTGGTGAGCAGTCCGTTGAGATTCTGGAATGTGTAAGTTGTGCCGCCCAGACGGTCCGTAAAGATCTTAACCGGCCTGAACTCGACACCGAATTTGAGTGAGTGGGTACCCTTGACGACGCTCAAGTTGTCAATGAAAGACATAGTGTAATTGGTATAGGGCTGGCCACGGCCGTTTTGGGTGCTATTGCTGCGGACCAGATTGCCCAGCTGGGCTGCGCCTGCATTTGCGCCTTGGCCCCCCACACCCGGGATTGCCACGGTGCCGGTGAAACTAACGGTGAAGGCGCTGGTGTCCACCCCAGGAATCCCAGGTGTGTAGCCGGAGACACGCGTCTTCGCGCCGTTGTAGCCGATTTTCATTTCATTGACCACCGATGGCGAGAAGATCTGCTGGATTCCCAACACGGCGTTCTGCGGGACCGCAGTCACTAAAGAATAGCTGCCGGTGACGTCGAGAGGATGCTGGAGATAACCTTGGTCGCGGTTGTAGCGCAGGTACATGCTTAACCGATCGCTGACGTGATAGTCGACACGCAGACTGCCGAAGTATTCATCCAGCGAATCGCTGCCTGAAAAACGAGCTAGGTCGAGGTCTGCATTGCTGGTGGGCGTTCCCGTGGGGTATCCCGCGAGCAAGGGCTGAATGGCAGGCACGGCGCGTGCCCTTGCCGCCGCGCTAGGCACAGTGGCGATGTAGTTGACCGACGCACGCTGCCGCAACGTTTCAAAGGCCGAAAAGAAAAACAGTTTGTCTTTCTTGATCGGCCCGCCGATGGAACCTCCGAATTGGTTTAGACGCAGTGAGGACTTAGTGGCGCCATCGAAAAAATTCCGTGCGTCCAGTGCGTCGTTGCGAATGTACTCGAACAAGCCGCCGTGAAACGCATTGCCGCCGGACTTGGTGACAATACTGATCTGCCCCGAGGAACCCGTGCCGAACTCGGCCGGATAGTTGCTCGATTCCACTCGAAATTCGGCCACGGTTTCCAGGCTTGCCTGCAGCCGGAAGCCGGTGGAACTTTCACCGTTCAAATTGCCTGGGGAAGCGTCGATGATCGAGCTTCCTTCCACGCCATCGAATCGAACCGCATTCTGTTGATTTGCCCTCCCACTAAACCGGATGTTGTCAAACGACCCTCCGCCTGACGTCTGAGCACCCGGCGTCAATAAGTAGAGCTGAGAAAGCTGGCGCCCATTGAGCGGCAGCGTAGCGACCTCGCGCGAGTTGACGTTCGCGCCGAGTGATGCGGAACTGGTGTCCACTTGGGTCAGTTCACCGCCGGAGACCGTGATCTCAGAGGCTACCGAGGCCGGATTCAAGGTTAGATTCAGGGTCCTTTCCTGGCCCACCGAAAGGTTCACGCCGCTAATTTCAGTTGGGCCCAAACCATTTCCACTGCCCACCACTTTGTAGCTGGAAGGCGGCAAATTCGTGATGATGTAATAGCCTTTTTCGTCAGCGGTGGTTTCACGATTCGCACCAGTCTTGTCATTGGTAAGGGTAACGGTTGCCTTAGGAATCACAGCGCCCGTGGAGTCCGTTACTGTACCTACTATCCGTGCCTGGTCCTGGGCCAGAGCGTATACACTCAGCGAAAGGAAGAGGAAGAGTTGTTTCATTCCCCCACACGATAACAATCCATCCGTTACGGAACTGTGAATATTAGGTCAATCTTCCGCAAAACGGTGTGGCGTCTAAAGGTAAACCGTTTGAACGGAGCACTCTATCGCATGAAAACGAGGCGCTTGTGTGGCTCGTGCGTCATCCAACGCCGCGATTACTGTAACAGATTTGTAACATGACAGTGCCAAAATCGGGTAGATGAGAAGAATGAAATTCATACTCTTTTTGTTACCTGTGGCGATGGCCCTAACCGCCTCGGGCCAACAGGTATTAATCAACGCGGCTGGCGCCACATTTCCCTATCCGATGTACTCGAAATGGTTTGACGAGTATCACAAGAAGTTCCCAAAGCTTCAGTTCAACTATCAGTCGATCGGGTCCGGTGGAGGTATTAAGCAGGTCACTGAGGGCACTGTCGATTTTGGGGCGAGCGACGGCCCGATGACAGACAAGCAGATCGCGGATTTTAGAGCCAAGCACGGCGGCTCCGGCGTGCTGCACTTCCCAACGGTGCTGGGTGCGGATGTGCCGGTATACAACCTTCCAGGTGTCGCTCAGCAGCTGAATTTCACACCTGAGGCTCTGGCTGGGATTTTCCTTGGCAAGATCACGAAGTGGAATGACGCGGAACTCGTGAAGGCTAACCCTGGAGTGAGTCTTCCCGCGAAGGATATTATTGTCGTTCATCGCTCCGATGGCAGCGGAACTACCTACGTATGGGTCGATTACCTTTCAAAGGTAAGCAAAGAATGGGAAACCAAGGTCGGACGCGGCACTTCAGTAAACTGGCCCGTGGGTCTGGGGGGTAAGGGTAACGAAGGAGTTTCGGGCCAGGTAAAGCAAACGCCCAATTCATTGGGATATATCGAATTGGTCTATGCCGTGCAAAACAAGATGGCGTATGGAAAAGTCAAGAATGCCGCTGGCACTTTCGTGGCTCCTGGGTTGGCGGGCGTGACCGCCGCTGCGGCGTCGGTGAAGGATATGCCGGCCGATTTTCGTGTATCTATTACCAATGCTCCTGGCAAAGACTCTTATCCCATTGCGAGCTTCACTTGGCTGCTCATACCCGAAAAAATTACCGATCCGACTAAAAAGAAAGCTATCAAGGAATTTCTGGCCTGGATGCTGGTGGAAGGGCAAAAGATGTCCGCTGTATTAGGCTATGCGCCTCTGCCGGCGACCATGATCGCGAACGAACAGAAAGCGATCGCGAAAATTCTGTAAGCCATTACGTATGGCGGCGACATCCACACCTCTGGCCGGCTCCGGACCTTCGCGGTCGGCCCGGTCATTTATTGAGAGACTGCGCTCGGGCGACCAGGTCGCCCACGCCATCACCCTCGCGGCGGCCGCAAGCATACTGTTGCTGACCGGGTTGTTGGTCTATGAGCTTTTCATCCACTCCTCGGAAACACGGGCAAAGTTCGGATGGTCGTTCCTGTTTACACAGACCTGGGACCCGGTTGCCGACGAGTACGGCGCTCTTCCATTTATCTACGGAACGTTAGTGTCCTCGGCCTTGGCTCTATTAATCGGAATCCCGCTGGGTGTAGGGGCTGCGATTTTCCTCGCCGAACTTGCGCCGCCAAAGATTTCCGATGCGCTCACATTCTTGATCGAATTATTGGCGGCTGTGCCAAGCGTGATCTATGGACTTCTGGGGATCTTTGTCCTGGTGCCGCTGTTGCGTATTGTCGAACCCGCCATCCGCTCCGTGCTGGGGTGGACTCCGCTCTTTCAAGGTCCCTTTTATGGGGTCAGTTTGTTCTCGGCGGGCGTTGTTCTTTCGGTGATGATTGTGCCGTTTATCATCTCCATTTCGCGTGAAGTAATTCGCGCCGTTCCCGCGGACCAGCGGGAAGCCGCGTTGGCGCTGGGAGCGACACGTTGGGAAGCCACTTGGGATGTGGTCATACCTTACGCGAAGAGCGGCATATTGGGCTCGATCTTTCTCGCCTTGGCTCGCTCTCTGGGAGAGACCATGGCGGTGACGATGGTGATCGGCAACGATCCGAAAATCAAGGCATCCTTGTTTGCGCCGGGCTACTCGATTGCCGCGGTGATTGCCAATGAATTCACGGAAGCGACGGGTGATATTTACACCAGCGCGCTGATCGAACTAGGGCTAGTGCTGTTTGGGCTGACCATTGTTATCAACGCACTGGCGCGGGCTTTAGTAGCCACTGGAAATAGGGGAGGGAATGCATGACTTCTCTGCATACTCTCCGGCGCAAGGCCGTGAATGCAGTAATGCTGTCACTCACAGGACTCTGTACCTTTGCCGCTGCAGGCACCCTCGTGTTCATCTTGGGCTATCTGTTTGTGCACGGCGCAAAGGATTTGAGTTTGGATTTTTTCACGAAATTGCCCACGCCGGTTGGCGAGACCGGTGGCGGTATGGCAAACGCGATTGTCGGCAGCGCGAAGCTATTGCTGATTGCAATGCTGGTGGGAGTGCCCATCGGTTTTCTGGGCGGCGTTTACCTGGCCGAATTTGGCGGCGCCACATTTTCGTTTCTGGTCCGTTACGTGACAGACCTGTTGAACGGCGTTCCATCCATTGTCATCGGTATCTTTGCTTACACACTGATCGTGCTGCCGCAAAAGCACTTTTCGACCATTGCTGGCGGGCTCGCGCTGGGTGTGATGATGATACCTATTGCCGTGCGTTCCACCGAGGAATTTCTGCGCGCCGTGCCTGCATCTTTGCGCGAAGGTGCGATGGCGTTGGGCGCTTCGCGAACGAAATCCATTCTCACGGTTGTCATTCCGGCCGCAAAAAATGGGATCATGACAGGAATCATGCTAAATTTGGCGCGAGTCGCAGGTGAAACCGCGCCGTTGCTTTTCACTAGTTTTAGCAACCGTTTCTGGAGTCCTGGATGGGAACAACCGACGGCCGCGCTACCCGTGATGATTTTCACTTATGCGATTTCTCCGTACGAAGATTGGCACCAGCAAGCGTGGGCCGCCGGATTTGTGCTGCTGATGCTGGTATTGAGTGTCAACATAATCGCGCGTCTGCTGCTGGCGAAACGAAAGCACGTGGCCCGTTAAACCTATGCAAGCCTCCGCTCCTAAGTCTCAAATGGAACTGACCATGCCGACACCCACGAATTCCTCCGCCTTAGGGGCGTCTGAGGGAACGTCCGCAAGCACTATCAAGCTCAGCGCCACGGACCTCAATTTTCACTACGGCAGTTTTCAGGCTCTGCATGGCATCTCGATGAAAATCTATGCCAACAGGGTGACGGCGTTCATCGGTCCCTCCGGCTGCGGAAAATCCACATTCCTGCGTACCCTCAATCGATTGAATGAGGCGGTTCGTAATACGCGTGTAGACGGCACCGTTCTTCTGGATGGACAGGATATTCACGATATCGAGGTGTCCGAGCTGCGCCGCCGCGTGGGCATGGTGTTCCAGCGCTCCAATCCGTTTCCGAAATCGATTTTTGAAAATGTCGCCTACGGGCTGCGGATCAATGGAATGGCCTCCAACCGCGCGAGGTTGCGCGAGGCCGTGGAACAGAGTCTGCGCCGCGCGGCGCTGTGGGATGAGGTAAAAGACAAGCTGAACCAGTCTGCCTACGGACTCTCCGGGGGGCAGCAACAGCGGCTGTGTATCGCGCGAGCCCTGGCAGTGAATCCCGAGGTACTCTTGCTGGATGAGCCATGCTCGGCGCTTGACCCCATTGCCACGGCCAAGATCGAAGACTTGATTTTCCAGCTGAAAGATAGCTGCACCATTGTGATCGTCACCCATAACATGCAACAGGCAGCGCGCGTGGCGGACTTCACCGGCTTCTTTCTGCTGGGCCGTTTGATTGAGTTCGATGGCACGACGGTCATTTTCAAGAATCCCGCCAAAAAAGAAACCGAAGATTACGTCACTGGACGGTTTGGCTGAGCATTGCGGAACGGAGACTGTGAAATAGCGTGCGCCATTTTGTTGAAGAACTAGAGCAGCTTAAGACGAAACTTCTGGAGATGGGAGCATTGGTCGAAGCCTCCATCCAGCGGAGCATCAGCGCCGTGACACAGAAGGATCGTAGCGCTTCGGAGGAGGTTTTCCGCAACGAAAAGCGCATCAATGCCATTGAATTGGAGATTGACGACTTCGCGATCAACCTGCTGGCGCTGCATCAACCGATGGCAGCGGATCTGCGCTTAATCGTCGCAGCGCTGAAGATCAACACGGATCTGGAACGGATGGGTGATCTTTCAGTCAACATCGCGCAACGGGCGCTTTCGTTGATGGAGGGACCCATGATCAAGCCCATGATAGACATTCCGCACATCGCGGGACTTGTGCAGTCCATGGTGCGGAAGTCACTCGACGCCTTCGTGCGCCGCGATGCGGACCTCGCGCGCAGCGTGCTGGCATCCGACGACGCCGTGGACAGCCTCCGGACCGCATGTTATCACGAACTGGTCAGCTTCATGGAGCAGGATACATCCAACATCCAGCAGTCCCTCGCCCTGCTTTCCGTCACACGCAACCTGGAACGGATTGCCGATCACTCGACCAATGTGGCGGAAGACGTCCTGTTCCTGGTGAAGGGCGTGGATGTGCGGCACCACGCGGAGCTGCAGCAGAAGAAGGACGCAAGCGGCGGTTGACGAGAGATCGCCTTAGGGCAGAAGGATACGGAAAGTGGTGCCTTTGCCCAATTGGCTCTCTACTGTGATGCTGCCGTTCATCCGTTCGATGACGTGCTTTACGATAGACAGGCCCAGGCCGGTACCTCCCACTTGCCGGGAGCGGGCTTTATCCACGCGATAAAAGCGTTCGAAAATCCGGGGCAAGTCTTCGGACGGGATGCCGGTTCCGGTATCGGCGATGGTGATGGCCGTGCGGCCATCAGATTCGCGCTCCACGCGCACCCGCACTTCGCCGCCAGGGCGGTTGAACTTGATGGCGTTGGCCAGCAGATTGAGCAACGCCTGCTCCAGCCGCAATCGGCTTCCAGAGACCTGCACGTCGCTCGATTCCTCGCGTATCAATCGCACGTCGCGTTCGCGCGCTTCTCCCTCCACGGTGAGCAGTACGCCATCCAACACGCCGAGCAGGGAAATGGTCTCACTCTCGGCCGGTTCCAGACCGGATTCCAATTCCGAGAGCGTGAGCAGGTCGGCAGCGATGCTCCCGAGGCGAACGGCGTTCGCGCGGATGATTTCGACGAAGCGTGTCCGGTTCGCCGAATCGTCCAATGCGCCATCCAGCAATGTATCGGCGTAGCCAATGATCCCTGCGAGCGGCGTTCGCATTTCATGCGAGACGTTGGCGACGAAATCCTTGCGCACTTGCTCCAGACGTTCTAGATCCGTGATGTCGTGAAAAATGGAAATGGCGCCGCGGCCGGCGGTCATGGCGAACGGCGTTGCCTGCACTTCGAACGTGCGGGGCGTATCCGCGGAAAACTTGAAGCGAAGCGTCGCGCGTTCGCCAGTGGCAACAACCGAGCGCACCAGCGATATGAGAGACGGCTCCCGGACCAATTCCAATAAGGTGAGGCCTTCGAACTGGCCCTGGCGGAAGCCGATGGCGCGCAACAGCGTCTGGTTGCAAAAGATAACCCGTAAATCGGTATCGACGGCGAGCACCCCCTCGGCCATGCCGGCCAGAATTGCTTCCCGCCGTGCGGCTTCCAAACGCAGATTTTCAACCTGGGTACGGAATTGGTTCGCCACAGCGGAGAGCGAATGCTCCAGAGCGCCCAAGTCGTCGCCGCGTTCGAACTCTGCCGGACGTTCCCCAACCTCTAGCAAGCCCCCGGCCAAGGTTTTCAAACGACGCACCCGTCCGCTCAGCGAGCGCGCCACTAAGAGGGCGATCCCCACCGCCACAATCGCGCTAACGCCCGCGATCGCCAGCACCTGGCCGCGGGCTTGCGAATCCACGGGGACTCCCGCGCGCCCTTCGACGGAAGCGGTCAGCGAGTAATCAATGGCGATCAGCGTGAGCGCTACCCATGCGAGCGCTCCGATAAAGAGCCGACGGACGAAAGAATTATTAATGTTCTGAGATTATCACGCCCCGTTCCCAACTATGTGAACGTGATCGCGAACATGATGATAGTGTGTCTGACATTGGCGCAGAATCCGCCTGCCGGAACTACCAAAGCGGCGGCGCCCGCTTCACCGAAAAGCGCACATTCCGCGCCAAACTCCGCGCAACAGGACCGCATAATGGAGGCGGCGATACGCGCCAAATTGGCCAAGTCGAAGATCGGCAAAGACGGCTTTACCGTGCGTGTACAAGGCGGCACCGCCTATTGGGAGGGAGCCACGGAAGTAGTCCAGCACAAGGGTGCGGCTACGCGCATGGCCAAAACCGCAGGAGCGAAACAAGTTGTGAATCATATCACGATTAGCGATGCTGCCCGGGAGAAGGCAGCTGGAAATCTAGTTACAGGGCGGCGCAGAGTGCAGGTAAAACGCGGTGAGTCCCGGACGGAGTGAGCTGAAAGGCTTACTCCTCTTCTTCCTCTTCACCGGTCTTGGCAGCCCTGGCTGCGGCAACGATCTTGTCCGCTTGCAGACCCGGCACGAAGTCGTAGTGATCGAACTCCATGTGAAATGACGCCCGGCCCTGGGTCATTGAAATCAGGTCGTTCTGATAGTTCAGCATCTCCGACATCGGCACGTGCGCTTTGATGATCTGCGTCCCGCCCTTGGTGTCCATCCCGGAAATACGGCCGCGCCGGCCATTCATATCGCCCATCAGGTCGCCTGCGAATTCCACGGGCGCCTGGATTTCCACATTCATTACCGGTTCGAGCAAAGCAGGTTTCGCCGCCTCCATCGCGGCTTTGAATGCCTTGCGGGCGGCCAGTTTGAACGACATTTCCGAAGAGTCCACGTCGTGATAGGAGCCGTCATACACCACCACTCTGAAATCGACCACGGGAAATCCGGCCAGGAAGCCTTTCGAGGCTGTCTCTACGATGCCTTTTTCAATGGCTGGAATGAAGTTTCTGGGGATCGCGCCGCCGAAGACTTCATTGCCAAATTCGAATCCGCCGCCGCGCGGCAGAGGAGAGAGCTTGATCCAGCAATCGCCGAACTGTCCGTGCCCGCCGGTCTGTTTCTTATGACGTCCCTGCACGTCGGCCAAACCTCGCACAGTCTCGCGATAGGGAATCTTGGGCGCATGCAATTCCACGTCCACGCTGTAACGCTTCTTCAAGCGGCTGACAATGATCTCGACGTGCTGCTGTCCGCTGCCTGCCAGCAGAAAGTCTTTGGTTTGCGGGTCTCGATAGAAGCGCAACGCCGTGTCCTCTTCTAGAATTTTGTGGATGGCGTTGCCCATGCGATCTTCATCGTTCCGAGTTTTGGCGGCGATGGCGTATGCAATGGAGGGCTCCGGAATTTTCACCGCCGGATAAACGATCTGCGAGCTTTTATCGCCGAGCGTGTCGCCGGTCAGTGTGTCCTTGAGTTTGGCGACTGCCCCGATATCTCCCGCGTGCAGTTCGGGGATTGGATTCATTGTTTTGCCGGCGAGGGTGCCGATGTGCGCCAAGCGCTCGGCTCCCCCATTGCGCGCGTTGACAAGGTTCACGTCATTTTTCAGAACGCCCGACACCACTCTGAAATACGAAACACGTCCGGCGAAAGGATCTGCGATCGTCTTGAATACGAACGCCGAGACGGGTCCGGAATCCTTCACTGGCCGTTCCGTCTCTTTGCCGTTTAGCATTCCGGTCCAAGGTCCGCGTTCAGAGGGGTCCGGCATGTTCTCGCAAGCGAAATTCAAAATCAAATCACTGCCAACGTTGTGCAAACCCGAAGCGCACAGCACGGGAAACATGCGTAACTGGCGCACGGCGTCGCGCAGGCCGTCGATGATGTGTTCAACCGGAAGCGTGCCCTCGGCGAAGAATTCTTCCAGCAGCGCGTCGTTGCCCTCCGCCACCATCTCCACCAGGGCTTCATGCGCCGCCTTGGCGGCCTCGGCCATGGAAGCTGGGATGTCGCTTTCCACGCCCTTGCCGTTGGCGTCGCGCGTGTATGTGTACGCCTTCATGCGGATAAGATCGACAATGCCAATGAAGTCTTTTTCCGCACCGATGGGCAAGTGAATGGGTATCGCGGTTCGGCCAAACACAGACTGCACGCTTTCGAGCGCCCGCTCGAAGCTCGACCGTTCGCGGTCCAGCTTGTTGATGACGATAGCCCTCGGCAGTTTGAACTCTTCCGAGAAGGACCAGACCTTTTCCGTCTGTACCTCGACGCCGGCCACGCCGTCCACCAGTACGAACGCCCCATCCGCAGCCACTAACGAGGCCTTGGTGTCGTTGATAAAAATATTGAAGCCGGGGGTATCGAGCAGGTTGATCTTTTTCTTATTCCACTCCGCCACCGCAACTCCGGTGGAGATCGTGATCTTACGATGGATTTCCTCGTCGTCGAAGTCCGTGATCGTGTTGCCTTCGTCCACGCGCAGCAGGCGGTTGGTTGCGCCAGTGGTGAAGAGGAGGCCCGCGGTTAAAGAAGTCTTTCCGGAATTGCCGTGGCCGATCATCGCCACGTTTCGGATGTCATTCGTTTCGTAAACCTTCACTGGAGTTAAGCTCCCTTATGCATGAGTGCCGATGGATAAGAAACCGTAACCGAATCGCAAACTGTGGATCTTAGCACAATCAAGGGCGAAGCCGGTCGGACTTCATTTGGGTACGGCGGCGCTGGATTGCACTACGCGGTTAAGGTGTTATGGTTGGGCACATCGAAATCGAAAACGCCTCGATCGCGGGTATAACGCGCGCCACATGAACATTCTATTTGCTCGCCCGATCTCTTTAGGCTGATTCCGCGGCAATGCAGGCACATCAGACGGGCGAGCACGGATGATGGAATGTCGGCTGGGAAGGTAACAGGTTCTTTGCGTCGCGCCGCCGCTGCGTAGACGGTGGGTGGCAAGATGCTTTGCGCCGCGATAGCCGCACATTCCCAGAGTGTGTACTTCGGCCGCGTAATATCGGTCGCGAAATTGAATCGCGAATTTCCCCTCGGCGAATCGGACAGAACTCGCTCCGATGCGCTCATCTCCGGAAATTCGCACACTAGTTCTTCGGCTAACCCATAGAGCGAAGTGTTGAGATGCTCATGCCGCGCCTCGCTCCAGGCGCCCAGCGCAGCGTCATATTCCACGTGAAAGAAGTCTCCGAACATTTGCGGAAGGTCATTCCTATAAAACTTCAACACCGGGCCTTCGGTCTCGATCATCCATTGGTGATACGACCACGCGAACATCAGTTCCCGTTTTCGGGTCGGGAACTCGAGATACACTCGCTTCGAGCATCGTTTGATCTCCTGTAGGAAACCGGCCGGATCGGGCAAATGTTCGATGATGTGGGACGCAAAGATTAAGTCACAACCCCCATCTGGAATGGGGAGAGTCAAAGCGTCGGCTTTAATGACGGGGATGGTTGGGAATTGCATCGGCCGATCGCGGTGCAAGCTGTGATCGAAAGGATACTTCTCGATGACAAGATTAGATCGCGGAAATGGCCTGTGACCGCCCCCGATGTCCACCACGAAATCATTCCCAGTGGTGGCTATCTTGCCTAGGATGTCTTCGCGCCTCATAGTCCTTCGCTCTTTCGGCACTTCAGCGCCACAGAATACAACGCTTGGCAGCGGTATAAGTCTAAGATATCAGAGAGGAGCGGACTGCCACTGAAGCGGCATTCCGAGTAAGCGCCATAGAGGTTGTTCGCGGAGATCGAGGAGTATTTTTTTGAATGACAAAACATAGAATTGCGGTCCTCCCCGGGGACGGCATCGGCGTCGAAGTGGTTCCCGAAGGCATACGTGTGCTGGATGCGGCGGCGCGAAAGTTCGGAATCGCTTTGCAGTATGACCATTTCGATTTCGCCAGTTGCGAATACTATTTAGCGCACGGCGCAATGATGCCGGATGATTGGAAACAGCAAATAGGTTCGCATGACGCAATCTTTTTCGGTGCCGTAGGCTGGCCCGCCAAAGTTCCCGACCACATTTCGTTATGGGGATCGTTACTGCTCTTCAGGCGCGAGTTCGATCAATACGTTAACTTGAGACCCGTACGTTTGATGCCCGGTATTCCCAGCCCGCTTGCGAATCGCAAGCCGGGCGATATCGATTTTTACGTAGTTCGCGAGAATACAGAAGGCGAGTATTCTTCCGTGGGTGGCCGGGCGTTCCCGGGCACGGAGCGCGAGGTGGTGATCCAGGAATCCATTTTCACGCGCACAGGCGTGGATCGCGTATTGAAGTATGCGTTCGAACTGGCGAACCGCAGGCCGAAGAAGCATCTCACTTCAGCGACGAAGTCGAACGGCATTTTCATTTCCATGCCCTATTGGGACGAGCGCGTTGCTGAGATGGCCAAGAATTACCCCGATGTCCGCATGGACAAATTCCACATCGACATTCTGACCGCTCACTTTGTGCGCAACCCTCACTGGTTTGACGTCGTGGTCGCCTCGAATTTGTTCGGGGATATTCTCTCGGATCTTGGCCCCGCGTGCACAGGCACGATCGCGATCGCGCCTTCGGCCAACATCAATCCCGAGCGTACGTTTCCATCATTGTTTGAGCCGGTGCACGGCTCCGCGCCGGATATCGCCGGAAAAGGAATCGCCAACCCTATTGGCCAGATCTGGAGCGGCGCGATGATGCTGGATCACCTGGGTTATCCGCAAGCTCACGATGCCATTGTGAAGGCCATCGAGCATGTAACGGCGCGAGGTCCCCGCACCGCGGACATGGGCGGCAACGCAAGTACCGAGGAAGTGGGCCGGGCGGTAGCGGATGCGCTCAATGTGGGAGACTAGCCCGCTGCAGCGAGATCTAGCGAAAGATGCTCCCGCGAATATGTAGACTTTGGTATGGGCCGCGGCAATTCTCCGCGCGTGTCGTGTCGCACGTCATTAAAGAGCCACCCCTTTCTGGTGGGACGGCTCTTTGATTCAATAACTCAACTCAGACATTACCTCGGCGCGCCGATGGCAAAACGATAGAACAGGCCAGCGCCGCCCGTGGCTACCAGGTCCTGCTGGCTGCAGCTGCGGCTCGAATGAACGGAGTTCCAGGACGTATTCGCGCCGGCGGTGCGGTCATGATGGCCCACCTGCGCGGCACCCGTGCTATTGCTGGTCCAGTTGTTGCAAGTGTGATCCATCCCGTCTGTGTAAGCCCGGCCATCCGGCATAGAACCCGTGAGCATGTCGTGCTGATTAGGCATGTCTCCGAAGTCTTTCACGGGATTGCCCTTTTCGTCGAGCGCCGTGGCTTTGGTCAATGAGTTGCCGAGGCGCGCTTGCTCCAGCGTGTCGCCGTGCAGGTCCGCCACGTTCTGCGCCGCGCGGCCGTCCTTCGCGCTATACCAGGGACCCGTTCCGATACGGTCGCGTGCATTCACTGCGCCCGCTCCTTGTGTTAGAACAACGATGGTTACCGGCCGACTACCGAACCAGTTGCCTAAACGAGTCGGTCTGGCGTAGTCTATGGGATTCCGGGATACGGATTCCGGACCACTGTGGGGATTCCCAAAACCTTCTGAAAGGGTCGTTTAAAAATCAATGATGAAGGTTGAGCAGTATGCTGCTTTGCCAGCCTATCCCTGCGACGTCACCGTGGCGTATGGTGACGATCCCAATCAGTTCGCGGCGCTCTATCTGCCCAGCACTCCACCCCCTCACCGGATTGTTATCGTCATTCATGGCGGCTGCTGGGCGGCAAAGTACGACGCCAAGCCAATGGGGGCCTTGTGCCGTGCATTAACTCGTGAAGGAGTTGCCGTATGGAGCCTCGAGTATCGCCGTAACGGAATCGGAGGAGAGTATCCAAACGTTCTCCTTGATGTTGCGGCCGGGGCAGATTTTCTTCGAACGGCCGCGAGCACATACTCCCTTGACCTAGCACGGGTCATTACGATCGGGCATTCTGCGGGTGGACAACTAGGCCTATGGTTGGCCGCGCGCCGCCGATTACCGCGCACAAGCTGCTTGTTCACCGACACTCCGTTGCCCATATCGGGTGTGGTGTGTCTGGCGGGGGTTATAGATCTCGTCGATGCCGCCGCCAGGAAGCTCTGCGGTGACAACTTACCTCTCATGATGGGAGGCCTTCCTGAAAGCGTTCCAGATCGCTACCAGCAAGCATCGCCGATGGAACTCCTGCCGATTGGCGTTAGGCAGATCCATATTGTAGGTGACCAAGACCAAATGCTCCCGAACGTTCATCGCTACGCCGCCGCTGCGCGCGACCTGGGCGATGACATCGACCTAATAACTCTGCCGGACACAGGCCACTTTGAATTGGTGGACCCAAAAACTACGGCGTGGGAAACCGTTCGTGCGTCGTTTCTTGCTCTTCAATCCTCTGACACCGTCTAGTTCAGCCCGTTGTCGGTCTTCTCCTGTAATACCGCCCAGTTCGCCGAACCCAATCCGGATTTGAGTTCTCCTGATTTTGATAAGATCAGCAATACCCTGGACTATGGCCGCAGCTTCCAGTTCACTCTCAGCTCCAATTTTGAGGCGCCGTCTTTGGAAACAGGTTAAGGAGTAACGCATGCCTAAGACATCGACCTACGTCTCCGAGAAGGCCCCCGAACCCGTCGGCGCCTATCCGCATGCGCGGCGCGTGGGCAACTTGCTGTTCCTTTCCGGCGTGGGTCCGCGCAAGCGCGGCAGCAAAGACATTCCCGGCGTTACGCTCGACGACAATAAGAATATTGTTGCCTATGACATCGAAACCCAGTGCCACAGCGTGTTCCAGAACGTGAAAAATATCCTTGAATCTTCCGGCGCGGGGTGGGAAGACCTGGTCGATGTGACGGTATACCTGACGAATATGAAGGACGACTTCCCGGCCTATAATAAGCTCTGGGCTGACTATTTTGCGACGAACCCGCCCTGCCGGACGACCATTGAGGTGACCGCCTTGCCCACGCCGATCGCGATCGAGCTCAAATGCATCGCCGTCATGAAGGACTAAGCACATGCGCGCGCCATTCAGCTTCAAGAAGTGGATAGATGAGAACCGCAAGGACCTGAAGCCGCCGGTCGGCAACAAGCAGGTCTATGAGGACGGCGATTTTATCATCATGGCGGTCGGCGGCCCCAACAGCCGCAAGGATTACCACGACGACCCGGGCGAAGAGTTCTTCTATCAAATCGAGGGCGACATGACCCTTCGCGTCATGGAGGACGGAGTACCGCGTGATATCCCCATCCACGAGGGCGAGATGTTTCTGCTGCCGGCGCACACCCACCATTCTCCGCAGCGGCTTGCGAACACCGTCGGCCTTGTTGTCGAGCGCAAACGCGGGCCGGAGGAACTGGACGGTTTTCTCTGGTATTGCGACAAGTGTCACGCGAAGCTGCATGAGGAATTTCTGCCCATCAAGAACATCGTGAAAGACCTGCCGCCGCTGTTCGACCGCTTCTGGAACGCCGAATCGGCGCGAACATGCAAGCAGTGCGGCCATGTCATGCCGCTACCCGAAAAGCGGAAATCCCTCTGATGGAGAAGTGGGACGTCCATACCCATACGACCACCTCGCCGGATACCTACGAACCCCTGGCACGCTTCACGCATTATGCCGATTTCATCCGTATCCGGCGTCATGCAACGAAGCCCTGCTGCGCCGAAATAGTGAACAGCAAGGGTGAGGTGCAGCGCATCGTTGAGGACAACGCCTATGACGTAAGGGTGCGGCTTGCCGACTGCGACAAACACGGCGTCACGATGCAGGTGCTGTCGCCAACGCCCATGATGCTGCCCGACTACGTCGACAACGAAGCGGATGCAGTGGATATCTGCCGCATATTAAACGATGGCAATGCAGCGACGGCGGCGCAGTTTCCAGGCCGGTTCATGGCGCTGGGCGGCGTGCCGCTCCGTTTTCCCGACGCCGCCATCCGCGAGATGGAGCGCATCCGGAAGGAGCACGGCATCCGTGGCATTGAGATCAACTCGAACGTGAATGGCGCGGATCTTGACGACGCGCGCTTCTTTCCGTTTTTTGAGGCGGCCGAGCAATTGGACATGGCGGTCTTCATCCATCCCTGGGGCGGTTTTATGACTCCCGCGGAGGAAAAGCTGAAAGCCCGTATGAATGCGCACCGCAATTGGCGCCCCTGGTTGATCGGCATGGCCATGGAAACGGCAATCGCCTTTGATTCCATGCGCTCCGGCCGTGTGCATGAAAAACTGCCCAAACTGCGCGTCATGTACGCACACGGCGGTGGCGCCTTCACGGCCCTGCTGGGGAGACTGGAGCACGGCGCCTATTGCCGGCCGGATTTGTTCCAGAATGCGTCGCAACTTGAACCCCTCAGCACTGTGCGTGACTGCGGCGTCTATGTGGATACGCTCGTTCACGCGAATGCAGTATTGAAAATGCTGACCGAATTACTCGGTGCGAAGCGCGTCGCGATGGGGTCGGACTATCCTTATCCCCTGGGAGAAATTGACCCGTTTGATGCCGCTACGCTGCTGGATCCCAAGGGCAACAAGTGCCCGTATCCTGAGACAAAAGGTATTTATCCGGGCCATGCGGCCGAGCATCTTGAGGGAATCAGCGAAAACGACCGGCAGTGGCTGCTATCCGGCACGGCGAAGGAATGGCTAGGAGTCGCGTGAGCGGCGAGTTGTATTCTTAAGGCATGCGATTCCTTGTACTGATAGTGGTTCTTACTTCATTCCTCTTCGCAGCCGATCCATCTGTGACCCAGGCCCAGGTCCTTCTGAAGACTCAAAAGTATGCAGAAGCCATCGCGCTGTTGGAAAAGGCGCACACCGCCGCGCCGAAGTCGGCCGAAGTCACCAAAGCCCTTGCCGACGCATACATGGCGGCCGCCGATTCCTACATGGCCGATGCCGCCCTGCCGCCGATGCGCAAGTACCCGAGCGCGTTGCGCGCCTACCGCAAGGTCCTAGAGTTTGACAAGAGCAACCACAAGGCGAAAGAGAACGTGACCCAAATTGAAGCCATCTACAAGCAGATGGGTCGCCCCATCCCGCAATAGGGCTGACTGGCCGGTGAAAGGGAATTGGCAGTCGTCAATTCCCTATATCCCACATGGCCTCAAGATCGCGCTGGCTGAATGCCCGAAAGGCGATGAGCGTGTTGGTAGATTCGATTCCCGGGATTTTCTGAATGCGGCCCGCCACTAGGTCCGCTAGCTCTTCGTGGTGTCGCACACGTGCGATGGCAACCAGATCATGAGGTCCCGCGACGGAGTAAGCTTCGGAGATTCCGGGCAGGTCAATCAGCGCCTGTGCCACTTCTAACGCGCGCCCCTGCTCCGTATTGATCAGAACGATCGCTGTTACCATTGTCCCTCCCGGTTATTTCCCCAGCGAAGTGGATGATAGCAACGTCGGGTTGGGTTGCGCCACACACCTTGGGACTGACCTGGTCCCCGAAACATCACTATGCTCGCTTCGCGCTTAGAAGGCTCTCTTCAGTTGAGCTACGCGCCCGCTTAACGTCTACGAATGAGTAGAAGTTATGAGTTTGCTCGCGTACAACTCACCAGCAGGCTTGACCACAACCCGATTTAGATCAGATAGTGCCCGTTTTGCGGGACTGATCTAAATACGTTCTCGCGGAAACGCGCAAGCGGCTAGTGGCTACTTTGAATTTCGGTGGGCACTTGGAGGTTCTCCGCCTTCCAGTTGGGCGCGCCAATACTCAGCCTTCAATCGGCTAGTTTCAACCATGTTGTACAGGACCTCGCAATCGCAGCAGCCCCCCTGTGCAGCAAAAACTGCACAAACATTCTCTATCTCTGCTTCACCAAGCCCCTGCGATTTTAGGATCGACATGGAGACTTCATGGTTTCCAGTACACTGCTGCCGTGCTCTTGATGGATCGGTCGGGCAAAAGAGATCGTCGAGTCTCTCAAAAAATCCCCGGCTGCCGAGATACTTCATGACATCAGGCGCGATTGAAGCGATCAGTTCAGCATCCGAAAAGTCGGCTTCGCTCATTTGCCCATTTTACGCCGCTCTTTCCAACCCCCGTTCGTCGGCTTTCAGCAACGCTACCAGATCTAGTGGTTCTGCTGGAAGCCCACGAACGGGGGCTAGAAAGAGCGGTGTAGGCTGAAGGGGTGAAGTCATCGCCTCAATCCCGATTCGATTTAGCTTGGTGGATTTCCGTATCGTATCTAATTGCCATGGCTTTGTTAGCCGGATTGTCCACGTTGTTAGGGGATGGTTGGGCGTTCGGCCACTTCTTTGGTGAGTCTATTTCGCTCGGAATACCTTTAGCCTGCATATCTGGATTGTGGACTCTAATGATCCTCTACCGCCTATTGGTTAGCCGTACCGTGCAGGCGGATGCTTCGATCATGGCGATGCTCAGCCGTGGGGCGGCTGGGCAGTTGGGTGGTTTTAAATTGGTGGGCGACCACAGGCCTGAAATTCAAAGTTGACCACTACCCCGGCGCGGCACTGGTTGACATAACACCGTTAAACTGTTTGTGTGGCGCCTTCCGACGAATATCGCGCGCGGCTGGAACGCTGGAGCGCGAAGCATGCGCACAGCACCCGCCGCTTTCGAGACATCAGCAACACGCGCCTGGCCATGGGACTTCTGGCGGTCGCCGTGGCGGCGGTTTCCATTGGCGTGGGATGGATTTCAGTATGGTGGCTGGCCATTCCCATCGTCCTGTTCGTCGTGCTGGCAGTCATGCATGAACGTGTGGATCGAGTGCAAACGGAATCCGGCCGGGCTATCTCCTTTTACCAGCGCGCCCTTTCTCGCGTGGAACACCAATGGGCCGGGAAAGGAAACCCGGGGGACGCCTTCCGCGCTCCCGATCATTTGTACGCAGCGGACTTGGATCTCTTCGGCGCCGGATCCTTGTTTGAGCTACTTTGTACGGCTCGCACTGCCGTGGGAGAACGCGTGCTGGCGGGATGGTTACAGGCTCCTGGGGAGCCTGTCGATGTGCGTGCGCGGCAGCAGGCCGTCGCCGAATTGAATCCTCGCCTGGACCTGCGCGAAGAATTGGCGCTGATGGGGGAGGATGTCCGAGTCGCCATTGATGATCGCGTGATTACCGCATGGGGGCGGCGGCCCGCGGTGCGCTTTTTCCCGGGGGCGCGCTGGGTGGCACTGGCACTCGCCGGGTGCTTGGGCGTGACTGTAATTCTGTATTTCACTCAAATTACGAGTTACACGCCGATGCTGGTGGCCGCTCTGGCGGAGTTGTCGTTTAGTCTGGCGGTTCGCGATAGCGTGCGCGCCAGCATGGCGGCTTCGGCCGCACCGGCCGGCGAATTGAAACTCTTGGGCTTGTTGCTGGAACGATTGGAGCGGGAGTCGTTTCAAACACCCCATTTGCAAGCTTTGACCCATCAGCTTGACGCTCATGGCTTGACACCCTCCGGAGAGATTCGCCGTCTGACGCGCCGCGTGGAGTATCTCGATTGGTCGCGGAATCAATTTTTTCGCGGCATCGCTGCCCCGCTGTTGTGGATTCCGCAGTGCACCATCGCCATCGAAGCGTGGCGCGAGGACTGCGGACCGCACATCGGAGAATGGGTCGCGATGGTAGGCGAGTTCGAGGCACTATGCTCGCTGGCGTCTTTTGCCTACGAGCGCCCCGCTGCGATATTTCCTGAGCTGGCTGAAGATGGTCCCTTGTTCGAAGCGGAGGGCATGCTGCATCCCTTGATCGATCCGCGTGAAGCCATCGCCAACGACGTTCATCTGAACGGCAAGGGCTGCGCCCTGTGGATTGTGAGCGGTTCAAATATGTCCGGCAAGAGTACGCTGCTGCGGGCGGTGGGCGTGAACGCCGTGCTCGCGTGGGCCGGAGCGCCTGTCACCTGCGCGCGGATGCGGCTTTCTCCATTGTTTATTGGCGCGTCCATTCGTGTCAGTGATTCGTTGCAGGATCACCGCTCGCGTTTTTATGCCGAAATCAGCCGTTTACGCGAGATTGTGGACCTGGCACGTGCGGGCCGTCCTACCCTGTTCCTGCTCGATGAACTACTCAGCGGCACCAATTCGCATGACCGCCGTATCGGGGCAGCGGCGCTGATCCGCGGCTTGGTGGAGCGCGGCGCTATCGGCCTTGTGACCACGCACGATCTGGCGCTGGCCGATATTACCAGCACGCTAGGCGACCGCGCCAGGAATGTGCATTTTGAAGATCACCTAGAAGGTGGTGAAATCAAATTTGACTACCGCTTGCGTGAGGGAGTGGTGGAACGCAGTAATGCGCTGGAACTCATGCGCGCCGTCGGTTTGGATGTGTGAAGCGGGCACCGGCCCCACTGGGATTGTATAGTCGAAGAGGAGAGCACGCATGGCCAACACATCCCGGGACAAATTGAGTGACGCAGCCATCTCGGCCGCAGTAGCGCCCTTGGCCCCATGGGCGGTAAAGGATGGCAAGCTGCACCGCCAATACAAGTTCGCGGATTTCCCGCACGCCATCGGTTTTATGGTGACGGCCGCTCCCTCCATCGAAAAGATGAATCACCATCCCGAATGGGCCAACGTCTATAACCGCGTCACCGTCGATCTGACGACGCACGATGCCGGTGGCATTACGCAAAAAGACGTCGAATTGGCGGAGTTGCTTGAGGGAATCGCCAAAAAACTTCTATGAGAACGTGTTTGGCGCTGGCGGTGGTCTGCGGCTTGATGGCCGTTCAGCCCGCGCTTGCGCAAGAATCGTTCGCCGCGTCGCTGCAACTGGATTCCGTGGTGGATCAAGCCGTGCGCGATGCCATGATCCCCGGGGCGGTGCTGGTGGTGGGACATGAAGGCCGCATTATTCATCGCAAGGCGTATGGTAACCGCGCCCTGGTTCCCGTGCGCGAACCGATGACCGTGGATACGATCTTCGACGTGGCGTCGCTGACGAAAGTAGTCGCCACCACTCCCGCGCTCATGAAATTGTTCGAGCAAGGCAAACTGCGCCTGAACGATCCCGTGACGGCCTACCTGCCAGATTTCCAAGGCGGCCGCAGCGACATTACAGTGCGCGATCTGATGACGCATTTTTCGGGCCTGCGGCCCGATCTCGATCTGGAGCCCGCGTGGTCCGGCTATGAAACCGGCATCCATCTGGCGCTGATAGACAAACCCACCGCACCCGCCGGCACGCGCTTTCTTTACAGCGATATCAATTTCGTATTGCTGGGGGAAATTGTCCGCAAGCTAAGCGGGAAACCGCTCGACGAATACTCGCGCGCGCAGGTATTCGAGCCGCTCGGCATGCGCGAGACCTATTTCCACACGGCCCCGGGCCTGCGTTCACGAATCGCCCCCACGGAGATCAGCCCGTCCGGCGTTCCCTATCGCGGCGTAGTGCATGACCCCACCTCCCGATTTATGGGCGGCGTGGCGGGACACGCCGGAGTCTTTTCCACGGCTGCGGATTTGGCCCGCTACGCGCAAATGTGGACGGGTGGGAGTCCGCGACTATTTTCTGATGTAACTCTGCAGAAGTTCAGTTCCCCTAACTCGCCGCCCGATCAGCCCGTATTGCGCGGTCTGGGTTGGGACATCGATTCGTCCTATTCCTCTCCGCGCGGCGAGTTGTACGGACTGGGGTCCTTCGGCCACACCGGGTTCACCGGCACGTCGATGTGGATTGATCCGGCATCGAAAACCTACGTGATTTTGCTCACCAACGCCGTGCATCCCAGGGCGGGGAAAAATATCAACGCGCTCCGATCGAAGGTGGCCACCGTGGTCGCGGCGGCACTCGGCGTTTCACATGCCGTGCCCGGCCGCTATGAGCTGCTGGAGAGCGCCGGTGCGCGCCGCATGACCGCACCCAATCGCCAGGTGCTGACCGGAGTTGACGTCCTCGCGGCGGAAAAGTTCAGTACGTTACAAGGCAAGCGCGTCGGCCTGATCACGAATCACACGGGTCTTGACCGTGAAGGCCGCCGCAACATAGACGTCATGCGCCAAGCTGGTGTCCAGCTCATCGCGCTCTTTTCTCCGGAACATGGCCTGACGGGCAAGGAAGATCGAGCCGATATCGCCGATAGCCGCGACGCGGCCACCGGTTTGCCCGTATGGAGCTTGTACGCGAATGGACGTTACCGGACGATTCCGGAAATGACGAATGATGTGGACGCGCTGGTCTTCGATATCCAGGACTCCGGCGCACGTTTCTACACGTATTCGTGCACCCTGCTTTCCGCGTTGGAGCAAGCCGCCAAGGCGAAGCGGCCTTTCTATGTTCTAGACCGCCCTAACCCCATCACCGGCACCCATGTCGAGGGGCCGGTGTTGGACTCCAATCTCCACAGTTTCGTCGGCTGCTTCGACATGCCGGTGCGCCACGGCTTGACGTTGGGCGAACTAGCTACCATGGTCAACGCCGAGCGCAAACTTGGGGCGGATCTGCACGTGATCAAGGCAAAAGGTTGGGAACGCGGCGATTGGTTCGATTCCACAGGCCTTTCTTGGATTGACCCGTCACCCAATCTTCGCAGCCTGAATGCCGCTACGCTATACCCAGGCGTGGCGTTGCTGGAAGCGTCACCCAATTATTCGGTGGGGCGGGGAACAGATGCCCCGTTTGAACAAGTTGGTTCCGATTGGATGCGCGGCCGAGAATTGGCGCAATACCTGAACACTCGCTTCATCCCCGGCGTCCGTGTTTATCCTACGCGGTTTCAGCCGGCTTCTGGTCCATTCACCGGAAAGGTGATCGAGGGCGTGCGCTTCGTAATCGTAAATCGTGAACAGTTCAATTCGGTTGGCCTGGGACTGGAACTCGCCGCTGCGCTTGAAAAGCTTTACCCCGGCAAAATCAGTTTTGAATCCTGTCGCTTCCTGCTCGGCAACCGGCATGTGATCGATGCCTTAACGCGGGGCGACTCAATCGGCAACATCGCGGTGGATGCACAGACACAAGCTCAGAAATTCCAAGATCGCAGACGGCAATATCTACTGTATTGAGGCGTGTATGTTGCGTCTCCGAAAAATAGAAATGATTTTCCAGAATTTTTTTCAGATCCTGTAACCTTGGGCCAGCCAGAATCGTAATGTAGATAATCAATCCCCGTTACGACGGCGGGCGCGATCACCCCTATTCACCCAGAAAGCGCCCGCCAAACTTGCCCCGCGAGGGGCAAGTTTCATTTAGTCCGACAATCCATCAAACAACACCGAGGTCAAATACCGCTCTCCCGAGTCCGGAAGAATCACTACAATCGTTTTCCCCTTCATCTCTGCGGTCTTAGCGATCCGAACCGCAGCTACTACTGCAGCTCCTCCGGATATCCCAGCCAGTACCCCTTCCTCTTTGGAGAGCCTCCTCGCCATTTCCACAGACTCATCGTCGCTCACCTGTTCAACCCGGTCTACCATCTTTAAATCCAACGTGCCCGGGATGAAACCTGCACCGATGCCTTGGATTCCATGAGGGCCAGGCTCGATCGCCTTTCCTGCCAGGGTTTGCGAAATTACAGGGCTACCGGAGGGCTCTACGCCTATTGAAAGAATAGGTTTCTTTTTTTCCAGCTTGATGTAGCGGGAAACGCCAGTAATGGTGCCGCCCGTTCCGATGCCCGCCACCAGCACATCCACTTTGCCGCTGGTATCGTCCCAGATCTCGGGTCCGGTGGTCTTGAAGTGTATGTCCGGATTCGCAGGGTTCTGAAACTGCTGCAGGAGCACCCACCTGTGGGGATCCGCAGCCACGATGTGCTCGGCGCGATCAATCGAGGCCTGCATGCCCAGGGACCCGTCCGTGAGAATAATTCTAGCGCCTAGCAGTTGCAAAACTTTTCGACGCTCGAGCGACATGGTCTCCGGCATCAGCAGTGTCACCGGATAGCCGCGCGCGGCCCCGACGAATGCCAACGCGATACCTGTGTTCCCGCTGGTGGGTTCAATGATGGACTTGCCGGGTTTCAAGATGCCGCGCCGTTCGGCGTCCCAGATCATGGCCGCGCCAATGCGGCACTTTACCGAATACGCCGGATTACGGCCCTCGATTTTCGCCACTACAATCGCTTGCGCGCCATCAGTTACACGATTGAGCCGCACCAAAGGCGTGCGGCCGATCGCAAAAGAATTGTCAGGAAATATCATCCACTCTCCAAAACGTCAAATGTCCCAAGTCGCCACGTAGCGGGTTTGCGATTGCTTCCAGCGGCGGGCGAGTTCCGCGAAACTGGTGCGGTCAACGATTTTGGAGACCGCCTCATCCACGTCTTTCCACAAGTCCGCGAAGGGCACCGGCGCACCGCGCGCGGTTTTCTTCCGATCTTCTACGAAGTTCAGCACCTCACCCACGGTAATTTGATCCGCGGGTTTGGCCAGGCGATAGCCGCCTTCCGCTCCGCGGCGCGATTCGACGAAGCCGCCCTGCTTAAGGCTCGCCAAGATCAGCTCCAGAAATTTCTGCGGAATTTTCTGCCGTCGCGCGATATCGGCGATCTTCACCGGCTCACCCGGAGCCTGCAGCGCGAGGTCGAAGATGGCTTGCAACGCGTAGTCGCTTTTGACGGAAATATTCATCCGGATGGGTGAGCGCGTCCCACAAGGCGCCGCCGGCCCTGTCAAGGAATGAACACGCGCTACTTATTGAAATTGTAGGAGGTAGCGGCGGTGTGTGTAAAGGTCGCGATTATGCAAGCCCCACGAGCGAATCCGTTTGCAGTCACCCACTGGCATTGGACGATATAGAATTTTGTACAATCGCTGTGTAATTGGATTCATAATGGCCGTCGCGAATGCCCGGTTATCAACTTCTCTGGAATCCGTCGGATCTGGATGGGGTGTCTTAAGAACATGTCCTCTCTCAACGTTACTGAGATGGTGCAGCGATATCGACAAGCGCTAAGGTTTGTATGGAATTCTTGCATTTGGGTCGACGAAGGTCTTCGAAACTGGGAGTCGGTCTATTCCTGGCGTGAACTGAAGATCCCCCTCTTTAAAACCCTCATAGCGGACCCATTAGGCCTGCAGACGGGAGAAACTATGTTTGGGCCGAATTTCCAAGTCGTGCCGAACTCTATGTTTGTTGAAGGTTTTCCTGAGATCGCCATAGATGCTCGACCCCCGGGTACTCCAGACGGCGCTGTGTGGAGATCCGTAAAAGGACCTTTCAAGTCAGATCAAGTAAAACTAACGTTGTTGGATATTGCTGATTTCACTCCGATGGGCTACGTTGATTTAAGATTTTACGTTGTTTTAGTGGACTACTTTCAACCTGATCAAAGTTGCGTCGGCCATCGCGCGCTAGTCGATGTTACCTTTGCCGACGTCTTGTGGAACAACGGTATCCACCCGATGAACACCACGTGACAGCTGCATTATTGCCGAGAACAAGCAATTAGGTGCGGCCTTGGGCCAGCCGTTTTGGAATAATTCCTCGCATTCGGAAATCGGATGCGCCGCGAGGCCGTATCGTAAGACGGGATGTGTAGAGCCGGGCGCTCCGCCTCTTTAACCTTCGCGCCAAACCGCTTCCAGCAGGGAATAGGAGAACACGGTGTCCGACAAAATTGAGCTAGGTGAAAACGCCATAGCGTATATTCGTTCCAACTTGATTGGATGGGGCGGCATGTGGAAATCGATTGGAGAGAGAGACTTGGAATCGGGATCTGTCTTTGCGTATTTTCCCAGGTCAATTTCGGACTCAGCTTCGTTGAATCTAGAGGAAGGTCTTTTCAATCAGGAGGAGCGAATGCGCGATGACGGCGATTGGTCGTCGAAGGACAAGCCGAATCTATTCGTCAAGGCTTATCTGGCTCGCGGAAGCGAGCAACTAGCTCTGCTCCAAAGACCACGGCTGCGGCCAAACCGAAACTATCCGACTTCGAGTGGAGAGCATTTCGGTTTTGTGAAGCGAACCACATCAGAAAGACCCGAATTTCCTACTGAGATCTACCAATACTTCACTGGCGGGGACGCTTCAATCAAGGACGTTGCGTTTTTCATGTCGTTTTCCGAATTTTGGTCGATGACCTGCGCGCTGACCTCGACGAATCAGCAACTCACTTCCGGAATGGAGGTGGATGCAGGATTTGTTCTCGACTGCGCCAAGAATACGCAATACCTCTTAATGAACGCTTGCGACGGAGACATCACACTGGTATGGTCAGCCGATAGGACGTTGAGAGAGAAGCTGGAGACCGAAGCCTCATAGATGCGTTGTGTGCATAACCGATCCATTGAGGCCAAACGGACATCACTGAGCCGCCGTCCAATGGTTCAGCCGCGCACCAGCGACAAGAACTCATCCAGCGTCGCTTTATTCTTGCGGACGCTGCCGGGATTGCGCTAGCCTACCGCGCGCCGCAACTCTTGCATAAGATTTGTATCTCGTAAAACGCGGATTCCGTGTTTATGGCAATAAGTCTCAACCAGCGGATGATGGAAAGCTTCGTCGCGTGTGCAGAGGATATCGGCACGACCGAGAACGGCCGTCTGTACAATGGGGTCGTCGTCCGGATCACTCACGATGGACGGAGCCGTCTTGGGAAGATTCACCATAATTGACACTGCTTCGAGCGCCGTGAGGTATTGGGCGATTACATCGTCGGAAAGTGGCCATCGTTTCCGCACGTGGGGATACTGAAAGACTCGGCGCGTTTCATCGAGAATGCCTGACGAAAGGATCAACGTGTCTCGAGCGCTAGAAATAATCGTCAGAAGTAGATCGCGCGCCAATCCGTGTGGCAAGACCGCTGGATTGGCACGGACAAGAATATTGGTATCGAGAACGATTCTCACGAGCGCCAGCTACGTTGGGGCCTCACTTCCGCCAACGCGGCTTCTAGCGCTGCTTCCATTTCCTCGGCGGTAGCGAGCAGGGAATTAGGACACGCCATCTGGTCGAGCGTCTTTGTTAACGCTTCCGTCGACCGCAGGCGCTGCCGCTCCAATGCCTGCTCTATGAGCTGAGCAAGATAGCGTTCCGTCGGCAGGCTTACGGCGCGCGCCTGGGAGGCCAATGCGGCTTCGACTTCTTCGGGTAGGTCGATGGTCAGGCTCATAATCCCTCGATCTGTATCCAGGATAACCGGAATCGACCGCCCAGCGCCTACCCGCGCACCAGCGACAAGAACTCATCCCTCGTTGCTTTATTCTTGCGGAAGCTGCCGAGCATGGTGGAGGTCACGGTGCCGGAATGCTGCTTTTCCACGCCGCGCATCATCATGCAGAAGTGCTGCGCTTCGCACAGCACGCCCACTCCGCGGGGAGAGACTACCTCGGACACAGCCTCCGCGATTTGCTGTGTCATGCGCTCCTGCAGTTGCAGGCGGCGGGCGAACATGTCCACGATGCGGGGAAGCTTGCTCAGCCCGATCACGCGATCCTTTGGAAGGTATGCAATGTGGACCTTGCCGAAAAATGGCAATAGATGATGCTCGCACATGCTGAAGAACTCAATGTTCTTCACAATCACCATCTCGTCGCACTTCACGCTGAATAACGCGCCGTTTACGATTTGACCGAGATTACTTTCGTAACCACTCGTCAGATACCGCAAAGCGCCTTCAAACCGGTGCGGTGTTTTCACTAATCCTTCGCGCGACGGGTCTTCTCCCAATAGCTGAAGTATTTTCTGCAGGTGCGTGGCGATCGCTCCCTCGCGTTCCGGCATCACTTGCACTTTAGCCTTCGATTTCATTTGGTTTCCAATTCGAATGTGTTTCGCGCGGTCTCGGAGATGCGCACGCGGGCCAGGCGCGCAGGCAGCGTCCACCGTTCGTGCAGCATGGATTCCACCGCGAAGGCCAGATTTTCCGTGGTGGCAACGCAACCTGCCAGAGCGGGAACATCCACGTTCAAGTTGCGATGATCCACCCGCTCCAAGACTTGCGCTTGCACTATCCAATCCAGCGCTTCGCGATTCACAATCTGACCGGAGGCATCCGGTGTTCCCTCCACGGTGATGTCGAGCAAGTAATCGTGCCCGTGTCCGTACGGGTTATTGCACTTTCCATACAGACGGGCGTTTTCCTGCGGGCTTAGCGCGTCCGTGTTCAACCGATGCGAGGCGGCAAAGTGATAGCGGCGCGTAAGACGCATACGACTCCTAAAAAGCCTCGCCGCGATAGTCCACGTAGAGGTCAGCCGTCTCAAACAGACGGATATTGTGCAGCCTCGCATGGGGCGACTGAATGCGTGGTTGCAGGCGCTTCCAGATTTCGATCGCCAGATTCTCGGTGGTGGGCACCACATTGCCCGTGGCGGCCGTGAACGGGGCCACCTCGCAATTGAGCGACCTATGGTCCATGGGATCTACGACCTCATGGTTGATGATTTCCTTCAATTCGCGCAGATCGAACACCATTCCGGTGACGGGGTCAGGATCGCCTTCAATCGTTACTTCCAGGACGAAGTTGTGCCCATGCCCGCCGGGATTGGCATTCACTCCATACAGGACGCGATTCTCCTCAAGACTTAGGGCCGGGTTGGCACAGACGTGAGACGCGGAGAATTCGGCTTTCCTGGTGAGTAGCATGACGCTTAATTAAGGCCGACAAGTGTTAAGATGCACAAGGACGGCGAGCGATGCAGCTTTGGCTCCCCGGACCCTAGTAAAATAATAGCGTGAACCGCGGAAATCAGATATTACTGGCGTTGGTGGTCGTGCTGACAGGCGCCTTGGTCTGGGTGATATCAGGCACGCTCGAGCCGAATATTACCAATGTGGGCGATACCGCCCCCGATTTTCAGGTACGCGGAGACGATGGCAAACTATTCACTCGTAAAGACTTTGGGGGGAAAGTTCTAGTCCTGAATTTTTGGGCATCGTGGTGCGCCCCGTGCGTGGAAGAAGTTCCTTCCCTGGAAGCCTTTCAACGCACGATGAGGGATCAGAACGTAGTGGTGCTGGGTGTCAGCATAGACAGAAACGAGAAACTCTACCGTCAATTCATCAAGCGCTTCGGAGTCACCTTCCCGACCGCGCGCGACCCGGAGGCCGATATCAGCTACCGCTACGGGACTTTTCAGATTCCGGAAACGTATATCATCGACAGTCAAGGCAAGGTGCGCGAGAAAATCATTAGCAGCACCAACTGGATGGATTCCAAATTCTTGCAGCGCGTGAAATCGTACCTCTAACCCTCCCACGTGAATTCAGCACTTAACACCCGTGTGGAAGCCATCCTGGGACCCCGGGGATATTTACATTCCTCTGAGGACTTGGCGCTCTACCAATACGATGGCGGCATTGATGCCGCGTTGCCCGATCTGGTCACCTTCCCGCAATCCACAGAAGAGGTAGTTGCGCTGGTGAAGCTGGCCGCTGAGTTCGGAATGCCCATCGTCGGTCGAGGCGCGGGCACGGGCTTGAGTGGCGGCGGGGTAGCGCGTGCCGGAGGGGTCATCGTTTCTTTCGCCCGCATGAACCGCATTTTGGAGATCGATCTCGACAACGAATGCGCGGTGGTCCAGCCGGGCGTTGTAAACCTGGACATCTCGCTAGCGGTCGAGGCGGACGGATATTTTTACGCGCCCGATCCTTCCAGCCAGAAAGCCTGCACCATAGGCGGCAACGTCAGCGAGAATGCAGGCGGCCCGCACACCTTGGCCTACGGCGTCACCACGAATCACGTGCTGGGAATGGAATGCGTCCTGCCAGACGGTACAGTTTTCGAAACCGGCGGCCGGTCTTTCGACACCGCCGAGGGCTACGATCTGACGGGGCTATTGGTGGGTTCGGAAGGCACGATGGTGCTGGTCACCAAAGTCATCGTGCGTTTGATGCGCAAGCCGGAGCTTGTCAAAACCATGCTCGCAATTTATGACCGCCCAGAAGACGCGGGCGCTACTGTCGCGGAAATCACGGCACGCGCGATTACGCCAGTGGCTGTTGAGATGATGGACGGCGTGCTGCTCCGCATGGTGGAGGAAGCCTACCACGCCGGTTATCCGATGGACGCCGCCGCGGTGCTGCTTATCGAACTCGAAGGAATTCGCGAGGCCGTGGAAGAACAGGTGGAACAGATTCGAGAAGCGTGTATGCACTCCCGCGCCCGCGAGGTCCGCGTCGCTCGCAATCAGGCGGAGCGCGAACTGCTATGGAAGGGCCGCAAGAATGCCTTCGGAGCAGTGGGACGCTTTGCGCCTTCGTCGCTAGTGCAGGATGGAGTAGTGCCGCGCACCAAAATCGCGCCGGCGCTGGATTTTATCCTGGATGTCGCGCGCCGCTACGATCTGACCATTAGCAATATCTTTCATGCCGGCGACGGTAACTTGCATCCGCTGATTTTGTTCGATCCGCGCAAACCTGGAGAAACTGAGAAAGTCAAGCGGGCCGGCGATGAGATTTTGCAATATTGCATCCAGGTTGGCGGTTCCATCACCGGAGAGCATGGCGTGGGCATGGAAAAGAATGAAATGATGGCGCACTTATATTCCAGCGATTCGCTCGACGCCATTGCTGGTTTCAAGAAACTATTCGATCCCCGTTGCCATCTTAATCCTGGGAAGGTTCTGCCGACGGGTCATGGATGCCTCGAAATCCGCCAATTACCTTCGGATTTGCGATATTAATTGAAGGGGCGTGCGATGAAAGCCTTTGGAATCTTAGCTTTGTTCGTGGCTACAAGTCTGGTTGCGGATGTCAAACACCCTGGGCAAGCAGGCAACGATAACATCGATCTGACGGCAACGCTTTTCCTGGAACCTAACGCCATCCAACAGGAACTTGGTGCTGATCTTGGTGCCGGATATGTGGTCGCGCGCGTGAGGGCGACGCCGAAAATCGGTGATCTTATGCGCATCGGGCCCGACGACTTCGTACTCGTGTCCCGCAAGAATGGCGACCGGGCGGACGCCGTTTCGCCCGAAATGATCACTTCCAGGAGCGCACTCACCGTGCGCCGCGATAAACGTCGGCGCGAGTGGGCGGAAGTGTGGAATCAGCCCGGATACTCGGGCGTTGGAACGCTGAAGCAAGAGGAGACAGGCGCGAATGACGGGACGCTGGCGGCTGCGCTCAAGAGCAAAATGCTCCCCGACAAGGACACCAAGGAAGCGATCGAAGGCTTAGTTTATTTTTCTTTCGACTCTGCCAAGACGAAAATCAAAGATCTCGCCTTGATCTACAAGGGACGCGGCGGACGTTTAACGATTGAGTTCAAGTAGACGTCTAAACCGCGATCGCTTTCGCGTCGCGCCACAGCCGTTCCAGATCGTAGTATGCGCGCGCTTTATCGGAAAAAACGTTGACCACGAAGTCTCCGTAGTCCATTAGAATCCACTCCGCGTGGGTGTATCCTTCAATGCTGAGCGCACGTTCACCCGCATTCTTCAATTGTTCTTCAATCGCGTCCGAAATTGCCTGCACCTGCCTGGGGTTCGTCCCGTTGCAAGTGATCAGAAAATTCGTAAAGCCGCCCATTTCCCGCAGATCGAAGACGCGGATGTCTTGTGCCTGCTTGGCATCCGCCGCGTCGACGGCGGTTTTCCATGCGGAGGGCCGTACGGCGGCCGCAGACGGCTTCTTCGCCACTCTTGCCGTTTTTTTTGTGACGGCGCGTTTAGCTGCCGCCTTTTTCTTGGGTGTGCTTGGGGCCTCCGCGGGGAGGGGTGTGGAAGGTCGTTTCGCCCGTGCCAGGGTGGTGTGTACTCCTGTTGGTATCGTACTTGAGAAGTGCCTGCCGGAACAAGCGGCCAGTCCTTTCGGTAGTGGCCACGTTTGAAAACTTGACCACTACCAACCTTTTCCGGGCCTCCACCAAAGGAAGCCGGAACCTAGAAAAATTGCACGTTGTACGCGAACCGCACGCCGCGTCCGATTTCTGGCGCGAAGCTTTTCAGCAGCGAGAGGTGGTTGCGATACAGTGCGTCCCCGGCGTTGAACACATTCACGCTGAACACATGCACCCGGTGCTGCTGCGCGAGCGTGTAGGATCCCTGGAGATTCATCACAGCATAGCCGGCGGTAGGTGTCTCCGTGCCGAAGACTCCTGTCTGCGACTGCGCCAGAATCACCTCGGGCTTGAAGCTCAGGCCCTTGAAGCGGGCATCGAAGCCAAGGCGACCGCGCACGGGAGGGATGCGCGGCAGTGGGGTGTCGGTCGCGGTCAGGCGGGCGTTGACGGCGTCCAGGCCCAGGTTGATCCAGAAGTAGTTGCGCAGGGCGACGTCCAGCTTGCCCTCCAGGCCGCGGAACCTGCTGTCTCCCTGGGCGTAGTTCGCCACCGGCAAGCCGTCGTCGAAGTCCCCAGTGGGCGAGAAGTAGACGAAGTCTTTCAGGTTGTAGTAGAACGCGTTAAACTCACCGCGCAGCCGCGCAGTCTGGTGACGCAGTGAGACGTCGATGCCGTCGTTGCGTTCACGCTTCAAATTTGGATTGCCGATTTCAAACGTGGCGTTTCCCGGATGCGGGCCGTTGTTGTAGAGTTCCTCAAGTGCAGGAGCACGATAAGAGTGCGTATAGTTGAATGCGAGCGCGCCACCTTTCCACAAGCGCTGGCTGATACCGGCCGAGCCGGAGAATCCGATGAAAGAGCGCTTTATTAGACCCAGGGGGTCGTAGGCGTTACGTTCCACACGCCCGCCAAACTGCAGGCGCGTGCCGGATTCGAAATCGAGGTTCTGCACAGTGAATGCCGCGAACGAATTCTGCATGGTCGGTGGCGCGATCGATTCCGCGCCAAATATCTTGTAGTCGCGATGCGTGCCCCAAACGCCGAAGCTGCCGCTGGAACGGTCTTTCTTCTTCTGGTCGAACTGAATGCGGTAGGTGAGCTGTTTGTTGAAGAACTCGGTTTCGGTCGCGCCTTCCACGATCTCGTCATGCTTGTAGTTGGTGTAATTGACCTTGGCGGTGATGGTTTCTAAGAAGCCAACGTCTTTCATGCCGAAAGTACCACGATAGTTGTGACGGCGTAGCAGCAGTTCGGGGGCTTCATGGTGGTGGCCTTCTTCTTCTTCCTCCCCCTCGTGCTCTTCCTCAGCTTCGGCAGGCACGCCATAAAGCGAGTCGGTGAAGGTGTAGTTGAAGTTGGCGAAGAACTTGTTTCCGTAATAGCCGAGGCCGCCCTGGGTCTGCGCGATGCGCGCTTGGGAGTTGCGGATCTCTCCAGTCGGGGTTTGATAGTTGCCGGTGCGTTGGCCGCCGCCCGATGCCCAGAACTGCCAGTTGCCAACACCGAGTTCGAAGCCAGCGCTACTGCCACCGAGGCCGTTATTCGAACCACCGGTGCCGGTGATGAATCCTCGAACACCGGGGCTGGCGTGTTGATGGACGTCGTGGCGGGAGATCGCGTTGACGACCCCACCGATCGCATTCGAGCCGTAGAGCAGTGTGGACGGGCCTCGTACCACTTCGATGCGTTCCAACTGATTCACGTCGATCGGTTCACCGTGGTCCGAGGATTGCGACGCCAACGTGCCGGTGCGCATCCCGTCTTGCATCACCAGCACGCGGTCGCCGTCGAAGCCGCGAATGACGGGACGCCCACTGCCGGGGCCTGAGCTGCGTTTCGAGATACCCGCTTCGTCTTGCAGTACCTCACCTAGGGATGCGGAAGAGCGGATGGGGAGTTGTGTCAGGTCCAGTACCGCCACGGATTGCAGCGCGTTGGTGACAACCTCCTCGCGGCCCGTCGCGGTGACCGTCACGTTGTCCCGAATCGCGGCAATCCGCAAACGGAAGTCGGCGGTCTGGCTTTCACCGGCCGCGAGTTGTATTCTCTGGTGCTCATCGGTGAGTCCCGGATTGATTGCAATCACATCGAAGGCCCCGGCGGGGACGTTCTGAAACTCATACTTGCCGTCTTCGCCGGATTCCACGCTTCGCCCTACTGGCGAAAGCACCACGCGCACCCCGTGCAACGGCTCTCCGGTGCGTTCCAGGTACACGGTTCCGGCGATGGTTCCGGTATTGTTATTGGTCTGCGCCCACGCGCTGCCGCAACTCAGGACAAGAAGGCAAGCGATGCCCTGTAGATAAACGATCTTCATGTTATTCTCCCCAAATATATTGAAACTGCTAGCAACGGACTAATAGCGCAGCGCATTTCGCGCCGCGCAGGATGGTCGAGCGGGAGAGAACTATGCGGGTGGTGCGCGGGTGGGGTGAAATCCCCGAAATTCTTCGGGATGCAGCGGGGGGGCCTGCTGTACGTGAAGCCACCCGGCTACTCCCAATGAAGCGGAGTCGAGTACGCTTTGCGCTTGCAGCGCCGGAACGTAGCCGGCATGGCACGCCGGGCAGCAATGATGCTTCAAGCCGCCGTGCTGATGTTGATGCTCATCAATAGTGGCCGCGGCCTGCGCGGTGATGAAACTCGCGAGCACCAGCAACGCCAATAAGGCCATGGTCCACTTGGCCCATCCCTTGCGCCTCGGCGATTGCATGAAAATTTGCATGAACAAAAAACTAGACTGTTGCGACGTCGCCCCCTGCTAAAGGGTTACACCCATCATATACCGGCCAGTCCTCTGCTTGGTCTGGGAACTGAGTTTGCCCGCGCGGCGGAGTTCCCTCTATCCTGGAAGCTCATGGAAATTACACGCATTCTCGGGCGCGAAATCCTCGATTCGCGCGGCAACCCAACAGTTGAGGCTGATGTTTATCTGGCGGATGGCAGCATGGGCCGTGCCGCAGTGCCCTCCGGCGCTTCTACCGGAGAGCACGAAGCTGTAGAACTTCGAGACGGAGACAAGTCCCGCTACCTGGGCAAGGGAGTCCGAAAAGCGGCATCGAATATCGCGAACGAAATCGGTCCCTCGCTCGTGGGCATGGAAGCCGACCAGCAGATCGCCATCGACCGCCATATGATCGCGCTCGACGGCTCTCCCAACAAGGGGCGCTTGGGTGCGAATGCCATCCTCGCGGTTTCAATGGCGGTAGCTCGCGCGTCGGCAGCTTCGCATGGCGAGCCGCTGTATCGCTATCTGGGCGGGGCGAACGCCTGCCTGCTTCCGGTCCCGCTGATGAATATCATCAACGGCGGCGCTCATGCGGACAACAAAGTGGATTTGCAGGAATTCATGATCGTCCCTTACGGGGCATCGAAATTCTCAGAGGCGCTGCGGTGGGGTACCGAAGTGTTTCATACGCTGAAGGGTGTGCTCAAAAAGCGCGGTTACTCCACTGCAGTCGGTGATGAGGGCGGCTTCGCACCGGATCTGAAGTCCAACGACGAAGCGCTTGAAGTCGTCATGGAAGCGATCTCGCAGGCGGGTTACACGCCCGGCGATCAGATCGGTATCGCGCTCGATCCGGCGACGAGCGAGTTTTACAAGTCCGGTAAGTATGTGTTCAAGAAATCCGACAAGAGTGAGCGGACATCCGATCAGATGGTTCAATACTGGGCGAACTGGGTGCGCCAGTTCCCTATCATTTCCATTGAAGACGGCATGGCGGAGGACGATTGGGACGGCTGGAAGATGCTGACGGACGAGCTGGGGACTAAGATCCAACTCGTCGGCGACGATTTGTTCGTCACGAACACGGAGCGGCTTGCTCGAGGCATCGCTAGCGGTACTGCCAATTCTATTCTGATCAAGGTGAATCAAATCGGCACGCTCACTGAAACGCTGGAAGCGATCAAGATGGCAACCAAAGCGGGTTACACGTCGATCACCTCGCACCGCTCCGGCGAAACGGAGGACGCGTTCATCGCGGACCTTGCGGTGGCCACGGAATCAGGTCAGATTAAAACAGGCTCCACCAGCCGCACGGACCGCATCGCGAAGTACAATCAGCTTCTGCGCATTGAAGAAGAGTTAGGTAGCGCGGCGCGCTATGCCGGCCGTGGGGCGTTCCGGCAATGAGAGCGCGGAAAATTGTCATGACGCTGAGCGGTGAGCGATGACTGGAATTCCCGGCATGAATGGCCGGCCCGTGGTCCTCACGATTCTCGATGGCTGGGGCTTTTCGGCAGCCACCGAAGGCAACGCAATCGCTGCTGCGCGCAAACCAACCTACGACAGGCTGATAGCTGAATTTCCGAACACGCTGGTCCACACCTCTGGTCCGGCTGTCGGGCTCCCGGAAGGTCAGATGGGCAACAGCGAGGTGGGTCACCTGAATATCGGCGCGGGACGGGTGGTGCACATGGACGTCACCCGCCTCGACCTGATGATCTCCAACGGAGAGTTTTTCAAAGACCCCGTCTTGCTGGCCGCGATGAAACATGCGCGCACCCGGCGATTGCATTTGATGGGACTGTTGAGCGATGGCGGCGTACACTCCATGAACACGCATCTCTACGCGCTGCTCGAAATGGCGAAGCGCGAGGGGGTTAGCGATGTGTGCGTCCACTGCTTCATGGACGGTCGCGACACGCCTCCGGAGAGCGGGGCGGGTTTCGTGGAGGCTCTCGAGAAAGAAATCCGGCGCATCGGACTTGGCCGCATTACCAGCATCAGCGGCCGCTACTATGCCATGGATCGCGACAAACGCTGGGATCGCGTGGAACGAGCGCGTGCTGCAACGGTCGATGGTATAGGAGAAAAGGCGTCGGATGCCATCGCCGCCCTGAAGCGCTCATACGAGAAAGGCGTGACGGACGAATTTGTCGAGCCCGTGGTCATTACCGATGCCCGCGGCGAGCCGGCCGGCCGTATTCGAGAAGAAGACGCCTGTGTCTTTTTTAACTATCGTGCCGACCGCGGACGTGAAATGACCCAGGTCTTGACTGAAGCGCCATTGCGGCTGCATTTCACCACGATGACGCAATACTACAAGGAGCAGACCGCGCCTTTTGTGTTGACGAGGGAGCAGCCATCGCACATCCTCGCCAACATCATGGGCGACATGGGTTGGAAAAACCTGCGTGTTGCGGAGACTGAAAAATACGCACATGTAACGTATTTCTTTAACGGTGGAAACGAAAAACCATACTCCGGCGAGGAGCGAGAAATGGTTTCTTCTCCCAAAGTTGCCACATATGACTTAAAGCCTGAAATGAGCGCCGACGGCGTCGCCGATGTGGTCATCAGCGCAATTGAAAAGCGCGATTTCGAAGTCATTGTGATGAACTTCGCCAACGCTGACATGGTCGGCCATTCCGGCAAGATGGAGCCAACGGTGCGCGCGGTCGAAACCGTGGATGCATGTTTAGGCCGTATTTACTCGGCGCTCCAACGCAAGGGCGGCCGCTGGATCATCACGGCGGATCACGGAAATGCCGAGCAAATGATCGATCCGGTCACGCGTGGGCCGCATACCTATCACACCACCAATCCGGTGCCGTTCATCGTCGTGGATGAGGCGCGCCACGCGCTGCGCCAAGGGGGGGCGTTGCAGGATATCGCACCAACGCTGCTTGGCCTTTTCGGAATTCCAAAGCCTAAGGAAATGACGGGCCGGGATCTTCACGCCGGGTAAAGAGAGCGGCGCGCTTCTCCACCGCGCTATCCCAAGACGCTACAATGACGGATTGCGAAGCGCCGGGCCATTCGCATTGGTTTTTCTATGTCTCTATTCGAAATCTGCCAATTCATCCAGGATTCCAAGATCGGCACCGACATTCGCGAATCGATATGGGTGTTCCCCATTATTGAGACAGTGCATGTGCTGGGCGTGGCGATTTCGGTGGGACTCATCATGTTCCTGGATCTCAAATTGACCGGGTTGGGCATGCGGCGCATTCCGGCCGCGCACCTCATGCACCGGCTCAAACCGTGGTACATGCTTGGCTTCGGGTTGATGATGATCAGCGGAGCGCTGCTGTTCTGGTCGGAAGCCGCGAAGCTATATGAGAGCTTCACGTTCCGGATGAAGGTATTATTCCTGGTTTTGGCAGGCTTGAACGCGCTCATTTTTGAAATCCTCTACACCCCGCGCATCGCGAGTTTCGAAACTCAAGGCACGCCAGGCGGCGCCACCGTGGTGGGATGGTGTTCCCTGGGATTCTGGGCCGCGGTTATTGGTTTCGGGCGCTGGACGGCTTACGGGCTGAGTTAAGGAATTGGAATGGATCTGCTCACGGTCTTTACGTGGTTCGACAAGAGCTGGCTGGGTGAACTGATTCGTAATTCCACCTGGGCGTTCGCGGCGATCGAGGTCGTGCACCTGTTCGGGCTCACCGTGCTCCTGGGCACTGTTACCGTGGTGAATCTTCGGCTCGCTGGATTCGGTTTGCGGCAGCAGAGCGCCGCCGAAGTCGCGCACGACGCGATGCCGTGGACGTATGTCGGCATTGTGGTAACCATGGCTTCCGGATTTCTTTTGTTCGTTTCCGAAGCGCTGAAGTGCTACGATAGCCCTCCTTTCTTTTTGAAGATGGGTTTGCTTGCGCTGTCCTTGATGGTTACGTTCGCGATTCAGCGGCGCATGGCCAATGGTAGCGTTGAGTTTTCATTGGTGGTAGGCAGGTTGCTCGCGACCCTCACGATCGCGCTGTGGTTCGGTGTAGGACTCGCCGGCCGGGCGATTGCGTTTTTCTAGACCAATTGGACCGCCTTCCCTATCGTGCAACCGCCGGAGCCGCACCCTACGACGCCATTGCGCGATTACCGGTGGCTGTCTTGCTCGACAACGTCAGAAGCATGTACAACGTCGGCGCATTTTTCCGGACAGCGGACGCGGCGGGCATCGAACTCATTTATCTTTGCGGAATTACGGCACAACCGCCCAAAGGCGGCATCGCCAAAACGGCACTCGGCGCGGAGCAAACCGTGCCGTGGAAACACAATTGGGACGCCCTCGCGGCCGTCACGGAATTGCGCACACAAGGTTACGAAATCGCCGCGATCGAAACCAGCGAGCGTGCCATCGATCTGTTCGATTGGCGGCCCCGCTTTCCCGTGTGCCTGCTTTTCGGCCATGAAGTAGATGGCTTGAGCGCACCGCTTCGAGACGCTGCGGATGCGCATGTGCGCATCCCAATGCTAGGATTAAAGCATTCGTTGAACGTCGCGACTGCCGGTGGTGTAGTTTTATTCGAACTGCTCCGGAAGTACCGGAAGTTGACGTCCACCTCTGGTCCTGCCTGACGCCCACGCCTGCCGTCATCACAGAAGTTTGTATCCCTTGCGTAATGGAACAACACTGGTGCTGTCAGCTAAAATGCTAGAGAATGGCTATTACACGTAAATTTCTTGCATTTCTCGTTATGTCGCTCGGATTCATGAGCGCCCAAACGCCGGAAATCTTGACACTGGACCAAGCGCTGTCGCTAGCCGAGCAGTACAATCCGCAATTGGCTGTTTCCGGAGCCCAGGTGCAGGCCGCGCGGGCGGGTATCGTTACCGCGCGAACGCGCGTGAACCCGGATGTGAACTACATTGGCGGACCGCAGAATGTTCGGCTGCCAACCGCCACGGGGGGCATGTTGCAACACTGGGGCTATTCGCAGATGATCGAACTTCCTAAAATCCGGCGCACCAGAATCGAGATGGCGCAGATCGGCCAGGAAACAACGGAGCATGCCCTGGAAGAAACCCGCTTGTTGCTTCGTGGAGCCGTGAAGCAGGCCTTTTATCAGACCCTCCGGCGGCGCGGGGAAGTGGGGCTGGCGCAAGAGACCGTGAGGTTGGCGCAGGACCTGCGGCAAAGGGTGAGCGTCCAAGTGGACGTAGGCGAAGCTGGGCGGCTGGAACTAACGCGCGCTGAGGCCGAGGTGGCCATAGCCCAAACCTTTCTGCGCAGCGCGCAGTTGCGTGAGGTAACGGCCCTCGCTGAGCTTCGAGCCTTGGTTAGCGCGCCTTTGGCTGAGACGATTTCACCCATGGGGACGCTGGACCCGGCGGTAACTTTGCCCCCTTTGGAAGACGTCCGTCAAGTGATGTACAGCAGGCATCCCTCGCTCGCGCGGGCCGGCTCTGAAGTGCGGCATTCCCAAGCTCGGCTGCGGACGGAGCTGGCGCTGCGCACACCCCAACCGTACTGGATCGCCGAGTATGAACAGATGCCGGACCTTAGATTCTTCCGCACCGGCATCTCAGTGTCTTTGCCCTTCTTCAATCGCCGCCAAGGCCCTGTCCTGGAAGCCACCGCCGGTATTACGGCGGCAAACGCGTCGGTGAGCGCGCTGCAACTGGATTTGCGCGCTTCGCTCGAACGCGCCTATGGGGGCTATCAGGTTTCCAATCAACAGGTGGAGTCCATCGAAGCCGGTGTTCTCATTCAAGCGCAGGCGGCTTTGGACGCTGCCGAAGCGGCGTTTCGCTTCGGGGAACGTGGGATTATAGAGGTATTGGACGCTCAACGGGTACTCCGCAGCGTCCGCCAGGACTACTTGAATGCGCAGTATGACCGGGAAGCGGCGCTGATTGAACTGGAGCGGCTGCGCGCGATCGATTTGGGAGGAAACACGCCTTGAAAATTCCGGGTGAACGAGTTCTGGCCGTGGCAGGTACCGTGGCAGCCTTTCTTGGGTTGGCGGCATGTGGGGCCAAGGTCTCCGCTGACAAGGCCGCCGGCCCTCCCGCTGCCGCGCGCGATCCCATGTCCATTTCGTTGACGCCGGAACTGGAAAAGCAAGTCAAGGTCGCATCACCGTCTTTCGCCGCCGTAGCCGGTTCCCTCAGTGTGACCGCACGTGTGGAGGCGGACCGTCGCCGGACCGCCGCGATCAATTCGCCGGTGGCGGGCCGCGTTGCAACACTCCACGTATTCGCCGGCGACACGGTCAAGAAAGGACAGGTGCTCGGAACTCTATACGGAACCGGCCTGACCGATCTGCAACTCTCTTTACTGAAGGCTCAAACGCAACAACAACTGGCGCAGCGAGCCGTGGAGCGTGCCAATCTCCTGCTCGCAGCCGGCGTCATCGGGTCGGCGGAAGTGCAGCGCCGACAAGCTGAATTGGGGGAGTCCACGGCGGAGATCACGGTGCTTCGCGATCAGTTGAAGGTCCTCGGCATGTCCGAGGACTCCATTAGTAAGGTGGAATCTGGGCGCACCGTTAATTCACTCACCGAAATCGTCGCGGAGATCGACGGAACCGTTCTGGAGCGCAAGGTCGCGGTGGGGCAAATAGTACAACCTAGCGACACGATCTACGAATTGGCGGATCTTTCGACTGTGTGGGTGGTGGCGGAGGTGCCGGAGCAAGCGGCGGGCGATATGGTCATTGGAGAAATCGCTGAGACGGAAATCGAGGCTTTCCCCGGGCAATTGATAGCGGGCCGTTTATCCTACATCAGCGCTACCGTCAATCCAGAGACCCGCACGGTGCAAGTGCGAATTGACCTTCCCAATCCGCGCCGCAAGTTTAAACCGCAGATGCTGGCGACCATGAATTTGAAGGAAGGCGCCCAGCAGCGCCGGGTGGTGCCGCTGACGGCAGTGGTTCGTGAGGATAATCGCGAATACGTCTTCGTGCAAAAGGATGAAAAAAGTTTCGTTCTGCGTCCCGTGGAAATGGGACCGGAGTTTGAGAAAGTACGCGTTCTGGTTACCGGGGTTGAGCCGGGCGAGAAGATCGTCACCGAGGGCGCGTTTCATCTGAACAACGAACGGAGGCGGCTGGCCCTGACCAGCGGCAACTGAGCATGCTGAAAGCTCTTGTCGACGCCGCTTTGAAGCAGCGTCTGGTGGTAGTAGTAATCGCGCTGATCATCCTCGCCGCCGGCATCGACGCCGCGCGTAATCTTTCGGTGGACGCGTTTCCCGATGTCACCAATGTGCAGGTGCAGGTGGCCACGCCCTCGCCGGGCCGAAGTCCGGATGAGATGGAGCGTTTCGTCACCGTGCCCATTGAGATCGGCATGACAGGATTGCCCGGCATGGTGGAGATGCGGTCTTTGAATGAGGCGGGAATCTCCATCATCACGCTGGTCTTCACCGATACGACCAACGTGTACTTCGCGCGCCAGATTGTCAGCGAGCGTTTGAGCGAAGTGCGCGACCGCCTGCCGGAAGGTATTTTCCCGGTGCTGGGACCGGTTTCGAGCGCTCTGGGAGAGATTTACCAGTACACCATCGATAACCCTTCCGACGGCGAACGTCCGCTGACGCGGGAGGAGCTTACCGAGCGGCGCACGATACAAGACTGGGTAGTGCGTCCTTTGCTGCGGTCGGTTCCGGGCATCGCCGAGATCAACTCCGTGGGTGGGTATGAGAAGCAATATCACGTGCTGGTGGACCCGCAGAAGCTGCGCTACTACGGCGTAACCATTCAGGACGTGCATCAGGGACTGGCACGCAATAACGCAAATTCAAGCGGCGGCGTGATGCCCCAAGGCCCAGAACAATTCCTAGTCCGGGGAGTCGGCCTGATCCAGGGGTTGGATGACATCCGCGCGATCGTCTTGAAGGAATCCAAGGGAACTCCCGTATACATTCGTGACGTGGCCGACGTGCGCATGGGCGCGGCGGTGCGTATGGGCGCAATGATCAAGGGCGGTTATAGCGAAGCCACTGGCGGCATCGTGATGATGATCGCCGGAGACAACGCCAAACAGGTGACCGGCCGTATCAAGGAGCGTGTTCAGGAAATCAACGAGAAGGGATTGCTCCCCGGAGGTCTGCGGATCGTGCCGTACTACGACCGTTCGGAACTAGTGGACGCCGCGTTGGCCACGGTGCAACGCGTACTTGAAGAAGGCATCGTGCTGGTGGTGATCGTGCTCTTTCTGTTCCTCGGGGACCTGCGTTCCAGCATCATTGTGATCGCCACGCTGATCATCACGCCGCTAGCCACGTTCATGGTCATGAACTACTACCATATGTCCGCCAACCTGATGTCGCTGGGCGGATTGGCCATCGCGATCGGATTAATGGTGGACGGGTCCGTAGTGGTCGTGGAGAACGTGTTCGGCAAGTTAAGCCACAATCGCCACCATCAGTCGAAGATCAAAATAGTAATCGATGCTGTGGATGAAGTGGCCACGCCGGTGGTCTTCGGCGTCGGTGTGATCATCCTGGTTTTCTTGCCCCTGATGACATTGCAGGGGATGGAAGGTAAGATGTTTTCGCCGCTGGCCTATACCATCGCCATTGCCCTGACCGTTTCTTTGATTCTTTCGCTCACGCTTTCTCCGGTGCTTTCTGTGTTCCTGTTGAAGGGCGGCTCGGAACAGGACACGCTGTTCGTGCGCATGCTGAAAGCTCCTTATATGAAGCTGCTGCACTTATCGCTGCGGTTTTCGAAAAGCGCGATGCTCTTCGTCTTGCTGATGTTCGGCGGGGCCGTTGCGCTGATTCCGTACTTGGGGACGTCCTTTATTCCGGAAATGAAAGAAGGCACCATCTCGCCGAACTTCGACCGCGTTCCGAATATTTCTCTCGATGAGTCCATCAAGATGGAAATTCTTGGGAACAAGCTAATCCGAGAGGTTCCCGGCATTAAATATGTGGTTTCGCGCCTGGGCCGGGGCGAATCGCCGGCCGATCCGGCGGGCCTGAACGAAACCGACATCATGGCCCAGTTGGTCCCCATTGAGGAACGCAAAGGGCGCACTCAGGATGACATCGCCGAGGACATCCGCGCCAAGCTAGCAGCCGTGCCGGGGGTAAACCTTGTGATGGCGCAGCCCATCTCCGACCGCGTGGATGAAATGGTGACGGGAGTGCGTGCCGACGTCGCCGTGAAGTTGTTCGGCGACGATCTGGATATGTTGATCAAGAAGGCCGAGGAAATCGTCAAAGTGGCTCGCACCATTCGCGGCTATCGTGACAGCAAAGTGGACCGGCTGGGTGGCCAGCAATACCTCAACGTCACCATCGACCGGAAAGCCATCGCCCGTTATGGAATGAACGCCTCGGAGGTGCACGACATCATTGAAACCGCAGTGGGCGGGAAAGTAGCCACCGAAATTTATGAAGGCGAGCGCCGCTTTCAAGCCGTCGTTCGGTTGCCCGAATCCTATCGCAACAATTCCACCGACATTGGCCAGATTCTGATCGACACTCCCAGCAAATCCCAGGTGCTGCTTTCAAGCGTCGCCGACATCCGTGTGGCCGAAGGACGGGCGCAAATCAACCGCGAGATGGCCAAACGGCGCATCAATGTTGGCGTCAATGTGATCGATCGCGATCTGGGTGGATTCGTCGCTGAACTGCAGCAGAAGATCGGCCAGCAGGTGCAGGTTCCCCCCGGCTATTACTTCGAATGGGGCGGCCAGTTCCAGAACATGCAGCGCGCGCTGCGGCGTTTGTCGATCATTGTGCCGATCACCATCGGCGCGATTTTCTTTCTGCTGTTCCTGCTGTTCAATTCCCTGCGTTTCGCGGGTCTGATCATCCTGGTGCTGCCGTTCGCCTCCATTGGCGGAGTGGTGGGCTTGTACGTTACCGGCGAGTATCTCTCGGTGCCCGCCTCGGTGGGCTTTATCGCGCTGTGGGGCATCGCGGTTCTGAACGGCGTGGTGTTGGTGTCCTACATCCGCAGACTGCGCGAAAATGGCTTGGATCAGCGGGAAGCCGTGCTGGAAGGCTCAAAGCTGCGATTCCGTCCCGTGATGATGACGGCGACGGTCGCCGCGCTCGGCTTGATCCCGTTCCTATTCGCGACCGGCCCCGGTTCGGAAGTGCAGCGGCCTCTTGCGATCGTAGTGATCGGCGGCTTGATCACGTCCACGCTGCTTACGCTGGTGGTAGTGCCAACGCTGTACGGTTATTTCGAAGGCCGCGAGAAGCGGAACGTCGCACATGAAGACGAACAGGTTCCCGCCGGCCAGAACGCGTAGGGACGGTATAATGCGAAGAGTCGCACCCAGCGTTCGCGAACGTGGCGGAATTGGCAGACGCACTGGATTTAGGTTCCAGCGCCCGCAAGGGCATGGGAGTTCGATTCTCCCCGTTCGCACCATTAAAGCAGAGGCTACGGATCGCTCCCTGCTAAGCTTGCTACCCCCTCTGGTAGTGAGCCAAATCTCTCGACGGCCCGCCGCGTTGTGTTTCAATTAAAAATCTATGAGTCCCTATCCTTTGGCATTTCTGATCGGAGCGATCGCCGGATTGCGCGCGCTCACCGCTCCTGCCGCAGTGAGTTGGGCTGCTTACTTGGGCTGGCTGAATCTGGAAAATACCTGGCTCTCTTTTCTGGGCTACACAGCGACGCCCTACATTTTATCCGCGCTGGCGTTGGGTGAGCTGATCAATGACAAATTGCCCACAACACCCAGCCGCAAGGTGCGTTCCGCGTTCCTCGCGCGAATCGTCAGCGGCGCCCTGTGCGGAGACGCCCTGGGAGTTGCATTCGATGCACCGGTTGGAGGCTTGCTGGCCGGTGCGCTGGGCGCCGTGGCCGGTACCCTGGGCGGTTACGAATTTCGCGCGCGCCTGGCGAAAGCGGCTGGAAAGGATCTCCCGATCGCTCTGCTCGAAGACGCCATCGCGGTCGCCGGAGCGTTCTTGATCGTCTCCCGCAACTAGGTAACGATGCTAGGCAGCCGGACTAGTACGTCAATATGGCCAGCGCTTCTTCCGTGATGTTTTCACTCGCGGAAGAATCCCGTTTTCGACCCGAGCGGCCCACGTATCCAGCGCGCCCACGCGCCCCAGCGGCGCATCCAGGGGGATGGAGAGATCGCGGGACGAGCTGCCAAACCGCGCTTCCTCCGGCATCCGAATATCGCTTTGCTCGAATCCGAGCCTGAGGAGCAGCTGCACTCATCTTCCGCCCCCTTTTAGAATCAGCCGTCCTGCTGTATTTTTCAACCTGTTCACACCTGCGTTTAATCTATGAACGCGAAGCAGCCGATAGAAGTAATGACGGAGACGTGCTGGGAGACGGGCATTTTCCGGGTTTCCCTTGACGTCTGTCCTGAGGGCGGCTGTAAAGCGCCGCCCTCTTTGAGACCCCTAGTACCTCGCCCCCTCGTGGTTTCCGTGATGTCTCTTTCCAGAGAGCGCGGTTCTTCTCGCCGCGCTCTCTGTGGACCTTCTCTAAAACCGTGACGTTCTGAGCGAAGAACCCGAGCGGCCAAGCAACAACCGCGCCGATCCTTCCGCAGCAAGGCCCGTTCCTTTTCACATGAGCGCTGTTCGTTGTTGAAACACTCGTGCCGCCACCAGATGCTACAACCCATTACGGGCACCCCCGGGTTCAGTCAGTGTCCCATGAACGGGACGCTACCGGGAGCGCAGCTTTTGCAAACGCTCTAACGTCTTGATGATGGCCTTAAGCAATGCAGCGCGATCCTTTAGATCTCGGATCTCCTCTTGAACGTCACATGTTTTCTGAGCCATTCTATCGCTCGCATCCGCGACACCCAAGTATCGACGTGGCACGGGTTCATCTGTAGATGAAATAATTGCAGCCCGGCATGGTCCATATTCCTTCAATCGCGAAATGTGTTGCCACTGTGGCGCGGAGACCTGCCTATAAGCGATCAATTCACGGGACTTTCGTCTCGAAACGGCTGAACGCGATGTGTGAACGGATGCCCCGATAGAAGGTGGTTCAGGATGGTCGCAACCTAGAGGGGACAGGGTTCCAACTCGCCTTGATTTACGCGTGGTGTAGGAGTAACATCAAAGCCCGGCTCGGGAAGAGAACTTTATGCCGCGGATGAACTGGCTATATACCGTGCTGTCGTTGCTGCTTATTGCACTTGCGATGATTGTAATCGTATACGGCCCCGCTGATCGCATATTGCGGCTGGTTTAGGCCCCCTGCAGCCCGCTCACAAAATGTAATTGCCATACGCCGTACCCGACACTTGCGCCGAAGGTGCCACCGGCCGGGCCACCGGCACACTGGCATGTGAGCACATTAGCAATATATTCGATTAATATCGTGATTGTTATCTCGGCAATTGCAACTGAATAGTTCCTCGTGCCAGCCTTGATACGGTTTGGCTGAGGCCGTAACAGCCTATTGGCCGGACGTTCCAGCTCGGCAGGCCTTTTGTCGCACAAATCGGTACTTTTAGCCTAGTTCGTTTCTTCCTATTTCCAGATATTCTTGTAGTGCCGAGGTATAGGTATGGAACGTCGTATTGAAAGCCGGACCGCAACAAGTCATCCGGCAGTGCTGACAATATTAGGCAAACCTGCCCGGGAAATGAAAGCGACGCTCGAAGACTTTTCCTCAAGGGGCGTACGTTTAGTTACTCCAACGTCCATTCCCGTAAATACACCAGTGGAAATCGTGACCGAGAACGTGCTGATCCTTGGAGATGTGTGCCGATGCTCTCACAGTTCCGCGGACGCTTCCTATCATGTGGCTGTCAAGGTCGCGCACCGGCTTTCTTTGTTGACGCAACTAAGCGCGCTGAATCGGTCCCTTGCGAAAGAGCGGCAAGAAGAACTGGTGACAATGAAAGCTCCTCATTTAGTCTCTTCTTGCTAACCGGATGGGATCGGCGCCCAGCATACGGACGTGGTCTCTCTTCTATGGGACTGTCTTTTCTAGGGCCGCAAGTGCGTCCTCCGCACATTCATAGTTCCCAATCCATTCGCCAGATTGAGCAGGGTCGTCCGTATGTAGAATCTGCCACTCGCCATTCTCGAACCGGATGAGTGCAGCGTGTCCGGGGTAAAATCCCACGACACGGTATTGGTTCGGGTCAGCTTTGCGGCGCAGTAGAATGAGTTTTTTCGGCATCCAGCGTAATTGTGCTTCCTGAATACCCATTTCTTCAAGGTTTAAGTGGAACAAAAGTACTGGTTCGCCCCGTCTAACGTACCGGAACCTTGTGCTTGGTTGCCGCCAACCTGCCTGGCACTAAATTCAGCGCATCCCGCCCGAAGCCACTAGCGTCTCGCCCGTGAGCCAGCCCGAGTCGCCGGACGCCAGAAATGCCGCTATGGGCGCGATATCCTTCGGCTGTCCGATCCGTCCCAGCGGCGTTTCGGCCTCTGCCGACTTTTGGAAGCTGCTGCCCATGAGTCCCACTGTATGAGTGCCTTCGGTTTCCACCATTCCGGGATTGATGGAATTCACGCGGATCTTCTTCGGGCCCAGTTCTTTTGCCAAAACGCGAGTGATCGTGTCCACAGCGCCTTTGGTTGCCGAATAGACCGCCGATTGCGGAGGCGTGAGCTGACTCGCCACCGATCCGATGTTAATCACGCTGCCGCCTTCGGGGCCAAAGTATTTCGCGGCCTCTTGGGTAGCGAGAAGGAGACCCAGCACGTTGATGTCGAACTGACGATGAAAGTGTTCCTCCGTGATTTCCTCGAGTGGAGCGAACTGATACACGCCCGCGTTGTTCACCAGCACGTCCAAGCGTCCAAATGCCTTGCTCGCTTGGTCGAAAATATGGCGGACGTCGGCGGCCTTTGATACATTTCCTTTTACAGCCAGAGCCGTTCCGCCCCGCCGGGCGATCTCCGCGACTACATCGTCCGCGCCTGCTTTGCTGCTGGCGTAGTTGACCACTACCGCCGCGCCCTCTTCTGCCAGCTGCTTGGCGATTTCCGCGCCAATGCCTTTGGACGCCCCTGTGACCACAGCTACCTTGCCCTTCAATCTACTCATTGGAATCTCCTCAAAGCCGACGCGGTTTGTGTCTGAATCGGTACCTCAACGGATGCGGAGCCCCCGCAAACGATTCGCGAAAATGGATTCTACCATTACGTGCGCTGATTGTTTACCTTGGAAAAGATGCCTGTTCTGAACGACAATCCATTCGCCGCGCTGACCGTGGTGATGGCTCCGGCAATCCTCACGAATGCCTGCTCCGTTCTCTCCCTGGGTACGGCGAATCGCATCGCCCGCGTGGTGGACAGGACGCGCATCGTCGCGGCAGCCAGGGAGATCGCCGCGACAGGCAGCGCCGATCGCGAAATGCGGTCGCGCGAATTGGAGCAGCTCCAAGCGCGAGGAGCGCTGCTTCTGCGGGCGCTCCGAATCATATACTTGTCGCTCGGTGCGTTTGCCGCGTCAGCCCTCACGGCAGTGGCCGGTTCGGTATCTTCGGCGTATGACCTGCAATTGTTTTCCCGCGCCACTGCTGTGATCGGTTTCGCGACTGGCACGCTGGGCGTTTCCATGCTGGTCATGGGATGTGCATTAATGGTGCGCGAAACACGATTGGCGATCCAGAGCATGGCCGGAGAAGTCGAGCGTGCGCTCAAGCTCTAGCGCGCGCGGATGACTTCCAAGCCCATGAATGGACGCAGTGCTTCCGGGACCACAATGCTGCCGTCGGCCTGCTGGTAATTTTCGACAATCGCGAGCCACGTGCGGCCCACTGCCAACCCGCTCCCGTTGATCGTGTGGACGAATTCAGGCTTACCTTTGCCGGATTTCGCGCGAATCGATGCGCGTCGGGACTGATAGGCTTCAAAGTTGGAGCAGGATGAAATTTCCTTGTATCCATTTTGTCCCGGCAGCCAAACCTCAATGTCGTAGGTCTTGGCGGAGCTCGCCCCCGTGTCGCCGGTGCACAGTACTACGGTGCGATACGCAAGTCCAAGTCGCTGCAAAATGTCTTCTGCATCCAGCGTGAGCGCTTCCAATTCGTCGTAACTGTTATCGGGACGAGCGAACTTTACCAGTTCCACCTTCTGGAATTGGTGCTGGCGGATGATGCCGCGCACGTCGCGCCCATATGAGCCTGCTTCACTGCGGAAGCACGGCGTGTACGCGCAATACTTGATCGGCAACTGGTCCAGATCCAGCACCTCATCGCGATGCAGGTTCGTTACCGGAACTTCGGCGGTGGGTGCCAGATAGTAATCGGTGTCGCGCAGCTTAAATAGATCGGCTTCAAATTTGGGAAGTTGCCCCGTGCCATAGAGACTCGCCGAGTTGATCACGAAAGGAGGCAGCACTTCGGTATAACCATGCTGCTGTGTATGGACGTCCAGCATGAAATTGATGAGCGCACGTTCCAGTTTTGCGCCCAGCCCCATGTAAACGGCGAATCGCGCCCCAGTGATCTTTGCCGCGCGATCAAAATCCAGAATGCCCAGCTCCGGGCCCAGGTCCCAGTGTGGTTTCGGTTCGAAGGAAAACGACGGTGGCGCACCCCACCGGCGCACCTCCACGTTGTCGTCTGCGCTCTTGCCCGTGGGCACCGAAGCATGCGGCGTGTTCGGTACACCTGCCAGCATCAGCTTAAATTGCTCGTCGAGATCCGTTGCTGTTGTTTCGAGCGCCGTGATGCGGTCGCCCATTTCACGAACGGCGTTCTGTCGCACCGTGGTGTCTTCACCGGCCTTTTTTAGCTTTCCGATTTCCTGGGATTCGGCGTTGCGTTGCGCTTTCAGCTGCTCTGACTCGGTTAGGGCAGACCGCCGCTCACCGTCCAGCTTTCGGAACGCGTCGATATCCAGGGAGAACCCGCGATCCGCCAGCCGCGCCGCGATGGCATCCAGATGGTTGCGAAAGTATCCGAGATCGTACATGGAATTCCCACGTGACCGCGAACTTACCGCTTGTCCATCGGAACCCAGGGTTGCCCAGGTTCCGCGCCCTTGTAATCGGCGCGGGGCCGGATCAGCCGGTTGTTGCGGTATTGCTCCAGCACGTGCGCGGTCCAGCCGGACATGCGGCTCACTGCGAAAATAGGTGTGAATAAATCAATCGGAATCCCCAACGAGTAATAAGTGGATGCGGAATAGAAATCGACGTTTGCGTTCAGGCTCTTGTTTTCTTTGATGTAGGATTCGATCAGCGTGGAAATCTGGTACAGCTTTTCGTGGCCTGTGCGTTCGCCCAGGTCTTTGGCCATGCCCTTCAGACTGGCGGCGCGCGGGTCGGTAGTGTGATAAACGCGATGACCAAAGCCAGGGATCTTGACCTTGTTGGCCAGTTTGTCCTTGACCATGGCCAGCGCTTGTTCAGCCGAATCCACTTCCAGCAGCAGACGAATCACTTCCTCGTTCGCGCCGCCATGCAACGGGCCGCGCAGTGCGCCGATGCCGCTGGTTATGGCCGAATAAATATCAGAAAGCGTGGCGGCTGTGACGCGGGCCGCGAACGTGGATGCATTCAGTTCATGCTCCGCATGCAGGGTCAGAGCGATGTCGAAGGTGCGCTCCATCACATCGTCCGGTTTTTTGCCAGTCAATGTGTAAAGAAAATTTCCGGCGAAGCTCAGATTGGGATCGCCTGGCACCACTTTGTTGCCATTGCGCAGCCGGTCAAAACTGGTGACGATGGTGGCGGTCTGGGCCATCAGCTTCACCGCCTTTTTTTCGTTGGATTCGATGGAATTGTCGTTGAGCAGAGGATCGTACAGCGCCAGCATGGAAACCGCCGTGCGCAGCACATGCATCGGGGAAGATCCCTTGGGAACACCCGCCAGAAATGCTTCGACGGGGGCAGCAATCGGGCGCTCGGCAACTAGAGCGGCCTTCAGCGTGTTTAGCTCCGCTTGCTTCGGCAGCCGTCCGTTCCATAGCAGAAAAATTACTTCTTCGAAGGTCGCGTTTTCGGCAAGTGTCTCAATCCGGTAGCCCTGGTAGCTGAGGATTCCCGCATCTCCGTCGATATAACACAGCCGCGAATCGGTCGCGACGACACCCTCTAATCCCGCACCTGTAACTGCCATGGTTCTCCTTCAGATCTGTTGCAGAATGTCGTGCCCGCACAAGACTCGCTGGCCGGGAAACGCGCGAGGATGCCTTGCCGAACGGAAGTTTCAGTTTAGCATTCCACCAGCCGCGGCGGAGTAAGGGGCGCGGCTATTGATGTAGCACCTGAACCACATGCCAGCCTTCTTCAGCCCGTGCGAATTCGAATGCGGCGGGTGCTTCACCGGTCAATTCTCCGCGACGGACACCCATGATTTGCAATGGCCCAGCGAAACAGAAATGAGCGACACGTAGTCCGGCCCAAACCTCGACGCGTTTGGCTCCATTGCCATGCTCGCGGATGTTGACCACTCGGTTGACCTCCACGGGAAACGTGCCTCGCACCTGGGTGTTAGGTCGGTCACGTCCTGTTACGCCGATGGAAACGTCATCGGTAAAGCCGAGAGCACGTCCCCGTTCCAATAAGGGGGCAACTTTGCGGGACGCCGATTGATCTATTTCGCCGAACAGTTCATTTTGGATGCCGCAGGTGACCTGCTCGGGCGTCATAGAGACCTGTTCGCTCTCGAACTTTACGGTTTGTCCGTTCATGGACATCACCACGCCGTCATCGAGAGGTCCTTCCTTGTCGCTGCCGCAGCCAGTGCACAAAAGCAGCATCGCAAGAGCAGGAACGAAGAACTTCAGTTCGATGGTAGACATAGGGCTTCCTGCTTAGCTATCGGCGCAGGGGCGGCGTTTCTTGAGGGTTTCCGAGACTTTAGACGGCCGGCGGAACGTCGGGCGCGGGCATCTCCGCATATCGCTGCTTCAAGCTCTCAAACTGGCGCTGCCGTACCACGCCCCACTTGTGCAGCTGATACCGCAATAAGAGCCATAAGATGGAGAGTCCGTAGACTGAACTCTGTGCAAAAGATGCCGACGACGCCTGCGGAAAATAGCGCGTCGGCACGGGAACTTCCGCGATACGCGACCTCAACTGCACCAATTGGGCTACTATTTCCTGATCGAAGATGAAATTGTCTGAATTCATCTCCACGTTAACGCCTTCCAGGGCCTCTCTCGAAAAGGCTCTGTAGCCTGTGTGATATTCGGCCAGGCTCAGGCCGAATACCCGGTTTTCCAGGCCTGTGAGAAACCGGTTCGCCACATATTTCCACCAGGGCATCCCCTGTTTCATTGGGCTGTCGCCCAGAAGTCTGGAACCCAGCACCACGTCGGCGCGGCCTTCCTGAATCGGCAGAATGATTTCGGGAAGCAGCCGCGGATCGTATTGATAGTCCGGATGCACCATCACCACGATGTCTGCGCCCGCCTTCAAGGCTTCCCGGTAGCAAGTCTTTTGATTGGCGCCATAGCCGTAGTTCTGGTTGTGGACGAACAGCTCCAGCCCCATCTGGCGCGCGATAGCGGAGGTTTCATCGGAGCTTCCATCATCCACCACAATCACCAGATCGTAGGACGCGCGCGGCAGGTCCGCATAGGTCATATGCAGGGTCTTGGCGGCATTATAGGCCGGCATCACCACCACGACTTTGGACTTCGAATCCGGCACGTCTTATTTCTTCAGATTCGCTTCGAATAATTGCAATATTCGGCGATACTCATCGGCCCAGCTGGTGGGCTGCACGAACGCGTGGTCCTCCACCGGGTAGGTTGCGACGGACCAATTCTCTTTGCGCAATTCAATCAGCTTCTGCGTAAGCCTTACCGTGTCCTGGAAAAATACGTTGGTGTCCACCATTCCGTGGCAGATGAGCAGAGCGCCTTTCAGTCCGTCGGCGAAATTGAGCGGGGAGGAAAGGCGGTACGCCTCTGGATCGCTTTGCGGCGTATTCAGAATGTTGGATGTGTAGCCGTGATTGTAGTGACTCCAATCGGTGACAGGACGCAACGCCGCGCCGGCGGCGAACACGTCCGGGGTGGTGAACATGGCCATCAGGGTGATAAACCCTCCGTAGCTGCCTCCATAGATGCCGATCCGCCGCGCGTCCACGCCATATTGCGACGTAAGCCATCGAGCTGCGTCCACCTGGTCCTCCAAGTCCTTGCCGCCCATGTGCCGGTATATGGCCGCGCGCCAATCGCGCCCGTAGCCGGATGACGCGCGATAGTCGATGTCCAAAATGAGATAACCGCGCTCCATCAAGAGGTGATGGAACAGGTAGTTGGCCGGATATTGCGACCACCACCGGTGTACGTTCTGAAGATACCCGGCGCCGTGCACAAAGATTACGGCGGGTCCGCCGGGCCGGTAGTTCGCAGGCTTGTAAATGCGGGCGGGAACTCTCACTCCATCCCGAGCCGGAACTTCCACGATAGGAATATCCCGCCACGGATACTTGAAAAACTCGGGAGCGGGAGAAGTGGTCAGCTTGCGAGCCTGTGACCCAGCGCGGTTCTCCAGCGAGAACAACTCCGGAGGACGGTTGGTGTAGGAGAACACATCAGCGATCCATTTGTCGTCCGGCGAAACCACGGCTTCGTGATTTCCAGGTTCCATGGTGATCCGCGTGCGCGCGCCACCGCTTGCGCTCATCGCGTATAAATGGCGCTCGTACAGACTCCCCTCGCTCGTCGTCAAAAAAAGCTTCGCGCCGTCTTCGGAAAGAGCTATTCCAGTCACTTCAAACTTACCGGAGGTCAGCTGCCTGGTCGCACCGCTATCGTAATTCACGGCATAAAGGTGCCCGAAACCGTCACGTTCACTTGTGAAGTAGACGTTATCGCCGTTCTGAGACCAGACCAGGCGGTCATCTAACGGATGCTGGATCCACGCGTCGTCGTGATCGGTGAACAGCACGCGCGTACCGCCAGTGGCCGCATCCAGCGCGAGCACCCAGCGATCTTTGTTGTCCATTGCTCGTTGCAGCAAAACCGACTTGGTTCCGGCATCGTTCCACAGCGGGGCGAACATCTCCACTTCACGGACTTTCCCTTCCACCAGCTTCATACCCGAATCCGCCCATTTCACCGCGCCCGTCGACGTATCCAGAATCGCGACTCGCTGGCGGTCTTGATTGTCGCCCACGTTGTTTCGGCCCGGTATCTCTTCGGGATAGCTCGATTCGGTGATGTAATTCGGAACGTTGGAGCGCTTGGAACCCTTGGCCCCCTCGCTGATCACGGCGGTCACGCATTTCTCATCCGGGCACAGATCCAGCCGCACGAGCGTCTGACCCGCAACCAGTTCGAAAGGCGCCTGCGGATGGTCTCTCTTCTTCCGCGCTTCTTCCGCTTCCTTAACTAACGCTCGCTGCTTTGCCACGTCCAGCAGTCCTGTTTCTTGTTTTTTCAGCAGCTCTTGGCTCTCGGTGAGCTTAGCGTCCGCGGGGGGAGTGGTGACAATGTTGGTGAGCTGCTCGATCGAACCATTTTCGAGCGTCAGCACGAATAAATTGTTCGCGCGGGTGAAGGCCACGCGGTTTTCATCCTGCGTGAATTTCGGGTTGTCTTCCTTTTCGATGGTTTTGGTGAGGCGTCGCGCTTTATCCGTATGGTAATCGTAGAGGAAGATATCGCCGTCCAGGGCATACACGGAGCGTTTGTGATCCCGCGTGGAGTAGGCCGCAGCGGGTGGCGTGGCCTGCGTTTCCTCTTCCGTGAGCTTTCGGAGTCCCGACCCGTCACGGCCGGCCACGTAGGTATCGCGCGGTTTAAGGACCGGATCGGAAGGCTGCTTCCACTTGAAATAGATCCGTGCGCTATCGCCCGACCAGCGGACGTCGGTAGGTTCGTAGCCGTAAAGTCCCGGCCCTCGCATCACGTGGTCGACGGTCAACGCGGGCGTCTGCGCGAACGCAGCGGCGCAAATCAAGAGCGCAAGTGCAGGCCGGTGTATCCCCATAGATTGAGGCATCTGTTGCGATGCTACCGTATTCTCGCTAGAATCCGCTGGAGTCCTTCCCTAAATACATCGGACGGAGTCATAAGGCTCAACACTAGGAAAGCTTCAGATTCGAAGTCGTAAAAGAACCCCGGTTGTACCAGAACATCGTCGTGGGCCAGCAGATCCAGCGCCCATTGTTCTTCGCTGAGCGTGCGGGGCACTTGCAGCGTGACGTTCCAGCCCCCTTCCACACTAAGAACGTGCACAGGAGACGAAACCGCCAGCAAACCGTGCAATAACGCGAGGTTAGCGCGTGTACGCTCCATGATTTGCGCACGTACTTCGCCACCCGCCTGCAGCAACTGCGGCAACGCTAGCTGCACGGGCGTTCCCACCGAAAGAAACGTGTCGGCGATCCACTCCAGGCCGTCCAGCGCTTTTTCATGATGCGGACCGCTGGCGACGATCCATCCCAGTTTCATTTGCGGCAGTCCGGCAATTTTCGACAGACCGCTGAGCACGAATGTGAGCACATTCTGCGGCTCTGCCAGTGTCGCGACGCGCGTGGCGTCGGGGGCGAACGCGAAATCTGCGAAAACCTCGTCGGAGATTATGGGGACGCCTAATTCTCCTATGCGTGTCCATTCCTCGCGCTTGAGAAACGAACCCGTGGGGTTGTTGGGATTCACGATCACCAGCGCCCTGGTGCGTGGCGTGATTGCGGCGGCAAGCGCCGGGAAATCGATGTGCCAGGCGCCGTCATAACGCAGCGGATATTGCTTCACCCGCACAGATTCCATCGCTGCCAGGTGGTCGAAGAGAGGGTAAGAAGGGCAGGGAACTAGCACTTCGTCCCCAGGATTGCAAAGCAACTTGAACACGTAAGCGTACGCTTCACTCGTACTGGCGGTGATAATGACGCGGGCTGGCTCAACCTCCACGCCGCGCTGTTTGTAATATTGCGATACGGCTTCGCGGGCCGGCGTAAGCCCGCGCGGCTCGGGATGGTAACGCAGCGCTTGTGGATGTGCCAACGCCGTCAGGATCTGCTCCTGTGGGTATGAGAACCCCGCGCGCGTGGGATTCGATTCGGTCAAATCCAGCACTCGCGCGTTTTCGCTTCGTTTCCACGCCAGCAGGACGGTGAGTGGATTGGGACGTGAATCCCATGCGATCCGTGATGAAAATCCGTGTGAGTGCACTGCTCTCCATTCGGCAACGGCTGAAAGATATCGAGTTGTTAAAGTGACTCCGAATCAATGATTTTAGCGGTCCCGGTTCCATGATCGGCGATGACTGAAAACTTAACTTCAAATACAGACACTAGCATCTTGAACACCTCGCTCGATGTCCGAAGTACTTCAAAGCGGGATCTCGCGTGGTCAATCAGTTCGCGGAGCCCTGCGTCCGTGTGTTCCACTTCCCAATAGGGACTGATTGCCTCGCACCAAAGCACGTTTCCATCCCGTCGAAACCATACTTCGTCGAACACAAATCCGAGCCCATTTGCCAATTGTTCCAGCGCCAATTCAAAGCGTTGGCCATTTAGCTCCGATACCTCTAGAATGTTCTTCATCGTTGTCGCTCGCCACCACGTTGACTACAAGCCATCCGGAGCAGTTCACGTCTATTCCTTCACTGCATCTTGTCAGGCACTGCTCTCCATTCTCCCCGACTGGCCGAGTCTGCGAAAATCGGAATATGCTCCGTTTGTCGCGAGTTCTCTCGCCGTTAGGGGTCCTCCCGGAGTTTCGCAAGAACCCGAATGGGTTCCTCTTGAGTACCGCTCGCGCATCGGGTGACTTGGTGTACTTGCAACTGGGACCGCAAGACGTCTACGTAGTGAGCCACCCTGACGCGATCCGCGACATTCTCGTGACGCATCAGGCCAATTTCACGAAGAGCCGAATGCTGCAGCGCGCCAAGGTGTTACTCGGCGAAGGATTACTCACCAGCGAGGGTGAATTTCACACGCGGCAGCGCAGGTTGGTCCAGCCGGCGTTTCATCGCGACCGTCTGGTTCGCTACGCGAACGATATGGTCGAGTGCGCGGCGCGCGCGGGAGCCTCATGGCGCGACCGCGCCGAAATGGATGTGTCGAAAGAGATGGCGCGGCTGACCCTCGCCATCGTTGGCCGCACTTTGTTCAGCGCCGACATTTCGTCGGAAGCGGATGAAGTGGGTACGGCGATGACGGAAATCTTCGGCTTGTTCGATACCCTGTTAATGCCGTTTTCGGATTGGATTCAGAAGCTGCCGATCCCACCCGTCCGGCGTTTTGAAAAAGCCCGTGATAGGCTGGATCGCATCGTATACGGCCTGATCGCCGAGCGCCGACGGAGCGGGGAAGACGCGGGCGACTTGCTCTCCATGCTGTTACTGGCACAGGACGAAGACAAGACTGGCATGACCGATAAGCAGGTGCGCGATGAAGCGCTCACGCTCCTCATCGCGGGACATGAAACCACCGCGAATGCTCTCACGTGGGCATGGTATCTGCTTTCGCAAAATCCGGAAGCCGCCGCGCGCATGCACAAAGAAGTTGACGGCGTGCTCGGCGGCCGGCCACCTACGTTTGAAGACCTGGAGCGATTGCCCTGCACAATGGGGGTGTTCTCCGAAACGCTGCGGCTGTACCCGCCCGCTTGGGCCATCGGACGCCGCGCCAAACAGGATTACAAAATTGGCGACCGAACGATTCCTGCCAAATCGATCCTGCTGCTAAGCCCATGGGTAGTGCATCGCGATCCGCGCTGGTGGCCGGATCCCGAGCGATTCCGGCCGGAACGCTGGTTGGAAAACGCGGAGCGCCCGAAGTTCGCTTACTTTCCTTTCGGCGGAGGCGCACGGATGTGCATCGGAGAGCGCTTCACTTGGGCGGAAGGGGGGCTGGTAATGGCAACCCTGGCACAACGATGGAAGATGGATCTTTTGCCCGGACATCCCGTTGAAACGCAGGCTATGATTACGCTGCGAACGCGCTACGGAATGAAAATGAAGCTCACCTCACGCGCATCCGAAATTCGCTAAACTAAGGTTCCTAGGAGAATACGAGCATGTCTCTACGCATCAACGACACAGCCCCAGACTTCACGGCTGAGACAACACAAGGCAACATCAATTTCCACGAATGGATCGGTGACGGCTGGGCGATCTTGTTTTCGCATCCCAAAGATTTTACGCCCGTGTGTACTACGGAACTCGGCTATATGGCAGGGCTTGAGCCCGAGTTCAAAAAGCGCAACGCCAAGATCGTCGGCCTCAGCGTGGATCCCGCTAGCAGTCACAGCAAATGGGCCGTTGATATCGAGGAAACACAAGGGCACAAGGTCAACTACCCCATGATTGGCGATCCGGAGTTGAAGATCGCAAAGCTTTATGACATGTTGCCCGCCGATGCAGGCACTACGTCCGACGGCCGTACGGCCGCCAACAACGCCACGGTGCGTACGGTCTTCATCGTGGGCCCCGATAAGAAGATCAAACTGATGCTGAGTTATCCCATGAGCACGGGCCGCAACTTCGACGAAGTGCTGCGTGTGCTCGATTCCATTCAACTCACCGCCAAGCACCAGGTGGCGACGCCTGTGAATTGGAAGCAGGGTGAAGACGTAATCATCGTACCTGCGGTCAATGACGAGCAGGCGAAGGCCAAGTACCCGAATGGCTGGAAAACGGTGAAGCCGTATCTGCGCATCGTCCCCCAACCGAAATAGCAGACTAAAAGGCAGGCTAGTCGATCGACGATTGAGTAGCCTGTCCCCTGAGTTGCAGCCGCTTCACGAAAGCCACATCGCCTTCCAAAAAATCGTATTCCGTCAATCGCTCGCGTGGGACCCACCTGATCTGTTCGAAATCCAGATTTTGGAGTTTCCCCGTAAACTCCGCGACCCCAAAGAATATAAGGCGAGTGAGGTGGCCCGGTCGGTAGGCAAAGTCGTAGCGCTCGATCTCTGCGCCGATGAGCGCGTCGATGTTCAATTCTTCACGCAGCTCTCGGACCAGTGCCGTGCGAGACTCTTCCCCTGCTTCCACTTTTCCCCCGGGAAATTCCCACTTCAGCGGGTGCCGCCCATTTGGTTTGCGCTGGCCGATAAGAATTTCCGGACCATTTTCCCCACGCCTTTCGATGACGGCCGCGACAACTTCCAGAACTCGCGTGGTTGAATCCATTCAGCGATAATTGGAACACGAATGCACAGTGAGCGGCTACTCGACTATTTCCAGAACCCGCGAAACCCTGGAGAGCTCCCGCCGCCGGCCGTCCGCGTGGATGTAACCAACCCGGCATGTGGCGATATGCTGCGGCTCTCCGCGCGCTTCGAAAATGGGCGCGCCGTGGAAGCGAGATTCCTGACGCGCGGATGCACGGCGTCCATCGCGGCCAGCTCCGCGCTCACGGAATGGATGACGGGGCGTTCGCGCGCGGAATTGGCCGCCCTGACCACATCCGCCCTGGAAGAAGCCGTGGGCGGCCTGGAGCCTGCTTCGAAACACGCCGCCGTGCTGTGTCTCGATGCCCTGCGGAGTTTGCTGCTATCTTCTGACTCAACCTCATGACCCCTTTCGACTACCGTCCCCGCACCCGAATCGTTTTTGGCTTGGGAGAATTCAACCGCTTAGGTGAGATTGCACGCGAAGCAGGGGGTACTCGCTGCCTGTTCGTCGCCGACCGCCATATCGGTGAAGGACGCCTAGGGCAGGACGCCGTGCGTTCGCTGAAAGCCCGCCGCATGGACGTAGCGTCCTTTTCCGATTTCTCGGCCACGCCGACGCCGGCCATGATCGAGGCTGGGCGCGCAGCTTCGGCCCAGATGAATCCCGACCTCATTGTAGCCATGGGAAGTGGGAGTGCCATGGATGTCGGCAAAGCAATCAATATCGTATTAACGAATGGCGGTTCCATCGCGGACTATCGCGGCTACGGGAAGGTGCCCAAGGCGTTGTTACCAATGGTGGCCGTGCCCACCGTTGCGGGATCGGGGAGCGAGGCACTGGGTAACACCAACGTGTTTGACCCCCTCACGCGCTCTAATATTTCCTGCGGGGATTCGAAAATTACCTTCCGTACGGTGATCCTGGATGCGGGGCTGACGCTCGGGCAACAGCGTGAAAGCGAGGCTTCGAGCGCGTATGATGCGATCGCGAACGCCATCGAAACGCTCGGTTCACCGCGCCGTTCGCCCCTTTCGGAGTGTTTTGCGCATGAAGCATGGCGCTTACTGGACGCAAATTTTGAGCGTGCGATGAAGAGCCCGGAGGATATCGACGCCCGTGGCGCGCTGCTGCTGGCTGCGCACTTCGCCGGCATCGCGGTGGAGAACTCCTCGCTCGGTCCGGCCCATGCGTGTGCCACGCCGGTCACTGCGAATTTCGGCTTGACACATGGAACTGCGGTGGCTCTCGTGCTGCCTGCCGTAGTGGAACGGGCGGAGCACGGCGGAAACGGTCCGGCCCATCCTTCCCGCCTCCGAGAGTTACGCGCTGCCGGAAAGCTGGCGGGCTCTCTGCACGATGCCGGTGTCCCGGTGGCGGCGCTTTCCCGGCTGGCCGAGGAAGCCGCTACCCAGTGGAGCGGACGATTTGGCGGGCGAACGTTCAACGCCCAGGCGGCCATGGAAATTTACCAGGCCTGCTACAACCGATAAGAACCGTACTACCGTTTTCACATGCCCTCCGCAAATATGGCGATAGGAAAAGTCAGATTACAGGCGACTTGTGCGCGCCAGACGCAGTGCTTGGAACGGAATATACGCTCGGGGTGAGAGATGGCATAGTACTACATGGTAAGGTCGCGCAAGCTCCTCAATCTCGATACCCTAGACGAATTACCCCACTCGGCTAGGCAGATCGCCTGATTCTAACCAACGCGTGCCGATGATAAATTCACTTCAGCGGCAGAAGTGCCGTAGAGAATAGGGAGAGGAGACATAGCAATAAAATGAAAAACTTCCTTCTGAAGTTGAAGTTGATGAAGGATACGCGTGGTCAGGATTTGATCGAATACGCGTTGATGGCGGGTTTCGTGGCCGTCGCGGCCGGCGCGATCATGCCGAGCGTTTCGACCCAGATCAGCACGATCTTTTCGAAGGTCAATTCGCTGCTCAGCTTCGCTGCTAACGGCGGTAGCTAAACAAAACTTGGTCGCGGGGGGGTGCGAGCTCGGCTCCCATACCCTCCGCGGTCGATTTGAGTATACCCTCGGTTGACTCCCCGTAGTCCCATTTCCTGCTCGTTTCTTCACTGAGTATTCGCCCCGTACTAAGGTCATTCAACTACTTTAGGACTCTCGTCTCTCTCGTCTCATATCACCGGCAGTGATCCCGTTAGGTTCGTTAAGGTTTTCACCGGGATGTGATCGCTCTGACCTCCATGTTGTCGCTGGCGCCATCATGCCCAGCGTGTCCACCCAAATCAGGCTATCTTCTCGAAGGTTGAGTCTTTGCTCAGCTTCGCAGCGAACGGCGCCAGCTAAACCAGTTCAGGTTGGGGAGGGGTGGATGTTCTTCTGCCACTCCTCCCCGGCTGCTCTAGATTTCCTTCAGTGGATTCCCAGCTTCTTGCGAGTCTCCAGAAATTGTTGAAATACCAACGCTTGAAACAGCGGTTCGCCTTCTAGCGGCAAAGGCCAGTGGCGTAGCAACGGTCTTGCTTCTTCTCCGCGTCCCGCCGCCACAAGCGCTGTGGCATAAAACGCGCGATACATGCCGTCATTGAAGGGTGAGGAGTTCCGGTATCGTCCCGCCAGAACCGCGATGTCCAAAGGCGGCCCATTTTGGCCCTTCCAAACGGCCAACTGCTGAGCGGCCAGGGGCGACGGACTGGCCTCAAGCTTTTCAATCGCTAGCGCCCTCCTGCCAGTGGCATAGAGCCAGGATGCTTCCCTCCAGGCCGCCGCCGGGTCACGGCGCTCCACTAGAGAAGAGAAGAAAGGCGTCAGAGTCGCATCGGCCGTCGCCAGGTTGCCCGAGAGCCATTCAGCATAGGCTGCCTTTAATAGAGCCGTGCCGCCCAGGAATGACGGGTCGCGCCGTTGCACTTGATGAAAATAGCCCGCGGCTTCCTGAAATCGCCCGTTAACGAAGTGCGCTTCTCCCAGGGAATCCAGAGCGTTGATCTCTTGTCCGGGTTGCTTCCCATATTGCTCTAGCGTTTGGCGGGCCGCCTCCACATTGCCCCCGTATGCCTCGGCATAACCCAGCGAATTTAGAATGGCGGAATCGCCCGGTTTTAGTTCGAGCACCCGGCGGAACTGCGCGGCGGCTTCCGAAAAACGCCGGGCGCTGATCTCGATGGCAGCTATCTCCGATAGAACCACCGGGTCGTTCGGAGTTGCACGGGCCAGAACGTCAAGCGCGGCGCGGCGGCCACCTTGGTCCTGCCGCCACCCGGCGAGCAATAATTGTATCTGCGCGCGCTGCACGTCTGAACGAAGCCCGGTCTGTTGTAGTGCACGCTCTGCATTTTGAACCGCTTCAGCCGCTTTGCCTTCCGCAGCCAGTTTCTGGACCCACAACCCCCACGCCGTGCCGAAACCTGGATCCAACTGAACTGCGCGTTCGAAGTCGGCATGCCCCCAGGCTTCGACGGCCTTCGCGTCAGCCGTCGAGAAAGGTTTGGCGGCGTTGTCGATGCGGATCGCGATCGCATGGGCCGCGGAGAGCGGATCCCCGGCGATAGTTACGGGATCGGTCAATTTGTGACTCACCGCGTCTTCCACTTGATAAGCCATCCGAAAGGGAGGATCCTGTGCGGAAGCTGAGCGAGTATATGTCGCGTGGAGAAAGCGCGAGGCCTTGGCCTGATAAGCTTCTCCCGGATTCGTGGCGCGAGAGATCACAACTTTGGTGGAACCAGCGAGTTCCTCGATCAGTATGGCCGCGGCGGCCGGCCCGGCCCAGTCCGCCGAGGCATCGCCCGTGAGGTTCTCAAACGGCATAATTGCCAGCCGGTCCATAGCCGGGGGCGTACGCGTACACGCGTGCGTCGTTAGAAAAACAGCAAGCGGGACGAGGCGGAAGGCAATTCGCTTGATTTTGCCATGGCTCGGCAGGGGCTTGAACGCGCGGTTCAGAGGGACTTTTGCTCCATCGCCATGATACGGATAAATTCGGGATCTTCCTGCAAGCCCGCGAACTCTGGCTCTTCCGCGAATTTCTTCTTTTCCTTAAAGCCTTCTTCGAGTGCTTTGCGGATATAGAGCAACGCCTCTATAGTACGTCCATTCTTAGCGTACGTTTTGGCCATGTAATAGTGATAAGTCGCGCGGTCACCCACGCTGCGTTCCTGGACAACGGTGCCGCCAGTGCCTCGATTTTCAAATACACCAGGGTCGATTGCCAATGCCTTCTGCGCCGCCTCCGTAGACTGTTCGAACTGTTTTCTCTCGAAGTAGGCGGTCGCCAGGTTGGCCCAAGTGGAGGCGGAATCGGGCTTCAGGCGCAACACCTTCTTGTACTCGTTGATAGCCCGGCGAAATGATTTACGGGCGTAATAGATGGTGCCAAGGTTGTTGATGGCCTCTGCGTATTTGGCGTCCATTCTTGCTGCGCGCATATAGTAACGCTGCGCTGAATCCAGGTCGGTCAACTGGTGATATGCAATGCCGATCTTATTCAATATCAACGCAGTTGGAGGGGCTTTTTGATAGGTCTCAATCGCTTCCCGGTACATCTTCCGGGCCATATAAATGTCCGCTCGTTCCTGCAAAGTAATCTCCCGCCGGGGCGGTGTGTCCGTGGCGGACGCCGTCTGGACTGGCGCGTCTTGAAAAGCAAGCCCAATGGCTAAACTTAAGGAGAGATAAAACATCGTATCGCCTCCATTCTTGTTTTCTAAGTTACCACCTGGAGCGGCGCCGTGGGCAGGACGTCCTGCGGCTTGCAATGCGATGCCGATCACGCCCACGGTTCCAGCCTTCTGCACCTAACGCCGAAACAAACCGCGCAGGCGGCCGAAGAAGCCGGGTTTCTCTTTGGGCTCGGGCTGCGCTTGAGGAGCCGGTTCAGGAGTGATGGGGATGCTGCGAATGCCGGGCTTTGCGGATTGGGCGCTGACAGCGGGTTTTTCGCTATCGTCCGCGCCGGCCGGCTCCCAACTGGCGATCTGAGTACGGGCTGGACCGGAGTGCAGTCTGCATAATTCCACCGGCTGCGTGCCGGCGACAAAAACTTCGGTATGCACCTTCGGACAATTGACGGTGGGCAGCAATCCAGTGGCGGAATCCACCTCGGTCGTCACCACTCCTTCGGGCGCTTCGAACTCATGCACATTTCTATATTCGCGATGCTGGTGCGCGCGCTTCATGAACTCGGTCCAGATGGGCAGCGCGCTGCGGGCGCCTTCCAGTTTGAAATCGCGGTTGTCATCGAACCCGACCCACACCACGCAAATGATTTTGGATGTGAACCCGGCGAACCACCCGTCCCGGGAAGTACCGGTCTTGCCCGCCGCGGGCAGAACGAATCCGCGGCCGCGCACGCCGGCCGCGGTTCCCGACCGCAGCACTTCCTGCATCATGCTGACCATCAGGTACGCGACGCGCGGATCGATAGCCGCCACTTTTTCGGGCGTCGCATCGAAGACGCGCGACCCGTTTTGGTCGCGAATGGAACTGATGAGTCCCGGCTTCGACAGCATTCCTCCGCCAGGAAAGATCGTGTAAGCGCCGGCAATTTCAAGCGGCGTGACTTCGTATGCGCCCAGCGCGATAGCCGGCGTTGGTTTAATATCGATATTCAATCCCGCGGCGTGAGCGATTTTGGCCACCTTGTCGAAGCCCACCATTTCCGCCACTTTCACGGCGGGAATGTTCATGGAGTGCGCCAGTGCTTGGCGAAGCGTTACGGTGCCGTAGTATTGATTGCCGAAATTGGCGGGCTCGTAGATCTTGTCGTCGAATTCAAATGTGGTAGGCTCATCCACCACGGTCGTAGCGGGCGTGATCGCAGATCCACCGTCCTCGAGCGCCGACGACAGCGCGGCCGTGTAGACGAACGGCTTGAAAGACGATCCCGGCTGGCGCTTGGCGACCGCGTGATCTAGCTGGCTGGTTCCATAGCTGCGGCCTCCCACAAGCGCTTTTACTTCACCCGTTTCCGCATCCAGCGCCACCAGTGCCACTTGGGCCAAAGGAAACGCGTTGGTGCCGTAGCTCTTGGCGCGTCGTCTCCACTGTTTATCGGTCTCTTCGATGCCGATACGCACCGCCTCCACTGCGTCACGCTGCAGATTCATATCGAGCGTGGTGTAAACGCGATAGGAATTTGTTTGAAAATCGTACGAAAATTTGTTCTGCAGGGTGTCGTCGACAAGATCGACGAAATAGGGCGCGTCGCTCGATTCTGCAGCTTCCTTCTGAACATTGAGTGGCGCGCTGGCAGCTTCGTCATACTGCTTTTGCGTCAGGTAGCCGTTCTCGCGCATGGCATTCAGTACCAGGTTGCGGCGGGCACGCGCGCGATCCGGATAACGGAATGGATTGCGTCCGATAGGTGATTGAATCAAACCCGCAAGCAGGGCGGCGTCGGCGGGCGTCACATCGGTGAGGTCTTTGCCCAAATATACTCCGGCGGCTTCGCCAAAACCGTGAATACTGAAGCTGCCGTTGTGCCCCAGATAGATCGCGTTGGCGTAATCTTCGAAGATCTGTTCCTTCGTGAGCTGCTGTTCCAAATGCAGCGTGATCAGCGTTTCAGGCACTTTGCGTCTCCATCCACGCTCCGTGCCGAGCCACAGCGTTCGCGCCAGTTGCTGCGTGATGGTGGATGCGCCCTGGGAACCTTTACGATCGCGAATGTCGATGTAGATGGCTCGCGCAATACCCATAGGATCGAAACCGGCATGGGAAAAAAAGTGCTTATCTTCTGCTGAGAGCACGGCGGCCACCATGACCTTGGGAATATCGGCGAAATGGACCAGACGCCGCTTCTCGCGTTTCTGATCGAACAGATTGGTGATGAGTTCCGGCTCTAGGCTATAGATGGTGCGCTCGTTTTGATCGCGCAGCGAAATGATCTGGGACACCTTTCCGTTCGCAATCTTGATAACTGCGCCTTCGCGATCATAGGCTTCCGGACCCGGATTGATTTCGATGGCGTCCGGCCGTAAATGATACCAGCCCAGCCGATTGGTATTGGACTCCGTATATCCAACCCGATGCAGATATGCCGCGATTTCGGCGGGCTGCGTGGCATCGCCAGCCATCACGGGGCGTGGAGATGCGTACAGCAGAGAAGTATTGGCGAATGGTCCCCTGCGCAGCTTTTCTTCGATCAAGCGTGCGTACTGCACATAAAAATACGTGAACGTGCCTACGCTCACCAGGGCCAACACCAGGAATGTAATGAGAAACGCCCGTCCCCACGGATTGATCAGAAAGCGCACGAACAGAGAGCGTCGAGGGACTTGGAACTTAACGGCCACGGCAGGTGGTCCTCTTCATTTCTTCGTCTCTTCGACGGGGAATAGCTCTTTCCAGATATCATCGTCGTGAGGCTTCCAATCCGGATTCTGATGGCCGGTGATCTGCAGCTCCGGAACGTCCAGAGTGCCGTGGCCATAGATGCAGATATACTCCGTGCTGGGCGCGCCCAATAGGACGTTCTTCCAGGAGCCTCGGTGAACCGGCATGCGCAACCGCCGCAAGCACGTGCGGCAGCGGTAGCGCTGATCCCACACCACGGCCCATATCACGCCTGCCGCGACCAGCCAAAAGGCCAGCATCAAAAACGTAAATCCTAAGTCGAAAGCGAATGGATTTTTCGGCTTGATATACATGAAAGTCGCCGGCGGGGGGGCGAGCTTCAGCACAAGCTTCAGGAGCCCCCACAAGAGTAATCCTGCGGCGGCAAATTTGGCGGCGAAGTAAGCCCAGTACTTCACAGCAGGTTAGACGCTTTCGGCAGCGTTTTGTTCCCTCCAGTACCAGTTTGGCACAGTGCAAAGCATCATGGCCCGGTGGCTTGTCATGCGATCATGATAAAGAGCTTGTCGGACGGGCAGCCGCTGGCGTGAAGGGAAACCTTTGCGCGGGAGGAAAGTCCGGTCTCCATAGGGCAGCATGCCGGCTAACGGCCGGGGGGGTTCGCTCACAAGCGGATTTCACGGAAAGTGCCACAGAAAATATACCGCCGGGGCCGGGGTTCGCAAGGGCGCTGGCTCAGGTAAGGGTGAAATGGTGCGGTAAGAGCGCACCGCGGCCGCGGTAACGCGCGCCGGCAGGGCAAACCCCATGCGGAGCAAGACCAAATAGGGGAGCAGGAGCGGCCCGCTCCGTTAGGACTTCCGGGTAGGTTGCTGGAGCCGGAGAGAGATCTCCGGCCAAGATGAATGGCTGCCACCGGTCCGCGCCCTCGCAAGAGGCGTGGGCCGGACACAGAAACCGGCTTATAGTCCGGCAGGCTCTTTGATTTCGTTAATATTCCAGTGAATAGAGCGTTCATGAGCGGGGCGACGCACCCGCTCCTCGACCGATGATTTCATCAAACGCTGGATCAGTGGTCTAGCCGCCGCTGGCTCGTGGGTGCGGCTTGGTTACACCGCTTTGGCGACGTCTTCCATGCGCACTGGCGGGTTGTAGTACAAGAACCGCCCGCAGCTTTCGCAGGTCATCAGGTGATCGCCGCGCTTCAGGTCCTGGAAAACTTGGGGGCGGAGCACGATCTGGCAGGCGGCGCAGCGGCCGGTGGTCGCTTCGGCGATAGCTACACCGTTCCACTTCTTGCGAATGCGTTCGTAAGTTGACAGCGTAGGAGCGGTGATCCCTTTGGCCGCTTCGGCGCGCTCGGCGCGGCATTGGGCGGCCTGGGTTTGGTCGGCGGCCGTCCGCTCCTGCGCGATCTTTTTCTCGGCCTCGACGGATTTCTTTTCTTCGGCCAGTGCGACTTCAGCCTTCCTGACGTTGGCGTCCAGGGGCTCGGATTCCGACATCAATTCCAAAATACGATCCTCGGCGGTGCGGATTTCTTTTTCGATGTATTCGATTTCGTGTTGGAATGCCCGGTATTGCTCGTTGGTCTTGGCGCCGAGCATCTGGTCTCGAAGCTTCGAGATCTTCTGCTGATGTACTTGAATATCACCTTCGATTTTCTTGCGTTCCTTGAGATTGCCGGAGAGGGCGGCGCGGTCGGCCTCCAGGCGTCGAAGGTGGGATTCAAGAGTCTTTTCGATCACCGCGATATGTTTGGGAAGCGCTGCGATTTCCTTCTCAAGCTCCGCGATCCGGAGGTCGAGCGCTTGCAGCTTGCTAACCAGGAGACTCTCTGGGGGCATTGAATCTTGATTTTAGCACGCCCGTCGCGCGATCCTTAGAGACGCTATGCACCAGTTCGACAAGTTCCCACCCATGCCGTTGACGCTAGAAGGCTCTAGCGTCCTGCACCAAATGATGCGTCTACGCTGGCGGGAATGGCGCGCCCTTCCGCCGCACCGCCGCGATGACATCGTGGCTCAAGCCAACGCCGTGCTGGAACTGCTGGATCGCGACGGCAGCGCCGTCTTTACCATGCTGGGCCACAAGAGCGATTTGATGCTGGTCCATTTCCGAAAGGACTTTGACGAGATCGGCGACACGCAGCGGACGCTGACCACCATGGCGCTATGGGATTACATGGACCAAACAAGCTCCTATCTTTCCGTGGTGGAGTTGGGGCTGTATGAATCGACGATGAAAGTGTATGCGTCCTTGGCGGAAAAAGGTGTTGCTCCGCACACTCCGGAATGGGACCTCGAGATGACGGAGACTCTGGAGCGTCAGAAGCAGGCTATGCACCCGCGTTTGTTTCCGGAAATGCCTGCCCATAAATACGTTTGCTTCTATCCGATGGACCGGCGCCGCGGCGAGGTCAAAAATTGGTATCAGCTTCCCATCGCCGAACGCCAGCGGCAGATGGCTGAGCATGGCGAAGTGGGACGCCGGTATGCCGGGCAGGTCAAACAGATCATCACAGGCTCTATTGGTTTTGATGATTGGGAGTGGGGCGTGGACCTGTTCGCCGAGGATCCCCTTGTGTTCAAACGTCTCATCTATGAGATGAGGTTCGATGAGGTAAGTGCTGTATACGCTCAGTTTGGAACGTTTTACGTTGGGCGTCGAGCCAGCGGGGTACAGCTCTCGAAGCTCCTCAGCGTTTGATAAGCGTCAATTCGGCTTGCGCCGAAGACGGCGTAGAATAGGCGCGCTGAATCCGCGGATTGCCATATCAAGTTCGTTGACCCCCACAGCCTTGCAAACCACATAGTATGCGAACAGGCCGAGCGGAATCGACACGGCGATGTCAGCCAGGCGGTCCAATTGGGTGACACCTAGCCACCGTTCCATGCCGTTCGTGGAAAGCCACACGACTCCGGCCATCACTAGGGATGCGGCTGAAACTTTGATAATCACTGAAGTCAAAGCGCGGCCGTAGACCCCTCCAATTCTGCGCCTAAGGATTTCGAACAGCACGAGGAATCCGAATAGGGCAACCGCTGACGTGGAAACCGCCAGGCCAGCATGACCGAGTCCGCTATAGCGGATCATTGCCACGGCGGTACCGTAATTTATCGCAATCGAGGCCAGACTGACGTACATCGGTGTGCGCGCGTCGCCCAGGGCATAGAAAGCCGGACCCAGCACTTTGAGCGCTGCATAACCGGCCAGTCCAATCGCGTAACAGGACAGCGCGACGGCCGTTTGTTGTGTGTCGTAAAGCTGAAAGCGCCCGCCCTGATAGATGGCCCCGATGATGGACTTTCCCAGCACGATCAAGCCTACCGACGACGGCAGCGTCAGCAAAAATATCATGCCCAGGGATTTCGAAAGGGTACGCCGGAACTCATCCATGTTTCCCGCAGCGGCGCTGCGCGAAATCGTGGGCAGCGTGGCTGAGCCTACCGCCGCCCCGAATAAACCCAAGGGCAGCTGCATGAAGCGGAAAGCATAACCGAGCCAGCTCACCGGGCCATCGAGTCCGCGCACGGGATCGGCAATGCTGGAAGCGAAATTGGTATTCACCATCACGTTGATTTGAACCGCCGCGTTACCCAGAATGGCGGGCACCATCAGCCGGCCTATTCGCATCAGACCCGGGTGCTTCCAATCGAAGGCAGTGCGGAAACGGTAACCCATGCTATACAGACTCGGGAGTTGCCATATCAGCTGCAATGCGCCGCCTAGCACCACGCCGAAGGCCATGCCTTCGATTCGCGATAGATGCAGCGCCGGTCCTAAAGCCACGCCGAGCAGGAGACCGAATCCCACCGAGCCGATATTAAAAAAAGTGGAGGCCATGGCGGGCACACCGAATTTGTTGGACGCGTTTAAGACACCCATGGCCTGTGCCGCCAGCGCGACCAGCAGCAGGAACGGAAACATGATGCGCGTCATCGAAACAGCCATCTCGAATTTGCCGGGGACTGCGGCAAATCCGGGAGCCATGAAGCGCACGATGACGGGCGCGAAGAGCATTCCCAACAGACACACCGTTCCGACCACCAGGATGATCGCGGTCGCCACCAGATTCACCAGCCGCGCCGCCTCTTCCTTGCTCCGCTTCGCCAGATATTCCGTAAAGGTCGGCACGAACGCGCTGGAGAGCGCCCCCTCGGCGAAAAGATCGCGCGTAAGGTTGGGAATTCGAAAGCCCAGCATGAACGCGTCATAGATGAGACCCGCACCGAAGAGGCGGGCCATCACGCTTTCACGCGCCAATCCCGTGAGACGGCTCATGAAGACCGCGATGGAGACCACTCCGGCGGAGCGCATTACGCTTTCGGCGCGCTGCTGGGCAGCGGCTTCGGCCGCGTGCGTGGGATTACTGTCCGTATTGTTCAAAAAAGTGGGCAATCGTCATGATCCCAGCGTAGTAGTTCGCTAGCTTGTATTTTTCGTTGGGCGAATGCAATCCATCGTCGGGAAGGCCGAAACCCATGAGAATGGTAGGAATGCCGAGGTGCTTCGCGAAGTCCCCGACAATCGGAATGGAGCCGCCGCTGCGGATAAATACGGTTTCCTTGTTCATTACGTCCCGAAGGGCTTTTGCGGCTACTTCGATGGCGTGATGATTGGGGTTGACGGAAATGGCCCGGCCGTAACTCAGGATGCGAACTTCAGTTTCAATTCCTGCGGGTGTGTGTTCCTGGATGAACGCTTTATAAGATGCAATAATTTTTTCGGGGTCCTGATTCGGCACCATCCGCATGCTCACCTTCGCGGTGGCCCGCGCGGGGATCACGGTTTTCGCTCCCGCACCTGTGAAGCCACCGGCGATGCCGTGGACTTCAAGGGTGGGCCGGGCCCACACGCGCTCCAATACGCCGTAGCCGGGCTCGCCGGTCAGTCGCGAGGAGCCGACTTCGTTCTGCAGGAATTCCTTCTCGTCGAAGGGCAGCGCGCTCCAGCTCTTTTTTTCCGCCGGATCGGGCGGCGCAACGTCGTCATACATGCCGGGGACCTGAATGACGCCATTGGAGTCCTTGAGTTTCGCAAGCAGTTCGACCAGGCCGAAAACGGCGTTAGGCGCTGCGCCTCCATACATGCCGGAGTGCAGGTCCCGCGAAGGGCCGCGCGCTTCGATTTCGGTGTAGATTAATCCGCGCAATCCCACGCACAGCGTCGGCAGGCCCTCGGCGAAAAGCTCGGTGTCTGAAACCAGCGCGACGTCGGCTTTCAATTTCACGGCATTTTCCGCTACATATTTCGCCACTGACTCGCCGCCAACTTCCTCCTCCCCTTCAATCAGGAATTTCAGATTCAAGGGCAGCGTCCCATTCACCGCACGCAACGCTTCCACGGCTTTGATGTGCATGTACATTTGCCCCTTGTCATCGGCGGAGCCTCGCGCGTAGATATTGCCATCGCGTAACGTAGGCTCAAAGGGCGGTGAGATCCACTCGTTGAGAGGGTCGGGCGGCTGGACGTCGTAGTGGCCGTAGCACAGCACCGTTGGCTTTCCCGGAGCGTGCAGCCAGTCGGCGTACACCAGGGGGTGTTTGGCGGTGGGAATGATTTCAATGTTCTCGAGGCCCGCCGTTTTGAAGCTACTGGCGACGAACTCCGCAGCCCGGCGAATATCGCCTGCGTGTTCTGGAAGGGTGCTGACGCTGGGGATACGAAGAAACTGCTTTAGCTCTTCCAGGAGACGATCCTGGTTGCTTTCAACGAAGCTGTTGGTGGCTTGAGACACTCACCATTATAGGCCGGGCGTGCGTCGCGGCTTGCTCTATGGGCTGGTCGAGCTCTTTTTGCCGGCAAGCGCGACGGCAGCTCCTGCGCCTCCGCCGACGACAACACCGACGATGGCGACTTTCGCTCCCGTGGACATGCCTCCGCCGCCGCCGGCTGAAGCTGGTGCTCTGCCCGCAGCAGCGGCCGGTGCGGTTGGAGTCGGCGTCGATTTTGCAGCAGCCGGTGCACCCGGGGAAGTGCGCGCGTCGAGCGCCGAAGCGACGCTCAGGCATCCTCCCGGGGCTTGCAAGGTCACGGTGGACGCGTTCAGCACGCTGGTGGCGATATTGATGGAGGGCCGGGCATTGCTCGCCGTGCCTGCGATGGTGACGCGATTGCCGGAGTTCGGAACCAGGTTCGGATTCGCACCGGTGATCTCAATGACCTCCTGCGTGTTCTGGTCCTGTAGCAGGAAGCGGCCATCCTTCGAAACCAGACAACCTGAACGAGCAACCGCCCCGGCGGCGGCCTGCATCGCGAAATTCATCTTGCGGCCTGCGGGGAGAGACGCGAGGATCAAACCATCCTTTGCGGTAATGACTCGTGCGTTTCCCTTCAGAGAGGTCACTTCCAGGAGACCATTCGCACTCCATCCGACATGCACGCGAGCATCGCTCCCCATAGGGCGAATCGCGAATTCGCCGGCTGCGATGTCATATGTATGCGATGGATCGGACGCGGTGACCTGACCCGCGCCCTTCCACAATGTCAGGCGGTTATCCAGAACGCTTGCGCTGGAATTGGCGGCCAGCAGAATCTTAACGCCGTTGTTGAGCGCGGCTTCCGAAGACGCGTTGTCCGTTTCGATCTTGCCGCCACTGAATAAAGTGGCGTTGCTCCAGACGCGTGAGCGGTCCAAGGTAAAATGACCACTGGCTGTGACGACGCCGATTGGCGCGGTCGCCGCGAGCGCCAGCGACGAAGTAGTGAGCAACGCGCCGGTGATGAGAGCGGATTTCGAAAGCATTAAGTCGAGTATAAAGTCGGCGCAACCAAGGCGCAAGAAAAATAAGGGTATTGCAGGTGTATTACAGATCGCGCGTGTGGGCCTCCGTATTGCTGTTAACGCTGGCGGTAGCGGGCTGGTATTCAGCTCGCCTCGCCTGGGCCGACACGCAATTCCGTGCGCGCACGATGGAATCCGTTGCTCGCGCGGTCGGGATTCTCCCCGGCAATGTGGAATATCTCTTGTTCCACGCGCTGCAACTCGACTATGAGGGCCTTGATTCGACGGCATTGCTTGAACGTGCGGCGCGGCTGAGTCCGCTTTCGTCCCCGCCTCGGATCCGGCTGGGTCTGGCGGCCGAGCGGCGCGGCGATCTGGCCGCCGCGGAGCGCTGGCTCCTCAGTGCCGCGAAAGTCGACCAGCAATTTGAACCGCGATGGACGCTTGCGAATTATTACTTCCGTCACACAAGCGGTGATGACTTTTGGAAATGGATGCGGCATGCTCTGCAAGTCTCTTATGGAGACCGGCGTTTGGCATTTGACCTGTGCTGGCGCATGTCCGAGGATCGCGCCTTGGTACTGGCGAAGGGAATTCCAAACCAGCACGATGTTAGCGCTGCGTACCTGCTCTATGTGCTGGATGCACACCCGGAGGCCACGGCCGGCGCCGCCGCACGGTTGGTCGCTTTTAACAAGGCAGGAGACGGGCCGTCGCTGGAAGCGGCTACCGACATGTTGATCGCCCAAGGCCGCGCCCAAGATGCCCGCGCGCTATGGCGGGATCTCGGCCGGGCAGATCCACTGGAAACAGTTGCGCGTGAGCGGGGCGAGGGGCGCGGCTTCGACTGGCGCTGGTCCACGTTGGACGGAGTGACGCATAGAACAGACCGGGACCCGGGTATCCACCGGATCGGTCTTTCCGGAAAGCAGCCGGAAACCTGCGATCTGCTCGTGCGGACATTACTCCTTATTCCAGGCAGGCAATACCAGATTCGTTGGTCGAGCCGCGTCGAAAGCGCGCAATCCGGCGTGGGAATCGCTTGGAAAATCGGAGACGAAAAGTTTCCTTTGAAAGCAGAAACCGGCTGGAAACAGCAGCAGGCCTCGATCACCGCTCGCGCTGAACTCACAACGGTCACGCTGACGTATCAGCGTCCTGCGGGAGAGCCACGACTGGAAGGAAGCGTCGACGTGCGCGATGTGTCGGTCAGCCCGATCGGCGGCGCTACTTCTTCATCAAAATAAAATTGCCCTCTGTGATCTTGCCGGGCTTGGGATCGATTTGGAATGTGACTTCCAGCAAATTGAAGGCAGGGCCGGGAATCAGTTCAACCGTGCCTTTGAGGCCTTCGGGGGTTTCGAGCGGGAACGATTGATTGCGCATATTTTGTGCAGGCCCTGAAAAATCAAAGCGCACGATTCGATCGCCGGCAACCCCGCCGGACGCCTTGAACTGAACATAGAAACTGCCGTTCACGCGGCCATTGTCTTCGCGCACTGCCACTTCTACAAACTCCGGTTCCCGTCCGTGAAACATGGGGGAGGCTGCAGAGTATGCCCAGGCGCCGAGGTAACGCGAGAGCGATACCGGTGGGGCGTTTGCTGCTGGCGACGCCGTGTTTGCTCCACGCAAAGCTGGCGCGGCCGAGGTGACCACCACCGGAGCAGGGGAGGGATCCCGCAGTGCGGCGGCGCGCGATCCGTCGATAAGCATGCGGTAGTAATCGGCAAACCCCGCTTGCAGGTCCGCTGCGGCTTGCACCGACTGGGCAAACGATTTTGCCAAAGTGCGAAACGCTTCGTTGGATTTCTCCTGCGCTTGATTGGCATTCGCACTTGCTTTCGCCGCTGCCTCCGCGGCGGCCTGGCGGCTTTTGATCCCGTCGGTCAGGGAGGCGAGAGCCGCTCGCTCGCGCTCCATCGCTTGTCGCAGCAATACCAGACCTGTGTCCGGATCATCTCCTATTGCCGTGAGACCCGCGGTCAGCGATTTGCTCTGAGAAGCGACAAAACTATCGAGCATCTGCTTTGGCCCGGGACTGTCCACCAGGATCGCGATGGGCGTGGAAGCGGCGGCTCGCCGGTCTGCTTGTTCCAAGGCGCTCTCAAAGTACTGCTTGCGCGCCGCCGCATAGTTGGCGGCTACCGGAGCCACTTTTTGCACACGATCGGCGACGGTTGGGCCGGTGGTTGCGGCGTCTTTTTCGAGTGCGGGATCAGCCGCCCTCCACGCGCGCAGGGCGCTTTGATGCGGCGCCCGATCTTGTTGCGCTGAAAGGGGACTGGGGACGATGAGAATCGCGGCGATCATGGATGCCGTCATGGCGCGTAAAGGAGTGACGCGGTTCATGGGCGCTCCTTCTTGCCAGGAAGCGGTGCGGCTTTGGGCGCGGGTCTGATCGCCGTGGGCTTGGGCGCCGCGGTGCGCTGCGTGATGGCGCATTCGGTTTGTGCACGCGCGGTACGCGCGGCGTAATACGATCGCCAGCGTTGACCCTCCTCGGCCAAAGCCTTCATCGCATTATCAAAAGCGGTCTGACGCGCCTGATGGGCGGCCAGATTGTCGCGCAATATGAATAACACGCTCTCCGCCGCAGCTTCTCTTAACCGCACCTGATCAGCGGATTGCAGGCTGGCCTGTGATAGTTTGTCGAGCATGTTCCTCGCGTTCGCCAGGGCCGGCGCATTTCTGGCGGAAGCGGTAAGCAGGGCGGCGCGCTCGGCGATGGCTGCCCCCTCCTCATCGGCATCCGCAGTGTCGTTCTTCCATAGTGCGGCAGCGGCCTCCAACTCGGTGATCGAACGCTTCAGCGATTCGCTTTGCTCCAGAGACGCGGCCGCGAGGCCCTGCCAATATGCGGCCAGCGAGGCGAGGCGCGCCTCAGACGCCAGATTTACCTCGTCTATGGCGGAACGCACGCGCGCGTCGCACGGCAGCAGACGGGCCAGGCGTAGTTCCAAATTGTTGGCCAAAACGTTCCACTCGATGGCGCGTTTTTCGGCTGCCGCGAACGCCGCGGGCGGAGCCGGCGTCTGAGCCAAGAGAGGCGTAAACGCGGCCAGGACGCACAGATAGGTCCCACGAAGCATTTCCCAACCACCTTAAGGAACACGAGGCCTCGAAGTCAATCGGAGGCCGCCTGCCCAGAGCATGCCACCTTGATCCCTCACGCTACAATAGAAGTTCAGTTTACCTCTCCGGGAGCCATATGCCAGCACTCACACGCCGCAAGTCCGTGGCGGTCCAAGTCGGCCGCGTCTGCGTCGGAGGAACTCATCCGATCGTTGTGCAGTCGATGACCAATACCGACACGGCCGACGTCACTTCGACCGTCAATCAGGTAATGGCGCTGGCGCAAGCGGGCTCGGAGTTGGTGCGTGTGACGGTGAATACCGATGAAGCTGCCCGGGCCGTGCCGAAAATCGCCGAGACGCTCGAAATGTTTGGCGTGCGCGTGCCGCTGATCGGAGACTTCCACTACAACGGGCACCTGCTGCTCAAGAAATATCCGGACATGGCGCGTGCGTTGGCGAAGTACCGCATTAACCCGGGAAACGTCAACATCGGTAAGAAGCACGACGACAATTTCCGCACAATGATCGAAGCAGCCGTGGAGTACGGCCGGCCCGTGCGCATTGGAGTGAATTGGGGATCGCTCGATTCCGCGTTGCTGACGCGCATGATGGATGAGAACAATCTTCTCCCCGAACCGCTGGATGCCAAGGCCGTCACTCTGCGTGCCATTGTGGTAAGCGCGCTCGAATCGGCCAAGGCTGCCGAGCAATATGGCCTAGCGCGGGATCGCATTATTTTGAGCGCGAAGGTGAGCGGCGTCCAGGATCTGATCGCCGTGTATCGCATGCTGGCTGCCGAATGCGATTACGCATTGCACTTAGGGCTCACCGAGGCCGGCTTGGGATCGAAGGGCATTGTCTCGACCACCGCTGCCATCGGAGTTCTGTTGCAGGAGGGAATTGGCGACACCATTCGCGCGTCCCTCACCCCGCTGCCGAATGGCGACCGCACCGATGAGGTAATCGTCAGTCAGCAGATTTTGCAGGCGCTGGAACTTCGCAGCTTCACTCCGCAAGTGACCGCGTGTCCTGGCTGCGGGCGGACCACCAGCACGTTCTTCCAGGATATGGCCGATCAGATTCAGACCTATCTGAGAACCCAGATGCCGGTGTGGAAGACACGCTATTCCGGTGTGGAAGAAATGAAAGTAGCGGTCATGGGCTGTGTAGTAAATGGTCCAGGCGAATCCAAGCATTCCAATCTGGGCATCTCGCTGCCGGGCACGTTTGAAGAGCCGGTAGCGCCCGTATACGTTGATGGCAAACTGAAGTGCACATTACGCGGGGATCATATCGTCGAGGAATTCATGACGATCCTGAATGAGTACGTGGACCGTACCTACGCGGCCAGATCCCTGGAAGCGGTGGAAGCCTAGCCGAAAGTGTGGCGTCCGCCGTGCGCTACACTGAAACATTCTCATGGCATTCGGAAACATCGGCGAAACACTCTCTGCGCTCGAAATCTTCGATCTGGTGCGTGCGGATCTGGACCGCGTGGATCGCGAGATTGGCCTGGAATCCGTGGCTTCCGTCGAAGCCGTTAATTACATCAATCAATATCTGCAATCGGGCGGCGGCAAACGCCTGCGGCCGATTCTGGTCTTGCTCTCGGGCCGTCTCGTGGGGGACGCAAATCCTGGGCTGATCCGCATGGGCGCAGTCGTGGAGATGATCCACACCGCGACACTCGTCCACGACGATGTTATCGACTTGGCCAAGACTCGCCGCGGACGCCCCTCGATCAACGTGGTGTGGGGCAACCACACTTCCGTGCTGGCCGGTGATTGGTTGTACATGCAGGCGTTTCAAGTGGCTCTGCGCGAACGCAATTTCCAGATGCTGGACGTTCTGATCTCGCTTACGCAAATGATGGTGGAAGGCGAGCTCTTGCAGCTGGAACGCATCGGCAAGATCACGGTAACCGAGACCGACTACATGGAGTTGATCGATCGCAAGACGGCCAGCCTGTTCTCCGCCTGCGCGCGGCTGGGCGCGCTAACCGTGGGTGCGGGCGAAGAGGTGGAGCAGAAGCTCGGCGATTACGCGTGGAACCTGGGCATTGCGTTTCAACTGGTGGACGATATCCTGGATTTCACGTCGCGAGAGAAGATTCTGGGCAAGCCGGTTGGCAATGATCTCCGCGAAGGCAAAGTCACCCTGCCCCTGGTCTATGCGCTGGAAGCTGCCGATGCGGAAGAACGCAAGCTGGTGGAAACGGTACTGGCCGATGGGAATTACGATCAGGTGCCCTTCAGCAAGATCTTGCAAATTCTCACGCGCCACCGGGGGATCGAGCGCGCCCAGGAACGCGCGCAGGAATTTACGGAGAAGGCACGGGCGATTATCGCCGAGTTTCCTGATTCCCCCTATCAGAGGGCGCTGACCGCCGTGACGAATCTAGTCACCGCACGCGATCGGTAGGAATCTTGCGCGGCGGTCCCAATGCCTACGCCAAACGCTGCTTCAGCTCCGCGTCAATGGCGTCCATGAAGGCTTCCGTCGTCAGATACGGATGATCGAGCCGGATGAGCGTGGCCAGATCTTTCGTCATGCGGCCCGATTCCACCACAACGACGCACACCTTCTCCAGCGTATCGGCGAACCGAACCACATCCGGTGTTTCGTCCTTCCGGCCGCGATATTGCAGCCCGCGAGTCCAAGCGTAAATGGAGGCAATGGGATTGGTCGAGGTTGGTTTCCCTTGCTGATGCAGCCGGTAATGTCTCGTCACGGTGCCGTGCGCCGCCTCGGCTTCGATAGTTTTTCCGTCGGGCGACGTAAGCACGGACGTCATCAGTCCCAGCGATCCATACCCCTGCGCAACGGTATCGGACTGCACATCGCCGTCATAATTCTTGCAGGCCCACAGGTACCCGCCGCTCCATTTAAGGTTGGCGGCCACCATGTCATCGATCAATCGGTGCTCGTAAGTCAGGCCAGCCGCGTCGAACTGGCTCTTGAATTCGGCGTCGAACACTTCCTGGAAAATGTTCTTAAACCGGCCGTCGTATGCTTTCAAAATGGTGTTCTTGGTGGAGAGGTATGCCGGATAGTGGCGGTTCAGCGCGTAGTGGAAGCAGGCACGGGCGAAGCCGGTGATAGAGGCATCCAGGTTGAACATGCCCATCACGATGCCCGGACCGTCGGTTTTGACCATTTCCCGTTCAATCGGCGCTCCGCCATCGGCTGGCGTGAAGCTTAACTTCAGCGTGCCGGCACTGGGGAAGGCGAAGTCCGTGGCCCGGTATTGATCGCCGAAGCCGTGGCGCGCCACCACCACGGGTTTATCCCAGTGGCTAACGATGCGCGGAACGTTGCGGCAGATGATGGGTTCCCTAAAAATAGTTCCGTCGACAATATTGCGGATGGTGCCGTTAGGGCTTCGCCACATTTGCTTCAGGCCGAATTCTTTGACGCGCGCCTCATCGGGTGTGATGGTGGCGCACTTGACCGCGACTCCATAGTGCTTGGCCGCATTAGCCGAATCGATGGTGATCTGGTCATTGGTTTCGTCGCGCTTCTGAACGGAAAGATCGTAGTATTTCAGGTCGATGTCCAGGTACGGCAGGATCAGGCGTTCGCGGATCCATTGCCAGATAATGCGCGTCATTTCATCGCCGTCCATTTCGACTACTGGATTCTTGACCTTAATCTTGGCCATACGGTTTGTTCAGACTCCTGAGTTGTTTGGGTACGCGCGGTTTGGACCGAAAGACAATCCCACGTTTTTCGGATGATCTTAATATTATCGTCGAAGGAGGTAAGCAGCGCAGGGTTGGCGCGAGCCAGCAAGTATGCGACGCTGAAAACAGGTAGCTCGGTAGAAAAGGAGGAAGAATATGATCCCCGGATTTCTTCTACCTGAACAAATCGCCCGAGAAGACGGGCAGAGCGCTGCTGTTGCACTCGACGCACTCGCCGGCAAGAACATTCTGTTGACCCTTGGAATCAACCGCATCATTGAGCAGGAGAGCCTGGACGTTTCAATTGAAGGCTCGCCCGACGGCGAACATTGGCGGACACTTGTCACATTTCCTCAGAAATTCTATTGCGGGACTTATTCGCTGCTTCTGAATTTGGATAAGACCCCGGATGTCCGGCATGTAAGGGCGCAATGGAAGGTAGGCCGATGGGGCAGGGGTGAGCAGAAGCCGCTCTTCGGTTTCTATCTCTTCGCCGAGGAAGCGAAAATCATGGTGGGGGCCGCCTGAGTTTGGCCCTTTAAGGCGCCATTACAGACGGTTGATCAGGCTAGCGGCGTAGCCCGCGCCGAAGCCGTTGTCAATGTTGACGACGGTCACGTTGCTCGCGCAGCTATTTAGCATGCCGAGTAGCGCAGCAAGGCCGTGGAAACTGGCCCCGTAGCCCACACTTGTGGGTACGGCGATCACGGGCGCCATCACCAGGCCTCCCACCGCGCTTGGTAATGCACCTTCCATCCCAGCGCACACAATGATCACGCGAGCCTCGGCTAGTTTCTCGCGATTCTGCAGCAGCCTGTGAAAGCCCGCGACGCCAACGTCGTGAATCGCCACCACTTCGTTTCCCATGACCTCCGCGGTCACTTGCGCCTCCTCGGCCACAGGCAGATCGCTAGTCCCCGCGCAGACCACCGCGATTTTTCCTTTACCGGTCATCGTGCGTTCCCGCCAGAAGCGCAGCGCGCGCGACGCGGGGAAGTATTCGCCGAATTCGTGCTCGCTTTGCACGCGGCTGGCTACGTCGGCGTCGATCCGCGTGATCAGAACGTTGCGCGCCTGTTGCAGCAAGGCTCCCGCGATCGCGGATACTTGATCCGCCGTCTTGCCTTGTCCGAAGATCACTTCCGGCATGCCGTTGCGAATGGCCCGGTGATGATCCACTTTCGCGAAGCCCAGGTCTTCAAACGGCATATGACGCAGCCGGTCTAGCGCCGCGTCGATCTCCACGGCCCCAGATTGCACCTGCGCCAGCAGCGTGCGTAGTGACTGTTCATCCATAGGAAATTTTAGGATAGCGCGCAGTGCCCGTGATAAAAGACGTGCCCCGGCCAGGATTACCCATGACTAAGGTTTTTTGCGGGCGTCGATCAAGCGCTTTAGTCTTCCAGAAGGTCACGGACGGTGGTAGGCTGAAGGAGTGAGCAGTCCGCTGGTTCGTTACACCCCATCTCCGCGATACCTTTGCATGCTGCTGTTCGCTCTGTGCGGCACGGCTTTGAGCGTATGGATTGGCCTCAGCTGGACGCCCAGCTGGATCGCCGCGGCGTTGTTCGCGCTTTCGGCTGTGGCTTTGGGTGCAACGGTGATGCGGCCGCGTATTGAGATCTACGAAACCCACCTTGCCGTGGCTTCGCGCGTTATCCGTTGGAGTGAGATTCGCCGCGTGGATCAGACCGCGTGGCGCGCTCCGCTGATCGTGAATCTTACGCTCGCCGACGGCGAACGGGTTCGGATCGTGTATCCAGGCGTTCTGGAAAGTACTCGCGCGCTGCTTGCGGATCTGCAGCGGCGCTCGCGGCAGGCGCGCATCGATGACGTTCCTTATCGCGATTTTTGGGCGGAAGCAGAGCCTGCCGTTCCGCCAACTATAACGGTGGCCAGCGCCAAGAACGCCGGACAAGGTCCTAGCCGCTATCCGATGCTGAGTCCTGAAGACGAGCGTGACGTGGAACGGATGTTCCAGAAGCTCAAGTCCGCCGGCCGTATCGAACAACCCGAATCCGGCGAGCCCATTGAATCCGCAGGCGCCGAGGACTGAGCGCTAGCCGCGCTATCACGTGACATCAAAAACTCGCACGGTGAGGCTCGTCATCGGCGGAGTCCTGGTGCTGCTCATTGTCCTGCACGCGCGAATCCTCCAAGCCGCAGGTTCCTATTTGGTGCAAGAAGACGGGCCGTCACGCGCCGACGCGATTGTGGTGCTGGCGGGCGACACCTTCGGAAATCGCATTCTTGCTGGGGCTGACCTGGTCAAACAGGGCTACGCACCCAAAGTGTACGTGAGCGGTCCGGCTGGTATGTATGGCAAACATGAATGCGACCTGGCGATTCCATTCGCCGTGGAAAGAGGGTATCGCGAGTCTTTATTCGTGCATGCGGAAAACAATGCCCACTCCACCCGTGAAGAGGCCGTTGCGATGCGTGAAATACTGCATCGTGATGGTGTGAACACCGTATTGCTGGTAACCAGCGACTACCATACGCGCCGTGCGGGTTGGACGTTCCGGACAGCCGCGCCTGAGATTACGTTCAATGTGGTGGCGGCCCCAGACGAGTATTTCCGGGCTAATAGTTGGTGGCGAGCGCGGGAAGGGCAGAAGATATTTCTGTTCGAATGGGAGAAGACCGTGGCGGCCTGGTTAGGCATGTAGGCGCTTCTCGCGCGATATATTGGCAGTAGATGATTGCGGCGTGGCTATTTTTGATGATGATCGCGCCCGCGCTACGGGCGCAACAGGGATGCGTGACCGTTCCTGCTTGGTCGGCATGCGACATCATCGTCAATCTCACTCCTCAAGAGGATTCTGCGCGCGCGGAACTGCACGCCGAATTCCGCTCACCCAAACACAAGACATACCTCATTCATGCCTTCCGCGGCGGTGATCGGCGTCTGGTGCTGCGTTTCTCGCCGACGGAATCAGGAGTGTGGGATTACAAGTTCACGAGTAACGTGGCTCGGCTCGACGAAGGTACCGGGCAAGTGGGCGCCACGGAATCCGGCGCGCCGGGATTTGTTCGGAACGCCAACGTGCATCACTTTGTCACCGAAAATCGTCAGCCGCATCTATGGATGGCGTCTGCGCTGGATCGCTTCACGGCTATGCCGCGGCCGGAATTCGATAACGCGGTGGCGCAGCGAACGGCGGAAAAGTTCACGCACATTCGCGTATCCCTCACCCCTGGAATTGACTTGGTGGAAGCGGCGGAACGCGTCCGCTCGATCAATGCGAAAGGTATGACCGCGGATCTGGTGCTTTCTTCGCTGCCCGCCGAAACACCTGAACGGGAGCGCTGGGTGTCCGATATTGTCGCCCGCTTTTCCGCCTTCAACATCACATGGGCGACCGTGAACGCGCTCGAGGAGATTCCGCATGGCCGCGCAGTAGCCAAGCAAGTGGGGCAGTGGATTCAAAAACTAGACGCGTACAATCATCCCAGGACCGCCATGGCGTCCGTGACTTCAGCGCCCACCATCGGCGATGGGTGGGTGAATATACGAACCTACGGAACCACGAATTCCGATATCGGCGCGGTAGAGCATCAGTTGTATCAATTGCCAGGCGTGAACACCGGCGTTCAATCACGGGCGGACCTGTGGAACGCCACCATGAATGGACAGTATCCGGCATCTGGTTCCGGACCGCACATGAAGATATGGTTCGAATTCCTATCCCAGAGCCGCTACTGGGAACTGGAGCCGTACTTCGATGTGGATGGCGGCCGCGCCGTCGCTCTGGAAGACGTGGAATATATTGTTTACCTGGAAAAACCGCAGCTGGTGGAGTTGACCGTGGAGAAGCACGGCTACGATGTTCTATGGATGAACCCCGCGACCGGCGAGATCGTCAAAGGGAAAGAATACAACGGCGAACATTTTACGGGCGAGCCGCCGGATAAGACTCATGACTGGGTGCTGCGAGTGTCGCGTGAGGGCCGCAAGGAGGGCATGCTCAAGTCCTATAAATTCGACTCGCGCCGCATTCCGATACAGGAAGTGGAGCAGAATCCGTTACGCGTGCCGTTTGAAATCGTTGAACCGGATGGAACCGAGCTTTCGCTTTCAAAGCCCGCAAAGTTCCAGCTCAAGATCAAGCGGGATTCACGCGCGACACGCTCGCTGCTGGCGGAGTGGATGGGCGAAGTTACAGTGGATGGCGAAGGCTACCGCGTGGCAGGCACTGGCAAGGAAGGGACGCTGAATATCCCGAACTCCATCGCAAATAAATTCCCGGCCGTCCTAAGTCTGCGCGTGACCATACTCAATGCCAACGGAAAGGCGTACACGCTGGATCGCGTGTACAAGCTGGTTCCTTGACCCTACTGGCGATCGACACCACAGGTGAAACGGGAAGTATCGCGTTGGTGAATGAATCGGGCGTGATCGAAGAAGTCTCTCTGGAAGCGCCCGACGGTTTCGCTCAGGTTTTATTCGGCGCGATTGAGGGGCTCTTGACCCGGCACGGTTTGACCGCACGGCAACTGGATGGCTTCGCGTGCGCGTCAGGACCCGGCTCGTTTACCGGCGTTCGTGTGGGCCTGGCCGCGGCGATGGGATTGGCCGAGGCGGCGGGTTGCAAAGCAGTGGCGATTTCGAACTTGCGTGTGCTGGCATCTTTCGGGACCGAACCGCTGAGAGCCGTCGCCATCGACGCGCGGCGTGGTGAGATTTACTGCGCCGTGTATGATGCAGAACTTAGGTGCGTGCAGGACGAAGTAGTCGCCAAGAGAGTCGTTTGGGAAGCCGGACTGCCCGCAGGCGTCGAATTCGTGATGCCCCGCAGCATGTTGGCCGGTGCTCTAGGGCGGATAGCCATCGATGAATTCGAGAAGGGCAATGCGGTGGACCCTGCCCAGGTGAATCCCAATTATGTGCGCCGACCGGATGCGGAAATATTCTGGAAAGAATAGCGCCGGAGTGCAGTTAGAAGCGCTCGGAATCGTCCTTCGGCGCCAGCGGATTCACTTCGAAAGTTTGCCCGTCAATAGTCGAGCCGTTGTACCCAAACGTGCCAACGTTCTTTAGAAACTCAAACGGGAAATTCAGCTTCGGACGTGACACTTCTTCAAGAGCCGCCGCTTGGGCCACCGAAAGCTGCACATCCAGCGCGCCAATATTATCGTCCAGCTGCTCCGGCGTGCGCGCGCCGATAATCGTCGAGGCCACCCCTGGGCGAGCCTGCACCCAGCTGAGTGCAACCCGCGCGGACGTGCTGCCCACTTCGCTCGCAACGCGTCCCAATACGTCGAGGATCTTGAAGGTTTGCTCCGTAAAATTGTTGGAGACGCGCGCACCACGCCCAGGATTGGCTTGCGCGGCGTTCGCGCGCGTGTACTTGCCGCTCAATACGCCGGACTTGAGCGGCGACCATGGCGTGACGCCTAACCCCAGTTCAAGAGCCGCTGGAATCAGTTCTCCTTCGATGGTCCGCTCAATCAGAGAATATTCCAGCTGCAGGGCGATCAGCGGAGTCCAACCGCGCAGCAGCGCCGTGACCTGAGCCTGCGCCACCTTCCAAGCCGGAGTGTCGGAAAACCCTATGTAGCGGACTTTACCCGCGCTCACTAAATCATCCAGTGCGCGCATAGTCTCTTCGATGGGCGTGAAGCGGTCCCACGCGTGCATCCAATAGAGATCGATGTATTCCGTCCGCAAGCGCCGCAATGATTGATCGCACGATTCCACGATCACCTTCCGGCTCGCCCCGCCGCCGTTGGGATCGCCGCCGTACATGTTCGTATAGAACTTGGTTGCGATCACCATGCGGTCGCGTTTCGATGAATGCCGGCCGATGTGATCGCCGAGAATCTTTTCCGAGTGGCCCTTGGTGTATCCATTCGCCGTGTCGACAAAATTGCCCCCACGAGCCATGTAGCCGTCCAAAATCCGGACCGATACTTCCGGTGTGGCCCCCCATCCCCATTCTTCGCCGAACGTCATTGCGCCCAGGCACAAAGGACTCACGCGAAGGCCGGATTTCCCTAGAGAAACATAGTGATGAAGAGCCATAAAGATCTTTCATTTTACAACGGCCGCTTCACACGAGAGGCGTTTAGTACACCGCAAGTTGTACAATATACAGCGGAAGTTCTTTTTTCAATTCTAAGCAGGGGGGCGGCTTGAAAGCGACAAATACCGGCGATCCGGCCTATTATCATAAGGTCGTCGATTGCCAGTGGGCGTGCCCGGCGCACACCAACGTGCCCGAATACATACGGCTGATCGCACAAGGGCGTTACACGGACGCCTACATGCTGAATCGCGAGTCCAACGTGTTTCCGGGTATTCTGGGACGCACTTGCGACCGCCCGTGCGAGCCTGCGTGTCGGCGTGAGCGCGTCGACGGCAAGCCGGTTGCCATCTGCCGGTTGAAGCGTGTGGCCGCGGATTTGAAAGATGACATCACCCATCTGCTTCCCAAAGCTCCGGAGCAAAAAAATGGTAAGCGGGTGGCGTGCATCGGTGCGGGTCCTGCGTCACTCGCGGTGGCGAACGATCTGATGCCGCTCGGCTACAGCGTCACGATTTACGAAAAGTATGACAAGCCCGGCGGGTTGATGCGCAGCAACATTCCGTCCTTTCGTTTACCGGAGAGCGTGCTTGCCGAGGAAACAGGCGCCATTCTCAATATGGGAGTGGACATTCGCTACAACTCACCTGTCGAAAGCATGAACGGGTTGCTTGCGGAAGGCTATGACGCCGTCTTCGTCGGCAGCGGCGCGCCGCGTGGCAAGGATCTGGATATCCCCGGACGCCACGATACGGATCGCATCCACATTGGCATCGACTGGCTGGAGTCCATCACCTTCGGTCACATCGACAAGATCGGCGAGAAGGTATTGATCATCGGTGTAGGCAACACAGCCATGGATTGTTGCCGGTCTTCGCGAAGACTCGGTGGCAAAGATATCAAAGTGATGGCGCGCCGCCCGCGTGGCTATTTCAAAGCTTCGCCGTGGGAATTGGAAGATGCCGAGGAAGAAGGCATCGACATCATCATCAACCACGCGCCCACGCGGTTCGTGATCGAAAACGGTGCGCTGAGGGGCATGGAGTTTGAGCGTCTGGAATGGGATGCTGAGGCTAAGAAATCCAAAGTGATCGACAAGGTGATCCTTCCCTGCGATGACGTCATTCTCGCCATAGGGCAGGAAAACGCGTTCCCGTGGATCGAGCGCGAGTTGGGCATGGAGTTCGACAAATGGGGCATGCCAGTCGTCAATGAGACCACTTTCCAGTCTTCTATCCCGGGCGTTTTCTTTGGCGGCGACGCGGCGTTTGGCCCCAAGAACATCATCTGGGCCGTTGCCCACGGGCACGCAGCCGCCATTTCCATTCACAATCATTGCCAGGGGGTGCCTGTAACAGAGCGCCCGCCCGACGGCATGAATCTGGTGACCCAGAAAATGGGCATGAGCGAGTGGAGCTACCACAACGATTACAATCCGTCGCCGCGCCAGAAGATGAAGCACGTCGATCTGAAGAAGCGCTTCGAGCAGCTAAACATTGAAGTGGAGATGGGCTTTAACGCGGAGCAGACCGCCCGCGAAGTGCAGCGCTGCTTGAATTGCGACGTGGAAACCGAATTCACGCCCAAGCTATGCATCGAATGCGATGCGTGCATCGATATCTGTCCAATGCTGTGCCTCACCATCGCGCGGGATGGCGAGGAATCCGAAATCCGTCAGCGCCTTTCTGCGCCGGCGGTGAATCCGGACCAGGCCTTGTACGCCTCCGAGCCGCTGCCTCAAACAGGACGATTAATGTTGAAAGACGAGGATCTCTGCGTACATTGTGGGCTCTGCGCGGAACGCTGCCCCACATCGGCCTGGGACATGCAGAAGTTTGAACTCCTCATTTCCTACGCAGGGAGAGAAGCGTGCACCAGCTCTTACGTACCCGCGTAAACGATTTCGCGCTCAAACTTGGAAACGTCAACGGAACCGGATCTGCCAGCGCCAACGGATTGCTGATGCAGGCCATCTTCCGCATGGGCATTCCGGTTTCCGGCAAGAATTTGTTTCCGTCGAATATTCAGGGATTGCCCACGTGGTATGAAATCCGCGTGAACAAGGAAGGCTACACCGCGCGAGCCCTGGACTACGACCTCATGGTCGCCATGAACGCGCAGACCTACGCACGCGATGTGAAGGAAGTGCGCGAAGGCGGATACCTGCTCTTCGACTCTTCCTGGCCATTGGACCCCAGTCTGCATCGCGACGACATTACGTTCCTGGGCGTGCCGTTCGCGCGCATGTGCAATGAATCCTTTAAGGAACCGCGCGAGCGCGTGCTGATGAAGAATATCGCCTATGCGGGAACGCTGGTTGCGATCCTCGACGTGGACATGGCGGTGGTCGAGCAGTTGCTCGATGAGAAATACGGCACGAAGAAGGCGCTGCGTGAATCGAATTTAAAAGCGCTCCGCCTGGGCTACGATTACGCGAAGAAGCATTTCGATCCGCTGCCGTTTCATCTGGAAAAGATGGATGCCAACGGCGACAAGATCCTGATCGATGGCAATACCGCCACCGCACTGGGATGCGTCTACGCGGGAGCAACTGTGGCCGCGTGGTATCCCATTACGCCGTCCACGTCTTGTATGGACGCGTTCAAAGTATTCTGCGAGCAGTACCGCAAAGATAAGAGCGCCGGAGTCAATAACTACTGCATCCTGCAAGCGGAAGACGAATTGGGTGCGATCGGCATGGTGATAGGAGCGTCCTGGACGGGTGCGCGCGCATTCACCTCTACCTCGGGGCCGGGCATTTCGCTAATGAACGAATTGCTGGGCCTGGCCTATTACGCGGAAATTCCGGCCGTGATCATTGACGTGCAGCGCGTGGGTCCTTCCACCGGAATGCCGACCCGCACGCAGCAAGGTGATTTGATGGCGGCGGCATATGCCTCGCACGGCGATACCAAACACATTTTGTTATTCCCCGCGAATCCCGGTGAATGCTTCGATTTCGCGCGTAATGCGTTTGATTTGGCCGAACGGTTTCAAACGCCGGTGCTGATGTTGACGGATCTGGATATCGGCATGAACGATTGGGTGGTGCCGCGCTTCAAGTGGGATGAAAGCTACAAGCCGGATCGCGGACGCGTGCTCACCGCCGCGGAACTCGAGAAGCTGCCCAAATTCCAGCGTTACCATCACGAAGACGAAAATTACGTAGCGGCGCGAACGTTGCCCGGAGTTCATTCGAAGGGCGCGTTCTTTACGCGCGGCTCCGGCCACAACAAGTTCGGCGGTTATACCGAAATTCCCGACGAATACCAGGAAGTGGTGGACCGTCTGCTCAAGAAGCATAAGGCCGCCGCGAAGCTGGTGCCGGCGCCCGTTATTACGAAACGCAAAGGCGCGAAAGTGGGTTTGATCACCATCGGCGGCTGCGATGCCGCGGTCCGCGAAGCCGCCGACATCCTGGCTTCCCGCGATTGCCTCACCGATGTCATGCGCATCCGCGGTTTCCCGTTCGACGAAAGCGTGGAGAAATTCGCGCATGAGCACGACTCCTGTTTTGTGATCGAACAGAATCGCGACGCGCAGTTACGCTCGCTTTTGTTGCTGGAGACCGCTATCCAAAAGGACGAATTACGCTCCATCCTGGTCTACGGCGGCTTCCCGTTGAGCGCGCGCCACGTGGTGGATGAAGTACGGCGTCAACTGCGAGTAAAGGAAAAGAAGGGACTGCGAGGCTCGGAAGCGCCCCAGTCCTGGGAGGAATAACCATGCCATCCATCGCCAAACCGATTGCCGTTCACCCCAGCCTGCATCGCAATGCTCTCGGCCTGACGCTGCGCGATTACGAAGGCGCGATGTCCACGCTCTGCGCTGGATGCGGACATGACTCCATCACCGCCGCCATCATCAAAGCGTTGTGGGAACTTTCGATCCAGCCGCACATGATCGCGAAAATGAGCGGAATCGGTTGTTCCTCGAAGACCCCCACCTATTTCGTTAACGGTGCGCACGGCTTCAACTCCGCGCACGGCCGCATGGCTGCGATCGCCACCGGGGCGAACGCAGCCAATCGTGAGCTTACGTACATCGGCATCTCCGGCGATGGCGATTCGCTCTCCATCGGCCTGGGCCATATGTGCCACGCTATCCGCCGCAATGTAAAGATGCTCTACGTAATCGAAAACAACGGTGTGTATGGGCTAACCAAAGGACAATTTTCAGCGTCGGCGGATGTGGGCTCCAGAAGCAAGAGAGGAGAGCCGAACCGTATGGCCCCCATCGATCCGGTAATGCTTGCTCTCAGCATCGGCGCTACATTTGTGGCTCGCAGTTTCTCCGGCGATAAAGAACAATTGGTGCCGATTCTCAAGGCCGCCATCGCGCATCGAGGTTTCGCGCTGGTGGACGTCATCTCCCCGTGCGTGACCTTCAACGATCACAACGGTTCCACCAAAAGCTATTTATACACGCGTAAGCACATGCAGAAGGCTACGGAAGCCGATTTCGTGCCGCCCGCATCGGAGATTTTAGCGACAATTGGGGACGTCGGAACCACCACCGTCACCATGCATGATGGCAGCGTAGTGCGGTTCACGTCGGTGCCCAAGAACTACGATCCCACCGACCGACGCGGCGTTTATGACTACCTGCAGGAGCACGCCAACACCGGCAGCGTCGCAACCGGCTTGCTATATCTGGATGAAAGCGTCGCCGACCTGCATGAGATGAATCAAACTCCCAGCACGGCGCTGGCGCGCATGCCATATGACAAGCTGGTTCCCGGCACGGCTGCGCTGGACGAACTGATGGAAGACTTCCGCTGAGGGTGTGAGGAGAACGTAGCTTTGGGACTTTCGATCGGAATTTTGAAGGAGCGGTTTCCTGGCGAACGCCGCGTGGCAGTCACCCCGAAGGTAATCGATCTGCTGACGAAGATGAACGCCTCGGTGAGTATTGAATCAGGCGCGGGTGTTGAATCTAGCATCGCGGACGCGGACTACGCGGCGAAGGACGCGAAAGTGTGCGCGAATGCCGCCGAAGTTCTTGCGAATGCCGATATCCTGCTGACGGTGCGCGCTCCGGAACCGGCGGGCTTGCGAAAGGGCCAGGTGGTCATCGGTTTCTGCGATCCCTTGAGCGAACCGCAACTCGCCGCGAAGTACGCGCAGGCAGGCGCAACTCTAGTCTCTATGGAACTGGTCCCGCGCATCACACGCGCCCAGAGCATGGACGCACTTTCGTCCATGGCATCCATCGCCGGATACAAAGCCGTGCTGCTGGCCGCCGTGGAGCTGCCGCGTCTTTTCCCGATGATGACGACAGCGGCGGGCACCGTCGCTCCCGCCAAGGTCCTGGTGCTTGGCGCAGGTGTCGCTGGTTTGCAGGCCATCGCGACGGCCCGCAGATTGGGCGCGGTAGTCAGCGGCTACGACGTGCGCTCCGCCGTCAAGGAACAGATCGAAAGCCTGGGCGCGAAGTTCGTCAACATCACGATCGGCGCGGGTGGAGAAGGGCAGGGAGGCTACGCACGCCAGCTCACCGACGAGGAAATTCACAGTCAACGGGAGCAGATGAAGGCGGTGCTCAAAGAACAGGATGTTGTGATCACCACCGCCGCGGTCCCAGGGCGAAAAGCGCCGATTCTGATTACGCGCGACATGGTTCACGCGATGGCGCCTGGTTCGGTGATCGTCGATATCGCGGCTGAGCGCGGCGGCAACTGCGAAGTTACCAAAGCCGGTGAAACCGTGATTGAGCGCGGCGTGCACGTCATGGGTCCCATGAATCTTCCGGCCACCGCGCCCGCGCACGCCAGCCAGATGTACGGGCGCAACATCGTCACGTTGCTCAAGAACATGACCACCAAGGAAGGCGCGTTCGTCATCGACACCAACGATGAGATCACGCGCGACTCGCTGGTGGTGCGTGACGGCGAGATCGTCAATGAACGCGTAAAAGCTTTACTAGGTGCGGCCGCGCCCGCAAGTTAAAACCAAAGCCAGGCCAGAAGGTAAATGTCATGACCACCGAAATAGAAGTCAGTCTCTATGTGCTCGTGTTGGCCGTTCCACTCGGTCTGGAACTAGTGCGCCGCGTATCGCCGTTGCTGCACACCCCGTTGATGTCGCTGACCAATGCAATCTCGGCCATCTCCGTGGTGGGCGCGATTCTCGTATCCGGCGCGGAAGGTTCGCCGGCCCTAAGTAAGACGCTGGGCGTGATCGCGGTGATGTTCGCCACCATCAATATCGTCGCCGGATTCCTCATCACCGACCGCATGCTCAAGATGTTCAAGAAAAAGGAGGGATCGAAGTGAACGATTCCTTCTGGCAAGCGGCATATATTATCGGCGCCCTGTGTGTGGTTCTGTCCATCAAGTGGCTGAACTCGCCCGCTACCGCCCGGCGCGGCGTGTTCGCCGGGGAGTTCGGCATGTTGCTGGCCATCATCGGCACGCTGCTGCGCGCCGAGGTGGTGGACTATCAATGGATCTTCATCGCGATGATCGCGGGCAGCGCCATCGGTGCGCCTCTTGCGTATCTGATGCCCATGACCTCGGTCCCCCAGTTGACCGCACTTTCGCACGCGTTTGGCGCGCTGGCGGCGGCGCTGGTCGGCACCGCGGAATTTTACAATGACGTCGCGGCGGGCGAACCCACCACCGGATTCAAGATGGTGGCGATCGTGATTGAAAGCTTGCTGGGATACCTGACTACAACGGCCAGCTTGATGGCCTTCGGCAAGCTGCAGGAGCTAGTGCCCACTCGCCCCATGACCTACAAAGGGCAGAACATCATTAACCTGGCCTTGTTCGTATTTGCGGCGGTGCTTGGCGTGTGGATGGTGCTGATGCCCGCGCCACCGTGGGTGTTTCCGGCCTTCATCGGACTCTCCCTCTTGTTCGGAGTTCTGCTCATCATGCCCATTGGCGGTGGAGACATGCCCACCGTCATCGCATTGCTCAACTCCTATGCCGGCGCAGCCGCGGCGGCCATGGGTTTCGTGTTGGAGAATAAGCTACTGATCATCGCGGGTTCGCTCAATGCCGCGTCCGGTTTCATTCTGTCGGTAATCATGTGTAAGGCGATGAACCGTTCGTTTAGCAACGTCCTGTTCGGCGCCTTCGGACAGGCGCAGACCACCTCAGCCGCACAAGCGCAAACCAAACCCGTGAAGTCCGCGACGCCGGAAGACGCCGCGTCCATTCTAGAGAGCGCGCGCCGCGTCATCGTCGTGCCCGGTTACGGCATGGCCGTAGCGCAGGCTCAGCACAAGCTGCGCGAGCTTTCGGATCTCTTGGGGAAGAAGGGCGTGCAGGTGGATTTCGCGATTCACCCGGTGGCGGGCCGCATGCCCGGGCACATGAACGTACTGTTGGCCGAGGCCGATATTCCCTACGACCGTTTGTTCGAAATGGAAGACATCAATCAGGACTTTGCGGAATGCGACGTGGCGCTGGTGATTGGCGCGAACGACGTGGTGAATCCCGCCGCGCGGCATGACAAGACCAGTCCTATTTACGGCATGCCCATTCTCGACGTCGACAAGGCGCACACCGTCATGGTGATCAAACGCAGCATGAATCCGGGATTCGCGGGCATCGATAACGAATTGTATTACTTGGACAAGACGTTAATGCTGTTCGGCGACGCCAAAGGGTTCACAGCCGAAATCGTCAAGGAACTCAGCGCGCACAAGTAGCGCTCGCAGTTCGTTCGGGACTTCTATTTTATAACAATACTCTTATGAACAAGCTGACATTTTCAAAATCTATAAGAGCGCCCAAAGAAAAGGTCTGGAACACGATGCTTCAAGATGCAACCTATCGGGAATGGACGAAGCCGTTCAATGAGACCTCATATTTCAAGGGAGATTGGAGTGAGGGATCAAGGATGCTTTTCCTCGGCACGGATCAGGACGGAAGCAATGAGTGCGGTATGTTTAGTCGTATTGCAAAGAACGTTCCCTTTGAACATGTTTCCATCCAGCATCTTGGTGTCATAGACAATGGGGTTGAAAAGCCTTGGGAGGGAGAAGGTGAAGGTTTTGAAACGTATACATTAGTGGAGAAGAGCGAAGGAACAGAGGTGCTCATTGAGCTCACTAATATTCCCGATGAGTATATGGAAATGATGAATACGATGTGGCCGAAGTCTCTCGATGTATTGAAGGCCGTAGCGGAGAGAGAAGTCTAGATCGTGACGCCCCCTTATCCCAGTTGCCGGGCGGGATCCAGCAGTTCCGACAGGCGCTCCTCGGAGAGACCGCTCTGCTCGCGGGCTACCTCCCGAATGGACCTCCGGTTGTCAAACGCCGCGCGCGTGATGGCCGCGGTCTTTTCGTAGCCAATCTCGGGGGCCAGAGCCGTGGCCATCGCCAGGGAATGATCCACCAACGTCTTGATGTGTTCGCGGTTGGCGGCGAGGCCTCTTACGCACTTGCTCTCGAAATTCCTGGACACGGCTGCGAGCAAGGAAATGGATTCCAACAGGTCATAAGCCATCACTGGCATCATTGTGTTCAGCTCAAAGTTCCCCGACGCGCAGCACCATGTGATTGCGGCGTCGTGGCCGATGACTTGAGCGCAGACCATCAACACGCTTTCAGCGATTACGGGATTCACTTTGCCTGGCATCATACTGGAGCCTGGCTGGGTTTCCGGAAGTTTCAATTCACCCAACCCGCAGCGTGGGCCGGACCCCAGCCAACGGATGTCGTTGGCGATCTTGGTGAGTGCCACCGCGTAATTGCGGAGTGCCGCGCTCAGAAAACACACCGCATCTTTGGAGGCTTGGGCTTCAAAGGGATTCGCGGCTTCGCGAAAGGGAAGACCCGTGCGAACGGCCAGTTCCCCGATCACGGCCGCGCCGAATCCTGGAGGTGCGTTGAGTCCGGTTCCGATTGCGGTGCCGCCGAGCGGCAGTTCGTAGACGCCCATCAGCGTAGCTTCGATGCGTTCCCCCGCTAACTCCACTTGGCGTGCGTAACCGCTGAACTCCTGCCCCAGGCGCATGGGTACGGCGTCCTGCAGGTGGGTGCGTCCGATCTTGATGATCTCGTGAAACTCCTTGCTCTTGCGCTCTAACGATTGCCGCAAGGCATCGAGCGCCGGCATCAGTTCCCCGGAAATCAACATCGCCGCGGAGACGTGAATCGCTGACGGGAAAACATCGTTGCTTGATTGTCCGCGGTTCACCTCATCGTTCGGATGAGCTTCCGCCAGCCTCCCGATGACTTCATTCGCATTCATGTTGGTGGAGGTTCCGCTGCCAGTTTGAAAGACATCGACGACAAACTGGCTGTCGTAGCGGCCATCGGCCACCTCATCGGCCGCCCGCGCGATCGCTTGGGCGCGCTGTGATGGCAGTTCTCCCAGCGCATGATTCACGGTGGCCGCCGCGCTCTTGATCAAACCCAGCGCCCGGATGAACACACGCGGAAAGCGCAAACCGCTGACTGGGAAATTCTCCACCGCGCGCTGTGTCTGCGCCCCGTACAGCGCGTCCTCGGGGACGCGCATCTCGCCCATCGTGTCGTGCTCGGTTCTGTAGTTCACGCCTTGATGCTAGCGCAGATGAGCGGCGGGTTCACTTCGAGTGCAGCTTCTTGTACGCTTCCACGTACTGCGCTGCCGGAGCGTACGCCTCGTTCCACTTGGGCGGTGCCGCGGCATTGGCAAGGCGCAACACGGCAACGCCGATGGCGTGATCCACCTTCGCCATGTTGTCGTAATCGAGCTTTTGCCACTCATCCCCTACGGCGTGATAATCCGGGAAGCCGTAAGCTACGCTCGCGGTGTGCGCGGGGATGCCCGTACGCGCGAGTGGGCCGTTGTCGCTGCGATTAAAATAGGCATCGCTGCCCGTTTCGTCCTTCAGCACTTTCACATCGGTCAGCCGGCCGGCCCCCACCAGCGTCTGCGTCAGAGTCGAAAAATCGAAGCCCGTCAGGTTGAGCGTCGCGAGCTTCGCGCCTTCTGTGGCATCGGTGCGGCCTAATTGCTCCAGATTCAAATGCGCAATGGTCTTCAGCAGCGGCACAACGGGATGCTCCGCGTACCAGCGCGACCCGCGCAGCCCCTTTTCCTCGCAGCAGAACAGAACAAAGATCACGCTGCGCCGTGGGCGGGGGTGCAGCGAGGAGAGCGCATAAGCGACCTCCAGCACGGACGCGGTGCCGCTCGCGTCGTCGTTCGCGCCATTGAAAATCAGGTCCTTCGTGCCGTCCTTCGGTTCCTTCTCCACGCCGACGTGATCGTAGTGCGACGACAATATGACGAATTCGTCCTTCAGGACCGGATCGGAGCCTCGCAAAAGTCCAACCACGTTTCGGCTTTTCGCTGAATCCGGATCGTCTGGGCGAACTGCCACGTTCTGGAAGTACTCGTGATCGCCCGCCGGTTCTAGGCCGTAGCGCCGGAATTGCGACGCAATGTATTCAGCGGCGATGTCGAGCCCCCGCGAAGGTGTGTCACGCCCTTCCAAAAGATCCGACGCGAGAAAAGACACATGCCCGCGCAACGCGTCGGCCTTGATATGACCTATCACGATGCGCATGGCGGGCGTGAGTCCCACGGGTTCATCGGAAACCGCCCGGGCTTTTGAGGCTCGCTTGGCCGTTCGCGCACGCTGGGCAGCGGCCGGATACGTCATCCACAGACCACAAATGGTGAGAATCAGCGCCGGCCACATCCGGCGAAGCACTAACGGTTCTCCTGGTATTCTTCGAGCCAGGCCATCTGAATCGCTTCCAGCTTCGCTTCGTTCGATTTCTTCGGATCGTCTCCGAATTCATCCAGTTCGGTGATCCACTTATGCAGGTCTGTGAAGCGAATATAGGATGGGTCTTGTTCGGGATATTTTTCAGAGAGCGCGAAAGCGATGTCTTCCAGATCTTCCCAGGTCATTTTCGGCATGGTGCTTCTCCCCGCCTATATTTTCGTACCTTTGAGAGCGCCGCGCACAGCGGTGTTCATCATCTGTTCCGCCAGGGAATGGGTCGCCGCATTGAGTTGATCGATCTTGGCGCGGATCAACAAGTGATCCTGGCCGTGATACACCACCAATAGTTCCCCGACGGCACGGTCGATCAACTTACGCTCGGCCTCGTCCAGCATGGTGAACGCGTCATTGAGACGGGCTTTCTTGGTGGCGGCCATGATCGCATCCGCCTCCACCCGCGCCTCGCGAAGCTGGCGCTCCTTGAAATCCTCCTGGGCTTTGTCAAAGGATTCCAGAATCATCGCCTCCACCTGCTCGTCGGTCAGGCCATAGGAGGGTTTCACTTCCACGCTGTGCTCGGCGCCCGTGCGGACATCACGCGCGGTTACGTTGAGGATGCCGTTTGCGTCGATGAGAAACTTCACTTCGATGCGTGCCAATCCGGCGGGCATCGGCGGCAGGTCTTTCAAGTCGAAGCGCGCCAGGCTCCGGCAGTCCTTCACGAGTTCTCGCTCGCCTTGCAGAACATGAATTAATACATTGCGCTGTCCATCCACGGCGGTGGTGAACTGCTCGGTGGCCGACGCGGGAATGGTGGAATTGCGATGGATGATCTTGGCGACCAGCCCACCCATCGTTTCGATGCCCAGCGAAAGAGGGGTGACATCCAGCAAGAGCTGGTCCTGCACGTCTCCTGCGAGAATCCCCGCCTGTACGGCCGCGCCCAAAGCTACTACTTCATCCGGATTCAGCTCCGTATGGGGCCGCGAGCGAAAGAGCTTTTCCACCTCAGCGCGTACCAGAGGGATACGCGTGGAGCCGCCCACCATCACCACTTCATTGATGTCTTCCACGTTCACAGCTGCGTCTTTGATGCAGGCGCGGCAGGGGCCCAGAGTTCTTTCGACAATCGGCCCGATCAGGCGGTTGAACACGTCGACGCTCATCGCGCGTTCATATCTCTTGCCGCCGTGTTCGAAAACAATCGCGGTGGAGGGAACGAAGGACAGCGTTTCCTTCGCCGTGATCACGGCGCGCCGCAGGATTTGTACGGCGTCATTCTTGACCGAAATATCCTCGCCCCATTCGGACTGAATGTCTTCGAGCGCGATCCGCAGCAGCAGGTTGTCGATGTCGTCACCGCCCAGGTGCGTGTCGCCATTGGTCGCGAGCACTTCAAAGATCCCGTCGTGAAGCCGCAAAATAGAAACGTCAAACGTTCCGCCGCCAAAATCGTAAACCGCGACCAGACCTTCCTTACGCTTATCCAGACCGTATGCCAGCGCCGCCGCCGTTGGTTCATTCACCAGCCGCAAAACTTCAAGACCCGCGATACGGCCAGCGTCTTTGGTGGCCTGCCGCTGCGCGTCGTTGAAATAGGCGGGCACCGTGATTACGGCTTGCGTCACGGATGTTCCCAGCACCGCTTCGGCGTCTTGCTTGAGCTTGCGCAGGATGTGGGCGGAAACCTCAGGCGGCGTCATCACCTGATCGCCCAGTTGAAGCTGCAGAACGGAACCGCTACCCGAAGCCAGGTGAAATGGGAACAACTTCAATTCGTCCTGGATATCGCTGGTCCCGCGTCCCATCAGGCGCTTCACGGAATAGACCGTGCGGTCGGGATGCGTCAGCAGCATCTCGCGCGCCTCCGCGCCCGCGATCACTTCTCCCGACTCGCTGACGGAAACCACACTCGGTACGATCCCGCTTAAGATGCGGGGCCCGGTGAGATCCATCACGGCCACCAGGCTGTTGGTGGTGCCCAGGTCGATGCCTACGATTTTCGATTCCGGCTTTTCCGTGCCGAAGTCAATTTGGAAGGTGGACATTTAGTTCCTTGTCGACATCTCGGATCAGATTGGAGACATAGCGACGCCGGTCGAGCCCGCTTCGAATCGCATGCAGCAGGGACTCATCCTGCGCTTCATCAAACCGGATGGACATGTCATATAGTCCATGGTCGATCTCGGCGAGCAATTGCTCGAAGCGGTTGCGCGCCGCCTCCAACTGCGGGCGGGCGGACTGGTCGCCCTCGCGCAATTCTTCGAGCGCCATGTTCATCTCAAATACTTCTTCCAGTAGTTCCGCCGGTGCGTGCTTGGTGGGACCCAGGCCGCGCTCACCTAGGAAATATTCGGCGCGCTGCACGGGATCTTTCAAGGTACGGAACGCGTCATTCAGCACGGATGTCATTTCGAGGGCCTTCTGCTGCTCTTCCGGGGAGGCGCGCGCGAAGCGGTCGGGATGCCACAGGCGGCTTTTGCCGTAAAACCGCTGCTTCAGATCTTCGGGATCGAGAGCGAGCCGTGGCGGCACATCCAGCGCCTCATAGAATCGCATGCGAAACGGTTACGCCGAAAAGGAAGTCCCGCAACCGCAGCTTTTTTGCGCATGCGGGTTGTTGAACACAAAGCCCGATTGAATCAGGGAATCTTGCCAATCGAGCGTCATGCCGTCCAGGAACACCATGCTTTTCGGGTCGATGAAGACCTGCACTTCTTCGCCGCTGGCAACCGGGAATTTCAGGATCTGGTCGGTAGCGCGCGGCTTGATGTCGAACTTAAACTGATAGCTCAACCCGGAACAGCCGCCCCCCAGGACGCCCAGACGCAGGCCTCCCGTGACGCGCTCCCGTTGAAACGCGGCGTGAATTTTCTCGACGGCTTTCGGCGTTACTGTGACCATACCGATTTACGCGTGCGCTTTGGCCGGCACGGTTTCCGGCACGCCCGCTTTCTTTTTGTAATCCGTGATGGCGGCCTTGATGGCGTCTTCGGCCAGCACGGAGCAGTGAATTTTCACCGGCGGCAGGCTCAGTTCCGTGACGATGTCGGTGTTCTTGATCGCCAGGGCTTCATCCACCGTCTTGCCGCGCAACCATTCCGTGGCGAGCGACGAGCTCGCGATCGCGGAGCCGCAACCGAACGTCTTGAACTTCGCATCGTCGATGATGCCCGTTTCCGGGTTCACCTTGATCTGCAACTTCATCACGTCGCCGCATTCCGGCGCGCCGACCATGCCCGTGCCCACCGTTGGGTCGGCTTTGTCGAGCGAACCCACGTTACGCGGGTGATTGTAGTGATCGATTACTTTGTCGGAATACATAGTTGGCTCCTAGTGCGTACAGTTAGTGCGCGGTCCATTGGACCTTGGTCAAATCAATGCCTTCTTTGAACATTTCGTACAGCGGTGAAAGCTCCCGCAGCTTCCGCACCACATCGATGATCTTCGCGGCGACGTAATCCACTTCTTCTTCCGTGTTGAACCGCCCCAGGCCGAACCGGATGGAGGAGTGCGCCAGATCGTCACCCGCACCCAGCGCCTTCAGAACGTAGCTAGGTTCAAGCGTGGCCGATGTGCACGCCGACCCACTGGAGACCGCGATATCGTTGATGCCCATCAACAGCGATTCGCCTTCCACGTAGGCGAAACTCATATTGAGGTTGTTCGGCAGCCTGTGCTCCATGGTGCCGTTGATATAAACTTCATCCAACGAATTCTGCAACTTGTGCATCAGGCGGTCGCGCAGGAAGGCCATTTTCTTGGCTTCTTCCGCCATTTCCTTTTGCGCGAGTGCGCACGCCGCGCCCAAACCGGCGATGCCCGGAACATTCAGCGTGCCCGAACGCATTCCGCGTTCATGCCCGCCGCCATCCATTTGCGCGGTAAGCTGCACGCGCGGATTGCGACGGCGCACGTACAGTGCGCCTACGCCTTTCGGCCCATACATCTTATGCGCGGTTAGCGACATAAGATCGATATTGTCCTGTAATACATTAACCGGGATCTTTCCCACCGCTTGGGTGGCGTCGCTGTGGAACAACACGCCGCGTTCTTTCGCGATTTTGCCGATTTCCTTTACCGGCTGCACGACGCCGATTTCGTTATTGGCGTACATGATACTGACCAGAATGGTCTTGTCGGTGATTGCGGCGCGCAATTGGTCCAGGTCCACCAGGCCGTTCTGCTGAACGGGCAAGTAGGTAACGCGGAAACCTTCTTTTTCAAGGCGCTTGCAGGTATCGAGAACGCATTTATGCTCGGTGGCGGCGGTGATCAGATGGTTGCCGCGCTCGGCATACATCTGGGCAATTCCTTTGAGAGCCAGATTGTTCGATTCGGTTGCGCCGCTGGTGAAGACGATCTCCTTCGCGGTCGCGCCAATCAGATCCGCCACCTGTTTGCGGCCGAGATCAACGGCCTCTTCCGCCTGCCAGCCGAAGCTGTGATTGCGGCTAGCTGCGTTACCGAAGATCCCGGTAAAGTACGGCGTCATCACTTCGAACACACGCGGGTCCACGGGCGTGGTCGCATGATTGTCCATGTAAATCGGAAGTTTCATCAGGAACTCGCAATCCTCGGTAGATCGATTTTCGTCAGGAACGGGCGGAAACTCGGAACGGGCATATCGTCGCTCGCGAGGTCTGCCAATGTGATGCTCGAAAGCAGGCCCAGGATGCCTTCATGAACTTTGCGCAACGGTTCGCGCACCGGGCATAGGCTGGTCTGATCGCAGCCATTATGCTCCGTAAAGCACTGGGTCAAAATAATGGGTCCGTCAATGGTGCGGATGACTTCGAGGGTCGAAATCTGCGCAGGGTCCCGCGCCAGACGATAACCGCCGTGCGTGCCTTGCTCAGACATCAACAGCCCGCCACGGGCCAGCTTCTGCAGAACCTTGGAAAGCAGGGGCAGGGGAATGCCGTAGGCGTCCGCGATGTCCTTGGCCGAGGCGCTGCCGCGATCCGTCACGCTTCCGCGCGAACTGGCGGCCACCGAACACAGGTGCCGTAAGGCGATTAACCCGTAGTCGGCTTTCTTGGTTAGCTTCAGCATGATCTCAGACTCTTTTAGTCTACTACGACTGAAACGGTCTTGTCAGACCTTTTTAGTCCTGTATTCATTATGCGGCAAAGACAGGCCTAAAGCAAGCTAGGCGATGCCTGCGCATTACTCTTTCGGGAGAAGGTGGATCCGATCCTTCTCGTTTTCATTGCAGCGCATCTCGAAAATATCCGCATCGGCCAATAGCTCATGCGGGACCTTAATGGTAAACGGCCTGGTGTAGGTCTGCGGATCGTCGAAGGTCATTTCGACATCCAGATGCCCGAAGTCGCGGCGGCGGAACCGTTCTGTGACGCGCAGGGCCTCGCTATGAATGTGGCCCATGGTATCCAACCTGGTTTTATCATTGAATCCCGCGGACTCCACGACAAACGTGTCACGCTCCCAGCGCCCCACAGAGTAGCCCAGGTAAGCCGGCAGGTTCATCTCCTTCGGCAGCGTACGGCCATCGGTGAAAATCTGGCGTTGAAGATTGTCGATCTCATACAAGACCATGGTCAGCCGCGGCGCTTGAACGATCTTGATCGGCTCCGACAGAAGACCAGCCAGGGGGATACCAAAACTTCCATCGCAGACGTTGGCCGGATTCCGGGGACGACGACGCAGGGCTTCAGCGGCTTCCGGGCGCAATGGGATTTCTTCGGGCTTGAAGTCCACCAGAATATTGAAGGCATACTTGTGCTGGGTGCCGATCTCCATTCCCGGGGGCGCCAGTTCGATATCAGCATCCAGGCGATTGCCGAACAGACGCCTGACTTCCGCCACTGTGGTGGTCTCATGCATCCACACGCCGGATAGATCCGGTTTGCCATCCGGTGCGCGCGGCGCTGGAGCGGTGAGATTCGGTTTGCCGTCCTTCGTGCGCGGAATTCCCGGGGTAGGGAAATTCAACCACTGGGCGCAGGCACCTGCCGAAAACAGCGCGAACAGAACAAATAGCCGCGTGGATTGCATGGTTAGACCTCCAGGCATCAATGCTACTGTGGCCCGCAGAGCGGAAGCAAGGAGTCCGGGGACGGATTTGTTAGGTCCCACATTCGCGCAAGATGATGATCGTCGTGTTCGGCGACGAAATACAAATGATCGGCCAGCCGCATCGGCGTCTTCAAGCGCGGGTGGGGTATGGCTCGCTCAAATAGAGACGCATCCAATCCCTCCACACGATTCAGCAGTGTTGCTCTGGCGGCGCGGAATTCCCCGAGAATCTGATCCAGCGGGCGCGCGTTGTGATTCGCCTGGCCGGTCTTTCGATTCGTTAGGTCCGTCTCAGTAAGTTGGCCGCTCACGGCCACGTAATCGCCGACTCGCGCCAGCCACAGCGGTTCCAGGTCAAGCAAGTGACCCGCGTGTTCTTGAGCCGACCATTTCTCTTGCACCTTCGAAACCAGAAGACTGTGAGGGCAGCCACGTAAAAGCTCTTCCAGTCTGGCGGGAGCGCCGCGCAGGCGTGCACGCAAATTCGGAAGCAATTCCAGCGGAAACGGAAACTCAAACTTTCGTTCAAACCAGCGTGGCATCTGACTCATAGGGCTAGAGACCATTATCGTGAACCCATGAAACTATCGGGCAGCACATATTCCAAATATACGGGCAGACACACTTCCGGTAATGCTTTAAGGGATCCCCGAGCCGGTTGATGACTCTCACGGCGGAGAGGCTGTCGTTTGACTCGAACAGCGCGAGGCCATTTTTAACCCGCTTGGCGGCGAGACCGTTTTTTGCGGCGAACGGCGCGCTGCCATTTATTAACCCGCAATGGCGTGGGGCCGGTTGAGTACCGGCGGACTCTCATCGCGCGCAGACCCGCAACAGCTTACCTAGGACGCTGGTCTTGGTCGGTTCGGCCCTCCGATGAGAGAGCGCTCGAACTCCTTCCTCGGTTACAGGGTAGGGCGGAGGGGGAGCCGTGGGGGCGGGGCGGGAGGGGAAGTGGTTGAGGATGGGGGAGATGGGGTTATTTGAGATTGTTGAATGCGGGACGAGGGTGGCTCTACCGCGAGTTAGGTCTTCCGCAAACCGCTTCCGAGCAATAACGTCTGCCGCGTACCAATCTCAAAGCGATCGCAGTATTTTTGCCGGACCGCTGACGTCGACCGAAAGATGTAGAAGTAATGCGCTATCATATGCCGCAAAACGCAGTACCCCAATAGATTCCTATGCACCCGCCGCTCTAGGACGTCTACTTGATTTTCAGGGAACGATCCATAGTGGTCCAATTTAATCGCGAGATCCACCAACTGAACCGAAAGCAATTTACCGTGAGCATCCACTACCTCACGGTAGGTCTCGGCGAGATCTTCAGTGCCGAGCGCCTGCGAGATTGTCTTTAGCAGGCCAAAGGTCCATAGCTCGGCCAATGAAATTACTGCCTCCTCCGCACTCTGTGCACGTTCCATCGGCGTCAACGCAGGACGAGTGGCGCGTATCATCTCGGTAAAATATATCGTGAATTGTTCGACGTTATCTGCTATCGAAGCTAGAACGACTGACAAGACGCGGAGTCCTAGCAGATAGCACTGTTCCGCGATGCGAAATTTTATGTCCCGCTTTAGTGAGCCAGGAAAATTTCGCAACACTTGCCCGAGTATGAACAGCGTCTTCAGTGCAAAGTTTATCTTGATGAAGTTGTCGAGTTCGTCGTGATAGCAAACTTTTTCGCCGTCCCGCGCCACACGGACCGCGTCTGCTTCGTCCAACTGCTTACGTAAGGCATCACGGTTTTCTTGAACATCGGCACTCGGCAGCTCGATTGGCTTCGGAGAGGAGGTGTATAGCGCGTTGATAATGTTGACATCGTTTTCCAAGTCCGCGACGGTTACCCCGCCGTAAATTCGTTCCGCGTTGTGCACGATCTGGCGGATGACGCCAACGTCTTTTGTCAAATATAAATAGAAAACTAGAATTTGAGAATAATCTTCAAAGTACACACGATCTGCCATGTGTGTTAGCAATTCGTTCACTTTGGGGCCTGCAGCCGCGTCGCTCGAATTATCTCTCAGATAACGAGCAACAAAGAAATGGTAGTAGTATCGATATTTGAAATGGAGGTTGCTGTCGGCATCATGAAGGATCTGCGCAAATAGAAGGTTTTCGACAAGTGTTGCAGAATCCACGTGCATCCGATACTCCTTAAAATAGTCCTCGCAAACGGCCCTCATGTCATCGCGAGTTAGACTATCTACTTCACGCTCGTACATCCAATAGGCGACCCGAGATAGCAGTGTGTACTTCGTTCCAAGGTCCGCAGCCTTTTGGCTAACTGTTGCGAGCCGATCAGTAATGAACGCTTCATATAGCTCTCCATAGGACCCGCTCGAGCTGTTGAGATTTCTGGTTGCTTCCAACGTTTGCAGAATGCCGAGCACTATAATGGGGAATGCGGGGAGCAGTTGCCTGCCGAGAAGTGTGTCTATGGTCTTTTCTCGAACCGCAATCTCGCGGTACAGGTCTTCCCCTTCGAGATCCACTCGACCAAGCGTTAACCAGTTTTCAATAAGACGTGCTCGTGCCGGTCTTCCGAACTCCTGAATATGCAACTGCCGGTATTTAATAAAGACGCGCTGGCCGCCTTTCGTGACAATGGCATCGATCTCGAATCGGTCGTCCGCCAGTACGATGATGTTTCCGAAAATGCGATCCGCATCCTCGAGAACATGCGCGGCACGACTCATGGTGGCCCGATGACAGTCGTCAATAATCACGACCTTCTGTGCGGGCTCTAGTTGCCGATATCGCTCAAGGGAGGATGCGGAATACTGTCGCTCAAATGCGCGAGCAATAATTGTAGGAAAGTCGGCCCCGGACTTAAGATCCGTGCCATTTATAAGTATCGGGATCTTGCCGGACTGCTGAAGATCCGTGTAAAGGGTTTTCGCCAGCGCAGTCTTTCCAGATAAGTCGGACCCAAGGATTACGATTTTCTTTTCCAATAGTACGTACTGAATCAAATCACGGCCCTCGACCCTCGTCGCTAGCGCCTTCTTGCCCTCTACTTTCCGTTGCAGTTCACGCTGAACGAGGGTCGGGTACACAAAAAGATCTCGCAAATGCAGCTCCACTTTTTTAGGGTGCGTGAAGCCGGTGCCGACGTCTCTGAGGTCGTTAGCGAACTTGGGGGAGTTTTCAAAGCCTTGATCAGCTAGCTGTTTGTTCCTTAAGAACGGAGTCCAATGTGCCTCGGAACGAGGATTGAAATAGTCCTTGGTCAGAATGAACTCGGATAGCTGCCATCTTCTCGCGTCCATATCGATTAGGATGACGTTGAAGCCATTTTCTGGTTCCCTAGGATCGTACATGGCCTGTCCCTCGACGAAGGTTACCGCGCCATTTTCATTGCTGAGCTTCGTGTACGCATCGGCTTTATGTTCATGCCCTGTCAGGACTAGATCTGAACGAGATTCTATGAGTTCCTTGAAAGCGCGAGCGTTAGTTGGTTCGAGCCAGTTGTAAGGATGATGAAAGACAGATACCTCAATATCTGCTGGTACATCGATAGAATTCTCGAACCAGTTAATTGGCATGTGTAGTTCCCCCGGGGTCTCTGGGTTTTGCGAAAGCCATGCCGTGTTGTAAGTCGTAAATGCAACGCGCTGAGATTTTGCTATGACAAATTCCCTTCGAAGTGACATCTTCTGCCCGTTACCATCAGACACGTGACCTAAGCGTTCGGTGAAGGCAAAGTAAGGCTCTTGAACTGTTAACCACTGGGTAGCCATTGCCCCGGTCACTTCTAGGGTGTGTAGAAGTGATCCAAGTAGACTGCGTTGACGAATATCAGTAGCCAACTGCAGATTGCAGTCGTGATTACCTGGCGAGAGAACTATTTGTGGAACTATCCCTGGGAACTCTTGCTGAATTCGTGCCAATAGTTCGCGAAAAAAGCCTTCTGCGAGCCGATACTCATCCGAACTCCCGGAGTAAGCGATGTCTCCCGGCACCACTACGATACATCCAGCTAGCTCCGGATACAAACCGCGCATTGCCGAGACAATCTTATCAACTAGGGAAATCGCGGGATTATCTCCGTTGCGAATGTGGATGTCGTTGATTTGAAGAAGCGCAAGTAACAAGGTGCCTTCCTTAGATAAACTTTTGTTGTTTCAGTCTACACCACGAAATTCGACACAGATACTTTTGAGAATCGGGAATTGGAAGAGTTCGACAAATGCTACTAGTTTAGCCAACCAGCCAGATCCACCACGGGCCTACCGCTTGCGGCTAATTCTCCCTGAAGCTGTTCGGATGGTTTTTGCGTCAGCACCAGATGTTCCGCGCCCCAGGAGACTAGTTCCGAGAGATTCGCGGCCAACAGCTTGCCGATATGCGGGATGCTGTTCAGAATGTAATCGCGATTTGCGCCGTAGATGGATTCCAGGCGGATGTGCGGGTCCCACACTCGCAGCTCGCGGCCTTTGCCTAGCAAGTGTTCCAATAACGCCACCACGGGGCTTTCGCGGAGGTCGTCGGTGTTTTCCTTGAACGCCAGCCCTACGATGCCGATGCGGCCTTGCAGTTGGTCGACGCGGCGCATGGCTCGGGCCAGGTGTTCGTGATTGCTCTGCATGACGGATTCGAGCATCGGCACTTTCAGGTCCAGCCGGGAAGCCCGGTAGTTCACGGCTCGCAAGTCCTTGGGCAGGCATGAGCCGCCGAACGCGAATCCTGGGCGCAGATAGGCCGGTGAGATATTGAGCTTGGTGTCGCGGCAGAGCGTCGCCATCACTTCCTGCCCAGGGACCTCTAACCGGTCGCACAGCGCGCCGATTTCATTGGCGAAAGATATCTTGACGGCGTGAAACGCGTTGCACGCATACTTGATCATTTCCGCGGTTCGCAGGGCTACCAGGCATGGGGCGGAGCCCAGGCCTTCATAGATTCCGGCTACGGTTTGCACGGCGGCCGGGTCATCGCCGCCGACGACGGTCAAAGGGGGCTCGCGGAAGTCGCGCACGGCGGAGCCTTCGCGCAGGAATTCTGGATTCGAAACGACGCGCACTTCGGGCAGATGACGGAATGCGGGCAGAACCACTTCTTCACATGTGCCCGGGAAAACGGTGCTGCGGATCGCGACGATGAGGGGCCGGGGGCGTTTGTCCAGTTCGGCTGCGATCTCCTGGGTGACTCGCCGGAGCTGATCGAGGCTCATGTTGCCGTTCGGTTCCGAAGGCGTGCCCACGCAGATCAAGGCGATGCTCGCGTGTTCCAGGCCTTCGGCGGCGGTCTGGCAAGCGCGCAAGCGCCCGGAAGCGGCGTTGCTTTTTACGATTTCTTCGAGGCCGGGTTCATAGAAAGGTGCGCGGCCTTCGCGGACGTTTTGAACCTTGTGTGCATCCCGGTCGACGCCGGTGACCTGGTGACCGGTTTCGGCCAGGCACGCCGCCGTCACGCAGCCGACGTAGCCGAGTCCGAAAACCGCAATCGAGGAAGAGGGCATAGATAGAGACGGAACGCAAAGACTGAGTATTGCATGACGCCGCAGAGGACGACGCTAGCGGCGCAAGGCTTTGATGGTGAAGCTTATTGTTTCGAGCAACGATTCCCTGGGCACGCTCGACAGCATGGGCTTGATGGCCCAGCCGAGGCCCGGGGGCACGTCGCGCGACATGGAAATGGAGCGGCACTCCATGTAAACGCCCTCGCGGCGCTGCTCCAAGAGCCAGTAAGCATTCAGACGCCACAGAAAACCATGTCCGGTTCCTTGCGGAAGCTCGCGGCCATCGTCCAACTCGGCGACTTTCGTGGAATGCGAAATCATGGTCCAGCGGTTTTCGTCCAGGGATTTGTAGCGAATCTCGTATTCGGTGTTGAGAACCGCGGTCAGAAATTGCTTCTTGTACAAGCGCAGGAATACGTTCCAGGTGTCGCCGTTCCGCGAAAGCACACGCGAATCAACGATGTTAGGCGCGTAGTTCGTCTTGTACGAGGGATAATCGCGCAGCACCGCCAGCAGGCGTTCCATGCGGACGCCCGGGGCGATGGCGGCGGCCATCCAGTCATGAATCAAGCCGTCCGTCACATCCACGGGTGACGTGCCGTTTCCGGGCGCGAAGGCCACGGCGCCATCGGACGAGGGCTGCATGTGGGCGCGCCACTCCATCTTGCGTTCTTCACCCGTAGTGTAGTTATCGAACGCCGCATTCGTCTCGGGAGAGAGACGGGTCATCAACTGTGCGATGGCGCGGCGGGGGAAGAGAAGTGAGATGCCCAGCCCGGTAAAGATGGCTTGACGCCGATTCACTAACCCTATTGTAACGCGGGCTACCGAATCAGCTCCAACCGCAGCGCATCGAGCGATTGACGCGTTCCCGTGGCAGAGGGAGACTCCGCGGCCACTTCGGGCAGACCTTTGCGAGTCAGATCCGCAAAGAGGGCGACCAACTCAGGATCGCGCCAGCCCCGCTGGGTTTCGTCAAGCAGCACCTGCACGGCGTGCTCAGGCGTGTATGCCGGTTTATAAGGGCGCGCGGTGGTCAGCGCGTCATAGATATCGGCGACCTGCAGAATGCGGGCCAACAATGGGATTTCATTCTCACGCAAACCATCGGGATATCCAGATCCGTTCCATCGTTCATGATGACTGCGAATGATGGGCAGCACCGGCGCGAGGGTTTTCATGCGGCAGCAGATTTCTTCACCCCGCGTGGTGTGTATACGCATGGTTTCCCACTCGGCTTCGGTCAAGCGGCCGCGTTTGAAGAGGATGGCGTCGGGAATTCCGACTTTGCCGATGTCGTGCAGAAATCCGCCGCGATAGAGCGCGAGTTGATCCCGCCGCGATAGCCCCAGGGCCTTCCCCAGCATGACGCCGTACACCGCCAGGCGCTCGCAATGTTTGCCTGTGTGCGGGTCGCGCTGTTCCACGGATTGAGCCAGCGCGAAAAGAATAGACTCGGCTTCGTCCAGCGAATCGGTAAGCGCCTTGTTGTGCAGCAGGCCGCGAACGCGGGTACGGACCAGCGTCGGCTGGAGCGGCTTCACCAAGAACTCGTCCGCGCCGGAATCGAATATGGCAATCTCAATTTCCGAACCTTGCAGGCTAGTCACGATCAGGACAGGGGTCAGCTGCGTCTTCCGGTTTTTTTTCAGCATCCGGCAGAAGTCGGGGCCGTTCATTTCCTGCATCAGGAAGTCGGCGATCACCAGATCGATCTTATGTTTCTCCAGGATTTCAAATGCATCGGAGGGACGCGTGGCCTCGACAATTTGGTATGAATTCAGCGGCAGCATCGCTTTCAATCGCTGCCGGTTGGATTCCACGTGGTCCACGATCAGAATGGTGGGAGTTTCGGCAAAACGCTCATCATTCGTCTTGAATTTGGCTTCGAGACTGGTTTCGGGAGCGGTATCGAGCACTAGCGGAAGTTGCTGGGCCTGCGCCCCAGCGAAACCGATCGCGGTCTGCTTCGACACACTCATGATTGTTCGTGCTCCACAACGGAAGCTGAGTGTCTATCGGTAAGACCTTAGGTAAGGATTAGGGTGTTTGTCGAAGCGCTTCTAGTCGTTGGAGATAAGGGGACGCCGTACCAGGTAAATGCGGGGGGCTACTTTCCCGTGAACCGGACCTCGAATCGCCCTTCGGTTACCTTAACGGGAGATTCGCTGCCGACGTCTTTGCCGTCGAACTCGAATCGGCCTGACGCGGACGACGCGGACAGCGCGTCGATCGTCAGCGAGCCAGACACGGGCGAGATGATGCGTCTGCCAACCTTGAGCACGACGATTACGTCGATGAGACCTCCGTCCGCATCGAGTTTGATTTCGAACTTCCCAGCCTTGGCCTTTGGCACCTGGATTTGAACCTGATTGCTCAAGTTCGACAGCGCCAGTTTGCCTTTGTCATCCAAGGCTGCAATGCTGACGACCGCTGAGAATGGCGCGCCGCCCACCTTGGCTGTGACCGTGCCGGCATTGAGGCCCTGAGCCTGGCTGGCGATGGCCACTGCGAGGTGGAGCGCCACAATCAAAAGGGTTCGAGGTAGTGTGCGAATTCTCATAGGTTGACCAAACAGCTCTTTTGTCACGATTCGAGACAGACGCGCTGCGGGAAGGATCATTAGGCCTCGATCTTACATTAGGCTTACCTCCGGCGCAAACGGGGGATTGCGCGGCGTTCTGGGCGCTATTACCGAGACGGTGAACATCGGTCCTCATATCAAACCCGTTAAACTGAATGATTCATGAACATCACGGTCTCACCTGCCACCGCGGTCAAAGGAAGCATTTCGTTGCCGGGGGACAAATCCATATCCCATCGCTACGGCATGCTGGGGGCAATCGCGGAAGGCATAACCACCATTCACAACTATTCCACCGGCGCGGACTGCCAATCGACCTTGGCCTGCATGCAAGCCCTGGGTGCGAAGATCGAACGCCAGGATGGGAAAGTTATCATTCACGGCGGGGCGCTGCGCGAGCCGGGGGAAATGCTGGATGCAGGCAATTCCGGCTCAACTATCCGCATGTTGTCGGGCATTTTGGCAGCGCAGGCATTCACCAGCCGCATAGGCGGAGACGAATCATTGTCGCGACGCCCTATGGGCCGTGTGATGAAGCCGCTCGCACTGATGGGCGCTGCGATTGAAGGCTGCGGCGGCAGCGATCCACAGGGCGCACAGTTTCCCCCGCTGACGATTCATGGACGTCCGCTGAAGGGCATCGACTACACGCTGCCGGTGGCCAGCGCCCAAGTCAAGAGCTGCGTGCTGTTCGCGGGTTTGTTCGCCAAGGGCGAGACCGTCGTCCGCGAGCCTGTGCGGACGCGGGATCACACGGAAATCGCGCTCAAGGAATTTGGCGCGGATATTGAAGTACTGGGGAATGTCATACGCCTGGCCGAAGGCGCCAAACTCAGGGGACGGGAATTAGTGGTGCCGGGGGATTTATCATCGGCGACATTCTTCCTGGTAGCCGCGCTGCTGATGCCGGACGCCGACCTTGTGATCGAGCGCGTGGGGATGAATCCTACACGCTCGGCGCTGCTGGACTTTCTGGTTGGCATTGGAGCGGATATTCAAATTCTGGGAGTGCAGCAGACGGGCGGGGAACTGATCGGGAGCCTGCGGGTGCGGGCTTCCAAGATAAAAGGAGGCGCGATGGAGGGCGCAATGACGGCCGCTCTCATCGACGAAATCCCCGGGCTGGCAGTGCTGGGTGCAGCGAGTGAACAAGGACTTACCGTCAGGGATGCGGGCGAGCTGCGCGTGAAGGAGACCGACCGGATCGCTACCATCGAGACCAACATGAAACGCATGGGCGTGACGATCCAGACCTCGGCGGACGGGTTCTTTATCCCAGGCCGCCAGAAATTCCACGCGGCCGAGTGCGATTCAGCGGGCGATCATCGCATTGCGATGGCGTTTGCCGTGGCCGCGCTGGCCGCCGATGGCCCCAGCACTATTACCAACGCTGGCGCCGCAGGTGTTTCTTTCCCGGAGTTTTTTAGTACACTTCAGGAAATTGCTCACTGAGGATCGATTAAAGGGAGATTGATTACGCCAGAAGCTGGTTCGTCAGAAACGGTGATTCCCGACGTGAGACCTCAACTCACGATGGAAGGCTTCATCCACGATCTGAACAATATCTTTCAGACCCTCATGGAAGCCGGTGATCTGCTGTCGGAAGATCCGGCGTGGCAGGGAGTTTCCGCGGCGATCCTGAGAAGCGTGGAGCGTGGCAAGGAGATTTCCGCGAGTCTGCGCGTTCACCAGCCGATGGCGACTGTTGAAACGGTCGTCCATAGCGCCCGTACCCTGGTAGAGGATTCACTCGCCTTACGCCGCGGCCCGAATGTGGCGTTTATCTGCGGGCTGCAGCCGGGATTGGTACTAGACCATTCGTGGGCCTGGGAGCGTGTGCTAATCAACCTATTTACGAACTCGGTGCGCGCCATGCCCGACGGCGGCACCATCGTGGTGAACGCCCGGCAAGATGGCGATGCGATGGAGATTGTGGTCTCAGATGATGGGGTGGGAATTGATCCAGCTGTGATGGAATCCCTGTTCGAACCCAACGTTTCGACGCGGGTCGGCGGGGGGTTGGGGCTCTACATCGTCCAGTCCATCGTGCAACAGCACCAGGGGGAAGTGCGCGCCGCCAACCGGCCAGGAAGGGGGGCGGAATTCGTGATTACCATCCCTTCGAAGATGTCGCGAGTTCGCACCGCGCAGGCGTAGAATTCGCTGCAACTTTTCCGAACCTGGGGCGGAGCGGGCACGTCTAACTAAATGCATGCGGCAACTGGTGTATTGCGTGGTAGCGCTGGTTACCGGCGTGGTCCCGATATCGGTCGTTCGGGCGCAACAACCGCTGGAAATCGTCCGGCGGTCGTTGGATCGCGATTGGACGGATTTCGAAAGCCGCAAGAACTACACGTATGTCCAGCATACGGAATTTCGCATCGCCGGCCGTGGAGGCCGTTTGACCAGGGATCACAGCGAGACCGATGAGATTCTGATTCTGGCCGGGCGACCGTATGAACGGCTGATCGCGCGCAACGATCAAGCCCTCTCTGAAAAGGACGCGCGAAAGGAACAGGAGAAGCTGGACAAGGAACTGGCCAAGCGCCTCCGCGAAGCCGATGAGGGGCGCTCCCGGTACGACAAGGAACGTGCCGAAAATCGTGCTTATCTTCGCCAAATTCCCGAAGCTTTTGTGTTCCGGCTGGCCGGCGAGGAGAGCGTCAGCGGGCAGCCAGCCTGGATCCTGCAAGCCGATCCCAAACCCGGCTACCGACCGCCCGATTCGCGGTCCAAGATCCTTACGAAGCTCCGCGCGCGGATCTGGATCGAAAAAGCTACGTACCACTGGGTGAAGATGGATGCAGAAGCTCTGGACACTCTGTCGTTTGCATTGGCCATGCTGCGGGTCGCTCCGGGAGGCACGCTGCATTTCGAGCAGGTCCGGGTCAACAATGAAATCTGGCTGCCGGCGCGAATCCTGATCCGCGCCGACGCGCGGCTGGCGCTGATCCGGAAACTGCGCGCCGAAATCGACATCGCGTACCGCGACTACAGGAAATTTCAAACCGATTCGCAAATCGTGGACACCCGGGAGAATTGAACCCATGAACCTCGCACCCGCTAGCGCGAGTCTGCCCAGCCGTCTCTCATAAGTTTTTCGCTCGGACGAAAAATTCCTTGCGCCGGTGCGATGCCATCGGGCATAGTGAAAAGGAGAGGGCGAGCTTGCTTTCCTTCACAAACCGTATGGGCTCAGGCCACCGATGGCAGATCAAATCCTGTTCCTTACCGAGCTGCTCGGCCTCAAGGTTTTCGACCTTAAGGGGCGCAAGCTGGGTGCGGTCCGAGATGCCGCGTTGGTGCCGCTGGTCCATCCCGTGCGGATTGATCGCTTCCTGATCGGTGGAGATGGGACGCTGCTTACGGTCCGATTCGATCAGGTTAAGTCCATTTCACTTGCAGGCATTCATCTTCTCGACGAGAAGCTGACGCCGTACCATTCCGACGAATACATGCTGCGGTTGACGCGCGACCTGTTGGATCAACAGATCATCGACGCTCAGGGCCGAAAAGTCGTCCGTGTCAACGACGTCACCTTTGAACTCTACCGGGAAGATGGCGCGGAAGTGTTGTGGGTGTTGGAAGTGGACGTCGGCATTCGCAGCATTCTTCGGCGTGTGGTGCGCGGGCTGATTCCGCCTTTGTGGGTGCGGAAGCTTCAAACGCGCATTCCGATTAAGTCGATCCGCTGGGAGTTCTGCAACATTCTGGAACCCGATCCGCAGCGGCGCTTGCGGCTGAATATTTCAAACAGACTGCTCGAGGACATGCATCCGGCCGATCTCGCGGACATTGTCGAAAATCTGGGTCCCGAGGACCGCGAGGCCATCTTCGAGAACATCGACAACGAAGTGGCTGCCGATGCTCTTACGGAGATCGACCCCACTATTCAAGCCAGCATTCTGGAATCGCTTGAAACCGAAAAAGCGGCCGATATCATTGAGGAAATGGCCCCGAATGAAGCCGCCGACCTGCTGGCGGAGCTGGAGGAAAAAACCAGCGAGGAAATCCTCGAAGAGATGGAGGTGGAGCCCAAGCAAGACGTGGAAGGACTGATGGAATTCGCCGAGAACATCGCTGGCGGTCTGATGAACACAGAGTACGTGGCGTTGCCGGAAAGCGCGGTAGTCGCCGATGCGTTAGCCGCACTGCGCGCCAATGAGGATCTGCTCGACACCATGAACACGCTCTTCCTGATTGACGATGGGCAGCGCCTGAAAGCCGCTGTGCCGCTCACGCGCCTGTTTCTTCACGACGGTGCGACTCCCCTTACATCCCTGGCCGCCGAAAGATTGATCTCAGTCGACGTGGAGGAACGCCAGGACCGCGTAACGGAGTTATTCGATAAATACAACTTGCTGGCGCTGCCGGTAGTGGACGAAACCGGGAAGCTGGCCGGGGTGATTACGGCCGATGACATCATATCCGTGTTGCGGCAGCGTTAACGGCATGGCAGCGCGAAAAACTGTTTAGACTGAAGTCATGAAAGCGGCATTCGTGCTTTTCCTGGGCTGTCTGAGCTTAGCGGCGCAGGCGCTCGACTCATCCGGCAGCGAAATGCGACCGCTACTGCAGCGCTATGCCACGGATCTGCAATCGATCGAACGCACTTATGCAATACCCTCCAGCGAAACGCGCCGCACGCGGCTGGCCCGTTTTTATCTCGAGCAGCAAGCGGAGCTCGACAAGACCGATTTTAGTAAGTTGAGCCAGGAAGGCCGCGTCGATTACGTCCTATTCCACAACTTGCTCGATCACGAGCGCAGACAACTTGTGATTGATCGCTCCCGTGATTCCGAGGTAGCGTCACTCATTCCATTCGCGCCAACCATTGTGAATCTGGAGGAAGCCCGCAAGCGCATGGAACCGCTGAATTCACGCGAGGCCGCCAATTCCGTAGCGGGGCTGATCCAATCGCTCAGCGCGGCCCGCAAACGCGCGGAGGATTCGAAACCCAAACCCACGTTGGCCCTGCGCGCCGCAGGTCAGCTTGCCGATCTCAGCGAGACGTTCAAGCATTGGTACGAGTTCTATAACGGTTTCGACCCGCAATTTACGTGGTGGATGGCCGACCCCTACAAACGTGCCGGAGATGCGATCGACGACTACGTCAGGTTTCTTCGGGAGAAGCTCGGTGGTGCGAACGACAAGGAAAGCATCACGGGAGACCCGGCGGGGCGCGAATCGCTGCTTAACGATTTAAGCTATCAAATGATTCCGTATACTCCGGAAGAGCTCATCGAAATCGCACGCAAGGAGTTAGCTGCCGGCGAACAGGAAATGATTCGCTCGTCGCGTGAAATGGGCTTCGGGGACGACTGGAAAAGGGCGCTGGAGAAAGTCAAGAACGACTATGTCGAGCCTGGTAAGCAACCGGAGCTAGTGCGTAAACTCGCCCAGGAAGCGATCGATTACGTCACGCAGCGCGATCTGGTGACGGTCCCTCCTCTATCGAAGGAAGACTGGTGGGAGGAAATGCTTCCCCCCGAACGCCAGTTGGTGGCTCCCTTTTTCCTCGGCGGCGATTTGATTCTTGTCGCGTATCCTTCGAACACCATGACGCAGGAACAGAAGCTGATGAGCTTGCGCGGCAACAACCCGCACTTCGCGCGCTCCATTGTTTTTCATGAGCTGATTCCCGGCCATCATTTGCAAGGTTTCATGGCGGAGCGGTTCCGCACCTACCGCGCGCCTTTCGCCACTCCGTTCTGGAGCGAAGGCAACGCCTTCTATTGGGAGCTGCTTTTATGGGATCAAGGCTTCGCCAAGACACCGGAGGACCGGATTGGGATGCTCTTCTGGCGCATGCACAGGGCGGCGCGCATCGTATTTTCGCTGAGCTTTCATCTTGAGCAAATGACGGGACAACAATGCGTCGATTTTCTGGTGGAACGAGTGGGTTTTGAACGCGACAACGCCGCAGCGGAAGTGCGCCGCTCGTTTGATGGATCCTACCCGCCTATCTATCAGAGCGCCTACATGCTGGGCGCTCTGCAATTTTACACGCTTCGTAAGGAAATGGTCGATTCCGGCAAGATGACGCACCGCGCTTTTCACGACGCGCTGCTACAGCAAAACTCGATCCCCGTGGAAATGATCCGCGCCGCGCTGACCAACCAGCCGCTGACGCGCGATTTCAAATCGATCTGGCGCTTTTATTAGGACGGCCTAACGCAAAAATTGCTCGAAGCCGCGCTGAGCATCGGCGGTCATGCGTGCTCGCGCGTTCGCCCGAATGCCCGCCTCCAGGCTATCTTCAAAATTCATCCCATCGGTTTCGTACAACAGCCTCTTCGTGAGGCTCAGCGCTGTCGCGGACTTTTCCGCTAGATCGCGGGCGTACTCGTGCACTGCTTCCTCGAATTCCAAATCCGGGAATACACGATTGATCAACCCAGCGGCCAGCGCCTGGGATGCACCGATATTGTCTCCACTTGAGAAAACCTCAAACACGCGCTTTTCTGGCAGCATGCGCTTCAACAGACTGGATACGATAGCCGGAACGAAACCGATCTTGATTTCGGGATATCCGATGGCCGCCGATTCGGACGCCAGCGCCAAATCGCACGCGGTTACGATGCCGGCGCCGCCGCCCAGTGCGCGACCCCGCAACGCGGCAATCACTGGCCGCGGATGACGCCGGATGGCTAGCAGGATTTCGGCATATTTGCGCGCAGTGGCTTCATGCTCTTCTATAGTGGCGTCATTCCCCTTGTCGAGTTCTTTCAAGTCCAACCCCGCGCAAAAATCCTTCCCCGCACCGCGAATTACCACTACGTGAACGGCTGGGTTTGCGGCTGATTGCTCCAGAGCGCCGCGCAGCCCGGCGATCAACTCCGAGTTCAGTGCGTTGCATTTTTCCGGCCGATTCAATGTTATATGCGCAAGGTTTGCCTCGACGCTGTAAAGAAGGAGTGCCATCGCGATCCTGTGGAACCCCATTGTACCCGGCGAGCGGGCCTGCCGGTCTTGTTCTATCCTGGAAAATATGAGCATGAAGTTTCTCCTGCCCAGTTTCCTGGCCGCCACGTTCGTGGTGTTCGCGCAGCAACCCGCCGCGCCGCCGGCCGCCGATCCAGTGATCCTGACCATCGACGACGAGAAGATTACTCAGTCCGAATTCGAGAAAATCGTCGAACAGGCCACTCAGCCCCAGCAAGGCCAGCAGCGCCCCCCGCTCACCCCGGACGCCAAGCGAAAACTCGCGGAAAATCTAGCGGAATTAAAAGCTTTGGCTCATGAAGCCCGCAAACAGAAGATAGACCAGGTACCCGACACAAAACTGCAGCTCAGTCTGCGGACGGACCAGATCCTGGCTGGCGCCTTATTCCAGCAGCTCAATGGAAAAATGGTCGCCGACGACGCCATGAAGCGCGCCTATTACAACGATCATAAGAATGACTATGATCTGGTCACTGCCCGTCATATTCTCATCCGGATGAAGGGATCAGCCGTGCCTCTTAAGACCGGCCAGAAAGAGCTGACCGACGAAGAAGCGCTCGCCAAGGCGAAGGATCTGCGCGCGAAGATCGTCGCGGGCGGAAAGTTTGAAGATCTGGCAAAGGACGAATCCGACGATACCGGTTCCGGAGCCAATGGTGGCGACCTTGGCGAATTTGGCCGCGGCCGAATGGTCCCTCAGTTTGAAGAAGCTGCATTCGCGATGAAGGCCGGCGATGTCAGCGAACCGGTGAAGACGCAGTTCGGCTACCACGTTATCCAGGTGCAGAAACACGAAACCAAGAAGTTCGAGGATGTGCAATCCGAGATCGACGAGAAGGTCAAGCCCGAGATGGCGCAAAAAGCCATTGATGAAGTGAAGAACAAAAGCACCATCACGTTCGACAAGACGTACTTCGGACGCTAAGAAATTGTCTGGTTCCAAATAATTTGAGAATGTTGACCGCCGCCGCCTACGATATACACGTGGAACAGTTACTTGAACGAATGCGGCGTTTTCACGTGGCGCTCGACACTGCGGGAATTTCATACCGCATCATTGGCGGGCTGGCTGTGTTTATTCATGTTTTCGAACATGACCCGGAACGTGCTCGGCTCACGAGCGACGTCGATGCGGGTGTGGCACGCAAGGATTTGCCACGAATCATTGAGGCTGCGGAAAAGGGTGGCTTCCGATTCCGTCACGTTGCTGGCGTGGATATGTTAGTCGATGCCGATGCGCCGCGTGCACGATCCGCGGTGCATTTGATTTTTGTCAATGAAAAAGTCAGGCCGGAATACACTGAGGCAGTGCCGGCTTCTCCACCGGACCGCACTAAGGAAAACATTCTCATCGCCCCGGTTGTGGACCTGGTCCATATGAAGCTCACCAGCTTCCGGCTCAAGGATAAAGTTCACATCCAGGACATGGATGGCGTCGGTCTGATCACGCCGGGAATCGAAGCTACGCTTTCGCCTGTCCTGATGGAGCGGTTGCGCGAAGTGCGCGCGACTGAATAGCCGTCACAGTTCCTCTGGTCATAGCTTCTCTTCGGCCGCTGCGATCTGCTTGCGGATCATCGCGGCAACATCCGGAGGCGGCTCGAAGGTCTCGGCTGGTATCGCTTCGTTCACTCCGACGCTTTCCACGGTGATGATAATTTGTTGTCCAGCGGCTTTCTGCTCCAGATGCGTGGGGAACAAGATCCCACCGAAAGTCTTGTATTGGGAAACGTTGGCTTCCACCTGCAACTCGCCCATCTGGCTGGAGGCGGTCATCGTAGTACGAACAAGCAACCCTGTCTTGCGCGAATAGAATTGGTGCTCAGGATTCCCTTTGGCAGGTGACAGAATGATCTCATAACATTCGTCGCCGTTGATCGTGGCCACTCCGGCGGTTTCCACTGTGGCGTAGATCGTGCGCCACTCAATAGGACCATTGAAACGCGCCTCGCGTATGGATTGCTCTTTCTCCTCGCCCGCTTTGATGCGCGGACCGAGGACCGCGCTCTTCTCCCAAGGCACGCCGCTATGGACACCCGATTCCATCTTGCCTAGCGCTTCCAACTCCACGAGTGAGTATTCTTTGTCGGGCGCCATTGCATACCGCGTGAGCTTTCCATGCAAGCCTTGGGCCGGGAACTCGATCACTCCGGTGAGCACTTCGGTAGTGTGCTGCTCATAGGCGGCACGGCCGCCAGTAACCTGCACATAGCGGTCTAGAATGGTGGCAGCCGCCGGCAAGTCCTGGGCGAATGAGCCAGTGGTTGATACGGCCAGCAGGGTAAGAGCGCGCAGAGCGGACGCCCGCGTCCACGCCGGACACGATCGTCCGGCTATGTTGTTCACAAACGGCTTCATTGCTTCGTCCTCCGTATCCAATCGAGCGCGGCTTCCAGCACCGTATCCTGTCCCGCCAGCAGACTCTCACGCGAGAGCTTCACCTCTACATCGGGAGTAACTCCGTTACCCTCCAGAGCCTTGCCCCCCTGGGAGATGTAATTCGCCACGGCATACTGAAATCCATCGCCGTTGGGCAGGCGAGTGAAGACTGACGGCAGCGCCGCCCCGGCTGTACGGGTGCCGAACACCCGGGCCCGTCCGATATCCTGCAGCCCGCCGGCGAAAATTTCCGATGTGGAGGCTGACAGGCCGTCCACCAGAATCGCCACCGGCCCGGCGTAGGCGCCCGCGCGCGGATTGATGACAAAATTGAGCGCCGCTCCGCGCATGTACATGGTCCCGAGTCGCAGATCCGCTTTGTCTGTCAAAAAGCCAGCCATGCCCATGGCCATCGCCCCGATTCCGCCCGGGTTGCCGCGCAAGTCGATCACCAGGCCATCGCACTGTGCGCAATCGTTGATCGCTTTGGAGAACTGGGCCATCATGCGGACCAGATCCAGAAATTCGTTGAATCTGACATAACCACTGTTCCCAATACGTTTGAACTCAAACCATACGTGCTGTGGCGGGAGATTTCCAAAGCCGGCCAGATTGCCACGTGCTTCTGTGAGAGTCACGTCCAGGCTGGTCATTACACCCGCGCCGTCCAGCACTTCGAATTTCTTCTTTGTCCCCGGCTGGCCTGTCACTTGCTGCGAAATGGCGCGATGCAACGTCAAGCCGCTGATGGCCGGATCTGCCGCAAGCTGTGCCGCCAGTGGAGCGAGTTTTACGCCATCGGCGCTCACAATCTCCGTGCCCGTCCGTATGATGGACTGCTCCTCCGCCTCAACCACGATCACACGCCCGTTTAATACTCGTATTTCAAAGCCGGGCGAGCCGTCTCCGCCTTGGTTGCCATTCCCGTTCGCGTACGCCACGGCTGGGACAACGGTGAAATGCGTTTGATGCAACCGGGCCAGCATTTCACGCATAATGGCGCGTGCCGCCTCGGCATTTTCAGCGGCCTCGACGCGGGGACGAAATTCGCGGTGGACGGCGTCCCAATCGAGCCCTCCGGGTTTCGTCTCCCAGTGTTGATCGCGAATGGTGCTCCAGACTTTCTCAAAGGTTTCGATGTGGATCTGCTGTTGCGCGAATCCGGAGACGCACAGCGTAACCAAACCGAAAGTCAGACGCGTTTGCCGCACGATCCCAGCGTGACAGCACCGTGGTGAGCGGCGCAACCAGGCGATCATCGCGAGTGTTCCGCACCGCCCGACTTTGTGTATAATTCAATCCATGCGCATATTGATAGGGATACTCGCACTGGCACTGTCCATGACTGCGGTCGGACAGGAAAAGAAAGGGCCGGGCGGCCCCCCCAAGAATCTGAAAGTGCTGCCGGCCGACGCTAATGTAATTCAAATTATGCGCGGTTTTAACACTAGCCTCGGCGTGATGTGCACCTATTGTCACGTGCAGGGCGATTTTCCCAGCGACGACAACCCCAAGAAGGACATCGGCCGCGCGATGTTGCGGATGGTTGGCGACATCAATGGGCGCTTTCCGGATGGCAAGCAGCACGTTGGTTGCTGGACCTGCCACCGCGGCAAGGCCGCGCCTGAGATAAACCCGCCGACTCCCGAAGCCCCGAAACCCTAAAATTGTCGCGCTATTTTCAAGCGGCTGGCGTCTATTGGGCCAGCCGCTTATGCACGTTAACCAACGGCCTCAGTCTTTCGCTTTCCTGCGCATGCCCGCGCGTGCCTCGGACGTAGCCTCGCGCTCGCGCTCGGTGGCACGCTTATCGTGAAGCTTTTTGCCTTTGCCGATGGCCAGTTCAACTTTAATCAGGCCATTTTTTAAATAGAGCTTGGTGGGTACCAGTGTCAGGCCCTTTTCGCGTGTGGCTTTCTGAAAGCGCTCGATCTCCGCGCGGTGCAGCAGCAATTTGCGCCGCCGCACGGGTTCATGGTTCATGATGTTGCCGTGCGAGTACTGGCCGATGTGCGCGTTGGAAAGCCAGGCTTCGTTCCCCAGGATTTCGCCGAACGCATCTTGCAGCTGAATCTTGCCGTCGCGAGCGGACTTCACTTCGGTGCCGGACAGGACGATCCCCGCTTCCATGTTGCCCGAAAGGTGATAGTTGTGCCTAGCCGCGCGGTTGTCGCTTAGGATCTTGATTCCGGTGCTCTTAGTTTTGGTTTCCACTGGGGGCGCGTTTGAAGGGTACTGCTCCAGTGTATTCCCTTCCAGGGGATTGCTCCAGTGAGCCGCGGGTACCCCGCCGCCCGAAGCTTGCAAACTTCAGTCAAGGCGTAACGGGGGCCCTCATGTTGTCATCAGAGCCTCATATCGATTGCTGCCATAATGCCAAGTTGGGACGCGGGAGGAGCTTTCGGGCTCCACGCAACCCCGCTGAATGCCGTCATTATACCTAGTGACGTTATCCCGGACGTGTGGCATACTAACGAAAGAACTGGCTCCGACGATAGTGGTAGCGGTGTGATCGTAACATAATGAAGTCCAAATACTTACGGATTTTCGGCTATTCAGCCATCCTGGCCCTGCTAGTGGTAGCAGGACTAGATGGGCGGACCCGCAAGGGCGACCGTTACCTCAAAGACGGCCGCGCCCAGGAAGCCCGGGGTGAGTGGGATGCGGCGCTGGAGTTTTACGAGCAGGCGGTGGATCAGGACCCGGCGGACGTCAATTATATTCTCAATATGCGCCGTGCCCGTTTCGAGGCAGGGCAAAAGCATGTCAATGCCGGACAGAAGCTTCGCACCGAAGGCAAGCTTGAAGAGGCCCTGCAGGAATTCCAAAAGGCAATGATCGCGGATCCCTCCTCTCCGATCGCCCTTCAGGAAATCAAACGGATTCAGGACACGCTCAGAGCGCCTCCGCCGCCCGGTCCGCAAGAAGATCGCGGGCTGACGTCGTCCGAACGATCCCGGCGGGATTCGCGTTTGAAAGTGGAATCCATGCTGGAGCCGCCCGAGCTTCAGCCCATGACTGCCTTAATACCCACCCTTAAGATGAACAATCAGCCCCCGCGTGTATTGTACGAGACGGTGGCCAAGCTTGCGGGTGTGAATGTAGTGTTCGATGCACAGTACAACGCTGGTGGCCGGACCTACAACGTCGATCTTTCCAACGCATCCGTTGAACAGGCGTTCGACTACCTGGCGCTGTTGTCTCGCACCTTCTGGAAACCAATTTCATCAAACACGATTTTTGTGGCGGAAGATAACGTCACGAAGCGCCGGGACTTTGAAGACGACGTGGTCAAGGTGTTTTACGTAACCAACGCGACGACGGTGCAGGAGTTTCAGGAAATCGCCACGGCGATCCGCACCGTAGCCGAAATCCGTCGTGTATACACATATAACGCGCAGCGGGCCATGATTGTACGCGACACCGTGGATAAAGTGGCGCTTGCAGAGAAACTGGTGCACGATCTGGACAAGCCCAAGTCCGAGGTGATCGTCGACATTTTGGTCATGGAGGCCAATAGCCAGCGTACGCGCGACTTGGCCGCCACCATCGCCTCGGCCGGTACGGCGGGCATCAATATTCCGATTAATTTCACGCCTAGCGGTGCGACCCTTACCACGGGCGGCACCGGAAGTACCACGACCACGACCGCGCCTTTCACGTTGAACCGTCTCGGCAGCCTTTCGACGAAGGATTTCTCCACAACTTTACCCGGCGGTCTGTTAAAGGCTCTGCTCACCGACTCCCGCACACGGGTCTTGAACAACCCGCAAGTACGCGCTTCCGACGGCCAGAAAGTTAGCCTGAAGATTGGCAATCGTATTCCCTACGCCACGGGCAGCTTCCAGACCAACACCGCGGCCGCGCTGGTTTCCACGCAATTCAATTACGCCGACGTTGGCGTCAATGTGGATATGACGCCGCAGGTGCACTCCGCCGATGAAGTCACGCTGCACGTGGAAGTGAGTGTTTCGAGCGTGCAGCAATATGTCGAGATCGGCAGCATTTCCCAGCCGGTGATTGGCCAGCGCGCCAACACAGCGGACATTCGCTTACGCGAGGGCGAAGTCAATATCCTGGGTGGGCTGAGCCAGACGCAGAACAGCACTGTAGTTAACGGCATTCCGGGACTGGTGGATATTCCGATCCTGGGAAAGATCTTTTTCGGCAGCTCGAAGAATGACAACATTCGCGGTGACCTGCTGATCGCGTTGATTCCGCATATCGTTCGCACTCCGGATTACACTGCTGAGAACATGCGCGGCATCTACGCGGGCACCGATCAGGTGGTGAAGCTGAACTACGCACCGAAGCTGGCTCCCGCGGGCGCCGGGTTGGTTCCCGGTCTGAACCAAAGTCAGACGCAAGCGGCTGCTCCTGTGAATGCTATGCCTGCGGCCGCCCCCCGGGCCGTGGGCAGTGCGTTGCCTGGATTTACGGGTGCGCCGGGAATTCCTCCTGTAGCGGCGCGGGTCGCCCCGCCCTCGGCGACGCCCGCGCAGCCGATTGGCATTCCCGGAGGTACCGCACGAGTCACCTTTTCGCCGGCTGTGATTCAAGCGAACGAAGGCGCCACGGTGACCGTCAACGTGGTCATTGAGGGTGCGGCAAATCTTGCCGCTGCCGGTCCTTTGCGTTTGAAATACGACTCCGACCAATTGCGATTGGACGACATCACCGCCGGCGACTTGCTCTCAAGTGGCGGCGTAACTGTGAATTCCGTAAAAGACATCCGTAACGACTCTGGCGAAGCGGCCATTACCATGTCGCGCACCGCGGGTTCCGCGGGCGTCAGCGGGTCCGGTGCGCTCGCTGTGCTGCGTTTTACTGTCACCGGCGACGGGGACACGCCCATCACGATTCCGGAACTGCGGCTGCTGAACCCGCAAGGACAACCGATCGCCGTAACTTTTGGTGAATTACCCGTAAAGATTCAATGAGGCATATGGGCCCGCAGCGCCGCGCTCAACGCGGCCTGACATTGATTGAACTCATCGTCGCTTTTACGATCCTGGCGATGCTCACGTCCATGGCCGTGCCCCTGGCACGTTACAAAGTTCGCCGCGATCGCGAACGGGAATTGGTTTACGCCTTACGCGAAATTCGGAAGGGGATCGATAACTTCAAGGATGCGTCGCTTGCTGGAAAAATTGAAGTAAAGCTCGGTACCGACGGGTACCCGGAGACATTGGAGCAACTGGTAGAAGGCGTGAAATTGTTGCAGGACGCCGAAGGCAAGAAAATTAAGTTCCTCCGGCGCATTCCAAAAGATCCCATGACCAATAGTTTTGAATGGGGCATGCGCAGTGAACAGGACGATCCAGCGTCGCAGAGTTGGGGCCGGCAGAATGTGTTCGACATTTATACCAAGAGCACGGATAGAGCGCGCGATGGAACTCCATATTCGCAGTGGTGAGCGTCTGACTGCGCGGCAGCCCGCCCGCAGAATGCGGCGCGGCTACACTTTGGTGGAGCTGATCATCGTCATGGCGATCATCTCGATCCTGCTGGCTATCGCCGTGCCCTTGTATCAGCGCTCTCTCCAGCGAACGAAGGAGAGCCTGCTGAAAAATAACCTCTTCACCCTCCGCACAGTCATCGACGAGTACACATTCGACAAACAGAAGGCCCCGCAACGCCTGGAGGACCTGGTGGAGCAAGGCTACCTGCGCGGGATCCCCCTTGACCCCATTACCAATAGCAAGGACACCTGGCGCGTAGTGATGGAGGACGCACTGACCTCCGTCGATCAGACCCAACCTGGCATCTACGATGTGCGCAGCGGCTCCGACCTCACGAGCATGGAGGGAACGCAGTATTCGGAATGGTGACGAAGCGGGCCACCACCCGTCAAACGTTGTCAAGAATCCAAAAATGGACGCTCACGAACTCTTCTTTCCCCTCTGGCTTACATGGCTCCGGGCCGGATACTCGATGGACTGTCCGACGAGCAATCCGCGGAACGAGTGCCCGGTGCATCACACTCTATTGCGGAGATCGTGGCCCACCTGGTCTAGTGGCAATCCTGGTTCTTGGAACGCTGCGTCGGCAAGGCGACGCCTCCGCCGGTAAGCGCCTTATTGGGATGGCCTTCAGCCCCCGTTGGCGGCTGGGAGTCATCAAGGCAGCAGTTTATTGCGGACCTTGAGCGTGCCGTGGGAATTGGATCCGATGAGGCGGCTCGGGCTCGGAGAATTGAACCGCCTATAGAGTTTGCGCCGCTCGCGAACTATACAATTGCCGAAGCCATCACGCATGTGGCGGTTCATAACGCCCATCATCTTGGTCAGATCGTTACTCTTCGGCAGATTCTGGGTACTTGGCCACCCCCTGGCGGCAGCTGGACTTGGTGAACCAAGGTCTGTGGGTGACCCGATATTTCGCATTGCGCATTTTTGATACGAGATTTTTGTAACTTCTTGGCTCCAGACGGCTCTATGTCTGATTCAGGGTGGAGTGAAGGAGATAAAGCGCATGCCCATGCAGACGTCCCAAAAGAACAATCCGAAGACTCCCAAGACGCGTGAAACTAACGTCCTCCTGGAGACGCTAGTGGCTTTCAAGCGGGGGGATTTCTCCGCCAGGATGCCGGTGGATCTGATCGGCATGGACGGCAAGATCGCCGACGCTCTCAATGACGTGCTGGAACTGAACGAGAAGATGGCGAATGCGCTCGATCGCATCAGCCGTTCCGTCGGTAAAGAAGGCAAGATCGCGCAACGTGCCTCCATCGGGTCGGCCACGGGTGGATGGGCCGCCTGTATTGAATCGGTGAACAGCTTGATTGGCGATCTGGTGCAGCCCTCCACTGAGGTCGCACGCGTCATCGGCGCGGTCGCCAAGGGCGACTTGTCGCAAACCATGTCTCTGGACGTGGACGGCCGGCCACTGCGCGGAGAATTCCTGCACACTGCGCGCGTGGTGAACACGATGGTGGATCAGCTGAACTCCTTCGCGTCGGAAGCTACTCGTGTGGCTCGTGAAGTGGGTACAGAAGGCAAGCTCGGCGGCCAAGCGGTGGTGACCGGCGTGGCCGGCACGTGGAAGGATCTAACGGAGAGCGTGAACTCGATGGCGAGCAACCTCACCAATCAGGTTCGCAACATCGCGGGCGTGACCACTGCAGTGGCAAAAGGTGACTTAACCACCCGAATTACAGTGGACGCACGAGGCGAAATTCTGGAGCTGAAGAACACCATCAACACCATGGTGGATCAGCTCAGCTCCTTCGCCGCCGAAGTAACCCGTGTGGCTCGCGAAGTAGGAACGGACGGCCGGTTGGGTGGTCAGGCGGAAGTAAGGGGCGTCGCCGGTGTTTGGAAGGAATTGACGGACTCGGTCAACTCAATGGCTGGCAACCTCACCAGCCAGGTCCGTAATATAGCTGAAGTGACCACATCGGTGGCCAAGGGCGACCTTTCCACCCGAATCACGGTGGACGCACGCGGCGAGATTTTGCAGCTGAAGAACACGATCAATACGATGGTGGACCAGCTCAGCTCCTTCGCCGCCGAAGTGACGCGTGTTGCCCGCGAAGTCGGGACGGAGGGCTTGCTCGGAGGAGAAGCCGACGTACCCGGCGTCGCGGGTACCTGGAAGGATCTTACGGATTCGGTCAATTCCATGGCCGGCAACCTTACGTCCCAGGTTCGTAATATCGCCGAAGTGACCACCGCCGTCGCCAAGGGCGACCTATCCCGCAAGATCACCGTGACGGTGCGCGGTGAAATTCTGGAACTGAAGAACACGATCAATACGATGGTGGACCAGCTTAGCTCCTTCGCGTCCGAAGTGACGCGCGTGGCGCGCGAAGTCGGCACCGAAGGCAAGCTCGGCGGCCAGGCCAAGGTGGAAGGCGTCGCCGGTACGTGGCGCGATCTTACCGACTCCGTGAACTTCATGGCCGGTAACCTCACATCGCAGGTACGGAACATCGCACAGGTGACCACCGGCGTAGCGAAAGGTGATTTGTCGACGAAGATTACCGTCGACGCGCGCGGTGAAATTCTGGAACTGAAGAACACCATCAACACCATGGTGGATCAGCTCAACTCCTTTGCCAGCGAGGTAACGCGCGTGGCGCGCGAAGTCGGTACCGACGGCAAGCTCGGCGGTCAGGCGCAGGTAAAGGGTGTCGGCGGCGTGTGGAAGGATCTTACCGATTCCGTGAATTCCATGGCAGGTAACTTGACCAGCCAGGTTCGTAACATCGCCGAGGTGACCACGGCGGTAGCCACCGGCGACTTGTCGCGAAAAATCACAGTGGACGTGCGCGGAGAAATCCTGGAGCTCAAGAACACCATGAACACCATGGTGGATCAGCTCAATTCCTTCGCCAGCGAAGTGACGCGCGTGGCGCGCGAAGTGGGCACCGACGGTAAGCTCGGCGGTCAGGCGCAAGTGAAGGGTGTCGGCGGGGTGTGGAAGGATCTGACGGACTCGGTGAACTCCATGGGCGGCAACCTTACCGCACAGGTCCGTAATATCGCCGAAGTGACCACCGCTGTGGCGACTGGGGACTTATCGCGGAAGATCACGGTGGACGTGCGCGGCGAAATTCTGGAACTGAAGAACACCATCAACACCATGGTGGATCAGCTCAACGCGTTCGCCGGAGAAGTCACGCGGGTGGCTCGCGAGGTTGGCACGGAAGGAAAACTCGGAGGACAGGCGGAAGTGAAAGGCGTGGGCGGCGTGTGGAAGGATCTCACCGATAGCGTGAACTTCATGGCTGGAAACCTCACTTCGCAAGTTCGCAACATCGCGCAGGTGACCACCGCCGTGGCGAAGGGCGACTTATCGACGAAGATCACCGTGGACGCGCGCGGAGAAATTCTGGAGTTGAAGAATACCGTCAACACCATGGTGGATCAGCTCAACGCGTTCGCCGGAGAAGTGACGCGGGTGGCTCGCGAGGTTGGCACCGAAGGCAAGCTCGGCGGCCAGGCCGACGTGCATGACGTTGCCGGCACCTGGAAGGATCTCACGGATAGCGTAAACTCCATGGCCAGCAACCTGACCAGCCAGGTCCGTAACATCGCCGAGGTGACCACCGCCGTGGCGAAGGGCGATCTGTCCCGTAAGATCACGGTAGACGTGCGCGGAGAAATTCTGGAGTTGAAGAACACCATCAACACGATGGTGGATCAGCTCAACGCGTTCGCCGGAGAAGTCACCCGCGTGGCTCGCGAGGTCGGCACCGAAGGGAAGCTTGGAGGACAGGCGGAAGTGAAGGGCGTCGGCGGCGTATGGAAGGATCTCACGGATAGCGTGAACTTCATGGCCGGAAACCTGACCTCCCAGGTGCGCAACATCGCCCAGGTGACCACCGGCGTGGCGAAGGGCGATCTTTCCACCAAAATCACCGTAGATGCCCGCGGTGAAATTCTGGAGCTGAAGAATACCGTCAACACGATGGTGGATCAGCTCAACGCATTCGCCGGAGAAGTTACGCGCGTGGCCCGCGAAGTCGGCACCGAAGGGAAGCTCGGCGGCCAGGCCGACGTGCGCGGAGTAGCAGGCACATGGAAGGATTTGACGGACAGCGTCAACTACATGGCCGGCAACCTGACCAACCAAGTCCGTAACATTGCCGGTGTGACGACGGCCGTGGCGCGCGGGGACTTAACGACCACCATCACCGTGGACGCGCGCGGAGAAATTCTGGAGCTGAAGAACACCATTAATACGATGGTGTCTCAGCTCAGCTCTTTCGCATCGGAAGTAACGCGCGTGGCTCGCGAGGTCGGAACGGAAGGCAAGCTCGGGGGCCAGGCGGAAGTGAAAGGCGTCGCGGGTACATGGAAGGATCTCACGGACAACGTGAACTTCATGGCCGGCAACCTGACCAACCAGGTCCGCAACATCGCCGAAGTCACCACCGCCGTGGCGCGCGGCGATCTCTCGCGCAAAATCACGGTGGACGTGCGCGGAGAAATTCTGGAACTGAAAATCACCATCAACACGATGGTGGATCAGCTCAGCTCCTTCGCGTCCGAGGTAACGCGCGTGGCGCGTGAAGTCGGCACGGAGGGCAAGCTTGGCGGCCAGGCCGATGTGCGCGGCGTGGCAGGCACGTGGAAGGATCTCACGGACAGCGTGAATTCCATGGCGGGCAACCTGACGGCACAGGTTCGTAACATCGCGCAAGTGACGACCGCCGTAGCCAACGGCAACCTTTCGCGCAAAATCACGGTGGACGTGAAAGGCGAAATTCTGGAATTGAAAGACACGATCAATACGATGGTGGATCAGCTCAATTCCTTCGCCAGCGAAGTGACGCGCGTGGCGCGCGAAGTCGGCACGGACGGCAAGCTCGGCGGTCAGGCAGAAGTGAAGGGCGTCGCGGGCACATGGAAGGACTTGACGGACAATGTCAACTCCATGGCCGCCAATCTGACTACGCAGGTGCGTGGTATCGCCAAAGTGGTAACGGCGGCTGCCAACGGAGATCTGAAGCGGAAGCTAGTTCTGGAAACAAAAGGTGAAATCGCGGAGCTCGCCGACACGATCAACGGAATGATCGACACGCTCGCGACCTTCGCAGATCAGGTAACGACTGTGGCCCGCGAAGTCGGCATTGAAGGCAAGCTCGGCGGTCAGGCGCGCGTGCCCGGCGCGGCCGGCATCTGGCGCGATCTGACGGACAACGTGAACCAGTTGGCCGCCAACCTCACTACGCAGGTCCGCGCGATCGCCGAAGTGGCGACGGCGGTGACCAAAGGCGATTTGACGCGTTCTATCGCGGTACAAGCGCAAGGCGAAGTGGCGGCACTCAAAGACAACATCAATGAGATGATCGTCAATCTGGCTGCGACCACGCGAAAGAACAACGAACAGGATTGGCTGAAGACCAACATCGCCAAGTTCACCGGAATGATGCAAGGGCAGCGCGATCTGGCGACCGTGGCGGAAGTGCTGCTTTCGCAACTTACGCCGTTGATCGGCGCTCAGCACGGGACTTTTTATATCACCGACACGGTGGATGAAACTCCGGTGCTTTCGCTGCTCAGCGGGTACGCACTGGGTTCCGATCAAGACGTGCCGAAGCGCTTCACAATCGGGCAAGGATTAGTGGGCCAGTGCGCCAAAGAGAAGGAACGCATTCTGGTAACGGACGCGCCCGGCAACTATGTAAAGATCAATTCGAGTCTCGGCGACAGTGTTCCGCTGAGCATCGTCGTGCTGCCCGTGCTTTTCGAAGGCGACGTGAAGGCAGCCATCGAGCTGGCATCATTTGGCCAGTTCAGCGAAGTGCACTTGGCGTTCCTGGATCAGCTCACTCAATCCATCGGCATCGTCTTGAACACTATTGCCGCCACGATGCGGACAGAACAGCTTCTGCAACAGAGCCAGGCTCTCGCCGAGGAGCTCCGCAGCCAGCAGCTTCAGTTGCGCACCACCAACGCTGAATTGCAGGAGAAAGCCCAGCTTCTTGCCGAACAAAAGACCGAAGTAGAAACCAAGAATCTGGAAGTGGAGCAAGCCAAGAAAGCTCTGGAAGAAAAGGCCGAGCAGTTGTCCCTCACTTCGAAGTATAAGAGCGAATTCTTGGCGAACATGAGCCATGAACTACGGACGCCTCTTAATAACCTGCTGATTCTGGCGCGCATGCTCTCTGAAAACTCCGAGAAGAACCTGACTACGAAGCAGGTCAAATTCGCGGAGACCATTCACACCTCGGGAACCGATCTCTTGGCGTTGATCAGCGACATTTTGGATCTGAGCAAGATTGAATCCGGAAAGATGGATCTGGACATTGGCGGCGTGCGCTTTACGGAACTGCAGGATTACTGCACCAAGACGTTCCGTCACGTGGCGGAAGGGAAGGGCCTCGACTTCGGCATAGGACTCGGCAGCGGACTCGCCAGCGACATGGCCAGCGAGATCATGCATACCGATACCAAGCGCCTGCAACAAGTGCTCAAGAACCTGCTCTCCAACGCGCTCAAATTTACGGAGCACGGTTCGGTGCATCTCACCATAGACAGGGCTGCCAGTGGCTGGAGCCATGGCCATACGATCCTTTCCCGCGCGAAATCGGTAATCGCATTCACGGTCACCGATAGCGGCATTGGAATCCAGGCCGACAAACAACGCATCATCTTTGAGGCGTTCCAGCAGGCCGACGGCACCACCAGCCGCAAGTATGGCGGCACTGGCCTGGGCCTTTCCATCAGCCGCGAACTCGCGCGGCTGCTGGGCGGCGAAATCCGTTTGCAAAGCGCGCCAGGCGTCGGCAGCACCTTCACGTTATATCTGCCGCAGACCTACATCGCGCCGGCGCAGGCGCCCAAGAGTGAAGCGTTGTCCATTACTCCTATCGAATTGGACAAGGTCGCGGGCGCGGCGGCAGGCGATGAGGTGGATTTGATTCTCAGTTCGCCGCTGGAGCATGAGGACCTCACGGAAGAGCTGGTTCTCGATGACGATCGCAACCTGATTCAGGCGGGCGACACGGTCCTCCTCATCATTGAAGATGACCTCACCTTTGCGCGTATTCTGGTCGATCTGGCGCACGACCATGACCTAAAAGCGTTGGTGGCGTTGCGCGGCAGCAGCGCTATCTCACTCGCGCGTGAGTTCAAACCGGGCGCCATTACTTTGGACATCACTCTTCCCGACGTCGCCGGGTGGACCATTCTGGATCGGTTGAAGCACGATCCAGCTACAAGGCACATTCCGGTTCACATCATCTCAGGCGATGAGGATCGCCGCCGCGGCTTGGCCCTGGGCGCCATGACCTACCTTGAGAAGGCCGCCGCCAAGGACTCCCTTGTCGATGCTTTCGATACTATTGAAGAGTCCACGCGGAGACGGGTGAAGAAGTTGCTGGTGGTATGTCTGGACGATACGGAACGGCGAAGCATGACGGAGACCCTAGAGGCTTCCGACGTGGAAGTCCTGGCGGTGCAAACGCAGGGCGAAGCGCTGGCGGCCGTGAAAGAACAGTATCTGGATGGGATCGTCATCCATTTGCAACTCGACGGAATAGGTGTTGTTGCGCTGGTGGAGGAGATCCAGAATTGCTTAAGTCCGCATATTCCGCCGATTATCTTGCTGACTACGCACGGGCTGGCCCCAGATGAATTACGGGAGTTCGCACGTGCTTCGCGAATCAGCCGTGTCAAAGTCGCACAGTCGCTGGAGCGGCTGCTTGACGAGTCCGTCTTATTGCTGCATCGCCCTGAGACCAGCCTCACCCGTGAGCAATGCCGAGTGCTGGAACACATCCGCAAGACCGACCCGACACTAGTGGGCAAAACAATTCTCGTGGTTGACGACGATGTTCGCAATATTTTCGCGCTGACCAGCTTGCTGGAGGAGCACAACATGAATGTGCTTCACGCCGAGAATGGCCGCGCGGGAATTGAGTTACTCCGCAGAAGTCCGACCATCGACCTGGTGCTGATGGATATCATGATGCCGGAAATGGACGGATACGAGACCATGAGCGCGATCCGAAAGATCCCGGAATTCCGTACGCTTCCCATTGTGGCATTGACCGCGAAAGCGATGAAAGGAGATCGCGCGAAGTGTTTGGACGCCGGAGCTTCCGACTACATCACGAAGCCCGTGGATCTCGATCAGTTGTTCTCCGTCCTGCGCGTATGCGTGGGAGGTGAGCGGCATGACGCGGGTCATTTGGTTGCGCCCGGCGCCATAGCCTAACTACAATGATAGGGATTTCGGTGCCGATAGAAACTGCAGCAACGCCACCGGGACGCTTGGCGGATCGGGCGAAGATTCTCCTCGTTGACGATACGCCGGGAAATTTGGTCTCGCTGGAAGCCGCGCTGGAAGGGCTGGGCGAGGACCTTGTGATGGCGCAATCCGGCATGGAAGCGCTGCGCTATTTGTTGGAAGACGATTTCGCGGCTGTCCTCCTGGACGTTAAAATGCCCGAAATGGACGGCTTCCAGACTGCGGAATTGATCCGGGCCCGCAAGCGCTCGCGTCATGTTCCCATCTTGTTCCTCACCGGCTACAAGGGCGACGAGCAGCTCTTTCGTGGATACGATTTGGGAGCTGTTGACTTTCTCTTTAAACCCATCGTTCCAGAGATTTTACGCTCCAAAGTTAAAGTATTCGTCGAGCTCAGCAGGAACACTGCTTTGTTACAGCGGCAAGCCGAGGTTCTGGGCAAGGCGGAACAGAAATTTCGCTCCCTTTTGGAGGCCGCTCCAGACGCCATGGCGGTAGTCAATGGCGAGGGAGAAATTGTCCTGGTGAATGCGCAAGTGGAAAAAGTATTTGGCTATCGCCGACAAGCGTTGCTCGGGAAGGCCATCGACATTCTGGTTCCCGACCGATTTCAATGGGGCCATCAGGCGGGCTTTCTTCACAAAGACCAAACCAGCGATAAGGGTGTGGAAATTTGCGGAGTACGGAAGGACGGCAGCGAATTCCCGGTGGAAATCAGTCTGAGTCCATTGGATACTCAAGAGGGAGCGCTGGTGATCGCGACCATTCGCGACGTTACCGAGCGTAAGAAAGCCGACCAGGAGATCCGCGATCTAAACGCTAGTCTGGAACGGCGGGTCTCCGAGCGAACGGCCGAACTTCAGGAGTCCAACCAAGCACTGCGAAGGTCCAACGACGATTTGAACCAGTTCGCCTATGCCGCCAGTCACGACTTGCAAGAGCCGCTAAGAATGGTGGCCCTGTATAGCCAGCTGCTCCAGAGGCGGTATGGAGAGAGGCTGGACACGCAAGCGGATCAATATATTTCCTACGTAATGAACGGCGCTCACCGTATGGAATCTCTTCTGCAGGATCTGCTGGCCTATTCCCAGGTAGGATCCTTGGGAGAGGGGCCGGTTGGTCCGGTGGATTTCTCGGACGCATTGGCCAAGACCCTGCTCAACCTAAAGGCCACCATCGATGAAAATCAGGCCGTAGTCACCTGGAGCGAGCTTCCCACACTGCACGGGCACGAGATAAGGATCGTGCAGCTCCTGCAAAACCTGGTGAGCAATGCAATCAAGTACCGTGGCGCGGAGAGACCTAAAGTGCACCTGGACGCCACGTTTCAGGACGGCGAGTGGCTCTTTTCAATACGCGACAACGGGATTGGAATCAAGCCTGAATATGCCGAGCAAATTTTCGGAATTTTCAAGCGGCTGCACGGAAAAAGATACCCTGGAACTGGGATCGGTTTGGCTATTTGTGAGCGTATTGTGAAGAGTTACGGTGGCCGGATCTGGGTGGAATCCACGCCAGACATGGGTTCAACGTTCTATTTCACGCTGCAAAATCGCCTGCAAGGATGATCGCCATAACATTTCATGAAAAACCAAGGACAAGGGGTCGCGCCTGAAGCGGCAGTACAGGAAACAGAATCCTTACGGGATTTCATTTCCATGGCCGTTCACGATTTGCGCGCGCCGCTGCGCGCAATCCGATTAGGAGCACAACTGGTGCTGAACGATGGGCACGAACCATCCGCGGAGAATACGACGCGCGGCGCGCGTTACCTGTTGGAGGGTGCGGATCGGATGGAAGTGCTGATTAGCGACCTCGCCGAGTATTGCTACGAAGAGACGCGCGAGCCCGTTTTAGGCGAAACGATGCTTGAAGACGTGCTGCAGCAAGTGAAAAAGGATCTCGCGGGCGAAATCAGGAGTACAGGGGCGGTCATCACCAATGATGCGCTACCTAGCGTGATCGGGGATTTTGAATCTCTCGTGATTGTTTTACGCTGCGTAATCGGCAACTCATGCAAATTTCGCGGCGACGCGACGCCCAGCATCCACGTGGGAGCCACGCAGCGGGGCAAGGAGTGGACCGTATTGGTTCAAGATAACGGCGTGGGTTTCGACAAGGTCTATCGCGAACGCATCTTTAGACCCTTCGAGCGGCTGAATGGCAGGCAATATCCCGGCAGCGGACTAGGGTTGACGCTCGCCCGGAAAATTATCGGACGGCACGGCGGAGACATTTGGGCGGAATCAAGTCCGGGCGAAGGTTCCACCTTCCGGTTCACCCTGCCGGCTGCTGGTGAGTAAATCCCGTACGTAGGGGCCAAGCTTCATGAAGTCGTCCAGCCGGGAGGGTTTTCGAAAATAGCCCGTGGCCTTCAGATTGGCGGCCTCCGCCTTGTCTTTGTGGGAGTCCGACGACGTTAGGATTACTACCGGAATTTCACCGAATGTTTGACTCTGCCTGACTCGCGCCAGAATCTGGCCACCGGATTTTTTGGGCAAGTTAAGATCGAGCAGGAACAAATGGGGACGGATCTGCGTGGAATCGTGGTCCATCGTCTCCACGAATTGCAAGCCCTGCTCACCATCGTCAAAAACCCGAAGATCGAATTTCAGACCGGATTGCTCCAGCGCCTCGCGAACCAGCAGTACGTCGGGCTCAGCATCCTCGACCAAGATAATGTTATAGCGTGGCTCGCTCATGAGTATCCTACTTGCAGATGAATAGCCGTTATGCTTCGGTTTCAGTAAGCGAATCCGGCCCGGGGCTGGATGACAATTTTGCGTCCGCTTTCGCAAACTCAGCGAGCCGCTTATACAGGGTTCTGAGGCTGATGCCCAAAATTTCAGCCGTCCGCACGCGATTGTTGCTCGTATGATTCAAAGTTAACCGGATATAGGCCTCTTCCATCTTATGAAGGGGTTTGCCGGGCTCAAAGATGAGCGCGGATGGGGGACTCGCCATGGCCGGAGTTGGAACGGCACTCAGTTTTCGGGGCAGATTAAAGCCGGGTGGAAGATGGTGGGGGAATATAGGACCCTCGCGGGCGACGATGACGGCTCTTTCCAAGATGTTCCGCAACTCACGAATATTGCCAGGCCAGGAATAGCCCATGAGCATTCCGAGGACTTCCGGGTCTAAATGCGTCACCCTGCAATCGTTTCGCTGGTTGAGAATAGGAAGCATCGCCTCCGAAAGCGGTGGTATGTCTTCTTTCCGGTGCCGCAACGGCGGCAATATAATATTGAAGACGTTGAGGCGGTAATACAGGTCTTCGCGCAATTGTTTCTTCTCGAGCGCTTCGTCCAACGGACGATTGGTCGCTGCGAGTACTCTAACATCCACGGAGACCTCACCCTGACTGCCTAGGCGTCGCACCTTCGATTCCTCCAGCACGCGCAGGAGCTTCGCCTGCATCGCCATTGGCATCTCGGCGATTTCATCCAGGAACAATGTCCCTCCATTCGCATGCTCAAAGCATCCGGCCTGACGCCCGATCGCGCCAGTAAAAGCGCCCTTTTCATGGCCGAAAAGCTCACTTTCCATCAGGCTCTCCGGAACGGCAGCGCAATTGATCGCCACAAAGGGTGCGCTTGCTCGTGGACTGAGCCTATGAATCGCAGCCGCAGCTCTTTCTTTTCCCGTACCGCTTTCACCGCTAATCAACACGGAAGCGGTCTTGGGAGCGACCTGCTGGATCAAGGAAAAGACGTGCCGCATCTGTTCCGATGTGCCGACCATATCTCCCAGCACTCCTTGAAGACTGAGTTGGCGCTGCAGCCGCTCCGTTTCCGCTATCAATCGTTTTTGACGAATGGCCCGTTCCAGTAAAGGCATCAGAATGGCCTGCTGCGCGGGCTTCTCCAGGAACCAGAAGGCTCGGAGGTCATGCACGATGGCCAGCGCCTCACGGATGCTTCCCAGCCCCGTGAGAACCACAGCCGGCGTTAAGTCGCCGCGCGCCAGAAGCGTCTTCAGCAAGGTATATCCGTCCATCCGAGGCATCATCAAATCGGTAACGATGGCATCAATGGGCAGGGCGCCGAGTTTTTCGAGTGCCTCTTCTCCGTCCGCGGCCTGTTCTGGAATGTAGCCTAGGGCAGTTACGATTTGCGCCAGATCGTGGCGCTCTTGCGGGTCATCATCCACGACCAAGACGCGGGGAGGGGTGGACGGAACGGACGATGCCATCGATGAATAGTCTACACGACCTGGTGCGAAGGCCGCGCGCGGCGCGGATGAGATTCCTGCATTGCGGTTCATTCAGACGCTCCTTGTTCACATACACATCCAACCAGCCTGCAGCTTCTGCATGTGGTCTGTAAAAATTGCTCAATTTCCTGCACCGGGGAATAAGCGTCGAACCAAAAGGCGAGCGAATGGTGGCACATTCACTGACCCAGCGCGACGCTTGAGGCCCGCTCTTTCCACAACGCCATCCAGTCCGTTGTGACACCGGTTTCGGACAATAGGCTCATTACGCGGCGGGGGTCGCCTAAATCGCTCCATCCGACGTCTCCCAAGCACCACACACCGAGGTTCTGTGGCGTTCGTGCGAGTACGAGCTGGGAGAAATCCAAGGCGCCAAGGCTGCTATAGATTTCGTTCAGCCGGATGGAATCCCACGATTGTGCCAGCGGCACAAACTCTTTAAAAAGCGAGGGATTACTGGCGCGGATCATACTCAGGAACGCCTGCGCGCGACCCACCATAACAAATGTATTCCAGACGCAACCTCGCTCGATCAATTGATGGGCGGTTTGAGTGGATGGTTTCTCCCAGAAACGCTTTACACGCAGGAATCCATCGCGCGAATGGGTAGAAACCTCAGGTTCAATCCATCCATACTCGGTCTCGGGATACTTGGCCATTGCGCCAAGCAGAAGCACCGAATTGGGATGCGTTGCCGCCGCCGCAAAGGCTAAGTCCACTCCCGACATGAATTTAACTTCATCGGAATAGTGGTGATCGGACGGAAAGATCCCGACTACTGCGTCTGCGTCGCGCTGCACGATATTGATCAGACTGCAGAGGATCGCGGGAAGGGTGCCCCGGTTAGAGGGCTGGACGATCATTTGGCCGGGTGACACACTTCGAAGGTCTTTGCTATAGAAACGCTCGTGTGACTTTATCAGCACGAATAACGTTCGATCCACAGCAATGCTTCTGGCGATTCGCTCCTTGGTTTGAGTGAGTAAGGTCTGACTTCCCAACAGCGCGCAGAACTGCTTGGGCGTGTCTTCTCCAGAGACCAAACGCGTGAGGGATCTCAAGCGAACACCTTCACCTCCCGCTAGAATGACTCCCCAGCGATGCTCATTCGTGGTATCCATATGCCTTCCATTCCTCCAGCGAATGCCAACTCAAGCCGGACAGATCATTTGCCGACGCTCAGCGAGCGCAGCAAGAGTTTTCGGGCTCTGTGATGACGAGTCTTGACCGCGGAAACGGACAGGGAAAGGGAACGCGCGGTAGCAGCAATAGTCATCTCACCCAAGTCGCGTAACTGAATGACGGACCGATACTTCTCCGGAAGCCGGTGCAGCGCCTGGTGCAGGCGCTCGCGGTCCTGCCTTTGCTGGATCTGAATATCGGGCGGGCATGCTGGGTCGGCTAGTTTGTGGGCATGAGTTGCATGCAGTGGCATGGCCCAGGCAGCCGCCTTTCCGCGCCGAAGGTGGATCACTTCGTTAAACGCAATCTTACTCAGCCAGGTCTTAAAGCTCGCCTCGCGCCGGAATTGTCCGAGGTTGTGAAAAGCTTGAAGAATCGCCTGCTGAACGACATCTTCCGCTTCCGAATCATTCCGCAATCTCATCCTCGCGAAGCGAGTGAGGCTTCCCACATGCGGAGCCACCAATTCCCCGAACGCATCAGTTCGGCCGTGCAGAACCGAATCAATGAGAGAATCATCTGCGTTGCGCGATGGAGCGGGATTCCCGATTGTCCACGCGGATACAAGATCAGTTCCCCAGGTTTGGCACCGGTCAGTATATTGATACATTGGACCAGCGTGAAGCACTTCTGCTGCCAAACAAACGGTGGGTCATGCGATTTCCGATTACCGTTTCTCTAGCGTGCCACTGTCGATGAAACGGCCTGCAGTCATCATGCGGCCCACTGTAATCTCCTCAGCAAGCGGCGCGAGGTGTTCATAACAGCGAAAACAATTCAAGATCATTTCGCGTGTGATGGGTTTGACAACGTATGCGATGCGGCGGATGCCGAATTTCTTTTTCAATTTGTCGCGCTCCAAAGCGGAACTGGTTAGAATGCAAAATGCAAGCCGATGGTTAGGCGGCAGCGCTTCCAGCACTTCTACCCCGGAGAGTTTGGGGAGATTGAGATCCAGGAAGATCAAATCCGGGTTGTACGCTTTAGCATGGATGCCGCGCTTCAAGAGAAACTTCACCGCGGTTTCGCCATCGCCCAGAACGGACATCGCGTGCGTGACGCCCATGCGATCAAGCACGGTCTTCAGATAGTAAATATCCGCTTCATTATCCTCCACGACTAGAATCTTGAGGGGGCGCATCGTCAATTCTCTTGAACAGTGCGCAGCAATCGAAATGCCAGTGTCTTCATGTGCGACAAAGTGAAGTTAACGCGACACACCTTTGCCTTTTTTAAATTCATCTGGCCGAATCATTTCGTATCCGAGTAGGCGTTCGGCCTCCTCTATACCGCCTTGCAGGTCGCCCACTGTCTTCATCTTGGTTAAGTCGACGCCGATGGTCACCAGCGTCTGGGCAATTTCCGAAGAAAGGCCGGTAACGATTACGGTCGCGCCCATCAACCGCGAGGCGTCCACAGTTTGAACCAGATGATTGGCAACCGTGGAATCCACCGCCGGTACGCCGGTGATGTCGATGACAACCACCTTCGCTCGATTGGCGCGAATGCCCCGCAACAATTGTTCGGTTAACTGGCGCGCGCGCTGCGGGTCTATCACGCCGACGATCGGCAAAATCAGCAAACCCTCTAACACCTGCAGCACGGGCGTGGATAACTCACGGATCGCTTCCTGCTGCTCGCGGATAATACGCTCGCGTTCTTGGACAAAACTGACTCCGACGGTATTTGCGATGCGATTGGCGGCGGGCTCGTACGCGTCCAGCACTTTATTGAGCATGCTGAAATCGTGTTGATACTTCTGGAAAAGGGATCGTGCCAGCACATCGCGAAGCAGAAGGACGATTCCGAGCACTTCGTGTGTTTCCACCCCGCGCGGAATGATGCGCTCAGAAAGGTCGCGGGCATATTCCTGGAGCGCTTCAACAGCGCCGGTCTCCAGCACGGCAACGTAATTATCGTAAACGGCGGTGGCTTCGGCGAAGATTTCTTCCTGCGTCATCGCCGTGAGTAAGCGCGATTCCGTAATACGGCGAGCCCATTCCTCGCGAAGTTGCGTGCGATGTTTCCGCAGATGCGCCACCAATTCCGTCAAGCGCGCTTGCGTTGTTGCTTCACGGGAATCTCGCGCGGCCGAGGGAGCGGTGACCCGAGTCACTCTGTGCAGCTTGGGTCTCATGCATGGCTCCTGTGTTTCACCTGCCGAATTCCCGATATCGCGCTACCACTACCAAGCCGTCGTAGGTCCATTGCACGGCAAAGCCTGCTTCAGTCATATTCACGATGCAGCACCTCCAGAGCCTCCTCTAGGTCGAGAGCGGTTGCGACGTCTCCCAATTCCAAGCCGAGTTGCACCATGGCGAACGCAACTTCGGGCTGTATCCCGACGATAACTGTTTTCGCTCCACGCAGGCGAACTATTTGGGCCAAATCGCGCACCGTGCGAGTTGCAAACGAATCCATCACATCCAGGACGGTGACGTCCACAATCACGCCTTTCGAGCGATACCGGCCGACGTGAGCCGCCAAACCATCCCGTAACTGCACCAGATCGTCATCGGTAAGCGTGGATTGAATCGACGCAATGACAAAGTCGCCCTGTTTCAGAATGGGGACTCTCACGATCGATCTGTCCTCGTTCCACTAAATAGGCGATCTGCGAGATCATCGGACATTGCTTCATGGATCCATTAGCATCTACAGGGCCACATCGGAGGCCTCGAGAACTCTTTTACAAACCTGGAAAGTGAATGATCCAAAGGTGCGAACCCAAGTCTGCCTCCCCATGCGCGCCCAGGTTGATATACAATCTCCCCATGGCAGGGACTTACCGCGCGCTCCTCTATCTGCCGCTGACGCTAGTTCCGTTCATCAGCCGCGCTCAGGAACCGAAGGTAGCAATAGTCCCTCGCCCGCAATTGGAGAGGCCTGCCAGCGGTAGCGGCGATGCTACTTTTCAGCTTAGAGTCGATACTTCATTGGTGCTGATTCCGGTTCAGGCAACCTCCTCATCAGGCGCCACCATCAACGATTTGTTAGCGACGAACTTTCGCGTCTTCGAGGACGGCGCAGAGCAACGAATCATATATTTCTCAAAAGACGACGCACCGGTCTCAATAGGATTGGTGTTCGATTCAAGCGCCAGCATGACCAATAAAATGCGCAGATCCGCGGAGGCCGCTGCGGCGTTTTTCCAAACGGCTAATCGGGAAGATGAATTTTTTTTGGTCGGGTTTGGGGAACGGCCAAAGCTCAAAGTGCCTTTCACCACCGATCCAGCCTCTGTCTATAGAACGCTCGTCCATTCCAGAGCTTTCGGGCGCACGTCGTTGTTTGACGCCATCCATCTTGCGCTCATGCAAATGAAAAATGCCAGAAATTCGCGAAAAGCGCTCGTGATCTTGTCGGATGGCGGAGACAACCGCAGCCGATTCACTAGAAGTGAGATCAAGGACGAAGTGTTGGAATCCGACGTCCAAATGCACGCGATGGGAATCTTCGATCGCGATATGACTAAGCACACTACCGAAGAAGAAAATGGCCCCCGATTGCTCAACGAACTGGCTGAACAAACAGGAGGCCGTCTTTACCCCGTTGAGGATATGAATGATTTGAAGGCGATCTCTCTGAGCCTGGGCAATGCGCTGCGCAATCAATATGTTCTCGGCTATCTTGCAAGTAATTCCGCTCGCGATGGGAAGTATCGCCGAGTCCGGGTAGACCTAGCAGGACTGCCTGCGACCTCGGCTATAAGACTTTCCCATCGCCGCGGCTATTATGCACCGCCTCGGTGACCGTCCTCTATTACCAGCGGAATCCAAATGTAACGGGAATGTAGTCCGTGTGGAGATCGCTTGTCATGAAGATGCGGTGGTAACGGGCTTCGGCAAAGAACTTACCATGCCACTTGGTCCCGAAGGCGATGCCAGCCCCCCCGTTTACGCCCGGTTTGTTCACCGTGTAGGAAGCTAGCACATCCGTGGTCGGTACCACGGCCGTATAGAATCCGAAAAAAGGATTGAACGTAGTAAACGCCGCAACGCCTGGTTGTGTGAATTCCTGCGTTCGGCGATAGAGGCCTCCTCCACCAATGAGATACACATCGACGTGCCCGCGGGGTGTCAAGTGAACGATGGGATTAAGCGTCGCTGAAAATATTCCGATGTTCCCGCCTGGGAAACCGGCGCTATTTAACGCTGAGCTATTAATTCCCATGCGGTTGTAGTCCGCTTGAACCATTAACCCAACGTATTCCGAAAAATTCATTCCTGCCGCTCCCTGGACATTCCAGCCCATGTCGAGTTGTCTGCCGGTGTTGCCCACCGGTTGAGTGAACCCTCCACCGACGTTAAACGTAAATCTAGGCACTTCCTGGGCACAAGCTGTGACCGCAAAAAGTGTGCTGACGAACAACAAATGTTTCATAAAGTAACTCCCTCTCTGCGCGTTAGAGCCTGGACGCAGGATGGTTGTTTCGTAAACAGCGACGGCGCCGGTAGGGCGCCGAATCAAGCTATTTACTCTGAGATTGGTTCACTAACTCTCACTTTCCCAAGACCCGGGATTAGGCTGCCAACTGACATTCCCCGGGGGATTTAGTACGATTGCTTTGCACTAGCGTTTCGCGTTCCTTGATTCGTGATTGGACCGCACGCCGCGCCCGCAAAAGCCGTATTCGGGCAGCGGTATAGCTGATGCCATGTTTGCGCGCGATTTCCTCAATGGGGTACCCCTCTAAATAGTCCTCAAACAAGAGACGATCGTTTGGCCGAGACCACGCCAGTACTCTCTGTAAATCAAGCGAACCCAAATTGATATCCGCCGCCGCCGGCAGATCCATGAGAGGCAACAATTGGTTCTCACTACGGAGCGCGCCGCGATAACAATTGAGTGCGATCGTGTTTACCCAAGTGGTCACCACACTTTCATTGCGAAGTTGATTAATTCGTTCCCAACCCTTCACCCATGCTGCCTGAGCCGCTTCTCTTGCGCAGTCGTTTCGGGCGCCGCGCGATAGTAGCAGGCGGATCGTCCGATCAAATCCACGCTGATATGCTTGTCCGTATGCTTCCACTGTCATTGCTCAGTAGTCCTCGCACTCATTGGATGCACTTCGATGTCCACTGTGTTTTCTGGCTATCTCAAGGCCAAGGCCCGTAGCATCAGTCAATTGCCCCGAAAAATGTTCTGCCGGGAATGCACATGAAGTAGAACTTGCATCGCTTTAAGGACGAACCCGCATCGCAGGACGTCAATCTCTGGGCTGGGATCCGTCCAGTGTCGCGTTCCCCGTTGCGCTTCAATAGCCGTTAGTTTTTACCTGACTCACCATCCACGCCGTGCATTTCCCGCATCTCGCTGATTCGGTTGTGAAGTGTTCTAAGGCTGATGCCAAGCATGGATGCCGCCTTTTTACGATTCTGCTTCACGTGACGGAGCGTAAGTTCGATAAAAGCAATCTCGACGGCCGAAAGTGGAATCCCTGGACGTAAAACAATGGACTCTTCGGCAGTTCCAGGCGGGAGGGGAGCGGCCACACCTCCCGTAGGCATCTGAGCACTCCCTTTTGCATCCAGGTTCACGTGCTGGGTACCAATTGGTCCGGAGCCTGCCAGAATGACGGCCCGCTCCATTACATTTCGAAGCTCACGCACATTGCCTGGCCATGTGTATTCCCGAAACCGCTCCAGAACTTGAGGAGTAATCGAAGTGACGCTGGCACCATGTTTCTCATTCAGCAGCGGGACCATGGAATCGGCCAATAGTGGAATATCCTCGACGCGATCGCGCATTGCCGGAAGTTCGATCTGGAAGACATTCAGCCGGTAATATAGGTCACTGCGCAGCGTATTGTCGCGCAGGGCGTCTTCCAGCCGGCGGTTCGTGGCGGCGATCAGCCGCACATCAACAGGCGTTTCCACCTTTCCTCCCAGTCTCCGAATACTTCGTTCCTCGAGCGCGCGAAGGAGCTTTGACTGAGTTGTCAAAGGCATCTCGGTGATTTCATCGAGAAACAACGTCCCACCCTGCGCTTGCTCAAAGCATCCGGCCCGTCGTTCCAGGGCGCCGGTAAACGCTCCTTTCTCGTGACCAAACAATTCATTCTCGATCAGATTTTCGGGAAGCGCAGCGCAGTTTAAGGCGACGAAGGGCTGATCGGCTCGCAAACTTAGATTATGAATCTCACGGGCGGCCAGTTCTTTGCCCGTGCCGCTTTCTCCGAATAACAAGATCGAAACGGAACTGGGCGCGGCTTGCCGGATCGCGAAGAATACCGCTTGCATGGAACGGGAGCGCCCAACTAGCCTACCCAGCGCTCCTTGCAGTACCAAGTCGCGTTTTAGCGTCGCGGCTTCGCGAAGCAGCCTGCTATGTTGAATCGCGCGCTGCAGCAATGACCTGAGAGCGGTGAGCTTCACTGGCTTTTCCAAGAACCAATATGCTTCCAAGTCGCGAATAACGGAGAGCGCCTTGTCCAGACTTCCGAAGCCAGTCAGCACAATAGCCGGAGTCAGCTGCCCCCGCTCGCGAAGCGTGTGGAGCAGTTCAAAACCATCCATGCGCGGCATAACCAGGTCGGTTACGATGACGTCGACGGAACGAAGCTCCAGTTTCTCAAGTGCCTGCTGGCCGTCGCCCGCAGTGGTGGTATCGTAACCTTCCCGTGATAGAAGATCGGCCAGGTCGCTGCGCAGTTCAGCGTCATCGTCAACAATCAATACCCGTCCAAACTGGGAACTCGCAGATCCGTGGGTTCGCGACAAGGTGATTGGAACGTCGCCTTCTGTCTTGGCATTGCTCATGCGACTCCGTTAGCGATGAGATCGAAAGCTAGGTTTGGACCCACCCGTGTAGTCGTCCAGAACGCGATCCAACAGCGTTACCCGCAAATTCAGGTATTGGATGCGATTGACGAGAAGCCGACTATCGGGAGGCGTTTTGGACACAAGGCACTTACTCAAACGCCGTTCGATGGTCTTGATTCCAATCAGCTCATCGGCGATCCACGAAAGGGTTCCCAGAATCACCGGTGCTTGCGACCTCAAGGAGCGTCTCTTCTGAACTTTCATAAAAGCGTCTAAGCACCTGAGTACCCATACTTCCCAGCTTTCTTACCCCCGTGGCAATTTGGTCGGGAAAATCCTGATCCCCCTACCGGAAAACTGCCAGGAGATGTAAATGTTGCATTGCATCTATAGTCAGAATTGCCGGATTACTTTTGATGAATTCTCTTACTTGAATCCTGCCTATCACTTCCGCTTGGCATTCCAGTTGCCTGAGCTTATCGTGTTCGTTGCGCGCGTCAGCGCGCCACGTGTGTTTCAAGCGAACAAATCGAGAAAGCATCCGCGAACGCGGACGGAGAAACCAATGCTTGGGTGGTTGACGATGTTTGCGCTACTAGCGCTATGCAGTCTTCTCACGATGCAAATTGGAAAGGAAGCCATCATACCAGCCGTCACTGCAAGTGTTTTGTTCACTGTCCTTTTTATTCTGTGCCTTCTTACGAGAGTAGTTCGCGGCCGCGCCTGACGGCCCCGGCCACATGAACACAAAATCGATACGAGCGGTTTTCGCGATCTTTTCCTCACAAGAAGAAAGCGAACGCGCGTATGAATTGGTCCGGTCAACGCGCAGGGAAAGCGTGTTAGTAACGGTCGGCACCCGCATGGGATCTCGCTCCGCCCTCACGCGCTATGCGGGATTAATCCTGGAAGGCGAGAACGCCGTTCTTGTCGCGGCGCCACCATCCGACGTGGAGGTGATTGTCGCGGATCTGCGGAAGACCGGAGAACCGTTAATTTTCATGTTAACGGAGGCTGTGCCTGCGGTTCCTGAGATTGCTCCGACGGATTCAGCCGCCTCGATTGCCGAAATGGCGCGCAGCTGTTCCGCTCGACGCAGCCCCTCTCCGTTGTTCAAGAGTCAGATCCTCGCTCGCTTGCGCGAAAGTGAGACTTCTCTTGAGGCCGTGCGCCAGAGTCTGGCGGAAGCGGCCCGCCTAGATCATACGCTGACGGCTTCCGCGGAATGGCTTCTGGACAATGCATATCTGATCCGAACGGCGATATCCGAGATTCGCCGCTCCTTGCCTAGAGATTACGTACGGATGCATGCCCGGCAATACGGCTATCTTTTCGTCTCCGAGCTGGCAGCCGAACTAGTGCGTTTTTCGGATCACGCACTCGACGAAACCAATATTTCTCAAGCGCTCATTGAATATCAGCGATGGACAACGCTTTCCATCGCTGAATTGTGGTCGTTTCCGCTTCTATTGCGTTTGTCCCTCATTGAATCATTGGCTCAGTTGGTTCAGCGCGTCGATCGTTCTCAGCAGCTCCGAGAGGCAGCTTATTTTTGGGCCAACCGCCTGGCTGCGAGCTCAAGACGCGATGCCGAAACGTGTGAACGTACGTTGCGCCAATTGGAATCCGAACCGGTCGCGGCGGCTCCCTATTTCGCGACTTGCCTGGTGGAACAGCTCCAGGATGAGGATCGTGCGCTCGCGCCCACGCAGCAATGGATCGAAGTACAGCAAGGCAAGTCCCTGGCGGAGGTTGTACGCAGCGAACACAACCGTGAGGCGGCGGAGCGGGTATCGATAGCCAACGCTTTCGGAAGCCTGCGCTCACTGGCCAGATTGGATTTCACGAAGGTTTTCGAAGCGACCAGTTTGGTGGAGCAAGTATTGCGCGTGGACCGCACTCACGCACATAGTGATTTCGCCACGCGTGACCGCTCCAGGCGGATGGTCGAACAGATTGCCAGGCATAGCAACACACCGGAATTGGAGGTGGCTCGCCTCGCCGTTACGCTGGCCGCGCAACAGGAAGGAGCAACTCCGGCTTCCTATTTTCTTTTGACCGACGGCATCGACGAGTTGGAACACGCCACCGGCGCGCGGATGCCTCTGTGGGTCCGCACGACTCGCGCGCTCCGTCACAAGGCAACTCCCCTGTATTTAGGTAGCCTGTTCCTGCTTACGGCATGTTTCCTGGCGTTATCGATGACCTTCGCCTGGGCGGTTGGCGTTCGCCAAATGAGCCTGCTGATCACGTTGGGCACACTGGCTCTGTTCCCATTGAGTGAACTGGCGGTTCAGGTCATCAATGCACTAGTTATTTCACTGCTTCCACCCGATCCGCTGCCCAAAATGGACTTCAAGAACGGAATACCCGCCGATCAGGCAACCCTCGTCGTCGTACCGATGATGTTGTCCAGCACGGAGGTGGTACGGCAGGAAGTGGAGAAGTTGGAGGTTCGTTTTCTTGCGAATCAGGAGTCCAATTTGTACTTCGGCCTTTTGTCGGACTTCACGGATTCCCTCGAGGCCCGTGCGTTCGGAGACGCGGAAATTCTTGAAGTGGCACGGCAAGGCGTCGACCAGTTGAATCAACGTTACGCAGGGAACCGCTTCCAGCTATTTCATCGTTCCCGCGTGTGGTCCGATACCGAGCGAAGGTGGATCGGGCGTGAGCGTAAGCGTGGAAAACTGGAAGACCTGAACGCATTCTTGGGCGGAGAGGGCGATTCCTCCATTCATGTTGTGGGCAAGCTCCCTCTATCCATCCCTTACGTCATCACGCTGGACTCCGACACGCAATTGCCACCCGGTTCCGCGAGGCGCATGATTGAGACACTGGCCCATCCCTTGAATCGGGTGGTTCTCGACCCTGTTACGCGCGTCCGCAAGCGCGGCTTTACTATCATCCAGCCCCGCGTCAGTATTTCGCTGCCGGGCGCCACCGCCACGCGCTTCACCCGGGCTTTCGCCGATACCACGGGTACGGACCCATATTGCCAGACCGTGTCCGACGCCCAGCAGGATCTGTTCGGAGAGGCAATATTCCACGGCAAAGCGATCTATGATGTGCGAGCGTTTCGCGAAAGTCTGGAGAATCGCTTTCCGGCGGAAACCCTGCTGAGCCATGATTTGATTGAAGGCGCGTATGTGGGCGTCGGTTTGGCCAGCGACATCGAGTTGTTTGAAACCATGCCGTGCGACTATGCCAGCTACAGCAAGCGCCAGCATCGCTGGATTCGCGGCGATTGGCAGATCGCACCGTGGATCTTCAGCCGGGTTCCCATTGCCACCGGGGTTTGGGAGCGCAATCCACTCAGCGCCATCAATCGCTGGCGTATTTTCGATAACTTGAGGCGAAGTCTAGTTCCCAGCACTTCTTTGCTGCTGCTTTTGTTCGGGTGGCTGATCTCAAATGCGCCCGGAGTGTGGAGTCTGGTAGTGGGCCTAGCCGTGGCCATTCCCGCCGCCGCGCCATTGCTGGATCGGTTTGCCAGATATTTGCAAGGGTCCATTCGTGGCTGGCGGGGAGCCTTCGACGAAGTGATCCGCGCGGCGATCATGCTGGCGTTCCTGCCTCATCAGGCTTGGCTTTCTCTGGACGCCATCGTTCGCGTAACCTACCGGCGATGGTTTTCTCGCCATCATCTCCTGCAGTGGATTACCGCCGACACTGTTTCGCGCAATCGGGCGCATTTGACATCCACTATGCGGGCCATGATCGGGATCTCGATCTTATCGCTCCTGCTCATGGTGGTGATGCGGGTGGAAAGCCGGTTCGCGACCAGCGCTGTTTTCCTGGTGCTGTGGGCGCTTTCGCCGCTGGTAATGGAATGGCTATCGCGGCCCGTACGCGACAACGGACGCCAGCCATTTCAGATTGGCAACACGCCGTTTCTGCGGAGCCTGGCGCGGCGCACGTGGCGTTATTTCGACGACCTTGTCGGGCCCACCATGAACTGGCTGCCTCCAGACAACACACAACTTTCCCTGCGTATTGAGGTTGCTCCCCGAACGTCGCCCACCAATATAGGGCTGTGGCTCACTTCCGCACTGGCGGCTCGGGACTTCGGTTATTTGACGCCGGACGATTTTTGGCGCCGCTCTTCCCAAACAATTGCCACCATCGAGCGGCTGGAGCTCTACGAAGGTCATTTGCTCAATTGGTACGACATACAATCGTTACAGCCGTTGATGCCCCGTTATGTCTCAACAGCGGATAGCGGCAATCTGCTGGCGTGCCTGTGGGTACTGGAGCAAGGATGTCACGACACCATTCGGGCGCCCTTGCTGGGACAATGCTTACGAGGTCTTTCCGACACTCTGTCCGTCTTACGGGAAATGTGCGGAGAGGATCCTCCTGCAGCCGAACAACTCGATACCCTGCGGCGGCTGGTCCGCGGCAAGGCTGAAGGACATGGATTAATCGGCCGTCTGCGTCTGGCCGTAGCGCCTCTGCATCAATTGAAGGAACTGCAGCGGGGCGAAGATGCGTCGTATTGGGCTTCCCGGTTCGAATACGAGCTTGGATCGTGGACGGAAACCGTCGAGCTCTATCTTAAGTGGATGGAAACCCTCATGCGTCCGCCGGAAGCGGTGACTGTATTAGGTGAACATGTGGCGCGTCTACGGCGTCGCGCCGTGCGCCAGGCGCCGTCGTTGAATGCGCTCGCGTCGGGCCATTCCGGGCCCGTCGACGAAATATTGACCCGCCGCATGGATCCTGGACTTCCCTCGGATGTGGCGGGCTGGCTCAACCAGCTTGCCGTGGAATACCAAGACGCTCGCATCAACGCGACGACAGCCGTCGCTAACTTAAAGCACCTGGCGGAAAATGCCGAGAAACTCGCTGCAGGGATGAACATGGGCTTTCTTTATGACAAACAACGGCGCTTGTTTGGCATAGGACATACGGTCGGCCTGCCGCATGAATTTACCAGTCATTACGATTTGCTTGCCAGTGAATCCCGTTTGGCCAGCCTCGTGGCGATTGCGAAAGGCGAAGTTCCGGTTGAACACTGGTTCGCGCTGGGACGCCCCCGGGCGGCTTCCAGCACGGGTCAGACATTACTCTCCTGGAGCGGCACCACATTTGAGTATCTGATGCCGGCGCTGTTTACGCGGCTCTACAAGAATTCACTTTTGGAATATGCGTGCAACGACGCCGTGGAACAGCAGATTGAATATGGAAACCGAATGCACGTGCCATGGGGCATTTCTGAATCCGCTTTCAGCGCGTTGGATGCGAATCAAACCTACCAATACCAGGCTTTCGGAGTTCCTCAGCTCGCCTTGAAACCGGGGCTCGAGACCGAGGGACTGGTAATTTCGCCATACTCGACCATGCTGGCACTGCCCGTCGAACCCGCGGCGGCCGTGGGTAACCTGAAGCACCTCGAGGAACTGGGAATGCTTGGTCCCATGGGATTTTACGAGGCCATCGATTTTACTCGCGCTGCGAAACGGCACGGGGAACGCGGCGTGGTGATCTATGCCTACATGGCGCATCACCAGGGCATGAGTCTGCTGGCGCTTGACAACACGCTGCATCGAGCCGTCATGCAGCGCCGCTTTCATTCGGATTTGCGCATACGCGCCGTGGAATCGGTGCTATTCGAGCGGATTCCCGTGACGCGGTTTTCATTGGACAAGGACACGGCTGTTACACCGTTCACACGTCCGGCCACCACGGAGGAACCGGCGGAGCGCATTTGGAAGGACACCACGCCGGTACCACGCGTTCATTTCTATGGAAACGGCCGGTATGCCCTGATGGTGACGAACTCGGGAGGCGGCTATAGCCGGTGGAGGGATCTGGATTTGTCCCGTTGGAGATCGGACACCACACTGGACGCCTGGGGCAGCTTTCTCTACATACGAGATACGCGATCCGATTCTTTGTGGTCGGCAGCCTATCATCCGATGGGCGGCACAGCCGGCGTGAGCTCCGCCCACTTTTCCGCGGACCGGGCTGAGTTCCACCGCCAGGCATTCGGCATCGAAACGGTAATGGAAATTACCGTGGCGCCTGAGGACGACGTTGAACTGCGGAGGGTGAAAGTCACCAATCGTTCCGTGCGAAGCCGGCCCTTGGAATTCACCAGTTATTGCGAGCTGGCGTTGTGCCAGCATGCGGCCGATAAAGCGCATCCCGCATTCGCCAAGATGTTCGTCGAAACCGAAAAAACCGCGGACGACATTTTGATCGCATGGCGGCGTCCCCGTGCACCGGAAGATCCGCCGGTCTGGACGGCGCATCTGATGGCGGGTGTACCCGGCCGCATTCAATACGAAACCGACCGGGCGAAATTTCTCGGGCGAGGCAATACGGTGGAATTCGCGGCGTCTTTGCGCCAGCCTCTTTCAGGAACGACTGGAATTGTCATCGATCCGGTATTCAGTCTTCGTTGCCAAATTACCTTGGATCCGCTCTCGCAAAGCGAATTTGTACTCGTGACGGTCATTGCGTCATCGCGCGAGGAAGCGCTGGCGCTCGCCGGAAAATATCGCCGCGCGGAAGCGGTCACGCGAGCCTTTGAGATGGCCTGGACGCGCAGCCAGTTGGAGTTCCGTTATCTTGGCATCGGCCCCGCGAAGGCTCACCGCTTTTATGAACTCGCCAGCCATCTGCTCTATCCAAATCCCTACCTTCGTGTCCCCACGACCCGGCTAGAACGAAACAAGCTTGGACAAAGTGCCATGTGGGGTTATGGCATCTCCGGCGATGTGCCCCTCATAACGGTGGTTGTGGGCGATCCCCGCGGTCTGCCACTCGTACGCGAGCTGCTGCTGGCGCATACGTATTGGCGTATGCGGGGCTTCCATGCGGATCTTGTGATCCTGAATCAGGAAAGTCCCAGCTATGAACAACCGCTGCATCGGAGGCTGCAACGGCAGATTGACGCATATTCTCAAAAACTCGGCGATCGCCAGCAGGGCGCGGTGTATCTGCTGGACTGGACTGCGCTCCCGCAAGAACACATCGATCTGCTGTTAGCCGCATCCGGCGCAGTGCTGGGAGGCAATCGAGGATCATTACAGCAGCAACTGGCCATCGCCAGAAAAAGTCCCGAGCCGCCGCCCTTCGTTCGCAGCGGCACCGCCGCTGAAGAACCCTCCGTGGTATTGCCCTTTCTTGAGCTGCCTTACTTTAACGGATTGGGCGGTTTCACGAAAGATGGCCGCGAGTATGCCATCTACCTGGCGCCCACGCGCAAGACTCCTTCGCCTTGGGTTAACGTGATGGCGAACGCGAATTTCGGAACGCTGGTGAGCGAGAGTGGCCTGGGCTTCACGTGGCGCGGCAACAGTCAAACCAATCGATTAACCCCCTGGCACAACGATCCTGTAACAGATCCACAATCAGAAATCATTTTCTTACGCGATGACGACAGCGGCGCCTGCTGGACTCCCACGCCCCACACTATTCGTGAAAACGACGCGTATCGGGCGCGCCACGGCCAGGGTTATACCGTGTTCGAGCACAACAGTCATGCCATCGGACAAGAGTTAACGGTATTCGTGCCGTTGAATGACGATGGCTCCGGTGATTCGGTAAAAGTATATCGGCTCCGCTTGAGAAACGATTCGTCCCGCCGCCGCCGGTTGACGGTTCTGTATTTCGCGGAGTGGGTGCTCGGAGCAAATCGCGAGGATCAGCAACCTCACATTCACACTGCCTTTGACGCCGAGTCCGGCGCGATATTCGCAAGTCAGGCATGGAATGGGACCCAGCCGAATCAAACGGCATTTGCGGCTTCGAGTCCCCGCGCCACATCGTATTCCGGTGACCGTACCGAATTCCTGGGCCGCAATCGATCGGCATCCCGGCCCGACGCCCTCGAGCGGGCGCGTTTGGACAATCGCACGGGTGCGGGCCTCGATCCCGCCGCGGCACTTCACATCGAGGTAACTCTAGACCGGGGCGCTCAGACCGAAGTCATATTTCTCTTGGGAGAAGCGGGCACCGCCGATGAGGCTCGGGCGACGATCTATCGCTACCAAAACGCCGAGCAAGTGGAACAGGCGTTGGCGGTCACGCGCAACTCCTGGAATGCTACGCTCGGTGCATTGCAGGTGCGCACGCCCGTCTTGTCCACCAATTTCCTACTGAACCGCTGGCTGCCTTATCAGGCTCTGAGCTGCCGGTTTTGGGGCCGCTCGGGATTCTATCAATCCAGCGGCGCATTCGGTTTCAGGGATCAGTTGCAGGATTCGCTCGCGTTCGTCTATTCACGACCCAACCTTGTAAGAGCGCACATTTTGCGGTCCGCCAGCCGTCAATTCGTAGAAGGCGACGTTCAACATTGGTGGCACCCTGAAACCGGGATGGGCGTCCGTACCCTCTGTTCCGACGATTTGTTGTGGCTGCCGTTCGTCGTGGCGCACTATGTGGCTGTTACCGGCGATGAAGCAATTTTGAATGAAGAGGTCCCTTTCCTGGATGGTGAACCGCTAAAGGAAAACGAGCACGAACGGCTTTTCATACCGCCGATTTCGGCGCACGCCGCACCCCTGTGGGAACACTGCCGCCGGGCGATTGACCAGGCGTGGAAGCTGGGTGTCCACGGTCTTCCGTTGATCGGCACGGGCGATTGGAATGACGGGATGAATCGAGTGGGAATCGAGGGCCGGGGAGAAAGCGTGTGGCTCGCATGGTTTCTGTGCACTGTTGTTGACTCGTTTGCCCCTCGTATTGAGGCCAGGGATGCAACGCTTGCTGCGGATTGGCGAGCCCGGGCGCTGGCGTTGAAAAATGCGGTCGAGGCATCCTGCTGGGACGGCGATTGGTACCTGCGGGGGTTTTTCGACAACGGCACTCCTCTCGGGTCCCACACAAATGCGGAGGCGCGTATCGATTCCATCGCTCAGTCCTGGGCGGTTATGGCAGCGGCGCCGGTCGAACGTAGCCGGCGCGCCATGGAGTCCGCCGAGCGCATTCTGGTGGACGATGACGCCAAGCTGGTGCGGTTGTTCGCGCCTCCTTTCGATCACTCCAGCCCCCATCCTGGTTACATCATGGGCTACCCACCGGGTATGCGTGAGAACGGCGGCCAGTACACGCACGGCGCGCTGTGGATGGCGACGGCATGGGCCCGCATGGGTGAGGGTGGCGCAGCGGTCCGGTTGCTCACAATGATGAATCCAGTGGAGCATAGCCGTAGTCCCAAGGACGCCGAGCTTTATCGCGGCGAGCCGTACATTGCCGCAGCCGATGTGTCATCCGCGGAAGGGAGGGTGGGACAGAGCGGCTGGACCTGGTATACCGGTTCTGCCGGAGTGATGTATCGCGTCTGGATTGAAGAAGTACTGGGATTCGGTTTGCGCGGCGATTCGCTCACTCTGCGCCCAGCGATACCGGAAGAATGGCCTGGGTTCGAAATCGTGTATCGTCATCGCTCCGCGGTGTATGACATTCGCGTAGAGAGAGATCCGACTATCTTGTCACCCATGATTGTAATCGACGGGAGCGCCGCAATCGCCGGCGATACGGTACAACTCGCCGATGACGGCGGTACTCACGTGATTACGCTGCGTATTCCGTTGAATGCGCAATCGCGGTGGCCCCCAGATGCGCCGGTCAAGGAACGTGCAAAAGCCGCCTCACCCGTGGGAACAGGGGCGAATGTGACAGTTCCTGCGCTGGCACCTCAACTGCACGTGAATGGGGGAACCCGGCCGCTCCAGGCCGGCGCCTTACTAGAAGAAAGGACAACGCGATGAATTGGGATCAAATGGAAGGCAAGTGGAAGCAATTCAAAGGGTCCGTGAAGCAGCAATGGGGAAAGCTTACCGATGATGACCTGGACTATATCAGCGGATCCCGAGACAAGCTGGTAGGAAAGCTGCAGGAGCGCTACGGCATCCAAAAGGAAAAGGCTCAAGCGCAGGCAAATGAATGGCTGGATACGTTCCCCGAAGACGCGTATTCGAGCCGTTAGCCGGGACGTTTCTGCACTCAGGCGAGGACGGAAGTCCTCGCCTCTTTTGTTGCCATGCGCATTTCATGCAGGAACTATTTCCCATGTTGTGCCGCTTCGTTCGGGTGCACATGATTCAAAGTCCCATGTGTTCAGTGGATACGGCTGGCCCTAAAATTGCATTTTCAACGTTGTAGTCCGGCGAACACGAATCAGTTGCGGAAGCAGATTGCAACATGCATAAGCTTATTGGGAAAACTGTTTTTGCGGGCCGCAGCCGCTCTTGCTTGTTCGCTCTAAAAACGGGATTCTATGGATGATCGGAGCCCCTGGGTTAGATCTTGTGCAACGCCGCCTATAGCGGTATCCTCACGGACATGAGACGAGCTGCTTTGTCGCGTTCTGTCTTATGCTTTTGTATGCGACTCATGTCTTTCGCCATTACCTTGGCAATCGCGACTGGCTCAGGCGGGAGCGCGGAGCCACAAGAAGACTTTACGCTCTATGCCGCGGCCCAACTCGTTGTATTGAACGTGGGTGTCCAGGATATTCACGGCGCAAACATCAAAGGTTTAAGAGCGGAACACTTTAAGGTTTTCGAAGACGGTCAATTACAAAGCATCAAACAGTTTTCGGTGGAAGAAAGGCCTGTCACAGTAGGGATCCTAGTGGATGCGAGCGCCAGTATGCGCACGAAACAAAGCGAGGTGGCGAGAGCTGCCCTTGCGTTCATGGGAGCCAGCCATCCGGATGATGAAATGTTCGTGATTCACTTTAATGACCGGGCCTTCAGCGGGCTCCCATCTCATCTCAATTTCACAAACGATCCCGAACAATTGAAATCGGCCTTACTAGCGCGGCGAGCGGAAGGCAGAACTGCATTATACGATGCTCTGATTTTGGGGGCCGCGCACCTTGCAAAAGGGAAATGGGAAAACAAAGCGCTGCTGCTCATTAGCGATGGTGGAGACAACAATAGCGACCACAAGTTAGGCGAAGCTATCGATACAATTCAAAATTCCGGTGCGACGGTCTATGCCGTGAATATATTTGAGCCTCACGACCCGGAGCATAAACCTCGCGTGCTTCGGCGTCTCTCTCGCATGAGCGGTGGGGAGATTTTCACGCCGAGGGGCATCGGGGAACTCGATTCCATTTGTGTTCGTATCGCCCAGGATATTCGCTCCAGTTACACCATTGCGTACACGCCGCCCCGGCCCGATCAATATTCAAAATCCCGGAAGCTCAAGGTGGTGGTCACGACGCCCGGGTCAACGAAGACGGTGGTTCGAACGCGCACCGCCTATACTTTGAACCGTTAGTTAATGAAGCTCACCGGCTTCGGCTTCCTCGGCGCCGGCCGAACCCACCGAAAGGGCCTCTGCGATCAATGCCCGTGCGCGGTCTGCATCTTTGGCGGTAACGCGGATCTCTTCGGCCAGATTTGGCATCGGTGAATCGCCGACCAATACAGTGGCAATTCCATTCGATTCCAACAACTGCTTGACCATCAGAACTTCGGTTTCCTCCGTGCCGCCTTCTGCCAATTGAAAGACGGTCACCAAGTCCATATCGTGCGACGGGTTCGGGGTTGAGTCCATGCTTTGAGGATAACGGACCCGCAGCCATCCCGGGGCGGTAAAATGAAACCATGGAACAAGAACACGGCGACAAGTTGATTTGGTTTTTGCTTGGCGCGGCGGTAGGCGCCTCCGCGGCGCTTCTGTATGCCCCGCAATCGGGCGAACGGACGAGACGCGTGCTCGGCAAGAGAGTCCGGGAAGGCCGCGAAGCGCTCAGCGATAGCGGACGCGACCTGTATGAAAAGAGCCGGGACCTGTACGAAAAAGGCCGTAGTGTGGCCGATGAGGCCGCTGAGTTGTTCGAGAAGGGCCGGAAAATGGTTCGCGGGTGACACCCGCCTCGGCTTTGGCCGCGGCGTTCGTCAATGAGCCTTACCTGGACTTTTCGAAGCCCGAGGTGTGGGCCGAAGCGGAAAGCGCCCTGCGCCATGTGACCTCCCATTCCGGCCGGGAGTATCCGTTGTGGATCGCGGGAGCGGAGCACCGCACGGGCGACTTGCTGACAAGCGTCAATCCTTCCCATCCCTCGGAAGTAGTGGGTCGCCATCATAAGGCAACTGTCGAACTCGCAACGCGCGCCATTGAGGATGCGCACGCGTATTTCCCGGAATGGGCTCGAACCACCGCACAGCATCGCGCTGAGTTAGTGATGCGGGCCGGCGCGCTGATTCGCGAGCGGAAGCTCGAATTTGACGCCTGGCTTGTGGTTGAGGCGGGGAAGACCTGGCCCGAGGCTGAGGCCGAAGTCGGCGAAGCTATCGATTTCTGCGAATATTACGCGCGGCAGATGATGAAATTTGCGTCGCCCGAAGCATTGGTGCAACTTCCTGGGGAGCACGGCGATATGGTGTACCTTCCCTTGGGCGTGGGCGTGATCATTCCGCCGTGGAATTTTCCACTTGCCATCCTCACCGGCATGACCGTGGCGGCGCTAGTGGCGGGGAACACAGTGGTGATCAAGCCGTCCAGTGAAACGCCTACCATCGCGCAGAAACTGGCCGAGGTGCTGCATGCCGCCGGGTTTCCGCCGCGCAGTTTCGCGATGTGCGTGGGGAGCGGTTCGGTCATCGGCGATCTGCTGGTGGAACATCCCAAGACGCGCTTCGTATCCTTTACGGGATCGCGCGAGGTGGGGTTGCGCATCAATGAGCTGGCGGCGAAACCGCGCAAGGGGCAGATTTGGATCAAGCGGGTAATTGCGGAAATGGGCGGCAAAGACGCTATCGTTGTGGATCGGGAAGCGGATATTGACGCCGCCGTGGCGGGCGTCGCGCAATCGGCTTTTGGTTATCAGGGACAGAAATGCTCGGCTTGTTCACGCGTCATTGTGGATGATCTTGTATATAGCGAGTTCCTGGACAAACTGCGAACCCGAGTGGCCGCATTCACGGTTGGACCAGCGGAAGATCGCGCGAACTTCATGGGGCCTGTGATCAGCGCGGGCGCACAAAGAAACATTCTGCGCTATATCGAAACAGGCAAAGCGGAGGCACGGTTGGTAACAGGCGGCGCCACGACAAACGGAGACGGCTATTTCCTACAGCCCACCATCTTCGCGGGCGTCGATTCCACAGCGCGTATCTTCCAGGAAGAGATCTTCGGCCCAGTGCTGGCGGTAACCCGCGCACGCGATTTCACCCACGCCATCGAATTGGCGAATGACACGGAGTACGGGTTAACCGGCGCGGTCTACACTCGCAATCCTGAAAAGATCCGACAGGCGCGTGAGGATTTCTTTGCGGGAAATCTGTACATCAACCGTAAATGCACGGGCGCGATGGTCGGTGCACACCCGTTTGGGGGCTTTAACATGTCGGGCACGGACTCTAAAGCCGGTGGCCCCGACTACTTGCTTCAATTTCTGCAAGCAAAAGTGATCGCGGAGAAACTGTAGAGACGGGCGTGATCGCGATATCTCGAGACTGGACATGCACACTCAAGTCGGCATCGTGGGCGCCGGACCTGCCGGTCTGTTGCTGGGCCATCTGCTGCATCTGAACGGAATCGATTCCGTCATCCTTGAAAACCGCAGCCGCGAATACGTGATTGACCGGGTGCGCGCAGGCGTGCTGGAGCAAGGCACTGTCGAACTCATGAGCGCGATGGGCGTGGGTGCCCGCCTTCAGGCTCAAGGCTTGCGTCACGAGGGTTTATATCTAAGCTTCCAGGGCGAACGGCACCATATCAATATGGCCGAGCATACAGGCGGCAAAGCCATTACCATCTATGGACAGAATGAGGTGGTCAAGGATCTGATCGACGCGCGCATTGTCACCAGCCGTCCGCTACATTTTGAAGTGGAGAATGTCGCCGTACACGACGTAACTTCGGAATGTCCTAGAATCACATATCGCTCGAACGGCCGTGACGAACAATTGACCTGCGACTTCATCGCCGGCTGCGATGGCTTTCACGGCATTTGCCGACCGTCGATCCCCTCCGGAACGCTCACTTTCTACGAGCGCTCCTACCCATTCGGCTGGCTTGGCATTCTGGCGGAGGCCTCACCCTCTTCGGAAGAGCTGGTCTACACCTACCATGAACGTGGGTTCGCGCTGTTCAGCATGCGGTCACCCACGATAACGCGCTTATATCTGCAAGTGCCACCGGAGGAGAACATTGCCCATTGGTCCGACGAAGCCATTTGGAATGAGATGCTAGCGCGCATGGCGACGAAGGATGGATGGAAACCCAATGTGGGGCCGATCATCCAAAAGGGCGTCACGCCCATGAGAAGTTTCGTGGCCGCTCCCATGCGACACGGGCGCATGTTTCTGGCCGGAGACTCCGCGCACATCGTGCCGCCTACCGGCGCCAAAGGCCTGAATCTGGCGGCGTCGGACGTGCTGGTTCTGGCGCGAGCTCTGCGCGAATTCTATCGCGGCGGCAGCACGGAATGGCTTGATCGTTACTCCGATGTATGTTTACGGCGTGTTTGGAAAGCGCAGCGTTTTTCGTGGTGGATGACTTCGACGCTGCACCGTTTCCCGGACGGAAATCCGTTCGACCGGCAGCGCCAGATCGCGGATCTCGACTACCTGACCGGCAGCCGCGCCGCCATGACTAGCCTGGCCGAACAATACGTGGGGCTGCCACTGGAAGTCCCGCTCTCTTCCGTGGGAATCGCGTAGGCCATCGGCTACCAGATATATTCCTTGGCTTCCGCCCTGCGGGCATAGCTATCCAGCACGTGTACCACGCGCAGCTTTTTCAATTTGGTGGGTGACAGCGCACCAATCGGAACATATAATATCTTCCTGCCCAAATGGCTGGCGATGGATTTAAAGATCGACCGTGGAGGCTTCGCGGCTACGTACACCACCAGTCGCTCCACCGAATAATCGAGCGCGGCCATGAGAAGCCTCTCCGGTTTGGTTTCCGCGAATTGGTAATCCGGGTCAGACCATACGTCGAAGAGCCTCCGAGGCGGCAGCGTCATCAGCAAGCCTCCGTATTCGCCTCGACCGATACCAGGTCCCACGATGTTATCGAAGGGGTGTGTGGAATAAAATGCCATGTCGGATTCGTTCTGATGCTCGCCCAGCCACGTAGTCAAGTAGGTATAACGATCTTCCGGGTCTTCATCGAAAATGACGACCACCGCGCCCGCTTGGCCAGCCAGGCGATCCACGTTACGCACGAAGATTTTGCGGCGATGCCAATTGCGAATAGTCTCACGGATGTCGATACCGTCCAGAATCGATGTGGTGAAAGGCTCTACGCGGACGCGATCTTCCGAAAGCATCGCTTTGGCCTTCTGCTTGAGGAAACGGCCATACTCTTCGATCACGAGATCTTCGGGAGGATAGGAGCAGATAGCTTCACCACTGGTTTGTTTGGCCCATTCCCCCGGCGTCTTCTCGCGTTTGCGCGGACGCAGTCCGCTGGGTTTTAGCCGCTGTTTAGGACGCGGCAGACGCCGGCGGATGCGCAGCTTCTTGGTATTGATCCATATTTCGCTCGCACTCAGCCGCGCGGTCTCGATCTCGGAGACCTCATGCTGGACGAGGTACCGATTCGCCATGGACCATACTTCCCAGCCATAGTTGTCGTCCACTATGGAGCGCGCCGCCACGGCCAAGTCGTACACGTTAGCCACCAGGTCGCCGGAAATCTGTGCCAGATTCCGTGTGAATCGCGCGATCATGCGGCGCTGCCAATGGGAGAGTTTTTCACCGGTGGTCTCCCGATATTTGCCTTCAGCTTCGCGCAGCAAGTCTATCTGGACGCGGGGGCGGTCAAGTTGTGACGTGGGTTCGTTCGCCATCATCCCCAAACGATGAAATTCGTAGCGCTCCTGCAAATATGGGTACTCGATGGTGATCTCCGCGAGACAATCGGGATGCGGATTGAGCAACTGCGGCTCGTGGCGCTTCCCGCGCGCCGGTTCTGGCTGCGGAGTCTCCATCGCGTCAAGCAGAGGATCCAACATGTTTAGCGCAACCACCACGATGGTCTTCAAATTCGAATCGGAGCCCTGGAGCTTCCACGCCATGGCCGAGGCGTGGGCCGTGACTTCCTCGGTGGCTACCTGCGGATATACGCGGTATGCTTCCACGTACTTGTCGAAGCCGATCTTCTGGATCGCGTAGGTATCGGGATACGTATCCGGCAAATGCGGCCGTTCGGCGGAATTCGGCTCCAGGAACATAACCTGAGCGTCGATCTCCGCTGCGGTCCGCAAGGCTTCGATGAATGGATCACACGGCTCCACGGGAACGTAGAGAGCGCGCTCGTCGTCGCCGGATGACGAGTCATCGTGATACAGGATCACGGAGATTTCTGGGAGCCGCGCCAGCGCGCGCCGGTACAGTGGTTCCAGGAATAGAGGCAACTCCACGGCCACTGCGGACGGACGTTCGGAAAGCAGCAACTGGCGCACCGCGATGGCGAATTCGACGCGGCCGGGAACCACCGGAAAATAGCGCAGCGATCCACGCTGCAGGCTGCCCGCCGTAAGGTCAGCTTCGACCGGCATAGCGCAGGGCTTCCTCACCCAGCGTTTGCACGATGGCCGTGCGCAGCAATTCTCCGCGTGTCTGGCCCGTGCCGTCTTGTTCCGAATTCTGATGCTCCAACTTCATGGCGAAACGGGCGATGTTGATGCCATCGCGAGCAGTGTAACGCTCGTCGGCAGCGTGCGCCTGCTGCAGAAAGTCGGTGACGTAATTGAGAATGTGATCGTCGCTGAAAGGCAAATTCTCCTTCAGAATCGCCAGTTCTTCATGGCGTTCCGGAAAATCGATCAGAATCTGAGGTTGCAAACGCGAATGAATGTACTCGGGAAGATCGAACGTGCTCGCGTCATCATTCATGGTCGCCACAATGCGGAATAAAGGATGCGCCTTGATTTTGATTCCAGCCACAATCGACTCCACGTACCGCCGGTTGTCCAACAGAGGCGCGAGGCTGGCCCAGCTCTTTTCGCTCATGCGATTGCCTTCGTCCAAAATGGCGACGCCGCCGCGCAGCATTGCCGTCACCAGCGGTGATGCCACGTATCGCAGTCGAGCTTCACCCTCGATCACTGGCGTCACCAAGAGATCCTCGGGGCGCGTGTCCACTGTGGCCTGCATGATGTAAACTTCGCGCCCCAGGCGCTGCGCCGCCGCGTAAGCCAGAGTAGTCTTGCCGACGCCTGGCTTTCCGATGAGGCGCGGATTCATCGGTATGTCGCGTGAATCAATTACCAGCCACGCTGCCAACAATTGGCGCATGACCTCATCCTGGCCCACCCAGGTGACGGAAATCTCATCCGGGTGCGCGAGGTGCAGAGGTACTCCGTCGATTTCAACGACCATTGTTATCAATGTAGCAGGGAAGCCTCAAACCCGTTCGTGTACGAACGCGTGCTGCACAGGCGGACGGCATTGAATCTGCAGTGGATGCACGTGATATTCTTTTTCGATGACAATAGCCAGGGAAGGGATGGTTGATTCGGAGCTATTCGCGTTCGCCGATTGCTCCGCCGTATCGCAAGTGAATCTGTCATGAGTGCGACATCGGCGACTACTGCTCTCGTTATTGGTGGATTGCTAGGATTGGCGGTGTGGAAATGCAGCGGAGCGTGGCTGCGCCGCCGAGCCGTCAACCGGTGGCCGGTGACTCCGGCGACTTTCACAAAAGGTCACATCCAATTTGTATACGCTGGCGACGGCAACGTTCCCCAAGTACAAATGTGGTTCACGTATCGTGTATCCGGGGAGACCCTTGCGGGCTATTATGAGGAAATATTCCAGCAGGTGCAGGACGCAGAGAGACTACTAACGAGCCTTGCGGATGGTCCACTTTACGTTAGGTACAATCTTAGTAATCCTATCGACTACCACATGGATCCCTATCGGGACGTCGGCCCTTAAGCGGCGATCACGCTCGATCTAGATTCTTATAAATGGCGTCGACGTTTCCAACCAGGCGGTCTTCGAGCGGTGTCTTGTTCCCCAGATACACCGTAAACTTGTTGAGATTGTCGCTGACGTACTTCGCGTAGCCGTTCGCTTGCATTGACTTCAACGACGCCACTGTGATCGTTTTCTGCAAGTCCACACTGGTCTTGCCTGCACGCTTTCCAGCGTCCACCATGCCGGTGAGTTCAGCGATGTAGTTACGGAGCTGAATACGCCGGTCGTGATTGCGGTGCACCGGCCCGTGTCCGGTGAGGAGGAACTGCGATTCCATTTGTCCAACGGAATCGATACTGGCAGGCCATTCACGCGGATAACCATCGCCCATGGCAGGAAGGAAGCCGCTGATCATGTCGCCGGTCGCCACAGCACGGCGCTGCGGTGAATACACAACTACGTCGCTCCCGGTGTGAGCGCGGCCACGGAATTCGAGATGCAGTTCCTGGGCTCTATCCCGCAGTACGTAGGTCTTCTCGAAAGTGATGTCAGGCAGTTCCGGGGCGTATGCCTTCATCTCAGTCACGTACGATTGCAGCTGGCGGATCTGATCGTTGCACCAATTGCGATCCGCCGCGGCTGTGGCTTTGGCCAGCCGTTTCCGCAAAACGTCCAGCATCGGCGCGACTCCATCCAGCGAGTCCTTCAATCGATTTCGCGAATGTTCCTGAATCAGGCGCTTAGTCATTTCACTCGCGATGATTTTCACACCCTGCTTTTTGTAGGCCGGATCTCCCTGCGTGTGATCGTAATGGAAGTGAGTGTTCACCAGGTATCGCACCGGCAGGGTGCTCACGTCGCGTTTAATTTGCGCGATCAGCGCCGCCGCCGCCGAAGGTTTGGAATGCGCATCCACAACAACCAGATGATCCGAATTGACGAAGATCGCGGCATTGCAGTTTGTAATGGCCGCCGGATGAGCCAATGCAGCAAAGACGCCGTCTGCCACTTTTTCAATATCAAACATCCGTTCGGTGGCCCCTTGCGATTGCGCACGCGCCACCGTGGCGCGGAAGAAGCCCGCTTCCAGCAAGGAGGCCCCAGCCAAGGAGCGGCCTAGCAACTGAAGAAAATCCCGGCGATGAGAATGAGGAACGCCGAGCTGTTCCGGATAAGAGTGGTCGTCATTAGAGCGGTGATGAGTATGCGTATGGCTGCACATCAATGGCTATCCCCCGACACATATTAGCGTGTTTTCCAGCACGGCTGTACAGTCATGCCAGGATCAAATGACCGCAACAATCGCGCATGCACAAATATCGAGCAGGGAATTGAACAAGAACAAATGACGTCCTGTGTCCACCCCATCGAACAGAACCAGAAACAGTGCGAGAAAAATCATACTAGTCAGCGAAGCGCACAGCAAGGCGCCTTGTTTTTTCCGGTACGGTGGTTTCCTGAGAATCAGAAACCACAACGTTCCCAGTAAGCCAAGCATATAACCAAGATAGACGCGAGGTCTCCACGCGAAGAGTGCCGTCTTCACCGTCGTCCAGACGTCCAGGAAGTGACTCTGGGACCCCGGCGGATATCCTGTCGCGTAGGCGTAGTTGCCGAGTCGGAACTCGTTCCGTCCAATCGTCATGCGCGCCCGCAGCAGCGACCCTTCGGTTAGAGCCTGCAATAGCGCATGCCACGTTACGCCTGGGTGCCTGGCGTAGTACAGGACCATCTTCGGCACCGTCAGCCGCCGTTCCAGATAGAGCGCGCGCGTTGGATCGTTTAAGGGTGAATGGGGCTCAAAGGCATGCTGGCCGACGTGGGGAAGATACTCCGAACCGATTCCAAATTCGGCGAGTGCTGCCTCGCGGTTGCTTGAATGCGGCAGGGCGCGATAGAACAGCGCGTTGTAGAGACCTGTGGTTCTGTAGGAAAGCGGCACCGAAATCCACGGCCATGTTATCGCGATGACGGCGATCAGACAGCACGTGCTACGAGTGAGCGGCGTGGCATTGCTGGCCTCCGCGCTCGGCCGCCACAGGCAGGGAATTGCCGCCAAAGCCAGAAGTGAATGTTGCGATTTAGACGTGGTAAACAAGATCACGCATATAGCCGCGAGCGCATAGTCCCTGGACCGGCTTGGGCCACGCACAGTGATACGGCAAATAGCGACTACACTCATCAGCAGAAACACGAAGGATGCGGTATCGAAGTAGAAGCTATTGAACCACGGAAGGTAGGTTGCATTCACAAAGCAAAGCACCACGGCCGCCGGCAACAGCTGGCGGCCCAACCGGCCGGAGTGTCTTCGAAGTTGCAATAGACCCGCCAGTGCGGCGAGAAAACAAAGCGAGTAAACGGCTCCCAGGACGCGCACATCGAAAATTCCACCGGACGCCATCAGCGTCTCCAGGCCCAGGGCTGCAGCCAAGGGTAAATGCGCGGAGGTTGGCATTTCGCTATTCCAGCAATATCCTGGACCGCGCGCGTATCGAAAGGTGACGAAGTCGAAAAAAGGAGACTCTGCCGGTGCAGCGGGCCCCATGCAATAGCGGCCGATCAGTTTTGCGGAGTCGCTGGTATCCGCCGTTCCAAGTGCTGGTGGAATATAAAGCTGCCATATTAGGAGCGCCACGCAGAAAAGGAAAACGGCTATTTCATAACGGCGTCCTTGCGGAATCATCATGGGAGCATCATTCTTGTCGATTGAGAGCAAAAGACCATTTTAGGCCAGCCACACGAAGCTGACGATCGGACAGCTTTCTCATGTGTGCCTGCTGTCATGGAGCCTGTCGGCTAGTGTGTCCGAAAGCCGCCGCCCGCGTAGTTGATCGCGTTCATCAAGGACTGCACCGCCGGCGCTGAACCCGTGAACAAACCGCTGGGACGTGCACGGCGCGACATCAATTCACGATAAATGTCGTCCTGCAAATTAGAGTTGATTCCCCAGCCAGCCATGTATTGCAGCTTCAGATCCTTATCGCGATTGATAACCGCGTCTTTTAGCCATTCTTCCAGGTCAGCGTGGTTTCCTGCGTACGTGGACAGCAGCGCTTCCACGGTACTCACATCGATTTCGCGCAGCGAGGCGATGACCGGCGCGTAGTCAGGCCGGGCCGCGCGGGCCAGGAGTTGGTCGACATTGACGCTGAGAGGTTCCACCTGACCCAGGAAAACCATGTCGTACCCGCGTCCATCGCGCGTGTTGGCCCAGATGGTTCCGTTGGGAAAGGCATCGTAGAACGTTGCAAGCTCGCTCTTGATGGTAGCCATATCAGTTTCATACAGCGGGACGTACAGCGTGAAGTAGCCGCCGGGATTTAGGTGCCGCTTGACCGATTCAAAATATTCTTTTGTGTAGAGCGCTGCGGTGCCTTTGGCGAAAACGTCCAGCGGGTCCGACGCGATGATGTCGAACTTGTCATTTGTTGTCATCAAATAGTGGCGCGCGTCGTCGAACACGACGTGCGTTTTAGGACTGTTGTACACCTCATAGTTCTGCTGCGCGAAATACCGCGTGGATGTCGGTGGAATCACCGGCTCAATCTCGCAGATGGTGATGTGCTCAATACCCGGATAGCGCGTGAATGTGCCGGCCGAGACGCCCGCTCCAAATCCAATGCCTAGGATGGTTTTCGGATCGGGATGCAGTAATCCCGGCAAGTGGCCCACCATGCGTTGCAATTTCATGTCGAAATTCAAGGTGGTGGCTTCGATGTGGCCGTTGACGTCGATTTCAATGGAACCGTCAGGCCACTGACCAATTGCCACGGAGGAATTGCGGCCCTCCACCGTATAGATAATTTTCGACGCATCGGCGAAGCGCGGCAGCTGCCGGCCGTACGCAATCAATTTGCCTGGAACCGGATGGATGGTCCATGCAAGCAACCCGGCCACAACCATTGCAGTGCCCAGCGCGGCTGCCTGCTTCCATGCACGCCGATTCCAGGGCGGCCACAATACGAACAAGCCACTGAGTGCGGAAGCCACCAGCAGAGCCCGTTGCGTACCTTGGGTGCCGATCCACGGAACCAACCACAGACTCACAACCAGCGCTCCGGCGATGGCGCCGAGTGTATTGGCGGCGTACACTGAGCCGACGATCCGTCCGGAGTCGTAATGCTTGCTGCCGGATGCCGCGGCCGCGCAAGCGAGCGGGAAACTCGCGCCCCACATCAGAGTTGGGGGCAGAATGGCCCACATCGCGCGTACGAAATCGAGTTGAAAGGTGTGCCACGGCGACTGGTAGCGCATAACGTCGATGGGCCAGAAGGGCAGGGAATCCGTGATCATGTACGAGGTCCACGCGATACCGGCGGTCACCAGGACCTGCGCCCATCCGAGCGCCGCGCGCGGATTCATTTGGCCCGGCGCGAGCGAGCCAATTCCGCTGCCGATGGCTAGGCCGATCAGAAACACCGCCAGAATAATCGCGAAGGCGTAGACAGTAACGCCGAACAAGTATCCGATGACACGCGTCCAGACTACCTCAGCGCCGAGCGCGCACGCGCCGGAGAGCGCGATGGTGAAGTAGATCGGCCAACGGTTCGAAGTGGGCGCATCCGGTTCACTTTTATCCGGTGTTCGAGCCTCGGGAGTTTTTCGAGCGGCGACCATCAGGCTAACGCCTGCTACCAGCAGATTGATCGCAACCGCTGCATATGTGGCCACCGACGTATCGTAAACGCGAAGCAAATAGAAGCCAGCGATTAAGCATCCCGCCACTGCGCCAACCGTGTTGGCGGCGTATAACAGACCCCACCACGTAGTGTGTTGGGCTTCTACCCACCCGACGATGGCTGGCAGAGAAGCGCCCATCAGGATGGTCGGGATCAACATGCATGCCGCGGCGAGCAGTCCCCGGAGCAACATTCCGGGAAGTCCCGTCGTAACGCCTGCCAGATATGCTCGGTTCACCAGCGGCAAGATGAATAGCACTAGCAAACCAAAGAGGGCGATGCCAGTTTCAAGCGCCGCGTAGACGCGAAGCGGATGCGCTCGCGCCCAGCGCGAGCGCGGCAACCACACGCTGCCAATACAGAGTCCTCCCATATAAGTGGCGAGAAGTATCCCGAGGGAGACAGACGTGGACCCGATCGCCAGTTGCAGCAATTGGTACCAGACCACTTCGTAGATGAGCGCAGCGCAACCGCTACCCGCAAACAGGACGAGCAACAAGAGCATGTACGGACCGCTTCACATGATATCGCGATTGACGGGCGTCATCTCTTTTACAAGCTCGCTCGGGGCTCTGGTTGCCACTATCGGAAGGCATCGCGCGCTGCGGGAAGACCTAACGTTGCTCCAAGAGTGTCTAAAATGCCGGAGTTGTCCTGAGCCGGGGCTACACGTTCTTCTTGCCTATGACCTGTTCCAACGCTGCACGCGACACATGGTCGCGAACGCGATGTGGTGCACCTGCCTTGAATTCATGCGCCTGCTAGACTGGCAACAGATTATGAAATTCGCAGCCGTCTTAGTTGCCTTGACCATGTTACTCACAGGGTGCATGCGCAAGCCCACCCCAAAGTCTCCGCCCAAGGAATACATTATGCGCGGCGAGATCAAGGCCTTGGACCCCCAGGCGCATCTCGCCACAGTCGCTCACGAGAAAATCGATGGCTGGATGGAGGCGATGACCATGGAATACCCCATCAAAGATCAAAATGAATTCGCCAAACTGAAAGTTGGCGAAACAATCGAGGCGAAGATCATAGTGTCCGATCTGGAGTACTGGATCGCCGAAGTGAAGGACGCGGCCGAGGGGCCTCCCACGAAGTAGTGGCCCCGCAGGGCGCTTAGGATATGAAACGCCGTCTTAGGTGGCTGGCTGTACTGACTCTTCCGCTCGCGGGAGCGGGAGCGCCTCCTAGACAGCCTGTCCGTCCTTATGTGAGCGGATCGTTTGTGGATTTCGATTGCTCGTCCATACCTCCGCGCTTGATATTGCTGGCTGGGAAACAACGCATCGCATTTCTGATGGATTCAGTTGAGCGTGTGCGAATCACGGGATTGCCAGAGGCTAAGCAACTGGAGATGGTATGCGGGCCGCAGAAGCCAGCGGTGGAGATATGGGTGGAGTACGACACGCCATCGGCAAGCCAACGCGGTGTGCGCGGCCTAACTCGCGCGATTCACTTCGAGCCGGTGCCTGGAACGGTCTTGAAGACGCGATAGTCGCAACGCTCGGGAACCGAATATATATTGAACCGAGCATCGCGGAGGAAACCCACCAGCGTGATGCCAAAACGCAGCGCGGTTTCAATGGCCAGGCTGGAGGGAGCCCCCACCGCAGCCACCATCGGAATGCCGGCCATCAAGGCTTTTTGTACGAGTTCAAAACTGACGCGTCCGCTCAGCATCAAAACGTGTTCGCTCAAAGGCAGGCGGTTTTCCAGGAATGCCGAACCGAAAAGTTTGTCCACGGCGTTATGGCGGCCCACATCCTCGCGCAATGCAAGCAGATCGCCGGCCGCATTGAACAATCCGGCCGCGTGGAGACCCCCGGTATGCTCGAACACAGGTTGAGCGGCGCGTAGTTTTTGAGGAAGCGTCGAGAGCGTTTGAGCGCTGATCTGAAACTGTCCGCGGGGCAGGGCGCGGCAACCTGCAGAACGCAGTGCGTCGATGGACGCCTTGCCGCAAACTCCGCAACTCGACGTCACATAGAAATTGCGCGCAAGGTGTTCCCAATCGATGGGTGCGCTGGCGGAAGGGATGATGGTGACGGTTCCACGCTCGTCCTCGGAGATCGATTCAATTTGATCGCGGCTTTGTAGAATACCTTCGCTGAGCAAAAACCCGGCTGCCAGCTCGCGATCCTGACCGGGCGTTCGCATAGTGATGGCGACGTCGCGATCACCCAGGCGAATTTGCAGAGGATCTTCGACCGCCACTAAGTCCTGGCTCGGTTTGGAGGCGCCCTGTTCCACGCGTTCCATCGGGACGCTGAGAATGTTCCTCTTCATGGCCGGGTTCGACCGCTACTTTTTCCGCGGATCGCCCTTAGTCGAAAAAAACGCCCAGCGGCTAGGCGGGAATACGAATAGGGCGATCAACCCAATTACAAGAAAAAGCACCGCAAGCAAAAAGATAAGGGCCAAGATGGCCTCCTGGTCTCAGTGTAAGTCTTTCCACGGCAGACCGCGTGCACGGCAGGATTACGTGGAAATACGGCGGATGGCGCAGGCGCGGCACTGGAAACGCCCAAGCTATTGGTACTAAAGTGGGGTTATGCAACCTGGGTGGGTGTGGCGGCATCTAAACAGCAGTGCAGGTTTTTCAGTAAATACCGATCTGAAGGGCAAGGCACCAAGCTATGGAGATATTTGGCGATCGTAGTTTCGTCGAAGTTCCAGGGACGCGAACCCATGAATTGCCGCCTCTGCTTGTACGGATGACGCACGGGGTGCGCAGGCTGGATCGCGTCATGGAGATGGCCAGCACGCTCATCGAACAGGAAGATCTGATTCCTCTGCAACCGGATCAGATTAGCGGTTCGAATCCGGATCTTGCGAGTCTCGACGCCCAGCGCCGTCGCATGGATATGGCGGTAAATCTTGTCGAGCAATACCTAGGTGTCGTGCAGCATTGGCAATGGGGCGATGGGATTCTGGAATGGATTCGCCAATGTGAATCGACGTTCGGAAGCCGGATGGACCTGCGAAATCTGCTGAGGCCGGACCTGTGGCCGCACGCGGCGCGATCGAGCTTCGTTACTTTGCTCGAGGACAAGGCTGTGCAGACCGGCGGTGTGGAAATCGAAAAAGCCGTCGGAATGCGCCTGACGTTCCGGCAGCCACCTCCGCTGAAGTGTTTCTCCGAACAGTTTTTGTTTTATTTGCATTCAACAGTCGCGAATTCGGCTTATCACACTTGGGCGAGCCTCACGCCGAATCCCGTCAGTTCACTGCCGCCGGAACGGTTTGAGTTCCAGGTGTTGAGCACCTCGCTAGAATAAATCACTCAGCCGGTTACGAATTGATTTTTCGTTATCATAAAGCTTAATGCGGGAAACGGTTTATAGCCCGCCCATCCCACTTTCCAAACTGGCCGATATTGAAGGGGTCTTGGGCGAAGCCATTCGAGGCAAGGCGGAAGTCGTCCGCCTTGCCTTGGCGTGCCTGCTCTCCCGCGGCCATCTGTTGATTGAAGATGTCCCGGGCGTGGGGAAGACCACTCTCGCGCACGCTCTTGCGCGCAGCGTGGATTCCACTTTTCATCGCATCCAGTTCACCTCCGACATGCTCCCCAGCGACGTGCTGGGCGTCACCATCTACAATGCCCACTCGCAGGAATTCGAGTTTAAACCGGGACCTGTGTTCTCCCACTTTCTGTTAGCCGACGAAATCAATCGCGCCACGCCCAAGACACAATCGGCTCTGCTCGAAGCGATGAATGAACGGCAGATCACTATTGATAGCCACTCCTACCCTCTGGCCCAACCGTTCATGGTGATCGCCACTCAGAATCCCGTGGAGCACCACGGGACTTATCCGTTGCCGGAATCTCAGCTCGATCGCTTTCTAATGCGCATTCGCATTGGATATCCGGACGAAGCAGCCGAGCGTGAAATCCTGCGTCACAGCGCGGACTCCGGTGCGGAGAGTCTTCGTCCCGTGATTACCGGCGAGGACTTGATTCAATTGCAGGACGCCATCGCACGTATTGCTGTGGACGAATCCCTGCTCGACTACATGCTGGCTATCGTGAAGCGCACGCGCGAGCACGAGGCCCTGGCCATGGGGGTGAGTCCGCGGGGCGCGCAGGCGTTATTCCGGGCATCCCAGGCAATGGCCGCGGTTGAGGGCCGGGACTACGTTACGCCCGACGATGTAAAACGCATGGTAGTGCCGGTTTTCGCGCACCGCGTGGTGATCGGAGCTCGCGCGGGCGTGGGACGGCAGTCTTCCGGCGCGGCGGAAAAGATCCTCGACGAAATACTCACCTCGGTTGAGGTGCCTCTTTAGAGAGCGCCGCTTGGCAAACAAGCACAAGTTCATCAATGAAAACAGCCATTATTGGCCTGCCCATGGTAGGCAAGACGAGTTTGTTCACGATTCTTACCGGCGTGCATGAAGCCGCGCGCGTCGGCACGCAGGAGGTGCGCGTCGGTATCACCAAGGTGCCCGATGAGCGCGTGGACGCGCTCGCCAAGCTCTATGAGCCGCCAAAGATCACCTTCGCGACGGTGGAATACTTGGATTTCCCGTCGATCTCGAAGGAAACTCTGCGCGAGCCCAGCTATCTGGCGAGTCTGCGTGTCGCCGACGCGCTGGCGCACGTGCTGCGGGTCTTCGAGAGCGACACGGTTCCACATGAAAAGGGCTCGGTGGATCCCGTGCGTGATTTCGAGGATGTGGAGACGGAGCTGATCCTGAGCGACCTGATGGTGGTCGAAAAGCGCATGGAACGCGTCGACAAGGATCGCAAGAAGATTAGGAATCCGGAGTTGGATCAGGAGTTCGCATTGTTGGAGCGTTTGAAAGCGGAGCTTGAGGCCAACCGTTCTCTGCGCGGTCTGGAATTCAGCTCTGACGACGAAAAGCGCATCCGGGGGTTTCAATTTCTTTCGCAGAAACCCATGTTGTTGGTGTTGAACGTCGATGAAAAGGACGCCCCGCACATGCAGGAAGTAGAAGCGCAATACCGCGCGGGCGCCTTCGCCAACAGACCCGGCACTGCGGTGGCGGCGATCTGCGGCAAGATCGAAGCGGAGCTAGCTGAGCTTTCAGCCGAAGATGCCGCGGAGTACATGACCAGCTATGGGCTGAAGGGTTCTGGGATGCAGCGGATGATCACCGCTACGTATGCTCTGCTGGGTCTGATGTCGTTCCTCACAGCCGGTGACACGGAAGTGCGAGCTTGGACCATCCCCATGAACAGCAAGGCCGTGGATGCAGCCGGCGCTATTCATAGCGACTTCGAAAAGAAGTTCATTCGCGCGGAGGTGGTGAATTGGAAAGCACTCATCGAACACAACGGTTATCCGGGAGTGCGCGATAAGGGTTTGCTGCGGCTGGAAGGCAAGGAATACATCGTCAAAGACGGCGATGTGCTGGTGATCCGGCACTCCTAGGCGCGATTTAGTCGCGCCGTGGCATATAGCGCGCGCAAAGGCTCAATGCTAGACCAATGGCCAGACAACCCCAGCCAAACCAATCCCCATACCGGACATACGGTGTCAGAGTAGTTTCGTAGCCGTAGGGTAGTAGTGAGGCGGTGCGTGCGAAAGGAACCAGCGAGTCTCGCACGCGGCCGCGCGGATCAATGGTAGCGCTGATGCCGTCGTTGGTGGCGCGCAGTATCCAGCGACGGTTTTCGGCGGCCCGCATGCGCACGATTGCCAGATGCTGCTCGTGCGCGGCACTGTTGCCGAAGTATCCATCGTTTGAAAGATTGAGCAGCACATTCGCTCCAGACAGCGTGAATCGACGGACGAAGCCCGGAAGCACGGATTCATAGCAGATAAACGCGCCAGCGGTGCGATCCCGCACGGGAAACGTCACCACGCGAGCGCCTGGAACAAAGTCGCCTATTTCCTGGGTGATGCGGTTGACGAAGCTGAACAGAGGGGGTATGAATTCGCCGAAGGGCACGAGATTCATCTTGTCGTAGCGGCCCAGGGTATTGCCCGCGGGGTCCAGCATGATCGCGGAGTTGAGAGGCTGGCGGGCATGGGTATAAGCTACCACGCCGAGCAGAAAGTTCGTTTCCGACGTGCGGGCGATTTGCGCGGCGTATTCGCGGAATTGCGGGTCGGCTTCATAAAAAGGAGCGGGAACTTCAGGCCACACAATCATCGTCGCGCCGCGGGCGCGCGAGAGTTGCGCCAGTTGCAGTTCCGTTTCGCGCAGGGACTCTTCCGTCCAGGTGGCCTCCGTGTCGAAGTTCGGTTGAACTACCAGCGCTCGCTCGCCGCCTTGCGTGGGCCGGGGACCGCGCGGCAGAATCAGCAGGGGTACCAGCATGAACAGCCACGTGAGCTCTCTACGCCGTCGCCGCAGGGCGATCGACGCAACCGCGCAGCTCAGCATAGCGAACAGGAACGATAGCCCGTACACTCCTGTGATGGGCGCCAATCGCATGGGCAGTGGCATATCGATGCCGGCGTTCCCTAGCGTGAGCCAGGCGAACCCCATCCATGCATGCAGCATTTCCATGCCGGCCCACAATGCCGCGGTCGCGGGAATTGCGTACCATCGCCCCATGAGGAATCCGGCCAGAACCGCGAACGCAGCCATCGGCAGACCTTTATAGAGCCCGAAAAGCGCATAGCACCCCCAGCCCCCCCAACGGCCCATTCCTCCGTGCACCTCGAGTACGAACTGAATCCACGGGCACATTCCGCACCAGAACACGACCCCCGCCCCCCACCCGAGCAGGAAGCGCCGTCTCCATGAAGTTTCGCGCGCGCAGGCAATCAACAGCGGCGCGAGCGCCAGCGGGGCGAGCCACGTCCAGCTCAGTCTCGGAAAGATGACGATCAGCAGCGCGGCCGTGGCAAGGGTCAGCAGCGGGTTCACTAGCGGCTGAATGCGAAAGGGGAGTGAATGGGAAACGGGCTCAGGAGGAGTCAACGCGCGACTCAAAATGTCCGGCGGATGGCCGCGTTGCCGGGGAAGCCGGCGTCCTGCAAGTCCGCACGCGTTTTGTTGGCGGCGCCTTCGTCCACAGGTCCGACCAACACGCGAAAGGTGCCGCGCTTTTCATCGATCTCCGAAAAGAGACTCTTGAAGCCTTTCTTACGAAGCACATCTACCAGAACCCCGGCTTCATGCTCGGACGTAGCGGCCAGTTGCAGGTAGGCTTTGCCTGCGACGGGTTGAGCCGTTACGGACGTGCGCTTGGCTGCCGGCTTTGTAGAGTCGGTGCTGATTTCCTTGGCAACGACTGGAGTCCGTTCGTCGCTCTGTTGCGGTGCAGTTTCCACCGCACGCTGGGACGGTGCAGGCTCCAGATCGCGTGCAGAAGGGGCCGTGGCCGTGCTCGCAGGGCTTTGTTCCACCGAAGGAACAGTTGCCACCTCGCCCGTTCCCGCCGAGGAATTGCGCCCCACGATATAACCCATGGTGAAGAACAAGCCCACCAGTATCGCCACCATGAAGAACACGCTCATGATCTGGCGGTTCCCTAAAATCAGTTCATATTCGCCGTCGTCGTTCCTAGGCAAGAAGGTATCCTTTCTCTAGACGATATACCGGGGCGAGGCGAGAAAACAACTGGGCCGCGAGATACTGCGCGGCCAAACTCATACCACCGCTTGTTTAGCTTTGTGTTCCCGATACGCCGCGCGTGCTGCTTGCATCTGGCGCGCATGATTCTCGGTATGTTCCGCGAAAAATCGCACCATGTCGAGCACCGAAGTCACGCCGCGCTTGCTATGAGTGCCGGTACGCGCCAGAGTCTCCGGAGGCAAGGCCTTCAGCAGTTCGTGATTTTCCGCGCGCATGCGACGCAGTGTTTCCAGTGCCTGTGAAATCTTGCGCCTGGAATAATCCAGTTTCTCGGCCCATGCGTCTTGTTCGATCGCGTCCAATTTTGGATTGTCTTGCGCGATCACCAGCCGGAAACGCACCGCCGCGATCACTTCAATATCGGCCAGATGGCAGGCGATCTGGCGCACGCTCCACTTGCCTTCACCGGGATGAAAATCTAGCTCGCTGCCGGCGGCCCCGGTGGTCACCGTGGCGATCAGGTCCGCGCCACGGCGGTAGCGTTCCAACAAGTCTGACAGTTCACTCATTCGTGATAGGGCCTCAGTAGTAATCCGCGCAGGACATGTAATAGCCGCACCGCTCGCAAAACAATTTGCACTTGCGTTCCGACAGTCGGCAGCTGCACACCGGGCAGTAGAGCATGGGCTCACTTTCGCGATCGGGCGCCGCTACGCCGGGGTCGGACTGTGGCTGGGGCTGCTGCATACTGAAACCATTATAATGAAGCTGACTGCCGTTCTCATGAAAAAACGGCGGAGTCTGGCTGAAGGAAAACTATGCGGATCAAAGTTCTTGCGGTTTTCATGGCAGTGGGCGCGCTCGGCTTGGCGCAAATGAAGCGCGATCTGGAGCGGCCTCTGCGCCTTCCCGTTCGCGGAGTGCACGGAGCCATTGCCGCCGGCAGTGAATGGGCCACCGAAGCCGGGATGCGCACCTATTACAAAGGCGGCAATGCGGCCGACGCCGGTGTTGCCACCATGTTTGCGGCTGCGGTCACCGAGGTTTCCCACTACGGCCTGGGTGGCGAAGCGCCCATCCTAATCCGCACCAAAGACGGCAAGGTGTTTGCCATCGCGGGAATCGGAACCATGCCGAAGTCGGCTAGCGCCGAAATGTTTCGCAATCGTCCTCTGCAGCCGTTCGAAGTAACCGAAGCCGATCCAGGCGGGTTGCGCGGTGTGATCCCGGGCGCGGGTTTGATGCCTGCCGTGGTGCCCGGAATGGTCGACGCGGCGTTGCTCGCCCTGCGCGAGTTCGGCACGCTTTCGTTCAACGATATCGTCACGCCCGCCATCGAGCTGGCGGCCGATGGTTACGCGCTGGATGAAATCCGCGCGAATTCCATCAACTATAGCGCACCCTTTTTCAGCCGCTGGCCCACGTCAAAACAGCATTTCATGCCGGCAGGCCGCCCCGTGCGCGTAGGTGAGACGTTTAAGCAGCCGGATCTGGCGCGATCGTTGCGGGCCATGGCGGACGCCGAAAAGAAAGCGCTGGCATCCGGAGCATCACGTCAGGCCGCTATTGATGCGGTCCGAGATTATTTTTATCGCGGCGATATTGCACGTAAGATCGATGCGTTCAGCAAAGCCAACGGTGGACTGCTGCGCTATGAAGACATGGCGGCGTTTAAGCTGCAGGTGGAAGAAGCCCCCTCTACTACCTATCGCGGATATCGTGTCTATAAGCCCGGATTCTGGAGTCAGGGGCCTGCCATGCTCCAGACGCTGAATATTTTGGAAGCCTTCGAAGATACGCCCGCGTATAACTCTGTGCCCTATGTGCATCGAGTCACGGAGGCCCTCAAGCTAGCGTACGCCGACCGCGACACCTACTACGGCGATCCCAAGTTCAGCGAAATCCCGATGGCTACGTTGCTGTCTAAAGATTACGCGGCTGGCCGGAGGCGGCAAATTAACGATAAGGCGTCTCAGGAATTTCTGCCTGGAACCATTCCGGGCAAGAGCGCCCGCCATCCCGCTGTTGAGGAAACGGCGGCGCATATAGAGATCGACCCGGCTCTGATGGCGCATGACACCACTTGTGTGGATGCGATCGATAAAGACGGCATTATGTTTTCGGCAACGCCTTCCGGGGCGTGGCTGCCAAGCGTGATCGCCGGTGACACGGGAATTCCGCTCAGCGTTCGCGCGCAAAGTTTCGTGCTGATCCCTGGGCATCCCAACGAACTGGGACCCGGAAAGCGCCCCCGCATCACGCTGAGTCCGACGCTGGTCACCTTCGCCGATGGCCGTCCGTTTGCCGTACTTTCCACCCCTGGTGGGGACACACAAGAGCAAGGTCTGCTACAAGTTCTGCTGGCAACTGTAAACTATCGCTTGAATGCGCAAAACGCTGTGGAAGCTCCGCGGTTTGGCACGCGCCACTTAGTTTCTAGCTTCGATAATCACGCCTGGAATCGCGGCGACCTGCAGTTGGACGAGCGCTTTCCGCAGGCCTCCGCTGCCGATCTGACGGCGCGCGGCCACAAGGTGAGTTTCTATTCGCGCTACGCCAACGGCAGCGCACCCGTGCTGATCCGCGTGCTGGAAAATGGAGTGATCGAGGCTGGCGCGGATCCTTACTATAATCGTTCTGCGCACGCTTGGTAGATGGGCGAGTGAACCTTTCTCTTTTTGATCCGCCTGCGCCGGCATTTAACCGAACCGGACTCGCTTCCCATCTGCGCGATCTGGCTCGCCAGAATATCTGGATAGGTACGAGTTCCTGGAAATACGAAGGGTGGCTGGATCAGATTTACACCCGTGAACGTTATCAGACGCGCGGCCGATTTTCACACAAGAGGTTTGAAGCCGAGTCCCTAGCCGAGTACGCCGAAACATTTCCGATTGTGTGCGGCGATTTCTCGTTCTATCAATTTCCAACATCCGAATTCTGGCGTCGCCTCTTCGCCACTGCGCCTCCGGCACTGCACTTCGCACTAAAGGTGCCCGAGGAAGTCACAGCGGAAGTGTTTCCGCGCCACCCCCGTTACGGACCACGCGCGGGGATGGCGAATGAAGGGTTTCTGAACGCCGATATGTTTCAAACGATGTTCTTGGAACCGCTGTTTCCGTACCGCGAGCGCATCGCATCATTGATTTTCGAATTCGGCGCGCGCTCCACCCCGCTTCGCGAGTTCACAAGGCAGTTGCGCCCGTTTCTGGCACGGCTCCCGGATCAGTTTCGCTATGCCGTGGAAGTCCGCAACCGCACTTACCTCGACACAGCATATTTCGATTGCCTAGGCGAGCGGAACATCCCCCATGTGTTCAACGCGTGGACTAAGATGCCGCCCCTGCGAGAGCAAATGGCAATCCCTGGCGCATTCACCGGGAATTTCACGGTAGCTCGCGTTCTCTTGCGTGAAGGACGCGCTTACGAGCAGGCGGTGGAAACATTTTCACCTTATCAGGAAGTGCAAGACCCCAACCCTGAGGCTCGCGACGCGCTGCGCTCTCTCATCCGCCGCATGCGCGAAGAGCGCCGCAGCGCGTATATTTTCGTGAACAACCGCTTCGAGGGAAACGCGCCGCAAACCATTGAGGCGATCACGGCGGAATGACCCCACTCCCGGCCGATGCGTTGTTGCCGGAAATCGCCGCGTCACTGCGCACGCATCGGCGTCTGGTAATCGAAGCGCCGCCCGGGGCGGGGAAGACCACGCGCGTTCCTCCGGCGCTGCTTTCCATTGTCCGTGGCGACGTGCTGGTGTTGGAGCCGCGCCGTCTGGCCGCTCGCATGGCCGCGTGCCGCGTGGCGGAGGAACGGGGTGAAAAGATTGGCGACACAGTCGGCTACCAGGTTCGTTTCGAAGATGTGTCCGGTCCACGCACACGTTTGAGATTCCTGACGGAGGGCGTGCTAACGCGCCGCCTGTTATCCGATCCACAATTGAAAGGCGTGGACGCCGTGGTGCTGGATGAATTTCATGAGCGCCACATCGACGGAGATCTCGCGCTGGCTTTGCTCCAACGGCGTCCGGATCTGATTCTGGTGGTGATGTCCGCGACACTCGATGCGTCGCCCGTCGCCCGCTTCCTGGACGATTGTCCGGTGTTGAGATCGGAGGGACAGTTGTTCGATGTCAGCGTTGAGTACACGCCGTATTCGCCAGCGAGACTCGAAGATCAGGTGGCAGTGGCACTTGAGAAACTGGTCTCCGAGAAGGCTAGCGGGGATGTACTGGTGTTCCTGCCCGGCGCCGCCGAAATCGGGCGGGCTGCCCGGGCCGTGGAAAGGACCGCCGCGCGTGAAAAGCTCTTGGTATTGCCACTGCACGGAGATCTCTCACCAGCCGAGCAGGACCGGGCAGTCTCCCGGTGCACGCAGCGCAAAGTGATTCTCTCCACCAACGTCGCCGAAAGCTCCGTGACTATCACGGGCGTTACCGCTGTCATCGATAGCGGACTCGCGCGCGTCGCGGCCGATTCGCCTTGGACAGGACTGCCCACGCTCGACGTGCAGCGAATCAGCCAGGCGTCCGCCACGCAGCGCGCGGGGCGCGCCGGACGCACCGCGCCGGGGCGCGTGATCCGTTTGTATACCGCCGAGGATTTTCATAGAAGGCCTAAGGCGGATACACCCGAGATCTTGCGGCGCGAACTGTCGCACGTAGCGTTGCAATTACGCGCTATGAATGTAACCGCTCTCAATTGGCTGGACGCGCCACCGGAAGCGGCGTTCGCAGCGGCGCGTGAGCTGCTGGACCGATTGAACGTTACGACGGAGATGGCATCGCTCCCGCTGCCACCGCGTTTGGCAAAACTGCTTCTGGAAGCATCTTCACGAGGCGTCGCTGAGAAAGGCTGCGCGGCCGCAGCGGTGCTGAGCGCGGGTGAGCGTGGCCCGTCCGACTTGTTTGCGTTGATGGATTCCCAGTGGAAACCGCAAACGCATCGTATCTACGGCCAGCTTCGCCGCTTGGTCAAGAATCATCGCAATCACCGGCAAGGTGACGACGCGGATCTCTTACGCGCCGTGCTCGCGGCTTTCCCGGACCGCGTTGGGCGCCGTCGCCGTGATGATGAATTGCTGCTGTCCGGCGGAGGGTCTGCCCGGTTTCCGGAATGCCGGCACGAATTCGTCATCGCGCTGGACGTGGAACATCGCAATGAGAAAGCTGTTCCATTGGTTCGCTTGACAGCCGGGCCTGTCGAACCTGAGTGGCTGCTTGACCGCTCGACGGAGCGCGAGGCTCTGGAATGGAACCGCCCAGCGGAACGCGTGGAACGAGTGTCCGCACTGCTCTACGATCAGTTGGTGATCGAAGAGACCCGCGCGCCCGCCTCGCCCAGTTTGAAGACTGCCGCACTCCTGGCGGAGAAGGCGCTTGAAGTGGATATCGGCAGGTTTTGCGATCGCGACGCCCTCAATCAACTTCTCGCCCGTTGCGCGTTCGCCGGGATTATCATCGATGTCGAGCGGGGCTTGCATGATCTCTGCCGCGATTGCACCAGCTTTACCTGCCTCGCATCGGCCGGACTGCTCGCAGCGTTGCGTCCGCCTCGTTTGGATCAGGTCGCGCCGGAACGGCTGCGGTTGCCTGGGGGCCGAGAATTAAAGGTGAACTATGAGCAAGGCAAACCGCCATGGATCGAATCGCGTTTGCAGGATTTCTTCGGGATGCACGAGACGCCGCGCGTCAACGGCGTTCCCGTCGTTGTGCATCTACTCGCTCCGAACCGGCGGCCCGTTCAAGTGACCTCGGATCTGGCCGGCTTTTGGGAACGCCTCTACCCCCAGGTTCGGCGTGAATTATCGCGCCGTTATCCTAAGCACAAGTGGCCGGAAAAAGCGTGACCTACTCGTAATACTGCGGAGCTTTCTTGAGCTTCTCCCCCGCGGTCGCATCGTGCTGAATCCACAATTGCGCCTTCGAATCTCTTACGAATTTTTCGAGCGCCGCTCGGCTCTTGGCCGTTTGCTCCTTATCGAACTCAAATGTTGGAATCCGCTTCAGCGTCATTTCTTCCGGGTAGTGATACAGATCGCCGGAAAGTACGACGGGTCCCGTCTGGGCGAACTTCAGAAACAGCGCCTGATGCCCCGGGGTATGTCCAGGGCTGAATTTGATCACAACGGTTCCATCGCCAAACACGTCATGATCGCGGCTCTGAATCAGTGTGGTCTTGCTGTTGGCAAGCTGGGTATATAGCGCGATATTAGGCGTGCCCGGACCTTTCTTCTGTCCGGCAGGAGGCGGCGTAAACATCGCATCGTGCTCTATTTTCTGCACCAGCCATGTTGACCCCGCAAATAGATTGGAATTCGCAACGTGATCGCCATGGTAGTGCGATAGGCCCAGATACGTGATGTCCGCCGGTGCGTATCCCAGCGCCGCCAACTGCGGCAGCAGCGGCTTGGTTACCGTAAACGAACCCTGTTTAGCGGGCTGGCCGTCGCCCTTGAACGCACTGTCCTGAATCTCGCCGGTATCCCACATGAGCGTGCCCCGTGGATGCACGATGAGGTAACATGGAGTTACCATCTCGGTGGTCGCGAGTTCGTTGTCCTTGAAGCCGAACGCGGATGCAGACACGCCAGTGATGTTGCCGCAATCCAGAATATAGAGACGCAGAGTTTTAGGCGCCGCCGGGCGTCGCTGCGCTCGAGCAATTCCAGGCACGGCGATCAAAGCGGAAGCAAGCATGAGTAATACCGTTCGAGTCCACATGCGGCACAATCATACCACCGCCTGGGATTGCGATTGTGTCATCAAAGAAACGCCATCTTGGGCGTGGTAAAGTTCGGCAGATTCGGAAACACCGTCATCAGACCCGCATCGGAAACTCCGAACCACGACGCCATGGTGGCGGCGAATTGGTCAAGTGAAGTCGTCGGCAGCCACACCCCGCGGTCACTCACATCGCTAGGACCCTGCAACGCCATGGTCGGAAACGTTCCATATGCTTCGCCTCCATGCACCGGCGCTCCCATGACGAATTGGTGCCCTCCCCATGCGTGGTCTGAGCCCGCGGTAGCGCTCGCGTTACCGGTGCGGTTGAATTCAGATTCGGTGAACGTCACCACGTTTTGCTCTACTCCAAGTTCCGCGAGCGCGGTTTGAAACGCACCCATTGCACCGTCCAACTGTTGCATGAGTGGGTCTTGATCCTGAATCAGGTTGCTGTGCGTGTCAAAGCCACCGAAGCTGGCGAAGAAAATCTGGCGGTCCATTCCCAGAGCCGAACGCACTTGAATGATCTTGGCCACCTGCGCCAGCTGCTGGCCCAAACCTGTGCCGGGGAAAACCGTCGCCAGAGGGGTACCGCTGGATAGAGCCTGATTAATGGATTGCGCGGACTGTATCGCACCACTCAAAACGCCCTCGGCGGAGCCGATCAATTGGACGCCCGTGTCGAAGGTGAGAATCTGCTGTAATGCCGCGAAGCGCGCGTCCATCGCGGCGCGGCTGCCGAAGCTGTCCAATCCGAAATTCGAGCCCGGTGAGATGTTCACACCCGTGGTGATTGTGCCGTTGAGCAACGCGGAGTTCCCCGACACCGACACTCCCGGCGCGAAGGGCGTGTTCGGCGCCACCACGTCATTCGTTCGCCCGCCCCAGCCAGTTCCTCCGGAGACGGTGGGGTTGCAGGTCTGCCATTGCGATTGCTGGTCTGAGTGCGAATAGAGATTTCGGGGCAACTGCATCCCGGACTGATAGTCCTGCTTGGTGGTCGGCCGCACCAGCGTTCCGACGTTGAAGATCATGGCGACTTTACCTTGACCATACAGGTTCCGCAGATTCAACAGCCTGGGATGCAGACCGTAGGCGGTGTTGTTTTGCGCCGCCACGGGCAGCAATACGCCTTGCGGGAGTGCGAGGCCGCCCCGGACGCCCTGGTATCCGGAATATCCGGTCGCGCTCATCGGCACGATCATGTTGTTGGCGTCATTCCCTCCGAACATGAAAATGCACACCAGCGCCTTGTAGCTAGAGTTGCTCTGCGCTTGGGCCGACATCAGGCCAAAGCGCGTGAGGTGCGCAGCTGCTCCAGCTGCACCAAAAGTGCCGAAGCGTTTTAGAAAATCTCTACGAGTTCGCATAGTGAAGGTCTCTTTTCTTGCCGCTCAATGCTCCACCTGATACTGCATGGCGGAGGCCGCTAAATATAGTGCGGTCCTCACGCGTTCGTTGGTGCTGGTGGTGGCAGAGAGCGCTGTGAGGATAGCCTGCTTCATTTCGGGAGACATGGTTCCGCCCATAATGCGAGCGTCCACGGTGTCCACCAGAGTGTTCGTGTTCGAAGCGACGCTGCTGAACGGGGTGTAATCCACGACCATCGCGGAACCGAATCCGCCACTCAGCAGGGACGCAACGAAGTTTGTCCTGGTCATCGCGGTCGCGGTGGTCCAAATCTGCATCTCCGGCGAGAACAGCGACCCCGCGCGATAGTTAGGCGAGTAATAGTTGAACACGCTTGGGGCGAACCAGATGCGTTGCGACATGCTTTGTGAAAAGTCGGTGAGGAACGGATGATCGGTGACGGTTGCGCCCAGCGCCCTCGTTAGTGTCAAGACGAAGAGGGCCGGTTCCGAGAACTTGCCCGACGTGGCGGTTCCGTTCACCGCCTCCGGGTGCAGCAGGATGGCGCGCACCACCGCTTGCAGATCTCCTCGTATCCCTTGGCCATTGTTATTGAACACCGCCACCACATCGCCGATGTAAGTGGGGCTGGGGTTAGAGGTCACCAGCTTCTGAATCAATTGGCGGACTAGAAACGGTCCCACGTTGTGGTGATTGAAGACGATGTCGAGTACCGTGTCGAATTCCTGGCGGGCCGTAAGGCCGGCGGGAATCATCTGGCCCAGCACCATCTTCTGCGTCATGTCATGGTAATTGTTCACCGGCTTCATCGGCCCGTCGTAATAGCGAGGGTTCAGGCCGGTGGGATCGGTTGCTTTGGTGTCGCCATAGGTCCAGCCAGTCAGAGCGCGCGCCAGATCTGCAACCGTCGACTGCGCAAAGGTGGGCGTAGGCGCACCATTAGTCAGCATCGGCGTGCCATTGCCATTCAGTTCTTGCAGGCCGATAGAGAAAAGCTGCAGCCATTCGCGCGCGTAGTTTTCATTGGGTTGCGTCCCAGTAGTTGGATTGGCCTTTTTGTTGTTGACCATATCCAGGAACTCGCCCATGGCCGGACTCAGCGAAACCTCACGCATGATGTTCTTCACGTTGCCGAAAGCGTTTTGCTGCAGCATACGGATGTAGGGGACCATGGCGTGAGTGTTGTCCACCTTCACAGCAGAGACCACGAAAATCTGGCTCAGTGCCCACGCTACGCGTTGCCGCAGTTGATCCTGGCCCTGTACTGCGTTCTGCATCATTTGTTCGGAAACCAGCTCCATGTTGGGCAAACTGATAAGAGTATCGGGATAAGCGGAAGCCGACAGCGCGAACTGTTCGGCCAGAAATGCGGGTTTTCCAACCTGCACTACATGGTCGACCAGAGTCATGTTCGGTCCGAACGTGGATTGCCGCAGGAATCGGAATGCATCTTTTTGGGCCGCGCTCAGCAGGCTGCTGCCCGGAGCGGCAGGCATCGCATTGGCTTCATTGGACTGGCCGCTGGTTCCACCTGCACTGACGGCCGCGACCTTATAGTAGTAGCGCGTCCCATTCGTTAGACCTGTGTCGGTAACCGTGAGCGCCGTGATTCCCGTCCTCAACGGCGTCGCGGACTCGCCCCCCGCCGAGGTTCCGCGATACAGGTTGTAGTTGCTCGCTCCCGTGGACGCACCCCATGCAAGAACCACTTGCTGATCACCGGGCATAGCGGATAGATTCGACGGAGCGGGAGGCGCAACCGGGCCCGTGGGCATCGCATTCGCCTCGTTGGAGGGGCCACTCATGCCGCCCGTGCCGACTGCGGCGACCTTGTAGTAATAGCGCGTCCCGTTTGTCAGTCCCGTGTCCGCAACGGTGAGCGCGGTGATTCCCGTCCGAAGCGGTGTTGCGGACTGGCCCCCCGCCGTGGTTCCGCGATACAGGTTGTAGCTCGCCGCTCCTGCCGACGCAGCCCACGCAAGCACCACTTTCTGATCGCCCGGTACGGCGGATAAGTTCGCTGGGGCAGGCGGCGCAACCGGGCCGGTGGGCATCGCGCTCGCTTCGTTGGACTGGCCACTCGCTCCGCTGGCGTTAACCGCGGCGACTTTGTAGTAATAACGGGTCCCGTTCTTCAGACCCGTGTCGGAAACGGTGAGCGCAGTGATTCCGGTGCGCATCGGCGTCGCACCCTGACCGCCGGGAGATGTTCCTCGATATAGGTTGTAGCTCGTCGCTCCCGCGGATGCAGCCCACGCGAGAACCACCTTCTGATCGCCCGGCGCGGCGGATAGATCTGCCGGCGCGGGGGGCGCAACCGGGCCGGTGGGAGTCGCCTTGGCCTCGTTTGATAAGGGACTGGCTCCAAATATATTAACGGCCGCGACTTTGTAGTAGTACGTTACTCCATTGGTTCGGTTGCTGTCAGTGAATGTGGTGAACCTGATATTTGCGGCAATGCGCATGGCGTTTTGTCCGCCCGAAGACTGGCTCCTGTAAACGGTATAGCTGGCGGCTCTCTTCGAGTCACTCCATCGGAGGACCACTCGTCTATTGCCGGGCGTGGCCGTTAGGTTGGCCGGAGCCGAAGGAGCGCCCCGATTGGGACTCCCGCTGAACACCCGTGCTGTGGTGCGATATTCCGCTCCATGAAGCCATCCACCAACTACGAACATCAATGGAATCAATTGCAGAGCTCTTTGATACGCTTTCACAAACATTCTCCTGAGCATCGCCGTACAACGTCGAAGTTGCAGATTATCTCGGAGTGCTGCGCCGGACAATGAGAGGAATTCTGCGGGATGGAACTGGAAGTCGCCTAGTACTGGTAAGAAGAAAAGTGACGTACTACCAGGGAACAGGAAAACCGTATGACGTTCGAAGTCGTGAAGGACGTTTAGGCGCGCCAAGTCAGCAAGTCGAACAAAACGGGCAGTATCGAACGAGCTCAACGTGCAGATCGACTCTCATGGTGCGGGTGTGGGGCACTGGGCGAAGGAGGGTAGCAGCCGTGATTCGAGGGTGATTCCTGAAGCCGCCTATGGCATTAGACGAACAGCATCACGCAAAATACTAGCGGGGGAGGTCAGTCGAGGGAATTGCGTGGAAACCTAAGTGTTGGCCGCTTGCATTACCACTGCGTGCAGTTTGGAAAAAATGATGCTGATTGCCGGTCCGAGTGTAGTTGGGAAGGTAGCTCCCACTGCGACCGCGACAAACCCCACGACCAGCGAGTACTCGATCAGATCCTGACCCCGTGTATCTGCGTGGAGTTTCCGGAGTATGTTGAATATTGTCATTTACGAATCCTCTCGGTTCGCCTTTCTCGAAATCTACTTCGATTTTGCGGGAAGCCAGGGATTTTCACAAGCGTGGCACCACCCTAGTGGCCAGTAGCGTTTCACCTATTACATACCTAACTTTCACCTGTCCTTCCTATGAGATTGCTATGGATTGCTCTGAGCCGGATAGCGCACCACGGTGAAGTTCCGCAGCGCCACGGTGTCGGCCCCACTTGCGCCAATCTGGCCCCGGAACGAGAATGTCAGACTGGCGGAAGTGTTTTCGCCCGCCGATCCCGCCGCCGTGGAGTGCGCGAGCGCGTTGCCCCAACTGTGCGCATCCCACATCTGCCCCCCCGCATAAACTCCAATCCCCAGGCGCCCCGCGAGCGTGGTATCGGCTGAGGTGGCCGTCCGCGTAAGAATCGGGGTTGCGCCCATGCGGATCTCTCCCGCGAAGCTGGTTGCGCTTCCCGTGTGAGCCAGCTGAAACTGCACTTCCAAACGGTCGCCCGCCCCCAGCAACCCCGCGGGAATCGTGCAGGACCCTAGCTGAGTGGACGATAGCGCACCGGTGCTGGTCCCGGTGTTGCTGCAAATCACTTGGGGCGTGGTGAGCGAGCCCAGCGGATTGTTTGGATTCGCGTAGCGATAGCTGGCGGTGAGAAGATCGCCGATCTGCGGCAGCGAGGCGGTGAAGAACGTGATGGCGCTGCCAGTGGCTAAGTAGTCCACTCCCTGCCGCTGATACAATCCGTTGCGATACAGAATCAGGCTGGATACGGGCGAAGGGGGATTGATCAAAGTGAACGAGGTATTCGCTCCATTCACGGCGCCTCCGGGAATTTCTCCATCCACGAATGACGGCACTACCCCGCCGGCGCCGCCGCCACATGCGCCCGAGCTGCCATCGACGCGCACGCAGTCGCCCAGATTTCCGGCCGCGCCATCCAGTTGACCCGCGGTATTGATCAATGCGGTTCGTCCGATGGCGAATCCCACGCCTACCGTGGGACGCACGTTCAATGCATTCGTCAAGCCCACTACGTCGCCAATTTGAATGGGTGAAACCACTGCCGCTGGTCCTACCACGGACCCCAAGGTGAGACGCACATCGCGCACACGCATGGACAACGTATTCGGCGGAACCGCCCATGATTCGGTAAACTGCGCCTGTCCCTGACTGTTGTAAGTCACGCCATACTGCGCGCCCGGCGAGGCCGTAGTGGTTGGGACCAGCCTGACCCTGAGCACTCCGTTCACAATCTGCAGCGTTACATTCGATGTCGCGATGCTGGAACCACCACCCGATAGAAAGCTATTCCATCGGATATTTACGGTCCCGCTAAAGCGCGTGCCATCCGCGCGGTAGAGAATGTCCTGAATCGTGGTGAGAGCGGGCTGCGCCGCCGCCCATCCCGCCGCTGCCGCCAGCAGTATCACCAATCGCCTCATCCTATGCATCAACTTGCCTCCCGTCGCCCACGAGTGTAGGCGGCGTTGACCTAGTGCCCGGAAGCGTTAAGCGATAAGTTGCGCATTTCATGCGTAAATAGACGAATTCATCGGTCCGTCACCGGCACCTCTCACCCATTCCCACCCCCAGCGCTTGCTTTAGGCTCCTCGATTCATGTGCAGCAGTTGGTATCGCGGCATGAGCGGCCCACCCCCACTAAGCTGCCTTGCTGCGGATTCTAATCCACCGCGCAGGATCCGCATCTCGACCGGCGGCACGGTACCGCGAAAGAGGCTAGCGGGGTATGGATACCATTTGCCTTTGGTCCACGCGGTACTTGTATCATAAGCAAGACCTGGAGGACCAGACCGATGCAATGGTATTACGAGCATGAAGGGCGGCAAGAAGGCCCCGTAGAGGAATCGGTTTTCGATGAGCTAGTGCGGACGCGAGTAGTCCGCGACAACACTTTGGTTTGGCGGGAAGGCATGAGTGGATGGCAGACGCTTGCCTCGGCCCAAACCCCGCGCTCGGCCACATCTGTCGACTCAGCACTGGCCTCGCCTGAGGCCGGCGTCAGCCGGTTTTGCGTGGAATGCGGACGTGCGTTCCCGGCGAATGAGCTGACCGCGATGGGTTCGGCCCTGGTCTGCTCGTCATGCAAACGGAACAGCACACAACGGCCGGCTGGCACGCGGAGATATGCCGGGTTCTGGATTCGGTTTGCCGCCCGTGTGATCGATGCAATTCTGCTGAACATCGTATTTTTTGTGATGCGAATGTCGTTCGGAATTTCGACGTTTGCAAGAATTGATGGCGATATTGGCGGAGCGCTCGGCAGGGCGGCAATCGGGACCCTGCTTAGCCTGATCGTCGCGTCGTTCTATGAAATCTTCATGCTCGCGGGGTACGGAGCCACTCTTGGCAAGATTGCGTTGGGTCTGCAGGTCGTCCGCCCGGACGGTTCGGGTCTAACACTGAGCCAGGCGACGGGTCGCTATTTTGCTCAAGTGTTGAGCTCGCTTACTTTTCTGATCGGGTATATCATGGCTGCATTTGACCCGGAAAAGCGCGCCCTTCATGACCGTATTTGCGACACGCGCGTAATTTACACAAAGCAGGCCCGGCATTTTGGCTGAGTGCGTGCTCAAGCCATTGACAATCCACATGAGCTCTTATAAACCCATCGAATCCTACGGCATCATCGGCGACCTGCATTCGGTAGCCCTGGTTGGTCTGGACGGGTCCATCGATTGGTGCTGCTTGCCTCGCTTCGATTCTCCAAGTGTGTTCGGAGCTCTGCTGGATCGGCGAAAGGGCGGTTATTTCAAGTTGGCGGCCACGCATCATCGGACCCTCAAACAGATGTACCTGCCGGCTACCAACGTCTTATTGACACGTTTTCTCAGCAGCGAGGGCGTCGGTGAAGTCACCGATTTCATGCCGGTGGAAACACCGGCGCGCACGCCTGGGGCGTTGAGACATCAAATTGTGCGCACGGCAAAGGCAGTCCGTGGCGAAGTTCGATTCCGGTTGGAATGCTATCCCGCCTTCGATTATGCGCGACGCAGTCACACCATCATTCCGGTATCGCGAGGCGTCGTGTTCGATTCAGGCACCGAGCAAATCGCTCTGCTCGGCGAGATTCCTTTGGAACGGGCAGACGATGGTGTTACTGCGGAGTTTACCCTGCAGGAAGGAGATTCCGCCACCTTCGTCCTGCGCTACCCCGAGCCTGGAAATGCAGGGCTGGTGGATGTTCCTGTGCCGGGCGAAGAGGCACTCAAGGAGACGGTGGCCTTTTGGCGAAAGTGGCTGGGCCAGTGCACCTACCAGGGCCGCTGGCGTGAAATGGTGCATCGCTCCGCGCTGGTTTTGAAACTGCTGACCTATCAGCCCACGGGAGCGATCGTAGCCGCACCCACCTGCAGCCTGCCGGAGGAAGTCGGCGGAAGCCGTAACTGGGATTACCGCTACGTGTGGATTCGCGACGCCGCGTACACTGTGTACGCATTTTTGAGATTAGGATTCCTGGAGGAGGCCGCGCAGTTCATGGACTGGCTCCAGAAACGAGTTCGCGAGGAAGAACAGGTGAATGGGCCGCTGAACGTGATGTATGGGATCGATGGACGGCATGAGCTTCCAGAGGAGACTCTGGATCACCTGGAGGGTTACGAAGGATCGAGTCCCGTACGGGTAGGCAACGCTGCCTTTAATCAGTTACAGCTGGACATCTATGGAGAAGTGATCGATTCGCTTTATCTTTGTGACAAATATGTGACGCCCGTCTCCTACGATCTGTGGAAGCAGATCCGCCGAATGCTGGACTGGGTGAGCCGGAATTGGGAATTGCCGGATGAAGGAATTTGGGAAGTCCGGGGAGGACGGCAAAATTTCGTGTATTCCAAGATGCAATGCTGGGTCGCTTTGGATCGGGGTCTGCGGATTGCTCAAAAGAGAGGCTTACCGCTGGACCGGCCGCGGCTTCGCACGGAACGAGATAGGATCTACGAAGCCATCATGGAGAAAGGCTGGAACCCGGCGCGGAACAGTTTTGTGCAGCACTTCGGTTCATCGGCCATTGACGCAGCTAATCTTCTTATGCCGCAGGTGTTCTTTATATCTCCGAAAGACCCGCGGATGCGGCGTACGCTGAACCTGGTGATGAAGGAGCTGGTGTCCGATAGTCTGGTGCATCGCTACCGTATCGGTGAGGGCGCCGACGACGGACTAGCGGGCAAAGAGGGTACCTTTAGCATGTGCACATTCTGGCTTGTGGAGGCGCTCGCTAGCGCCGGGCGCATGGATGAGGCCCGCTTTATCTTCGAAAAAATGTTGACTTACGCCAACCACCTGGGACTTTACGCGGAACAGATCGGCCCATCAGGCGAAGCTCTCGGCAACTTTCCACAAGCGCTGACGCACCTGGCGCTCATTAGCGCGGCCTTTAATCTGGATCGCCGCCTGGGATCGAAGGTCCATGATTGACCATCACTGCGCGTTAGAGGCAAGCTTTTTTGCCTTTTCGTGTTCGGACGCCTGTTTGAACATTTCCGCCATCCAACGGTCGCAATCGGCAAGAGCCTTCTTTCTTTCGTTCCCATAACGGATGCTCGAAAGCTTCGTGAATGTTTCACGTGCGTATTCCACGAATACGTGTGTATGCCACCAACTTGTTTTGTCGGGAAGTACCGATCGTGTAGCGTTGCAGCTAATCCGCACGATTCCGTCGAACGAAGGAGGCATGAGTTCGGGCAAACTCGCGGGTAAGGCAGTTTCAGCGAGGCCCAGCATCAAGATGCAGCCGCACATCGCAATTCCACTCCGGGACGCTTTCATAAAATACCTTCCGTGCCGCTAAAACGGCATCTTGTTTGTGTCCAGTCCAGCTATTTCGCTCGCGCTGCAGAATCCGCCTGGATGCTGCCCTCCTGCTTTTGGGTTCCGGTAAGGGTGACTTTCTCTCCAGAAAATCCCTTTACCTTCGAGGCATTTGAGATGATGTAAACCTTCTTGTCGGTCTCGTCCACGAACACCAGTGCCTGGCCGTCCGCGATATGCTTCTGGTGGATCGCACCCGCGTAGTGCAAGGTCTTAACGCAGCCCTGATCGGTGAGCCATCCAGTCCACTGTTCCGCCGCGCAGAGAGATTGAGAGGCGAAGACAAACGTTGCCGCAATAGAGATTTTCATGGCCGCTCTCCTCTTTGGTGTCTGTGCACATAGATCGCCAATCTATGGCTCGATGATTGCTGCACTACAAGGTAAAGCACTCTTGTAACTATTCAGCGAGGTAAAAAGTTCCTCCTCGCGCAGATGAGAACTCAGCAACTTGGCGAGGATCGGAGACGGAGCTCCATCTTTCCGGTTACTTACGAAATATGACGCACCTTGCATATTTTTCCGAGGCAGGTTAAAGTTTCACCCATCGAGGAGCGCTTTTCATGAACTATCAAGCTCCTGATCGTCGAGAAGAACGCGCGCTTCCTCCGCAGCACTATCCGCGGCTGCAGGAACCCAATGGGGTCCCGTACAGAAGGTTTCGATTGGGCCCGTATTTGGCCGCGCTGGGTATTGCGGCAATCTTATTCGGCGTTGGCTGGTTCTCTTATTCTCTTTCCGCGGAGTACGAACGGAACAAGCTGCGAGCCGCTCAGAAATCCGAGATTGAAGCTCGGCCGCCGGCAAGCGCGCCGCTGGAGGAACAGATCTCGCAGCTCAAGGCCCGCCCAGACGTGGTTCCTACTGAAGTGGATAGTCTGGAGAACGCGTCGCGCAAGGCGACCCCTTTGCTAGCCTCTCTCTCGGAGAATCGGCCTGAGGCCACCACCAGTTTTCGCAATCGGGCGCGCACGCGTTTCACCGCTTCGCGCGGCCAGGTCCAACAAATCATTCCTGGAATATTCATGCAGGTGCAGAATATCGATGCGAGAAACGGTCGATTTACAGGATGGCTCCAATGGAAGGGCGACAGCGAACTTCTATGGCTCAACGACCGAACCACGCTGCAAAGAATTCCAGTTCGGGTGCCGAACGCATCTCGCGAATCACCCGAGTACGATGTGGTCGTCACCGGCTTGAATTCCCAGGGGATTACGGGCTACGTCATTTTTCCCCCGGCAGAAGAATCGCGAAGAGATCGACCTGCGCAGAACAGCGGCAGGTGGAAATAGTAGGAATCCATGCGCCTTACACACCGGCTTAGTCTGTCTCTCGCTGTTGTGGTCGCCACCGTATCCCTGGCGTTTGCATACTACGGAATGCGTTCGGAAACAAAACGGCTAGAACAAAATCTGGACCGGCAAGCCCTTGTGCTTGCAGAGAGCCTGGCGGATTCGGCCGAACCGTTGGTTGCCAATCGCTCCTATCGGGAACTGGACCGGCTGGTGGATCGTTTTCAGGACCGGGAACGTATTGCAGGTGTCGCTGTCTACAACAAGACAGGGGAACCGCTCGCGGTAACCCGTGGGCTGGAGTCCCGCGTCCAGAAGAATCCTTCGGTTGTGACGCACGTGATCGAGGAAGGGTGGGCGCGCTCGGAGTTCCTTTCGCTTGCTCATGGGCCGCTGCATGTGGCGGCTTTGCCTCTTCGGGCGAACGGAATGGTGGCCGGTGCTCTTGCAATCTTCCACGACGCGGCGTATATCCAGCTGCAGACGGCCTCCATGTGGCGGCGCGCGCTGCTGGGTGTTGCTATTGAAACCGCGCTCATCGTCGCCATCACCCTGCTTACGCTGCGCTGGGGATTTGGCCGGCCTCTTCATGGGATGGCCCAGTGGCTGCGCGCCCTCCGCGAAGGCGATGTCGCGGAGGCTCCGAATCTCTCCAACAAAGGGGAATTTGAGCCTCTGACACGCGAAGTTTCGCACCTGGCTTCCAGTCTGACAGCCGCACGCGCCGCCGCGGAGGAGGAAGCGCGACTGCGTGACACCGCCGAATCCACCTGGACCAGTGAGCGGCTCCGTGTTTTCGTCAAAGGAAGGCTTGATGGACGGCGCTTGTTCGTCGTCTCCAACCGCGAGCCATACGAACATATTCATGGGCCAAACGGTATCGAATGCAGGATGCCTGCCAGCGGTTTGGTGACGGCCCTTGAGCCGGTGCTGCGGGCGTGCGATGGAATGTGGGTGGCGCAAGGTACCGGAAACGCGGACGCGGAAACCGTCGATGTGAACGACCGTGTGCGGGTTCCCCCGGACAACCCTCAATACGCGCTACGGCGCGTCTGGTTAGGCACAGAAGAGGAAGAGGGGTTTTACCTGGGTTTTTCGAATGAAGGTCTGTGGCCTCTGTGTCACATCGCGCATACCAGGCCGTTGTTCCGCGGAGGGGATTGGGAACATTACAAGAACGTTAACAGGAAGTTCGCCGATGTGGTGCTGGCAGAGATTGAGAATGAAGAGAGCCCGGCCATCCTGGTACAGGATTATCACTTCGCGCTGCTGCCGCGCATGATTAAACAGGCGCGCCCGGATGCCCGTGTTGCTATCTTCTGGCATATCCCATGGCCAAATCCCGAGGCTTTCGGCATCTGCCCATGGCAGCGTGAATTGCTAGACGGGTTGTTGGGGGCGGACCTGATCGGCTTCCATATCCAAGCTCACTGCAACAATTTCTTGGAGACGGTGGACCGGGTATTGGAATCCCGCCTGGACAGGGAATCATTCACCGTCAACCGCAACGGTCACCATACCACCGTGCGGCCGTATCCTATCAGCGTCACGTTGGGCCGGAATGAAACGGAAAAAGAGGGAATTGACCTTCCGCACATGGAACGATCTGCGCTGCTTGCAAATCTGGGCGTCAGAGCAACTTTTATGGGTATCGGCGTGGATCGCATCGATTATACGAAAGGAATTCCAGAACGCTTCCGCGGAATCGAGGCGTTTCTCGAAAAGTGTCCCGCCTACCGGCGTGAATTCACATTCGTGCAGATCGGATCGCCGAGCCGCACGGAAATCAAACGCTATCACGACCTGATGGAAGAGGTGGAACAGGAAGCGGACCGGATCAATCGGCGGTTCGAGACCAGCGACTGGCGTCCCATCGTGCTTTTGAAATGGCAGCATAGTCACGAAGAGATCCTGCCGTATTTCCGTAAAGCGGATTTCTGCCTAGTGACGCCGCTTCATGATGGCATGAATCTGGTGGCGAAAGAATTTATAGCCGCAAGAGATGATGACCAAGGGGTTCTGATCCTCAGCCGTTTCGCGGGAGCCGCGCATGAACTTGGCGATGCGCTAGTGGTTAACCCGTATGATACGGAGGAACTCGCGGATGCGATTCACCGCTCCTTGGAAATGTCACCCGAGGAACGCCGTATTCGCATGCAACGCATGCGCGCGATTGTCCGCGAACGCAATGTGTATCGATGGGCGGGCACTCTGATCGGAGATTTGTGCGAACGCCAAACGCCAAAGATGATGCCAGCTTTGCTTCGGGCTGTGGCAAAAGTGTCGTGATCGAATAGGAGGTTCCATTTTTCATGCGTGTACGCTCACTGACGCGTTCGCTGCCCGCAATCGTGCGGAGCGCAGCCGGGGCGCGCCATTTATTGGTGTTTCTCGATTTCGACGGCACCCTCGCCCCTTTCGAAACCGACCCCGACGCGGCCTATATTCCCTCGGGGGCCATGCACTGGCTGCGCAAGCTAACGGCGAATCCCCGCGCCACCGTAGGCATTATTAGCGGGCGCGCTACACAGGATCTGATTTCGCGAATAGGTATCGAGGAAATGGTTTATGCCGGCAATCATGGAATAGAGATCAGGGGACGAGGCCTTCACTTCGCCGAACCTTTCGCATTCCTTCTGGAACCGGTATTGGCGCAGATTCTGGCGAACTTAAGAAATCAGCTGGAAGGATTGCCGTATGCGCGGATAGAAAACAAACGCCTGACCGCCACTGTTCACACCCGCGGCGCTAGCGACGAAGAGAGAATGCGAGCAGCCGAGATCGTCCTTCGCACAGTGCATGAGTTCCCACAATTTCATTGCCGGGCGGGGCGGCATGCGGTGGATATCTTGCCGCACAACGGGTGGCATAAAGGAACAGCCGCGCAGTGGATCCGGAGGGAACTCGGATTGGATGACGCTCTGGTAGTATATGCCGGCGATGATGTCTCCGATGAAGACGCGTTCGAGGCGCTGCCGGGCGCGATTACCATCAAAGTCGGCGTAACCCCCACACAGGCTTCTTACCTGGCGAGCTCGCCATCCGAAATATGGGCGCTGGTGGCGCACCTTGAAAATGCGGCGACAATAGGACGTCCCGATGCGGACAAGGTATCCGCCGTCACGGAGCTGCGGTAGGGGAGGCCAGCAACATCCAGCGATCTCCGCCCTCCCATTGGCTGTCGAAAACGGCCCATTTTAAGCGCATGTTGGCCTTGCGCGTGGGATCGTTCACGGTAATGGCTTCCGGCGTCACACCCGTCACCACAACGTAGTGCATTGGCGACTTTGACCCTTTCTTCAACGCCACAATCACGGGCCTGCCTTTGGAGAGCTGTTGTTCGAGGTCCGCCCTTTGACCGCGCAACGTATATGCCTGAAATCCGTTCTCTTCAAAGAAACGCTTCATGTCCACCAGGAGTATTCCCTTGCGTTCGGGTTTGTATAACCGCTGGTACGCTTCGTCCGCGCTGGGATAGACGCGCTGGTGCGATGTGAAATCGCTCCAATAGTGCATCACCATGGCACTACTGGCAGCGCCGCAGCCATTTTCCTGCTGGTCGAAAAACGGGACCCGAAGGGTGCGGCTCGCGCCCTCCGCCGCAGAGCCGGTCACAAGCAGGACTGCAAGAATTGTATTGAGGTTCATGTCCTATTTGAAAATGAGCACCAAGACTGCGGCTGCCAGTGCTATCACGATATAGGTGAGCGTTTGGGTGGATAGAGCGCCTCCGACGACCTCCGGTCCCGGCTCTTCAGCCCGTTCAGATAGCGACTGCGCCTCTTGCGGGGTGAGGACTTCAGGAGCTGCGACGGCAACGGGGTTAGATGCATTTTCTGCTACCACCACTGAACTTGTTGGCTCAGCGGCGTATCCGGCGGGGATTGTGAGGGTGATACAGAGGAGGATGGTCGAAATATTGAACGACATACTATTACCATAGCAAGCAGGATGCCAGGTAGTGGGTCAGTTTGAAAAACCAAAACTGTGGATGGATCAGCCCAGGTCCTTGCCGAGCCACTTTCCCGCCGCGCCACCGAGCAACAGAATCGCGATACCAAACAGAACCCATAGGGCTTGGTTGAACGTCTGCTGAAGAGATGTCCCGGTAAGCCCTCCCGTGGCCATGTAAACAGTCCATGTGATGACGCCCTGGACGCCAAGCGCGAGATATGCGAATCCGGCAAGCCGAATGATGAATACCGCGATTTTCTGCGCAGTATTTAGATGTGATTGATCAGAAGGCATTGACTCTCCCGGCAAGTAGATCGGCACATGCCGGACTTAGGTTTAGCAGCATGAACGCAATCTCACCATCCCCGGTCTACAGGAAGCCGGGGGTACAGGTGCGCCCGTACTGGCGTCCGCGACCGCTCAAGCAACGCCCCAAGCCTGTACAATTGCGGGCTATGACCGTTTGTATTGCCGCACAATGCCTCCATGAGCGCGGGGATTGTTTCGTTTTGTGTACAGATGGACGCATTGAAGATGACTATTCGGGAGGCGAGGATATTTCCTTCAAGATGGAGTTTGGGCGGGACAATCTGGTTTTCCTGACCGCTGGCAACGTCACTCGCTGCAATGAATTCGTAGCGTTGATCCACGAAAGCATTTACTTGCACGAGCTAACCGAAACAACCCTAGTAGAACGGATGAGGACCGCCGTCCTTCTGATGAAGGAACGCTTAATTGGGGAATATCTCGGCGCGCGTCATGCTATGACACTTGAGCAGTTTCGGAATGAGGGGAGCGACATTTTCCCCGTAGATGTTCTGTCTAGGATGCATTACGAGATAACTGACCCACTGCCGGATGCCAGTTCCATCATTGTGATCAGTAAACCCGGCAAGCTGACGGCAGCGAGGATTTCGTGGTCCAGCCGGCTTCGACGAGACCTTCCCCAGCGGCGCTTGTTCGGCAGAACAGCTTTCCACCTGAAGGCGCTACCCCGGCTCCATCGCGATTCCGCTCGAATCGCACGCTGGTGGCTCGTGCCGTGGTTGACGGCATCCGTCTGGTCACCGCAAGACATCCTGGTTGCTGCAGTGTCCCGCGCGGAAGGTCGTGGCGTGATGGTGCAAATGAGCCAGAATCCAACGGTGTCGGGCCGCGTCTATGGGAGTGCAAGGAAAGAAGGGAACTACGTCATGTTGCAACGATTCGCATCGACCGCATTCGTAATTGGCACGTTGTTCAGTCCCCTGATACCGGCAGTCTTAGCTGCGGATCACGGTGGAAGAGGTGGGCGGGGTGAGAGGGGAGGGCGAATCGGCGGTGGGCAGGGCTTTGCCGGCGCGAACCGCAATTTCGCTCAGCGTGGTTTTCAAGGAGGCAGCCGGAACACCGGGCGGCAGATCTTCGCCAACCCGCGCGGGTTCGGCGGCGGCTATTACGGCCGCGGGTTCATTGCACCCCGTGCTTACAGCAGACCTATCTATCCCAGATACTACGGCAGTGGATTTAGCGTAGGCTTTGGGTTCGGCGCCCCGTATTCGTACGCGCCGGGCCCTGCTTACGGACCTGGCTATGGGTACGGATCGGCTGTGCCTTATGCAGCGCCTCAAGCGCCGCAGAACTGCGTGGAAGGATCCTACGATCAGTCCGGTGCGTGGGTCCCGAATCCTAATTGCTACGGCGGACTACAAAGCTTCGGTCCCAACCAGCAGCAATATCAACAGCCGCCGCAGGGCCGCTACGATCCCAATCAACAGCCGTACCCGCCGGCCCAGCAGGACTACGACCCTAACCAACAGCCATATCCGCAGCAACAACAGGACTACGATCCGAACCAGCGAGACTATCCACAAGCCCAACCGGATTACGATCCTAGTCAATCGCAACAGCAACGTTACAACCGGTAGCACGTTGTGAAATATCGAAACGCACTATGCCTGTTGATCGCGCTGGGCGGTCAGCAGGCATTCGCGTTTCAATCATCGGATCTCTCGCGTGAAATGCTGGTGGCACATAACGCGGTTCGCGCCCGCGTTGGCGTGGCATATTTGGTCTGGTCCCCCCAGCTTGCGGAACGCGCCCAGGAATGGGCCGACGCTCTCTTGGCGTCGAATCGATTTGCACACCAATCCAACGCTAAGTTTGGAGAAAATCTGTTCGAGATCCGAGGCGCAGCCGCCACGCCCAAGCAGGTCCTCAACGTGTGGGCCGCGGAGTCTCGCAACTACGATTACTCTTCAAATGGATGTCGCGGCGTCTGCGGACATTACACGCAAATCGTGTGGCGAGATACGAAAGCGATGGGCTGTGCGGTGGCGCGGGGAGAACGACGCGAGATCTGGGTCTGTAAGTACGATCCCCGGGGCAACTGGATCGGCAGGCGACCGTACTGATCCACGGCCGCGCAGCGTTTAACGCGATAATAGTAAGAGAAACCTAACCCAGTTCTGGTCCTACTTATTTGCCATACTCCGATATAGTCGATCAGGCGCTGCAGGAGCGCCTGCGGGCCGCAGCCGAATTGCTGGAATCCATCGCCACCAACCGCGCGATTCTAAAGGACGTTCCCGCCGAAGACCGGGAGCGTTTGAACCGCGCGATCGCGGAGGTCTACAATCCCGATCCTATTGCCCGGCGACGCATGGTCAGAGCCGTTTCGCGCGAGCGGACAGCCACCCGAGCCGGCAGCGTGGAAGCTGTGCTGAACGAAACCGGGATTCGTTCGCTTCGCCGCAAGCCTGTATTCACGACGCCTAACGTCTTCGCTCCCGAAGATTTCGAACAGCAGGCGCGTGAACAGGAAGCCGCTCGGGCGCTGGACCCCCAGCATTGCTATATCTGTAAGCAAAAATTTTCCGAGATTCACCATTTTTATGACCAGATGTGTCCGCCGTGCGCCGAGTTCAATTTCAACAAACGAACCGAGCTAACGGACCTCAGCGGGCGCGTGGCTCTGCTCACCGGCGGCCGCGTGAAGATCGGATATCAAGCAGGCCTCAAGCTGCTGCGCGCCGGAGCTCAATTGATTGTGACGACGCGCTTCCCTCGCGATTCGGCGCAGCGTTACGCGCAGGAACCGGATTTCGGCAGATGGGGACATCGGCTGGAAATATTTGGTTTGGACTTGCGCCATACGCCCAGCGTGGAGGCGCTTTGCCGCCGTTTGCTCCAGACCCTTCCGCGTCTCGATTTTATCGTCAACAATGCATGCCAGACCGTTCGGCGGCCTCCGGAGTTTTACGCCCACATGATGGACGGCGAACGGGCAGCGCTGCAGCATATGCCCGCCGGCGTGAAGCAATTGCTCGGCACGTATGACAGCGCCGGTGACGGCGCTGTCGCCGCCAGGAACGGCTTGAGCGATGGATTGAACCACGCCGCGGAATTGTCGCAAATACCTCTGCTGGCGGAGGATGTGGTCCGCCAAAAGCATTTGTTTCCAGAAGGCCGGCTGGATCAGGATCTGCAGCAGGTCGATTTACGCGGCAGAAATTCATGGCGTTTGTTGATGGCGGAGGTTTCGTCGGTGGAATTGCTGGAAGTCCAGTTGATCAATGCGATCGCGCCGTTCATCATCAATGCCCGGCTTAAGCCCCTGATGTTGCGCACGCCGGAGCGAGATAAGCATATCGTCAATGTGTCCGCTGTGGAAGGCCAGTTCTACCGGTATCGCAAGACCACACGCCATCCCCACACCAATATGGCCAAGGCCGCGCTTAATATGATGACGCGCACCGCGGCGGCGGACTATCAGCAGGACGGTATCCACATGAATAGCGTGGATACCGGATGGGTAACCGACGAAGATCCGGTCGAAATCGCCGCGCGGAAGACCGTTGAGCAGCGCTTCCACCCGCCCCTCGACATCGTGGATGGTGCGGCACGGATTCTAGACCCCATCATCAGTGGCTTCAACACGGGCGAACACGTATGGGGGCAGTTTTTGAAGGACTACCGGCCGACGGACTGGTAAATATGAGTTTCCTCGATAATCTGGAAAACAACCTAAACGCACTGGAGCGCCTGGAGGAAAAGGATCCCGACAAGGTTCGGCGCGAGCAGGAACGGCGTGAAGCGGACCGGAGCGCGGCTCTGCTGCGCGCGCCCCACGTGGAGGCGTTGAAAAAGTCCGCCTTCACTTCTGAACTGCTCACGCAATGCAGGACGATTGGCCACGCGCAACGGGTGCTAGTGCGATTCACCTGGATTGGCGAAAATCTGCGGCTGGACGCGCAATCGAAGCGTATGGAACTCATTCCTACCGCCCAAGGAATCACAGCCGTGTACTCGGAGGACGGTGTGGAGAGGGAACGTGCGACGGTGGACCCTCAGAGTGACGACGCGGAGCATCTGGCCAGGCGTTGGCTGGTGGTCTAGTTATCTTGCCGGGTCTCCTGGCGGGTGTGGTTTGGTGTATGATTTCAGCTATCGAAGAGGAGACCTAATGAAACGTAAGAAATTCGTGGTCGGCGCACTGCTGACTTTGACGATCGGAACCACGCTGCACGCTCAGGACGCCCGAGGGGTCTTGCAAGCCGCGATGACGGCGATGGGCGTCGCGAATTTGAAAACGGTACAGTATTCGGGAACTGGCTGGAATGCCGGGGTGGGTCAAAGCTTCAGCCCGCAGGACGATTGGCCGCGTTTTGAGGTGACGCGCTATACGCGCACCATCGATTTTGATGCGAAGTCTTCGCGCGAGGAACTCACACGCAGGCAGGGCAACAATCCAGCCCGCGGAGGCGGCGGCACGCCGCTGCAGGGCGAGCAACAGCAGGTGGCCGTGTTGAGCGGCAATTACGCATGGAATATGAATGGAGAGAACGCCGTCCCGCAGCCGGGCGAGTATCTAGCGGGCATTAAGGTAGTGGAATTGCGCCAGCTGGATTTGTTGCTTACGCCCAGTGGATTTCTGAAAGCGGCGCTGGCTGGAAATCCCACCGCGATCACATTTACGCTTCCCTCGTCGCCCGGCGAGATAACAAAAAACGGAAAGGCCACCATAGTGTCGTTTACCACCATGGGGAAATACCGAGTGAACGGCACGTTTAACGATCAGAACATGTTGGAACTGGTGCAAACGTGGATTCCCAACCCCGTGTATGGAGACATGCTCTATGAGCTGCGCTACACCAACTACAAAGATTTCGGCGGGGTGAAATTTCCTACCGGGATTCATGTCCATCAGGGCGATCCTAGGCTAAATGCCGCGCACAACTCGATGGATATCACTGTGACCAGCGTCCAGCCGAATGTGACTGTTCCCGCAATGGCGGTGCCGGAGGCAGTGCAGAAAGCAACGGCGCCACCGGTGCGTGCGGCATCGCAGAAGCTGGGGGATGGAGTCTGGCTCATTGCCGGGGGCTCGCACAACAGTCTCGCGGTGGATTTCAACGATCATATCGCGGTGATCGAAGCGCCGCTCAACGAAGAACGCTCACTTGCGGTGCTCGCCGAGGTGTCGCGGATCATTCCGAACAAACCGATCCGTTACATTGTGAACACCCACCATCATTTCGATCACTCCGGCGGGCTCCGCACGTACTTGGCGCAAGGCGCTACCATCGTCACGCATCAGGGGAATCGCGAATACTATGAAGACGTTCTATTCAACCCCGCTCCGCGCACGCTGCAACCGGACAGATTTTCCACGTTCTATCCCTATTTCGCGGGAGGACGGCGGCCTCTGCCGATGGAAACAGTCAACCAAAAGTTCGTTCTGAGCGACGGCACGCGAACCGTGGACCTTTACCCGGTTCAGGGTCTGAATCACGTGGCGGGAATGCTGCTGGTGTATCTCCCGAAGGAAAAAATCCTGGTGAATGCCGACTTGTATACTCCTCCCGCTCAGGGCTCGCCGATGCCAATGCCGAACGCGAGTATGCGTGTGTTGCAACAAAACATCCAACGGTTGAAGCTGGACGTCGCGCAACACGTGCCCATCCACGGGCAACCCGGACCGGGCGATCAGTTCGCACAGATCGTGGCAAGATAGCTCTCGCGTGGATACGGCTGAGAGACGTCGTCGTCAAGCTGACATCTAGTGCGCTGGAGGTTCCTGGCGAGCCGTAGATGGTTGACGACCGCGCAGAGGAACGTTCTTCAGAACCAGATTGAGAGCCACGGCGCCCAACGTAAGAACTGTGCTGCCCACGAAAATCAAATGCAGGCCGTGTGCGAGAGCGGTCTTTACGCCTGCCATCAGGGTTTGCATTAATCCCATGCCTCCGGAGATTTGTTGGAACGCAGCTTCCATCTGTGCACGCATCTGAACCAGCAAGAGCGGATTGTCGAACCAAGCGATTGCGGCTTTCGGGGTGCCGGGCGGTATGCCACGGTCGAATTCGGCATGGTAATTCGAAAGCAAAATGCTCCCGAACACGGCCACTCCCAGCGTGCTGCCGACTGAGCGGAAGAACGTGGTGGAAGCCGTCGCGGCGCCCATCTGGGGCGCGGGCGCGGAATTCTGTACCGCCACCGTATACACCGGTAACTGGAGGCCCATGCCCAGGCCGGACAAGACCATGCCGATGATCACGCTGAGCCGTACGGCGGATTCGTCGAGCGTGGCGAACACCGCCATCCCCGCCGCGACCAGCACCGCCCCCAAAATGCCGGGGATCTTGTAATTCCGTAAACGGTAGGTCATCTGGCCGCCGATGAAGCTGCCTAACACCGTGCCGAGCATCATCGGCGTCATAAGCGTACCGGATTGTGTCGCCGAGAGTCCCATTACGCCCTGGATAAACAAAGGCAGGTATACGATTACTCCGAACATGCCCATGCCCAGGACGAATACCAGCAGCGAGCACACGCGGATTACCGGATCATTGAAAAGCGTCAGTGGAATGATCGGTTCTTCCGCTCTTCCTTCCACCCAAAGGAACACGGCAAGCATCGCCAGCGACCAAACCCACAGCACTGACACGCGAGTAGACGCCCATCCGTATTGCGTGACCCACGTCAACGCCAGCAGCAGCGGTACGATGCATGCAGAGAGCGACGCCATGCCCAGCCAGTCCAGCTTGCGCCCGGCACTTTGAGGGCGGAAGTCGGGGAATTGTAAGTAAATTGCGGTGATGGCGATCAAACCCACGGGAAGATTGACATAGAAAGTCGCGCGCCACGAGATCTGATCCGTCAGCCAGCCCCCAAGCGTCGGTCCAAAGATGGACGACAGCCCCCAGACTGCCGAGAAAAAGCCCTGGTAACGGCCGCGTTCGGCCGGAGAGAAAATGTCGCCGACGATCACGAAGATCAAACCTATAATCACGCCGGCTCCGATGCCCTGAATCCCTCGGAACACAATCAATTGGTTCATTCCGTCCAGCGGAATCAGCGGCAGAGCGCCCGACGCCCCGCATAGCGCCGACGCGAGCACGAACAGCACCGCGCCTCCCAAAAAGAAGCGCTTGCGTCCGTACAGATCGGAGAGCTTTGCGACGATGGGGATGATCATCGTGGAGGCCAGCATATAGGCCGTCGCCACCCACGGATAGCGGTCGAATCCAGAGAGACTCGCGATGATGCGCGGTTCGGCCGTCCCCACGATGGTCTGGTCGAGCGCGGCCAGCAGCATCGTCAGAATCAGGCCCATCATCGTTCCTACAAGCTGTGGCTTGGTGAGCCGCACCAGGCCCGACGTTGAAAAATCAGGAGGTGCTGCGACGTTTGTCATGGAATCGATTTGCGGGAAGCGGAAGTAGCGAGCGACTCCTCCGTGCCTGGTTTGAGCACAGCGATGAACGGGAGGTTTCGGTAGAGCTGCTTGTGGTCCAGGCCACAGCCTACCACGAAGCGGTCGGGGATCTCGAAGCAGCGGAAGTCGACAGGTACTTGCACGATCCGCCGCACCGTGCGATCGAGCAGAGTGCAGATTCCCAGAGACCGCGGTCCGCGCCCGGCGAGCGTCTGCAACAAATAGCGTGTCGTCAAACCGGTGTCGACGATGTCTTCCACCAGCAGCACGTCCTCGTCCTCAATCGGCTCGTCCAGATCTTTAGCGATGCGCACCATGCCACGAGAGGCGCTCTTGGACGCCCCGCCGAAGCTGGATATCGCAAGGAAATCGATCTTCACCGGAATCGTGATGGCACGCGCAAGAGCGGTCAGAAAGAAGATCGACCCTTTTAGCACGCCGATCAACTTGACATCACGCCCACGATACTTCTCGCTGATTTCCGTGCCAACCTCGGCAATGCGTGCTGCCACCTGCTCTTCGGTGAAGAGAACCCGTTCGATGGAATCCGTCATGAAGCCTTCCATCCGTACTTAAATACGAGATCCTGGTAGTCCTTCTGGTAGAAGACTTGTATGTTGATATGCGGATAGATGGCGCGCAACAGCTTAACCTTACGGTTTTTCTTGGTGACGAGCGATTGTTTCATGGTGGTCAATTCCACGTATAGATCTAGGTCCGGTAAATAGAAATCCGGAGTAAACGCTTCCGTGACGTTCCCGTCCTTGTCCCATTGCAGAGGAAAGCTGCGTGGTTCATAGTCCCACTGGATGCGATAGAAATCCAGCAGGTGCGAAAACATTTCCTCGCTGGGATGGCCGAATACATTTCGTTTCACGTGCGCGACTCCGGCCGGTGCGATGCCGTGGCGCGCCAGGCGGAGGCGCATATCAAATTGAATCTCGCTGGCCGCCGCTGCGGAAAGCAATCCTTGTTCGCTCAAGCGCCGGGCGGCGGCCCCAATTACCTCGACCGCGTGCGGCGGATCTATATACGCGGTATTGATGGTGAGATCGAAGTCCGCCGCTGAGGCGCGGCCAAATCGCTGTTTGCGCTTGCGTTTGGCCTCTGCGTCGAGTACAGCCAACTGCGCTGCCGCTTCCTGCTTTTCCATGCGTTCGTCCAGCATGACATTGCCAAGGCGCATGGCGTTCGACGCCGTAATCCGCACTCGCAATACAAGAGGCATGGAACGCGTGAGGTGCTCAGCCCCATCGAGCCCGATCACCAAATGATGTGAGGTGGCCAGACGCGCCAGCAGGGACGCCGCCGCGGCCCTCCAGGCCTGCTCGGGGATGGCGGTTTCGCCAAATTCCTCATTGAGCCATTGCCTCAGTCGCGATTCGGTTACCAGATCGAACCCCAACATCTGCGCCGCCCCGTGAGCCACCTCCTCCCAGCGCGAGGCGGGTTCACCGGAAATTGTCAACAGTGCCATCCAGTACTTGCAGTTTACCAGTGTGACCAACGAGAGAAGGCGTAATTGTGCGACGTTGCGAGGGGACGCCACGGTCCACTAGTCTTAAAGAGATGCCAGAAAACTTCCGCCGCTTTTCCACTGGTCCCGATCCATTCGGGCGCATGTGGGAAGCCGAATTCCGTTGGCTGCAAACCGCGATTTCCATTCGTCACGCCGATACGGTGGATGTAAAATTCGCCGTGTGGACCGACGGTCCCCGCGGCATTGAGGATCGCCACGAAAAAATCATCGCTCTCCCCCATGCGGGATTGCTTGAGCTAGCGGCCCGTTCCGGGCATCCCCTCACGGATCCTTGGTGCATGAAGCTGGGTGCGAGACATTTGCAGTACATGGTCGCGTCCGGTGAAGATCTCGAAAAACCTCTGGTCACCCTGTCGTCGGCGGACATGGATCGCGCGGCGGGAACCATGCAGCCGGCGTAATCCATCCAGGAACGCGTTGAATCTTGTATGGGCATCGGCCATTGGCCTGCGCATCGTGGTAAATATTAATTCTGGGCGCGCCTTGCAACGGGCGTGTTTGAAGGAGAAGACGGATGGTTAATTGCCCGCTGTGCAATGCCGCAATCGATGTGGATGAAGAGGATCTCGACGCCGGAGACTCTTTGATCTGCGAGGAATGCGGCGCGAATCTGAACGTCAGCGGCACGTCGCCGCTCGAATTGGAACCGGACAAAGAAGACGATGACGACGACGAAGACGACCTCGATGATGACGATGTCGATGATGACGATGAGGACGATGACGATGAGGACGACGACGACGCCTGGAAATAGTACGGGTTTCACCCCCAATTGCCGGGTGCGGGAGATCGCGTCTTGTTCATAACGCGCCGGTGCGCCCTGCTCACTCTCGCCAGCACGGGATATGCGTTCGCGGCGCAGCGCACGGGGCAACCATACTCCGTGGTGGCTGGTACGGTGTTTCAGGACAATGGGCTTTCTTTTCCGAGTGTCCAGGTAAAGCTGGAAGGGAAGGGCGCGCCCAGCCGAACGCAGACCGCCAAAACCAGCAATCGGGGGGAATTTGCATTTCGGGTTCCTCCGGAAGCACGCACTTACACCGTAACGGCTACAAAAAAGGGGTTTAGGACGGCAAGTACGGATGCGGAAGTCCCAGGCGAAGGCCGGGTGGATGTAACCATAACCCTTCAGGCGGAGTCGAAATAAGTGAGGGCGAAATGAAAGCGAATAGGATGGGTACCGTGAAGCAAATGAGTGCCGCCGCGCTCCTATGTCTGCTTGCGGTTGGAGTCGCACAGGCACAGAAGAAGCCGACTCGCGCCGAAAAGCGGGAGGAAGCCAATTCGCGCTCGGCGCAAGGCATAGTAACAGATCCTGCTGGTACCCCGGCCGTTGGAGCGGTAGTCCAAGTGAAGGATATGCGGACGCTGCAGGTCCGTTCTTTCATTACGCAGAATGATGGGACATATCGTTTTTTTAATCTGAAGATGGATACGGACTATCAACTCTCGGCGAAGCATGGCGATCTTACCGCCGGGCCGCGTAATTTGAGCGTTTTCGACAATCGCAAGGAAGCAATCATCAACTTTAAGCTTGAAAAGTAGCTTAGTCTCCGCAGCGCTCCACTTCCACCAGGCAACTGTAAAACACAGGTCCGCCGCCCATATCCGTCAATCGATCGGATGTGAGCGCGTTTACATTCTTGCGATCTTTAGCTCGCTTGTTCCATCGAACCGAAGGCGCACGTGCCACTCCGGGACGCACTGCGCCGTTGATTTCCGCGCGCAGTGTCAACGATCCGCGGTCGTTGAAGACGCGGACTTGATCACCGCTGTAAATACCGCGCGAAGCAGCGTCCATGGAGTGTAAATAGAGCAGGGAAGTCTGCTCGTCCACTCCGTCTCGATTGCCGAACGTAGAGTTCATGCTGTCGTCGTTTTTGGACGAGATCAATTCCAGTGGATAGCGACTGCGAAGCTTCTCATCGCCCAGGCGCGATTCGGCCGGCGGGGAGTATCGTAGTGTTTCGGCTCCGAATTCGCACTTGCCTGAAGGTGTTCCAAATCCGCCTTTCGCGAAGGGGAGAAACGCGGCGTCTCCGCGGGCCACGTTCAATCGGATGGAATGCTCCTGTTCCAACCGCTCCAGCGTGATTCCCTGCAAGTACGGATGTCCGGAACCGAGCAGTGCGCGTATCATGTTGTCTTCGGAGTCGCGAAAGCAAGCGTCGTCGAAACCCATGCGCTCGGCCAGTGCTCGAAATACATCCACATTAGAACGCGCCTCGCCGGGCGGTGCGACAGCGGGCCGGGCCAGTTGCAGGTGGTGGTGCCCGTAAGCGAAGTACAGGTCGCTGTGTTCCAGGAAGGTGGTCGATGGCAGCAGAATGTCGGCATAATCCGCCGTATCCGTCTGACATTGCTCTAGCACCACTGTGAAAAGATTGTCACGGCGCAAGCCGCTCAGAACTTTATTCTGGTGTGGCGCGATGGCTGCCGGATTGGAGTTGTAGACCACCATTGCATGCACGCGCGGCTGATCGAGTTGGGTGAGCGCTTTGCCCAACTCCGCCATGTTTACAATGCGTGCCGTACGACCGAGCGGAGACAGTTGCTGCAGTTCCGGCATCTCTAATGCGTCGCGATTCAAATGGAACGCTTGCGATGTGGAGAGCTGCAAGCCGCCACCTACTTCCTTCCAGGATCCGGTGAGCGAGGGCAGCGCCGTCACCGCGCGCACCGCCGCGCCCCCGCGTTCGCTGCGCTGGATGCCGTAATTCAGGCGAATCACCGCGGGACGTGTAGTCGCATATACGCGAGCAAGTTCCACTATATCGGTGGTATCGATACCGGTGAGTGAGGCTACGCGCTCCGGTGGGTACTCGTGTGCAAGTTCCGCCAGCGCGTCGAAACCGTTGGTGAAGCTCGAAATATAGTCGGTGTCGTGTAGTTGTTCGCGAACGATCACGTGGATCATCCCTAGCGCCAGCGCGAGATCACTGCCTGGATAGATCGAGAGGTGCCGGTCCGCCAGCGCGGCCGTGCGCGTTTTGACAGGATCGATCACCCACAGCTTCGCGCCATTCCGCCGGGCTTCCACAATGAACGGCCACAGGTGGACGTTAGTTCCGTGAATGTTCGCGCCCCAGGCGATGATTAGCTTCGAATGTTTGAACTGCTCCGGTTCGGTGCCGTAACGCAAGCCCAGTGTCGCGGTCAGCGCGGCCGAGCCCGTGGCGGAACAGATGGTCCGGTCCAGGCGCGATGCCCCCAGACGATGAAAGAATCGCCGGTCCATGCCCGCGCCGTTGAGAAGACCCATGGTGCCCGCGTAGCTGTAAGGCAAGATGGATTCGGGTCCGTGTTCGCTCGTGATTTCCTGCAAACGCCCCGCAATGGTATCCAACGCTTCATCCCAGGAGATACGCGTAAAGCGGCCCTCGCCCTTCGCGCCGATGCGTTTCTGTGGATAGAGCAGCCGTGCGGGTGAATATTCGCGATCCAGATACCGCGCGACTTTTCCGCACAGGAACCCGCGCGTTACCGGATGTTCCGGATTTCCTCTAAGTTTGGTGGCTCGTCCGTCTTCTACGTGCACCAGGACCGAGCACGCATCCGGGCAATCGAGAGCGCAGACGGAATGACGAATCTCCATAGGGTGGCAGGATGAACCTGCAGCGTCTACATCTGCATCGCCATTACACAAAACAGCGCCCGTTATCAAGGCGCGCGCTATTGCTCTGCCTACGCCGAAAGTTTACGCAGCCGTATCGTCAGCCGGCTCTTGTAGCGGGCAGCGGTGTTCTTCTTAATGATGCCCCACTTGGCGGCGCGGTCAATCAAGGAGAAGGTCGAGGGAACCAGAGCGGTGGCGCTCTTCGCGTCTTTCGATTCCAGCAGCCGCCGCATTTTGCGGATGCCGTGGCGCAAGCGGGTCTTGCGGGTTTGATTCACCGCCGTCCGATGCTTGGTAATGCGTACGCGCTTCAGCGCGGAAACTGTGTTTGCCATGAGAATCTTTAGGATATCGCAGCCGCCGCGCAAGGGTCAAACGCCACACCCCAGGCGCCGCTCCCGGCAATACTGCTTGAATCCGCTATCGGAAATCGGAGGATTGTCACCGGTTGGCCATCGCTATGCTGCACAGCAAGGCCAGTCGCTCGCCGCATTCTTCTGATTCCGCTGTGGTCAGCCTCAACTCCCGGCGCCAACGAATCCGAAACGGTGGAGGCAGAGATTAATCAGGGCTGGAACTCATCGCTGCACGTTCGGATAATATCCCTTGCGCGCCCGGACAGTCACGTTGGGCAATGCAACCTTGATATTGATATGTCGGTAGGGGTGTTCGGGATCGGCCTCGATATTAGGAATATAACGAATAATATATTGCGTGGTGACTTCGCCAGCCACGTTGCTAATGGAACGGATCACGGAGCTTGCAACCGCCGACGCGAATCCCCCGGTACCCACTTTGAACGCGAAGTTGCCTTCCTCCGATGGCTTCGATTGGAATCCCGAGACATCCTTATAGACTTCCTGTAAGGGGTACTCCACACGGCCGCCGGTTTCTTCGGCGAGCCTCACCAGATTCTCATCCCCGGTGTTTTTGAATCCATAGGCGCTGGTGCTGATGCCGTAAATGGTCACCAGATTCCTTTGCGCGATCTCAATCACTTCGTTAAGGGTGCGGTTGCTCGCGTTATCATTGCCATCACCAATCACAATCAGGACGCGGCGCGGCTCCACGGGTTCGCCCTTAATCAGTGCCCGGCTTGTGCAAGCCATGTAAATAGCGTCATAGAGCGACGCTCCGCCGCCCGGCTTCAAATCACGAATTTTGCCGACCATCGCTTCGGGGTCTGTTGTTGTGTCGACCATCAGCTCCGCTTGATTGCCGTAGCCGATCAAGTAGCCCGAATACTTTTCTTTGCCTGGAAGTAACGTGAGCACCAGATCCACGGTGGCATTCTGGAAGCTCTTCCACTGGGCGCGGCTGGAATTGCTCAGATCCATCAGGAAACCCACTACGACGGGCTGGCTACGTTCGCGAGAGAAATAGCGGATCGTTTGCGGTTTGTCCTCGTCCAGGATCTCGAAGTCTTTCTGTTCTAGGTTGGACACGAAACGGCCTTTGTCGTCTGTGACCGTGACCGGCACGATCACTTCTTCCACTGCCACTCGGATGGATGAATTGGCCGACGTCTCAGTTTGCGGCGGTTGAGGCGGCTGCGCTGGCGGCGCTTGCGCCTGTTGAGCCACCACGCACAACGCGGCAGCCAGCAAACTGAACGCGATCCAGGTTGCCGATTTGCGCCTCACCAGCCAAGAATTCATAACTGACACCTGGAACGATTATAAACGGCTGGAAGACTTTGGTGGGCGCCTGCCGTATCAGACGGCCAGCGGTGGGTTACTGCGCATCAACTGTTCGAACGCCAGAGCGGGAACAGGTGCGGAGCCAAGATTCATCAAATTTAGCAGGCTTGCCTGAAACACAAGCTCCTCCGGCGTAGCCTTGTTTGAAGAGGCAGAAGTCTGACGGGGTTTGTTGTCCATGCGCTCTCATCGGTCCGCTAGGCGATACGCGTTAGGCCCATTGGCGGCTTCCACGCAAATTGAAACTATTAGGGCAAGGGGACTAGGAACCAGCGCCGAAAGGGCACCGTCGCGAAACGCCGTAATTTGACTCAAGGAACTCCCTCATGCCTTGCGGGATCTGGCGGGTAGGAAGTTGAGGAAATAAGTGAGGACTTTACGTTGCGGGGTGTAGTCGGTGGGTTGTGAAAGAGTTCCTTGAGTCGTTTGAAGTTCCATTCACCGAATTGATTGGCAATTGGTCCGCCAAACGCGAGTCCCCACTAAACAATTGAAAAGATGAAAGATGTCCTGGACCCGCCGGTGCATCCGCATTAGGAGTGCGGTGCGACCGTTTACCTTTCGACACTCCCCAGGGAGAATCTTACCGATTCACCCCAAGGGGCCCGCGCTTACCTATTTACCGCTGTGCCGGGAATAACGCTCGGAGGACGAGCAACGTGTCCAGCCTTGGCTTCCTCAAATTCGACGCCATTTCTTTCAAGCACCTGACCAGTGGCGACGTCCAATTGGACCCGAGCGGCCGCATAAGCCGCTTGCGCGGCTACCTCAGCGGCGCCAGCGGTGGTGAGATCGCGCTGATCCTGGATTACCTGATATACGGTGGTCGCGCCCAACGCGAGTTTCTTCTGATCCGCGTCCAGCGTTTGCTCTTGCAGTACGCGTTGCTTTACTGCCGCCTGATACTGCGCTCGGGCGTTTTGCAAAGAGATGAGGGCGTTCTGCACGTCCACGCGAATCTGATTGATCTGGCGCTGAACCTGCAACTGGTTCTGGCGCAATGTCACACTGGCGGTTGCCACGTTCGCCTGCGCCGCGCGATTCTTCAGAGGTATGTTGAGATTCAGGCCCAATGCGTAGGTCGGAAAGTTGCGGCTGAATAACTGTGTCAACACGTTGCCATAGCCTCCAATGAAAAATGGATCGGCGATCGGCGGGTTCTGCACCAAGCCGTTGGAGCCGATGGGTCCCAGGACTGTATTTTGAGGGCCCGCCAATGCTCCGTTTCTCAATTGACCTACCACATTGAGTTGCGGCAGCATAGCGTTGCGAGTCCCCGTGAGAGCAATTTCCGAATTTTGAATCTGGATACGGCTTTGCGCCAAATCGGGCCGGCTATCCAGAGCGCGCGCCATTAGGTCCTGAATGGGCTCCACGGCTTCCACTTCCGGAATGCGGATGGGGTCCAGCGGCACGATGCTCGCTTCGATCACCAGCGGGTTGGTCAGGCCCGTGCGGCTCAAAGCGCTCTTGAGCACGGTCTCTTGCTGGCGCACTGCCGCCTGCGCCGCCACCAGCGCCTGTTCATTCTGTGCCAGCTGAGCTTCGGCGCGCACGATTTCAATGGGCGCCAGAGTGCCGATGTCGACCTGTTTCTTGTTGTCGTCATACAGCTTCTGGGAGACCGCAACGGCCTCGCGACGGACCTCTACCGTAGAGATCGCACCGACCAGATTCCAATACAATTGGACGACGTTTGAAACCGTGTTCGTAAGCTGCTGGCGGAAGACATAATCCGCCGCACGGATGTTATTCTTGGCGATACGAATCGTCCGGTTGTTCAGCGCAAACCCAAATCCCTGGAGCAAGGGTTGTGAAACCGTAAGGTCCAGATTGGAGTTGGTAACTGGATTAACGGTATTCCGGAATGAGTTCTGTTGCTGATTAAGGTTATTGAAGCTCAACGTGGCGGTTCCACCCGTTTGGAAAGTCTGCGCGATACCGAAGTTCGAGACCTTATTTCGCGAGACCAACGCCGATGTGCCCGCGACCACGGTGTTGGATTGCGGCGCGGTGTTATGCGCCCAGTTCATATTTCCGAACAACACTGGGTCGAAGCTTCCGCCTTGCCCCAATGGGCTGGGGGCGCCAGCGGCGGCAAGGCCCGTGCTGTTGCTTCCCAGAATGGTCCCTGCGCCCGCGGAGATTCCCGGCAGAACGTTCGTGGGGATGCCTTGAATATTGGATCCCGATCGCGCACGCAGCAGATCCGCGTCAGCCAAGGAGAATCCATAGCGCTGGATTTCGATATCCAGATTATTCTCGAGCGCGAGTGCGATGGTGTCGGCCAGTGAGAGGTACAGGCGTCCGGCACGGAGCAGGGAATCGATGCGGCTGGAATTCGACACGTTTACTTGAGGAACATAGCGCGCCTCATATGGCCTGGTGATGGATGAATACCAGTGCGGCCGCTCTGTGTCGAGCTGTGGCCCTCGTGTGTCTTCCTTTTCCGCCGGAGCCGGCGAGGGCGTCTGCTGACCGAAGGCGGGCGGCGCAATGGCGAGCACCACGCATGATAAAGCGCTGGGCAAGAGTATTCTAATTAGTCGAACGTGTTTCATCGTGTTCCTTAACTGACGAAAACCGGCAGCCAGTAGTTTCCTGATGGAGCCTAATTTTGCGGATGGAACTCTTATTTTCGCACGGGAGGGGGCAGCTTGTGCCTGGCCCCCGCGCTCACTGCTATAGTGACTTTTGTGTCCGATACCGTCATACAGATTTTCGAGGAGACGGGGGCCTATCTTAAAGGTCACTTCCGTCTTACCAGCGGCCTCCATTCAAATGAGTATCTGCAATGCGCATTGGTCCTCCAGCATCCGGCGGTCGCGGAGCGCTTTGGGCGCGAACTGGCCGCGCAGCTTCCCGCTTGCGATGTGGTGGTCTCCCCCGCCGTGGGCGGGCTGATCATCGGCCATGAGGTGGCCCGCTCCCTGGGCACACGCTTCATTTTTTCGGAGCGCGACGCGGATCATAAGATGACGCTTCGCCGCGGTTTTGACGTGAAACCCGGGGAACGGGCGGTGGTAATTGAAGACGTGGTCACTACCGGAGGCAGCACTCGCGAGGTGATCGAAATACTGCGCGCCGCCGGAGCGAATGTTCTTGCGGCCGGATCGGTCATCGACCGCAGCGGCGGGGCGGTGGATCTGGGCGTGCCGCGCGTCGCGCTTGCCACGCTCACTGTGGTCACCTATGCGCCCGAAAGCTGTCCTCTTTGCAAACAGGGAGTTCAGGTCGTGAAACCCGGCTCCAGGCCCACGGCGGCCGCCTGACGCTCCCATGCGGCGGATCCGCGTTACGCTTTCCTACGACGGCACTGCCTACCACGGCTGGCAGGTACAACCGGCGCTTTCCACGATCCAAGGCGCGCTGCAAACCGTATTGACGGAGATAGAAAACGCGGCTGTAAGCGTGGACGGTTCCGGTCGCACCGACGCTGGCGTGCACGCCCTGGCACAGGTGGCCGCATTCACCATCACGAATCCCATTCCGTGCGCCAATCTTCAAAAAGCCATGAACCGCCTGTTGCCGCGCGACATCCGAATTTTGGAAGTGGAGGAGGCCGCGCCTGACTTCCACCCGCGTTTCCATGCCAAGGCGAAAACCTACGAATACCGCATTGTGCGCACTGAAATTTGTTCCCCTTTCGAACGGCTGTATGCGCTGCATCATCCCTATCCTCTCGCGGAGGCACCGATCTTCGAACTAGCGCCGTTGATCGAAGGAGAACACGATTTTACCGCCTTTGCCGCCACGGATGAAAAAGACGAAATCGGTCTTTCGAAGGTGCGCGCGATATACTCCTCCCGCGCGGAACGCCGCGGCGAAATGCTGATTTATCGTGTGCGTGGCAGCGGCTTCCTCAAGCATATGGTCCGCAACATCGTCGGTGTACTGCTCGAAGTGGGGAAAGGCAACCTCACGCGCGAAGATATTGCCGCCCGGCTTCGTCCAGGGTGCGAAATCCCTGCAGGACCCACTGTGCCAGCGCGCGGCCTGTTTCTTGTCGGCGTTGAGTATGACTAATCCCTGCGCGTGGCTCGCTCCACTGCTTCGGCTGGCGAGATATCTACCGACGCTTTAGGACTTCGCGTGACGAATTCCACCAAGCCTTCGCCCAATTTTCTCCCTACGTTGATGCGGTAGGGGAAGCCTATTAAATCCGCGTCCTTAAACTTCACACCCGGCCGTGCATCGCGATCGTCCAGCATCGCATTGCATCCCGCCGCTAGCAGCGCGTCATATATCTCGCGAGCCGCCGTGAGCCGCTCGGGATGCACCGGAGTCACCACTGCTGCGAACGGTGCGATGGCAATTGGCAGCGTGAGTCCATCGGCATCGCTATTCTGCCGCGCCGAGGCCGTCAGGACATCAGCCGGCGCTTCTATTACGGTCACGCGGCGGAAGTTCAGACGCCCCCCATGCACGCATTCATCGCCTTCCGCAGCCTGGCGAACGTCGGCGAACTCCGGCACGAAATCGCGGCCGGGCGTCACGTTCCGCAGGTGATAGTCATTGCGATTCGCTCCGGCGATCATATTCTTCCGCCCGCGCAGCGCATCATCGGCGAGGATTCGCACTCCCGCGACGCCCAGCGGCCCGAGCGATCCCGCATCCGCTCCGAATGTCGCCCGAAGCTCCTCACTGGTTGCCTGCCGTATATTTGAAGCGCCTGTTTGCCGGGCGAATTTGTGCTGACTCATCTGATGATCGCCGCGCAGTAGCACCAGAATCAGTTTGCCATCGGCCAGCATCACCAGACTCTTCATTTGAGAGGTGGCGGGCAAGCCGCTAAAATCGGCGATCTGTGCGATGGTTTTCACTCCGGGCGTGTGGAATCGCTCCGGCGGTGCGTCGCTGGTGGGATCCGCTGCATCCGGAGGCTTTGCGACGCTAACGGCGCTCTCGGCTAGTTCTGCATAGTTCCGCCCGTAAACTAGCATATTGGCGCCGTTCTCATTGTCGACGACGCAAGCATCGCCGGCAACGATGTGGCTCACCCCGCAGCGCTCCAGTGCGGACCTCAGACTGGCTTCTGCACGCATGATATCGGCGATCTTCTGGAGCGAACGGCGTCCAAGGTCCAGCCACTCGCCTTGAGCGCTACTGTAGCCCGCCCGCACCAGCCAAGGGTGGCTCACTTCGCGCAACGTTTGAATGGGTAGTTCGCTCCACAGCATCGCGGCTATTCTAGTATTATCCACGCTTGAGACACCGCTACCCCCTTGTCCGTGCGATGCTAGTGGAGGTCGCCCGGGAACGGAGGACAGGGCTGTCCATGAGTTCACGTGAACCAGCCGTTTCTCATTGCCGACGTTCCATCGGCTGCAAGGCCAGCGCCGGCGCACCTGTGTCCCGCGTGCGCGTCGGCGGTGCACTCGGTACTGTTCGCCGCCGGCGACCGCAACTTCTCCACCACCGCTCGCTCGTTTGAGATCGTGGAGTGCGTCGATTGCCGGTTGATCCGATTGCACCCGCAACCGGACCCGTCCGAGCTGGCCGCGCTCTATCCGGAAGGCTACTGGGACGCGCCTGAAGTCACGATAACGGACCGTCTGGAGCAGTGGTATCGCCGCCTTGTTCTATCGGATCATGCGCGCTTTGTTGAGCGGGCGCTGATCGAATGCGAAGAACCCGGCTTGGTGCTCGATGTTGGCTGCGGCGCTGGTCTGTTTTTGCAAAAACTGCGGCGGCGCGGCGCGCTCGCACGCCCGGATGCTGCGGGGCATCCGGCACAGCGCGCAATTGCCGGCGTGGATTTCTCGCTGGATGCCGCAGTGGCGGCGGCGCGCAATCGCGTTCCGGCGGTCTGCGCGACCTTGACTCATGCGCCTTTTGCGCCCGCAAGTTGCGCTGTGATCACGATGTTTAACGTACTGGAACATCTCTACGATCCCGCCCGATACCTGGACGCCGCGCATTGCTTGCTGGCTCGGAATGGAAGGCTGATCGTTCAGGTTCCCAACGCGGCTTGCTGGCAATTCCTGCTGATGGGGGAGCGCTGGAGCGGTCTCGACGTTCCGCGCCACCTGTTTCATTTCCGCCTGTCGCAATTGGAAGCGCTGCTGGGGGACTGCGGATTCGAGATCCTGCGCACCAAGCATTTTTCGTTGCGCGACAATCCAGCGGGACTCGCGGCAAGCCTGGCGCCTGCACTCGATCCCACCGTTCGCCGTTTGCGCCATGTGGGCGAATCGCCGCGCATGCGTTTTTTCAAGGACGCCCTGTATGTGGCTCTGGTGGCGGCATGTGTGCCGCCCACATTGCTCGAAGCCGCTTGCCGCGCCGGATCCACTGTAATGCTGGAAGCGCGAAAGAAAACTTAAACCGCGCCCGCTTTCTTTCGCGCTATCCTGACGGTGGGATCTTTTCGTCATGGCACTCGGCACACGGTCTTACACGCGCGGCTATCTTTCCTCAGGCGGATTGCCGCCAGGAATACGCGCGCTGCTGATTGCAAACGTCGCCATCTTCCTGCTGCAATCCTTTTCGAGAGGCGCTGGCGTGGCGGAGCTATTCGGGTATCTCCAGCTCATGCCCGCGGCGGTCGTGAAATTCCTGTTCATTTGGCAGCTGGGCACATACCTATTTCTCCACGGAAATCTATTTCACATCCTCTTCAACATGCTGGCGCTCTGGTGGTTTGGGTCCGAGCTGGAACGTCTGTGGGGGACGCGCAAGTTTCTGCGCTTTTACTTTTTCTGCGGCGTCGGAGCTGGAATTTGCGTCGTGGTATTGAATTATCTGTTTGGCGATCCCACCGTAAGAACCATAGGTTCGTCAGGCGCCATTTATGGGATTTTATTGGCGTCCGCGTTTTTGTGGCCGGACCGGGAAATGCTGTTCTATTTCTTGTTCCCTATTAAGACGAAGTACTTCGTGATGATCATCGGTGCGATCGCATTTTACCACTCGTTCAACCCGTCGAGCCCCGTCAGCGAGATCGCGCACCTGGGTGGTATGGCCTTTGCTTTTCTGTTTCTAAAGATCCCGAAGGTGCGCGGCTTCGACCCCTTCGGCACGCTCAAGTATTCGTACCAGCAATGGCGCATCGCCCGGGCCAAGCGCCGGTTTCAAGTGTACATGCGAAAACACGGGTCGGATCGCGATAAAACCATCCATTAGCCGATAAACCTTCAGAAGCTTCCATGCACAGGCCTCACCTGCATCACTCCGCTGTTCGCATTGCTCTGACCTCCCTCAACGCCCAATCCAACACCGAATTGCAAAGGACCGGGGAAGCTTGGCTCGGACCGATCGAAGGCGCGAAGTGCATCGTTGTATAATTATTCATTCAGGTGAATAATTAGCCATGTCCACCCCTGTTGGTATTGCTGGCTTCCGCGGCTATAGCGGCGCGGAGCTGGTGAATATTCTCTCCCGGCACCCGCACGTGGAGCCCGTTCTATTGGAGCATCGCGAATCGGACGACAAAGCCCGTCCGTTAGGTCACCCCGGTCCGCGCCGCGCCGCGCTGACCCCCCAGGCCGTTCACGCCGAAGGACTGGCGGCTGTCTTCCTGGCCACGCCCCCCGAGGTTTCTATTGAGCTGGCGATGCCGCTACTCGAAACGGGAACTAAGCTCATCGATCTGAGCGGGGCGTTCCGCCTTGGCACTGTGGAAAACTATAAGCGCTGGTACAAGGAGGATCACACGCAGCCCGGGCTGCTGGCCGAAGCGGTCTATGGATTACCCGAATTTTACCGCTCTGCTATCCCGGGAGCCCGGCTGATATCGAATCCCGGCTGCTATCCCACCGCCGCGAATCTCGCTATTAAGCCTTTGATCGAGGCGGGCGTCATCAACCGTGGTGCGGGGATCGTTTGCGACGCGAAATCCGGCGTCAGCGGCGCGGGCCGAAAACCGTCGCTCAAGACCAGTTTTTGCGAAGTCACCGAAAACTTCTCGGCCTACTCCGTGTTAGACCACCGCCATGTGCCCGAAGTGCTACGCACCTCTGGTCTTGAGGAAAGCGAATTCAGCTTCACCGCGCAATTGATACCGATCGACCGGGGTATTCTCGAAACCATTTACTTCCGTGCTCAAGGAATCGCGTCGGCTCAGGATCTGGTCGATATCTATCAGAAATGCTACGCCGGAGAACCTTTCGTCAGGCTCTACGCGCCGAAGCAGGCTCCCGATCTGCTCTCCGTGGCGCGCACGAATTTCTGCGACATTGGAGTGTTTTACGATGCCGGCACCGGGCGCGCGGTGGTCATCTCGGCAATCGATAACCTGGTAAAGGGCGCGGCCGGACAGGCGGTGCAGAACATGAATCTGGCGCTCGGTTATCCGGAAACGGCGGGACTGCTTTAGCCGCATGAGAGTCGTCATAAAATTGGGCGGCACGCTGTTGGACGCTGTCGAATCGCGCGAGCGTCTGGCACAGGAAATCACCGCTGCGGCCGAGACCGAACAAGTGGTCGTCGTGCACGGTGGCGGCAAGCAGATGACGCGCTTTCTTGCGGAAAGAGGTGTCGAGAGCCGCTTCGTCAATGGATTGCGCATCACCACCCCGGAAGTCATTGATGCCGTGGTAAAAGTTTTCGCGGGCAGCGTTAACGCGCAACTGGTCACGGCGCTACGAGCCGCCGGTGCGCGCCCCGTGGGTCTCAGCGGTTTGAGCGCCGGATTGGTGGATGCCGTCCAACTCGACCCGGACCTGGGCCAGGTGGGCCGCCCCGTTTCCAGCGATGGGCGGCTGCTGGAAATCCTGGTCCGGGAATCCTACCTGCCGGTGGTTGCCTGTGTCGCGGGAGACGCCCATGGGGCAATATTCAATGTAAATGGCGATCAAATGGCCGTCGCTTGTGCAGCCGGATATCGCGCCGAAAGACTCATTTTTCTCACCGACGTCGATGGAGTTCACGACGCCTCCGGCAAAACGACGCCGCGCTTGACCGTAACGGAAGCGGAAGCGCTTATCCGTGATGGGATAGCCACCGGAGGCATGCAGGCTAAGCTTGAAGCCGCAGTGTCGGCACTATCCCAGAAGGTATTGGAAGTACTGATCGCCCCCGGAGCAGTGCACGGAATCGTCGGTCAAACACTTACTAAGGGGCCTATTGGAACGCGAATAGTTCCTTAACCCAGGATAATTTGAAGAATAGGTTAAAACATTTATGAGAATATTGTGTCCGGGGCGACACTATTGAGCTAAGTAGAGAAATTAGTATCCCGTAGTGCAGATGTTGGGCACAGCGACCTGGTTGTCTCACGCACGGCAGGATCGGAGCCCTATGCGAGCCCAGACTGTTGACGTCCGTGAATCCACCGGGAGAATTTTGTGTTGCACGATCTTCCGTCAGGGTGGCCGCAAGCTCTTGGCAAAGGGACACACTCTTAATGAAGATGATGTCCGCTTGTTGGAGACCGAGGGTCTGGGGCAGGTTTGGGTCACCGAACTCGAAGCAGGTGAAATCGGCGAGGACGAGGCCGTTAAACTGGCCGCTGCCGAAATGGGATGCGGATGCCTGGACATACGTCTGGTGGCGGGCGGCCGGGCGAACCTGCTGGCCAACGAAGATTGTTGTGTATTGGTCGATGATGAACTGCTGAAGCAGATCAATTGTATCTCCAGCGTCGTCATTGCCACGTCGCCCAACTTCAGCTACGCACGCGCTGGCCAGCGTATCGCCACCATCAAAAGCACGCCGTTCGCAGTGGCGCAATCGCAGCTTGAGGCGGTCGTCAGCATTCTGAAAGAGCGCGGTCCCATTCTGCAGGCTCGTCCCATTCGAAATCCTGCCGTAGCGGTTCTCTACAGCGATCCGCTCCATGGAGATCGGGCGCGCCAACTTTTTGAGAATGTTTTACGGCAAAGATTGGAGCACTACGGATTAACAGCCAGTTTTGCCTTGGCGTGCACGGAAGAGGAAGCGGGAGTAGCGCGCAGCCTGCAGCACTTACTTAAGGCGAATCCTGCCGTGATCATGGTAGCTTCCACCACCGCGCCTGCGGGCCCAGAGGACGTAGTCGGCCGGGCCATGGCCCGTATCGGCTGCCAGCTGGAGCGATTTCTGGCGCCCGTCGAACCGGGCAACCTATTTCTGATGGGGTATAAGGAAGAAGTTCCCGTTATTTCAGCGCCGGGTTGTTTCCGATCCACGCGGCCGAATGTGGTTGATCTGGTCCTGCCGCCATTACTGGCCCGCTACCGGGTCTCCGGCTGGGAAGTCGGGTGCTTGGGCCATGGGGGTTTGTTGGGTTGAGCCACCAAGTCTTGGCTCGTCCGCGACAGCGCTTCCTCCGGGCGCAACTGCGGACATCCTGCACCGGGCACCCCTCAAAACCGGGTGTCCGGTCTTTTTTTTGAAAAAGTGTCGCCTTCAAGGCCGGGCAACCGGCTGATTCTCTTCATTCACTTCAAATTCGACTTGCCATACTGGTCTCCACGGGCTAGAATCAAGACTTTGCATCAGAGATCCGGGAGGAAGCATGTCCGTTGAGCAGAAGGTAAAGCAAATTATCGTCGAGCAGCTCGGCGTGGATGAAGCGCAAGTGGATCCCACGGCCAGTTTTGTCGACGATCTGGGCGCCGACTCGCTGGATATCGTCGAATTAGTGATGGCGTTTGAAGAAGCTTTCGATATCGACATTCCAGATGAAGACGCTGAGAAGATCGCGACCGTCAAAAATGCCATCGACTACATCGAGTCGAAAAAGAAGTAACCCCGAGGCCGTCCCACTATTTCCGGAGAGTTCCATTTGCAACGCAGAGTCGTAGTCACCGGTGTAGGCCTTGTGACCTCGGTGGGCATTGGCACGGAGGCCGTCTGGCACGCCATCAAGAGCGGCCAGAACGGCATCGGCCCCATCACGTCGTTTGACCCCACGGGATTCAACTGCCGGATCGCGGGTGAAGTGAAGGGTTTTGATCCGGGCGACTACATCGAGAAAAAAGAAATCAAAAAAATGGGGCGGTTTATCCATTTCGCCATTGCCGCGAGCGATTTCGCGATGCAGGGATCCGGCTTCAAGGTGCCTCCCGAAGAAGGCGAGCGCACCGGCGTCTACATCGGTAGTGGCATTGGAGGATTCGAGGTTATCGAGCGTGAGCACAAGAACCTGCTCGAAAAAGGCCCGTCTCGCATATCTCCTTTTTTTATCCCCGCAACCATTATTAATCTGGCGTCCGGACACGTTTCCATTCGCAACGGCGCCAAGGGCCCCAATTCGGCGACGGCGACGGCATGCACGACGAGCGCGCATTCCATTGGCGATTCGTTCCGGCTGATCCAACGGGACGACGCCGACGTGATGATCTGCGGCGGTGCGGAAGCGGCGATAACCCCGATGGGCATCGGCGGGTTCGCGGCCATGCGTGCGCTATCGCAGCGCAACGACGAACCTATGCGCGCCTGCCGGCCATGGGATAAAGACCGCGACGGCTTTATCGTGGGAGAGGGCGCGGGCATCCTGGTGCTGGAAGAATACGAGCATGCGCGGCGGCGAGGCGCCAACATCATGGCGGAAATCGTGGGCTATGGCATGTCCGCGGACGCCTTCCACATTACTGCCCCTTCGGAAGACGGGGACGGGGCGTTTCGCGTCATGAGAAATTGTTTGCGCGACGCTAAACTCAGTCCGGATCAAATCGACTATGTTAATGCGCACGGAACTTCGACGCCGGTGGGCGACCGAATAGAATCCCACGCCATCGAACGCGTGTTTGGCGAGCACGCGAGGAAGCTGGCAGTGAGTTCCACGAAGTCCATGACCGGGCATTTGCTGGGCGGAGCGGGAGGGTTGGAAGCCGGCTTTACGGTGCTGGCGATTCGCGATCAGATCGCTCCTCCCACCATCAATCACGATGTGCCCGACACAGAGTGCAATTTAGACTACGTGCCTAACCACGCGCGCCCCATGAAAATCGACTACGCCTTGTCGAATTCGTTTGGATTCGGTGGAACCAACGGCTGCCTGATTTTCAAGAAGCCCGAGTAGGTAAGGCAGGGGCATCGCGGCCTGCCGGCCGCCGCAGAATAAGCATGAAGATCATTGTCGCTATCAAACAAGTTCCTCTCCGCGATTCGCACTTCCGCATCGCGGCTTCCGGAAAATGGATCGAGGAATCCGATCTCAGCTTCGAAATTAATGAGCCAGACGCTTATGCGCTGGAAGAAGCATTGCAGCTGAGAGAAAAACATGGCGGTGAAGTGATCGCACTGTGCGCCGGCCCGGAGCGCGCGCAGCAAACCATCCGGGACGCCCTCGCCAAAGGCGCCGACCGTGCCATTCACATTGAAACGCAAGACCTGAATGCATTGGATACCTTGGGCGTCGCGCAATTGTTGGCGGCCGCCGCCAAGCCCGAGCAGGCGGACCTGATTCTCACCGGCCTTCAGTCGGACGACCTGGGGGCGGGGCAGACAGGCGTGGTTGTCGCGGAATTGTTGGGCATCCCGCATTCCACCATCATCATGCAGGCGGAAGTGCGCGACCGCGTCATTCGGGTGAAGCGGGAACTGGAAAACGGCTGGTTCCAGCACATCGAGATGCCTCTGCCCGTCGTCCTCACTATCCAAAGCGGTTCGAATAAACTGCGCTATGCCACGCTGATGGGCATCAAAAAGGCCAAGAACAAGGAAGTGAAGCGCATCACTCCAGCGGAGCTGGGCGCGGAATCCTCGGCGGCGGCGAAAATCGAAAAAATCTACGCGCCACAGAAGAGCAAGCAAACTCAAATATTCGAAGGCGACCCCAAGGCCGCAGCCGCGCAGTTGGTGGAGAAGCTCAAGTTCGAGGCGAGAGTCCTATGAGTATCCTCGTGATTCTCGAACAACACAACGGTCAATGGCATCGCATTTCTTGGGAGACGCTCGCGGCGGGACAACAATTGGGCGTGGCCCTGGGACTCCCGGTGGAAGCAGCCATCGCGGGTAAGGGCGTGGAGGGCCCAGCGTCGGAAGCGGCGACCCGTAAGTTGGAGAAGGTCTGGGCCGTGGAGCACGATCTTCTGGAACAATACACAGCCGATGGACACACAGCTGCGTTCGAAGAACTGATCCGCAAGACACAGCCTTCACTGGTTCTGTTCCCCCACACTTATCAAGTGCGCGACTTCGCCCCCAAATTGGCCACGCGCTTCTCACAAGTGCTGGTAAGCGACGTCATCGCGGCGCGCAATGACAACGGCCTGGTTCTGGTGCGCCAGTTCTTCCAGGGAAAGCTCAGCGGCGACATTCGCCCCGGTGGCAGCCCGTGCTTCGCATCGCTACAGGCAGGCGCGTGGCGCGCCGATCAGCTGGAAACCGGATCGGCGGCAATGGAGACGTTCGTCCCCACGCTGGACGCATCCCGAATTCGTCAGAAGCCGGAACCACCTTTTCGAGAGACCGCTCGCGCCGTTGATCTGTCCGCCGCCGGAATTATCGTCTCTGTTGGCCGCGGCATCAAGGAAGAATCGAACATTCCCGTCGTACGGGAACTAGCGGCGGCGTTAGGGGCCGAACTCGCCGCGTCGCGCCCTATTTGCGACGCAGGCTGGCTTCCCATGGAGCGCCAGGTTGGCAGCTCCGGCCAAACCGTGGCCCCAAAAATCTACATTGCGGTCGGCATTTCCGGCGCGATCCAGCACCTGGTGGGCATGAAAGGCGCCAAGACCATCGTTGCGATCAACAAAGATCCCAACGCACCAATATTCGAAGTGGCGGATTACGGAATCGTTGGAGACCTCTTTGAAGTGGTGCCGGCGCTTGTGGAAGCACTGAAAAAGGCAAAGGGCTAGTTTAATGCTGAAGTGGCGTTGGCTGGAACCACCCCTTCCTCTTATCCATAACCCCGATGAATTGGTGGGCTTTCCTTTGGGCCGCTGGAATCTGTACATCGGTGGTGCGCACAGGCAGGTTCCGGGATATCTGAATTTGGATCTACTCTCCACCCCTGGTGTCGACGTGGTGGCAGACGCGGAGTGCCTGCCTTTCCCTGATGGTATCTTTACGCGGGTGGAGTGCGACGCTGTTTTGGAGCATGTGCGCAAGCCGGAGCGCGTGATGAGCGAAATCGTACGCGTACTGGCGCCAGCGGGTTTCGCACATCTGGTGACGCCCTTCTGCCATCCATTCCACGAATATCCACGCGATTACCGCCGGTTCACCATTGATGGTCTGAAAGAGCTGAACGGTGGCGCGTTGGAGGTGGCTGGGGAAGGCTGGCGCACCGGGCCCACCGCCACGTTGCTTGTTTTCACCCTGGAATGGTTCAAGCTGCTGCTGCCTTGGCGGTGGTGGCGCACCATCGCCCATGGACTATTGGGGTGGGTGCTGTTCCCGTTGCGGTATCTCGATCTGTACCTGCTGCGGTCGCCGATGGCGGGACGCATCGGCAATCATTGCTATCTTTGGCTGAAAAAGCCCGACTCATTCGGGCCAGAGTCGTCTCCTTGCGTGGCCGGTCTGATGCCGCACTATAAACAACCAGAGCCCAATCCTCTTCCCAAAGCGGAGGAACACCAAGAATGCCGCTAATTCTTCTGGCTGAGGATAACCGGGGCGACATCCTGCTGATTCGCCGGGCGCTAGCCGAACATGGCATCCAGCATGAGCTGCAAGTAGTCCTGGACGGCGAGCAGGCCGTTCACTTTTTTGCGCAAGTGGGACAGCCGGGTGGAGCAAGCAGTCTTGACTTGGTCCTCCTCGATCTGAATCTTCCAAAGGTGGATGGGCCGCAAATCCTCGCGGCGATGCGCAGCAATCCGGCGTGTTCCGCAGTTCCGGTGATCGTTATCAGCTCCTCAAGCGCAGCACGTGACCGGGCCCGAATCACCGAGCTCGGAATAAACCACTATTTCAAGAAACCAATCGATCTGGAGGAGTTTATGCAACTCGGGGCATTGGTGCGAGACGTCCTAAGCGCCCAGGCTGCATCATCCAGTTAAGAACACAGTTAAGAACAAGACCACCTAGGACAAAACCGGGATAGAAATTTAGTCGCGGGTCCCACTTATTTATTGGGGACTTGGCAATGAGCGAGACAGCGGCCAGGCAGCAGCGTGCGGCGGACTGTTTTCACGACTACTACACCAGCAAGGGAGACGATCGCAACGATCCGCTTCGCAATCGCGGAGTGCTGTTCCAGAATCTGGCTTTTGAAAAGTCCATTGTGCAAGCGCTTGAGCGCACGGGCGTCGATAAGCACACGTGGAAGTTCCTGGACGTCGGATGCGGCGCCGGGTTCAGCCTGCTGCGATTGCTCACCTATGGAATCGAGCCCGAGCGCTTGTACGGAATAGACATTCTGGAAAATCGGATTGCCCTTGGCCGCAAGCGTTTTCCAGTGTTGAACCTCACTCATGGAGACGCCACCGCGATGCAGTACGAATCCGGCAGTTTCGACCTAGTGATGGAATCGACTTTGTTTATTCAACAGATGGATGATTCGATATCCAAGGCAATTGCCGATGAAATGCTGCGCGTGGTCAAGCCGACTGGTCATATCATGCTCATCGATTGGCGCTACAGCTTCGGGCGTCCCGGATACAATGCCCTCTCGCCTGTGCGTATCGCCCGGTTGTTCGGTGTCGGCACTCGCACCACCGTAGTGTGCCGGACCCATGGGGCGCTCATTCCTCCCATAGGCCGGGCGCTCTCCCATTACATGCCTTCCTTGTACTTCCCAGTCTGCAAATTGTTACCCGCGCTGGTGGGCCAGGTGACGGTTGTGTTACAGAAAAAGCACAGAGGCGAATAATGACAAACCGAGCGGAACGAGGTCGCGTCTTTCGTGCGCTGCACGAACGGGAGAGCGCCTTCATCATGCCCAATCCCTGGGATACCGGCACAGCCCGGTTGCTGGCCCAACTGGGTTATGCCGCGCTGGCAACCACCAGCGCGGGTTATGCCTTCTCCACAGGGCAACCTGACAATTCAGTCGACAGGCGTCAAGTGATGGCGCACGCGTCTGCGATTGCGGCCGCTACGGACCTGCCCGTGAGTGGCGACTTGGAGAATGGCTTTGGAGACGCTCCGGACATCGTGGCGGAAACCATTAGGCTGGCCGCGGATGCGGGGCTGGTTGGGGGCTCCATCGAAGATGCGACTGGGCGTGCGGACAACCCAATTTACGAGAGGAAGTTGGCGGTCGAACGAGTCCGGGCGGCGGCCGAGGCGGCGCGCGCCCTTCCATTCACCTTTACCTTGACCGCGCGCGCGGAGAACTACTTGAATGGCCGGCCCGACCTCAGCGACACAATCCAGCGTTTGCAGGATTTTCAGGAGGCTGGAGCCGACGTGCTATACGCGCCAGGGTTGAGCAGCAGAGCCGACATTGCGGCCGTAGTCAGTTCCGTGGATCGTCCCGTGAACGTTCTGATAGGAGCCGGCATTCAGTTGAATGTCGCCGAACTCTCGGCGATCGGGGTCCGGCGTATCAGCGTCGGAAGCGCATTCTCCCGCGCTGCCCTTGGCGCGTTTCTCCGGGCCGCGCGCGAGATGCAAGAACAAGGCACTTTTACGTTTTTAAAGGGCGCGGCGGGCTACCAGGATTTGAATGCCATGTTTGCGGATAAATAGACGTGGCGCATTAGCGCAAGCGTCTTATTCAATTTTGCTAAAGTAGTGTGAGACGCAGCTCCATTGTGGCGGAGTGGCGGAATTGGCAGACGCAGCAGACTCAAAATCTGCCGTACTTCACTGTGCGTGAGGGTTCAAGTCCCTCCTCCGCCACCATTTGATGCGT
>CADEFM010000003.1 GCA_902826605.1 uncultured Acidobacteriota bacterium
CCCTAAAATCTGGAGCGGGAGACGGGAATCGGACCCGCGACCAACAGCTTGGAAGTATGGCCCAAGATTGACAATAAAGAACATATGCGTTCATGGCGTTCATCCCGACCATAGAAAACATTGGTGTTCTGAGCAGGACCCGCAGAAGTACCGCTTAACGCAGTAATCGCAGTAACGAAAAGGAGGCCCAGTCGACGTCTCATCAACCGGATAATCGAGAGCGACGAGGCGGACCGCCTCCATGGCGGACCTCCAACCAGTCACCCGGCCCCGTCGCTCGCGACCAAAAAATGTACCAACAGGTCCGAACACGTTTGGCAAGTGGGCGATTGGGAGGTAAGAAGGAACGAGGAGTCTGTATGCGCTCTAGATTCAGGCTGGAAGTAGATGTCGTTCTGGGTGACGACGAAGCCGCAAACGTAATCGAGGTGGCTCGGCAGTACATCGCTGCTGAGGGAGAGGTGCCAACGGTCGGCGAAAGTGGAGTTGTCCAGACGCTCCGTCCCGAAGAGTTTATCGACGGAATCGAAGACGCCCTCATGGAACTATTGCAACGTAATCACCTGCTAGGTAGTGGGCGGGTTGAAGTCGAACGAGTGGCCTGCCGATCCACCTAAGGCCCGCTGCCCAGGCAGCGAGGTCTGGTGAGCAGGATTCGTGAAAGGAGATTTTCAACGGATATGACCGGTAATCCATCTGCGCCCAAGGCAGGTGCGCTACCAGGCTGCGCTACGCCCCGACTGCTCTACAACTCTGATTCCAGGCCACCTTCCCTATCGCTAGGAGTATCATCTGTCGGTATGGGCAGCTGCGCCGCTGCTGCTACAGGCCTCGCCTCTGCAAAGAGGCATCGCGCCGAGCATGGAAATCGTCAGTGCGCGGTTGCGTTAAGGGGGATCGTTATCCTAACACATGTTTTTTAGCCCCCTCCGGAGCACCTCTGGACGCTTGTTTAGACCACCCGGACCGCGTTATGGCTTCCTATGGCACTCAGTATCCTCCCGGCGCTATGCGCGGCTTTTGAACGCGAGACAATAGACCAAATGGAAAGATATAACCGGGAGACAGGCGAATGACTAAACGAGCTTCGTCAGGCAGCCCCTTGCGGATACTTGTCGCGTCCGATGGCTCAGATCAGGCGCGGTTGGCTCTTACCGCTACTGTTGACTTTCCTTGGCCGGATAGTGCGGAGGTGTGCGCCGTGGTCGTCCAGCAGAGAGGCTCGACGTATTCGCCGGCGGTCGAAGCGGCCATGCAACGCGGCGCGGACCTGACTGCGGAAGAAGCCCGCCGGTCCCTGGCGAAGCGTTGGCAATATGCGCGCGCGGTGGTTGCCAGAGCATCACCGGTGAAGGGCGTGCTCGACGAAGCCAAGCGGTTCGGGGCTGACGTAATCGTAACGGGATGGCGGGGGCATGGTTCCGTACGCCGCATCTTGAATGGCAGCGTCTCCCGAAATGTCATTCGCCAAGCCACTTGTTCCGTACTGGTCGTGAGACGACAGATGCATTGCCCTCGCGAGATCGTCCTAGGCTTTGATGGGTCAGTGGAGGCCCAACAGGCGGTTCACCTGCTGTCGAGACTTTCGCCAAAGGCGGGACACGTAACAATTGTTCGAGTAGCAGATCAGGTGCCCGTACCCCATAATGCCTTGGTTTCCAAGAAAATCATGGCCATGGTCAGAGAGGAAGTCACAAGGATCAACGCTGAGAAGTCCGGCCAGGAGAGAAGCGAAACGAAGCGTGCGGCCGAGGTGCTCCGAAGTGCTGGTTGGAATGTTCGCACAGTTTTTAAAACCGGCGCACCGTTAAATGCTCTGCGTACCGCAATGCAAGAATCCCGTGCCGATCTCCTAGTTATCGGTGCCCGTGGTACCAGCGGTCTCAGGCAGATGCTCCTCGGCAGTGTGGCGGAGGGTATGCTCAGTGAGTGCCCCGTCTCCATCCTGATTGCCCGGTGAACCCGGATCGGGATCAACGAACGGCTGGTCCAGGTTAATGCAGCATTCAAAATAGGAAGGGAACATAGCGTGCGACTGCCGTCGGTCTTTTTCGGGCATGGAAATCCCATGAACGCTGTGGCGCAAAACTCTTACACGGAAGCATGGCGGCGTATTGGGGTCGCAATTCCGAAACCCAAAGCCATCCTGTGTATCTCCGCCCATTGGTACGTGCCTGGCACAGGCGTTACTGTTTCGACGGGACCCAGGACGATTCATGATTTCGGCGGCTTTCCCAGAGAACTCTATGAAGTGCAATATCCCGCTCCGGGAGATCCGGATTTGGCGCGCCGCGTTCAATCCCTGCTGAAGCCGTTGCCTGTTGTACTGGATGATTCGTGGGGACTCGATCATGGCACTTGGTCCGTGCTTCGACATGTCTACCCGGAAGCCGATGTGCCGGTTGTGCAGTTGAGTATCGATGAAACCCGCAAGGCGTCATTTCATTTTGAGATTGGCCAACGGCTCGCCCCCCTTCGCGAGGAGGGCATTCTGCTGGCGGGCAGCGGCAATCTGGTGCATAATCTCCACACCTACGCTTGGGGACGTCAAGTTCAAGATCCGTACGATTGGGCTGCACGCTTCGAGACGGACGCGAGGAGTATGATGCTGGCTGGAGATTTTAGACCACTCATCGACTATGCGCGATTGGGGCCGGACGCAGCGCTCTCTATTCCAACTCCCGATCACTACCTGCCGCTGCTTTACATTCTTGGGAGCAAACAGGCAGGTGAGCAGATCTGGTTTCCGATCGAGGGCGTCGATGGGGGATCCATCTCGATGCTTGCCGCGCAAATAGGCGCCGCGCCAGCCACAGGTCGGTGAGCCGAGCACATATGGCCCTAGGAGATCAGATCATTGTCGGGGATTTCCTGAAAGTTCTCGACCTGATTGGGACCTTTGTCTTCGCAATCAGCGGAGCGGTTGCCGGCGTAAAGCACAGGATCGATCTGTTCGGGGTGCTCGTTTTGTCATTCGTGGCCGCGACTGCGGGGGGAATCGCGCGAGATATCCTCATCGGGGCCGTCCCGCCTGCTGCGATTCAAGACTGGCGCTATTTGGCATCGTCTCTCGCGGCAGGTCTAATCACGTTTTACTGGCACCCTTTGATAGCGAAAATCAAGAGCCCGGTACAATTCTTTGACGCGGTGGGGCTGGGACTCTTTACGGTGACTGGGGCGAGCAAAGCCCTCGCATTCCATCTCGGACCCGGGGCAGCGATGCTGATGGGTATGCTCACCGGCATTGGGGGAGGGGTTGCCCGCGATCTGCTGGTATCGAAGGTTCCTGTTGTCTTCACCGCCGAGCTCTAGGCAGTCGCCTCGCTCGCAGGAGTCTCAGTCGTGCTCTTTGGCGACTATGTTTTTCCGAGTTCCGCGCCTATCGCCGGTATTGGTGGCGTGGTTTGTGTCGTCTTGCGCCTTATCGCGCTTCGGAGAGGATGGCGGCTGCCCCTGGCCCGACAGCCGGATTGAATGTCAGCCGGCTTCGGATCAACTCCCGGTCTTTGCGTCAAAGGCATCTATCGTGCGCGCGGAGTATACCATCGCCGCGCCCGCATTCACCATGACGGCGACCCCGAGTGCATCCACGACCTCCTCCTTGGAAGCCCCCGCCTTGATCGCAGCATCGGTATGCGCATTGATGCACCCATCACAACGAAGCGTGACCGCGACCGCTAGCGCGATCAGTTCCCTCGTCTTGGCGTCCATGCGCGTGGACTTTGCGTTTGCGCTGTTGAGGCCGATGTAGGCTTTGATCAGGTCGGGATTGGCCGCAGACATTTCCCTGATGGCCGCTTTGACTTGATCCCCATACTCGTTCCAATTCAACATCATGGTTTTTGTTCCCTCCTACGATAACTACAGTTCCAATCCAGATATTCGGATGTGAGAGAGTATACCTGGACCGAGCGCTTCCAAGGGTACTGAAGAAGGAGAATTCGGCAATGGCGAAGAAGCCCATGGTGGCGGCAGAAGAATGCAGCGCACAGGTTACATCGGAACAGACCGTTGAGTCGTTCCCAAACAGCGAGGTCCAGCTTGGGAGCCTCACCATCTCCAGGGCGCTACCGGTACGGAACAGGCGGCTGGTAGGGCCATGGTGTTTTCTCGACCGATTCGGGCCTGTAACATTCACCGATGGGAAGCCGATGGATGTGGCACCGCATCCGCACATCGGACTGCAAACCGTCACATGGTTGCTCGATGGCGAGGTCTTGCACGACGATAGTCTCGGCTGCGAAGCCGTTGTTCGGCCTGGAGGCGTGAATGTAATGACGGCCGGCCAAGGAATCGCTCATGCCGAACAGACGCCCGCAGAGAATAGTGGCGGTCTGAACGGCGTCCAACTGTGGGTCGCCTTGCCTAACGTTCATCGTGACATCGCTCCCTCTTTTGAAAGCTTCGCGGAGCTGACAACCACTGAAAAGCGCGGAGGGGCGATTCGAGTGTTCGCCGGCACACTCGGCGGGGTAAGTTCGCCTACGCGGCACTACTCGGAACTCGTTGGCGCGGATCTTGAAATCCATGCTGGGGAATCTCTGGAGCTCGGCCTTGCCGCGGATTATGAGCATGCTCTACTCGTGCTCCGCGGCGATTGTACGATAGAGTATCGGCCGCTGCAAGCCGAAGCGTTGCACTATCTTGGCACGCGCCGCACCAGTGCATGCCTCGGGTCTAGCTCGGGCGCCCGCGTTCTGCTGATCGGGGGCCCGCCGTTTCCGGAGAAGATCCTGATGTGGTGGAACTTCGTAGCACGGACAGCTGAAGAAATCGTCCAGGCGCGCACGGATTGGGAAGGAAGGCGACGCTTCGGCGAAGTGACCGCGTATGGCGGCCCGAGGCTGGTAGCGCCGACTCTAGCTCGATTCGCACGGCCAAATCCCCTCAGCTAGTTGCGGCTCACCACGCCCCTTGTACTCCTGAGGTGTGCGCGCTATAGTCCGGGCGGCGTCGAAGCTGTTGGGAAGGAGCGCGATCAATGCAGGCTGTGAGATTTACAGGGACAGGCCGACCCGCACAGGTTCAAGAAGTTCCCAAACCCCAGCCAGGCCCGGGTCAGGTTGTCATCCGGGTCGGCGGAGCCGGAGTATGCCACTCGGATCTTCACGTGATGGAGGAGGACCTTGGCTTCCATGGCGAATTCACTCTTGGGCATGAAAATGCCGGTTGGGTGGCGGAACTCGGTCCCGGCACAACTGGGTTCAAAGAAGGTGATGCGGTGGCAGTCTATGGTCCCTGGGGTTGCGGGCATTGTCATTCCTGTCAGCTCTCCACGGAAAACTACTGCGAAAATTGGGCAGCGCTCGGGGCATTCGGGGGCGGGCTTGGTTTCGATGGCGGGATGGCGGAATTTATGCTGGTGCCTTCCACTCGCTTCCTTGTCCCTCTTGGGAACGTGAGTCCCGTCAACGCGGCACCTCTGACAGACGCTGCGCTTACTCCCTACCACGCCATCAAGCGTGCGTTGCCCCAGATCACGCCCGATACGACGTCCGTCGTGCTTGGGGTTGGGGGGCTGGGACACATGGCTGTGCAGTTGCTAAGGACACTGACATCCGGAAGGTTGATCGCTGGGGACGTCGATACAGACAAGCTGATTCAGGCGAAGGCCCTGGGCGCGGACGAGGTTGTCAATACCGCCGATGTCACCGCGGCTGCAGAGCAGATTATGAAGACCGTGGGCCCGCGAGGAGCAACCTTTGTCCTGGACTGCGTGGGGATTCAACCCACATTCGATCTAGGCGCGAAAATCCTGGGCCGTAACAGTATTTGGACGATTGCCGGTTTAGGCGGAGGCCATCACGATTTCCACCACGGCAGCACGCCCTACGGCTGTACCGTGAGCATCCCCTATTGGGGATCGCGCGCGGAACTCGTGGAGATCATCGCCATGGCTCGTTTAGGACGTATCCACGCCGAAATCTCTCAGTTTCCCTTGGATCAAGCCGCAGACGTTTATGTCAGGCTCAAGGCCGGGCAGATCAAAGGGCGGGCCGTTCTCACGCCATAGCGGTCGGGCATTCTCACTGCTGGAGCCTGTCCTTCGTGGCTCTGAGGGCTGCTAACGCGCCCTCTCGAGCGCCACTCCGGACGCGGCTGCGCACCAGGGGACCAAGGAACCCGCTCAGGCCGTCAGTTCGGCTGCGGCTCACAGTAAACAGCCAGAAGCCCTGCCCGCGCGCTGGGTCTGGAACCAGCACTCGCAGTTCTAACGCAGTCCGAAAATAGTGGCTTGCGTAAAGCATCTTCGACGCCACCACCGTTTCTTCCGCACCCTGGCGAATCGACAAGTGATTGATACGAAGAGTAGGCTTCAGACCAAACTGTACGTCCTGCCAATACAGAAACGAGGTAACGCTCGAAGGCCGAAGCCTGGGAAATTCTAGCAGGTACTGGCGCAGGTCCGGCATAAACGTGGAGAGTTCGGGCATCCGGTCCACCATCGTTCGAAATTCGTTTGCAGCAGATGTTGGCCGAGGACCGTCCTGGTACACGGGCAAACGTTCAATCCCTCCTTCGAGATATTCCTTGACGTACTCAAGGGCCATCTGTCGGAAGATGCCGTTTGCGACCTCATCCCGGCTCGGTGCACGCCATTTGACCTCGGTTTGAAACCATGCCCATCAAACGTTCAATAGCAATGAGGCCTCGATCTCCGAGAATGCGGTAGAAAAAGGCGGACGCCAACAGAATCGAGCCACTGACTGCCCATGCGCTGGTCATTGCCAACAGAAGCAGCGGCAAAGACTCAGGTTCTGACTTTTGCAAAAGAAGTAGGACCGCCAACACCGACGGTCCGGCGAATAGCGGAACGGCCAGTGGCACCACGAACGGCTCGCCTTCCAGTTCCGAAGGGCCACTCTGATCCTGCGGGAAGATCATCCGGATGGCGATCAGAAAGAGCACAATGCCCCCCGACACGCTGATCGCTTCCTGATCCAGCCGAAGAAATTCCAGTACATAGCGCCCGAATAGCAGAAACACCAGAAGGACAATGTACGCGATGAAAATTTCACGAACTAATACCTTACGCCGGCGCGTAGCGGGAACCTTCCGAAGAACCGAAAGAAACAGTGGGATGTTGCCTAGAGGGTCCATCACCAGGATTAGGGTCGCGAACGCGAAAAATACATCCACATTGGGCATAGTACATCTCGATAGCGTGAAAAGCAGTTGCCAGTCGGAGTCCGTGCTGTCACGATGACATGAGGAGATCGAATGCCCGAAGACACTCGGCGTGCTGGGAATGGGACCGGACCGCAGCAGGACGAACCTTCCACTCAGCCCTGGCGCACGGAAGGTCTTCCTCCGAGGCAAAGTCCGCCCAAACGTCCTGGCTGGATCGTCCTCGTTGTTCTGCTCCTCGGTTACCTGGTTTCATTTGCGGTGCTCACCGTGCAGGACCGGCTAAATGGTCCCCAGGCCGTCTCCTACACGGAGTTCAAGACGCAAGTGGAGGCGCACAACGTCGCTGAAATTTTCACGCGCGGCGATAGCATCGAAGGCTCTTTAAAGAATGAAGCGCCGATCCCGAGTGAGACCGAGCGTAAGTACAAACAATTCACAACGGAGCGTCCCACCTTCGCGGTCGATGACCTCCTCGGCCAACTCACGGCAAGCGAAGCCACCGTGCGAGCTACGCCTGTAGTTCAGCAGCGCGGCGTCATCGCGAACATGCTAATTTCGATCGCGCCCTTCCTGCTGCTAGTTGGATTTTATGTGTGGATGTTCCGGCGTCAGCGCGCAGCGATGGGAGGGGGTCTCCTGGGAGGAAACACCTCTAAACGTGTCGATCCCGAAAAGGTCCGCGTTACCTTTGAAGACGTGGCCGGCATTGACGAAGTGGAAGCCGAAATCAACGAGATTGTCGATTTTCTTCGCAATCCTCAAAAGTACCGCCGGCTCGGAGCACGCGCCCCGAAGGGCGTACTGCTGACCGGGCCTCCCGGAACAGGCAAGACTCTCCTGGCACGGGCCACCGCAGGCGAAGCGAACGTGCCTTTCTTCAGCGCCAGCGCGTCGGAGTTCATTGAGATGATCGTCGGCGTCGGCGCTAGCCGTGTCCGCGATCTGTTCTCAGAAGCTCGCAAGGTCGCTCCTTCGATCATCTTCATTGACGAAATCGACACCATCGGGCGCGCTCGTGGTGGCGCACGTTCCTTTGGTGGCCACGATGAGCGTGAGCAAACGCTCAATCAAATCCTCACAGAAATGGATGGATTCACCGGAGGGGAAGGCGTCGTCGTTTTGGCTGCAACCAACCGGCCCGACGTCCTCGATCCCGCACTGCTGAGGCCCGGGCGCTTCGATCGGACCATCATGGTTCATCCGCCCGATCAGAAGGGGCGCGTGGACATTCTGAAGGTCCACACGCGGAAGGTTCCGCTGGGGCCGGACGCCAATCTGGAACAGCTCGCCGCCGCGACGCCTGGAATGACCGGAGCCGACCTGGCGAATTTGGTCAATGAGGCTGCGTTCCTGGCAGCTCGCCGCGGCGAAGACGCTGTTTCGCATCGGAATTTCACGGATTCTCTGGAGAAGGTCCAGTTGGGCGCCGCGCGGAGCGTCGTGATCCCGGAGGCGGAAAGAAGACGCACCGCCTACCATGAAGCCGGACATGCATTGCTCGGGATGCTTCTGGAAGGCGCGGACCCCGTTCGCAAGGTTTCCATCATCCCTCGGGGACGAGCGTTGGGCGTCACGCTCTCGACACCCGAAGCCGACCGCTACGGCTACGACGCCAACTACCTGCGAGGCCGGATTGTCGGAGCGCTTGGCGGAATGGCTTCCGAACAGGAAGCGTTCGGGGTGGTAACCACAGGCGCCGAGAGCGACCTCGAAACAGTGACGCGCATCGCTCGCTCGATGATCGGACGTTGGGGTATGTCGGAGCGCGTTGGAAAGCTGTCGGTCTTGCCCGCCGAAGGCGACCCGCGCATGGCGGGGGCCTCGGACGCGATGCTCAATACGTTGGACGACGAGGTTCGCCGCATCACCGATGAATGCTATGAGGGGGCGAGGCGGCTTCTGCGCGAGAATCGCGGCAAACTCGATCGCATCGTGGAACAGCTTCTCGCAAAAGAAACCCTCGACGAGGACGAAGTGTATGCGGTAGCGGGACTCAAGCGCCGGCACATCGAGACTTCACTTGCGCCGCCGCGGATCTCTGCCGACGGCCGCGCATGACGAAGGCATGGATAGGAATTTCATCGGGGTTGTGATCGCGTTGTTGTGCGGAGCGGTCGTTGGCATCGAGCGCCAATGGTCTGGCCACGCCACCGGCGCTGGCTCTCACTTCGCGGGCATCCGGACGTTCACGTTATTAGGCGGACTGTCTGGTGCCGCCGGCCTTCTCTGGACGAGTGGATATGATCCGCTTGCCACGGTGCTCATCGCCGGAGCCGTAGCTCTGGTAGCGATCGGATATGCGGCAGTCGCACGGCGGGATTTAGAGGCAACTACGGAGGTGGCCGCACTGGTCGTCATTGCTGCCGGTACGCTGGCGGGTCTCGGATTGTGGCGGGTTGCAAGTGGCATCGCAGTCATTACGGTGACATTGCTTGTGGAGAAATCGCGTCTCCACTCGATGGTGTCCGGTCTCTCGGATGCGGGGTTGCGAGCCGGAATAAGGTTCGCGCTCATGGCGATCGTGATCCTTCCGCTTCTTCCGGAAGGGCCCTATGGACCGCTTGGCGGCGTGCGGCCTCGCGAGCTCTGGATACTCGTGCTGTTCTTCTCTGGCCTCAGCTTTTTTGCGTATGTCATCCGCTCGATCGTAGGTACAGGCCACGGCTACGTGATTGCCGGCCTTATAGGCGGCCTCATTTCTTCGACGAACGTCACACTAAATTTCTCGAAGACCAGCGCAAAGGAACGCGATGCTGCGACGCCGCTTGCTTTGGGTGTGCTCGCCGCCTGCACCATGATGTACCTTCGGGTCGCCATCACTGCCTCTGTATTGAATCGCGAACTCGGTGTGGCGCTGATACCGTACATGCTTGCCCCTGGACTGCTGGGCGCGGCCCTATTCGTTTGGGGATTTCGGCGAGTCTCGAACAGCACATCCTCGAACGAGAGCGAGGAGAACCCGTTGCAACTATCGTCTGCGATCCGCATGGCGGTGCTCTTTCAGGTTGTCCTGTACGGCGTCACGGTCGTACGCGACACCTGGGGGCAATCGGGGTTAATTGTCTCCGGCGCGGTTCTGGGCCTCACCGACGTCGATGCTCTCGTAATTTCCGCAGCAAAGACTGGGGCTGGGAATCTGAATGCCGCCGTTGTATCAACGGTCGCAGGGACGATCTCTAACACCGTGCTTAAGATGGGCCTGGCCGCGGTGCTCGGGAAAGGACGTTATCGGGTGCTGGTCGTCGGCGGCCTCGCCTTGCTCATTATCGCTACCGGCGTCATGCTTGCGGTTTGGCGATGATCTCATTCCGACGTTCCCGCAAAGAGCGTTTCCCGGGCCTCTTCCGTTAACGCAGCTACTGCCGCATGTTTGATCTTTCGCTCCGCGGAGATGGCGAAGAATTCGTGACGAATCGAATCGAAGGTCCCAACTGTCTCCACCTGATAGTGTTTTCGGACTTCCTTCGCGATAGCCGCTGGCGCGGCAAACAGGCCGCTGCCACCTTGCCCAAATGCGGCCAAAAGAGAACTGTCCTGAAACTCGCCAATGACTTTGGGATGGATCTTCCGCTTTTCAAACCAGTGCTCCAGAATGCGCCGTAAGGCCGCATTCGCAGTCGGCAGAAGAAAAGGTGCGCCATCAAGACTATTCGGGAAACCTCGCCGGTATTGTTTTGCCAGGTCACGTGTGGCAAAACACATCACCGCCGATGACCCGAGCGAATGGTTGTAGACGCGGACTCGGACATCCCCGATATTGACAGGAGCGTCTGTCAACACCAGATCCAGTTCGTGAGCTGAGAGTTGCAGCAGTAACTTATCGGGACTATCTTCGTAGCACACAAGCTGAACCGGTTCCTTCAGTTCCAGGGCTGGACGAAGGAAGCGATACGCGACCAGCTTCGGGATGATGTCCGATATGCCGACGGTCAGTGGGGCCGAATGCCCATCCACCCTGCCGTCAACTGCATCCAATAAGCGCTTCCCCAAAGAAAAAATCTCATCCGCATAACTGTAGACCAGTTGCCCAAGCTTAGTGGGCATCAGGCGCCTACCAGTGCGGGTGAGTAGCTGGCCCCCTAGGGACTTCTCCAACTGGCGCAACTGTCCACTGATTGTCGGTTGCGCGAGATGCAATTCCTTGCAAGCCGCGCCGACGGAACCGGTTCTTACAACGGTCCAAAAATAAAAGAGGTGATGGTAGTTGAGCCAAGCCACCTCCCGATCATATATCGGTTTAAGCGATCAGCGAGATGAAACTATCTATATATCCTTTGATCAGGTATCGCGTCTAAGTAAATAGAAAGGAGCGAAACGATGCTCACACTGAAACGATACCGTCCCCTTTTGGAAGCGCGAGCCGCGGAGCTAAGGGAGTCCTTGGCGCGCAGGCATGGGATCGAGATAGAACCGTCGGCTGAAGAGATGGAAAGAACCATGCAGGCTGCGGAGCGCGATCTGGTCAGCGCGACCCTGGACGAAGGGCATCGGAAGCTCCGGGAGGTGGAGGCCGCCTTGGTGCGCCTCGACAAAGGCAAGTTCGGTGAATGCCTTCGATGTGGCGACCAGATACCGGAGCGGCGCCTCGACGCGCTCCCGTGGGCCGCCTTCTGCATCGGCTGCCAGGAAGAAGCAGATCGGCTGCACCGCCTTGTGCGGCGGGTGCCAGCCGCGGCGTAAGGTCGGAAAGCCAAGACCTTCGCCTGTGGAGGGGTTGGGCCGAGGTGGGCCCAACCCCTTGGGTTTTGTGTATCCTGAGCGCTCCAGTTCACAATAGGAAGGACGGATTTGTGAAGGGGGCGAATCGGGATGCTCACGCAGTTTGCAGTCAAAAACTTCAAAGCATGGCGCGATACCGGGCAGATCCGCTTGGCGCCTCTCACTGTATTCTTCGGAGCCAACAGCGCGGGGAAGACGAGCCTCCTGCAGTTTCTCCTGATGCTTCGGCAATCTTCGGAATCCCGCGATCGCCGTCAAGTCTTTCATCCAGGAGATGAAACTACCGATGTGGATCTCGGCACGTATCGCGACTTGGTATATAGGCATGACGCGAAACGTCACGTTGATTTCTCCTTGACCTGGACACTACCAACGCCCATGGAGGTGACCGATGCGCTGGCAAACCGCACCTACACAGGCTCCCAACTCGCATTTGAAGCGGACGTCACGTTCAGAAAAGGCGACTTCAGGCCCGTGATCCAACGGTTGCACTACGTGTTGGGAGATCCGGCTCAAGACGGACTCGGCGTGGGGATGAAGCGTGTTGCGGAGGGCAAGCATTCGGTGACTTCCCATCCGTATCAGCTTGTCCGTAATCAAGGCAGGGTTTGGCCTCTGCTCGAGCCGTATCGATTCTACGGATTTCCCGACGAAGTTCTCGCCTATTTTCAGAATGCTGGTTTCACCAGCGAACTGGTCCTTGCCCTGGAGCAACAACTTCGTCGGCTTCAATACCTCGGTCCACTGCGCCAGCGCCCGCGCCGCACGTATTCCTGGTCTGGTGTCGCGCCGGAAAGCGTAGGCTTCGATGGTCGCTACGCAATCCCGGCGATACTGTCTTCGCAACACCGCACCGTCAATCGCGGCCGAAACAAGCGAGGCGAGAACTTTCTGAATTTGATTGCCCGGTGGCTCAAGGAACTGGGCCTTCTGGAAGACTTCGATCCCAGATCCGTGGCACGAACTTCCAAGCAGTACGAGATTGTTGTGGAATCGCGCGGCGGCGTGCAAACGAACCTTCCCGATGTGGGCTTCGGCGTCTCCCAGGTATTGCCGGTCATTGTCGAGTGTTTCTACGCGGCTCCTCACTCGACGATCGTGATCGAGCAGCCCGAACTGCACTTGCACCCCCGTGTGCAGGCGTCTCTCGCGGACCTTTTTATCGAAGCCATCCAAGCGCGGGAAGGCGGCAAGGACCGCCAAGTCCAACTGCTGGTGGAAAGTCACTCCGAGCACTTCATTTACAGATTGCAGCGACTCATTGCCGAAGGAAGTATCAGCCCGGATGATGTCGCGCTCTATTTTTGCCGTGCGGGGTCGGACGGTTCCATCATAGAACCGCTGGAGTTGAATGAATACGGCGATATCATCAACTGGCCGGGCGATTTCTTTGGAGATGAAATGGAGGACGTTCGCAAGCGTCTTGCAGCAGCCGCGAAACGCGCTGCGTCAAAGACGAGCTAACCATGGCACCCAGAAAGCGCCCTGCGCGGCAGTCTCGTACACCCATCGTCGTCGACACGAATGTTCTGATCGCCGCAAACGCCCTTGATCCAGAATGGAAGCCTATCGCCTCGCTGTGCGCGAACCGGCTTCAATCCGTCATGGACAGCAATGTTGTGTGCAGCGACACACTTGGATTGATTCTGGCGGAGTACGCCAACAATCTTCCATCCCGCTCGCGTAGTGGGTTTGGGGATATGTTCTTCCTCTGGTTGGCGAGAAACCGTTTCAATGCTCTCTATAGTCATGCGGTGAAAATCACGCCTGCCGATGTGTCGGGGTTTCACGAATTTCCTGAGGTCTCCGAAGAACTGGCGGCGAGCATCGACCCGTCCGATCGGAAGTTTGTCGCAGTTGCCAATGCTCACCCGCAGAAGCCTCCTATTCTGGAAGCTACTGATAGCAAGTGGATCGGATGGAAAGGCGGGTTGGCGGAAGTGGGCATCACCATCGACTTCGTGGATGAGGAGTTTCTGCGTCCGATTTACGAACGCAAGATCGGGCAATTGGGCAAATGACCTTCAAGTTCCCTCACACTCCGCATCTGGCATGGCTGGGTCCTGGCGCTCCTCGGAATGACAAGGTGCTAACGCCCCAACAGGTGGGGGAGTTTCTCGATGCACCCATCGTTGTGGAGGAAAAGGTAGATGGTGCGAACATCGGCATCTATTTCGATGGAGACGGCACGATTCAGATTAAAAATCGTGGGACAATTCTGGAGCCTGGATGCCACCCTCAGTTTCAGGCACTATGGCCATGGCTCGCTCAGCACCACGGGAGCCTCCAAGAGGCGCTGAAGCACAATTTGGTGCTTTTCGGAGAATGGTGCTATGCAGTTCATAGCGTGCGGTATCGCTACTTGCCGGACTTCTTCATCGGTTTCGATATATACGACCGGCACCAAAGAAAGTTTTGGAGCGTGGCGCGCCGCAATGAATGGGCGCGCCCGCTCGATATCTTCACGGCGCCCGCGATTGGCAGTGGGAAATATACACTGGGCGACCTTGAGAGTCTGTTGCTTCCGCTGCATTCAAATTTCGGAGATCAACTGGCGGAAGGTCTCTACCTTAGACGGGACCAGGGGGACTGGCTTCAGAACCGTGCAAAACTGGTGCGGTCTGAGTTCGTGCAGTCCATAGGGCAGCATTGGAGCGCTCGTAGAATAGAGCAGAATCTGCTCAAGAAATCCCGGGGTCACTAGACAGCTAGGTTTGGTGCCAATTGGGCGGTGAATTGCAGAAACACAGAGGGCGGACGCATAGCGCCCAGGGAAGGCAGACAGGAAACGATGTCAACTGAACTCGACAAAGTCGACTTGGCCTCGTCCGACTCATTCCCGGCGTCCGATCCGCCAGCTTGGACCCTAGGCATGCAGCAATCGATCAGCAGACCTCCCCGAATCGCTGGGCCCGAGACCGTGAGTGCTGTTCCACCATCACAGCCCGATGACTCGAAAGGAACCGAAGCTGAGGACGAAGATTAACAAGTGGGCGCCTAAACGCTGACCACAGGGCAAGGGGCGCTGCGAATCAGCGAGTAAGCATTCGTTCGGAGGCGGCCGAAACCTTCCGCGATTACTCCTCGTGCGATTACCATTTGATCCGCCTTCTCGGCTCGTGCAACCTCGCCGACAGCTTTCGCTGGCTCTCCTGAGGTCACGATCGTGCGGGCGGCGATGCCTAAGGTGTCTAAGAGTTGCTGCAGTTTTCCTCGTCCCGCTTCCTCCAGCCGGTTTAATGAGGGAAGATCGAAGTACTCATACGCGCGTACTTCAGGGACGGCGTGCACCGCAACCAGTTCCGCGGCGTGCTCCTGAGCAAAAGCGGCAGCCCATCTGAGCGCCTTCTCACTTTGCGGCCCCAGGTCAACGGCGCAAAGAATTGTTTTGAATCGAATCGCGTCGAGCGGCGGAGCGTTTTCTAAGTGAACTCCCGTCCACACCGGACATTCCGCGTCGTGCAAGACCTTGGCCGTCACCGAACCGAGGATATAACTCCGAAAGGCACTGAGACCGTGACTGGGCATCATGATCAGATCCGTTCCGGACTTTTTCGCAGTCGCAACGATCTCGTGGGCGGGGTCGCCATGGATCAACGTGCGGTTCACGTTCAGGTGCTTAAAGTCATATGGCCGGTAAGCCATCAAGCTTTGCCGCGCCCAATTCGACCCTTCCTGCGAGAGATCCATTGCCTCCGCCTTGCCCAGGCCGGCGACAGCCGAAAAGGATGCAGCGACATCCACCACGTGCAACAGAGTGAGCTCGGATTGAAACCGCCCCGCGAACGCGGCAACGTATGCCCCAGTGCCTGCGCTAGCCTCCGAGAAATCAACGGGGAACAGAATCTTTCGAAGTTCAAACATAGTGGAGCCTCCAAGTCATTGTAATGACCTACGCCTCAGAATGATAGGCAGCATTGGTCACGCTAGCGAATTGATGAATCCGTACTCGGGCGACGGCAGTTCAGTTCCGCAGACCGGACCAAACTCGACACGCTTGAGCACGAGTGGACCGAACTGCGTTGCTTGGCTACTACGCCAGCGATATCATCAAATGGCCGGTCCCCAGAGGAATCCGCCACCTTCAAATATTGGGGGCGTTTGCCAACCGGAAGCCACTGAGTTGCCGGTTGCATCTTGAGAGCCTCTGTTCGGCTTTCAGCCGGAGAGTGAACCGAGTCCCCTTAGAGGGGCCTTGTGCTTTGAGGTGCGATGCGATACTTGGCTCTCGCCGCTGACTATGACGGCACGATCGCTGCCGATGGAAAGACGTCGAAGGCGACTGCCTCGGCAATCAACCGGCTACGCACATCTGGCCGCCGAGCAATTCTTGTGACTGGTAGGCGGCTGGAAGACCTCCTAGCCGTCTGTCCGCACCTCGATCTGTTCGACTATGTTGTGGCTGAGAACGGCGCCCTCGTGTACTCGCCTGCCACGCGAGAAGAAACGCTGTTGGGGAAAAGGCCGCCGGCCAGTTTCATCGAACGACTTCGGAGCCTCGGCGTCTATCCACTCGAAGTAGGGCGGGTGATCGTCGCAACCTGGTTGCCTCACCACACCGCCGTGCTTCAAGCGATCCAAGAGACAGGATTGGAACTGCTTATAGTGTTCAACAAGAATGCTGTAATGATCCTTCCGACTGGAGTGAACAAAGCTACCGGCCTGGACTATGCCCTACGAAAGCTGGGTCTTTCCTTCCACGAAGCTGTCGGCATCGGCGACGCCGAGAATGACCACTCATTTCTTGCCCGGTGCGAGTGCTCTGTTGCTGTTTCAAACGCCGTCCCCTCGATCCGCGAAACCACCGCCTGCGTGACAAGGGGAGCAAATGGAGCGGGGGTGACGGAACTGATTGATGAAATCGTCGCCAACGATCTCTTCCGGTTGCAAGACTGTCTCCCTCAGCATCTTATCGCCATAGGGATGGGTGAAGATGGAACACCCGTGACCGTCCCTCCTTACGGTGTCAATATTCTGATCATTGGGCCGTCCGGAAGCGGAAAGTCCACTATCACAGCGGGGATAGCAGAGCGGCTGATGGAACAGGCCTACCAAGTCTGCATCGTCGATCCTGAAGGAGACTACGGCTCCCCACAGGGGGTAATCACGTTAGGCGACCGGCAGCATGCAGTCGGCGTTGGCGAGGTGCTTGGGATTTTAGAGGATCCGAAGATCAATCTAAACGTGAATTTGTTGGGCATTCCGCTTTCAGATAGACCCGAATTCTTGGGTCAGCTATTTCCAAGTCTTCGCACCTTGAGAATCCGCACGGGCCGTCCACATTGGCTGATTCTGGATGAAGCTCACCACATGTTGCCACGCGAATGGGGACATCTTTCGGACGTGCTGCCGCAATCCTTCGGTGAAACGGTGTTTGTGACCGTGCATGCAAACCACCTTCCCTCCGCGGTCCTTTCTCGGATCGATGTTGTGATGGCCGTAGGTCCGTCGCCCGAGAAGACGTTGGAGGAATTCAGTAGTGCTAGCGGACATGCTCTGAGTTGGCCCGCCGGCTTATTGCATTCGGACGGCAAAGCCATTGTATGGTTCGTCCGCGAAAACAAAGCTCCCTTCGCCGCGGCTATCATGCATGCGCGCGGAGATCGCATTCGTCACCGGCGGAAATATGCCGAAGGCGATATGCGTCACCGGAGTTTTTACTTTCGCGGCCCGGGAGACAGGCACAATATTAAGGCTCATAATCTCGCGATTTTTTCGCAGATCGCTGAGGGCATCCACGAGGACACATGGATGTATCACTTGCATCGTGGGGATTACTCCAAATGGTTTCGTGACAGCGTCAAGGACGCCTATCTCGCGGACCAGATGGAACGCATAGAGCGAAGGGATCTTGCCCCCGCAGAAACCAGGAGACTGGTGAGGGATCTAATCGAGTCGCGATACACGCTGCCAGAATAGAGCTTTGGGAAAGCCACTCACGAATCGTGAACCTTGTCGGTCTTCTGGCAACCAGGAGAAGCGCCATGGCTCCATGGTTCGTATCATGAAGACAGGCGAAAGGACAAAAGATGCTTGGCGAGGTCCTCAAGGAAACACAGGCGTTACTCGCCGCAATGGGCGTGGAGACGAGAGTCTTCGCCACAGGGAATCTCGAAGTCCGCAGCCCGATAACCGGTGAATCGATCGCAGCAGTCGTTGGAACCGATGCTGGCTCGGCAAATCGGCGAATCGAAGACGCACACCGCGCTTTCCTGGAGTGGCGGAGGGTACCTGCTCCCCGACGCGGCGAACTCGTCCGGCTTCTGGGCGAGGAGCTTAGAACGAACCAGGAATTTCTGGGGCGGCTCGTCACCATCGAGAGCGGGAAGATTCTTTCCGAGGGGATCGGAGAAGTGCAGGAAATGATCGACATCTGCACGTATGCGGCGGGTCTTTCGAGGCAACTTCACGGCCTGACGATGGCTTCGGAACGGCCAAGCCACCACCTCATCGAACGATGGCACCCAATCGGAGTAGTGGGCGTGATCTCGGCATTCAATTTTCCTGTGGCAGTGTGGTCGTGGAATGCGGCGCTAGCATTAGTTTGCGGCGACTCGGTGGTTTGGAAGCCGTCCGAGAAGACTCCGCTGACAGCTCTGGCAACCGCTTCGTTGTTTGAACGCGCTGCCGAGCGGTTCGGCGGTGTCCCCGCCGGCTTGTTCACCCTGCTGCTGGGTGCACGTGAGACAGGTGAGGCGCTGGTGGAACACCCCAAAGTACGCGTCGTGTCGGCAACAGGATCCACCGCCATGGGACAAACGGTGGCGCCGAAAGCGGCTGCCCGCTTCGCGCGTGGCGTTCTCGAATTGGGTGGAAACAATGCGGCCATCGTTTGCCCCTCGGCGGACCTCGAACTGGCTCTCCGTGCCGTCGCCTTCAGCGCGATGGGGACCGCGGGGCAGCGCTGCACAACATTGCGGCGGCTGATCGTCCATAGGGATGTTCACGACGATATGGTGGAGCGAATGAAAGCGGCCTGGGCTACCGTTGCGATCGGGGACCCGCGTGATCCGCGTACTCTGGTCGGGCCCCTGATCGATAGCGCGGCATTCGAAAGCATGCAGGAAACGCTTGCCGAGGCACGCCGCGACGGAGGCAAAGTTACGGGAGGCGAGCGTGTCGAGGCAGTCTCCGGTCCGGACGCCTTTTACGTTCGGCCGGCGATCGTGGAAATGCCGTCGCAGACCGAAGTCATGCGGCGGGAAACCTTCGCGCCGATTCTTTTTGTGGTGAAGTACTCCGATTTTGAGGATGCCTTGCGGCTGAACAACGACGTGCCTCAGGGCTTGTCGTCCGCCATATTCACTCTGAACCTACGCGAGGCGGAACAGTTCCTGGCCGCGGATGGCTCGGATTGCGGAATCGCCAATGTGAACACCGGGCCATCGGGAGCCGAGATCGGCGGCGCTTTCGGCGGCGAGAAAGAAACCGGCGGCGGGCGCGAAGCTGGCTCGGACGCGTGGAAGAACTACATGCGGCGCGTGACTAGTTCTGTCAACTACGGCACCTCGCTGCCCCTCGCTGCCCCTATCCCAAGGCGTCCGCTTCGACGTGTGACACGATTGCAAGATGCCTGCCCCCCAACAAATCCCCGGCCCTCCCCGCGTGACACTGCCTCTGCCCGGACCGAACGCACAGCGGATCATCGCGGATGACGCGCGCTATATGTCTCCCAGCTACACACGTCCGTATCCACTGGTTGCAAAGCGAGGTCAGGGAGCCATCATCGAAGACGTCGACGGCAATAGATTCCTGGACTTCTCCGCTGGCATTGCTGTCGTTTCCACGGGGCACTGCCATCCCGAGATCGTGGCGGCCATTCAGAAACAGGCTGCGGAATTGATCCACATGTCCGGGACCGATTTCTACTACGAACAACTGACTGACTTGGCCAAGCGGCTTTCCGCGATTGCTCCCATGCCTGGGCCACACAAGTTTTATTACGGAAACTCCGGTGCCGAAGCCATCGAATGCGCTCTCAAACTGGCTCGCTATCATACCCGACGGCAGAATCTGATCGCATTCTCCGGTGCATTTCACGGCCGAACCATGGGTGCGCTCTCGCTGACCGCGTCGAATCCGCAGCAGCGCAGGCGGTTCTCTCCGCTGGTGCCCGGCGTAACCCACGTTCGTTATCCGGACGTTTACCGCGACTGCTCTGGCGAACCGCGTGAGCAGGAAGCCTACGGTAGAGCCTGCGCACTATTCATTGAGGAAAAGGTGCTCCGTTCGACGGTGGCGCCTGAAGAAGTAGCTGCCATTGTATTGGAGCCAATTCAGGGTGAAGGTGGATATCTCGTTCCCCCGGCAAGTTTCTTGCGGGAAATTCGGAGCATCTGCGACCGTCATGGAATTTTGATGGTGGTGGACGAAGTGCAGTCTGGCATGGGCCGCACAGGAATGTGGTGGGCGATTCAGGATTCCGGCGTCGAACCTGACATTGTCACCTCCGCAAAGGGAATCGCCTCAGGTCTACCGCTGAGCGTTTGTATGAGTAAGGCTCACATTATGGATTGGCAGCCCGGTTCGCATGCTTCAACATTCGGCGGCAATCCAGTTTGCATCGCCGCCGCATTGGCGACGATGGATATCCTCGAGCGAACGGCGATCGCTAATGCCAAGGATGTTGGAGCGCACCTGTTGGCGCGTATGGCGGAATGGCCAACTCGGTACCGCACCGTGGGTGATGTTCGAGGACGAGGCCTGATGATCGGCATCGAAATCGTCGAGGATCAAGCGACCAAAACCCGTGCCGGCAAAGAACGCGATGCAATCCTGAAGCTCGCTTTTGAGCGCGGCCTCTTGTGTCTGGGAGCCGGACCAAACACCCTTCGGCTCTGCCCCCCGCTCATCATCTCTAAGCAGCAGGGCGATCTGGCGCTGGACATTCTCGAAGGCTGTATCTCAGCGGTGGAGTGCTAAATAGTTGTCGTGGAAGCGCCGGAAAACTCGCCGCAGCAACGGCGAGGAACCTTAGTCGAGAGTGGGGCGATGCACCTGCTTTTCTTCTTAGTCTAGAGTGGGTTCGCTGCCTGCGATTCTCAGCATGTCCCAATGCGGCAGGAGAATTATCAGGTTGTTCGCGGCGACCTCACTTCTCAGGAGCCATCCTAGGGCACTCCGGTAGCTACCAGGCCGTGACTCAAGTCACTGCTTCCCGTTACCGGCGGGCGTAGTGTGGAACTGAGGGAGAGACGTCATGAAATTTCATCCGGAACAGACGACCCGCGAGGTAGCCATCCAGCATCCCGAGGCGATCCCGGTTCTCGAGTCTCTCGGGATTGACTATTGCTGCGGCGGTTCCAAGACCCTGGGTGAGTCCTGCCAAGCGAAGCAGTTGGAGTGGGCGAAGGTGGCCGACTTGCTCGAGGCTGCGGAGGCACCGGCATTGGGTAGTGGCACGGATTGGACGCGGGAGCCGCTTCACGCATTGACCTGGCACATCATGGACGTTCATCACCGGTATGTCCGGAGTGCGACGCTTCGTATCCGCCATTGGCTGGAGAAGGTCGTGGCGAAGCACGGCGCGAAGCATCCAGAGGTGCTTGAGGTTGATGCCGTTTTCAACACGCTCGCGGCGGAACTTGCGATGCACATGATGAAGGAAGAGCAGATACTTTTCCCTTACATCGACAGTTTGGCCCGGGCGGAGGGCAATCAGGAGGAGTTTGACCAACTGCCCTTCGGCACGGTCGCGAATCCGATCCACCAGATGATGGCCGAACACGACGACGCTGGCCGTGCCCTTGCCCAGATCCATGCGCTGACCAACGGCTACCAGCCACCCGCCGATGCATGCCCGACGTTCCATGGCCTGTATCACGGGCTGGCGGAGTTTGAGCGTGACCTGCATCAGCATGTCCACCTGGAAAACAACATCCTATTCCCAAAGGCTGTGGAACTGGAACGCCGCTTCCTCACGGTCGCAGGGTGATGGCATGTCCACCTTACCCATCGTCACGGCCACCGGCGAACCGGTAGCGGCCTGCGCTGATCGGGAGGCCCGCCTGCAGCGCGCGCTGATCGCATATATCGTCGTGGGACTGCTGTTCATGCTTTTGCCGGGCACGTTCCTCGGCGTGTGGAATCTCATCTCCGCCGCTGGACCGCGGGATCCGGCATCGCTCCGGCCCGCTTGGCTCCAAGCGCACGGTCACGCGCAAATCTTCGGATGGATCGGGACGTTCATCCTGGGAATCGGCTTCTCTTCTCTCTCGAAAATGGGACAACTGCCTGCCTATGCAGTGACGCGTGCATGGTGGACCTTCACGTTGTGGACCATCGGGGTGTTCGGCCGCTGGTTCGCCGGTGTGAGCGAGTGGCGGTGGCAGGTTCTGCTGCCCGCTTCTTCCGCGCTGGAGTTGGCCGCCTTCCTGATCTTCTTCCGTACCGTCTCGGGCCATCGCTCTAGTACGGCCGGCCCTCGCAAGGCGCCGGAGGCGTGGATGCTGATGGTCATTGCCTCGACGCTGGGCTTCATGTTCTCACTGACACTCAACCTGGCGGCGACGCTCCAGATCTCCTGGCTGGGAACCGGCCCCCGCATTACCCCATGCCTCCGGCCAAATGTTAGTTGCCTTGCAGACCTGGGGATTTCTGGTGCCTGCGATCTGGGGCTTCAACGCTCGGTGGCTTCCTGTGTTTCTGGGCCTGGGCTCGCCGCGTGTCGCGCTCTTGTTTACCGCATTAGCGGCTGCGTGGATCTCGCTGCTGGCCGCATTTTTTCACCAATTGACGATCTCCGCGGTGATCTTGCCGATCGCCGCCCTGTGCTCGATCGCCGGACTTCGGGTTTGGGAGACCGCTGTACAGCCCGCCAAGACGCAAGGAGTGCATCGAAGCTTCCCACACTTTGTCCGCTTCGCTTACGTGTGGCTGCTGGTAGCTGCAGGTTTGTGGGTATGGGCGGCGTGGGGCGATCGCAACGGCGGCATCTGGGGTGCTGCGCGCCATGCATTGACCGTTGGATTTATTTCTACTATGGTGTTCTCAATAGGGCAACGCATTCTACCTGCATTCGGCGCCGCGCGCGTGCTCTACAGTCCGCAACTTATGTTGCTCTCTCTGCTGACGCTCTCCCTGGGTTGTACGCTTCGGGTTACCTCGGAGATCGCGGCCTATGAGGGATATTGGTCAGGAGCGTGGACACTCCTGCCGGTATCCGCCCTGCTGGAGATCGGAGCCGTGAGCTTGTTTGCAGCCAACCTGATCATGACGTTTGCACAACCGCCCGCTCACCTTCGGTCCGCCACGGCCGGGTGATTCCCGGAATTGGAGAAGAAAACGATGGAGTACCGTAAGCTCTGGATCGCCCTTGCAGTCGTTGTTATCGCTTCGTTTGCCGTGTTGGGTGGCGTGGGGAAGCAGATGATCGATCAAGCCCCGCCGATTCCGACTCGCGTGATCACAACGAATGGCAGCCTTCTGTTCGAGGGACGCGCAATTCAAGACGGACAGAATGTGTGGCAGTCGCTGGGCGGGCAGGAGGTGGGTTCCATCTGGGGGCACGGTGCCTATGTCGCTCCGGACTGGTCCGCGGACTGGTTGCACCGTGAAGCTACGTTCATTCTGGATGCCTGGGCTCGGCAGGCGGGTAGCGAACGAGGATACGAGAGCCTAGGTGCCGAACAGCAGGCGGCCCTCCGCGCCCGTCTCCAAAGAGTCATGCGGACGAATACTTATGACGCGGACTCCGGGGTTGTCACGATCGATCCGGTAAGGGCCGAGGCGTTTGAAGTACTCGCCGCGCACTACGCGGACGTCTTTGGGCAAGGCAGGAACGAATACGCGATTCCTCGCGGCGCACTGACCGATCTCGCCAGGCAGCGTCAGATGGCGGCGTTCTTTTGGTGGACGTCATGGGCGGCCAGCACCAATCGTCCGGGCTCGGAAGTGAGCTACACGCAGAACTGGCCTTCGGAACCTCTGGTGGAGAATGCACCCACTGGCTCCACTCTCGTCTGGAGCGTCATTAGTTTCGTGGTGCTTCTAGCAGCAGTGGGCGGGATGGTTTGGTACTTCGCTTCTCAGGAAAGAACACTGGTGCACGAGCGTCCTCCGGCGTCGGATCCGCTCCTCGGGTTCCATCCCACACCCTCGCAGAAGGCAACGCTGAAGTTCTTCTATGTGGTCGCGGCGCTCTGGGTGATTCAGGTAATCCTGGGTGGGATCACGGCGCATTACGGCGTCGAAGGATCGGGATTTTATGGTATTCCTCTCGATCGCTATCTACCGTATTCCGTAACCAGAACATGGCACCTGCAACTGGGCATCTTCTGGATTGCGACTTCGTGGCTGGCGACAGGACTCTACGTCGCGCCCGCAGTGAGCGCTTTTGAACCGAAGGGGCAGCGCCTGGGCGTGAACCTGTTGTTTGTTGCGCTGGTGGCGGTAGTCGGCGGTTCAATGACCGGCGAGTGGTTCGGAATCCAGCAAAAGCTGGGGTCGCTGTGGTTCTGGCTGGGGGCGCAAGGCTACGAGTATGTCGACCTCGGCCGGTTGTGGCAGATCCTGTTGTTTGTTGGTTTGGTGTTCTGGCTGTGGCTGATGTGGCGGGCCCTGCGGCCCGCGGTGATAGCCGCGAGTGAAGCACGATCCCTATTGGTATTGTTCCTTATCTCGAGCATCGCCATCCCCCTTTTTTACGCTTCGGGTTTGATGTACGGCGAGCGCAGCCATCTGGTGACCGCGGAGTATTGGCGCTGGTGGGTGGTCCATCTTTGGGTGGAGGGATTCTTCGAAGTGTTCGCCACTGTCGTGATCGCTTTCCTGTTCACACGGTTGAAGATGCTCTCCATCGGCACTGCCACCCGATCCGTATTGTTTTCCACGGTAATCTTTCTGTCAGGGGGCATCATTGGTACGTTCCATCACCTGTACTTCGCCGGAGCGGGACCCGCGGTCATCGCGTTGGGCGCGATGTTCAGTGCGCTGGAAGTGGTGCCGTTGATCCTGATCGGCTTTGAAGCCTGGGAGAACATCCGGCTATCGCGCGCACGCCATGAGATTCACTGGCTGAGCGCCTACAAGTGGCCGATCTATTTCTTCGTGGCCGTAGCATTCTGGAATTTCGTGGGTGCGGGGCTGTTCGGCTTCCTCATCAACCCGCCGATCGCGCTCTACTATCTGCAAGGCCTGAACACCACGCCCGTTCATGGACACACGGCGCTTTTCGGCGTTTACGGAATGTTAGGCCTCGGGCTGATGTTGTTCTGTCTGCGTGCGCTGAAGCCGGGCGCAGGGTGGAAAGAGGGGCTATTACGATTCTCTTTTTGGAGCATCAATGGCGGCCTCGCAATGATGGTTCTGCTCAGTCTGCTCCCCATGGGGCTGATGCAGGGATGGGCCTCGGTGGAGCATGGCACGTGGTACGCGCGCAGTTCTGAATTCATGCAGACGGATGTGATGAACCGGCTGCGGTGGATGCGCATTGTGGGAGATACTCTCTTCGCCGCGGGTGCGTTGACGCTCGGCTGGTTCGTCCTGGGTCTGCTGACGGGGCGCTCATTTGATACCAAGGGTCAGGTAAGCGCGGGTGAAGGAGCAGTGGTTCCTATGGAGGGACGAACGCAGGCGCCCTTGAGAAAGGGGAGCATCGAGTCGTGAGACACGCCTGGCTCATAAGACGCGTTTACGATCCACCCGGCCCCGCTGGCGGATACCGGGTTGTGGTAGACCGGATGTGGCCCCGAGGTGTCTCGAAATCTTCCGCGGAAGTGGATCGGTGGTTGCGCGAGATCGCTCCCAGTACGGAACTGCGCAAGTGGTTCGGACATCGTCCGGACCGATGGCTGGAATTTCAGCGCCTCTATCATCGGGAACTCCAACACGACGTCCCGGGAGCAGTGGAAGAATTACGGAACATCGAGCATGCCCGCGTGACACTGCTCTACGCGGCCAAAGATGAGCAGCACAACAACGCCGTGGCCTTGCTCGCGTTTCTGAAAGACAAGCAGGCTTGACCTACTCTCCGTAGTGTTCCAGCTTCTCCTCATCCGTGAGTACGATTCGACGTATGCCGCCGGTCACAGCTTGCTGTGAGATCAAGCCGACGGACTCCATTCGCGATAGAGATCGGGAGATAACCTCCCGGACTGAGCCCAGGCGCTTGGCCAGTTCCTCATTGGAAAACGGGAACTGCACAACCAGCCCATCGTCGGTTCTGTGGCCGTGGTCTCGAGCCTCGGTAAGCAGGAAGCGTGCCACTCGCTGGCCCACTTGTTGGAGTGCGAGGGCGTCCACCAGTTCCGCATGGTCGCGCAGGCGGCGCGCCATTAGTTTCAACGCGGTCAGTCCCAACTCCGGATGCCGCAGCAGGAACTGGCGAAAACTTGCCTTGGGTAGAAAGAGGAGTCTTGCCTGCGTCTCGGCGACGGCCGTGGCTGGATAGGGACCGTCATCGAAGACAGGCACTTCAGCCAGCGTTGCGCCAGCATGTTCGATATGGATGGTCTGTTCCCGGCCTTGGGAGTTCACCCGGTAGGCCCGTATCTCGCCTTCAAGCACCACGAACAATCCCTCCGCCGGTTCCCCGACGGAGAACAACATCTCGCCTCGCGCCAATTCGCGCCGATGGCACATGCCGGCCAGTTCCACCAAAGCCGCCCGATCCAGTCCGCCGAATAATTGGGTGCCGCGCAGTGCGTCTTCTTTATCCATCTTCTTTAGAGCTAGCACAAGAGGTACCCGGCTTTAGCGAACCACACAGGATTTAGCCGCAAGATGCGTCCTGAAGACTGCGACTACGGATGAGTCAGGACCGAATCCCAACCGCCACAATCTAACCGCTTATGCCGCTACGGGCCTCCTTGCCTTTCACATCAGGGACGATGCCGTCGGGCATGTCAGGAGAAATTCGATGAGCTGCCGCCCCCCGGACCGTGGCAAAACCGTGACAAAACTCCTCGTGTTGAGGCTGCTCGGGTTAACTTCGAGAGAAGAAGCGTTGGAATCGGCGGCGATGCGCCCAAAGCAGGTGTGCTACCAGGGCGCGCTACGCCTTCCAGTACCAGGCGCAAGTAAGGTTGCCTGCCGCAAAGGCCGTGACGAAACGCCCGATCTGGCCAATGGATCGTGTGGGCCCGTGCTCAATGCTTAGCACGGTGAGCGGTTAGCTGCGTCTTAGGCTGAAGTAGTCGGTTCTCTCGATCGTTGCGAGCCGAGTTGACTACTCTTCCATTAAAGGATCGATCGTTTGAAGCGACAGCCTTCTTATCCAGCGAGCCCCCTCATCTTTGGTTTCGGTGAGCGCAAGATACAGTTCCTGACCGCTTGTTAAGAGTACGAGCATGTCGCTGGCTAGGCGAGGTCTCACCCTCACCCACGCGGTCCAATGCGCCTTACCGCGTGTCTTGTTCAGGAGTGCCAAATCCGGTGGTCTCTTGAATACGGGGACTTCCGCGCCGCGGAATGTCCTATGTTTAGCGGAGCCCGTTGCGTCTCGACTCTGTAGGTCCCTCAGTTGATGTGAGATACCGCTGGATGGCGAGTCGTCTCCGCAGATCGAAACTTCGTAGCTGTTTCCCTCACGCTCTTTAGGGTGAACAGCCGTTCCGAAGATTGTGAGATCTGAGGAAAAGCAGTAGACTGGTTCCCGATCATCTAACTCAATCGCCACCTCAGGATGGTAGGCGTGGTGATTGATCGATGCCTCGGTTCGAATCTCATACCTCTCCACCCGTATTGCGACTCGGAAATACTCCTCGACCGGTCTCCGCGAGGCTTTATTGTGGGGCATGAGCTTCTGCTCCTGATCAATTCGTTCAGTAGTTGGAAATGACAATAGTGTAGGAAGTGGCATAGGTTCTCACTCTGCGGTGGCGGGGAAAGTACGTCGACACATCCTGCAGGAGTCCCGCATTCGAGTACTAATTGGTCTCGCCAAACCAGCCTGGAGCCAACAACGCGTTGGGACTTCCTCTTCCATGGCATGGAAGAGGTCAAGGGTTCGAATCCCTTCAGGTCCACCAATCCCATCAATCATATAGCCCCCTTCCGTGGTCCCGGCGCCGGAGCCGTTCCGCACAATTCCCGCATTTCAATTCATCCAGTCTTCTTGAGCAGCCGAAGCTGCACCTTGCGGACCGCCTTATCCCGACGATCTAGACCAACCAGCGTGTAGGCGCTGGTCATCACTGGCTTCGAGTGCCCGGCTTGCGCTTGCGCCTCAAACGGCGAGGCTCCCTCTTCCTGGATCAACGTGAGATTCTGCCGGCGGAAGGTGTGCCAGCCGAATCCAGGGAAGTGAATACCCAGCCGCACGGCCGCAGGCCGGAGTTCGTTCCGCAACAGTTGCCGATCGTCCATCGGCTTTCCGTTACGGTGGAAGACGTAATGGTCAGGACCGGCGGTAACCGGCTTCCACTTCCGATACTCTTCCAGCAGAACACCCAAGGACAAGACGCGGTGTGAGCGTTCCGATTTGGGTTCGTCCGTGTCACCCCGATAGTAGCGTTCCTCAACGCGGATCAAACCTCGATCCAGATCGACACAACGCCACTTCAGCCCGATAATCTCCGACACGCGCATCCCGGTAGAGATCGCGGTTTCAACCATCAATCGCACGTCGTCCCTAAGCTCCCTCAACAAGAGACCAAACTGCTCATCGGAGAAGATGAGCTTCACTCGCTTGGCTCGCTTCCGCCCCAGCGTGGTTCGCAAGGCCGGATTCTTCTCTGTCCAATAACCCCAATCCGTGGCTTTTGTGTAGATCCCGGACAGGACCCCTTTTAGATCGTTCCGCGTCCACCAGGCTAGCCCGTCCGTAGCCTTGCGGTTTAGAAACGACTGTACGATGTCGTTTCGGACATCGCACAAACGCTTCTCTCCAAACTCCGGGAGGATGTGGTTCTTCAGCAGGGAGGTGTACTTCTGCTTCGGACCCGGAGCCAAGGTTGAGACGTGCTGGTCGAGATATAGCTTCACAAACTCACCAAAGGGGATCTGGTTCTGGATGGTGAACACCTGATCGTTCACCTTCTGCAGAATTTTGTCGCGCAGCCGCTCGGCTTGTCGCTTGGTCATCTTGTCGCATCTGCCGAGCCAATGTCGTTTCTCCTTTCGTTCAATCTGATTTGGCCCGGTCAATATCTTGACCCGGTACCGTACATACCAATATGGTTGCGGCCCCTCATGCTTGAGCACACAGGGCTGCTGAAATTCTCGTCTTGCCATTCGTTCTCCTTGAAATGGCTCGACGAAGGTTGGCCTGGTGTCCAAGCTAGCACGCGGATCGGACGTAGTGCGCGTCATGCCCTGATGGTGGTCTGGGTGAGTAGAATTCCCCAGCGAGTTGCTACGGGAGCGAACGTTCCGGGAGCAACGGTCAAGCGATAAATCTATGTGGGCGAATCAACGTCCACTCAGCGGGGACATGCCACAGAAGGGGGAACCTGAGCATCGTCCCATCCCACAGCGGTCCAGTCGTGCTGGCCAACGGTCGTGCGCTTCTTGGCGGGGATAAGAATTGTGAACCAATATTTTTGTCCCCAGCGATAGTAGTGCTTCAGGCAGCGCAAGGCCCGTAAATTCGGGTTCTGCCCAATTCCTCACCCTGTATAAACGCACAAAATGATCTCGGTGCCATCGTCTAACATCGCCTTGCACCTATGCGGAGTTGGACGATGCGAGAGGCGAAGCTTGTCCTCCAATGGGCCAAGACGCCAGAAGCTGAAAGACGATCTCTGAAAGACCTCGCAGGGGAACTTGGCCGCACCGCGGCAGCCGTCCAAGAGTTCCTCCGCAGGTCGCTCCCTCCGGGCGAGCGCCCTTGGCGCGAACGACCGAGGTGGAAGCCTCACGAGGTTGAAGCCCTCCAGAGCGGGAATCTACGCTGCCTCTCTAGGACGGAGGCGGCAGCGAAAAAGTATGCTGCCCGGCATCTCTCCACTGCGTCGGTTGACGAATCGGACACAGAGCATTGCAGTCTCACGGTAACCCAGGTAGCTGCTGATCTCGGTATCTCTCGGGCAACTGTCTATAGATTCCTCGATCGCGGATTGCTCCGTCGATTCAAAGGCGGTATCGCGGAGACCTCATTCTCTGACCTTCTACGCGAGCATCCAGAAGCAGTCCCGTATGCGCGACTTCCGCAGGCCAACAAGGAATGGCTCGTGCTTAACGGGTACTTCGATCCGAACCTGAGCGTCAAACGCCCTAGCGTCCGTGGTCTACTCGACTAAAGGGCGAAGTCTGGTGAACGAAGGAATCAGGTCGAATGGCTGCGCTATTTCACTGACCTGATCCCCAACCTCTTGGATACGGGACTGGCTGATGTTCCCAAGAGGAGTGGCCATCGCTAGGTGCTTCACGCGCAGCGGATCGATGCCCATTAAACGGCTGCAGGTGGCGTCAGCTGCGACCGGGTCATTCGCGAAAACCAGGCACCCCAGGGCTTTGGGCCTGCCATGTAAGGGGCCGTTGCCCTCCATCGCCACGATGCCGTCTGCAATAACCAGTTGAACCGGAACGGACGAAGCGAGTTCGACGATCGAGTTCTCGATGCCCTCCCAATGGAGGACATTTTTGGGCCAACCGTAAATCGATCCAGGCATCGCGCCAAATAGATTCTTGAGACTCAATGTCACCCCGGCCCAGTGATGAGTCTTGATCTTCGGCATCGAAACAACGATGTCCGCGCCGAGAATGGACTCCGGTAGCCAGAGTTCTTTTAGCCCTGTAGCATTTGTTGCAGGTGGCACACGGCGAACGGCGTCGAAGTTCAGGTCTACGAATTCGATTCTGCCGACATCCCGCAGTTCTTTCCCTAGCCCGCTTTCGTCAAGCAGCAGTTCGGTGTCACGGATATGGCCGGGGCCTTCGCCGACGACGACCGAAGCTGCGCCCATCGCTAGACAGACCTCCACTGTCGCGGCGATCAAATGCGGATGCGTGTTGATCGGAGCGAGAGGCGAATACTCCACGAGATTAGGTTTGAGCAACACGCGCTTCCCCTCGACCGCCGGACGCACCAGTCGCAATCCATCTCTCACGACGGAAAGGCAGCGCGTGTAAGAGTCGCACTTTAGCACCGCAACCGTGGATTTCGCTGGCGCCCGATGCGGAACTCGTAAGCCTCGGATTTGGTTCGCGGTGACCCCCGCCGTTGCGGCCAGCGCCGTCGCGCCCAAGGTCTTGTGAATGAGTTCCCGGCGATTCATTGTGCTGAAGCCCTCCAATCGAATGCCGGCTCTTCGAGCGCCAAGAGACAAAGGGCCAACGTCCGCAGGGGCAGTTCGCCTCTGTTTGCGACTCGCGTGTGCAGTCGCTCTTGAAGCCCACCTACAGAGTCCGGCCAATGAGCGGCGAGCGCCATTACCGCCCACGCCAGTGAATAGGCTGAGGACAGTCTCTGGGCTCGATCCCAAAGATAGTCGAGCGCTTTCGAGATTGCTGGGTGGCTCGGCGTACTGCTCAGAGCCAAGAGTGCCATCGCTGTGAAATCGGGGTGAGGCTCCAGCGGAACACCCATAACAACCGAGTTGCCTGCGTTCCAGCCGCCCGCCGGACATCCTCGGTCCAAAATCATCTCCTCTGCGCAGCTCAGTCGCGCAGACTCCTTGCCGAAGGCTCTCCATGCCAGCAGTGCCATGGCGGTTGGTGCTACCCAGCTTATGGTCCCCTCGAACCACGGCCACCCAGACTTCAGCGGATTAAAGCTAACGGCTCGATCGACCAGCCTGAACTTCCACTGCCAAAACCAATGAGATTCGATTCCCCGAACAGCCTCCAGCCAGGAGAATGCCTGATCAATGCCCGCCTCCCGACCGATTCCCCCGCGCCTCAGCGCCAATAGGGCGAGGCACGTGTGAAACACAGACGGTGGTCCGTGATGGGCGTAAGGTGGCCAAGCCCCACAGGGAAGCTGTGATCCCGCCAACAGAGATGGCACTCGTCGAAGCGCGAGCGCAGCCAGACTCAACGCCTCGATCTCAATTACATGTTGAGTCGCGAGCTTGTGGAGAAGGTGTTCGCGGAGGTCCACAACGGATATACGAATGAGACGTGGCATCGGGTACCTGCCCCGGTTCGCGCACTGGGATGTCGTTCCGTCTCAACTATGTGGATTGCCAGTCGTGTCCACCAGACGTTCTTGTTGGATGACCAACTGTTCGTTCTTATGGCACGTCCTCCGTGTACTGACGTCATCTCTGTGAGATGTCCTCGAATTCCTGCTTTCACGAACGATGTGAGCGAATTGGGCCTCGGGCTCGATCACCCTAGCCGGCATGAATACGCGAAACGTCCCTTCGCTGCATCGACAAGCGGCATTATCCTGCTGCTAATGTTCGCCACAGTTGAGCAAGTCGCCGAGGGCCTCCAAGCCGCGGGTTATGCAACCGATCCGGTCTTGATCCAAACCATCTGGCTCTCGTCGCAGATGCAGAAGCCGATTCTGGTTGAAGGCCCGCCCGGGACCGGGAAGACCTACTTGGCTCAGGCAATTGCTGCGGCAGCGCACACCGAAATGATCAGGCTCCAGTGCTTCGAGGGAATCACGGAGAAGCAGGCCATAGGGTGCTTCGACGAATCGCTGCAGCGTCTATTTCTTGAAACCCAAGGCAGCGCCATCGATCGCGAGTGGGAGAAGCTGCGGAACCAGCTTCATACTCTTGATTTCTTCACCGCTGGTCCGCTGTTGCAGGCTGTATTGCAACCGGCTTCGGTCGTGCTGTTGATCGATGAACTGGACAAGGTTGACCAAAAGTTCGAAGCGCTGCTCCTCGAAATCCTTTCGGACTGGCAGATCACGATTCCGAAACTCGGGACCGTGCGCGCGAGGTCCGTTCCCGTCGTCGTGATCACCTCAAACCAGGAGCGCCGGCTGGGTGATCCACTGCGGCGACGTAGTCTTTACAAGCGGATCGAACATCCAGATGTGCAGAAGGAGGCGGAGATCCTCGATATCCGGACAATTGATGCCCCTCTCGAACTGAAGGCTCAGGCTGTCGGACTTGCCCAAGCGTTACGCGGCTACAACCTCGTCAAGCCCCCGTCAATCGATGAAATCGTCCAGTTCGTGCGCGCACTGCAATTGTTAGGTCGAAATGAGATCGTTCCTGCCGACCGCGACGTGTTGATGCCGTTCCTGGCCAAGACCGAGGAGGACGTCAAACGCCTGCTGCTGCGCGACGGCTTTGAAAGCCTGGTTGTGACGGCGTTGGACTATCGGGATCAGGCCCTTGCAGTGATGTCCCAAAACCTACAAAGGCGAACGGCATGAGCCGAACTCTGCTGTTGTTATCGCTGTGCATCACAGTCGATGCGCAAACGCCAGAGCTGGTTCAACTCGCCGACTGGTGGGCCGTTCACTTCGGAGTTGAGAATGAATTGGTTCATGCCGTTATCGAAGCTGAATCAGCCTGGAATCCCAATGCGGTATCCGCCGCAGGCGCAGCCGGTCTGATGCAGTTGATGCCCGCGACGGCGGCGACCTTCGGTGTCAGTAATCGGTTCGATGTCGCCGAGAACATCCGCGGCGGCGTCGCGTACCTGGCGTGGCTGCGGGACGAATGTGACGGAGACCTCCGCCTCATCATTGCGAGTTATAACGCTGGCTTCGCCCGAGTACGACGGTTAGGGCTCAAGTTCCAGTCGGTCGCTGTCCACTCTTACGTCGAACGTGTCGCATTCCTCTACCGAAGAAATCGCTGGATCAGCCTCCTGCGGTTATCCCAGCCATCACAACAGGAGCATCGGTGAAACGCACAATCTTACTTCTCGCGGTTTGTTTCCTCGATGGCCAGGGGCAGACTCCCTTACGGCCACGAATCGTTCATCAGGCAAACGCGTCGCGCCCCAGTGTGATCCATCTGGCCCCTCGCTTCGCGACAGCGATCCGAATGCCGGACGTAGTCACATCCGTTGTGATCGGCGATCCCGCGAAATTCCTGGCCGAGCACTCGGAAAAGGAGCCGCGCCTGGTTTTGGTGAAACCGACCACAGAAGACATTGCTGAATCGAACCTCATTGTTACCACTGCGGGCGGCGCGCAAGCGACCTTCGCGTTGTACTCGGGAGGCGCGGGCACGCGGGAGATTGATTTTGTTGTCGAATACACTCCCCTCACAAGCGTCTGGATCCCAGAGACTCGTGAGATCGGTTCAACACCCCGAGTTGTCCGAAGCCCGATCGAACAAGAGATCCCCGCCGAGTTGGAAACAGAGAGTATCCTCACACTCCTGCTTCAGGGACAAAATGCGGTGTCGCTCCCCACGTTGTATGGTGAACGTGCACCTGTATCCGACACTGACGGCGATTCGGTAAAAGCGGGAGTATCGTCGGTCCTGGAGCAGGATCGGGAACTACACGTAGCCTTCTCGGTGGTGAACTCGAGTTTCGGTCCAGTCGAACTGCTCCCACCTCAAGTGCAACTCGCCGCCCGATTGAGTCGTGGATTCCCGATTCGCCGGACTCACTGGAGCGCGAGCCAGCAACTGCCTGTGAAGGCGTATCTCTTGACTCCGAAACGGCTTTTGCCCGGCGAGAGGGCGGACGGAGTACTCATTGTTGACCGTCCGGCTTTCAAGCAATCCAACGAATCTCTTTTTCTCCAAGTTGCCCACACAGGAGCCGTGGACAAGCCGGCTCTTGCGCCAATCCCATTCGGAGGGACCCACGCGCCAGAAAGGAAGACACCTCATGAAAGACGATAGTTCTCCGGAAAGCAAGATGCCGACAGACGCAGGCCACCCACCTCTTCCAACTCCCGGCCCCGAGGATGTCAACGCAACGATCCCGGGCGCTGAGGTTGACGAGGACCAAGGTCTCCTCGCGCGATTGCGTGCCAAGTTATCCACGCCTCGCACTGAACAGGATCGGGAGACGAAGACCAGTGAGCGCACACGCGCATTGGTGTTGCTGCTGGGCGGCATCGTCGCATGTGTGCTCCTGTTCTTTGCGCTCTTCACAACCGACGGTGGAGAGAGCCGCAAGGATCGCAAGTCGAAGCCGAACCTTGGCCGGCCGGAAACCAGCGCAGTAGCAGAGGGCTCAATTCGATCGCCTGTTCCACAACTCTCCGTCAATCCCGCGCAGCCTGAGGAGACGGTAGAACTGACGGAGAAGGACTTGCTGGCGACCATGCGGAACCGGGGTCCACAAGCATCGGCGGCGCCACCGCCCCCGGTGGTTCCGCCGTCTCAGAGCAACAACATTGGGTCAGTGCGGTTCACCGACCCGGCCTTGGAGGAAGCGTATCGGAAGCAAGGCCTCACTCCGCCGCCACCGCGTACGGAGGCCACTGACTGGAACGCTGCGATTCGCGACTACCAGCAGCGTCAGGCTGTAGCCGCGCCCGTGCCCGCTCCATCTGCGGCTGTGCCTGCGAAGCCAGCATTGAACGACTCGTTGGCGAAGTCGTCGCTTGTCTTCGTGAGGGCCAATCTTCCTACGTCGGCATCAGCCACTTCTATGTCAGTGCCAGTGGCACCGATGGGGATGGCGACACGCCTTCCAAACGGTTCTGCTCTGGTTGCGCGCCTTCAGAACGAGGTGAATTCGGCAGTGAAGGCTCCCGTAGTCGCGGTGATTGAGTACAACTACGAAAACGATGGTCAACTGATCGTGCCCGCGGGTACGAAGGCCTACGGCGAATTGTCACAGGCAACTCCCCAGGGTTGGGTGACTATCAGCTTCAGCGAGTTGGAGGTTCCAGATGGTCGACGCCAGAAGATCAAGGGAACGGCAGTAGGACTGGACCGCCAAATGATACGCGGCGACGTGAATGGGAAGAAAACTGGAATCAAGGTCCTGACGCGCGCCCTTACCGGCGTCGGTACGATCGCGGCCTTTGCGGTGGGCGGGCGGAGTGCGAACGGGGGAATCGACAATTCGATCCTCCTCCGAGAGCGAGTGGCTTCCAACGTGGCGCTCGCCGGCGAACAGCAACTCGCGCAACTGGCCTACCAACAGAACATCGTCGTGACCGTGCCCGCGCGTACGCAGTTTTACTTGGTCCTGCAGGAAGAGGCTGCCGTCGCTGCTGAGCCGAGACCTAGCCCAACCGTCCCAACCTCCCCCGTGACCGCAGCGATCTCTGATCGCGAGCTCCAAGAACTGCTCCAAATCCGGAACGAAATGCGCGAGATGAGCCGGATGATGCAGCAGAGCATACAGACATTCCCGAGACCTGAGCCGCAGCAGCAAGAGGAACAGTAGTTATCACAGAAGTCTTTCTGCGGTAAGTCAAACTTTTCGCGGCATTGGTACTTCCTGTTACGGGCCGATTCAGATATTCTGAGGGTGCCCAAGGCGGGAAGCATCAATGCCGCTCTTTTTCATCCCGGCAATCTTCGCGATCGACAAGCTGGCCTACCGGCTCGGGCGATTGCTCGGCAGCGGCGCTGCGATTGCCACTTGCCGGGGTACCCCATCCTATTCGCGGCCCGCGTCAACGACCATTTGGCTCGGGCGCTGTGCCCTCTCCTTGGCGATCCTTGTGACTACCTACGGAGTTCTGTCCTGGCTCTCGCCGCGAATGGACACGCTCCCGTCACTGTTGGGCTCCTGGCTGGCACTTTTGCTCTTGCCGCGGCCCACACCGCGATTGTTCTTGATGATTGCCCGCTTGTTCGCGATGGCCACTTCCATCTCTGTTCTCGGCTCTTCGTGGACGTGGGCCATCAAGCGCTGGCCGCGGATCGATTCCTTCGAGGGGGCCTTTCTGCTCTGCTGGTGGGGCCTAACGTTCGCGATGCTCGTGTGGGCGTCTTTGGCACTGCGTAGGCCGCATGCCAGTCGCGCACTGGTCCCAGTCATCCCACGTCCGGTTGTCAGCAATTCCAAGGCCTCGCTCGGGGTAGTCGAAAGCGTGGAGGTTGAGACATCTCACACTCATGTGAGTACGGGCTTCACGTTGACAACTCCTTCTACCAAGGTGAGCCTCTCCGCTCAAGTGACGACGACGAAGCAACGCGCGACAGCGTCGATCGACCGCAGATCATAGGCACCTACGTCAGTTTCCAAAATGCCCGGCAGGGCCTCGTCCAGCCGTGGCTTTCTCGGGCGCCTTGCCATGCTGATAGAGAAACTTATCTAGATCCCTGACGCTGCAAGTTAGGTGGTAGTGAGAGCGCAGGCTATTGATCATTTCTACGTATTCACTGTAGTGATCCCACAAATCAGGATTCTTGCCCATAAACGCAAGCGCTGAACGACGGCGAACCCATAGGAGATAACGTCGCGCCCTCGAATCCCAGATTGGGTATTGCTCTGGTTTATGACGGCTGCAGAACTTGCTCGCAAACGAATACTCAATGCGATTGAGTCCAAGCCGTGCGACGCGGTCGACGATGTCCGCGCTTGCAGCCTGAAGAGATCTGTCTAATTCATCGCCGATTTCGCAGACGCGCTTAGTCATGCCGTGTACATCGAGGATGTTCGTCGAGTAAAGGCGATTGAGCGTTACTACCTTGAGGAGCACTTGCCATTCGACGGTATTAGCCGGATAGGCGCCGAACAGCTCGTCTAGCGCACGTTCTGCGATCGCGTTGTCGTCATCGAATTCTTGACATGCGCGCTGAACTGTCTGGGTGTTCGGCTCAACTAACTCATCCATAGGCGCGATGGTAGCACCCACTGCGCTATCAACCAGTTTCTTGTGGTCATTCCGATGTGGGCTGGATGGAGACGCATTGGAACACAGACGTGTTCGCATTCAACCCTCGCCGGTGATCTTGTTACGTGGGGGCTCGTACTGCTAGCCATAACTCGCTTTGCCAGCTCAGTGTCTCCGTTTATCGTTCTCCCAGGCTCGCTGCACTCGCTGAGCCGCACACATCAACCCAAAGGGAGAACGATTCATGAAGAACCTGTCTGCAATTCGGCAGTGGGCGGCACTGGCGCTCGTCGCGGTCCTTGCCCTCATCACCACCGGCCAACTCGTGCTGCAAGCCCAGAACCTCGGCGCGGCGCCTCAGACCAACGTGGCCGTACAGGGCCAGACGGGAGCGCAGCCGGAGGGAGCGTTCTTGAACCTGGTGAACTGGATCGGCAACGTCATCGCCCCGGTCGGCGCGGCCCTGGCGATTGCCGGCGGCCTCGTCAGCTACATCGCCGGGCGAGGCGTCATGCGCTACGTCGTGACTGCGCTCGGCTGTCTGGCGGTCTCTGGCGTCACACGCCTGCTCGAGTTCTGGATCCAGCAAGGCGGTGGAGGTGTGTCCTAACGGAAGGCGGGTGAGGAGGACAGACCGATGCCGACGTTCATTTACGATCTCACCCGGGTAATGCTGCTCCTGGCTCCCGCGGCGGCGTTCGTCTGCCTCCTCCTTGCGGGGATCGCGTTGCGGAAAGAAGGGGGAACCGTGTTCTGGGTCGGTGGCGGATTTTCGCGGCACATGCTGTGGGCCGTCATCTTCCTCGGCCTGGAGCCGACGCTGACCTGGTTTCAGTTTCTGGGCGTGCCTGTTTACTTCCCTCCGGGCTTTGCGATTCAGAACGGGTGGCTCGCGAACCTCCAGTCGGGAGTGTCGACGTTTGTTTCCGCATTTATCGTGGCGCGAGTCGTTCCTGTCTGCGCGGCCTTCTTTGTTCTGAGGGCGGTCTTGGATACGGCCTCGGGTTCAGGCCCTCTGGCCTCGCTCCTCAGCGCCATGTTTCTGCTGGCGATATCGAGCACGCACGCCTTGATCGATAGTTGGACCCCCACTGGAAATCGCTTTTCGGTTGTACTTGGCCTCGAATCGATGTGGAACTACACGGCGAGCCGGATCTTCCCCATCGCCGCCGGGTTGGCTATATGCGGTGCGATCGTCGCATTCGCCTTCAATCGCCCGGGGTACTTGCGTCTGATCGCCTGCGCCGGCGGGTTCCTGACGGTCAGCGCATTGTGGGTCCTGATCAACCGGATGATGTAGCGGAGCAAGGTATGGACTTCCTCACGGGACTTACAAATCTGACGAACTGGGCAGCCAACGTGATTCTGCCGACCCTCGCAGGGCTGTTCTTCGTGATTTCGGTGCTGCGTTTCTCCCGTCAGGCGCCGTTTCAGTATTCGCTCTATGCAGGGTTCACTGCACTGATGGCTTCCGGCCTACTGCGAGGGATCGAGCGGTTTGCGGCCCAGCGCGCGTGGAATGATCCGGATGCCGTGTGGGTCACGTTGCTTGGCCTAGTGAATTGGAGTGCCAATGTGTTCCTTCCACTTTATGGGGTGCTCCAGGTTGTGCTCGGAATCATGCACTACGGCGGCATGGGATTCCGGATATATCCCGGAGCGCCTTGGGCGCGGCACATTCTCGCCGCCATGGCGTGTTTCGGGCTCTCAGGGATTCTGAGGCTCGCCGAGTATTTCGTTGCTCAAGGAGCAGGAGGGGTGAGTTAGCAATGGCACTCGAAGTAACACCCGTTCACCGCAACCTTCATCAGCGCGTGACGTTCTTCTACCTGGAGTTCGAGGATCTATTCATCGTCGTCGCCCTCGCTGCGGTGATGAGCATCGTGGGTCGATTTCTTGACCGCGAACTCTACGGCGTCCCGCTCAATGTCGTCCTTCAGTGGGGAGTGCCGGTCCTGGCAATCCCGTTTCTGATGATCTTCAAGTACGGCAAGCCCAGAGGGTACATCCAAGACCTGCTGGTTCGATACACGAAGCCGCGCATCTACTGCGGCCTCGAAGGAGACCGCCAACTGACGAAGGAGTTCCTGAAGTGACCCGTCCTCAAACCATGACCGCGTACCAGCGTGGCATTCAGAAGCCTGCTCTCTGCGAACTCCTGCCCGTCCGCGAATATCTCGATGGCGTGATGGTGCAGATCGACGGAAGTGTAGTCGCCGGATATGAACTGTCCGGGCTGAACAGCTTCTATCACGACGACGAGATGCGAAACCGCTCCAAGCATGCACTGGAGGCCCTCATTCGATCGTTACCAGAGCGTTCAATGCGCCTTCAGATGCGTTTTGAGATCACCGAAGGGCTCGGCGAAGTCCGTTCCGTCTATCCCCGCCTGAATCGGAATGAAAACCGGGTCCTTCAGGAGCTGGACCGGATGCGAATGGCTCGGTGGGATTCGAACCAGGAACGCGGCTTCTATTTGCGCCACATTCTGCACGCATACTTCGTGTGGAACCCAAGAACGCACCATGAGATGGCCGAACGACTTCAAGGGAAGAGGAATCTCTTCAGCCTCTCCGCCGAAAAGTGCATCCAGCGAAATCGTCAGGAACACGAAGATCTTTTGAGTGAATTCTCCAGCCTCCTGGCCGGGGTGGAGCAGACCCTGGTCGGCACTGGGATGAATGTGCGCAGACTCACGGACGAAGAGATGTTCCATGAAGCGAAGAGGGCGCTCAACCCCGTCTGGGAAGACCGGAGTCCACTGCGCCGTCCAGAGTTCGCACTTGAATACCGTAGCGCCCGCAGTCAGGTCACCAACACGAGCATCGAGGACGAGCAGGAGAACTACATCCAGATTGGCGGTCTGCTGTTCGCCCTGGTGAGCGTCAAGGATCTGCCGGACGGCACCTTCCCCGGCATCTTGCGGGAGTTGATGGTGCTGGACTTCCCCATCACAGTTAACGCGGAAGTTACAATCCCGGACCAGACAAAAGTGCTGGAGCACTTTAAGGGAAGGCTCCGGAGGATGCAGGCTGCGCAACGTGACTCCAATGGCGCCTTCAAAATCAACGTCGAAGCGCAAGTCGCCCAGAGCCAGTTGCAGGAAGTCCTGCAGGCCGTCATTTCGTCGTCACTGAAGGTGTGCAACTACTCGATGGTCATCGCGATTCGGACTTCCCGTCCGATCGTCAGTCGCGCCGACCTGGAGGATGCGCGACGAACACTCAATGATCGGAGGCAACGCGTCGTTCACGCGGTTACCAGGATGAACGGGGCTCGCGCGATCCCGGAGTCGTTGGCCCAGCGCCGACTCTTCATCGGAAGTCTCCCGGGCATGTGCCAGGAGAACAAGCGCGATCTTAGCTGCCTCACGCTCCATGGGGCGGATCTGCTCCCCATTGAGATGCCCTGGAGGGGAACGCCCCAATCGCCTCTAATGCTTCTCGAAACTCCATACCGGCAACTGATTCCCTTCTCACCCTACGATCCGTCGATCGGTGACGCAAACATGCTGTTCCTCGCGAAGTCCGGCGGGGGCAAGACGTTCATGGCGCAGATGTTCTTGCTGATGATGGCGCGCGCCAATCCGCTGATCTCCATCGTCGAACGAGGTGACTCCTACCGGCCGTTGGTGGAACTCATGGGTGGACGGGTGATTGAAGTTGACCTCGAAGGCTCGGAAACCTTGAATCCCTGGGACTTGCCGCCGGGTGAGAGTCAGCCGACGAAGGACAAGATCGCCTTCCTGAAGAATCTGACGCGCCACATGATCGGCGATCTGGGGCAGACGGATACTTCGCTGCTCGACAACATCCTTTCCGAGGCCATCGCCAAAGTTTATAAGCGCGCCGCGGTGCGAGCTGGCAATAAGACGCCGACATACACCGACCTCAAGAACGAACTGTCCACCTGGACGGACGAGGAGCGGATCGATCATATCCGGCAGCTCGCGCAACTGGCGGGTGTGGCACTCCGCCAGTGGACCGGCGAGAAGGGGGTCTACTCGAAGCTGTTCGACCGGCACACCACGATCCGCACGGACGCGAATTGGCTCTTCTTCAACATCGAGGGCTTAAGCGCGGATCCTCGTTTGGAAACAGCGATGAGCATGCTGATTGCCCAAGCCATGTCTGAGCGTGCATCTGGGAAATCCGGTCAGCCTTCGATCACGGTCCTGGACGAATGCTGGGCGCTGCTTGAGTCGCCAGTCCTCGCAGATTGCGTTGTGCAACTGTTTCGCACGGCGCGCAAGAGGGGCGCCTCCGTTTGGGGCATCTCCCAAACTCTCGAAGACTTTGTCGGCACAAGGCAGAGGCCCAAGGAACATGGGGCTGGCATCCTGCGAAATACATCAGTCAAGGTCATCGGTCAACAGCCCGGCGACGTATCTCCTCTGATCGAGCACCTGTCTCTGAATGAGGTCGCTCTGAACGAAATCAAGCGTTTCTCGTCTCCCAGAAAAGGCAAGAGCGCTGAGGCTCTGCTCGTCCTCGGCGAGAAGTCGGAGACGACGCAGACAATCCGTCTGGTGCCGACGCCCGTCGAGTATTGGGTCGCCACGACATATCCGCGAGAGCGAGCGTATCGAAGCTATTTTCTGGCGGCTGGACGAAAGCACGGTCGGCCATTGATTGACCTCTATGCGGAGTTAGGACAACGGTTTCCGCAGGGCCTTGCAAGCGAAGATGTACTGCCGGAAGAGGCATCAGGTGCGGTCCAGGCGGCAATCGAGGGCTCGAAACGCGCGCGTACTGTCGCCGTTCCAGCGGGAGGTGTCGAATGAAGACCATCGTCACGATCGCCTCGGCAGTACTCTCCCTCAGGCTCGACGGCACGAAGACCGTCGCCGTCGCCCTGACGATCGTACTCCTCTTGGGATTCCTGTGCGTCCCTCAGCCTGCTTACGGTCAGTTCGGCGGACTGAGTTCCGCGTTCGGTTTCGTCAACCAGGCGGTGAGTGCGCTGCAGACCTTCATCAGCAACGTCATGAGGCCACTTCTGGACAGCATTCAGACGGCTGCCCAGGCCGTTCAGAGGTTGCTCGGGCAACTCAGGCAATTATGGGAAACCATCGTCTGGCCTCTTGATGCAATCAATCAGGCGAAAGCCTTGGCGTTGCAGCTGATCGGATTATTTCGCGGATTGCTCGATGCTCTCTACGGAATCGGGGTGAACTCGGCGCAACTGCCGAATCCGGCGGCACTCGAGAGCCTCATGCGGAACAAACAGTACGGCGATCATGGAGCGCTGGTTGCTGTATATGGCTCGGTCTTTGGCACATTGCCTCCGGCCGGCGACGCCCATCCTCAGGAGCGTGCCCTGATGGACGCCGACGATGCGATGGCGATTGACCAACTGATGACGCTGAAGATGGCGGATGCGGGAGCGGATCAGGTGCTAGAAGCAGCCCGGGCAGTCGAGAACGAGGCAACTAGGCTCGCACCGGGTACCGCGGCGATGTCGACCGCTGCCGCCTATGCTGCCGCGATCCAGAGCCAGGCGCACATGCAAAAGATGATCGCAGGCCAGCTGCGGCAAGAGGCTGCCCGACTCGCCCACGACAACATGGCGATCAAGCGCGGTGCCAACTTCACCCGTGAATCGAAGAACAAGATGACGGACCTAAATCGGTAGGAGAATTATGACACTCGTTCAGAACACTTGGAACCTTCTTGCTGCGAATCGCACAAGAGTGCTCGCACTGTTGCTTGTGTTGGCGCTCCTCTGCCCACAGCCAGCGCCTGCGCAGTTCGGATTCTTTACCGGTCTTCTGGGTATCGTGACCAGCGGCCTGAGCGGCATCACCGGTGCCTTGAGTACGGTCAACACGACATTGAACAACGTCATTCGGCCGCTCTTACAGGGAATCAACAACGCCATTGCCGCGGCTCAACAGGCACTCACGGCGATCTTCGACTTCCAACGGAACATCGTTTACCCGCAGGCGGCAATCGACAATGCTCGCGGACTCATCGGCCAGGTACGTGGCATTTACAACACGATTCGTGGGATCTGGAGCACGACGGTACGAAGCGCGACGCTACCATCCCCTCGTGCCCTTGAGGATGTGATCCTATCGAAGGACGCTGGGAGAATCGGTCAGGTAGCGACGAACTTCTCAGCGGTCTACACACCACTGCCTCCAGCGTCGGACGCCCACTCGTTTCAACGTGATCTCATCGATAGCCAGGATGCAGCCGCCCAGGCGGCCATGAAGCGCTCTATCGCGATCGACGCCATCGCAGACCAGGAGTTGCAGGCTGCTGATCAGATCATGTCGGCTCTTCAAGGTACGGCCCCAGGCACCGCGGAGATGATCGGTGCTCAGGCCGGAGCGTGGCTGGTTCGGTCAAACGCCTATACGCAGCAGGCTCTTGCGGAACTCATGCGCTTGCGTTCGATAGAACTGGCTGGGCAAGGCGCTTTGATGAAGGAAAGCGCCCGGTACACGCGCGATACACGAAACAAACTGCTGGACCTGAACAAGTGAAGGAGTGCCCGTGTTTCTCTTTGAGCAGATGTTCAATAACGCGGTGGCAGGCATCGCCGGTGCCGGATTCATGGATACGGTCTTGATCGTCTCCTACGGGATCTTACTCGCATCGTTACTCTTTTCCGTCTACGAGGCCTGGACCCGAGGTGGGGATGTTCGCGCCGTCGGGGTTGCGGGCGTGAAGTACCTGGCGATAGGACTCCTGCTCATGAATGATGGGGCTGTCTACCGGTCCGTGTTCCAGTCGGTCCTGGGGATCTTCAACGAGATGGCTCGGACGATGGCTGGCCCTGGAGATGTCTTCCGTACATGGTTCGGGGAACTGAGAAGTGCAGCGACGTGGCCGACGTTTCTGAATCTCGTGACTGGCGTGAGTGCCGGCCTGATCAGCACCATTTTGCTGATGGTTGCCATGATTCTTTATCCCGTCGCCTATGGCGTCTTCACAGTTCTGTACTGCTTGTTCGGCTCGATCCTCTATGTGGTCGGGCCGTTGGTCCTGGCTCTGTTTCCCAGTGTTGGCCTTGGATCTCTCGCGAGGCGGTACGCGACCAACTTCGTGATTTTCGCCTCCTGGGGGCTGATCTACGGTATTATGTGCCGGCTGATGCTGGCGCTGAATGTGAATAGCATGGCGGCGATTACGAGTGCCGGTAGCTTCATGGGGTTGATGTCCTCCGCTACGGCGGAGGTCCTTTTGGCAGCCGTCAGCATACTTTTTTCCGTCTGCATCCTGCTGATTCCTTTTCTTGCAAAACGAGTGGTCGAAGGCGATTTGGGAAGCGCGATGTTCGCGATTCTCGGGACAACTGCGGCTATGACTCAGGCACTGACTGCAATCGCGGCGGGTGGCGGTGATGGCTGGAGCAGGGTTGCTGGAGGGGGCAGTGAGGCCGGCGCGTCAAGTGGCACCGGGGCATCGGCTGGAGCGAGTCCAAATCCGCCGAGCGGGGATGGCGGTAGTGTGGGATCTCCAGAGACCGGAAGCCGGGCTCCCGTTGGGCCGAGCCCTGGTCGCCCAATCGGGGAACACCGGCCCATGAATCTCCCACATGCACTGGGTTGGCTGGCCGGTGCCTCGGCTGCCCTTGCCGCGCGAGCCGGTGGGCGGGCGATTGGGACGGCTCGCGGTATGGCGCGATCCAACGGATCATCACCACCAGCAGTCAGTCAGGCGGCGAGCCAGCCAACAGAACAAGCCGGAGTGGATGAGTGGGTGTAGGCGATCAAAGGAGCAAGGATGTTCGGACTCAAGCATAGAATACGAAAGGAACTCCCTGAGCGCGCGCAGCTATCCAAGTACTACGAGATGGATGGCGCACTGCGAGCGTACGCAAATCGAATGGCCGTCCTTGGCATTCTGTCTGGATCAGTAGCCGCGATCGCTTTGGGACTCTTCGCCTACGTGAGGCTTCAGCCACCCGTAGTGATTCGCGTGGACGGCGCTGGCGAGGCGAGCGTCGTTGCTGGCCAAACTCTCCAACTGCAGAATGGGCTGCTGCGAAGTGTCACGGCTGCCGCGGCCACCGATGGGAACGGTCCCGGGCCATCGGACGTTGAGGGCCGCGCTGTTGTGAGGCGGTTCCTGACGACCTACCTTACTTACACGCCAGCCAATGTCGAGCGTCAGTATGCCGAGGCGCTCAATCTGATGACTTCAAACTTCCGGACGTTCACCATGAACCGTTTCCGCGAGGACGACACGGTAGGCAAGATCAAGGTAGAAGCCATCACGTCCTCCCTCAAGATCCGGTCGATCGAGCCTGTGCCGGGACTCCCATGGGTCTACCAGGTGTTCGCTGCGAAAGAGATCCATCGCCTCAACAACCAGCGTATTGAGAGCACAGAAAAGATGGTCTCCCGCTATCAGGTGCGACTGGTGTTCTCCGGGCGCTCACAGACACACCCCACCGGCCTTCTGGTCGGCGAGTTCTGGGAACAACAGATGGTCGGCGAACGGGATATCGATCTTGAGCAACGGAGCTTGTTGCTCGATCGCGAAGCGGTGGTGAAGCCATGATAGCGACAACGGAAACGACGCCCAATTGGGCTCCACTCAAGGCGAAGTTGACCCCTGAACTCTGCGCCGAATTCATGTGGATGTATCGCGACCGAGGCGTCGAGCACTACAAGCACATCCCGACCCGGCGGTATTTGCGGCTTGATTCCAACGGGTGCTGCCTGTCGCGACAAGGGGACAGTTTCTGCGAGGTTCCGTTCGACGAGGAGTGGAAACGGGTGTCGGGCCGCTCGGAAGGAGGAGCCAATGCCATCAACTGACTCAGTTGCCCCCACTCGCACGGATGCGGCGCCTTCCCCAGCCCGAAGACGTGGAGGGCGGCGATCGAAGCGGACGGCGTCGGAAGGAATTCGCTACTTCGTCGCCAAGCCGGGCGCGAATCATGGAACCTTAACGTTGGACCAGGAGGTGGCAAGCGAGCCAGAGGCACTCGTGGCGGCATTCAAGTGCGACAGCAGAGTGTTTGCCGTTATGGAGTACACAGTTGTCCAAAAGATCGACGGGAACAGCGTAACGCTCGTGAAAGAGCCGGTTGCTTCCGCGCAACGAGTTTCTACCACCAACGCAAGTTGAGTAGAAGGCGCCCACGCCTCACGTGGGAATATCGCTTTCGAGACTCCGTAAGGAACTTGATCGCAACCCGCTCCAGCTTCACCGGAGCGGGCAACAAAACGGAATAGGGCGGCTTCTCGACGAGAGGCCTTTCCCGAAACAGCAGTGTTTCGGCAACAGGCCAACTTGGGAAGCCAAGTCGTGGGGGAAACCTCGCGAACGGTCTGTTGCGTTCCAACAAACCGTTCAAAAAGGACAACCCAATGACACCCACTGAAACCGTTACCAGAAACTCGGGCCTGAAGGTCATCAACCTTACGGTCACGAAGGAAGGCAAGATCGAACGCAAGATGCCGAATGTCAGTCCGCAAGCGCAGTTGAATAACACGCTGCTCGAAGCCCTGTGCCCAGGGATTCATGTCGCATCCGTCACTGTGACTCCGGAGCCACTCGATCAGGTGGAACGCGCGAGAGTCGAAAGCTCTCTTTCGCAGTTCACCGTCGATGGCACTGACTATCGGCTGATCGGCGCATCGGGATCGGCCAAGAATGGGAAGTATTACGCGGTAGACGCTCGTCATGAACGTCCACTTGCGGCGCGCTTCGCACAATGGCCCCAAGCTGCGGTCACGTACTTCGGAATTCTGGTCTCGCCTTGCCAGGTGAGGATTCAGATTCCACATGGACGCGTCACCGTGGTCCCCGATCATGAACTGGGCACGAATGATTGCCGTGGTTGGCTCCGCAGGTCGATCTTCGACAAGTTGAGCTTGCCCGACAGCCGTTTCTACCAGTTCCGCCTCGCGTTCGCAGAAACACAGGCCAAGGGATCATTCAAGGTCATGTCGGACGAGGTCGCAGATTCCCTCGATACCGATGTGGTCCTCCCCGCTTCCTCGGTCAAACCGGAATACAAGGGTCCGTCCAAGGTGATCTCTTGGCTCATTGGTGAAGCTAGAACCTTCGCCGGTGAGATGGTCCTCGGTATTCGCGAATACTCACGGCCTCTCAATTTCGAGTCGAGTTACACGGTGGTTCAACACGCCCCGGAAGATTCGTTCGAACTCGAAATCAAGCCATACGCCCTCGCCCAAACCTCCAAGCTCAAGACCCTCCTTGAAGACCGCGACTATGTTGGGTTGTTCGAACTCCTTGGCATTTCCGAAACCCAGCGACCGCTGGGAGACGATATGCCCGCGGAGGATCCCGAAGCAACTTCGATCGAAAGAACGGTGCTCGAAGGAGTTCTGAAAGCAGACCCCACTGGTTTCTTGGTCCAGCACCCCTGGATCAACAACCAACTGGAGCGGATCTTGGCACGATGGGCCTTCAAAGTCTGCACAGCGGGTGGATTCGAGATGCCAGCGTTCGCGTTGGCAGACGATGGCTACCTCGCAGTGCACGACGGAAAAGTGTACTCCGGGTCCGATTGGATGCCGCAGGACCGGGCTATCAACGCGCTCGCAACTCAGCGTGGCTTGGTGGTTCGGTATCCGGTGCGCATGAAAGAGGATCTGCTCCCATACACGAAGATCGCTGACGACGAGCTGCGGTCCCTACTCGCTGCGGACCTAAATCGCCAAGGTTGTCCCGTATCGGACGAACTGGCATCCAGACTGGCGAGTGAGCACATCGAACTGGAGGGGACGTTTACTCTCCACTCGAAGACCGCGGCGAAGAATGGCGGCGACTACGATTTCGATTTCGTCTGTGTGATCGAGGGTGACCGGTTTCCACGTTTCGTGGAGAATCGCTTTCGGCACATCGGCAATGGCGCGATCGAGAAGACCAAGGCGAAGAAGGCTCGTTCACCGTGGTGGAATCTGCCTCAGGTTGCCGTTGGTGCAATGGGAAATCAGATCGGCTCAATCACCGACCTGATGACCCAGTGCCTGGCAGCCGGTCGGGAGGACTACCATCGCGAACTGGCCGAGCAGCTTCAACTGGCCTTGGACCAACTGAAACATGGCGTGACGCCTGACCAGGAGAAAATCCGCTCGATTCGCGAGCAGATCAAGCAAACGCCTGCGGCGCAGTGGCTTAGAGCGAAGAAGGTGCGATCCGTCAAGGATCTTCCAGAACGCTTCGACAGTCCTGCTACCGACCGTATTGGCGGAATGTACAACCTGGTCCGTAAGGAGCTGACAGACTTCTTCTCCAATCGTATGCCGGTCAGCCAGTTTCGTGGCCTTGTGCAAGGGTACGAGTTCACCCAAGCCATGGCAGACGAATGCCGGCGACTCAACCGGGCTTGGGCGCTAACCATCCAGGCCGGAATCGAGAAGAAGAAGTTGCTTAGTGGCAACGTCCAGCAGGCGGAAGAGGCGTTTGAGTCCGGTAAGAACGACCAGGAACGCCGCCCGAAGCTTCTGCACACGCTCTGTCAGGCACGAGCAGCGATGACTTCATACGACCAGCAGTGGCAGGAGGAAATCCGGTCACTGATCTGGCTGGTGAGGACGTGGGCTGCACACAAGGAAGAGAACCGCATGGGATGGCTACAGGCGCTCCACACGATCGTCTGTGGCACGAAGAACGACCAGGCTTCTGGCGCGCTTCCGTTCTATGCGTTTCCAAACGAGCTGTTGAAGGCCATTGTCGAGCGCACCGGAGGACGGCCGGTTCAACTGGCGGTGCCGAAGGTGAGCGACGGCGTGGTGGAGATCGATGAGGAGGGCCGCTGCTTCCTCATCGAAAACGTCGCGGAAGAAAGCGGTGCTGAATTCACCAGGATGACGTTCCTTCTCGCGGTCACACCGGACGGGAAAGTCATTTACGACGGAGGACGTGTGCAGTGGGTCCATCCATTCCCGTATGAAGCGGGAGCGGCGGAGGCTCATAACGGGCGAGTTGAGATGCCCGGATCGCGTCAACTGCCGCAGGTGGTTTTGCCACGCAAGTCCGCATAACAACCCGGACGGCCCAAGCCTCGCGTCGATGACGTGGGGCTTGGCCAACCGGCAACCAGGAGACCAAAATGCGATTTCCCGCCCGGGCAGCTTTCGTGACTGCCACCGTTACCGTCCTCCCCTCATTTCTCTGGGGACAGAAGATGGAGACCCAACCCCACGATCAGAAGGACGTTGTCCGCGTCGAGACTGCGCCGGATCACCTCACAGTTATCGAACTGAGTGACCCGGTGACAATGGTTGCAATCGGGAACCAGGCCGCCTTCATGGTCGAGAGGCGTGAGAACAAGGTCCTTGTGAAGCCTCACGAGGACGGCGTCGCAACCAACCTCTTCATATGGACTGCTGACCGTCGCTACGCCTACGAATTGGTGCCGGCTTCGGAAGTCGCGCGGATGCACTTCGTCATAGATCAGTTGCCAGCACCCCGACCGGTGGTGGCACCGGTTTCAGTGGCCTTGCCTCCCCAGCCTGCTGTAGCTGAGGGACCGCTCCGGGAGATGCTGTCTGCGTCGGTGCCTGTCTCGATCTATGGCAAGCGGGAGAACACGCTTCGACCTCGGGTAACGATCCGTTCTTTCTACCGTCATGGCGACCGGCTTCATCTCCAATACGAGGTGACGAACTACTCTCAAGCCCTGTACCAGATGGCACAACCTACCGTGTGGCAACTCAGCTCAGTGCGTTCAAAGAAGTCGTTGATTCCACTCGGTGATGTGCAGCTTGGAGAAAAGTTTGCTCGATCCCTGACGGTGGAGGCCGCCCAGCCCGCTAAAGTATTCAGCGCCGAGCAAACGACACATTTGGCGGCGGGCCGGTCCGGCATGGGTTGGATCGAGTTCGAGATGGCGTACCCAGCCGAGGGCCCCCAAGTCTTGCAATTGCAGTTCCCCTCGGACTCTCGCGGTCCCGTGAACGCACTCCTGGTTTTGAACCATCGCGAGGTCGGCGATGCGTCGGGCGTCGAGTGAGCGTGAGAGCTCCCGGACACTGACACCGCGGCAGGTGCGGGAGAGATTCGATGCCCTCATTGCGGAACACCGCTATATTGGCGTCCGTAACTTCGCCGCAGATATCCTGCTGGAGCCGCGGAACCCATTTCAACCGGCGAATCGCCCGCCCAAGAAATGGGTAGTTGCGGTGGGTGCTCTCGGTGGCCTCGCTCTCGCTCTCATCTACGCCTTTCACCTTCGGTAGCGGACACTGTCATGCACGACCCCAACCCAAAGTACAGACCATCCCTGATTGAAGAGAATCCGGCGCTTTTGATCTGGTTGCTTCTGCTGGCCTCCTATCTCGTCTTCGTCCTCATCGCGAAGTACGCGTGGTACATCCACGACGACCAGATCCTAGAGTTCACTCTGTGGGTTCTGCTAGCCGGCCTTGCGATCTATCTCTGCATTCACCAATTCACCCAAGCGAGGCGGCAGCGCGAACAAGCCTGGCCGAACCAATTGCCGACGATCCCAGTCCGCACGGATCGGCGAATCGTAGCGCGGGCCTGGGATAAAGGAGCGGTCGTCCTCGGTTATGACGTTCATGGTCAGCCCTGGACTTGGTCGGACGAAACCCGCGTGATGCAAGCGCTGGTGCTCGGCCAGACCGGCAGTGGGAAAACGACACTTCTCCGCAACATCATTACCCAGGACCTGCTTCGCCGCGTCGGCCCGCCCGATAACCCCCACAAGATCCCAATGGTGATCTTCGATGGAAAAGGTGACCTGGACTTCTTCTACTCGCTGCTGCCGTACATCCATCGCGCCGGGCGCATGGCAGATCTTCGCCTTTTGAATCCTTCCCGGCCCGAACTATCAGTCGAGTACAATCCCTTCGCCTCCGACGACGACAACTACATGGCCCAAGTATCCATGATCTTCGGCTCGTTCGATCTGCACGGAGAGTTCTTCGCCAAACACCAGCTCAACTACCTTGCGGATATCGTCCGAGTGCTCCACTACACGGGCAAAGCCTTCAACTTCTACGACGTGATGGTGATGGCTCTCGATTCGGGAGTCATCGAAGAACAAGTGTCGATCGCGCGAGCGCGTATCATGCGCGATTCGGCCGTAACCGCGCAGCGGCGGCTAAACTTCGAGATGTCGGCGAAGAACCTCTTTCAGTCGTTTTCAGACAGAGATCGGGTGCCCAAGATTCAAGGTCTTCTGAACGAATGCATGACATTCCTGGACGACGAGCTGAGCGTGATCACCGGCTCGTACGACAACCTGTTGTCGATCAACGAAGTCATCGACCAGGAGTTGATCCTCTTCGTGAGCCTCAACATCAACAAGAACACGGCGCCGGTTCGAGCACTGGGAAAGATGATGCTCCAGAATCTCCAACTGGTCGTCGGAAAACGCTACGAGTCCGAGGCAGAGCGAAAGCGCACCTACAAACCGCTGTTCTCCGTCGTGATGGACGAATTTGCCCCGTTTGGGTACGGCAACTTCGCGCAGATCCTAAATACAGCGCGTGGAACCAACACCGCCTTCCTGTTCTCGATGCAGTCGCTCCCGCAACTGCTCCAAGTCAGCCGTGGGTTTCAGCAAGACGTATCGTCGGCCCCTGGCACGACGATGTTGATGCAAACCCGCGACGAAGAGACTGCCAAGTACTTCAAGCAAGCGTCCTCCCAGATCCCAGTTCAGAAGCGAACGCAGCAATTGTGGCGCAAGGACTTCTTGGGTTTCGAGCGCTTCCAGAAAGCGCAGGGCGCAACCGAGCGTGAACAACTGGAGTATCGCGCGCTCGACCATCACATCAAGAATCTTGGCAAAGGGAAGGTGGAGGTGCTCATGACGGACCCAATCCAAGGAACATTGCACGGTCGTTTGCACGTTCGCCCGCCGTCCGATGTTCGAGTGCCGTTCTTTGAGCCGCTGGTATTCCCCAAGCTACGTTTATCGCGCGCGGCTTCAAACGGGGCGAACCTCCGATTCAAGGACGCAAAGTTGGTGGCGACCATTGCGCTTCCGCGCAGATAGGAGGACGGCTTTGAGACGGACCACACTGTTACTCGTCACGATCTTGACTGCCTCGGCCCAGTCGGCCTCTCCCCACGATGAGAAGGAGCAGATGCGGGTGATCGAGAACGGCTCTGGATTGGTTGGCGTGAATCCGGCGCAACCGTATCGTCCCATCCCTCTGAACGGCGGAAAGTCGGGTGAAACGATCTTCGAGTTCTATATTCGCGCTCTCAATCCGCGGCAGATTCATTGGGGTGACGTCATCGACCAGCGACTAACGGTGCTATCGGAACAGACGATTCAAAACCCATACTTCCGCTTGTGCGCCGTGGAAGCCGCCCTCATTGTCGTCTTGTTGTCAGTGTGCTGGTTGTGGTGGGACAAGCTTCGACAAGTCAGAGTCATTGCGTCGGAATCCTTGGCGGATGCCTTGAACGCAAGGGCGTTCGCCGAAAGACACGCTCTGGACGCGATTGAGACGCACAACCGGCATATGGACGCCTGCAATCGGGTCATCGAGTCCCAGGAACTTGGAATCCCAGCGGAGACACAACGCAACGCATGGCGGCAGGAAATCGAGGATCTCCGGACGAAGTTGACCAAAGAGCAGGCGGAGAACGCCCGACTAACCGCGGCGCTCCAGCAAAGAGAAGACCATCAGGCCGAGCTGGAAGTGCGGATCTCCCAGTTGGAAGCCGGCATGCGGGCGCAGCACAGCACCGCCAATGCCGAACTTGTGGCCCGTCTGCAGCGCGCCGAGTCACAGCTCAGTACCGGTCGGCCAAGAAAGTGATCCAGTGGTGATCTACGTTCATTCCCTTGGAAGCCTTTGGCAAGCCAAGCACCGCCCCAATGGGCCGACAATCTGGAACACTACGGGCGTTCTAGTCCGAGGCCGAATCCGTTCGCGGGCGATCGTGTACGGTCAGGTTGCACTCGGTCGGCTGGCACGACCGATCATTGCGGGATGTGCAATGTCGCTCCGTGGACGGTGGCAAGCCGAACTCCCGCCGCATGGTGGCGGACCTTTGGTCCGGCTGGTTTGTCCCGCCGCACGGAATTCTGTTCCGCAACGCGTCCTGGTGCGCATCACCTCAGAAATGATCGGTCCGTTTACCGCGGCGGATGTAGAGCAGAGCTCTTCACAACTGGTGTCTCTCTCCACATACCATGCAGCCGTAGAGGCACTGATTCTGATGCCGCTGTTCGGCTGGGTCCGGGGACGTTTCGGATCGTTGACGCTGCTGCCCGCCGGGCGTTCCGTCAGGCTCCAAGTGGCTCGTTGGGAGTGACGCGTGCGTTACCGGAAGGGAACCGTAATCATCTCCCGGGAGGCGGACCTGCCCCTTCTTCGGCTCGTGCATCGCGCCGGACACGTCACCTTCAGCCAGGTCTATCGTTCTCTGTTCGCGACCAAGGAAAAGCGTCTGTGGGACACGCTCGGTTGGAGAATCCGGCGAATGGTCGCCCAGGAGTTTCTATTGAGCACCGCAGTCCCTGGATTCCCTGAGCAAGTTCTTTCGCTCGGCGAGAACGGCGAGCTGTTTTTGCAGAGCAACGAATCGTTCAATGTGGAACGCGGGGTGCGCGTCCGTGGCTCAAATAAGCGTCACCAAATCTGGCACGACGTGGAGCTGTACGACATTCGGTTGGGGCTTTCGGCCGCCGGTGTTGTGCGCCAATGGAAGTCGGAGCCAGAGATTCGCGCGGAGAACGATTTCAGCACGATGCACTATGCCAAGGATTACGACGCGATCGTGACGTTGGAGTGCGCTGGCGTATCGGGCACAGTCGCACTGGAGTACGAGCGCACGCCGAAGTCATCCGCTTCTTACGCGGCCATCAGTCGCGTCATCGACCAGGAACAGAAGATCAAGACGGTCCTGTATTTGACCGCCAATCCCGAACTGCATCGTTTCCTATTGCTCAATCTGGGCACAAGCCGCCGTAACATCGTCGTCGGTTTGTCGCGAGAGTTCGTCGCCGATCCCCACCGCGCCGAACTACAAGATGTGAGAACGGGGAGGAGCAAACGCCTCGGCGAGTGCCTTCACGACAGTTCCCATTGACTCCCAAACCGTCAGCTTTGACCCAGCCCGACCCTTCCTATCTGCCGGTGCGTCAGCCAGTTGGCGGCGGACATCCCGGTAGTTTGAAGGTGTTTTCTGTTGGGGCGGGATTCCGGACTGAAGATCGGAGGAACAGGAAAGGTTCCGGTGGTGGCCAGGAAGAAACATGAAGGGCAATCAGGAACGGAAATAGTGTTGGAACGCCGAGGGCTGTGTAGAAAGTGTGGAGTGTGGACGGTTAAGACGCGTTGTAGGGAGCAAGGTAAAGGCTCCCATCGTGGTCTACCAATCCGAGCCGAACGCGATCCAGCCATCCGACTCGGCCAAGCACGTTCTTGTTGATGGTTTCGTCGGCGAAAAAGTAGACGGTCGAATGAGTGACAACGTCGAGTACGGTCAGCTCAACTTCATGTCCAAAGGCGTCGAAGCTGCTGTTGGCCGTGCGGAACCGCTGGTGCTGTCCACTCTTCAGATCGAAGCCGAGTGCTTCAGCAAGTTCGGCACGGAACAGGCAGAAGGTCGAACCCGTGTCCACGCTAGCGGCCAGGCTCACGATGCGATCTCCGGAACGTAGCATGACGGGAACGGAGATCCCGTCTTTGTCACTCGCGTACGAATGCACGCCAGTGAATTGAAGTTCGTGCATGATTACCAGCCGCCGAACGGCAAGTCTCTATCCGGGACGCTGGCAAAGAAAGGTTCGGCGATGCCAGCTGCGTGCGCGGCTGCGCTCACCGTGGCGAGCTTTTGCCCGTGTGCGATCAGTTGTCCTCCGTGTAGGGCGACCCACTCGCCGGCATAGGGTGTTGATTCCTTCGCAAGCCATTCCAGCTCTGCCGTGCGTTCGTTCACCGGTTGTGTGGAAAGCGAACTTGATGGCCCCGGCTTTTCGTCGATGGTCAGGCGCACGCGCTGGTGCTCTGGCAGCTTCAGGGGTTCGAGCGGACGCAAGACGCCGTGCTCATAAATCGCCTCTAACTCTCTAGCCATAGCACTCCTATTTTAGCCGTTGGAACGGCGGATCGTTCCAACTCGCCTGAATGTCCCAGAACACCAGCCAGAACGGCCTGGCAAAGAAGCAAGCAGCAACCCTCAAGTCCAAGGAGAACCCAAATGACAGGTTACGTCAATGGAGTTACATCGCACGAACATCTAGCGCCGCCTCCCGCGACGGCGCTCGAAGGAGTCCAGCCTCAGGATGCGTCCAAGTTTGACCGGATCCAGCACGTCCGGGAACAGATGGCCGAACCGTTTGATCCCGGCGAGATCAAGTGGCGCGTGACTGCCACTTCCACCCAGCAAACCCGCAACGGAACCGTGAAGCGCGGTCAGCTGGTCGCGTACGCCGACCAGCGCGCGTACACCGACCGGTTGAACGATGTCTTCGGAGAATGGGGTTGGACGCGCAACTACGTTGTCCAGGTCGCGCAAAACTTCGAACGTGTCACCCGGCAGGGAACCAAGAACGAGAAGCAAAGCACCATCTGCGCCAAAGTAGTGGTCGTTTCGACCGTCACGATTCACGGCCTTGGTTCCCACACCGGCGTCGGAGAAGAATGGGCGGACGACGAGAACTCCGCAACCCGCGCCGAGGCGCAGGCTTTCAAGCGCGCCTGTGCGTGCTTCGGACTCGGACGTTATCTCTATGATCTCGACAAGGTCTGGGAGGACCTGGATCAATACGGGCGTCCGGCCAGGACTCCGAATCTGCCGGACTGGGCCGTTCCCGGGCGCACGAAGCCGAGACCAGCTCCGCGAGATCGGGATGTCGCTCAGCCTCGTTCCGGACTGATTCGGACGGAGGTGCTCGCCCAAGTGAAACAGTTGGCTGGAACCGTGGGATTCAGTCTTGCGAAATTCACCCTCCAGAAGTTCGGCGGTTCGGCAGAACCCGAGAAGATTGGGTTTGCCAAGCTCACGACGGTACTGGACAAGCTCACCGACGTTGCAAAGGGCATCGAGCGACTCCGCACCGCCGCCAACGCCATCGGAGAGGCTCGCTACGCGGCGATCTGCCGGGAACTGAATTTAGTGAGTGAGTCGATCGACGACATTCCAGACCGGCAGACGCTTCAGCAACTTGTCCAAAAGGTCGAAGCAGAAACAGGCGGTAGACCAGCCGCACCGGTTGCAAATGGTTCCACGCGGTCCATTGAGGACGCAGGAGGATCGCTGCTGCAGGCAGCCCGCAAAACCGCAAATGCCACGGGGCGGCGAATGGCGGAAGTGATTTCGGAGGCGTCTGCAGGGAAGATCACTCTCGACGGTCTCAAGTCGCTCTCCGATGCCGACGTGTCCATTGTTGAATCCACGATCCAGCGCCTGAACCAGCAGACTACCAACTGATTCTCTCCTCCTTATATAGGAGGCGCCTCCTTCGCGTGACCAATCCGGTCACGCATTCCCTCAACCCTAAAACCGGCAGGCACGCTCCACGCGCATAGGACGGACGTGTGCCTGCGCAACCTTCCAAGGAGAACAACGATGAAAACCAAGAACGTGAGTGCAAGCCCAGTCATGAACACGCGGGATCTGAACACCCGGCCGGAACGGGACTTGGCGGAGATCGTCGGCACCTTCCTGAGTGCCGGCGAAGGAGTGGTCGCTCACTGGGTCGAATACGCCAAGGGTGTCCTACTGTTTGTCATGGCACCCGGTGACGACATGTCCGGTGAGTTCTACATCTACGACCGGAAGAAAGGAACCTTCTGGCTGTTGGCCCTCGCCGACGACATCTTTGGCGGATACGCCGTGCATCAGATGCGGACCAAAATCCGAGAGTTCGGTCTGCTGGAGTTCGCGGCGAACCCGGCCCAGTTGGGCGGCCAGCGCGCATAAGGAACTCGTTTGGGAATTCGCCAGAGGCGGTGTACAGAATCTCTATGCGGGACACGCTCCAAACCAGCAGTGAGATCGCATTCGAATACGCGCGGTGGTTCGTCAATCGCCGCGCGTTCACTTTGCAGTCAGATCGGCCGCACCCCGGTACGGGGCGTCACTACTACTACCGTCCCCGGTCGCGGGAGGACCGTTCGAGCATCACGGCGTGGGACATCCAACGTCACCTCAATGGCCAGATGACACTGGGGCTCTACGCGATCAATCCGGCGACGCAACGCGTGAAATGGATGGCGATCGACGCGGACTATCGTCGCGCAGTCGAAGATCTGTTAAGGCTCCAGTACGGGCTGGGCCAGACGGGTATCCAAGCAGCCCTGGAACAAAGCCGTCGCGGAGGACACCTCTGGATCTTCTTTGAGCAGCCAGTCCTTGCCCGTCATGCGCGAATCTTCGTGTACCAGTTGGCGGACAAGTTGAACGTGAATGTCAAAGGACCTGGCGGCATCGACGGCATCGAATTGTTTCCTAAGCAGGATCATCTGGACGCCGGTCAATTCGGGAACGCGATTCGGGGACCACTTGGAATCCATCGCGCTGCCGGCCGCCGGTATTGGTTCTACGGTGCCCCCTATGATCTTGAATCTCAGATGGCATATCTCCGCGGATTGCGACGTGTCACTGAGCGGCAACTATTGGAACTCACAGCGGACGTTCCAAGCGTCCTCGACGCGCAAGCAACGTGGGTCAACCGAACATTCGATCCCAACCGCCCGCACTTCCGAATCCTGGACTTCGTCCATCCTGAGCGAAAGGTGGGACGGAACTGGATCACGCAGTGTCCGAGTTGCGCCGCTGCCGGTAGAGATCGGAGCAAAGACAATCTCGCGATTTCGGTCGAAGAACCGCTGAAGTACCGCTGTTGGTCGGGATGCACGCGTGAGCAGATTCGTCAGGCACTGGGGGTCGCGACTCCTGCGGTCGCATGAAGAACATCATGGCCAAAGAACTCTCCCGACTTACGCTTCCCAAACCTGTACTTCGCAGACTCGACTCCTCGGGCGTCTTCTGCCAGACCTGGGTCACCGTGGAGCGTCAGGCGCTGGCGGATCGCTGGGTGATTCGCGGTGTCGAGAGCGGCGGCGGCAATCGCGAGGTTGGCCGTTACATTTCGTACTTCGCGTCTGACGGTGCCCGCCTTGCGTGTGTCCAGAAGGTAGATCGTCTCGGCGGCAACGGTGTCCATGGCGTCGTCGTGGCACCCGAGCTCGTGGCGGTCGAGATGGCGCGGATTGAACATACCTATCAACTGCTCATCACGCAACATAGTCTTGGATACGGATCCGGGAAGCGCCCTTTGCTCTGTTCAAAGATCATATTTCAAGGGGTCGACGGTCAGCTCTCTACTGACCTTCTGAAACAGGGGCTCACACCAGAGTTCTTCACGAGGAGCGGAGAGCTCCGAGCAATTCCCGCGTCGTTTCGCGACGCCGTTCGACTCGTGACAGCGGGAGTGAGCTGCTTGAATTGCAGGCATTGTCATGGCTTGGTGGAACGTGCCGAAGTCATCGCGGAAGGAGTCGTCGCATGAGTGATTCCGTTCGGAAGCTGTGCTTGTTCCTTTTTCTGGCTTCGATTCTTTCGACGCACACCAGCCCGCTCGCCGCATTGACGGCGTCATTGGCTGGCGCCGTGCTCGCGTGGCCCTTCTATAAGAAATACGCTCCGCCGCCACCACAGCGGCGGGTAGTCGTCGAACCTGCCGAGCCGGGAGAGTCCGGCCACTGATCATGACTCTTCGAGGTGAACATGCGCCTGCGTTCCATCTACGTGTTCACTTGCATCTGCGGTCACAGACACGAAGTCGAATCTGACGCTCCGTTTGTCTGCAATTGCGGGCGGCGTTCTGAGATCGCATGGGGCGCGGAGTCGAAAGAACTATCTCCAACTGTGGGCCAACTCCCCCCGAATCCTGTGTCTAAGGAATCCGATCATGAACGAACTTCTGTGTGACTTTTGCTCCGAGCCGTCCCCGACTTGGTGCTATCCGGCCGAGACATTCATAGCGATGGAAGTCGGCCCCGTGGCGTCCGCTAGCGATGGAGGATGGGCAGCTTGCGAAGAGTGCCACCGCTTGATCGAAGCGGATGACCGGCAGGCGTTAGCGGACCGCTCCGCAGCGCTCCTGATTGTCGCGAATCCTGAATTCGCTTCCGTCAGCGACGACCTTCGCCGGCAGCTCGGAGACCTCCACAAGGGGTTCTTCGATCACAGGCTGGGAAGAGGTGCGCCAATTGAGGTTTTGCATGAGAAGATGCCCGAGCGCAGAAACGGAACATAACTGCCTGTTCAAGTGCTTAGAACGTCGTCTCTGCCCAATTTTCGAATGCGGACCATGCGTTCAGAAGCGCCCACTTCCCCGCTTTCCGCAATGCGTACCTATAGGTGTCATCCCAGAGCCGCGCAACGAACGTATAGCAAGTTCCTGAGACAGAAGCTCTATGCCAACGTGGCTTCTCTCGGCTGGTCTGCGATCAGAGACTCTATCCAGTTCTTCACCAACTCTCCGGCAAACAGCCTGGCCTCGGCGATGGTCATCGGATCCGGTGGCGGCTCAGCCTGTGACCGCGCATGACGCGAGAAGCGGCCGATTGCTTCTTGATGATTAGCGGTCCGCCGGAACCGCTCCCACGCAGAGCGAGAGCACCAGCCGTTCTGAAGCATCGCTCTTGAATCACCCGCATGGTCTTCAATAACCTCGCATGCTTTGTACAGATTCGCCCACGCGTTTCCTTCGGCCCCGAGATAATAGAGCGCTTCCTGGACGTCTTCATTCGATTTCAGCGCCGGCAGGATGGAACTAATCGGCGCTGCGTCGCTGGCGAGGAAACTCGTGATTGCTGGAAAGTCAGATGTTCCGTGCACGGTGACCTCGCAGCCAACAATCCCTCGACCGGTTCCGTTGTCAAGGAGTTCGACCAAGCTCTCCTTTCGCACACCCTGAAAACACGGGCAAAGCAAGCGAGTGGCTCCATTCAGCTGTGCAATGATGGTCTCCGCCAAGCGGTCCGCTTCGCCCATGTCAGCGGTTTCCGGCATCCTGGCGTCTTCAACATAGAACGTGTCGTGAAGTTCAACGAGACGGATCTCCGAACCGGTGAGCGCCTTCTCAAAGATGTACAGATCGATGTCGGAATTAAAATCAACATGAATCCACCACCGTTGGCGAGCCTTGGCGTAGTCCAGCTTGGGTGTACGCCGGATGAAGGCATTACTACTCACCTTTACGCGTGGATGTTTCACCGCGGGCACGATAGATCGGATATTTTGAAGACCCATGCTGCTTAACGTACTACAGGCCGTCGCAACAAAGGGCGACCCGATCCAGGCCGAGGGGCTCTACGGGTGAATAACGCGCCACTCTGAGGCTGGCCGCGGGTTGCGTTCGGGCAGACCACGTTGTGCCTCTGTGGGCTTGGTTGTCCTTACCTGCGATTCGATAGCTCAAGTCAGCTCAATATAGGAGGGCGTCATGCGAACAGCCGCCAGGCTTAAGCTCGGCTACTATCCGCTCCAAGAGGCGGAGGCGACCCGGATTCGTGGGTTCCTGACCTTCGGCCCGGAACCCACCAGCGTTCTTGACCCTTGTACGGGCACGGGAGCCGCATTCGTAACGATCACCGGTGAGGCGAACGTCCGCCGTTACGGCATTGAACTCGATGCCCAGCGTGCGCGCGAAGCCCAAGCCGCTCTATCCGAGGTGATCCAAGGGAATGCGTTGGAGACACACTGCCCGGTAGAGTCGTTCTCGCTCGTCTACCTCAATCCGCCCTTCGATTGGGAGATCGGACCCGGGCGCAATGAGCGTATGGAGAAGATCTTCGCGGAACACGTCGCGCGATGGGTGCGCCCAGGAGGTGTGCTCATCATGGTGCTCCCCTTCGACCGCGTCAACGACTGTCGCACGGTGCTGACCACTCAGTTCCGGGACAAAGCGATCTACCGCCTGACAGAACCCGACGCCGCGAGTTATCGCGAGGTCGTCTTGTTCGGGGTCCGCCGCACGCGCCAGGAGCGGGATCGGCTCTCGGATTCCGGGGTGAGTCAGGGGCACCGCATGCTCGCCGAACTGACTCGGCGTTATGAGGATATCCCGGCCCTGCCGGATGCTCCCGACCGCCGCTACACCGTGCCGCCGAGTCCTCCAGCACGCCTGGAGTACCGCGGACTTCCGCTGGATGAGATCGAGGACCTACTCCCGACTTCGCCAGCATGGCGTCAGGCCCATCGGGTCACACACGCTCCGACGATCGAACTGGTCGGCCGGCCTCTGACCCCTTTGCATAAGGGGCACCTGGGCCTGCTCACCGTTTCCGGATGTCTGAACGGCTGCCTGGGCGAGGGGAAGGACCGGCACGTCGCGTTCTGGGAAAGCGTCAAGGTTGTGGATCGCATTGAGGAGGAGTCCGATGGCGGCGAGATCGTGGTTCGGGAGAAGGAACGATTCTCGCAGCGGCTGACGCTGCTCTATGCAGACGGCCGCATCGCTCTGTTGTCGGAAAAGCCGCGCACAACTGCGGCTGGGGAGGCCAAGGATGGAGAATGCACACCAGCGGATGGGTCGCTTGACCTTCGTCCGGCAGATTCGTGATTCCGTGACGGATGTCTCGGTCTACCTGGAAAAGTTGGTGGCCGAGGCGCAGGACGACCGCTCCGCTACATTCCACCTGGCATCCGTATTCGGCGGCGACCAGGAAATCGGTGCCGTGGTCGCGGCTGCACAGGAAGGACTTCGGTTCCAGGTGGAGTTCGAGGATAGGCGCCTGCTCGGGACGCTGGGCGAGAAGCCGGTAGTCTACCGCGCATCACTCCAGATCCCTGGACGCAAGCGCCCGGTACGTCATGCGATCCTGCTCTCGCGAACCTTCTACGAGACGACTTTAGGGGCGAACTCCGAGGCTCGGAAGACAGTGCTCTTCGACAGCACACCCAAGTTCGTTCTCCATCGCCTGTCGGCTCGATTTGGTCTCCCAGTCCTGCCTCATTGGGCTGAATGGTTCTCTGAAGAATTACATCGACGTGAAGCCATCGCGCCGATGATTGGCTTCAACTGTGTGCCAGCTGCGGTACAAGGGACAAAGCTTAGAATGCTCCGACTACTCAGTCAGGGACTGCGTAGGAAGGCCCTGTTGGTGAATGGGTCATAGCTCAGGTAGTGCATACAGCAGTGAGACGGATTGGACCTTGGAATCCGGTTCGCTCTCGGATTTGCACTTTCATTTGATTTGCTGCACTCAGCGACAAGCGTGGATTAACCATGATGTCGGTGATGAGATGGTGCGGATCTACCTTGTAGCGCAAGAGATCTTCACTTTTCGAAGACCGCGAATCAACTCGAAGTACCCGAAGCTCGCGCTCGTGCCTAAAGGCAGGGCGCTTTGCCAGCAGCGCGGATGCGACAGAACGGGGATCCATACTTCGCCCAGTCTCCTTGATGCGCTTGATCAGTCTCTCCGTCGGTAAGTAAGTGACGCGCCCAACGAACGCCTCCTGACCGGTTTCACAAGTGAGCGCCAGTGTGTCATGGAGGAGACGAACGCTAGATCGAATGCGAACTGCGTTGTTTGCCTTATGGCCTGGGTACGTCGGCGAATAGATTCTCCACATGGCGTCTGAACTCGTGTGGAAGGTCCAGCATTGTCCAAAAACGTCAGGTTGCTTGTCGGGCGGACAGACCCGACTTCTCAGATTCTCGAATGGATCGTCCCAGAGTGTTGGCCGGACCAGCACATTCTCCCCTCTATCGAAGAGCTGGTAGAGATGTTCTAGCCGGATAACGCGATAGACCGACCTTCCATGATCAGCAACTGCCAAGTTGATGAATCCAGTGGCCATCGCATCAGCTTACCAACGATCCGCCAGTCTGGACGAAAGGAAATCCATGCGTTCGCCCGAGTGCATCCCTGAATATTTGCGTGTCCACGGCCCGGCCCTGAGCGATAAGGTTCTAAACCAATTCCCACCGCTGCACAACCCACAAGATGAGACGTGGCCAGGAATCGCACGCCTGCGCCGACGACCGTTCCCCGCGCAATCGCTCGCGATCATGGGCATCGTCAAGCGCTGGCAGGAGGCAAACGGTGCCGCTGCCGTCGCCGAGTGTGGGACTGGCAAGACCCTGATTTCGCTTGGTAGCGTCTTCACGCACGCCAACGGCCGACCATTCACCTGCCTTACGATGGTTCCTCCCCAGCTTGTCGAGAAGTGGGCCCGGGAGTGCTTCACAACGCTACCCTGTGTCCGAGTCTTCGTCGTCGACGGTGTTCGCAACGGAACCGCATCGAACGGCTACTCCGGGATCAATGAAGTTCGGCTGCGAAATGGGCGGATCATCCGCGAAGGACTCAAAACGACCCTGAGCGACCTCCGCTTAGCGAAAGGTCATCGCTCGGCCTGGGCACGGTGGCGATCACAGATCGCCGGCCCGTGCGTATTCGTCGTATCCAGGGAGCGCGCAAAGCTCGGCTACTTCTGGCGCCATGCCTATGGTTCCGCCCGTTCGGGGCCCTACCTGGGTAACGTCGTAAACCCCGACACAGGACTGCCGGTCATCCTCGGCGAGGATCAGATCCGGCGCGCGGACTTCAAGAAGATCAAGATCGCGGAGGCGGTTCTCCCGGAATCGGACAACGGACGCCGGCCGTTCTTCAGCCCGCTGTGGCAGGCGGATAACCAGAAGATTCACCGAATGGCGCCCATGGAGTTCATCGGCCGTTACCTGCGGGGGTTCTTTGACTACGGGATTGCCGATGAAGTTCACGAACTGAAGAGCGGTGAGACCGCGCAGGGCAATGCCTTCGGGACGTTAGTATCTGCCTGCAAACGTACGGTCGTTCTGACGGGCACGCTGCTCGGCGGGTATGCCGACGAGCTCTTCATGATCCTCTACCGCCTCGACCCACGCCTGATGCGCGAGGAAGGCTTTGAGTACGGCGATGGCGGGCTTCGGCAGTTTGCGGAAACCTACGGCGTTCTTGAAAAGGTCACGACCATCGAGCCTGCGAATAACGCATGTTCCAAGGCGAAGGCCACGACGGTCGTGAAGCGCAGGCCGGGCGCGTCTCCGCTCCTATTCGGCAAGTACTTGATGAACCTCGCTGCGTTTGTGTCTCTGGAAGATATCTCGGACGCTCTTCCGGCGTATCGGGAGGAAGTCCTGTCGGTCGAGATGGACGCTCCGCTGCAGGCCGCGTACTCCAGGATCGAGGATGACATTCGGGATGCGATTCGGGAGAACCACGGCAACGCATCGGTCATCAGCACTGCCATGAACGCATTGCTGCTCTATCCGGACCGTCCATACGGCCTGGGCACTCTCTACGGCCACCGGGCCACGCCAGAAGGAGAGCGCGAGCGGTTCATCATCACCGAGCCCCCGGACCTGGACGAGACCTTCGTCTACGCGAAGGAACGCCGGCTCCTGGAAGAGGTGAAAGCGGAACTCGCGGAAGGGCGCAAGGTCCAGGTATTCGCCGTCTACACACAGAAGCGTGACGTCACGCGGCGGCTTCAGCGGTTGCTCTGTAACGAGGGCATCCGCGCCGAGGTTCTGACCTCCGACGTCCCGCCCGAGCAGCGTGAGGCATGGTACGAGCGGCAACTTCGCAGTGGGATGCAGGTTTGCATCTGCCATCCAAAGCTCGTGCAGACCGGACTCGATCTGCTGGAGTTCCCGACGATCCTCTTCTATGAGACAGGCTACTCCACCTACGTGCTCCGCCAAGCCAGCCGGCGAAGTTGGCGGATCGGGCAGAAGCGCCCGGTGCGTGTCGGCTTCCTGACCTACGCCCAAACGGCGCAGGAGAGCTGCCTTCGCCTGATGGGGCGAAAACTCCAGGTTTCCCTCGCGATGGAGGGCAAACTCTCGAACGAAGGCCTTCAATCGGTCGACGAAGACGACGATGTGCTAACGGCGATGGCTCGTGAACTTGTCATGCGGCAAGGTATCGGCGAGGCTGCCGCCGAGGTCTGGAAGAGTCTCCTTGCAGATCATAGCGGACCTGAAAGCCGCGCTTCGACTGCGGTGCCGACACCTGTAGTTACCGAGCCCGCTCCATGGATTCCCTCCGCCGAGCCGTGTGTTCAGCTTTCTCTCTTCTAGCCCTCTATGGGAGGTCTAAAATGCTTGCAGTTGTGCCGTCTCAAGGGAGCGGCAATTCTATCTTCGACGTCGGTGCTCGATTGGCGCTCCTATTAAAGGATGCAGAGGCCGAATCCATCGGTGGGCAACTGAATGAGTCCGTCCGGGAGCGTGCCGCTGACTTGGTAGAGGCGATGCGTCGTCAGGTCGTCCGGAAGCCAGATCGCGACCTGCGCTCTCTCTTCGATCTGGACGAGCGCCTGATTGACCTCATGGATCGCGCCGAGGAAGAAAGCTCGGATACACGCGCAATCTCCGAAGAACTCGCAACTGAAATCTCGGACTACCTGGAGGCGTTTCGGTCGAAGGTGGACCGGATCGTCGGTTACTGGCGATGGCAGGAGACGGTCGCAGACATCTGCGGTCGGGAGTCCGAACGGCTCGCCGCTCGAAAGCGCGCCGCCGACGCCCGCGTCACCCGGCTCAAGGGCATGCTTCAGTACTTCATGCAGACCCGTGGATTGAAGAAGCTCGAAGGAGAGAAGGCGAGTATCGGTCTTCAAACCAACGGTATGGCCTCGCTGGTCGTCGATGATCCCACGAAACTAGGCGAGGAGTTCTTCGACCGCGAAGTGCGCCTCAGCAGGGACGTCCTGTCCGAAGTCGTGAAGCTTTTGCCAGAATGTGACGCTCGCCGTCGTCTGGAAGCGTTGCGCACGCAGGAGGGCTGGGAAGTAAACAGTTCCGCCGTCCGCGCCGCGCTCACCAACAACTGTCCTGTGGAAGGCGCTCGCCTCGTCAAAGGGAGCCACGTCCGCATTCGCTAGCCCCGAACAAGGTGCGAAATGACTCGATCCACGAATGAATTTAGGAATCAATTGAAGGCCGCCCGCCGCGCGGGTACTCCGCTGCTGGCGATCCGCACGGCAGATCCCGCGAGCGCCATGGCTCAAGTATCAGCGGCGCTCTGCTCGAATACCGATGCCCCGCTATTTGCCTGGGACATCCTGACGGGTATCACCGCCCGCAACAAGTCCGGCAAGGACGCGCTGGCACAGGCGTTCGGTGACAATACATCGAGTCTCGGACCCGCCGACTTCCTGCTCGCCCTACACAAGGCCGCCGGTTCAAAGTCCTTCGCGGACGCCATCATCTTCTTCTGCAATCCCCAGCGCATGTGGGAGCAAGTGGATGTGACGCAGGGCATCTGGAACCTGCGAGACGTATTCAAGACCGGCGGTCAGATGCTGGTTTTGGTCACTCCTCCTGGCTCTGTGCTGCCGGTAGAGCTTCAGAACGACGTGATGGTCCTCGACGAGCCTCTGCCATCCGCTGAGGAACTGGAGGTCTTGGTACACGAGACCTTCGAGGCTGCGGAATTGCCGTTGCCTGACGAGGCTGTCCGGACACGAGCTGTGGACGCGCTTATCGGACTAGCGGCATTTCCAGCCGAGCAGGTTCTCGCCATGTCCCTCTCCAAGAACGGACTGGATCTCGGGCAACTTTGGGACCGAAAGCGCCAAGCGGTCGAGCAGGTTCCCGGACTCACGATCTGGCGCTGCGGCGAGACGTTCGCCGACATTGGCGGCTGCGAAAACATCAAGCAGTTCCTCACCGCCGTTCTACATGGCGAGGAAGCTCCACGAGTCGTCGTCTTCGTGGACGAGATCGAGAAAGCGTTCGCCGGAACCGGCACGGACATGTCGGGCGTCAAGACCGAGATGACAGGCACGATGCTGAGTTGGATGCAGGATCGCGGAGCCGATGGCTTGATTGCGATCGGTCCTCCCGGCGCGGCCAAATCCATGATTGCGAAAGCGGCGGGGAGCACGGCTGGAATTCCCACCGTGGCTTTCGACCTTTCTGCGATGCAGAGTTCGTTGGTGGGAGGTTCCGGCGAACGGCTACGCGCAGCACTTCAAGTCGTGGACGCCATCTCCCAAGGTCGGAGCCTCTGGATCGCGACGTGCAACTCCATCACGAGCCTGCCGCCGGAACTCCGGCGTCGATTTACCTTGGGGACCTTCTTCTTCGATCTGCCTTCGGCCGAGGAGCGCGAGGCGATCTGGAGGATCTACCTCAAGAAGTGGAGCCTCGACGATAGCGACTGTCCCAACGATGAGGGCTGGACCGGCGCGGAGATCAAAGAGTGTTGCCGCAAAGCATGGCGGCTGAAACTGACGTTGAAACAGTCTGCGGAGTACGTCGTCCCGGTGTCTCGGTCAGCGGCGGACCAAATCGAAGCCTTGCGTCGTCAAGCCGAAGGGCGGTATCTCAGCGCGAGCGTGCCAGGGTGCTATTCAATCGAGATTGCAGCCCGCGCTTCACGGAGGCTATTCCGTAGTAGCTAAGGCGTGATCTTCTAAACGGCGGGAGCCGATCGAATGGTCGTTATTCCACCAGAATTCACGGCCGGAGGGATACCACCCTCGAGGCAGCGGACAGACGGCGTTCGGATTGTGGACGAGCGTGAAGTTCATCCCTGGATGTTCTCTCTGTCCGACCCAGGAGCCTTCATCGTAGAGCACTGCGCTTACATGTCGCAGCGAAGAATCAAGAAATGCATCAGTCGAAACCGGAGAACCGTTGGCCTTGTGGATGGTGTTTCTGTACTCAAAGTATGATCCCGCCCGAGTAAGAGTCCTCTTATTAATCTCGATCACCGGATGATTTGCAGGAAAGACCGCGCGCACGATTTCAGGTGGATACACACCGGTGTACTTGTAACGGAACGGGAGGTCGACTCCCGATACAGCGATGACAGTAGATTGGTCAGGGCTAATGATTCCTGCGTCAAGATAGCCCTGCAGCTTTGCGGCTTTATCACGGATCACCGACCGCATCCGAAGGACAAGCTGATCGGGATGATAGTCGTAAACAGCCCCGAGATGAAATGCGCTATCCAGTGCGTCTGAACCGCTACCAGATCGGACCACCACCGCTTCAATCCAAACATCCGGTGAGGTTGCGAAAAGATCGGGGCCCTTGTTGTTCTTGAAGCCGAGTTGGCGACGAGGGACAAGTCTCTTAGCGGAGTGCTTCAGCGCATTTGCGAGATGCAACTCCCAGAAGACCGCTGCTAGATCACGTGTAGCCTTTTCAGGGGCGTCCTCGTCGACGTAAATGCCGCATTCATTCCAGATCCGTTCGACGTACTCCCGACCCTCTGCGTGTGGCTCCTCAACGCCATCGCGAAGCGCGCGGTAGATGGGATCAATCACTTGCCCACCCTGGAAAAAGGGAGTCATGTCTAAGTTTAGCGCCAAGTGAGAGTTAGGAGACGTTCGCCGAGGCTATGAGTAAATATCTTGAACTGCAAACAGTTCTGACGGACGAAAACCACCTTCTCGATGCTCTTCGGGATCTGGGTTTCGTCCCAGAATGTTCCAAGGATGGGGATCGCTTGATCGGGTATAGGGGAGATCAGCGGAACGAGCGAGCGACCATCATCATCCGTCGAAATCAACTCGACTCCGCGTCCAATGACATCGGCTTCGCCCGAGGTCCCGACGGCAGCTTCCGAACCATCATCAGCGAGTACGACCGCAGTATCGGATTCGACGATGCCTGGCTTGGCCGGCTCGCACAGGCCTACAAGGAGCGGCAGACGATGTCCGTGGCGAAGGCCAAGGGCTACGTTTTCAAAGGACGCGAAGTCGTCCAAACGCCGCAGGGCAAGACTGTGCGCCTGCGTTTCGCAGTCCGGTGAGGAGCCATGCAGCAGAAGACCATCACCATCGAAATCGATGAGCAAGGCAATAGCTCCATCGATCTGGACGGATTCCAGGGCGAGGGTTGCGGGGAGGTCGCCAAGGACCTCCAAGGCTCGGACGCCGTGAAGCAGATGCGCAACAAGCGCGAGTTCTACACCCAAGCGAACACCACGGTTCGCCAGCAACGGTCGCGATAGGCGGTCGCCATGTTGATCCACAGTTTTGTCCCGGACAGCCGCGCGAACGGTCCGGGCTTGAGAGCCGTCGTGTATGTGCAGGGCTGTTCGCTCAACTGCCGTGGATGTTGGAATCCAGGCACGCACGCTTTCGTGGGCAAGGAGCGGTCGCCGGAGCAAGTGGCCCGGACGATCATCGCCGGTGCGAGTGCATTGGACGGTGTAACCTTCTCCGGTGGCGAGCCCATGCAGCAAGCGCACGACCTACTGGTCACGCTGCAAACGATCCGCGCTGCAGTTCCTGACCTGGGTATCGGGATCTACTCCGGTTACTCGCCTCCCGAACTGGCTGCCGGACGATTTCAGACCCGACAGTTCGCTGACCAGACGGAGCGAGCCCGCCTTTGGCAGGAAATCCAAAGTTATCTGGATTTCGCGGTACTCGGGCGCTACGTCGAGGGTCGCCCAGGGGACCTTCCTCTCCGCTCAAGCACCAACCAGGAACTGCGGATCTTCTCTAGCCGCTACTCCGCAACAGACTTCGCCCCGCTGGAAATCGAGGTCCAGATCTGGTCGGACGGGCTTGTTCAAATTACTGGCTTCCCACTCCTCGGTATCCCCGCGTAGTCATCACTCGCGCGCCGGCGCAATCTTTCAACCACATTGGAGGTTCCACACATGGCAACTCTGCCGCTCTTCTCATTCACCTCTGCTCCTGCCGTCATGGCGGCAGGGCAGGGACAACCGCCTTCCGGCCCCATTCCGATCGTCGATCCCGGCGTGGACCTTGCCAAGAAGACCGTTTGCATCAAAGTCCGCGTCTCCACCATGGGCAACACCCGCAAGGTTTCGACGTCGCAGATCGAGGCCGACGCGGATAAAGATCTACTCCGTGTCTCGAAGCACCTGCTGGATTCAGCCGAACTGAAGGCGATCAACCGCTTCGACGGCGAGATCCGGCGGTTCCTGTACAACATCTGCCTTCCGTTCGAGGTCGGCATTCATCTGCTGCCGATCGCTGCGCTGGAAACCGTCGAGCAGCGGCTCCGTCAGTTTGCCGCGGATCGCGGGCAGTTGGTCGCAGCCTTCCTCGCGGCGTATCCCAGCCTGAGGGAATTGGCACAGGCCAGGCTGCGCACACTGTACAACCCGGCCGACTACCCTCCAGCCGAGGACGTTGAGCGCCAGTTTGGCTTCTCCTGGCAGTACATCAGCTTTGGAGTCCCCGAACAGCTCAAGGGAATCTCTCGCGAGGTGTTCGAACAGGAACGCGAAAAGGCCGCCCAGCGCATGGCCGAGGCGTCGTCTGAGATCCAGCTGGTTCTTCGCGAGACGATGGCGAAGCTCGTACAGCACATGGCGGACCGGCTTCAAGAAGGCACCGACGGGAAGCCGCTGCGGTTCAAGGAAACCACCGTTTCGAACCTCGTCGAGTTCCTGTCTAACTTCGAGTTTCGTAACGTCACCGATGACACACAGCTTCAGCAACTAGTAAGCCAGGCTCGCGGACTCCTGCAAGGCGTGTACGCGGATGACCTGCGCACCGTTGGTTCTCTACGCGCGCGGGTCCACCAGAGCATGTCTGACATCGCCGGACAACTCGACGCGATGCTCACGAAAGCGGGACGGAAGTTCCGCTTCGAAGAGGGGCATGCGGCCTAAGCCCTCGGGCCGGCCGCGCCTCACCACCCACGGGCCGATCACCGGTCCGTGCATTTCAGAAAGGACACAGCCATGAGTGGCGTCAATCAAATCACAATCGTTGGGAATGTCGGATCAGCGCCGGAACTGAAGTACACGCAGAACAATGTCCCGTTCTGCCGGTTCTCGGTAGCAGTGAATGAACAGTGGAGTCAGGACGGGGAAAAGCAGGAGCGCGTCACGTGGTTTCCCGTGGTGGCGTTCAACGGGAAGTCGGAAGCCTGCGCGAACTACCTGGAGAAGGGGCGCTTGGTTGCGATCGTCGGCAAGGTGCGGACGCGCGAGTACGAGACCAAGGACGGGACGAAGCACCAAGTGATGCAGATCGTCGCGGACACAGTCTCGTTCCTGGGATCGAGCCGGAAGGGCGACGCCCCCAGCGCTGCGCCAGTGCCCGGACAACCACGTCAAACGGCAGACGACCTGGACGACGTGCCGTTCTAGGAGATAGCGATGACTACAGAGACGCAGAACGGGTTTTTCACGCAACTCGCACCGCTACTGGCACAGCGAGCGGTTCTGATCACTGTCTCGAAGTTGGATGAGGGCAGCCAGTTGCAGGTTAATATCTGCCCTCGCCAACTCAAAGACGGAGAGAACCAAGCGCTCACGACTCCGCTTTGCATCACCGGCACAGCCGAAGAACTCGATTCGCAGCTCGCATCGCAAGTTGGCAACTTCGTGGCTTCGCAGGCTGTGTTCAGCACCAATCTCACTTCGATCCAGGCAGAACTGGCGGAGGCGGAAAAGAACGCCCGCGAAGAGGCCAAGAAGCACCAGAAGACCGTCGGGAACGGTGGGAAGAAGGCTGAGGCGGCAAAGCCCGAGCCTCCGTCGGCACCGCAAACGCAGCAATCTCTCGGGCTATTCGACCAGTCGGCAGAACCCGCGGCGGACAGCCAACGTTCGGAGGGGGAATAGTCGATGGCACTATCAGTAACCAAGATGACCCGCGTGTTTCAGTTCAACGGCATTCGGTTGCCTGACCCTAATCCCGCCATGAGTGTGGATGAAGTGAAGTCGCTCTATGCGGCTCAGTACCCCGAACTGGCGACAGCGGCGGTGAACGGTCCGGAGGCGGCCGGGGATAAGATGCGGTACACCTTCGAGCGCGCTATCGGTTCGAAAGGCTGACCGGTGGAACCTGATCGGCAAACACTGGAGTATGTCCTGCGCGAGCTTGACGCGATCGCGCAGGGACATCTCCCAGAACAGCAAAGTCTCATGGCGAGGTTCGTGGCATGTCCGGATTGGCAACAAGCAAGCGAATTAGTGGCGCGCGCGGTAGACGCCTCACAACGCCCGCGACGGCGGGCGCGCCCGCTTCCCGCGCCACCGGGTTGGCTCCCACTTGGGTGATGCCGCCAGGTACGGGATTGACTATCCCACGCCTGGACGGCATTCCTCAGCAGTATCACTACCGGCGGGGCGAACAGCACGCCGCTCGGATCGCTGCCGCTCTCCTGCGAGCCGGAATCGCAAAGGCCGAAGACTGGCCCGGATGTACGGGAGATCCCACGGAGTTTCTCAAGCGCACTTTGGACCGATGGGTCGCGGAACACGGTGGCGACCAGATTCGTCAGGAGTTTCATCTACACCTCTCGCTGACAACGCTCACGGACTACGCCCCGCACCGGGACGACGATGGGCGCGATCCAGATCTCTACCTGGCTCTGGAGCCTGAGTCGGCGGGCTACGTTGTCTTTGGACCCACGCTACGGTTGTTGGAGCGCGAGCATCCAAGACTCCCAGCGACGTTTGTCCACCTGTTCACCCGAGCCTTGAATCGCTGGGTGCGGGTATGGGACTGGCGTGACGCCCTGGATCGGGTCGATCGCCTCCGGGAGTGGTACGAGACCGACATCGAGGCGGGCGAAGTCGAACTCCCCGACATCGTACGCGACATTCCGCCGTGTATGAAGCGTCGGCCGCTAACGGCTTCGGGCCTGCGGAGGTTGCACCTACGAGACAAGGCAGCCATGCAACTGGTGACGTCTGTCCTCGAATTGGACGCATTGTCATCGAAGAGTCCTCGCCCGGAGTTCGACGATGACTTAAGAGACCTCCTCGCAGATTGCGGCGAGCCACTTCCGGCGTTGCTCATCGTCTTCGAGAAACATGACAGCATCGAAGGGCAGTTCGATGAGGAGGCTCAGGGGATGATGGAACTGACGCCAGAACCAAACTCGATTGTCACCCTGGGTGTCACCGAGCCGGAGGCCGAGGCCGCATTCAAGACCCTCAGTACCTGCTGCGAGTCGCTCGCTAAGGCGTCAGCTATCTGTTCCCACCTCCTGGGACGCGAGTTTCGGGACGTGAGCAACAACTTCTCATGATGCCGCTTGGGCCTACCATCACTTGACGCCGTGTCGTTTTCGGCGAATAAACTGGGCGCTTCCTGACGCCTTCCTTAAATCCAGCGCCGCACGCGCGCTGCGTATCCAGTGAAGGTCGCTCCGAACTTTTCGGTGAGAGCTCGTTCTTCCGGCTGAATTTGAAAGCGGTTCACGTAAAGAATGAACATTGGCAGGAACGAGAAGGCGAACGCGTTGCGTAGGAGGATCGCTCCGCCGAAGAGGATCAGGAGGAAGCCCAAGTACATGGGATTTCTCGTCAGAGAATAAACACCGGAGTGCACCAAGAGGGATGTTGCTCCAGGTTTCGTGGGGTTGACTGTTGTGCGCGCTCGCCTGAATTCCATTACTCCCAAGCCGCTCGTGAGGACGCCGATGGCGGCGAATGTGATTGCGAAGAAAATGCGGGCGGGGAGTTGGAGGTCGCCAACCGGGAGGAATCGCGCGACGACCCACATGAGCGAAGCTGCGCACAGCACGACTGCGACGGGTGGAATCTTGAGATCGAAGAATCGTTTCATTTATGGGTGCTCCACCGTAACCACCACATTCCCCTTCTTGTGCCCTCGCTCAACCTGCTTGAAAGCTTGCGCGATCTGCTTCAAAGGATAGCTACGGTCGATGACCGGCTTGAGCTTTCCGGATGCCGCGAGCCCGGCGATGAAAGCCATCCGTTCCGGGCTGTTTATGGCCACACCACCCCTTATTTTCTTTCCCCCGATGAAGGTGGTCCAGAGGCTCCGTGCCACGTCATCCAGGCCCATGATGCAGGAAAGGAAAATACCTTGAGGCTCAAGCAGGTGTTTGCAGCGGTCAAAGGTGGTTGCGCCCACAACGTCAAATATCAGGTCGTAGGTTTCCGCGTTCTTGGTGAAGTCTCCTTTGGTATAGTCGATCACCGTGTCTGCACCCAACGATTTCATTAGTTCCACATTCGCTCCGCTGCATACTGCGGTCACTGTCGCCGCCAAATGCTTGGCCAGTTGCACAGCTGCCGACCCGATACTTCCGGAAGCTCCGATGATCAGGAGCTTGTGTCCGGCCTGAGTCTTTCCCAACTCCCGGAGATAGTACAACGCGGCGTTTGCCCCAAAAGGTATGGCAACTGCCTCTTCCCAGCTCAGAGACGCTGGTTTCATCGCCAGGGCCGCGTTTTCAGGGAGGCATGCGTATTGGGCGTGCCCGCCGCCCGACATCCCGGTCGAGCCAAATACCTGGTCACCGGACTTGAACCTTTCAACGTCTTTGCCTGCTTCGACAATCTCTCCAGCCAGCTCCGTACCCAGGATGCGTTCTTTCCAAGGTTTTCCGATGCCAAACATGAGTTTGGCCATCGGCAGCATGGAGCTGGTAACGAACGTGAAATTCCGCATGTTGCAATCCCCGGTTGACACCGTGGTCGCATGTACTCTTATAAGAACTTCTTTGTCCCTTGGCACTGGCATGGCCACCTCTTCAAATCGGAGAAGGTCGGGGGATCCGTATCGGGCGTGCAGGATGGCTCTCAAAAAATTGGCTCCTTGCTGTCACCGTGCAAGTATCGCGGCGTGCGCAACGGACCAAGCTGCTCCAGCGTAACCGATCGTCGTGAGCGTGAAACTGCCGGCCATGAGGACGCCGAATGGGCTGGCCGGGTTCTGCCTAGTGTTGGGCCTGATCGCGAGCACAAGGAATCCGAATGGGTTCAGCAGAGATCCGACGCTCATCGCCACCAGAATGACCGGCGACACAGCAAGCCGGAAATGTGCAAACAGCAGGTAGAAAATCATCAACAAGCCAGTCATGAGCAGATAGTCAATATGGGCCTTCAGCAAATTCGGAACGCTGGGGAACAGTTTCCTCACACCCGATGACGTACGAACGCCCACCAGGCACCACGCCAGCACCAGCGTGATGGTCAAACAAAGACTGCCGACAACGACTAGAACACCGGAGTCGTTATGCATGGATCCCTCGATGATTCCCGTTGACGCGGGCGGCGATCTTGCCGCGCATCAGCAGCCACGCCAGAATCCCGCCTGCGCCAACGTCATACGACCCGCAGAACGCGGGCCAATATTCGGGCATGCCATCGTTTGTCACAATGCCTCCGTGGAAAAAATCGAAAACGCCGTGGCCCACAAGCGCGGCGGAGACGATCCATAGACTGCGCTTGAACCCTACGACGGCGGCTGCAACAAACCCAGTCATCACGCTCAATTCGACGATCAGCGCATGGGTTGTCCCCCCAATCACGGCAAACAGGACGTAGTAGGAAGGAACTACAATCGCCACCGTTGGGTAAAACGCGCGATCGCGATCCAATCCTACGAACCTTGCAAACACAGACACAACTACCGAGAGCACGCTTCCGATTCCGTATCCCATACGAGTCCTTTCGTTTCACCTATCCGGCTATTTCACGATTCCGAGTTGGAGCAGCCTAGCTCGGCCGCGTATTGGCCCGCTCCCCGTAAAGCCGTCTTCGAGGGTACGATACGCGGCACGATTGCTGTTGCTCACGAGCGCTTGCAGGTGCAGGCGGGACCGCACTTGCAGGCATCGCCGCACGCGCAGCCGGTCTTGGCGGGTTCCGCCTTGGGGCTCTGGCATCCGCATTGGCAAGCCGCGCCCGGGCAGGACTTGCAGGAACATTGGGTTGAGTTAGACATGGTTTCTTTTCCTTTCGATTCGGTTGACTGTCTGTCAACGAGATGAGTTTCTCATCGAAGGCCCCTTCCGATATTGAACGGAGCGGCTATTCGCGATGGATGAATCGGCTATTCTTGCGGCGCAGGCTGGCCTTTGCCCGGCGAGTTCTAACTCGTTGCGACCTACGGCACAACCCGCGCGGACACGCTGAAAGGCGAGGCGATTTCAGCGAACGTGCCGCGCATCAAGGCCGACGGAGCCATGCCAACCATCTGGTAGAACGTCCGGGTGAGATGCGCCGCATCGGCGAAGTCGGCAGCGTGCGCCGCGTCCGCAATTGTACGCTCGGAGCCGATGGCGAGCATCGCTCGTGTCAACTTGCGCCAGAGCATATAGCGGCTAAAGGGAAGCCCCACCTGCTCTTTGAACAGATGCGCGAAACGGCTGGGGGAAAGAAAAGCCATCCCCGCTGCCGTGTCCAATGAGACGCGCAGGTCATCGGACGCCTGAATGCGGTTCAGCACGGTCGTGACTCGGGGGTCCAGGCTGCGCATCGGTGGCGGTCCCGGACTCAAGGCGTGTACACAATCGCGAATTAGGGCGCCGACTTCCATGCTAGCGAAGGGTTGTTCGGTAAACGTTCGAAGTGCCGAAACAGATGAGGCGAGGCGGGCATCGGGCACGATTGTGATGTCGTGCGCGAGAAGGGTTTGCAGCCACACCCCTTCGCACGACTCAGGATCTACAAAGAGCATCGCGCCAAAGGCCCCATTGCAATCAAAGGAATGAACTGCGTCCGGCCGTACAACAAGTCCGCGGCCTTGGCGCCAGTCCTCCTGATGACCGCAAATGGCGAAGGGTTCGTCGAGTGAAATGACAATCTGGATCGCGTGGTGCGAGTGGGCCGGGACGACGCCCTTAGCCCGGCCGATCAGGAGGAAGCCGCCGTCCCATAGGTACCAGCGTGGAACGTTTAGCCACCGGTACGATGCATCGTTCAACTGCTGGTTCGCAGTAGCCACGGTTCCTACTGTAGCTGTTTTGTACAAGAAGATTAGCCGGAGCGTTCAATCTTCAAAGGGGCCAACTACTGTACTTTTGACTCGTGACAAGAATCAAGCAAACAAATTGGAAGGAAAGCAAACAACCATGAACCTCAAACTGAATACGCTGGTCGCCGCTTTCGGAGCAGCCATTTTGCTCGCTCCTGCAAGCTATGCCAAGACCGCTTCCGTCTGCCAAACCGGGAAACTGTTGGACGTCCAAGAAATCACGGAATTCGTGCCGACCGCCCAGATCGGCCAAGCCCGTCAAAACAAGAACGGTAAGGATTGGACCATGATCGTCATGCCGCCCACGCGCAAGCAGACGACCTACGTCGTCATAGTGGCGCTGGACGGAATCATCTACACGGCGCGCTCCAGCGGCGACTTCTGGGGTTACAACCCGTCGCGCATGATCGTCGACAGCGAAGTGGAAGCTTGTGTGGACTCGAACAAGCTGGTGATCACCCGGCCTGACGGAAAGCAGTATAAACCAACGATCGTCCGGCGGGAGAGGGATCGCTAAAATATGAATCTTTTCACCCCAGATATTCTGGCCCGCCTTCTGGAAAACGGCCGCAAGCAGGCTCCTGTACGCGGAACCAAGGATGAAATCGACTTTCAGCCTGTCGTGAAGATCTTTACATCCGGAGGAGAATGCACCTGGCTTCTCACGGAGATCGATCCAGAGGATACCGATGTCGCTTTCGGTCTTTATCAGCCCGCCAGAGGTTATCCGAAACTCGGCTACGTTAGGCTCTCGGAGATTGCCGCTGTGCGAGGAAAACTGGGCCTTCCCGCCGAGCGCGACCTGTGGTTTGAGGCGGATAAACCCCTCTCGGTATACGCCCAGAGGCCCGACTCGAATGCATCGATGCCCGATGCACAGATGGCGGACTAGAATCTGGCGCAAGCAAAGTCAATGCGGCGTTAACCTAGCGGTGCTGCCGAGCCCAGTCGGGTTGTGGGAAGTAACGCTGAATGCTTGCCCGAAGCAGGAGTTCTACTGGACGGAGGCATCGTGCAGACATCTATAGGCTTGGCCGACTCGCAAACCCTTGCTCTTCAAGGCGCAATACTCATCTACCGTGGCCCTCGCGCGTTCGCCACTTGGCACTCGGTAGTGAGCGACGAGGAGCGTGGGCTATCGCTAAGTGAGGCACAACCGCTCACGCTCGACTTCGTCCGCGCCATCTCACAGGGGCTCGCCTCTCACCCGCCAATCGAGGTTCTTCCCGAAAACGTCCTCGTGCGGACCGCGGATGTGCTCGTTTGGTGGACGGCAGCCGCCCAGCGGACGATGTTCTTTCGAGCCACTGACGAATCCGTCGCACCCCTGAACGGGCAGCGTTTCTCCCACGCCCCGCTCGTTTGGAAGGTCTCGGCACACGAACTGTGGGTCCGGGCACTGAGGAAGAACGCGCGACCCACCACGGACACGCCGCTGTTTGTCGCCCCTTACTGGAACGTTAATGGCGAGGACGGGCTCACTTGTCAAGGCTCCATGCGATCCCCGGAGGAGGCCAGCGTGGCTTCAATTTCTCAGTGGGAGCGCGCCTTCTTTCAGAGCGAGTTCACACATGCAACGGGGATACGTCCCCTGACGAACCATCCCGGCGGCTTTGCAGGCCTTTGGGCGAGTCTCGCAGACTCCAGAAAGGCGTTCCCGACCCACAGGCTTGTTCCGGCGAAGCAAACGCTTCGGGAGTTTGTCGAGGAACCATAGGAGGCTCATGCACGTTCTGGACGCGGAACTCCTTCGACGATCAGTCCGAGTCCTTGTCGTGGGTTGCGGAGGAAACGGATCAGCACTCATCTCCGGCCTGCCGTATCTGCACCAGGCAATGCTCGTCGCTGGGCATCCGGGTGGCCTCGACGTCATGGTGATGGATGGCGACGTCATATCCCCTACGAATTGCGTTCGCCAGCCGTTCACCTCCAGCGAAGTCGGATTGTCGAAAGCCGTCGTCACGATCACCCGGTTGAATCTCTTCTGGGGACTTCGTTGGACGGCCATACCGTCCTTCGTTTCCACCTCAACGAAGCTACCTGACGCTGATCTGATCATCAGTTGTGTTGACACACGTGCGGCCCGCGCGGATCTGGCGGAGTTGGTTACGGGATGGCGCAGCCGAGTCTACTACTGGATGGACTTGGGCAACTCGTCCGATCGAGGGCAGTTGGTGCTAGGGCAGCCGTGGAACGGTCGAAATCGCCAGTCTGCTTGGCGTCTTCGCACGGCACCCGAGTTGTTCCCGGAGATCACCTTGGCGTCATTGGACGCCGACGACGGCCCAAGTTGCAGCGCGATCGAGGCGCTGGAGCGTCAGGAGCCATTCGTCAATCAGGTGCTGGCGCAGCACGCCCTAGCCCTGCTTGCCCGCCTCTTCCGTTATGGGCGGATTGAGCATCACGGTGCCTTCATCGACGTCGCCAACAGCCGGGTACATCCGTTGGTAGTGAGCCCCGACATCTGGAGTCGGATGAGGCGGCGTGGTCGGCGGCATGTTGACGTGGTGCTACGAGCTGGTTGACGCCCCGCAGGCCACCTTCATCACATTTCTTTTCCACCGGGTTTTGTCCGTTCCTCGCACGATTCGGCCTATGAACCCCAAGTCCGTCGCGGCGTTGTGTCGGTTCGCGCGAACATCCTCCCGAGTGAATCGCGAGTAGAGGGTGAGAAAGGAGTCGAGGTCTGTTGGTCTAGCGAAACTGTAGGTCGCGTGGCCGGCCTTCGGGATCTCTGAGATCACGGCTTGCGGGAGCACAAACAGGAATTCATCCCGGAAGAGGAACCACGTAGAACTACGGGCTCGCAAGGACTGAAAGTGGAACGGGTCGTAGTCTGGTTCCCAAATGGCGAGTTCAGGTCCAACGTCTCTGATGCCAAGGTGATCTAACCACTGCTGAACCACGACATATTCGGTCGGCTGGCTTCGTAGTTCGGAACGGATCCGATCCAGGACGTCTATGTTCTCGCTGACCAATCGCTGGATTTCGGCTGCCCGTACAATGTCGGTTTTGATCCCTTCGGGAAGGACAACCTGCGTGCGTGAGGGCAGTGCCACGAGTCGAACGTCGCCATCGGGGGAGCTCGTTCGCACGAATGTGGCTTCTATCGTGAGCCTACTCTGAAGCCAATGCTTCGAATGGTTCCATGTGAGATCCCAGGAGATGCCCGGCAACTGCGTTCGGTCGAGCCAGACCTCGCATTTGTGCCGTGGATCGCGACAGATCACTCGATCCTCCAAGAATTCACAGGTCCGCAGGAGAATGGAGATGTTACGCTTTTCCGTTTCTGGCCGATAGCTCAGGATTCTCTTGGCAAAGAAGGCTCTTTCGTCGCCAGAGAAATTGCCTTCGACAAGGATTTCGGCTGGCCCAGCGTACGGGATTTGGAGCGGGGTATCGTCCCCGGAAAGCATCGAGTCGTAGCATTGCCGGAGGCTGGGATTCATGAGAATGTTGAAGGAACGTTCTGCTCGGAGGCATTCGCCGGCGTCCGTATTCGGGGCCGTCAGTTCGATGTGTCGAAGCCTCCAGGCGGTCCGGAGTTCGGCGAAGGTCGCTCCTTGGCGCGCTCCGAGGGATTGGTAGAGCGTCCTAGGCTCAGTCGCGTAAAAGTACGCCTTTACGCATTCTTCGACTAAAAAGAGCGGCGTTCGAGCCGCCCGGATTACATGCCCGCCACTTCTAGTCGCCGTCGGAGCGAACCACCCTGAGACCTGAGCATAAAGAAAGAGAATGCGTCGGCCGTCCCTGTTCAGGCGTTCGATGGACGCGAAGCCGCCGTGCTCTGTCTGCAGGGCCAGACGGTCACCAGGCATGAGGAACTGAGTAAGTAGAGCCGGGACGGTTCGTGTGGAACCGTTTTCGAGTGTGCAGGTATTGGAGGGCTGATCAAGTTGGCAGACCCGTGGCCGCTCTTCCACAGACTTAGAATAGGTTCAAACTCTGGCTAAGCATAGGGAGTTGAGCGCATGGTCCTTCCAGACCAACAGACCCAGCCTCCCGAAGCCCAAAATGATGCGGATCCCAATCACGATGAACGGCGCTCAATCGTCGAGGTCTGGGCGGAATTTCATCTCAACGGAATATGAGAGTACCCTGATCGTCATCTGTTGGTTCGTTGATGGGTGTCCATTCAGTCACGGTGTCGATGGCCAATCCGTGACACGGTTGCTGAGACTCCCCATCAGTAGCACCCTCTCCAAATCCCAATAAATATTGATCTGCGCCGCACCTGTGTGCCACCTGTGTGCCCGTTTCCGGGCAGGAGGTGTTTTTATGGCCCGGAAAGCAGGGCAACTCATTTCGCGCGGTTCGCGCACATGGCTCGTTCGCATTTCGCTCGGCCGCGATCCGGAAACGGGAATCCGCAAGTACCACAACAAGACCATTCGAGGCTCATTCCGCGAAGCGCAAACCTACCTGAGCGGGAAGCTGCAAGAACGAGAGATCGGGCGTCTCCCCCGTGCGGCGGCGATTAGTCTCAATCAATACCTGGACCAGTGGCTCATAACGGTAGCGAAGCCGAGGCTGCGGCCGAAGAGCTACACCGATTACGAAGCGCTGTTGCGGCTTCATATACGCCCGGTCCTCGGAACAAGGCCGCTTGGCGCGATCGTCCAGTTCGACATCCAGAGCATCTATGCTCGAATGTTTGAACGTGGGTTGTCCGCGCGAACCATCGAATACACCAACGCGGTGCTCCAGTCCGCCTTTCGACAGGCTGTTCGGTGGAAAATGCTGGTCGACGATCCCTGCGTTGGTGTGGACCTGCCACGGATGAAACGGCGGGAGATGGAGGCTCTAAGCGTGGAGGAGTGCAGGCGGTTTCTTCTGGCTGCAAGAGAAACGGAATGGTTCGCGTTGTACGCGCTGGCGCTGACCACAGGAATGAGGCCGAGCGAATATCTGGCACTCAAGTGGGGCGACCTCGATTGGCAGCGCGGCGCGGCGAGTGTATGCCGGACAGTCCAGCATTCGAAGGGCTGGCTGGCTGTTTGACGACACAAAGCGGAAACGTAGCCGCCGGGTTGTCAAGCTCCAGGATTTCGTGGTGAAAGCTTTGACGAGTCTTCGGAATACGCAATCCCTCGCGTCTGACACTGGATTCCAGGTGGAGCACGACTTGATCTTTCGTTCCGGCACAGGATCGCCTTTACGACAAAGGAATGTGAAGCACGAATTCCGAAGGCTTCTAGAAGTAGCTGGCATACGGCCGATCCGGCTTTACGATCTGCGCCACACCGCAGCGACGTTGGCCGTGGCAGCCGGCGTCTCGGTGAAAGTCATCTCTGACCAACTGGGGCACGCCAGCATTTCGTTCACGCTGGAGCGCTACTCCCACGTACTCCCGAGTATCCAGGACGAGGCGGCTGCCAAAGTCGAGCGCATGCTGATGGGATCGTCACCTGACGCGTCAACCCACATCCGCCGTGTGCCGACTGAGCATCCGGCGCCCTGATTGGCGTTGGTGGTGAAAGAGGGGAAACGTCGAAGATGCATTCGGTGCGCCTGAGGTCCAATACGAGGCAATCAGATGCGGCTTCCTCTTACGGAGAGCTACGCCCAAGGGACCGGAAGTGCCAAGGGCTCCATCCTTTTCGACGAATTCTAACAATTGCAACAATCTGGGGAATCTGCTCTTCGCTCGATAGTCAATCCAAGACGCTTCAAGAGATAGGGTTCGGGCACATTTGTCACAGCCCGGCCCAGAAACCGAACAACCTATCAAACGCCTCCCGGTATCCGATGTCGATGCCGCATTCTTCCGCAAGAACCTTAAAAGGTCGATCCCACTCTGCTGGCGGGGGAACCAGCTCTGTTGGAAGCGCATGCGTATTGCGTCGCTCGAATGCTCGCCGCAGAGCTTCGGCACAAAGGGAGGCATCGAGAGAGCCGGACGCGATGAGCAGGTGCATGTCAATCAGGTCACGAACCCGGCTGTTGGGACTGGGCCGAGGCATCGTGTAAGCATGAATCTTCTCCGCGAACTGTTGCTCGCGGGCGATCATGACAATGGACGGCGAAGAAATCTCGGCGAACGCGAGCCAGTCGCGAGTGGTCAAAGTCTCGAAAGGTTCGAGGATCAGGTCGCCAATCCCGACATCGACATGGAACTTTACGAAAGTCCGACCGTCGATCCGAACCTCCACGGGGTATCGCGCCCCACCGAAAGGTGCCGCATCCAGGTCCATCATGGCCTTGCCGACGCGGAACGAAAAGAAGTCGCCGATTTCTTTTTCTCCGGCCTGTTGCAGGTGATCGAGGGCTGCCTCTGCATTACCCGCGCGAAGGGTAAAGTCGAGGTCACGCGTCGATCTTGCCGCAATGAATCGAAGCTCCATCGCGTAGCCACCTTTAAGAATCCAGTCTCCGCCAGGTTCACTGACGAGTCGAGCGAGGAAGCGGTCAAAAGCAACTTGTCGGCATAGGCGTTGAAAGTCCGTTCCCTCCTTGCGTGAAATTGTCTTCAGTCGCTCTTCAAGAGCTTGCCGGAAGGCCCCAGACGAAGTGTACGTTCGGCTTCCAGCCATCAGCGTTTACCCCCCTTAGCCTGGAGGAGCCGCAGGATATCTCGCTGAGCCGAGTCCGTCCTTGCGACCGCGATCTCCGCGCGTGTGATTTTTCCGGACCGGGTAGCTTCTGCAAAGGCGAGTTGCAGATCCTGCAGAGGAACCGCGTCAGAGGCCGCCACATCGATCAGTGTTCGGAGTGCCCTAGTCGCGGGTACGCCGTCGATTTGTTCGATGTCGGAAAGCGTCAGGTCGGAGATATGGAGGACGATGGATTTTGGGATCGCGGCGCTGCGTCGGAATGTTTTGGGCACAGTCATGTGAAGCCGCGACGGCATAACGTCGGTTAGCTCATGCAGAGACAGTGCGGTTTGGTGACTGTAAACACCCTGAGGCTGCTCCTGGCGATTCCGAGACCAAAGCCACCAAAGAATCAGGTCTGGACGTGCTGGAAGCGGTTGCGTAGAAAGCCGAAAGATCCCCCGCCGCTCCCGCACCCAATTGCCGGCGTGAACGTGGTAGTTCCGTTTCGGGGCGGTATAGCCGATCGCAGCAGCTTGTTTCGAAGTGAAGTAGCCGCCCTGCGATGCAGCCAGCGTGGTCAGCGCCCGTTCACTCGCAACGTAGGATCTGCTCTGCATAATAGTTCAACTATCTAGAACTATTATGTGAGGTACGGGCCGATCGTGCAACCAGCATAAATAGCCGGAGTCACTACACAATCCAATTCCGCACATTCCGCAGATCTTTGCCGACACAGCTTCGGTTTTAAAGTCTGACAGACTCGGTTTGCGAATCCTCTATCCTTTAGAACAACCTCCAGATGTCTAAGCACAACTGCGTGGTACCCTCTCCTTCTGGCAATAACCAGCGAATTTGGTTACGGCAGGAGTAGAATAAAACATCCCGTTTCATTAGGAAGAAGATGTCCTTGGTTCACAAAGGTAGGGCTGCTTCGGCGGAGCCCGTCAGCCGACACTCGCGAAAGGTGACGGACCTTCCGATGCTGGCCTGAGTCGCCCCTGCAAAATGCCGAAAAGATCTCACTCCGCGCCGGGTCCAAGTGCTGGTTACGGGTACCAGATCGAGCGAGCGCTCTACTGGCTCGCGCGTACCCCTGCGGGCGCGTCGGTAGGTATCGAAACCGACGATGACGTCGCGATCAGAAATGGCACGGCCTCTCTCTTGGAGCAGGACAAGCACTCCATCGCTAACGGGGCAGAACCCTTCGGGGACCGCTCCAAAGATCTCTGGAGCACCCTGAACATCTGGCTTGACGCGATCGAGGAAAGCCGCGTCGAACCAGAGACCACGCGGTTCCTGATGGTCACGAATAAAGAACTACCCGAGGGTCTCGCGAAAGCGATCAGCGCCGCCACAACAGCGGACGCCGCCGGGGAGTGCATCACGGGACTGGAACGCGCCGCAGAAGATCCTCCGGACAAGATAGCGACGCTCGTTGGCCGAGTCTTGCGGTCAGAGTCCCGCGACACGCTCATCAAAATCATCCAGAACACCGAGCTCGTCGACGCAACATCGGGAGCTGCCGGTCCTCAAGTCAAGACCGACACCATCGCGAGCCTCCCCCTCCCGAGTTGGGCAGTCCCGACCGCCGAATCGATCCTGCACGAATTAGCGGGCTGGGTCCACGCAAACGCTCTCGCGGCATGGAGAGAGAACAATCCGGCATGGATCGCACGGGACCACTTCATCAATCACCTCCACGCCGTCTTAGCCAATCGCAAAAGGAATATCGTCCGGGAACGGGCGGAGTACCTCATTCCCGTCTCCGCCGACGCAATTGGCGGAGAAAAGGGACGACAGTTCGTGAAGCAACTCTTCCTCGTCACCGAAGACTCCGTGCTCGTCGACTCGGCGATCCGCGATTTCATCCGTTGCAACATCGAGAAACTGCGCCTCTCCAAGGAAGGAAATATCACCGACGAGGACTGGCGAGCGTTTCAAACCGCATTGTCGTCGCGCTGGGAGAAGATCCGCGCACGCATCATCCGCCTCAAAAAGCACCATCCCCTCGGTGACGTCGGCTTCGAAATCCTCATGGAAACGACCGAGAACCACCGGGAGCGACTGGCGGGGTCAGAGACCGACGAGGTCTACCTCACCTCAGGAACGTACCATCGCCTCGCGGACTTGCTGGAACTGGGCTGGCATCCCGAATACGCAACGCTCATCAAAGAGGAAGAAGAAGCATGATCGACGTCCTCTTTGAACAGCGCATCATCCAGAACACCGGCCTTGCCGCCGAGGCCATCTGGCAGACAGTGCACGAGGCGTACGAACTCCGCGGACGCAGGGACGGCGTGCCCTTCCCCTTGGTTTTCCTTGTTCTTCCCTTAGCGTTCCATGAGCACACAGCCGCGTCGCTGGCATCCAAGACCCAGCCAGGGGCGTTATACAAGGCGCTCGCAGCGGATAGAGAGATCACCGTGGATCTCCAGCGGCGCATGGAAGGGTTATCCGACCGCACGTTTCAGGCGTTGTCGATAGCCTTCCAAACGGGACTGCTGGCGTTCGACGCCAAGGAACGACAACTCGTACCCGTACGAAAGAGCGCTCCCGTCACGCACGTAACCGATGAGGTGAAAGTCATCATGTCGGCCGCGAAACGAGTAGGACAGGCGTTCGGAGAAATGAGCACCGTGCAGATCATCACCGCGTTGAATGTGAGGTTCTAAGATGCAACTGACCATTCTCAAGATCATCTTATGGCCGAAGAACACCGATCTGCGCCCGCGCATCGTTCCCTTCGAGCCCGGCAAGATCAACGTCATCAGCGGCGAGAGCGGGTCAGGCAAATCCACGCTCACCTGGATCGTGGACTACTGCCTAGGCAGTGACAAATGCTCCATCCCGGTCGGCCTCATTCGGGACCTCACCGGGTGGTTCGGCTTGCATTTGAAACTCGCAAACACCGAAATGATCGTCGCGCGCCGAAATCCCGAAGATCAACAGTCCACTACCGACTTGTATTGGAACGAAGGGCTCAAGCTTGAAGTCCCCGCCATCGTCCAGAAGAACGCGCGCGTCGACGACCTCAAGAATCGCTTCAACCAGATCGCGAACTTACCATCACTCGATTTCTCCACCGACGAATCCGTAGGCTACGGCGGGCGACCCAGCAGCCGCGACATGGCCGCATTCAACTTTCAACCGCAGCACATAGTCGCCAACCCCTACACGTTCTTCTTCAAAGCCGACACGACCGAGCACCGCGAAAAGCTCAGGATAATCTTTCCCCTCGTGCTCGGCTCTATCGATGCGACAACACTAGCAAAGCAACGCGAACTCAAGGACACCGAACGGGAGTATGACAAGCTCCGCAGGGAGCTCGAAGCCAGAACAACAGCCGCGCGCGCATGGGAAGCAGAGGTCGAAAGCTACTACCTTCAGGCGAAAGGATTAGGGCTGCTTGCAGATTCTCCCTCGCCAGGCGCGGACTGGGGATTAGACAAGTACCTCTTGGAGCTCCGACGCGTACCCGACTCAGTCCGAAAGATGGATTTGCCTGACGTACAAGAAGGGACCAATGAAGCCGCCACAGGAGAGTTCCTCCGGGTTGCCGCCGAGGAAGATCAACTCGCTCAAGACACCGGCTCGCTCAAACGTCGACTCGATAAAATCGAGCAGCTCTCCGCATCGCTGAATGACTACGGAACGAGCTTCACCAGCCAGGAAGACCGGTTAGAAGGCGTGGGTTGGATGGAAGAGAAACTGCGCAACAACCACGAGTGTCCGGTCTGCACAGCAGTTCATACGAACGGCAATACCCGACTCACTGAACTCCAGTCCCTCGCCCGAGAGATGAAAACTCTTGCGGTCTCCGTACGTCAGGCCCCCGCAAAGCTGGACCAAGAACAAGCAAACATTCGTCAAGAACTCCGCGACAAAGAAACCCTCCTGTCCCGAGCCCGACAGAAACGTAAGTTCCTAGAGGAGCGCACCGCAACATTCGCCGCACAACGACAACGCGTCCGGCAGATCTACTTGTTCGTCGGAAGAGTCGAACAGGCGCTGGAGAACGTCATGTCCAGCCGCAACGTCGATGACCTCCAAGACAAGGCAAAGGGCCTTGCGGAACGACTCGCCCGCCTCCGGAGAGAACTCGACGGGAAATCACGGCAAGACCGACTGAATGCCGCGATCGACAAAGTATCCGCACGCATCGCCGACTACGCCAAGAGACTACGGCTCGAACATGCAACCGAGAACGTACGGCTCAACACTCGCGAACTCACCCTCCAGTTCCGCCCACTCTCCGGTAGGACCGACTTTCTCTGGGAGGTAGGCAGCGGGCAAAACTGGGTCGGCTACCACGTCGCTGGCTTACTCGCTCTCCATGAGCATTTCAGCGGCCTGCCACAGAACCCCGTGCCGCGATTCCTGATGATCGACCAACCGAGCCAAGTCTACTTCCCGGAAGCGTGGCCAGCAATGGATCAGACGCCCAGCGGTCTCAAGCCATCCGAACGATCACCCGACATCGAAGGGGTGAGACGCATCTTTGCAGCACTCTCGGAGTTCATGAGCGTGCTCAAAGGACAGTTCCAAGTGATCGTCACCGAACATGCAGGGTCAATCACGTGGCAGGGAATCGAAAATGTCCACTTAGTCGCCAACTGGCGAGAAGGACATGACGACTTCCTCATTCCGGCCGAATGGCAGGAGAAGCGCTCATGAGCAAAACACCTCTACTGCTGCTGGCACGACAAGTCTCACCATTTGAAGCAGTGAACACAATTGGTGGAGCCGCAAAATGTCTGCAAAATGGCAGCGTGTGCTGAGTGTTCGCTTGGCGGCATATAGGAGAGCGTCCGCAGATAGAGGAGCAGGTGATTAGGGCTCAACGTCGTCCCCAATTGGCTTTCTTGTTTACCGATGGGCCAACTCAGTGACGATTCCAGGCCGCCTTCCTGCCCCGCACGACAGCGTACCGCGATTGCACTTCAGGGAAAGTGATGGTAGGATTGCGTCATTTCCTTTTATTCTCATGAGTTTCCGCCGTGGCGTTCTCCGTATCTTGGTTGTCGCCATCATTATTTGGGAAGCAATTTTTGCTGCTCATCTTGAGCATGGCGCACAGCGAAGGCGACACGAGCATCCTGGGCGGCTTGATGATCGGCGGGCCACTGCTTGCCTACGCGGTCGTACGAGCAATGTTCTGGATCATTGAAGGATTCAAAGGATCACCGCTGGAGTAAGTGTTCTTTATGACGAAACGGTTGTCGACTATCATCCTCCCCCTCGTGCTCGGCATGACGATGATGCCGCTCAGCCTCATCGCGGCAACCAACAGCAACCCGAACAACCCGACATTCGCGCCCGGTGGCCTCATCGCGTGGTACTTCTGCAACAACCGCAAACGGAACCCCATCGGTGGATGGTTGCTCTTCTTCTATTGGCAGCTCTACACCAGCTCCGTCCTCTCGTTCATCCTCATTTTGGGGAACATCCAAAGCTACGTCCCCGAGAATTTCGACGACACCAAACTGTACGTGCTGTTTCTCATCAGCACCCTACCCGGTCTCTTGCTCTACGCCCTCAAGTTTGCGGTTGGAACATTCCTGTACTCGGCGCGCACGCCGGAAATGCTCACCCTGATGCGACGCGTCATGATTACGGAAATGATCGTGGACATCGTCGGGGCATGGATTGATGCAGGGTTCTTTCCGGACAATCTCCCGCTGACGATCCTGACGCTCATCCAGAACAGCATTTGGCTCACGTACTTCTACAAGTCCTCAAGGGTCAAGCACGTCTTCCAAGCACAGGACTGGGAGGTTGCAGTCCAAACTATTCACCCCTTAACGTTGAAGACTGCTACTTAAGATCGTCCTCTTCTGTCAGGAGGGGCATCATGGACTCGCGCCACGCGGCGAGTTGGGCATCTTCATCGCTAAGGCGCTCGATATCCTTCATGAGAGCAATTTGCTTTCTTAGGAGAGCCGTGCGCTTGAGCCCGATAGCCATCTCCTCGATGCTCTTGGCAGTACCGGCATGTTGCGCAGGGAATTTCTTATCGAAGATGTCGAGGTCGACCTGCAGGCGTCGGAAGGTGGCTTCTAAATCGTCGACGTCTGGTGCGATCTTCGTGTACATGGCGGCGTAGGACGTTATTGTTCTATCCACAGCAGTGCGAGCCTTCGAGATGCGGTCCCCAACGGTTCTCATGTGTTCACCGTCCGCGGCCAACTGGTCTGCTTCGACCCGGCTGTTGCCGATCGAGGCTCCCGCCCCGGCCGCCATTGCAAAGAAAAGAAGCGCGATGATGATGCTGTTGCGCAGGACGCGTCGATGGCGGCGTGTCGGGATGGTATCGACATCGCGTTCCAGTGCGAACACGCGTTGCCATGACTTGTACATCTTGCCGATGAGCAAGCCTGCGCCGATGACGGCAGGGATATCAAAGAACACCGTGTCCCAGGTACCACGCACCATGCCCTGACTGATACCGAAGACAACCACGGACAGTAAGAGGATGACGCTGAGCGTCAACACAACACACTGCACATATGGCGCTCGCTCACGAGGGGGTGGTGGAGGATCGGTCAACTGCTCCGCTAAGCGCGGCGCGGGAGGTTCCTCCGCGACAAAAGGAGCGGGAGCTAGCTCAGTCACCTGCTCGGGAACGATCGCAGGAGGCGGCGCAACGGCGAGGACTGGTTCCTCAACACGGACCGGTTCTGCAGGGACGGGTTCAGGGATGACGGCTTCCGTGGCACGAATCACGCGAGGAACGGGAGAACCGCAGTGATTGCAGAACTTGAACGCATCCGCGTACGACTTACCGCAATTAACGCAAAACACGTCCTGAACACCTCCCGGTAGTCCATCATCATAGCGCCAAAAAGGCCCACGTCGGTAGTCAGACATTGCTGCGGTGGTTAACTAGAGAGGATGATTATTGACCCTGAGAAAAAACGGCGCGTCGTGTATGAGACCGCGCTGATCTCACACATCGACATCTTGGGGTTTCAAGAGTTGATCGATGAACGAAGCCCCGGGAACATCTCAAGAATCCTTCGGATCTTCGGTCAACGGCTCGACCCTGAGCCCCGATGGGGCGTTCACCGGGGGCAAAAAAGGAAAGAGTACTTCCTCACGTTCTCAGACCTGTGCGTGACTGCGCGACCGCTGACACGGCCCAAGGCCAACGTGAAAGCAGCCATTACCATCAAGCTGATGCAGCTCATTGAGGCACAGATTGATCTCTTGCTCGAAGGTGTCGTTGTTCGCGGGGCAGTCACCGTCGGCAAGGCAGCACTGAGTTGGGGACTCCTTTATGGTCAAGGAATCGTCGACGCTTACCTGCAAGAGAGGGACGCTGGGGCACCGAGAATCATCGTGGATCAGAGCGTCATTCACGAAGAGATGACCAATAGCAGACTCTGGACGGACCGTGCTGCGGCTTGGCAATTGCTGGGAGAGCTTCTCGCACGAGAAGTGGTCGGCGACAAGGAAGTATTGTTCCTCGATTACCTCTGGATCGCACGACTCATCATGAGACAAGACTTGTACCAGGAGTTCGTGACGAAGCATCGCAACCTCATCGATGAGAATCTCGCAAAGCACGCAGGTAGCAAGGTGGCGAAGAAATATGAATGGATGGATCAATATCACACGAGAACCGTGGCACTGATAAGCAAAGAACTACTGCGGTTCCCTGATGTGTCATTGGCTTCGGAATACTCCCCACAGTGACGTGCCCTCGATAATCTGGACCAGTTAGACTTGAGGATCTCAAGTTCGGCGCAGCAGGAAGAAGCGACGAAAGGAGATCCGAGATGAAGAGAGGGCGGTTTAGCGAAGAGCAGATCATCGGGGTGCTGAAGCAGCACGAGGCCGGGCGCAAGGTAACGGATCTGGCCCGTGAGATCGGCGTCAGCGAGGCGACGATCTACACCTGGAAGTCCAAGTACGGCGGCATGGAGGTCAGCGACGCGCAGAAGCTCCGGGCCCTGGAAGACGAGAACCGGCGGCTAAAGCACCTGGTGGCCGATCTGAGCCTCGACAAAGAAGTACTGAAGGCCGTGATCACAAAAAATGTATGGTCCGCCGCTCGATTGCAAGCAAGAAGTGTGATGAGTTTGGTCTGCGTAAATGTATCCGGCCTGTTGGTGGGCAGAGCCCTGGCCTTGATGAGTATCCGCGCGCGCCCAGCCTCACAACGGCTACGGTCTTTTGTGTGGACCAGTTTTTTCGTCAGGTGTTTGGGACGCGACGGTTGACCGTTCATTCATCAGTTCTTCTGCTCGCAAAACCGAGGTGGGTTCGTAATCTGGCTTCGGCCTGATTGTGGATCCTTTCGCCGGTTTCAGGCGCTGGTCAAGGCCGAGCGGAGCGAGTTCATCGAAGAGCCTTGAGCGGCGTCTGAAACTGGCGTAGCCAAGGTGGAGAGGCCGAAGCCACCGCCGCTCGACGGCTGGTTCATTCGGAGATACGGCTCCTGCCGATTCAGAACGACCCAGGCGATCCGCGCAAGCTTGTTGGCCATGGCGACACCGGCGACGTTGGAGTGTGTTCTGGACTCCAGCTCCGTGAGCCACCGACCGAAGGCGTGCGGCTCACGGGACACGCGATGCTGAACCGAGCGCCCACCGTGAATGAACAGCCATCGAAGATAGGTGTTGCCGTGCTTGCTGATTCCAAGCAACTTGGTCTTGCCTCCTGTGGATGCCTGCCGAGGAACAAGACCCAACCAAGCTGCGAACTCCCGGCCACGAGAGAACGCAGCCCCATTGCCAACCGCAGCTACCACGGCAGTGGCGATGAGCGGTCCGATGCCTGGCACAGTTTGCAGCCGAACACACGCCTCATCCGTCGACGCGATCATCCCGATCTCACGATCCATCTCCGCGATCTCGGTTTCGATCGCTCGCCACTCCGCGACGACACTGGTTAGCAGGCGAAACATTCGAGGAGCCAGTTGCGCTTCGGCAGTCGCTAGAACTTCCGGCATTCGTCTCAACAGGCATTCCCGGCCAGTACGGACAACGATTCCACGTTCCAACAGGAACGCCCGAAACTGATTGATCACTGCGGTCCGGCGTTCCACCAGCCGCTCGCGTACCCGATGAATCGCTTGCAGGTCCAGTTGATCTTCAGTCTTGATCGGCACGAAGCGCATCGTCGGACGCTGTGCCGCTTCCGCAATGGCCTCGGCGTCCACGTAGTCATTCTTCTGGGACTTTACAAAGGGACGCACGAACTGGGCTGGAATCAGCTTAACCTCGTGGCCTTGGCTGACGAGCAGCCTGCCAAGATAGTGCGCCCCGCAGCTTGCCTCCATCGCAACCACGCTAGGTGGGGTGTTGCTCATGAACGCGATCAACTGAGGACGCGATAGCCGTTTCTTCGTGAAGATTGCTCCATCTGGGCGCATTGCGATGAGATGGAACACGGTCTTGCCAAGGTCGATTCCGATGATGTTCATTGCTGGTCTCCTTTCTGCAATCGTCGCGCGTTGAGATCTACGGCGGCGGACCATCTCATTACGGGTGGAGCTTGCCGGCGTGAGGAAAGACGTAGCGTTCGCCTGCCAGCAGTTCCCGATCAGCGAACGCCGGGCCTGCAAGCTGCTGGCGATCGGCCGCAGTAGTTACCGGTACGAACCACAGCCGGACCATAACGCCGAACTGCGAGCGGCGTTGGACGAACTGGCGCGGAAGAAACCACAGTGGGGCTACCGGATCCTCGGCGAGGTGTTGAACAAGTTGGGGCACGCGGCCAGTCCGATGCGCATTTACCGGCTGTATCGGGCCGCGGGACTGAAGATCCGCCGGCTAAAGAAGAAGCGGTTGATCCGGACTCCGGCGGTATCGCACGTGATGCGGCGCAACCAGGAGTGGGCTATCGACTTTGTGCACGACACCCTCGCCACCGGACGAGGGATTCGCGTACTGGCGGTCGTGGACACGTTCACGCGCGAATGTATTTCCTTAGAAGTCGATAGCAGTATGTCGGGACAACGGGTCACGCGGACGTTGGAACGGGTCATCGAACAACGAGGCCAACCGGAATCCATTCGCTGTGACAACGGACCCGAGTTCACCTCGCGGCACTTCACGGCGTGGTGTACAGAGCGCAAGATCCAACTGGTCCACATTCAGCCAGGCAAGCCCATGCAGAACGCTCATGTCGAGAGCTTCAACGGGCGGCTGCGGGCCGAGTGTCTGAACGCCAGTTGGTTCCACAACCTGAACGACGCCCGGCAGAAGATCCGGGCTTGGCGGAAGGAATACAACGGCGAACGGCCCCACAGCAGCTTGGGAGGCCGCACGCCGAATGAGTTCGCCGCAATCTGGAATCCTCAGTTATGACTGGACCAGAAAAGCGAGGCACGTCAACAGTAAGCGTGAGATGATCTAGTTCGACCCGATTCGAAGTCCGTGAGATCGTTCACTTCGCTTGTCGGAATCGGTAGTCCGACGCGTGTTCTTCGACAATGATCCACGAATCGTTGATCTTGTTCTTGATGCCTTCCAACGTCCCGGCAGAGCGGAACCAGTTACGATGACTCGCGCCCGTCTTCGAGTTATCCTCGTACGCCTGCTTCATCGCCTGCATCGCGAATCTCGACTGACGAGCGATCACCTTCTGCACAACCCCATCAGCGCCGTCATTCATCCAGGAAGGCTTGCTCAACTTACGAAGGTCCGCGTCGTACTGGTCATCGAGGCCGTCGTACGCTTTGCGGACGACACAACCAAACGCGTAGTAGAACATCCAGCGGCGTTCCAAAGCTGAGTGCTTGGTCTTGCGGGATTCATCCTTCCACAAGTCACGGGCGTTGTTGCACACGAACCAAATCCCCGCGTACTTCTGGAACGCTTCATTGGTGAGTGCAGGCAATACTTCGCCGCCTGCGCCGAACAGCTTCGCGTACCCACCTTCTGCGGTGGCATCGAACACATGCCCGGTGCCGCCGTACACGTCATCAGGTCCGAATTGGAACGCGTAGAGGGTCTTGGTGAACTCCTCCATGCCGATACTGATATCGCTGCCCTTCTTGCCCTCTTTTTCACTCGCGCCGGATCGCTTGTTCTTATACGAGAACTTCTTCCCGTTCAGGCTCGGAAGTTCGCTGAACTTCGCCCTAATGTCGTGCTGGATCTTGTCGTTGCTGCGGAAGTCGGAGATTTTGATGGCGTTCTGGGTGTTGTTGAACTTCGTGACACTATCGAGGAACTCACGTTCAGGAACGGTTTTCTTTGATTGCGTCTCGGTGATCCGCATCAAGACTTGAGCCTTCTTTGCCGCCAAAGGATTGTCCGTCTGCGTCTTGTGCAGGGATCGTACAGTCTGCGCGCCGTTGACAATGGAGAGATTCTTGCAGTGGAGAATCCGAGGGTCCTTCGGGTCAGGCACGATGCTCTCCGCGAGGGCTGAGATGCCGTTGTTGAAAAAGAAGAATTCCTCCGGGGCTGCGATAGCGGTTTTCTTGATGGCCTTGTTGGTCGCGGTGTCCCCGATGTAGTTTCTGATGTTCAGGCTGAAAATGCTCGAACGGTGTTTGGTGAAGAGGTTCGCGAGTTCAGCGCCGCTGAGTCTGCCGACGTAGCAACTCCGGGCATCATCGGAACCGAGATGCATCCACGGGTCTGATCCTTGGTTCGCTGTCGCCATGAGGGTTGCTTCCCACGCTTCTGCCCGGTCGAGGCTCAGCGTATCCCGCAATTCCAAGTTCAGCTTGTTTTCGTTGAGCAGGTACAGTTCCGTGCGGTCCGCGAGGTCGGGAACGCCATCGACGGCGAGGGCGGTGTATTCTTTCGTGTTCGTCTGATCCGTCGTGAGTTGCCGGAGCGTGATGTAGTGAAGTTGAAAGCGGTCGCGGTCCCAATCGATTTCCGCGCAAATGTCGCGGAGATTTTCAGTCATTTGCAATGCGCGAAAATTCTGGAGCCGGTTGAGGACGTTGCGAAAGTATTCGAAGTCCGCTGCTTCTTCGGGGCGACGCTTGGCCGTTTTTCTTCCGCCGCCGCTGAATTTGGCTTGGATGATGAGGACGACTCCGTCTTCGCGACAGATGAAATCGACGCCCTGGTCATTGGTGCCATCGACGATGCAGGCTATAACGTCATCATCGACCGTAGGTATGATTGGGTTCCGTGGAGCGAGTATCTTTTCCGCAAAGAACCGTGACATGTACTTTGACCGCACGACATCGTGCAGGCCATCGAAGCTCTCGCCGAGTTTCTTCTCGACGTACTCCCGGAAATGCTCCATGAAGAGGGGATTATGTGTTTCACTTGCCACTGTTGTCGCCTTCCAAACAGGGCACGCCGTCCCCTTGCAGCCGATCTTAGCATTTCAACAACTTGCAGACCAACTTTAGAGCGCGGAAAGTGTCTTCAATCCGGCTGCATCCACGCCGATGGCATCCGCACCCTATGAAGGGGCGGAGGCCACTGAGGGAGAGCCCGACGGCAAATACTGAGCCGGGGAACATTACCCACAATACCAAGTATAGCGTGATCACGATGCATCCATATGTGGTATACTACGTATAAGGGGTAATTCCCTACCAATTCAAAAATGTCTCGCGGACGTGCGGGGGACCAGTGGGGCACCGGGCGACACGTCAACAAAGGTGCCACTTGTGGAAATACGTCATCCCGCATTTTGAACAGTTCCTCGCCGAACTCGACCTGAAACCAGCAGAGCGCCTCGACGCTGAAGGCAAGGCCGAACGGATCGCTCGCTCGCTCTTCGCCAAATACTACCCGAACCAAGTCTTCACCCCCGCCTGCTACACGATCGTCGGCTCGTACGGGAAAGGCACCGCGACCAAACCACGCACGGACCTGGACATGCTCTTCGTCCTCCCGTGGAACGAGTGGGGTCGTATCGACGCGCTCGCCGGGAACAAACAGTCCCAACTGCTGCAAGAGGTCAAGCGCGCCCTCTTCGCGACGTTCCCCAGCACCGCGCTCGCCGCCGATGGCCCCGTGGTCATCGCGCCCTTCCAGACATACAACGTCGACATCGCACCCGCATTCCTTTTTCCGAACGACGGGGCCGCGTGCGCGGGCCAGTACTACATCGCTCACACACCGAACGGTGGAAGTTGGCGCTTGTCGAACCCGGTCGCTGAATACAAGTGGCTCCAACAGACGGACGCGGCCACATCAGGAAAAGTCACGCACCTCATCAAGATGCTCAAGGCGTGGAAGCGCGAGTGCAACGTGGACATCAAGTCCGTCTGCCTGGAGATCCTCGCAAACCTCTTCGTCTCGCAGTGGGAGCACCGCAATCAGACGATTTTCTATTACGACTGGATGATCCGTGACTTCTTCGCGTTCATGATGCGGTACGCGAACGGACAACTCAAACCCGCCGGTATCGACGAATGGATACAGCTCGACGACAATTGGCAGGCCAAAGCCCAGACCGCATACAATCGGTCGGTCAAAGCCTGCGAGTCGGAACGAACGGACAACGGCTTCGCGGCATCCCAGGAGTGGCAGAGGATCTTCGGGTCACAGTTCCACATCGATTGGGTCGCGAGCTTCTTGGCGGCAAGCATCGGCGCATGACCACACCCACTAACGGCACTCCGGGGCCGTTCGCCCTCGCGGAGGCGCTCGATCACTGTGCGAAATTCTGGTGGGGCGCGAGCATCGTGACGAAGACGGCAGGATTCTTTGTCGGCGCGAGCATCAACGTGCTTCCTCCTGAGCCGGTACCTTTCATCGTCGCTGGTTGTGCGCTCGTCGCAGAACTATTCCTCTCGCGTTCCGATGCGATCAAGGGCACCGCGCAGCAATTCCGACGCAAGCTGGACCTCCAAGATGGGTTCGGGTGGCCGATACCAGCGACAGATCTTTCCGACCTCTTAGTCCGATGTCCCACGAGCGTGAAGAAGCGGGCGCGAAACAAGCATGCAGCGGAGCCGTACTTCGCAAGCGCTGATACACCAGGCCCACTCCGAGCGTTGCAGAACGTGAACGAGTCCGCGTGGTGGACGAAGCATCTCGCGGAGAGCATGATGAAGATCTGCCGCAACACGATGATCGGTGGCACGCTCGTCGCGCTGGTTGCGCTCGTCGTGGCCTTACAGACGACCAACGATCATTCATCGCTGGTGAATGTTGCGCGCATCGTCACGGGCGTGACGATGTTGCTCTTGAGCGTTGGGTTGATCAAGCTGACCATCGGGTACAACAGCCTATCCAAGAACAGCGGGATCAGTGAGGCAGCAGCAGAACGAGCGCTCCAAGCAGGAGCACCGGACGAGCTCACTGCCGTCAAAGTCACGTACGACTACCACCTGACGCGGGCGCTCGGTCCGATCATCCCGACGTGGATATGGCGGTTCCGCAAAGATGAACTCAACGCGACATGGAACGTGCTCCGCAGCGGACGGAGTGGCACGTGACGAACGAGTTATTCGAAAGCCTCCTCTATGAAGAGGAAGGCACCGAGATCGACTTCAAGAAAGAACAGTACCCGTTCGTCAACGCTACCGACGATGACAAGTCCGAACTCCTCAAAGACATCATCGGTTTCGCGAACGCTTGGCGCAGAAGCAAGGCGTACATCTTGATCGGCGTCGAAGAGGTACGCGGGGACAAGAGCATCGTTATCGGCATAGCGGCCTCGGAGCAGTTGGACGATCACTCGCTCCAACAGTTCGTCAATTCCATTGTGAACAAGCCGGTCCATTTTCAGTACCGCGCTTTCACGTATGAGGGAAAGCAAGTTGGGATTATTGTCCTCGATGAAGATCAACCGCGCCCTATCTATCTGAAACGGAACTACGGCAAACTCGAAATGGAAAAGGTGTATGTCCGTTGGGGCAGCTCGACGAACCTAACGCGACCGGCTTCCCTTGATGAGATTGCACGAATGGGCGCTGGTCGGCCACGGGAGCGAGCAGAACTCAAAGTCGAGTTCGCGGAGGTCGACCGTGACAACTCGATCGGCACAAGCGTGCAGATGGAATGTGAGTTCTGTGACGTCCCCGAGCAAAAGGACATTCCGAAATTACCTGACTCGCGAGAATACCCGTTCGGCATCAAAACCGATTACTTACGCGTGCACAATGAGAACTACTATCGAGAGCTCGCTGAGTATGAGTTCATGACGCGACTCTGTCGACCAACGCGCATAACCGTGACGAACGTTGGTGGTGTTGCCGCGCAGAATGTTCGTTTGGAAGTGGTAGTGCCGATGGGGATCGGCCTGATGCCGGTCGAATACCTGCCGAAGAAACCAGCAAAGGAAAGTTACGGCGGCGTTGACATGTCCCACGCGATTCGCCCAGCATTCCGTCGCGATCCAGGCGAGGTCGAAATCGATAGGAACGATGACCGGTTCCGCATCGAAATCGATTGCAAGGATCTCCAACCCGGACGGCAAGTATGGTCGGACAAGTTCTACGTCGGCATGGCACGCAGCGGAGACTATCCACTGCATGGCCGGGTCTTCGCAGACAATTTACCGACACCCCAAGAGTTCTCGCTGACCATCAAAGCGGACGTGAAAAACACCGTGCTCTCGCTCAAGCAACTCCGGGCCATCAAGGCCTAGCGTTGTGTGCTCTGTTTGTGCGCGATTTTGGGTTGTGAGGGAGCTACCGTGCGGGTTTTCCTAAAAACGATGGCGGCAGATCGTGGACAGGAAAAAGCATTGGTCCTTATTGGTCAATCGATGGTTGTCTTTCCAAGCTGAACTTCGAGAGCGGAGGTTGGCCCAGCGCAGTGGAGTGGATCAGAAACGTTAGATCTCTATCGGGAGTGCCCGGCGGGAACAGAGCCTGCGTGACAAGCCAAGCCGGAACGCCGGGCACTTTCGATAGGGCCGTTTGAAGTGAGCCGCTTGCGCTTGCGGCAGATGCGTCAGCCTATGGGATTTCAATCGAGATTGCTTTGCAAATGACAGATAACACAATGGTTACTAAAGATGCTGAAGCAGCGAATTCAACCGCCCGATTGCAAAACATTGCTGGTGGAGTATGGCACGCGAAGCGTCTGCCGCGCAAGCGGCTTAGTTCAAACGGTGTTCTGGGAAATTGAGTGCCATTGCTCTTCGAGCCTGCGGATCGCGCACCTGCCGAGTATGCAGCTGTGTGGCCTCTACAGGGTTGAAGTGAATATCCCCGGCATTTGAACCGCGCACACATCGCGCACACAAATGCCGGTTGATTCTAGCTTAAGCTAAACAGAACACGGAGTCGGCAGTCCGGCACGCACTGATCCAAGCGAATCAGTGGCGTGGGCTCCGCATGTCACGACGAAACCGTTGCCGCGCCCCTAAGAAGAGACATTGCGTCGGCTATCTGCGTGTCATTTCCGCCTGCCAGCTCGGTCGGGTCCAGCGACACGGAGCGGTCTGGCGCGACGCCGACGCCCTCTATGGCGGTCCCGGCCCACGTCTGCCAAGTCGCTATTGGCATCCGCAGTTTGTAGCTATGTGGGAGACGGAAATTGACCGCACCAAGAACCTCGCCGGGTGTCTTGTCCCCGACGATGGGTGCTAGGTTATGTTCCTTGACGAAGGCAACAACCATTTCCGCGGCGCTTCTCGTCTGACTGTTGGCGACAACGACCGTGTTGCCCGCCAAAAGCGAACGCGCCAACCTCTCAGTCACCAATACGATAGAGCGGTCACGATTCAGGACCTTGAAACGTACAGCCATCATAATCTGCTGCCACTTGCCGACTGGAATGCGATCGATCCTCGGTAGCTGATCGCGCTTCCATCCCTTTTGAATCGCCCTCCTGGTGAGACTGTACCCAATAGGGGTTGGTTCAGGGGAGAGCAGACTCATCACTCTCAGCGAGCCGAGGCCGCCCCCGGGGTTGCCTCTTAGGTCGAGGACGAATTTCTTCACTCCGGCAGCAGCCAGTTGTTCGATCGCGGCATTGAGATCCTTGATGAAACCATAGCCGATGGCGCCAGGGAAGTATGAGACGCGAAGGTGCCCGACCCCATTGCCGAGCACCTTGAAGGTGACTGCCTTGGGTTCGAGACCGGCTGGACGGCCCTTGGTCCCTCCCGTGGGAAGATCCACCCGGACACTGCGTTCTTCGCCTCCCCCGTATTTCCCCAGCGTCAAGGTGTATTGGCGGCCTAGGGTGAATAGCACGGGATCGGGAGGACGAACAGCCTGCCCCTCAATTGCCAGCAATAACTCCCCATCACGAATCTCTGCTCGGTGCGCCGGCCCAGACTCCACAATGTCGCGGAACATCCAGTTCCGATCTGAACCTTCGCCTACCGCCATGAGACCCGCGTTCAGAGCGAACGTCGGCGGGATGCCCGAACTACCGGGCAACAGTAGACTCAGGTGGCTTGTGCCGAGGTGTGCGAGGGCGGCGGAGAGTTCGCTTTCGAAATGACTGTCGGTACCTTGTGAAAACGACAACCCCCTGGAAAGTAGATCCGCGGACCACCGCGAATAGTCGGCACGCAAGGTGGCCGGATCCACATGTTTGGATGCGACCAGGGTTGCGACTTCTTTCACTATCTCCATTCGTTGCTGTGGCGTAGTCATTTCTTCGCTCCTCCCTTCGCTGCCGTCAACTGAAAGTCGTCAGCACCTTCGGCTATGTAAGGCGCCCACAACCATGGAACAGCCTGCTTGCCAAATGTCTGAATCATTTCGCGTTTCGCGTTTGCCAGCGCGATGCTCACCGTTTGGCCGCGCGCGAGGTAGGTGTAGAACTTGCGCACCAGAGTTGAAGCGAAGACGTCATCCGCCTCCCACAGAGTGGAGACCACGGTTTGCGCCCCCACGGACAAGAATGCTCGGGATAAATTGGCGATCCCATCCTCTCCCAAGAGCTTGCCAACGGCGGTATCGCAAGCACTCAGGAGGACAAGGTTCGCGTTGAGGTGGAGACCAAGGACTTCACGAGCTTCCAAGAAGCCGTCTTCTCCGGCCTTTTCGTCGCTCAATAGAACGAGCGCGGCTTCCGTTGGACGCGACTGATTCGCTGTCGCATGGACGGCGAGATGGACGATGCTGGCTTGGCCAACCGACTTCTTGAACGCTGCCTCTGTCGCAGCACTTCCGAGGAGCACAGTCGGCTGAGCGTTGGTGGTCACGCTTCGAAGAGTCTGCGCTGCTGCCGCAATCTCATCTGCGGAGTGGGGTAAGTTGGCGAGCTTGCTTTCATAGCCCCGGGTGGCGGCGATCTTCGGTAGTGGACTCGTATCATAGGCGATGTCCCCAACTCCTAAGAATCGGGGCTGAGTGGATCGTTGCGCAGTTCGTTCCTTGAGCATCGCGTAAGTCGTTGCCGACGGAATATAAGTGACGGCATGAGTCGCCACCAGATACTGACCGTTTGATCCGATCAATGACTCTAAGGGCACCTTGTGCATTGAACCGTGTCGGGCGACGAGAAGTCGCTTCTTGCCCGCAAGATCGGCACGCACTGGACCCAGTAGGCTCCTGTAGAGCCCTTGGGCCGTGGACGCTGCCACCTGCTTTTTCTGAAGTGCATCGAAGTATGCGGTGAACTGAGGATCTAGTTCCTTGGCGGACGGCAGTTCAACCAGCCGCGCCGAAGAACGGGTGATAACAAAGCAGAACGATTGGGGATCAGCCAGGACATACTCCAAGAGCAGATCGTCGCTATTGAGCTTCTTTTGAAGGTCTGGAATGGTGATCGCTTGTGGAGGGAGTACGAGCGGGTTGTCCGCTACGGCCAACTGAGCCGCTTCCGCGAGAAACAAATCGCTCCGGATCGATTGGAGGTCCTTTGCCGTTTTCGCGCGGAGTAACGATAGTCGCAGCCGGCTGATATCGGCCGCAGAGTGTGAAACGGGTTTACCTTGGAGCAGCATGTCCCGCGTGGTTCTTGCTCGGCTGCTTTCAAGGACCTGCCATGCTCCTGGTGCGTCCTTCAGTTGTTGTGCATGGAGCAGAAACTCTTCGTTGAAAATGGCGCTCATTGCGTTTACGAGCGAGGCACGCGCTCCAGGATTTGATGAAGACGCCAGGATCGTTTCGACTGCATCGGAGGCGCGCGACAGAACTTCCGCGGCTCCTGAATAGTCCGTGCGGGCGACTCTGACCCTTGCCAGCGCAAGCAATCGGTCTGGCAGAAGATAAAGATCGCCGCTCGACTGCGTTAAATCTGCAGCTTTCGACGCGAGATCTTCCGCCCCCTGCATGTCGCCGCTACGCCGAACTAGATCGGAGAGTTCACTGTATGTCCCTGCTTGAATACGCGTGAAACCGCCTTCCTCGCAGAGTCGCGCCGCCGCTCGAAACTGCTGTTCAGCCTCCGCGAATCGATCCTGCTTCAGGAGGATTTTGCCCATCGTGACGTAGACCTGGGCTTCTTTGACCCGCTTATCGCGACGTTTGGCCTCCTCCGCGACCTCCCGAGCCAGCGCCATAGCTTCACTCAACCGGCCGAGGCCAGAGAGTGCCTGGATCTTTGCCTCCTGGGTCGGAAACGAGTAGCCAACGATCGGGTTCTTAGCAGCTATCGCCAGAGCCTGATCCAGGCGCGTCAGCCCTTCATCGAAGTTGCGCATGGCAGTAAAGCCAGTGCCGATGGCTCCGAGATACCGTACTTGTGATCCGATGTCACCGGAGAGTGTTGCTTCGATGACCGCGGTCGCCACCTGCTGACGGGCCGTCAGCAAATCTCCTTCGACGAAGGCAGCTAAGCCAAGTTCGCCGCGCGCGCGACGAATCCACTTCTTGTTGTCGCTCCCTTGGGCGACTTCCAAGACTTCCTGCCAGTCCTGCTTTGCGAGGCTCGCATCAAGTTCAAAATCAACATCGCCCTTCACCTGGAGTGCAAAGATCCGAAGTTCCGGGTCGGACTGGAGCAGAGCGTTTGTCGCGAGTTCGTCCGACACGGCCTCAGCCACTTCATCGAGGACACGCTGCTCCATCGTTGAACGCAGTATGCCGATCCTGGCGTATGCAGCCATCCGAGCATCCATGCGAGTTGCAGCCTCTTTCTCGGCGTCCTGGAAGTGCGGGCCGGCTTCATACCAGTTGTAAGCGTCTGCGTAGGCAAGGGCTCGTTGCAAGGGTTCGGCCTGGCCAGCGGTGGGTGCCTGAGCAAACGCCACAAACGCAAACCCCAGGGCTGGGATCAGAGCGCGGTGCATCATTGTAGTTCCTCCTTCACTCCACGTAGATTGGGTAGCGTTGCCAGGTCAGTCCAGCTGGACGAACCATAAACGTAAGCTGCTTTCCTCCGAGATCATCGAAGGGTAGTTCGACATCGAAGCTGGTAACCCCGTCCGAGATTCGAGCCTGAACGTTCGCTTCAACGACGGTACTGTCGTCTGCCTCGGCCACCCGAACTTCGTACGACCCAGGCTCGGAACCCACGGGCATTTGGACGTGGCCGATGAATCGCTTGGCTGGGAGTGTCAGTCGTGTGACTTCAGCGCCGCCACCTCGGGTCCGTGTCATGGACGCAAGGTTCACCATGACCGTTGCTAATGGCGCGGGTGGAATGGGTGTTTCTGCCACGCGCGGCGACTCAATCGGTGCGCGTCTAGTCCAAAGGGCGAGTGCTCCTACAACCAGGAGAATGCTAGCTGCCACGGCAATCATCATTCTTGCGATCCGTTGATGCTGTGCTGCCTTCCGCAACTTCGTATACTCGCGGAAGCAGGGCGAGCAGGACACGATGTGCGAGACGGGAAGGTGCGTCAGGTCCGCTTTTGTCCTACGGAAGGCCATTTGCCTCAACACCGTCTGGCTGGGGCAACCGTGGCGGTCTGGATTAGGGAACGCGATCAGCGTGTCATGGCGAAGGTATGCCAGAAGTTCCCGGAGGTGCGAACGGCTGGTCAGGGAGATCGTTCTAGGCATTGGCCCCCCGTTTCATCGGCCTGTTGACCTTCACCCCGTGGTGTATCTCCATTCGAGCCAGTGCCTGGTCAAGTTTCTTGCGGAACTGTACCTCCGCACTGTGGGCACTTTTGTATCCAACTGCGGACGCTATTGCGTTCCAGTCGAACTCAAGAAGGCGGTATTCCAGCATCTCCCGGCCTTTTGAATCAAGTGACGCACGCAGCAGCATCATGAGCTTGTGGTCATCAAGCTGACGCTCGCGGTCATCATGCGGCGAACTGGCAAGGCGTTCGAGATCCGCGTCCGGGATAGAAATGAGTGCCGGACGAGTACGTGATCGCCGGATGGACTCTCTGGCGATGGACTTGAGCAAGTATGCGTCGATGTGGCTTATGGCCCCGTTTCCGTTTTGCGCCCGGGAGGCTGCGTCAACGGCCCGCTCCAAGATCTCGGCCGCCTCGGTGTCGTCCGCCAAGTACCTGATGACTACGAGGCGGGCTCGTTCCCATATTCGTTCTGCCGCGTCGACCAGATCGGTAGGCACATGATTCCCCAGGCTATCTGGGTTTCTCACCCAGAACGGTGACTTGGCGTGTACCGGCCGCATCATGGGAAACCACTAGGGAACCGCCCGAAGACAGCTGCCTCCCTGTTTAATAGAGAGACACAGGAGACAGCTAACCTCACCCGGATTTGTCTCCGGATGAGAAAATAATATGCCGCCGCGCAAATCGGCGCAACCAGGCCGCATTACGCCTAAAGTCACTTGCTGAGGTCCTGTGGAAATCCGCGCTCTATACGAGTAGGGGCAGGCAAAAAGCCCCACTACTTGAGAGGAGTTTGCGATGGCGGCTTTCGCAAATGTCACGGTGCGCCTTCCGGACGAGACTTCCAGGAACAGGCGCGGAACTATCTCCAGTTGGACTAGGGGGCGACCCTGGACGCGCGAAGAAGAAGAGAGTTTGGTGGATGCAGCATCAAATCAAACGATTCTGGAAATCGCTCACGCGCTAGGGCGGTCCGAGGCTTCCGTTCGTTTGAAATTGAGGGGTCTAGGATACAACCTGAGCGATCTTGCTGGCTTCAAAGTAAAGGACTTAGCGGCGCTGCTCGGGGTGACCATTCGCCAAGTTCGGCGGTGGCGTCAGAAGGGATACCTACGGGGACGGAACGGGCGGATAACGGAGGAATCTTTCTCCAAGTTTTGCCGTGCCCACGCTGACAAGATCCCATATTCAGCGCTCGCTTGGGATGCGAAAGTATGGCTCCGAGGCTTTGGCTATCGGCCGCCAGAGACCAGGCCCGATCGTCCTTCAATAGTGATCATGCGACGGGAGACTAGCAGAGTGTAAATGCGTAATAGAAGTGTCGCATTTTGTAGCGACGATCCTGCTGGGTTTCTGGAAAGTCAGAATAATAGTTGCTCCGCCGACGGTGAGGTCACGGGAAAGCTGCGCCTCTTGAATTAGTAAGGAGGCAGTTTTCTGATGGTTCGGAATCGCTGGCGTTCCCATGCTCTTGCCATGGCTCTCGTTGCTATGCCGTGGCTTTGTTACGGTCAGGTACCAACTGGCGGACTCCGGGGTCTTGTAGTTGACGACACCGATGCTGTTATCCCGCGTGCTGAGGTTACGGCTACCAATACGGAGAATGGACTCCGCCGAGTGGCCCCTACCACCGCAGATGGCTTTTACGTGATCGCTGGTCTTCCGCCAGGAACCTACATCGTGTCCACGAGCGCGATAGGATTTCGGACCCTTGAACAGACGGGCGTGGTTCAGGCGGGCAGCGATACCAGACTCGACGTGAAGCTACAGGTGGGCGTCGTAGACCAGTCCATCGAAGTAACTTCGGAGACGCCGTCCCTTAGCTACGAAACGCACGGGATTACAGGAGGCGTGTCCCGCTTCCAGATTGTGAACCTCCCATTGAACGGTCGGGAGTTTCTGCAACTAGCCACGCTTGAGCCTGGGGTCGCCGCAGCGCCGGGAGCCGGCTACTTCACTCGGCGAATTGATGTTGCCATCCTAGGTGGGTCGCCCGAGCAAACACGCGTCACGATGGATGGCGGCCCAATCTACGGGCCGGTCGCTGGCGGTACGCCGCAGAACTTTTCGCAGGAGGTAGTTCAGGAGTTTCAGGTATCCTCTGCGAACTTCGATCTCACAACGGGGTTGACTAGCAGCGGAGCGGTCAACGTGGCAACTCGCTATGGCGGCAACGATCTCCACGGTAGCGGTTTCTATTACTTCCGCGATCACAACATGGCCGCATACCCCGGCCTGCGGCGGGAGCCAGCGAATCTAGACCCGTTCTTCGCCCGCCGACAAGCTGGCTTCAACTTGGGTGGGCCGATCAGGCGCGACCGCGTGTTTTTCTTCACGACCTTCGAGCACCTGAACCAGGATGGCGTGGAAACGGTTCAACCTCGCGTTCCTGAGCTCGCGGGGTTTGGCGGCATCTTCTCGAACCGCCTGACCGGGAATCAAGTGACTGCGAGGATCGACACGCGCCTCAAAGATTCGCACAGTCTGTTCCTTCGTTACTCGCATGACGGGAATGATGGCTTCGCTCCACCGGCTGGTCAGGCGTCCTTGCCATCGAACTGGAGCGTGAACAAGAACTGGAGCGATCAGAGCCTGCTGTCGTTGACCTCGTCGATTCGACCGACCGTGACGAACGAGCTACGTTTCTCCTACTGGTATTGGCACACGCGCAATCTCACTCCGTCGGCGTCCGAGTGTCCCGGATGTCTTGGGTTGGGGATGCCCGAGATTCGGATTCTGGGAACGGACTTCGCTGCCGGCAATTACACTCTGTCACCGCAGGGTGGGGACTTTCGGCGCTATCACCTCGCCGACAATCTCACATGGCAGATTGGATCGCACCAGATCCGATTCGGCGGTGAGTGGCAGTTCGATAGAGGTGACGGATTTCTGGATCTCGTAGAGCCCGCCTCACTGGTGCTGTACTCGCCGCAAGCGGTCCGAGCTTACAATTCAGACCCATCGGTGCCTCTGCAGGCTCGGATTCCGCTTCCTTCGTCCTTCCGCACGTACAACGATCTGCTGCAGCTGCCGCTCGCTTCGGTGAACATCGGATTTGGGGACTCGCGGCAGCCATCCTCTTTCGATTTCGGAACAGCTCGAAAGGATCACATTGCTCGGCTCTACTGGCAGGATCGCTGGCGGGTGACTTCCCGACTGTCGGTGAACTACGGTGTGGCGTATCACGTTCAGGCACGTCTTGCGAACCACGATCTGTCGAAGCCGGAGTTCTTGACGCCGCTCCTCGGCTCGCGTGGGCTCGCTGCTACCGCAAGGGACTGGAACAACTTCGCACCTTCGCTCGGAATCGTGTGGACTCCAACCCGCGATCAGAAGACTGTCGTCCGAGCCGGTGGCGGCATGTACTATGATCTGCCGCTCGCCTCTCAGCGTTTGCAGGAACGATCGACGCTCGGACCGCGGGGGACCGGCAGAGTTGTCGTAGATGGATCGATCGTTCAGAACCCCGTCCCAGGGATTCCCACAGTTCCCCTTGGACGCCCGTTGAACTTCAGGACGACGCCCACGCAGTTCACCGGCGCAATGTTGACTTCAATCTTGCCCAACATTCGCCGCACCCTGGTGCAGCAATTCGGTGACCCGACGAACACGGATCTCTCCATTCGAAATATCGACGTCTTCAAGCAGGGCTCCGGGATCATGGCCCGCGATTTCGTGGCGCCGTACTCAATGCACTTCAACATAGGTATTCAACACGAACTCGCACGCGACTTCGTGGTCACAGCGGACTTCGTGCTGCGTCGCTCGATTCACCAGAATACGGGTAGTATCGATCTTATTCGCTGGAACAGCGCATCGGGTCCGGTGATCTCGAGGTGCGTGGGACAGCAGGCACTGGATCCAAGAGTTCGTTGTTCAACCGGACCGGTCGGCGTCCAATTCAGTGCTGCGAGCTCCCGCTACCAGGGGTTGTTGCTCAAGGTAGACAGGCGTTGGGCTCGCCGCTACCAGTTCTCGCTGGCGTACGCCTTGGCGAGTTCGGTTGGGCTGGAGCAGGTCACCGATAACGACAACTGGTTTTCCAGCTATGGGCCAACGGATGCGGACCGACGACATTCGCTCACCGGCTCTGGTATTGTCGATCTGCCTTGGGGAATGAGGCTGTCTTCTATCAGCACGTTTGCCAGCCGTCCTCCATTCCGTGCCCAGTTGTTCGGCCTCGACTTGAACGGCGATGGGACGACTAACGACCTGCTACCCGGCATTGGTTGGAACGAACTGAACCGCGGTGCAGGAACAGACGATCTCAGGGCCAGTGTGCAGTCCTTCAATTCGACCGTAGCTGGAGGACGCACCCCGACCGGCCAACTGATTCCTGCGGTCACACTCCCGAATCAATTCGGCTTAGCAGACCGGTTCTTCTCGGTGGACTTCCGGCTGGGTAAGATTGTCCGCTTTGGTGAGCGGTACGAACTCAATGTCTTCGCGGAAGTGTTCAATACATTGAACGTCGCGAACCTGACAGGCTACGGGACCAATGTGCTGGACCCGTCGTCGTTTGGACAGCCTTCGAGCCGGATTACCCAGGTGTTTGGGCCAGGCGGCCCGCGGGCATTTCAACTCGGAGGGAGGTTCAGCTTTTGATAGGTCGCGCGCTCGCTTGGAACAACGAGGGAGCCTCGGCATAACCTGATGGATCTCTTAGGAATCGCCGGCTGGCTCTCTTCGAAGATTGAACTTCTCCATTCGGTAAATCAACGTCTTCCTGCTCAGCCCCAGATGCTTTGCAGCGTGAGACTGGTTCCAGTCGAATCTCTGGAGCGCCTTCAAGATGAGGTCCCGCTCCAGGCCTTCCAGACTGAAGCCCTCAGCCGGCAGTCTAATCTGGAAGTTACCACTAGGGGTGTCGTCGGGCTGAAGAAAATCCGGGAGATCCGTCGCGCGGATCAAATTGCCGTCGGCCAATACGACCAAGCGCTCGATCACGTTTTCCAACTCTCGGACATTGCCAGGCCAGTTGTAGTGGACGAAACGCTCCATCAGTTCCTCTGGCAACAGCAAGTCCTGCCTGCGGTGCTTCTCACGAGCCCCCTTAAAGAACAGACGCACGAGTTCTGGAATGTCGTCCGCCCGTTCGCGCAGCGGTGGGAGTTCAAGCGGTATTACCGAGAGCCGATAGTAGAGATCTTCCCGGAACGTCTCCGTTTCAATCATTGCTTGCAAGTTGCGGTGAGTCGCCGCGATGATCCGCACATCCACCTTGCTCGGGCCAGTGGCTCCAACTTTTTCGATTTCCTGGTTCTGCAGGAGGCGAAGCAGTTTGACCTGCAACGACGAAGGCATGTCGCCAATCTCATCCAGAAAGAGCGTCCCCCCATTGGCCGCCTCCACCTTACCAGTTTTGTTGCCTATTGCGCCGGTGAACGAACCCTTCACATGCCCGAACAATTCAGACTCCAAGAGGTCTTTGGGAATCGCCCCGCAATTGATCGTTACGAAGGGCTGTTCCTTTCGCGGGCTGTTGAAGTGTATGGCCCGAGCGATGAGTTCTTTGCCGGTTCCTGTTTCCCCGCGAATTAGCACTGTTGACGTCGTCTGCGCTGCCCGTGACGCCAAATCCAGTACCGCCAGGAGGCGCTTGGATCGGCCCAGGATGGACTCGAAGCCGTATTTTGCGTCCAACGTTGACCGCAGGCGCCGAACTTCCGCCCGGAGACGGACATGCTCAAGTGCGCGCTCCACGACTAGTCTCAATTCATGGATGCCAATGGGCTTAGTCAAGTAGTCGTATGCACCGGACTTCATGGCTTCCACGGCCGCTTCGACGGTCCCATGGGCCGTGAGCATAATTACGATTGTCTGAATCTCCCGACGCGCGCTTGCGGCTTCAGGTCCTACGATCCTAGTCAACACCTCCATGCCGCCGAGCTTCGGCATCATCATATCGACAAGCACGATTTCAGGACGATGCCGCGCGTACAGTGCTAAGCCTTCCTCAGGATCGTTGGCCCCGAGGATTTCGACTCCTGGCTGCTTCAATGCCGTCGTGACGAGTTCCAACCCGGAGGGCTCGTCGTCGATGGCTAAAATCCTGATCATCCCAGTCTCCAACCCTTACCGTGCGGCGTAGCTTTGATACACCTGCGAACGTCCAGTTCCATCGAAGAGCAGGACGGAATACGCTTGTGTCTGTGCGGCCTCCATGCCGGGTGACCCCATCGGCATCCCTGGAACGGCCAGCCCCTTTGCCTTCGGTCGCTCTTTGAGAAGCCGTTGAATCTCGCGAGCAGGGACGTGCCCTTCAATCGCGTACCCATCAACCACGGCGGTGTGGCACGAAGCCAACGACTCTGGAACTCCGTACTTCTTCCTATACCCAACCAGATCCTTGGTCTCCTGAATGACTACTTCAAAGCCATTTGAACGGAGGTGCTCCGCCCACTTGCCACAGCATCCGCAGGTCGGATCTTTGTAGACGCTGATTCGGGAGGGGGCCGCTGCCGACCTGCGCGACAGAAACGGCAGGCAGATCATGGTGTAGAGAAACGTCTTTCGGTTCATAAATGAGAATCCTTTCAACCAAACAGTTCAATGGACAGCCCTGACAGAACGACGCCGAGCCACAGGGCCAGAGAAGTACCTGCGACCAAGGCGACGACTCCACGGTTAAGTGGCGTTTCACTTGCGATCACCCGCCGATGGATCGTGATTTGGAACAGAATTGCCAGGAGCAACAAAGTCACCTTGGCGCGAAAAGGCGTGTTTGCGTAGAAACGCGTGGCCTCTGTGATGAGAAGGAGAGGACCCGTCAGAAATTGCGCCGACAGACCGAGGCGGTTCCACGCTCGCAGATCGGAGGAGACAGCCACCACCGAAACATCGGTGAATACTTGCCCTAGCAGTCTCAGGTTAACGATTAGAACGGATCCGAAAACAACGATCGAGCCAGCAATGTGCAGGATCTCGACCGCCGGAAATTGCCAGGCGCCGGCGTGCATCGCGGTGCTTAGCCACGAGCGCTCTAACGATTCAAAGATGGGCAGTAGTGACATAACACTCTAGTTCAGCGTGTAGCCGATAAGTCGGCCCGCCGTCATCATTCCGAACCAGACGCTGATGGAGATGGCGCCGGCAATCTTTGCTTGAACAGGCGTTTCTGCCGCCCCGTCCCAGCTTGCGACGCGGCGGAAGACCGTATTGTGAAAAACAAAAACATTGAGCCCCGCCAGGACCAAAAGGACCAACTTGGTTCTGAAAGCAACGTTTGAGTAGAGCCGAGTTGCCTCGGAGATAATGAGCAATGATCCGGACGCGAACATGACGGCGAAGCCTGCCCAAGTCCATGGCAGGAGCGTACGGGCCGCGGATGATACGGAAACCCCCTTCAATCCGAACCCAAGTAGTCGGAGGTCAAAAAAAAGAATTGTTCCGGCTGCGAACGTCAGGCCGAGGAGATGAACGAAATTGAGAGTCGCGTACTCCCAGGCTCCTTCTCGGATCGCAGTACCAACTTGGCTGTCTTCCAACCATTGGCAAGCTGCCATCAATGATGTTGTGAACGAATCCATTCCATGAACTCCGGTATTGACGGGCCGATGGGGCCCTGAAGCGGCCCCATTTCGATCGGGGATCGGGGGCGCCCGCCGCTCAGTGTTTGTGATCTCCGCCTTTCGCGGCCGTGCCCTTCGGGGATTCCATCGGCATGATCATTTCCTTTGCGACGATCTCGCCGGTTGCGAGCTTGGTGCCGATGACCCCAATCTTGTCGCCCTTCTTGAAGTGATTCACGTCGACGGCTTGATCGCCCATCTCATATTTCGTGTCCTTGGTGAGCGTCACCTTCACCTCGCCCTTAGCCGTCTTCATCACGACGTTATTGCCTGCGATAGAAACGATCTGCCCTTCAGTCGCGTCTGGCGAATGCAGTCTCTCATCGTGGGCGAACACTACGGAGGCGCTCATCAGGCCTGCGAGTGCCATCGAAAGTTTCAATCTGTGTACGAACATGGTGTTTCTCCTTGTCGGTTGTGTGGTTGATCGGAGAGACGACTACGGCAGGAAGCCGGGATCGCCCCCTTTCGCCGGCATTGTCACTGCCGAAGAATTTGAACTGGCTAGTTCCACGCCTCCATCGATGAGGAGACCGCGAATTTCCACGGAGCGCTGCCAAACGTTCATCAAGGCGTCCACGTAGGCGTCTTGCAGTTGGAATAGATTGCGCTGCGCAATCAGAGCCTGAGGGTACGCGGCTGCCATCTGCCGGAAATTGTTCAGATAGAGTTCGTAGGCTTTTTGGGCCTTCGGCAGTACCTCTTGCCGATAGCGGTCGGCCCTGGTGAGCGATGTAATGTAGTCCCGATAGACTTCGGCCAGGCGGGAACGGAGGGACAGTCTCGTTCTCTCTACCTCAAGTCTGGCCCTGTCCACGCTGGCGCGCGCCGCAGCGATGTTCCCCTGGTTCCGATTGAAAATCGGAATCTGGACTCCGACATCGAAGAAGCCTTCTTTGCCCACGGGGCGGCTCAAGCCAGCATCGCTCAGGAGTTCGCGATTGTAGCGAACACCACCACTGAGCAGCAGGTCAGGGATCGGCTCCTTCTTGGCCCGCGTCAATTGCGTTTCCGCGCGGCTCACATCAATGCTGGCGGCACGCAGCTCCGGGCTTTCCTCATAGATGGTCGCTAGTGCTTGTGCCGCGTCGAGGCGCGGGATGTTCTCCAGATCGCCTTCCAAAGGGCTCACCTTGAGTGACGGATCGTTGATTACGGCTGCGAGTTGCCGCCAGGTTCGTTCCTGGCGGTTGACCGCATCCACGAGCTCCAGCTGAATACGCTCCGATTCGACTTCGGCCGCGAGTTGATCTGGTTGATCGGCTTGCCCGACGTTTGAGAGTTCCTTCGAGATCCGAACGGCTTCTGCCGCGAGGCGGGCCAAGTTGGTTCGTACGCGAATCCGGTACTGATCGCTAAGCGCCTGGTAGTAAAGAGTCCGTACGCCGTTAAGGACACGCTGTTGCTGTGCCCGCGCCGCTTCCTCTGTGATCGCGCGGCCTTGTTCGGCCACCTTACGATCTAAGCCGAGTTTTCCAGCGGTAACGATGCGTTGTTGAAAGCCCGCACCAATTTCGCCCCCACGGATGATCGGACCGCCGGCAAGTTCCTCGCCAACAGCGGAGACCACGGGATTTGGATAGAGGCCCGCTTGCTTGGCTAGTCCAGCAGCCATGTTTACGTCGGCCCTTGCTTGACCGATGGTGGGATTGCGATCAAGAGCCATCTGCTCCAAATCCGCAAGGGAAAGCTGCTGGCCGAAAGCAGGAGTCAGTAAAAGCGCAAGTTGCAGGAGAATCCGTTTGCCTGTCATGGTGTCCTTGCTCAGCGATTCCCCGCAGGGGCAACCTTCACGTCGTGCAGTGTGAAGTCACCCTCATAAACTGTTGCCGAGACCTGGTCTCCCGCCTTGATGCCCTTGAGAAGATCTGGCTTGTCCACGGGGTACGCCATCGTCATGGCCCCCATCCACCCCTCGATCGTCCCGTGGTTCACGGTCAGCCTTCCCGTGGCTTCACTCACGACTTGTACGCGACCTGCGAACGCAATGCCTCGTGGCGCTGCTACCGGGGCATTGGGTTGGCGGGACTCCTCGGGAATCATGGCCGTGATCTCGTCGTACTTTTCGGGTGTTAGGACGCGGACCAGGGTCATCATGCCCATCATTCCCCCGGTCCAGCCTGGACGAAGGCCTCGCGTATGTGGCTTGTTCTTGTACGTTTCGTCCATCACCATCCACATGTCTTGCGGATAGCCCAAGACCTTTTTCTTCTCTGGATCATCTTTCGGGTACATCGTGGTGAGCGCATCCTCCGGCATGCCGGGCACGTTGTGTCCTTCGTGACCGGTTGGCGTCGCTGGTTGTGTCGCAGGTGCCAGATCCTTCAAAATCGCGCTCACGTCGGCAACCGGATTCCCGAGCACGTTCGAAGTGGCTCGATCTCGATCCGCGGCAAGGCCGAGCCCGCGCCCTAACGATGGGCCGAGATCTCCGGTACCGCCAACCACGATGCCCATTCCGCCCTGCATACTTCCGCCGGTGTCCATGCCACGACCCATACTCATTACCGGGCCTACCATCGAGGCCATTTGGTTCATGTTGTGATGTGGCATGTGGCAGTGCAGCATCCAGTCGCCCGTGTACTTCGCTACGAACTCAACGTCGCGCGCTTGGGCCACTCCGACAAGAACCGTGTTGCCAGGTCCCCACGTGGATTCCGGCTGGCGTCCGCCCTCGGTGCCCGTCACCACAAACTGCACTCCGTGAAGATGAATCGGATGGTGATCCATTCCAAGATTCACCAGCCGAATGCGCACTCTCTCGCCTTGTTTCACGAGCAAGGGAGTCGTCGCGGGTCCGGTCTTGCCATTCAGCGTCAGCCAGTTGAACTCCATGGCCAGCGTATTCGGAACGTTGTTGTTTGGAAGCAGCGCCCACTCCTGGAGAACGAACGCAAAATCGCGGTCTACGCGCGGCTCATGCTGGCGCTTCGGGTGAATGATGAAGAGCCCGATCATGCCCATCATTTCCTGCATCGGCATGTGGGAGTGATAGAAGAACGTGCCGTTCTGATGCAGCGTGAACTCATAGACGAATCTCCCGCCAGGCATCACGGGATCCTGCGTAACGCCAGGAACCCCATCCATCTCGATGGGAACTTCCAAGCCATGCCAGTGGGGAGCGGTGGGCTCGGGCAGATGATTGTCGAAGATGATCCGGACGCGATCGCCTTCTTGCACTTCGATCATGGGTCCCGGAACGCTACCGTTGTATCCCCAGGCTGTGATCGGACGGTCCGGCACTAACCGGCTTGTGACGACCTCGGCGACCAAGTTAAACTCCTTGACACCATCCACCAGTTTGTAGGGGAGCCGACCGAGATCCGGAGTCACTACCGGAAGGAAGGGTTCCGTCGTGTCCGCCGCTGGGGTCTGGCCGGCAAGCGACTTTACTCCTGCGGTGACGGCTGCGCCGGCTGTTACGAGGCGCGCGAAAAAATCTCTACGATTCGCAATCATACAAGTTCCTCTTAGTGGCCCGCCTCGGTATCGGCGGGCATGTGGTTCACCTCGGTCATGAATTCCAGTTCCATCGGGGTCAACTCGGGAAGATGGCGGATGAACAGCACCAGCTTCCAGTTGTCCTCGTCACTACCGCCCCATCCGGGCATCCCAGTGAAACGAATTCCGTTCTTAATGATGTAGAACAGTTCGCCATCGGAGAGTCCCTGTGTCTCGGCAGCCCGCATATCGGGAGCAGGAGGATAAAGGCCAGCATTGATCTGTGTCTTGCCATCTCCGCGATTGCCGTGACAAATGGAGCAGTGATCGGCGAAGTGATCCCGCGCCTCGGCGATCGCAAGAGGGGTTGCCTCAACCGGATTCTTGATGCTCCTGGCTCCGGGCTCGCTCGCTAAACTTCGTGCCTGTCTTGCGAGAAAGACCTCATAAGCCGCGGGCTTCACTCTTGCACTAAATCCGTGGGACCGAACACTCCAGATTACCCACGCGACAAGAGCGCAAACCGCCAACGTGGCTGCAAGCAGACCAGTCTTCAGAAAACGCACAGAAAAACCTCCAGCTCAAATTCGTTTCTTGGCATAGTTGGGACGCACGTCCGCACCGATGCCTTTGGAACAAAAGGAAGCTGGAGGTCTAGACTCGGAGGACTGTTCGCAAGGCCGAAGCCAAACGAAGTGGAGGGGAGCGGTCCGGCGAGCGGTCGAGAACGATCGGGCTCGCGGGCAATGCCTGATTCAGGTTGACGGCGATCAATGCCACCGATGTCAAATCGACGTGCAGCGAAGCAGCTTGAGGACCTAGCTCGCTGACAAACTGCGGATGGCCGCAATTCGACGAATGATCCTGATCGGTAGGCGGAGTTTGATCGCGTTGTGTATGATCCGGTGCCGCTTGGTCGGATGACGACTGGTGATGGCACGGCTCAGGTGTTACCGGACGCGTCGCCTGCTGGTCGCAAGGCAGCAGGCCGCAGTCCGCGATGCATTGCGCATTCGCGGATAATACGACGGCCACCATTAGGACTGCAATATTACGCATGTCAGTATCTACCTAGAACTGTATCACAGAATCAATGGCAGCAGCAGCTTGGCTTGCCCGCTGCTGTCTCACTTTCCTTCGGTTGCTCGGCAGGTTTTGTACTCGAGCAGCACCCTCCGGAAGCGACCGGTGCCTTGATGAGCGTATCCATTTCCCGTTCTGTCACCGAGGGTTCAAACGCTGGGCTTGTCTTGTTCATTGAAGTGTCTCCTTTGGTAGAGTCTTTCGCTCTCGATTGTGCTGACGGAAAGGTCTCCAGAACCTTACAGTTTAAAGAACAGGCAGTCATTTCTTGGACTTACAGGTACAGTCCACGCAGCCGTGCGTGGCGCACATACCGCAAGTGGTGGTGACCTGCTTCCGCAGGGCCTGGCGGGCGCGATGAATCCGAACAGCTGCGTTGTTCTCGGTGATTTGTGCAAGGCCGGCGAGATCGGCCAAGCTGCGCTCCTGCAAGTCCACCGTGTCCAGGGCTTGCCGGTATTCGGGCTTCAGCGTTTCGAGGAGCCCGGATACACAGGAGCAGATCTCGCCCTTGAACGAGACATCCGGCTCCTGGTGAGTTTCCACCTCTTTCAGGAGCGTATCTTGAGCCCGGTCCGAAGCGCCACGGTGCCGGTAGTGATCGATGATTGCGTTGCGCAGCAAGCGATAGAACCAAGCGACAACAGTTTCCTCGTCCCGAATCGCTCCACCCTTCTCGATTCCTTTGACGAAAGCGGCTTGAAGAATGTCTTCTGCTATTTCAGGGGAAGAAACACGCTTCTTTAGAAAAGCGAGAAACTCCGCGCGGCTAGCGGTCAGTCGATCCAGGGCCTCGGGGGACAGTGCATTTGGGAAGTCAGCCGTTGCCATTCATCCCTAACGTAACACCATGGGCCAAACTCACGAAGTCCCGATTCGTCCCTCAGCGCTTCTCGAACACCAAGACATACAAAAAAGGCATGTGATCGAACTGCTTTGTTAGGCGAAATCCTTGGGCCTTGACTTCCTTCACGACATCGTCTCGGTCAAGTCGGATGTGTCGGCGAACAACCTCTATGCTCGCGGCCGGGTTCTCCCGGCTCCGATAGTAGTCAATGACAAACAGACGCCCGCCGGACCTCAGGGCCCGGTGAACGCCGCGCATCGTTTCCTCTGGATAGTTAAGGTGATGATACGTGTCAAGCAGAATCGCACCGTCGAGCCGATTCACTGGAAGCTTCGGGTCGCGCTCCGTGCCGAGCACCGCGTGGACGTTTTTCCATCCCTCCGCCGCAATGCGTTCCCGTGCCTTGTTAAGGAACTCCGGATAAACATCGACAGCGAAGATGGTGCCGCTAGCGCCGATCTGCCTCGCGATGTAGGGAAGAAGGTGGCCAACTCCGGTCCCGATATCGGCAACTGAGTCACCTGGATGGAGGCTTAGCGATTCTACTAGCGGCCCGGACCGCTGGAGAGAGCCGCGGCTCCAAGGATCCATCTGTGCTGCTGCCCTCTCCCGCTGTGCGGGCGTGCGGTACTCGGCATTAGCGGTGGTCGCCACTTGTGCGACAACTGGCGTCACCGTCAACGAGACGCACATTCCCAGAAGGAACTTGCGACTTCTCGCGTATCTTCCGTCGACCCACGACACAGGTTGGTGGTCCATATAGAATTCCTTCCTGCATGGATGACGTTCAAGTGCCCGTGGTGCAATTTCTTTGGCTGGACGATGGGACGCCGCAACTTAGGCGCATAGCTAGGAGTCTGTTGGGCGCGGTACAATCCTTCCTGCTCGTGTGATCGCAAAAGAGGTCAACGCTAGAACGAAAAAAAGCAACGCTGTCCACTGTCCATTCTTTAAGCCGAGCGCGATTATTGGTGTGTCTCCGCGCGCGAAGACAACAGAAACGCAGAGGGCTGAACAAAACAAGGTAGAGTCCGAAAAGATCTCCCTCGCGCAGCTTTCCACGTACCCCAAGCAGGATTGCCGCGATGAGAAGGTCTCCCGTCTAGCGGGCATGAGCCGCAGAGAGCCATTTCCGCAGTTCTACGAAGGCCTAGACTCCAACGTGAGCCATTTGGAGGCATGACGCTGCACAACGTTTACAGCTGTCTGCGCACTCTCGCATTGTTGGGTCATTGTCTGCCATCGCGTCGCAGGATTCAGCGCACTTGCGGCACGAGTCGGCACACATGGAGCACGCCTTGGGATGGTCTGGTGAGCTACGGAGCATGAAATCTGCCGCCGTAGTGCAGATCTGAGCGCAGTCAGCAAGGATGCGAATGTGACTGGCATCGGCGTGCGGGCCCCCCATCATAAGACAGTGGTTCATCGTTTCGACGCAGATCGAGTGGCAATCGAGACAGTTCTGAATGCAATCGCGCATCTCTGAAGGCATTTGGTCCGTATGGGGCATTGGGAATCTCCTAAATGATTTGAGAGCCAAAAACGGTGGCCTCGCGTTGAGGCCACAAAACAGTTGGTGGGTCCTCCACCCCACTAGTGACGCATGTCTTTAAAATCGGCGGCACGCCGGCGGAAGGGTAACTGCTAGACCGGGTCGCATTCGCCATACCACTGACAGAGCCAAGTTCGGAACAAATTAATCTCGGTTGACTGAGCCTTAATAATGTTCTCGCAAAGATCTCGGAGTTCCTTGTGGTAGGCGATGAGCAAACAATCCGTCGATTCTCGGATGGCCTCTGCGTGGTGTTCGCTCATCATCTCCATGAATTCGATTTCAAATTCCTGCCCTGTCAGCTTTTCGAGCTTCTTCATACCCTTGTTGGAGGGATCGGGAGAGTAGCTGATTCCGTACCAGCCGAGTAACCACGATTGCATTATCTGGATCTCAGCGGATTGGCTAGCGATGATATTTTGGCAGGTCGCCCGTAGTTCCGGATGTATGGCCTTTTGAAGGCACATCTGCGCCATCGAAATCCCCATCGCGTGGTGGTCGATCATTCCTTCCATGAATTGAACTTCAAAATGTGCCTGCCGCTGCGATGGTGCGGGCGCCGCGGCCCGCCCCGTTGAGGCAAAGAAGCCGGTGCTAAACAAGGCAAGAGCGAGAATATTTGAAACTCGGCTAATTGCGGTCATAGTGATTCTCCTGCAAGAAATGGAACTGCACGTTGTGTGGAGTCGCCTCTCGAAGTTCCGTTTCTGTCCCATTTCGGGCATCTCCAGTAAGCCAGCAGCCGCACCGCCGGCGATTGGCGGAGGTTGCTAAACACTAGCGAAGGTGCGGGGGTTGGGAAAGGTCCACTCTTTCGCTGGCCTTTGAACGTGCTGCCGTGAATGAGAGGAGTACGCCTACCAGAATGAGTAACGCGGTCCAGTGGCCGTTCTTAAGGCCCAGTGCAATCACTGGAACGTCCCCGCGAAAAAAGAATAACAGGAAACGGAGCGAGCTGAATAGTACCAAATACAACCGGAAAAGATCTCCTTCGCGCAATCTTCCACGGATGCCGAGTAGGATTGCTGCGATGAAAAGATCTCCTGTCAACTCGTAGAATTGAGTGGGGTGTCGGCTTATACCGTCCACCGGGGCATAACTATTGGGATGCGTATAGATCACCGCCCACGGCAACTGGGTTGGGGTTCCATAGTCCATGCCGTCCAAGCCACAACTCGTTCGTCCAATAGCTCCGCCGATCGGAATGGCGGGAGCAACTAGGTCCGCCAAATGCGCAAAGCGTAGCCCCCGAAGTCGAGAGTAGAGAAATGCGGCCAATGTCGCACCCGCGAGGCCGCCGAAGAAAGCCAGTCCGCCCTCCCACACGGCGAGTATCCGCCAGGGTTGTCGAAGATAATCCAGGAAGTCATTCTGTGCGATGAAGTACAGGCGGGCTCCGGCTATCGTGCCGACGACGATCCAGATCAGTAGCTCTTCGATGCGTTCTTTGGAAACGTCAAACCGCGGAGCCCGACGGAGAACTACCCGAGATCCAACAAGTATTCCGAGCGCGAATGTAAGACCATACCAATTTACGGGTATAGGACCGAGGTGCGGGATCGGGTCCCAATGAATCTGGATCGTCATGCGTTCCTTAAGTCGCGCTTGCCCCAAGCCGCACCGTCCTGAGTCTCAGTGCGTTCGCCACGACGGAGACGGAACTGAAGCTCATGGCTGCCGCGGCGATCATGGGGCTCAGTAACAGGCCGAAGATGGGATATAGCACTCCGGCAGCGACAGGCACGCCCAGGGCGTTGTAGACGAAGGCGAAGAAGAGGTTCTGCCGAATGTTGCGCATCGTGGCGTGACTCAGCAGCCGGGCGCGGGCGATACCTCGAAGATCGCCCTTGACCAAGGTGACCCCCGCACTTTCCATGGCCACGTCGGTGCCGGTGCCCATCGCGATCCCAACCTGTGCTTGCGCCAGAGCGGGAGCATCGTTGATTCCATCGCCTGCCATGGCCACAAACTTTCCCTCTCGTTGGAGAGATTGCACCTTCTCCCGCTTGTCTTGCGGCTGGACCTCGGCGATCACTTCGTCGATCTTCAGTTTTGCCGCAACGGCCATCGCCGTTGTGCGGCTGTCACCCGTGAGCATGACTACTCGGATGCCCTCTTTATGAAGTTCCTCGATAGCGTCTACTGTCGTGGCTTTGATTGGATCGGCAACGCCAATCAGGCCGGCGAGCGAGCCGTTTGCGCTTAGGTACATGACGGTCTGCCCGTCTGCGCGCATCTGCTCGGCTTCCTGGTTCGTGGCGTCGATGGATACGCCTCCAGCTTCCATCAGCCGGCGGTTCCCCAGCGAGACGCGATTTGCCCCGAAAAGTGCCTGAACACCTTGCCCCGTGACGGATTGAAATCCTTCTACCGGAACGAACTCCACTCCCCTCTGTTGTGCCCCGGCGACGATGGCTGCGGCGAGCGGATGTTCACTGGCGCGTTCGAGCGATCCCGCCCATTGGAGAACCTGCTGTTCCGTGAAGTTCGGTGTCGGTTTGACACCTACTAGCTTCGGTTTGCCTTCGGTGAGCGTGCCAGTTTTATCAACGACGAGCGTATCGACCTTGCGAAGCGATTCAATCGCCTCCGCGTTTTTGAAGAGGACGCCCATCGTCGCCCCTTTGCCCATCGCGACCATGATCGACATCGGCGTCGCCAGCCCAAGTGCGCAGGGGCAAGCGATGATGAGCACCGCGACTGCGTTGATCAGAGCGTGCGCCATCCGGGGTTCCGGACCCCACAGTGCCCATACGCCAAATGTGACTACTGCGATGGCTACGACGACCGGAACGAAGTAGCCGGCGACTAGGTCCGCAAGCTTCTGAATGGGCGCGCGGCTTCGCTGCGCTTGAGACACCATGTGAACGATCTGAGAGAGCAGCGTATCGGAGCCGACTCTTTCAGCCTTCATAATTAGACCGCCGGTTCCGTTAATGGTCGCGCCGGTAACTCGCGTGCCAGGCTGCTTTTCGACAGGAATGGGCTCGCCCGTCACCATGGATTCATCCACCGAACTGGTGCCTTCGAGTACGGTCCCATCGACTGGCACCTTCTCTCCGGGCCGGACTCGCAATCGGTCGCCTACCTTGACGTGCTCCAGAGGAACGTCGGACTCGCTGCCGTCTTCGCGGAGCAGGCGCGCCGTTTTCGGCGCCAAACCCAGCAGGGCTTTGATGGCTGCTCCCGTTTGGCTTCGAGCGCGCAATTCCAGCACTTGGCCGAGCAACACGAGAGTTACGATGACTGCCGCCGCTTCGAAATATACAGCTACCCGGCCTGAATGGTCCGCGAAAGACGGTGGAAAGAGTTGTGGCGCCAACGTCGCGATCACGCTATAGATGTAAGCGGCACCCGTGCCCAGGCCGATTAACGTGAACATATTCAAGCTTCGATTCACAACGGACTGCCAACCGCGGACGAAGAACGGCCAGCCTCCCCAGAGCACCACCGGAGTGGCAAGGAGTGCTTCAAAGAAGGTGCGTGTTTGCGGAGAGACGAGTTCATGCAGATCGACGAGTGACTCGCCCATCGCGGACAGAAGCACCGGAATAGTGAGAACAGCGGACACCCAAAACCGCCGTCGCATATCCACTAACTCGGCATTTTCCCCTTCGTCGATCGTTACTGTGCGCGGTTCCAGGGCCATACCGCAGATCGGGCAGCTTCCCGGGGCATCCCGTACAATTTCGGGATGCATAGGGCACGTGTACTCTGTCCGAGTGGCCGGCGGTGCCACAGTGACTGGCTCTAACGCCATCCCGCAAGAAGGGCAATTCCCGGGGCCCTTTTGTAAGACCTCCGGATGCATCGGGCAGGTGTGGTCAACCGCCGCCGTGCTTGTAGAGGGAGGCCGTGTCTGGGGCGGACCGACGTATTTGCTGGGATCCGCCTCGAACTTCGTCACGCAGTGACGGCTGCAGAAGTGATACGTCTGGCCGCCGTATTGAGCGTGACCGGCTGCGGTCTCCGGGTTCACGTCCATTCCGCATACGGGGTCCTTCACGTGTGCGGCAGTCGTAGCCTGGTGCGAGTGATCATGTAGGTGTTGAGCCATTCTCGTTTCTCCATTCCCGCTGACGGACGACTGCTCCTGACCTTACACTACACTTTCTGTGCCAGCGACTCAGGAGGGGCGTGGGGGCTGGAGGGTTGCTCACTTCCGGGGTAACGCGCGCGCAGCAAAGAAGTTGTACAGAGGGACCCAGATCAGGGCTACATACCATCCGTAACCATAGCTCTCGATCAAACCAATGGTGAAACTCTTCGCGCTGATCCATTCGAAGCCCGGCAATAACTTCTGCCACGACTGATACATGGCGTGAGAAGGAAACAGCAAGTCAAATCCAACACATATTGCGAATGTGATCGCCAAGAAGATGCTTGTAGCGTGTCCCACAGCAAACAGCGAGATCCGACTCCTCATTTTGCAAGACCTACTTTCGCGGGATAGTCACCTGGGTTTGATTCGAATCGATCAAGGCACCGGCGGCTGCAAAACCGCAGCGGCCGCCCCTCAAACGTTCTCGCGTATCCTTCGCCTTCGGCTACGTCCATTCCGCACACAGGGTCCTTGATCGAGCCCGATGGCGATTTCGCAGGGTGGTCGTCATGGCTGCCATGCCCATGAATCATGTGCGCTCCACAACCAAACCTCATCATGAGGTAGAACATCAAAGCGAACAGCAACAGCGATCCCAGGCCTTCCATCATTCACCTCAAACTGCCGCAAAGTGAGCGGCTGCGTCATTCGCCATGCGGTTTGTACACCACTGTGCGTAGAACCCTCCAACCACGCGACCCAGCCATCGGCTCAGCAAGCCGTCTGGCAGGGAGTAGTCGATAAAGACCAGCAATCGTGATTGGCCGGCTTGTGGCTCGATGTTGAAACCCATTTGGTACGACCCGATGATCAGCAAACGGGGCGGAACTGTCGTGCGCCACACTTTTCTCAGCGGAGCGTTTCGCTCGGCAACCACCTCATCGACCGACAGACGGAGCCCCAGAATCCGACCGCTTAACCGAATGCTGGACCCGACGCTACGTCCCTGTGCGTCGTCCATGTCAATGGACATTCGGGAGCCAGCCATCATCCACGACCGCTTGCTCATGTGGGCTGACAGCCGAGCGTGATCATCAAGAAAAGAGAATGTGGCGTCGGGACTTGCCTGCACGACCACCGACGTTTCACGGTGGCGTGTGAGCGCCCCGGCCACCGAAGAGGTTGGCCCGGCAGCCTTGAGCTTACGGCCAACCTCGGTGTTCGACAGACTGCCCATGGCTACGCCCTCAGTTTTCTGCGGCGGACTACTTGCCGGTGTCGCCCTTGGCCATTTCTCGATGATCTGCGGCAACCTTCTTCGCTTCGCCTGCCGCGCGCCGTGCTTCCGCCGCGAAATACCTGCAATGCTCTTCCGTCAGTCCGCTCATAGGATGCTTGGAACTGTGGCCATTGTTGCGGTGTACCGCGGCCAGTTCCTCGTAATCCTTCGCGTCCGTCTCGTATTCGGCGGCTTTGGCGTCGAAATGCTTCGCGAGCTTCTCGTGATCCTGCGCCGTCTTTGCGGTCGCCGTCAATTCCTTCAGTTGGGCTTTGTTGAGCAATTGGGCATTCGCCATCGAGGTGGTTATGAAGGCGGCCCCTGCGACCAAGACCAGGGTACGTGCAATATTCAGAAACTTTGTCATTGTTGAAATCTCCTTTTGAAGTAGTTGGAATGTCGCGAGGCAATCACAACTCACGCGGTCATGTTTGGGCCATCGATCTTGGACGGCGGGCCTTGCCTCGCTTTCGCAGTACAAGAGTGCATGCGATGGGCCAAACCGTAACCCTCGTAAATCATTGCTTTTAGCGGCCAAAGGGTCTCCGTTAGCCTCAGATGCGCCAGTGGCTGCCTGAAATGAGGCATCCTATGCGGCTTGTCTTCGGGGGAATCGCAGCGTGAAGGTCATCCCGAGGTCCCTGTTGCGCTCAGCGGTGATCTGGCCTCCGTGCTGGAGAAGGATCTGATACGAGATCGCGAGACCTAGACCCGTGCCGGCTTCTTTGGTTGTGAAGAACGGGTCGAAGAGATGTGTGAGGTCGCCATCTGTCATGCCGGAGCCTTCGTCCTGAACGCGGAGCGCGATCATTCCGTTGCTCTCCGTCACGGAAATGCGAACGGTACCTCCGGAGCGGGTCGCCTGGATCGCATTCAGAGTCACGTTCATGACTGCCTGCTGGATCTGGCCCGGGTCACACTCGGCTTCCAATGCAGACGAGACATCGGACAGAATGCGAATTTCGCGTTGCTGAGCGGTGTGGTTGACGAGGTCGGTTACCGCGCTCACAACAGTCTGGACTCTCACGAGACGTACTTGCGGAGTCCTTGTTCGAGCGAAGTCCAGAAGACCTGTTAGCAATGTATTGAGCCGGGCAGTCTCCTTCTTGATGATTCCGAAAAACTCGCTACGCCGCTCCTCTTGGCTCGTTCTGCTGCAGATGTCCACGGCACCTTCGATGCTTCCTAACGGGTTTCGGATCTCGTGCGCCAAGCCGGCAACAAGCTGACCAATTGCGGATAGACGGTCTGCCTGCCGTAGCTGACTGACGCTACGTTGGAGCTCCGCATGGGTGTTTTCCAGCTCTGCCCCCGCGGTCACTAGTTCGTCGCGCCGTTGCCGCTCCCGGTCTGAGAGTAGGCCGGTTACAAACCCAACTGCTAGAAAGATGACCATCTCCGCGTATTTGGAGGCTAATAGTTGCGGTGATCCGTTGGAGGCTGGAAGGATGTGTGGAAGGTAACAAACCATCGCGCAGGCCGCTGCAAATACTCCCCCGAAGCGTCCGAATGACCACGCAGCGAATACGATGGGGAGGTAGTAGAGACGTTCCAGGATTTCGTGCCAGAGGTAGTGCTCGGGAGACACTTGATAGTGCGCCACGGTGATGGCCAGCATCACGCCAAAGACTCCAAGCCACTTTTTCAAGTGTCACGCCCGTTTCTCAGGCTGAACTTCTCCATCCGATAGATCAACGTCTTTCGGCTTAGCCCGAGGTAATGGGCGGCGCGCGTTTGGTTGCCGCCGAACCTGGCGAGAGCCTGCTGGAGTACCTCCCTCTCCAGCCTTTCAAGGCTGATTCCTTCGCGCGGCAATTGAAGCCGCAGGGCGGTGAGCGGGGACTGCCGTGATTGGAGGGCTTCAGGTAGGTCCTCCGCGGAGACTTCGTCACCATCGCTCAGGACAACTAGCCTTTCGATCAAGTTCTCCAGTTCGCGGACATTTCCTGGCCAATCGTAGTGCGTTAAGTATCGCAGCAGGTGGGTCGGCATTTTAGGACCCGCCTTGGAGTGTTTCGCAAGCGATCGCTCCCAGAAGTGTTGAACCAAAGCCGGAATGTCGTCTTTTCGGTCCCGCAAGGCCGGCAACTCGATTGGGACAACATTGAGCCGATAGTAGAGGTCCTCGCGGAAGCGGCCTTCCGAAACTAAGGCTCGGAGATCCCGGTGAGTTGCCGCGATAATGCGGACGTCTATCTTCAGCGGCGCGGGTGCCCCCACCTTTTCGAGCTCGCGGTTTTGCAGTAGCCGCAGAATCTTGAGCTGAAGATCGAGCGGCATGTCACCGATCTCGTCAAGGAAGAGTGTTCCACAATTCGCTGCCTCCACGCGTCCCTTTTTCGACTCGGTTGCTCCCGTAAACGCGCCCTTGGTGTGACCGAACAGTTCGGACTCCAGCAGTTCGGGCGGGATTGCACCACAGTTTAGAGTTACCAGAGGCTTCGAGGATCGGGAACTACGTTGATGGATGCCGGTCGCGATCCTCTCCTTTCCTGTTCCCGTCTCTCCGTAGATCATGACGGTGGCGTCGGTTCTCGCCGCCCGCTGGGCTTTTTCGATGACCGAGATAAGGGCCGCGGAGTTTCCCACGATGTCTTCGAAGCCGCAACGAACCCCTAGCACGTTCCTGAGGGATTCGGCCTCTTCATTGAGAGACAGGTACTCGACAGCTTTCTTGACGACCATTCGCAGATTGTCGGGATTTACCGGTTTGGTGATGTAGTCATAGGCACCGACACGCATTGCTTCGACGGCGCTTTCCACTGTCCCAAAGGCGGTCATTAGGACGACTATCGTCCCTGGGTGGCTAGCGCGGATTTCCCGTAAAAGGTCCAATCCCGACCGGCCGGGCATGCTCAGGTCTGTCACGACCAAGTCCTGGGGTTTGCTCGAAAGAATGCGCACCGCTTCGTTGGCGTCGGACGCTGTTGTAACGGCGTAGCCTTCATCTTCGAGCTGGACCTGCGTTACCCGGCGCAGGCTCTCGTCGTCGTCAACCACAAGAATCGTGCGCTTCTTCATTGCCAGAACCGAATCCCCGCTACGAAGCGGATCTGCGCCGGGTCGCCCCCTTGAGCGCGCACAAGATCGGCCGTGCCGAAGAAACTCCGGTCGAAAGAAACACCCACGTATGGCGCAAACTCGCGCCGTGCTTCGTACCGGAGCCGCAAACCACCTTCGAGGTTATTGAGGCCGGAGCCCATGGTGAATCGCTCGACTCGTTGAGCCGCGAGGAGGGTTTCAAATCGACCCTGCAGAATTAGCCGCTGCGAAAGGAGAATGTCTTTGGTGAACGTCACGCGCCCGGACACATCGCCGTTCTGGCTCACAAAGAGGAGCGCCTCAATGTCGTAGTTGTACGGGACTAGACCTTCGATACCTAACGCGCCGTGCAGGCGGGTAACATTCCGCCCCTGGAACGTTTGCGTTTCGATCCTGGGGCCGATCTGAAAGTCATAGTACCGTTTGAGGAATCGGCCGTAGAGAAGCTGCGCATCGATATCGTAGTCTGCTTTGAGGGCCGTGTTCCGCTCGCCTTCGCTCTTAAACCAGATGCGGTTGTAGTCGTTGCCGTGCCAGCCTTCAGCATCCCACCGGAAATCGCCACCCTCCCGCGAGGCCCGGTATTCCAATATGTCAGCGAGAATTAACGTTCGCCGGACTTCATCTTCGACAGGTTGAGGCCAGTCTTTTCGTGGGTACAGCTTCGGCGGGGTAGAGGACGGTACTTGGGCCGCGACTCCCTGCAAGGTGGCCACAAAGATGACAAGAAGTAGTCTGTGTCTCATGCGCTGCGCCCCTCATCAGAGACTTGGACCACTCTGAACATACCGGTTGCCATGTGGAGCAGTAGATGACAATGGAAGGCCCACGGCCCCTTCGCGTCCGGCGTGATCGCTACGGAAACGCGCTCCGCCGGTTTCACGATCACCGTATGTTTACGGGGCAGAAACTCGCCCGCGCCGTTCTCCAGATGCATCCACATGCCGTGTAAATGGAGGGTGTGCTCCATCATTGTGTCGTTCACAAAAGTCCAACGCAGGCGCTCTCCGAACCGGAAGTGAATCGGCTCCTTGGCCTGGGAGAACTTTTTCCCATCGAAGGACCACATAAACCGCTCCATATTTCCGGTTAGGTGAATCTCAAGCTCTCGTTGCGGAGGGCGGGTGTCGTAGAACGGCTCAAGCGCTTTCAAATCGGTGTAGACGAGCACCCGGCGCTCGCTACCGCCGAGTCCGATGCCTGGTTTGTCCAATTGAGACTTGGTGGCATCCGGGATTGTCTGGTTCCCGGAGCCATGACCGTCTTTGGGATGAGGAACCGGCCCTGCCGCAGGGAGTGGAGACGGAGCATTCATTGCCGCCATGTTGTGTCCAGGCGGATGCTCCGTTGCATTCGCAGGCTCATGTCCTTCGTGACTGGACGCTCCCTGGACACCGTGGTCCATGATCCCGCCTGCTTTCATTGTCTTGTCCATTTCGAGCCGCATCCCCGCCATAGAGCCCGACATGCTCATGCCCATGTCGGACATCGTGCGCAGCGAGCGGGGGCGCCGCTCAGGGATGGGGGCTGTAATGCCGACCCTGGGTGCGAGCGTTCCTCGCCCGTAGCCGCTTCGATCCAGAGGCTCGGTAAAGATCGTGTAGGCTTGGTCCTCCGTCGGCGTGACAATCACGTCATAGGTCTCGGCTGGCCCAAACCGGAATTCATCGACTTCCACCGGTTGAACGTTCTGCCCATCGGCCTGGACGATCGTCATCTTCAAGCCCGGAATACGGACGTCGTGGAACGTCATCGCGCTGACGTTGATAAATCTCAGGCGCACACGCTGGCCTGGGGTGAACACGGCAGTCCAGTTCTCCTCTGGCGCCAGACCATTTATCGGGTACGTGTAGGTAGACCCGGTGACGTCCTCGAGGTCAGTGGCATCCATCCTCATTTGCGACCACATCAGATAGTTGTCCATGGCGGACTTCCATCCGAACTGCTTCACGTCGGCGGCAAACTCGCGTACGGTGCGTTGCTGGAAGTTAAAGTAGCCAGGACGCTTCTTTAGCTTCGAAATCATCTCGTCTTCAGATCGCGGAGTCCAGTCAGCGACTACGACCACATACTCCCGGTCATACTGCACCGGGTCCTGCTTGGCTGGATCGAAAATGATGGGTGCGTAGAGTCCGGCTTGTTCCTGTCCTGCCGAGTGGCTGTGATACCAATAGGTGCCGTACTGCGTGATCGGGAACTTGTAGGTGAAGGTCTCACCCGGTTTGATGCCTCCAAAGCTGACGCCAGGGACCCCATCCATCTCCGGTGGAACCAAGACCCCGTGCCAGTGAATCGAAGTATCTACCTTTAACTTGTTCGTGACATTGATCGTGACATCCTGCCCCTCGCGTAGCCGGATCAAGGGTCCAGGTACTGTTCCGTTGATCGCTGTCGCTGTGCCCCGTCGATCGCCAACCCGAATCGGAATCTCTGAAATGGTCAGGTCAATCACGCTTCCGCTCAATTGCGAGGAACTCGACGACTGCGCAGCCAGAGGGCTCGCCCAAGGCGGAACTATACCGTCAAGAAGGGCGGCTGCCCCAAATAAGCCAGCGCCTTTTAGAAATGGTCGTCTTGAGATTTGTCGATTCATACGATTCTCGTTGCACGCTGAGTGCCTTCAATGATGTTTGTAGTAGCCAACTCCTCGGATGTCGTTCCAGACGGTGGTCTGATGGCACAGGTAGCACTGCTTCACGTTCGCGTGTTCCACGCGTGCAACCTTTTCCGAAACCATGTGAAAGTGCTCCATGTAATGACTGGGAGGAGCCTGATGGCACTGGGCACAGTCGAGGGATGATTCTGGAGGATGGCGGTAACCAGGGATCTTCCAACTGGCCACGGCATGGCAGGCGCTGCATTCCTGCCCAAATAATCCAACGTGCTTGTCTTCGACGGCATGGCACGTAGCGCACTTCAAGGTGGCCTCTGGGTTGGCTAGCCTCGCGTTCTCAAGGAAAGGGGCGAACACGGAGCTCGCGGGTGGTGCGTTCCTCTGTGTTCGTGCACCGGCGCTCGCAAGTAGCGCATGATCCATACGGATCGGTCGCTGCTGCTTTCCAATATGTTCAAAATGACAGGTTGCGCACTCCCCGATGGTTGCGTGAAATGCCGTTGGCTGCCGCTGAAGCAACCTCTGGTTGTTGGCGTGACAGACGATGCAGCGATCGGCACGCACGCCGCCGTTTGCCGCATGACAACTCTCGCAACGGCCCTCTAAATCGCCGTGTCCCGCAGAGAGTGGTCCCGGATTCACCAGCCTCCTGACCTGCGGGTAATCCATGGTATTCGAGATCTCGTTTCGATATGAGTAAACGAGAGATGTAGCTGCAAGAAACAGAACGACGGGGAGTATCCACTTCATAACTGTGCTCCCGGCCAATACCACCGAAGTCCAAAATGAATCGCCGACCAGATATGCAGGCCCAGTGCGAGATAGAAGATACTCGCAATCAGAACATGGACCTTAAGCCACAAGCGGAAGAAACGTTTGAATAGTTCGTCTGTCTTGATCGCATATTCTACATCCGCGATCGATTCCGCCAGCGAGACGATCTGGTTCTCTGAACTCGCGAACTCCAGCACCTGAGCCGGCCGGAAGTTCGAGCTGAGAGTGCGATAGGCATCTTGCAGCCCAGCCAGCAGGTCTTCCTTGGTTGTCCGATCCTCCGCGGCTCGCAGGTACAGGTATCTCCCGATGAATCCGCTGATGGCGACCACGAGCATGATTGCGGTTAGGCCGATCCCCAGGGGACTATCGAATTTGTGGCCCGTATGGAGTAAGGCAAGGATCGGCCCCGTGAGCCCGGCGTACACATGCCAAGCGAGTAGCGTCCTCATGGAGAGCAAGGGCGGGAGGTGCGATCGAAGCACCGGTACGCGTTTGATGACGGAGTAGACGAGAGGCACCAGCATCAAGGCAGCACCCGCGATTCCGAGCATGCTGCCCCAAAAGCTGCCGGGAAAGCGCGGCGATTGATGCACCAGAAATCCCAGCCACACCAGCAGCATGAGGACGGTAATCTCGGTGACGACGATGCGTTCGCTCTCTTTCATAATCGGTCACGCGTCGATTTTCACATCCGTCTCGGGGATAGCCTGACACGCAAGGATGACTTGACTGGCCCTATCCCTGGACGAGAGTCCGTCCTGGACCGCCATGGATACCGAGCCTTCCAGCAACTTGACCTTGCACACCCCACAGAAGCCCTGGCGGCACGAGTAGTCGATGGCAACTCCATTCTCTTCCGCGGTCTCCAGGACCGTATGCCCCGGCTTGGCAATGGCGGACTTATTGGATCTCTGGAAAACGCACGCGTAGGTCTTCGCCGTCGCCGAGGCCGCGATATCTCTTCCCCGCGTTTCGGGCGCGATAAAGAGCTCGGTATGAACTTGCGCCGGTGGAACGCCGAGAGCCGTCAAGTCCGCTTTGACGGATTCCATCATGGGCGGAGGCCCGCAGAGGTGAATCCTTCGCTGACTTAGATCCGGGACCGCTTCCTGGAGAAGCTCGCGCGTGATGTACCCGCGCTTCCCGGTCCACGCTGAGGACTCTTCTTTGCTAAGAACAATGGTTACGTGCAGGTTCGGGTGGCGGCGAAGATAGTCGAGTTCTTCCTTGAAGATGATGTTAGTCATGGAAGAACAGGCGTAGAGAAGGTCGATTCGCCCGGGCCAACTCTGGTCTGTCAGGTAACGGATAGAACTCATTAGCGGTGTGATGCCAACTCCACCTGCTATAAACACAACGTTCGGAGCCTCATGACCGCGGAATGTGAATCTTCCCCAGGGTCCTTCGACGTCGAGATGGTCCCCCTCTTTGATTTGAGTGTGGAGGTAGCTTGAAACCGCTCCGCCCGGTGCATTCTTGACAGTGATATCGCACCATCCGTGGCAACATGGCGACGATGCGATGGAATAGGATCTCTTCACCGTCTTGCCACCAATTGGGGCAGCGACGGTCAAGAATTGGCCGGGCTCGAAGCTGAACGGGAAGCCATCCGGGCGGGTTGAGGCGAGACGGAAGGTTTTGACGTCGGGCGTTTCCTGGAAGATCCTTGCTACGCGCAACGTGCCGGACCAACCACTCCCGGGCAAAGCGGGATCTGTAGGTTTCGTTGCTGGCGTTAACGGCACCGTCGGGGCTGTAGTCGTCTGTGGCTGAACTCGCAATCCCGCCAAAAGCACTGCGGCCCGATGCATCTTGAAGAAGTACATGCCGATCATTGCAGCGGCGAAACCGCTCAGCAACACCATGACAGCGGGATGGAACCACTGAGGGACGGGAGAGTCGCCGGATTTGCCGGTTGTGTCCAAGGGGCTGGGTAGGCTCATTTCTGTCCGGAACCATTCCAGTGCGACGGCTGACGGGGCTTTGCCTTCGTTGATGGCACGGTGTGCAGCCAGCCCACTCTCAAATTGAGCAAGCCCCTGACGCACTTGCTCAGTGGCCTTCTGAAGCGAAGGATAATCTTTGCGTTCCACGAGCGGAGGCATGCGCGTCAAGCCTTGCGACATCAGGCGCGTCCCCGCCACCATGCGGCTGTGAGCCTCCCGTTCGATTTCCGCCCGCTTTGCCGGAGACAACTCCGGCAGGCTCATGAGCGTGGGGTAAAGCTCTTTGGGCGGCGGATTCAGCATTTGCCGCATCATCCTCTCCATCTCCCCGCCCATCCCACTCGTGGACGTGGACCCTTTGGCACTGGTGCCCTGATTAGAGCCTTCTTGAGGATGATGGCTGTCATGCTCAGCCGGAGCCTGAGCTCGTCCTGGGATCATCCACACGAGCAACAACCAAAGACAAAGATATCCCCGTGGAACATGTGTCATATCGAACCGAGCGCCATTCCGCGATCTAGTGATGGTCGTGAGACTGTGCCGCTTCGCTGTCAGCAGAGCCGACCACGCTCTTCCGCTGCTCGTCGGTCAGGACCTGCGCAGCCTGCCCAACTGCTTGGATATAGGCAACCCGTTGCAGACCCTGCAGCTCTCCGATGGCCTTAACCTGCGCCTGGATCTCCTGAAGCTTTGGCTGATCGGCCCCGGTGAGCGTGAACAACTGCTGCTCCGCTTCATCGATCTTACGTTGTGCGGAGGCTCTCTCTAACAGGGCCTTCTCTTTTATCTGGCCGAGTTTCTTCTGCTGATCGGCGGAGAGGGTGATGTGCTCGGGATGATCCAGAAAGAAGTCTGTAGCGCCAACATGGTAGAGGTGCGACAGACCCGGGAATCCTGGCAGTGCGGCTTGGCCTGCCATCTGAGGGGCTCCCGCCATGCGCCCCATCATTTCCATCCCGGACATGCCTTGCATCGGCATTGGACTGGTGGACGACGACATCGAAGAACTGCGCTCGTTCTCCATCATCGACATCATCCCCATGGCGCCCTGCGGCTGCATCCCGCTTTGTGCTCCTTGCGATTGCATCCCAGGCATTCCGGTGGACTTCTGTGCCATTCCCTTCTGCCCAACGGCGCTTTGCAACTTGGCGACCTGCTCCCGTAGCTGGCTTAGTTCATCCGCAAGACTCTTGTCCGCGCTCTTGGTCACCGGCGCGGGACCCTTCATGGTGGTTTGTGCGTGAATGCCGACTGTGCCCGTTCCGATCATCAGAACTGCCACTGCTGACGCAAGTCCGTTCAATACTCGGTGTCTTTTCATAATGGGTCTCCTCTTGAACGCTCCCTGAGATCCGGCATCTTCTGAATTTCGAATTCGCAGTCTGGAGTGTTACGGGAGGTATTGCAAGAATGTGGCCGCTCCCCAAGTCGAGTGAAAACTAGGTTTTACGATTGCGAAATTTTCGCGGATGCCTGAAATGAGGCAGAACGGGGCGGATATGAGGCAGCGCCGGAACGAGTAGCTTTATTGCTGAGCAAGCAGCGCCTTCATTTGCTCGATTTCATGCTGCTGACTCGAAATAATACTCTGGCAGAGCTGCGTGACCTCAGGGGAGTGAACGGGAGCCTGTTGGCACATGAGGATCGCGCCCGCGTGATGGGGAATCATCGATTTTAGAAACTGCCTGTCCCCGATAGCAACCTGCTGACGGATCAAACTAAAAGCAGAGAACAATGCGGCCACGCCAGCGGCGACGAGGAGGAGATTGAGCTTCCTATTGGAATACATCTCCTTCATCAGCAACAGCTCAATGATCAGCATCGGCGCCGTCATTAGAGCGGCCATGTAGAGTTGGTTGAGATTAGGATAGAGATTATCGACTCGATCCACCATCGCATACATCAGGATGTACATCGAGGCGAATGACAGGCCCACCATCGTTGCGAGGCGACGATAGGGCATCGTATGGGTTCGGCTGCTGGTCATGCTGCCTTGATGTTGCATTGCTCCTCCGCACGAGGGGTCCTCACCTCTACTCTGTAGACTCTGGAGCGAGTGAACGGTTACTCACTTGCCCACTGCCGGATTTGAGGCACACCCATGAGACTCGTCCCACCGGGCAGTATTCGCGGAGAAGCCGTCGGTTGCTGTTAAGAGCCTGTTTTGGGAAGCATCGAGCGAGGGTATTCCCGGCCAGCACTACGCCGCGTGACTGGAACTAGCGATACGCTCTGGACTAGTAACTTCCCGGACTCGATTCATCGTGCCGAATGCGTTCGGGGTGCATGTTGCACATTCGATCCCCAAATCATTCCGAACGCAGTTGGAGCAGCCAGCCCAGTCATCACGCCCAGCCTCACAGCACCACTTCCCGTCGATTACAAACTTGTATTCGTACCTCCCGGGTGCTAACTCTAGTGCAATTCGCCAAGCGACGTCGTCGGCCCGAACCATCGGAGTTGTCTCCGGATTCCAATCGTTGAAGGTGCCCGCAAGGAACACCGAGCTTGCGTCTGCATGTTGGCATTCGAAAACCGTTCTCGTTACGACGTCGTTGTGCTTTGTATTTTTCATATGGTCACCTAAATCTCGAATAGCACTTGGAGGTCCGCGATTCTTGGCGATCACCCCTTGGCAAAGGCGTCGCAGGCCTTCGCGCATCTGACGGCGTCTTCTATACAGGCCTTACATTCGGCCATCGCCGCGTTCGGCCTGCACGCCTTCTCGCAGTCTCGGCAGGTATCCGCACACATCGTTGCCAACGCCTTCAGTCGGGCCGGGGGTGCCGTGTTTCGAGCGGCCATCGTCCCCATCGCTTCACACAGGGTGAGCATGTCGGCCACTCGCTTCTGACAGTCCGCAACGTTGGTCATCCCACGGCCAAGCATGTCGTTGCACATGGCCAGACACAGTTCCCCGGTCTTCATGCAGGCGTAGCAGGCTTCCACGACGACCGAGCCTTCTTTTGCAGGGGCAGCGATGGCGGTTCCGGCGATCACGGCGGTGGCTGTCGCGATAATGAGTTGCCGACGATTCATAGGTCTCCTGTTCTTCTTTGCGCGCCTGAATATGCAAGGCGAGGGCCATTGTAGGAGTGGCCAAAAACATGGAATTTGTTGACCTGCGTGAGAGGTTGCTGCCTCAAATGAGGCAGAGCGCCCTGAAAGAGGCACGTTCCAGCGGGTGCATGGCTCAAGAAAACCGAACGCTTGGGCCCCAACCCGTGTATGCTGACGTTAGAGAGTTTCGTGCGGCGTCATTTCAACATTCTCTGCTCCTTCCTGGTCCTCGCGACCTACCTGTGGGGCGGGTGTGTCTCTTGTGAACAGTTCTTCATGGTGCCTGGGGCGAAAGACGACTGCTGCAAGCACGGCAAGTGCAAGCAGTCTTCGCCGTCCGACCAGAAGAAGTCCCAATCCTCCAAATCCGAACGTTCCTGCGCGACGATGCCGTTCTCGCATCAGGATACGAACACAACCCTGGCCGCTGTTGTCCCGGATCTGCCGGGACGTATTATTCCAGCCGATAAGTTGTTTTCGTTCAATGATGTCCGATGGCAACGGGCTCCTCATTTCGATCCGCTTGCAGACTCTCCACCGGACTTGGTCGTGTTGACCGGTTCCTTCCTGATCTAGTTCCTTCCAACCCACTCGAAGTGTGTCTGCCCGTCTTTTGACGGGGCGTCAATAGTTGCGCCACGCGGCGTTGGGAGATTCTGTGATTCAGTCTCTGATCGAGTTCTCACTGAAGAATCGTTTTCTTGTCATTGCGTTCTACCTTGGCATTGGAGCCTGGGGATGGTGGGCCATGTCCCGCAGCCCCGTCGATGCGATCCCAGACCTGAGCGATAACCAGGTGATCGTTTTCACGGACTGGACGGGCCGCAGTCCTCAGGAAGTGGAAGACCAGGTTACGTACCCGCTTACGGTCAGCCTTCAAGGATTGCCCGGTGTGCGCGTCGTGCGATCCGGGTCGGCGTTCGGGTTCTCAATGATCTTCGTGATCTTTGAGGACGACGTGGACCTTTACTTCGCGCGCACTCGAGTTCTGGAGAGATTGAATCTCGTAACCAGGCAACTGCCGCCCGGTGTCGTCCCGACACTTGGCCCGGACGCCACCGGTGTGGGTCACGTCTTCTGGTACACGGTCGAGGGTGAGGGACAGAGCCTTCGGGACTTGCGAACACTACAAGACTGGTTCATTCGCTACCAGTTGAATGCCGTGACCGGTGTAGCCGAGGTTGCGAGTGTCGGCGGGCAGGTCCAGCAGTATCAGATCGATCTGGACCCGAATCGCCTGCGGACGTACGGGCTACCGCTTAGCAAAGTCGTCGATGCCGTCATGCGCAGCAACTTGAATGTTGGCGGCAATGTCCTGGAATCGAACGGATCTTGGTCGATGGTTCGGGGACTCGGCTTAGTCACCTCGGTGGCGGACATCGAGAATATCGTGGTCGGAGCGAAGGCGGGGGTCCCGGTCTTTGTTCGCGATGTAGCCAGGGTGGGAATTGGGAACGCTTTTCGGGTGGCGTCCCTCGTGAAGGGCGGGAGCGAGGCCGTCGGCGGCGTCATTGTGGCTCGGCAGGGCGCGAATCCCAACGAAGTCATCGCCCGGGTGAAGGCCAAGATCGCGGAGTTACAACTGGGCTTGCCGAGCGGCGTGAAGATCGTGCCGTTTTATGACCGGTCCGAGCTAATCCAAAACTCCATCGACACACTGCGGACCGCGTTGCTAGAGGAGATCCTGCTCGTCACGCTTGCGCATATCATCTTTCTCGCTCACTTCCGCAGCATTCTGATTGTCACGCTGCCGCTGCCGCTCGCGGTCTTGTGTTCATTTCTGATCCTCCACTATCTGAGCGTCACCTCCAACATCATGTCGCTCGCCGGGATCGCCATCGCCATAGGTGTGCTGGTCGATGCGGGGATTGTGGTCACGGAGAACGCATTCCGTCACATCGAACTTTCCGGCATCGACTCGCGCGACCGGCGCGCGATCTGGCAGACGGTATTGGATTCGACCAAGCTGGTTGGCCGTCCCATCTTCTTCTCGATGACGATCATTCTGCTGGCGTTCATCCCTGTGTTTGCGCTGACCGGGCAAGAGGGCAAGCTATTCCATCCGCTTGCGTTTGCCAAGACGGCGGCCATGGCAGCCGCGACAGTGATCGCCGTGACCTTGGTACCCGTTCTATGCACGTTGCTGCTGGGCGGCAAGATGCACCGGGAACAAGACAACCCCCTGATGAGGTTCCTGCAATGGATCTACCGGCCGGTGTTGGGGTGGGCGCTCCGGCATCGGATGGTAACGCTGCTCTCCGCGCTGTTGCTCTTTAGCGGGGCGGTATACCTGGCAGCCCGCATCGGAAGCGAGTTCATGCCTCCGTTGAACGAAGGCGATCTCATGTTCATGCCTATCGCGGACCCCAGTATTTCGCTCGAACAGAACACGCAGATTGCCGCACAGCAGAACCAGATCATCGAGAAATTTCCCGAGGTCGCCTGGGCTGTCGCAAAGGTAGCTCGCGCGGACACTGCCACGGACCCCGCGGGCCTCAATATGACCGAAACGATTGTCCACCTGAAGCCGCGCGACCAGTGGCGAGCGGGTATGACAGTGGAGCGTCTGAAGTCCGAGATGGACCGGGCCGTTGCCATTCCCGGCGTTTCCAATATCTGGACCATGCCGATCATCAACCGCATCGACATGCTCAGCACTGGCATTCGATCCGAGTTGGGGATCAAGGTCTTCGGCGCGGACTTGGCCACGTTGGAGCAGAAGGGTCGGGAGATTGCTGAGGTTGTTCGTCAAATCCCCGGTGCTCGTGATGTATATCCGGAGCAAGTCACGGGCGCGCTCTATACGGACATCGACATCGATCGGCCAGCAGCCGCTCGCTATGGAATTGGTGTCGGCGAGATCCAGGACGTCGTCGAAACGGCTATAGGCGAGAAGAATCTCACGACAACGATTGAGGGACGCAAGCGGTTCCCTGTGCGTGTGCGTTACGCGGCGGAATACCGCAAGAGCCTGCAGGATCTTGGCAACATTTTCGTCGATGCGCCGGACGGCGGACAGATCCCATTGAGCCGTCTGGCATCCATCCGGCCGGCCAGCGGGCCAGCGATGATCAACAGTGAGAATGGCCTGTTGGTGGTATCCGTCCTGCTGAATGTTCGCGACCGCGACATCGGCGGATTCGTAGACGAGGCCAAGCGAGTCATCCCACAAAGGGTCAGTCTGCCTCCGGGTTACTACCTTGGCTGGAGTGGGCAGTACGAGAACCAGGAGCGCGCACGTCAGCGGCTTCAGATCGTCTTCCCAATCGTCCTCGCGATCATCTACATCCTACTCTTCCTGACGTACCGGTCCTTCGTCGAGGCCGCGCATGTGCTGATGGCCGTGCCGTTTGCGCTCACCGGCGGCGTATATCTGCTCTATCTCCTTCACTACAACTTCAGCGTCGCCGTATGGGTAGGCTTCATCGCGCTGTTCGGAACCGCTGTCCAGACCGGCATGGTGATGGTGATCTACCTGGAAGAGTCCGTCGCGCGCAGCCAGCGCGAGCATGGAGCCGCGTTCGGCATCGCACAGTTGCGCGAAGCCGTAATGGATGGCGCGCTCTTGCGGCTTCGACCCAAGGTGATGACCGTCTCGACGATTGTCGCCGGCCTACTGCCGATCATGTGGAGCCAGCGCGTTGGAGCGGAAGTCATCAAACCCCTTGCGACGCCTGTTCTCGGGGGCATGGTCAGTTCGCTGTTGCATGTCTTGATTGTTACGCCCGTGATCTTCCTATGGCTCAGGGAACGGGAACTACGAAGGGCCACCAAACAAACCACAAAAGGAGAAACACAATGAACCGTTACTTGAAACTAGGCGCCCTGGCGATTGCGGCAATCGTCACTGTCGCTTGCGGGACGGACAAGCCCGCTGAGGAGACGACCGCACAACGGGGCAAACAGATCAGTGTGCAGAAGTCCGGAGATCTTACGATTGCGCTTGAGAACGAATCGGGAGAACTCAAGATGGGACAGAACCGGTTTGTCGTGAGTTTTCGTTCGGCGAACGGCCAGCCAGTCGATGCGGGCAAGGTGACCGTCAGTTCGTCGATGGCAATGCCGGGTATGGCTCCGATGGTGGCGCCGGTGGAATTACAGCCCGCGGGCCAGGTTGGCACATATTCACTGACGGGCGACTTCGCGATGAGCGGGGCCTGGAAATTCGAGATTCGCTGGGACGGTCCAGCCGGTCAAGGCACGACTTCTTTCAGCACGAACGTGAGGTAACAGCGTGCAAAAACGATCGTGTTTATGGGTGATGGTAGTCCTAGGGTACCCATCGGCTTGGTGCCAGCCCAGTGTTATCGATCCAGTTCGCGGCCGTACTGTCGAAGAACTTGTTCAGATGGCGCTCCGGCAAAACGGTGACGTGCTCGTAATGCAACAGCGCGTATCGGCAAAGCAGGGTGACTTGGTGCAGGCTCGGCTGCGGCCCAACCCAACACTCGACTTGAGTGGGATGCAGGAGTATCGCGGCCCCATGAACAGCTTTATGGTCGGCGCGTCCATACCCTTGGAACTGTTCGGTCGGCGGGATCGGCGCATTGAAGTTGCGGAACACGGCATCTCGGTCTCCGAATGGGAACGGTCCGATATTGAACGTCGCCTGCGAGGGGAGATTGCGATGAGGTTCGGGGATGTTCTTGCTGCGGCGCAACAGTTACAGTTCGCTATGGATCTCCTCAGCGTGAATCGGGAGGCGTTACAACTAACAGGTACGCGAGCCGAGCAAGGGGCGATTCCTCCCTTGGACGCGAGCCTGCTTCGTGTTGAAGTGAATCGGATCGACTCCATGCGCGTGGATGCGGAGTCGAGACTTGGGGTTGCACTCTTGGAGTTGAAGAGCTTGGCCGGTTTGAAGCCAGAGGAGGAGCTTCGCTTGCGAGGCACGCTGGAGCCGCCTCCAGTGACGGCTTCGAACGCGGATGCTACAACCCGCGCGCTTCAACGACCGGACCTGCAAGCATTACGCGCCGCCGAAGAAGCCGCGGATGCCCGCGTTCGACAGGCGAAAACAGAAGGAAAACTGGACGCCAGTTTGTCGGGCTCGTTTCAACGCATGGACTCCGGGTTCCCGTTGAATGGTCTAACGCCGCTGGGGCAGCCAACTCGAATCCAGGGGATTTTCAACTTGGCTACGATTGGCGTCTCAATTACTCTGCCGACGAGGAACCGAAACGAAGGAGCCATCGCCACCGCGACGGCGGACCTCACCGCGGCAAAACGCCGCCGCGAATACGCCGAGTTGATTGCAACTCGCGAGGTGGCCGCTGCTCTTCTGCAGCAGTCCAAGGCAAAGGAGAGCCTTGACATCTACGGCCCAGGCGTCCGGGACCAAGCGCGAGAAAACCTCGCCGTAATCCGTCGTGTGTACGAACTGGGCCGCAATCAATTGTTGGACGTGATCGCCGAACAGCGCCGGTTGATCGAGATCGAAACCGGCTACATTGATGCCCTCAATCGCTACTATCAAGCATCCGTGAGAGTCCGGCTAGCTGCGGGCATCGAGTGAGGAGACGATTATGCAACGAAGCGGTGTAGTCATTACGGTCCTGATTTCACTGATCGCAGGGGCGGGTACGGGCGCGTGGTTCGTTCAACACCAGACGGGCTCAGCCCCACCGAATCAGAGCGCCCCCGGCATGGCCTCGATGCCGATGCCGACGCCGACGCCATCACAACCGGCCGCGGAGGAAGTCCTGATAACGATTCCGCCGGATGCCTTGGAACGAATGAATCTCCGTTATGCCGAGGTGAAACAGGACACCGCAAGCGTCGAAATCCGTGTCCCAGGCATGGTGCAGCCGAACGGATACCGAGAAGTGCGGGTCAGTCCATTGGTCGGTGGCGTGGCCACGAAGGTCACGGCCGAGCTTGGGCAGACCGTGAAACGCGGTCAGGTGATGGCGCAGCTGTTCAGCCGCGAACTCGCGGAGGCGCAGTCCGAGTTCGTTGGATTCCAGGCTCAACTGGAGGCCGAGCATAAAAAGTTGACCCGCTCACAAGAGCTGGTAAAGCTCGGGGCTGCGAGCCGTGAGGAACTGGAAGGTGTTGAAGCATCCCATCAGGTTCACGCGGCGCATGTAGAGGAGACGCGCCAGAGACTGTTGCTATTGGGACTGAGCGAGGACCAGATCGAGCAGGTGCGCGCAGGGCGGCAGGTTAGTTCCGATGTCGCGATTCCCGCGCCTATCGACGGCGTGGTGACGGCGCGTTCGCTGAATCTCGGACAAGTGGTGATGACAGGGCAGGAACTGTTTACCGTTACGGACCTTTCCTCCGTGTGGATCGAAGGAAGCTTGCTGGAGGATCATTTCGCCGCGGTTCGGGCTGGTTCGCGAGCGACGATCACCACGCCGGCTTATCCAGGACGCACGTATCGTGGGCTTGTCGACTATATCGATCCTCGGGTTGATCCACAAACGCGAACAGCCGAGGTGCGCGTCGTGGTCGAGAATGCGGATGGCGGACTTCGCCTCGGGATGTACATGGACATGCTGTTCGTTCATGGCGGCGCGGCAGTGACGGTTGTTCCGGCACAGGCGATCCAGATGATCGGCTCGACCAGCGTCGTATTTGTGCCAATCGACGGCGAGCCCGGCGGCTTTCGACAGCGGACGATCATGGCCGGGAATGAGACTGCTGGCGGCCGGATTGTTTCAGAGGGTGTGCGTCCCGGGGAGCGTGTGGTCACCGAGGGCAGCTTTCTGCTGCGTGCTGAGGCCCTGAGACAGCACCCGCAGTAGTGGCTATTGGCGACAGGTACTTTCGAGCACGTAGGATATCTACTGTGAGCACTTCAACCCACTGGGAATCCATCTATGGCACAAAGGCTCCCGATGCGGTGAGTTGGTACCGTCCCCATCTTGACGTTTCTCTCGGCCTGATCGAACGGGCGGTTCCAGACAGGTCCGCGTCTATCCTTGATGTGGGCGGTGGAGAATCCACGCTCGGCGAAGATTTGATCCGGCGGGGATATCGCCACGTTGCGGTAGTGGATATTTCGTGGACCGCCCTGCGAGTGTCGAGCCGGAGAGACACCCCCGGCCCGGTACCGATAAGTCGGGTCTGCGCGGACGTAACGCACCTTCCGTTTGCTCCATGGAGCTTCGATCTCTGGCATGATCGAGCTGTGTTCCATTTCCTGACGGCGCCTGAGGATCGTGGCGCATACGTGGAGCAGGTTACTCGAACAGTCCGCCCGGGCGGCCATGTCGTCGTCAGCACGTTTGGCCTGGAAGGGCCGGATTGCTGTAGTGGTCTGCCAGTGGAACGCTATGATGCGAACCGGCTGCACTCGCAGTTTGGCGGGCGCTTCCGACTGGTGGAAAACGCGACAGAGGTCCATATCACTCCCCGGGGTGCTCCGCAGCAATTCGTCTACTGCTATTGCCGAGTCTCATGACACTTGATGACTCTTTTGCCGTTTTGTGCCAGCACCTGGTTAGCGCGGCGCAGCGAACTACTTTGCGTCTGCGAATCGAGATCTCAAACTGACTAGGCATTAAGCGGTCTCCTTTATTGCCATGCGGCGATGCACTAGAATCCATGCGGCCGGGACCACAAGCATATTCAGAAGGGTTGAGGACAGCAGGCCAAAGAGAATGACAAAGGCCATGGGAGCTTGAATCTCGCTCCCCGGTTCACCTCGTCCCAGGGCGATCGGGATCAGCGCCAGTCCCGCCGCGAGAGCCGTCATGAGGATCGGCACCAGGCGCTCTTCCGCACCTTTGACGATGGCGTCTCGGGGATTGGTGACGCCTTCATGGTCGATCAAGTGGCGAACATGCGAGATCAGCATTATTCCATTGCGAGTGGCGATACCAAACAGTGTGATGAAGCCGATAATCGATGCCACGGAGAGGACACCTCCGCCCAGAAATACCCCCGCAACTCCTCCGACCAGAGCGAGCGGGAGGTTCAGGAGGATGACGGCGGCATCGGTTAGGGAACGGAAGACGGTGGCAAGCAGGAACACCATGGCCACAATCGAAAGTCCGCCGAGGATCAACAAAAGACGGGTGGCCTGGCTCTCCGCTTCGAACTGCCCCCCATACTCGATGTGGTACCCCTGGGGAAGCTTCACCTGTTTGGCTACGCGATCCCGAATGTCGTTCACGGTGCTGACCAGGTCCCGGCCCGCAACGTTACACTGCACTACGATCCGGCGCTGTACGAACTCGCGCATGATGAAGTTGGGACCGCGGTCTTCACGAATGTCGGCGATGGCGCTTAATGGGACCCGAGCGCCGCTCGGGGTATCGAACAGGGTGTTGTGAATCGCCGCTAGCGAGTCCTTCTCCTGCGGACCGTAGCGAACCACGAGCGGGAAGCTCACTTGACCTTCCAAGACCCGGCTGACCTCCTTCCCGACGTAGGCGGTCTCTAGGGCTTCGGCGGCTTCGCCCGTTTGCAGGCCGAAGCGCGCGGCGTTAGCGGAATTCACCTTCACCTGAAGGGTGGGGATGTCCGTCTGTTGCTCCGCGGAGAGGTCGACTACTCCGGGCACACCAGTCATGGCCGCTTGGACATCTTTGGCCAGGATGCGCAGCGTCGCGAGATCATCCCCGAAGACCTTGACCGCGACGTTGGCGCGCACCCCTGACAACATATGATCGATGCGGTGGGAGATCGGCTGGCCGACGGTGATGTTCATGCCGGGCATGAGCGTGGTCTTGTCGCGAATTTCCTGAAGCACTTCCTCTTTGGGCCGGTCCTTCATCTCCAGGCGGACGTCCATCTCTGCCGCCTCGACGCCTTGCACGTGTTCGTCGAGTTCCGCGCGGCCTGTGCGCCGGGATGTGGAGACGACTTCAGGGACAGTCAGCAACAGCCGTTCGAGCCCTGCGCCAAGTGCGTCCGATTCCTGAAGGCTCGTGCCGGGTATGGTCACGGCGCTGATGGTAAGCGAGCCTTCATTGAACTCAGGCAGGAAGGCACGGCCAGCCTTCGTCATCTGGTAGCTCGCCACTACGACGATCGCGACCGCAAGTATGACGATGAGCGCCGGAACGCGTAGAACTCCCCGAAGTACGGGCGAATACAGCCGCTTGAGCGCTCGTGCTAATACCGGTTCGGTGCCGTTGAGGATGGACTTCGCCCGGGGAAGCAGTAAAGAACAGAGGGCCGGCGTCACCGTCAGAGCGACAATCAGGGAGGCGAGCAAGCTCGTGATGTAGGCGAATCCCAAGGGGCGCAGCAGCCGTCCCTCGACGCTGGTGAGCGCGAACAGTGGCAGAAACACCATCACGACGATGACGGTCGCGAACACTACAGAACTGCGAATCTCCGTGGATGCTGCGTAGATCACGTCCATTGCGCCGCGGCGTTCGCCCTCCGGGCGGGCAGCGTTCTCGCGCAAGCGCCGGATCACGTTCTCGACATCGATGATGGCGTCATCTACTAGTTCGCCGATGGCAATCGCCAGTCCACCAAGCGTCATGCTGTTGATGGTGAACCCGAACCAGCTCATCGCGAGAACGGCTGACACCAGGGAGAGCGGGAGAGCAACGAGAGTGACGAGCGCGGCTCGCACGTTGAAGAGAAACAGAACGACGATGATCGCGACCAGGATCGCGCCGTCTCGCAGCGCGCGCGTGAGGTTCTCCAGGGCTCGCTCGATGAAATCCGCGCCACGGAAGAGGTTGCGGCTGATCGTCATCCCAGCAGGCAGTGTCCGCTGGATGTCATCTAGCGTCTGCTCCACGGCCTTGGTGAGTTCGAGTGTATTGGTGCCGGGTTGCTTCTGAATCCCGATGACTACCGCTGGCTTGCCGTTGTGCGAACCCTCCCCGCGTTTCAGCTCAGCGCCGATCTTCACATCGGCGATATCCCGTACAAAGATCGGCCTCCCTTTGCGGGAGGCAATCACAACGCCTCCAATGTCCTCCACGGTGCGAACACGACCGATGCCCTGGATTAGGTACTCTTCACCCCCTGCCACGTGGAATCCGGCGGAGGAGTTCTGGTTTGCGGCGCTCAGTGCGATCTCCACATCGCGAAGCGATAGTTCGTATTCACGCAGCCAGCGGGGATCGACTTGGACTTGATACTGTTTCTGTTCGCCGCCCGTCGGGATCACCTGCGAAACTCCTGGCACCGCCAACAGGCGACGCCGGACAATGGTATCTGCCACGGTTCGCACTTCGAGCGGCGAGTGATGGTCGGACTCAAGGGAGATGAATAGAATCTCGCCCATCACCGAGGACACGGGCGCGAGGTAAGGAGCCTTCACGGTCGAAGGCAGTGAGGGAGCCGCTTGCGCGAGTTTCTCCGTCACGATCTGGCGGGCGCGCAGGATATCCTGTCCCCAATCGAACTCCACCCAGATAATCGCGACGCCCACGGCAGTCGCGGATCGAACGCGGCGAACGCCTGCGGCCCCGTTCATGGAAGCCTCAATCGGGAAAGTTGCTTGGGCTTCGAGTTCGGTGGGCACCATGCCAGGCCCTTCGATCAGGACTACGACGGTTGGTGCCGTCAGGTCGGGCAGCACGTCGAGCGGTGTGTGCAGCGCCGTGTATGTCCCGCCGATCAAGAGCGCGACGGCGAGAAAAAGCACGAGCGAGCGATAGCGGAGCGAAGTTCGAATCAATGCGTCTAACATGGTTCCGCTCCTAGTGGACGTGCCCGTGTGCCGGGATCTGTGTCGATAGCGCCGAAAGGCGGATCAGGTATGCGCCACGTGTGACCACGCGATCGCCGGGCTCAATGCCGGAAGTGATCTCAACCAAACCAGCTTGTCTTCTTCCCACATCGACCGGGCGGCGCACGAAGGATTCCCCCTCGCGCTGAATGAAAACGACTGGACGTCCGCCGTCATCGATCAGAGCCGATTCCGGGACCGTCGTGCCACGGCTGGCATTGGAGAGAAACAATCGGATAGTGACTGTCTGGTTAATCGCAATGCGACCGTCCGTGTTCGTGGCTTCGTACACCACGGGAAAGGTCCGTGTTGCTGGATCCACGACTTTGCCGACAGAGACAAGGCGACCGGCGGGACGAGGTTGCTCCAGTCCCGGTATCTCGATTTCCGCGCCTGTCAGCGTGCGAATCCGGGGGTAATCCGCTTCCGGAACGATGGCCGAGACGTAGATTCGCTCCGTGTCCAGAATGCGGAAGAGAGTTTCACCGCCTTTCAGGTTCATCCCGGACGATGCAGACATCTCGACGACCTGTCCCGCAATCGGAGCCTTGATTGCGAATGCCGTGGATGTTCCAATCCCCTCGGCCGCGCGCGTCGCGTCGAATTGCCGGATGCGCTCTTCGGCCGCGTGCTGGCGAGCTTCGGCCGTTCGCTCCGCCGTGCGAGCCTCGTCCAAACGCTTGGCCGGAGCCGCGCCTGCGTCGACAAGCCTCGATGCGCGTTCGCGATCGCGGCGTGCGTAGTCGAGCGCAGCATCCGCTTCGGCTTTGGCGAGGTCCAGCGCCGCGCGATCATTCGGGACCGCTGTTGGCGGTACAACGGAAGCCAGCGTTTGCCCTTGCGTAACCCGCGCACCGAAGACAGGAAAGTTGTCTCCGGCCAGCCGGCCCGCCAGTGGCGCTGTCACCGAGACTTCCCCTCCAGATCTCGGCGTCACTTCCGCGGGAACTACAATGCTCTCGCGCAACATTGCAGGCTTGGCGAGTTCCGTGCCGAAGTCGAGCGCCCACTGCTGCTCCTTCAGGAAGGACAGCATCTCCTCCGTGGGTGTCTCCTCGCCGGTCGGAACCTCGGACAGTGTTTTGTAGACGGTGACATCCCGTAGTGTGTGCGTATCGGATAGTGCCGGTGAAATTAGTTTGATCTCCAGCGCCGCCTTCCCGCTGCGCGAAGGTTTCACCGTCACGCCGAAGATTCCGGCTTTCGAAGGCTTGTCTGTAGTGAAGGTTTCCGTTGCGCCGTCTTCATAGAGCACCTTCACTTCGGAACCACCGGAAGCAACGGGTTTGAAGTCGTCCAGCCGTGTGAGGTGGATCGCGAATCGGCTCTCCTCACCTTGGACCAATTCTGGAAACTCGACGAAGAGTTCGGTCTTGGCGGACCAGTAGGTTTGGCTTTCGGTGGGGCGAAGAGGAGCCTGGGCAGGCTCCTGTTTTGATTCAAGGGATTTCTGTTCCCCGCAGCCTGCAAGGAAGAGCGCGGCCATCAGGATCAAGTGGGATCTCTTCATTGCGTCACCTCCATACCCGCGGCGCGGGACAGTTCGATCTCGCTTTCTTTCACCGCCAGTTGTAGTTCGAGTCTTCGAAGCGCTGTCTGGCGCATCAACCGGTAGGCGTCGAGCAGTTGCAGAATGCCGAGTTCGCCCTCTTCATACCCGACTCTGACGATCCGCAGTAGCTCTGCATCGGCCCCACTGGTTTCACGCTCAAATGCAATCAACGCAGCGGCTCGCGCGGCATGCACGTCATATGCGCCGTTCACCGTCGCCGTGACCTGGATCGTGAGTTGCTCGCGCTGCGCGCGAATGCGATCCTGTTCGGCTGACAAGCGAGCCACTTCTGTCTGGCCTTTGTTGAAGAGCGGTAGGGAGATCGATACTCCGATGACAGCGCCCGTTGCGTTCTGCCCCGGCGCGACTTGAGTCCGTTTCATGCCGGCGGTGATCATCGGTTCGGGTCTGCGCAGCCGATCCGCAGCCTGCTGCTCCAGACCTAATTGGGCGAGGCGGCTCGATTGGGTGCGGAAATCCGCACGATTCAGGAGAGCTTGTGCGACCAGATCGGAGGCGGACGTGGCGAAGGGCTGTGAACCTACATCACCTGACAGAGAAGGCAACGCGGTATCGGCGGGCAAGTAGGAGAGTAAGACCGTCTTCTCGTTACGTGCCCGGGCGCGAGAGATCGCTATGTCGGCGCGAAGATCCAGCGTTTCGCGTTCCACGCGTAGGTGGTCGTAGCGGGAGCCTTCACCCTCCCGCTCCCGTGCGGCGAGAAGGTCGATCACCTGTTGAATCTCTCTAAGAGAGCCTTGGATCAACTCCTCTTGCCGCTGGGCAGCGAGCGCGCGATAGAACGCAAGGCGTAGGCTTGAACGGAGGTCCCAGATACGCGCGGCCCCATCGGCTTCGACCGCATCCCGGGCCGGGTCCATCGCCTTTCGGGCAAGGCCCAACCGGCCCGAGATCGGAAGTTGCCACTCTCCCTGGACAAATTCCGTGAATCCAACGGTCTCGCGGCTATATGCCGCGATCGGATTCGGCCACAGCGTCCGGCTACGCAGGGCTTCGACCGACGCTGACGCTGCCGCGCGAGTCTCTCGTTTGATAGGCGTCTGCTGCTCAAACAGAGACAGCACAGCCTGTTCGGTCCACTGTTTCTCGCCTGGACTTTGTCCGTAAGTGGAGGTGCAGAGCGCCAGCAGGGACATTCCTGCCAGCGTGTTCTTGAAATACATGGGATCCCAGCCTTTCTGAATGTGCAGGTGAAGACACACGTCACCTGTAGCGCTGAAAGCGGGATTAAACTGGCGGGGCTCTAGCGGGAGATGCGAATCGATCCGGTGGATCGTGCGAGCGGACGACAAACTCAGTCGCGATCCCCTGAGTCACGAAGCGAACCTCGGCGACCGAGGCTACGGCAACTTCTTCGTAGACGACGGCGATTCGCTGTGGAGCGACCGGCGTCCACTCTTGAGGGATGGCGGGCTTGTCATGGTCGCCGTGGTCTAACTCGGGACCTTCCGCCTCATCATGAAGCTCTTCAATGTGGCCGAGATGCAGATGGGCTAGACCCGTGGCGTGATGATGATCGGGTTCTTCGGGATGATAATGCGCAAAGGGAGCCTGGAGTGCGGCAAAGCACAGCCACACTACCGCAGCAGCATTGAACCCCTTGGTTCTCATCGAACCACAAGTCTAACTCATTGCGGGCAGGGAGGGGTCCGCGCCAGTTCAGCGCAGCCTATGCTAGCCTCAGGGTGAAGTGACTCGCGTTCTATTTCGCGTTGCGGCAATGTTTCTCCTCCTCCTCACGGGAGCGGAGTTGTTCGCTTGCGATATGATCGCGCCCGATCAGTGCGAAGCCTTCGGCTTTCCCCAAGAAGGTACAAGCCAGCCAGATGACAACTGCATCTGCTGCTGCTCACACATCGTCTTTTCGCACCCGATTACGCTAACGCCCACCGACCAGCAGGTCGAGACGATCGATCTCGCTGAGCCGCCGAAGCCTGAACGCGAGCCTGCCTCTATTTATCACCCTCCCAGAATCTGACTTCCTTCCGACTCGTTAATTAACAAGTTCATTTGGAGGTCATTGTGTCTTCACTGCATCCACGCGTGCGCGCGAAGTGTGCGTCCACGCTTTGTAAGTTATTGATATTGGCGTGTTGTTTTGGCCCTCCTGCCGGGGCGCAATCTGTTACTCTGCGCGAGCTTCTGGGGCGCGCGGAACAGTCGAATCGGGATCTTCTCGCGGTCCGGCAGCGTTTGGAGGAAGCCAAAGGCGTTCTACGCCAGGCCGGAGTCGCCCCCGCGACGACGCTGCAAGCGGGCGGCGTCAGTGGGCGTCCGGTCGGAACCGTCGGGGAGGAACAGTTCTCTGCGGGCTTCTCCAAGACATTCGAAACCGGCGGCAAACGCGACCGCCGGATTGAGGTGGCGGAGCGGCAGTCGGAGATTGCAACCGCGGAGTACGAAGAACGCCTTCGCCAGCTTCGTTATGACCTCCGGACTCGGTTTGTCGAACTCGTTTCATCAACCCGGAGGCTGGAGGTGCTCGACGCACAACTAAGCAACCTACAGAGCGCGCTTGAACTCACTCGCGCCCGAGTTGCCCAAGGCGATTCGGCGGTTTTGGAAGCAGACCTCTTATCGGTGGAGATCGGCCGGATCGAGGCTCAACGCGCGGCGTTAGCGGGCAGTGCTGAGGCGGTGCAGGTCGAATTGAGGCTAACTGCCGGACTTAGCACCGACGAGACGGTTTTTATCTCGCCTACCTACTCCCTTGTCACACGTCCGTACACGGCACCTGACTTGATATCTCGCGCTCTGGAAGACCGCGCGGATTTGAGAATTGCGCGAATACGGGAGAAGCAGGGTGATGCGGAACAACGCCTGGCGGAAGCTGAGGGCCACGCCAACGTTACGGTGTCGGGAGGCTATGCGTTCGTAAAGAGCCGCTTCGACGATCAATTCGGGACGGCGAGAACAGGGGCCATCGTTCCCTTGCGGGATCGCGATGACATTCTGTCTGTCAGCGTATCGATTCCCCTTTTTTCCAGGAGCCGCAATCAAGGAAATATCGAAGCGAGTGTTGCACGGACCCGAGGATCGCAGTATCAACGAGAAGCCCTGGAACGCGCCATCCCGTTGGAGGTTTCCGCTGCCACGCGGCGGCTCCAGAGCACGGAGCAAGCATTGTCTACCCTGGGCGGTCCTGTCCTTGATCAAGCGTCGAAAAACGTTGAAGTCATCCGGCAGGCGTACCAGTTGGGGCAATTGCGGTTACTGGATGTTTTGAATGAGCAACGGCGGCTTTTGGACCTGCAACTCGCCAAGGTGGATGCAGAAGTAGAAGTACTTCGCAGCTTGACGGAACTGGAAAAGGCCGTGGGAGGAGAACTTCAATGAAACACTTCTTGCTTGGGATGAGCGTCCTCCTTTTGGTGGGATGTGGAAAAGAGCCGGTGGCATCCGAACAGGCGCAGGAGAGCAAGGCCGCACCGGAGGCGCATCCCGACAATTTCATCGAAGACGCCGATGTCGTGGAACTGACCGCGGAGGCGCAGCGCCGCGCTGGGATCGAGGTAACGCCCGTTCGTCTTGCCAAAGTCGAGACGCAGATTAGCATGACCGGATCGGTGCAGCCGCTCGATAGTAGAGTGACGCAGATCCGGCCACTCGCGCGCGGGCGCGTGGAGCAAGTGCTGGTCAGAGTCGGCGACCCCGTCGCTACAGGTCAAGCCGTGGCCCGTTTCGACAATATCGAAGCGGGAGATCTCGCGAGCCAAGTGGACGCCGCGCGCGCTGAGCTACAGCGGCTCAAGATCCAGCAGACGAATGCAGTCCGCCAGGCGGAGCGCAGCCGCAGCCTCGTCAACATTGGAGCAGTTCCAGCTAAGGATGCCGAGAATGCGGAGGCGGATGCGCGCGCGATGGAGGAAGCGATCCGTGCACAGCAGAGCGTCATCTCGGGCATTGAAGCAAGAGTGAGCCGCTTCGGCGCTGCCTCCGAAATTCGCGCGCCCTTTGCGGGCGTTGTTACTGAAGTGCGATCCGCGGCAGGCGAGGTCGTGGACTCTTCCAGTGTCCTTCTGACGATCACAGACCTGAGCCGCGTCTTCGTTGAGGGCCAAGTTTTCGAGCGAGACTTGGGCAAAGTGCGCCTAGGGCAGTCCGCGCGCATCAGCGTGGACGCATTTCCAGATGAAACATTCCAGGGCCGCGTCACTGCGATTGGGAACTCCGTCAATCCTCAAACCAGGACGGCCGCCGTTCGATGCGAGGTTGAAAACTCCAGTGGCCGGCTCCGAACTGAGATGTTCGCCAATCTCTCATTGCCCACCACGGAGTCTCATACGGCGCTCTCCGTCCCGGCGGACGCCGTTCAAGTCATCAATCGGAGGTCGATCGTCTTCGTTCGCCTGAATGACCTCCACTTCGAGGCTCGTGAGGTGCAGGTTTCGGGAGACGGGCCGAACGTCGAAATCATGGGTGGCTTGAAAGACGGCGAGCCCATCGTGACGCGAGGAGCGTTCCAACTCAAATCCGTGTTTCTTGCGCGTCAACTTCAGTCGGAGCACGAACATGATCGATAAAGCGCTCGCCTGGAGTATCCGTTACCGCTATCTCGTGACCGCACTCGCAGGACTGCTGATGTTGGTCGGCGGCTATTCGGCCCTAGAACTTCCGATTGACGCCGTGCCGGACGTCACGACGAATCAGGTTCAGATCAACACGAAGGCCCCCTCGTTCACGCCGTTGGAGATGGAACAGTATGTGACGTTCCCCATCGAAGTGGCCATGAGTAACCTGCCGCAGAAAGAAGAGGTGCGTTCCATATCGCAGTTCGGACTATCGCAAGTGACGGTGACCTTCGCCGATGACGTGGACATCTATCGTGCGCGACAACTCGTTCTGGAGAGATTGCTCGAAGCCCAACAGCAGCTTCCCGAAGGCGTAACCCCGGAATTGGCGCCCGTAAGCACGGGCCTCGGAGAGATCGTTCAGTTCACTCTTAATGTTCGCGCCGACGCGTCGCGTGCTTACAGTTTGATGGAGCTTCACACTCTGCTCGAATGGTTCATTAAACCTCAATTGCGAACCGTCCCGGGGGTAGTAGAAGTCAACAGCTTTGGCGGAGAAGAACAGCAGTACGAAGTCCTGGTTGATCCCGCAAAACTGGTCAGTTTTCACACGTCACTTGCCGAAGTGACCGAAGCGCTCCGCAAAAACAATCTCAACGTTGGGGGTGGCTATCTCGAGCACGGCGGTGAGCAGCAACTGATCCGTGGTGTTGGACTGATCGAAACCATCAAGGATGTCGAGAACATCGTGGTCTCTGCGTCAGGCGGAACCCCCGTCTACGTGAAATCTGTCGCGACTGTGGGCCTGGGAGCGCAGATCCGCCAGGGCGCGGCAACCCGCGACGGTAAGGGTGAGACCGTGATGGGCGTTGCCATGATGCTTAAGGGAGAGAACAGCAGGCAAGTCGCAACAAGGGTAGTGGAGCGGCTCAACCTGCTCAATCAGGCGATGCCACCGGGCGTTATGATCGACATCTTCTATGACCGGCGTGACCTGGTCGATCGGACGATCCGAACGGCGGCCCGTAATCTAGCGGAGGGTGGACTGATCGTGGTCGTCGTTCTGTTCTTGTTCCTGCTGCAGGTTCGCGCGGGACTGATCGTTTCTGCGGCGATTCCCTTGTCGATGCTCGTGGCAATCATCGGTATGCGCCAGTTCAATATCTCCGCCAATCTGATGAGCCTGGGAGCAATTGACTTTGGCCTCATTGTGGACGCTGCGGTCATCATTGTGGAGAACTGCGTACGACGGCTGAGTGAGAAGCGCAATAGTCTGGGCCGCGGACTCACAAGGGAAGAGCGGCGCGAGACTATCCTATCGGCGAGCGTTGAGGTTCGGAAGGCTGGCCAGTTTGGAGAGATCCTGATCATCGCGGCGTATCTCCCGATCGTGTCGCTCGTAGGCATCGAAGGGAAGATGTTCCGGCCCATGGGATTCACCGTAATCCTTGCGTTGTCCGGGGCGCTCGTGTTGAGCCTAACGTTGATCCCGGCGCTGTGCGCAATTTTCCTCAAAGAAGGGAAACTGGTGCCAGCCTCACAAGACGCCTTCCATGAGGAGAATCCGCTCGTTCGGTGGTTCCAGAGGCTGTATGTCCCAGCGCTCTCTTTCACCATGCGTTGGCGTTGGGCGACCGTAATCGCCGCCTTGGGCATGATCGCAGTGTGCGGGTTCTTGATTCCGTTTTTGGGTTCAGAGTTTCTGCCAAAACTCGAAGAGGGCGCGCTCGCCATCAACGCGGCGCGCTTGCCTAGTGTCTCTCTGCCTGAGGCAGTGACCATGACCAACGCACTCGAAGGAGTTGTACGGGAGTTTCCGGAAGTCACGACGGTGGTCAGCCGCATCGGACGCCCTGAGATCGCTACCGACCCTATGGGAGTCAACCTGGGGGATACATACGTGCTCTTGAAGCCCAAGGAACAATGGCAGTCAGCATCCTCCCGAGAGGAACTCGTGGAGAAGATGGAGAGTAAGCTCAAGGACCTTCCCACGATGGCCTATACCTTCTCCCAGCCCATCGAGTTCCGGATGGCGGAGTTGATCGAAGGTGTCGGTTCACGATCGGACATCGTCGTGAAGATCTTCGGGGACGATCTGGACGAATTGAAGGCACAGGCCGACAAGGTCGCCAAAGCTATGAGCCAGGTGAGCGGGGTTGCCGACTTGAGGGTGCAGCAGGTGAGCGGTCAGCCCGTGCTGAGTATTCGCACCGACCGTGAAGCGATCGCCCGATATGGGATCAATGTCGCCGATGTCCAGGCTTTGATTCAGACGGCGATTGCCGGGATGGAAGCCGGGCGAGTCTTGGAGGGCTTCAAGCGCTTCGATCTCGTAGTTCGCCTCGATCCAGCTTCCAGACGTTCTGCTTCGGACTTCGCAAATTTGCTTGTTAGCGCGCCTTCAGGACAGATGATCCCTCTGGGCCAACTGGCGAAGATCGAAACAGAAGAGGGCCCTCTTGAGGTGAGCCGGGAAAACGGCCAGCGCCGGATTTCAATCGAGGCCAATGTGCGTGGCCGCGACATCGGCACCTTTGTAGTGGAGGCGCAGCAGCGTGTTCAACAGGCTGTGAACTTGAAACCCGGGTATCTGATGGTATGGGGTGGCTTGTGGGAACATCTCGACTCGGGCCGGGCGCGACTAATGATTGTGGTCCCATTCACATTCCTGCTGATCTTCTTGTTGCTCTTTGTGACGTTTCACTCGTTCACGGAAGCGGCGCTTGTGTTCACAGGTATTCCGTTCGCCGTAACGGGCGGCGTTTTGGCCCTTCTCGTTCGAGGGATGCCGTTTTCGATGAGCGCTGGCGTTGGATTCATAGCAGTCTCCGGGGTAGCAGTGCTCAACGGAGTCGTAATGGTAGCGTTCATCAACCAGAACAAAGCCGGCGGCCAGCCGTGGCTGGATGCCATTCGCACCGGAGCGATCTCGCGTTTGCGGCCGGTCTTGATGACGGCTGCCGTCGCTAGCTTCGGGTTTCTGCCCATGGCGATTTCGGGCACAGCCGGGGCTGAGGTGCAACGCCCCCTGGCGACCGTTGTTATCGGCGGACTGGTAACCTCCACGTTACTGACATTGCTTGTTCTGCCGACGCTCTTGACGTGGGTGAACAAGATGGCTTCACCGCTCGAACCAAGCGAGGAGCAGCGATGAAACCGAAACTCGAATTTCGCATTCACGGGATGGACTGCGCCGAGGAGGTAGCGATTCTGCGTAGAGAAGTCGGGCCGGTGGCTGGCGGTGAGGATCAACTCGCTTTCGATTTGCTCCGGGGAAAGATGATTGTCAGCGGCAACGCCCCTGCCGACACGATCAGCGCCGCTGTGGCCCGCGCCGGGATGAGGGCAGAACGCTGGTCTGACGTCGTTCCCGAGGCTGGTTCTTTGAGCTTCTGGCAAAGACGTGGCCGAACTGCATTAACCGTCGTGAGCGGCGTATTCACCATGGCAGGGTTCGTATCACACGCAACGCTCGCCGGGGGCATTTCTGCTGCTTTCGGCTCAGAGGGTCTCGGTCTTACCCATCATGTGCCGCCTCTTACGATGTTGCTGTACGCCGTCGGCATAGTCCTTGGGAGCTGGTACATCGCACCCAAAGCGCTGTTGGCGGCGAAGCGTATGCGGCCGGATATGAACCTGCTAATGGTTCTTGCTGTAGTTGGTGCCGTGTTCATCGACGAGTGGTTCGAGGCAGCGACGGTATCCTTCCTGTTCGCAGTCTCCTTGACGTTGGAGTCGTGGAGCGTGGGGCGAGCCAGAAGGGCCGTTGAAGCTCTGATGGCCGTTGCGCCTGCCACCGTGCGGCTGAAACGCGATGGTCGGGACATAGAGGTTCCGACAGCCGAGGCGGCGGTCGGCGAGTTCTTCACAGTTCGGCCTGGTGAGCGCATCGGGCTCGACGGAGTTGTGATAAAGGGCAGTTCCGAAGTGAATCAAGCTCCGATCACCGGGGAGAGTCTTCCGGTCACCAAAGAGCCGGGAAGTGCCGTGTTCGCCGGATCCATTAATGGATCGGGTGTTGTGGAGATTGAGGTCACAAAGCTAGCAGGTGAGACGACGCTCGCACAAATCATACGAATGATTGGCGAAGCACAAACACGCCGGGCGCCTTCCGAGCAGTGGGTGGACAAATTTGCCCGCGTTTACACCCCCATTGTTTTCGCAATCGCTATTCTTGTCGGCCTCATCCCACCTCTCTTCGGCGGCGATTGGTCAGCATGGGGCTATCGCGCGTTGGTTTTGCTTGTGATTGGTTGCCCCTGTGCATTGGTGATATCGACACCGGTCAGCATTGTCGCAAGTCTCGCCGCCGCTGCGAAGAACGGGGTCCTGATCAAGGGCGGCGTTCACGTAGAGACGCCAGCACGCCTTCGAGTGATAGCTTTCGACAAAACAGGGACGATTACCGCGGGGGAGCCATCCGTAGTCGAGGTGGTTCCGATGTCGGGTCACTCCGAAGCCGAACTTCTGGAGCGCGTAGGGGCCATGGAGGTTCATAGTGACCACCCCCTAGCGCGAGCGATCATGGACTACATTCGAGAACGAAAGATTGAGACGACGCCCGCAGATGAGTTTCGGATCCTGCCTGGCAAGGGAGCAGTCGCTCGGTTCAAGGATAAGAACTATTGGCTCGGTTCGCACCGGTTTCTCGAGGAACGAGCACAGGAGACCCCAGAAGTACATGACCGGTTGGTGGCGTTGGCGGACGGCGGACGAACCGTTGTGGTTGTAGGCAATGACACGCACGTATGCGGATTTATCGCCTTGTCAGATCGGTTACGGCCTGACATCCAGACTGTCATCAGTACATTGAGTGCCCAGGGCGTCCGGCACATAGTCATGCTCACTGGCGACAACAGGGGAACAGCAGAACGGATGGCCAAAGAGGCAGGCATTAAGGAAGTACGGGCAGATCTACTTCCGGCGGACAAGGTCACCATTGTTGAAGATCTGGTGCGGTCCTACGGTCAGGTGGCGATGGTTGGCGACGGTGTGAACGATGCGCCAGCGATGAGCCGGGCTAGCCTCGGCATCGCGATGGGGGCGGCCGGTAGCGACACCGCCATTGAGGCGGCGGATGTCGCGTTGATGGCGGATGACTTGACCAAGCTACCTTGGCTGATCGCGCACTCCAGGCGCACTCTCAGCATCATTCAACAGAACATCTGGCTGTCTTTAGGGGTCAAAGCGCTGTTTGCTGCATTGACGCTACTGGGGCACGCGTCCCTCTGGTCGGCAATTGCGGCCGATATGGGGGTCTCGCTCCTGGTAATCTTCAACGCCCTTAGATTACTCGCCAGAAACCAGCTCTCCAGGCCTCAGCAACTCGGGTAGGCGCGCCATCGTTTTTAAGGCAAGACATTTCACGTCCATGCTGAATGGGAAAGCCTGTGGCCACAGACAAGCGCTTCTGCCCTGCTTTCAACACTTTTAGGGTCTGCCAGGCTAACACGGTCAGAATGTGGTTACTTGGAGAGTCATGAGATTCGAGATAAGAGAAGGACATGCCTCCTCCGAGTGCTGTTCCACCTAATGCTCTTGAAGAGAAGTCTGACGCTGATAGAAACGAACGCGCGATCCTAACACTTACGGAGGTCGCGAAGATCCTGCGGTGTTCGAAAGCGCACGTCGCCAACGTCATCCATGGCAATGTCAAGGGTTTGCCACGATTGGCGCACCTGTCTATCGGGAGACGAAAGCTGGTTCGGCGCGAATGGCTGGACCAGTGGATGGAAGCGAACAAAATACGATGCTAACCTCGATTCATGTCGGGATGCATCGTCACGAACGCAGGAACTAGGAGGCTTCTTGCGTCGAAAGCGATTTCAAAGAGGAAGTATCCGCGCCCGCAAACACGGACGAATCAAAGTCTGGGTTGCGCAATGGCGGGAGGGCGGAGAGCCGCGGACCAAAGTGCTTGGGCCGTGCGCAGATGTAACGAAGGGGCAGGCTGAGACAATGCTAGCCCAAATTCTTCAACCCATCAATGCGGAGGCTGGACGGCCGTCTATCCCCGCATTCACGTTCAAGCAGTACGTGGAACTGACTTACCTTCCGGCGGCTCATAACCGTTGGAAGGAATCCACACGTTCCACCTCAGAACCGGAAATCATGCGGTACTTGGTTCCCGCCCTCGGCGATCAACCGATGAAAGGAATCACGCGCGACCAATTACAACGGTCCCTGTCAGTCCTGGCAGGACGGTTGAATACGAGTGTCGTGGCGCACTTGCGTTGGCACCTCAACGCAATCTTCCGCATGGCGATGAGCGATGGTGTAGTGCCGTTCAACCCGGCCGAAGCTTTGTATATCCCCGCGGGCAAACAATCGGAGATGAAACGTGTGATGTCTAAGGAAGAGGTTAAGCTCGCTCTTACCATCCTTGACCTTCGCCAACGTCTCATCCTTCGGTTGGCCGTCTTTGATGGCATGCGACCCGGGGAGATTCTCGCGATTCGGTTGGGCAAGATCGGCGAACACCAGGTGCTCGTTGATCAACGGGTCTATAACGGAAAGCTTGATACGCCGAAGGGTCGGAAGGGTAAGAACACTTCACGCCGCGTCGCGCTCTCACCGGGGACGATGGAGGATGTGAAGGCATGGAGGAGTTTCCTGAGCGACCGCTCGCCGGAGGCTTTTCTATTTCCGTCAGAGACTGGTAAGACCCCTTTGCGTGCAGACAATCTCTGGAAGCGGCACTTCGATCTGCGGCTGGAGACGGTTGGTTTAGATTGGGTTAACTTCCAAGTTTTTCGTAGAACCAATGCGAGTCTATCCCGCAAGGCGAACGTCGATGACAAGGTGTCGGCGGACCAGCGCGGGCATGGGTTGGGTGTGAGCCTAGGCGTCTACGCTGTCAGCGATCTTCAGCAGAAAATGGATGCTGTTCGGCGCCTTGAAGCTGAGGTTTTGGGGGCTGCGGAAACCAGGGATCTGGCGTTAACGCAGTAAACGCAGTAACGGTGGAAGGGCCGCTATTTGTAAGTTGTTGAATTTTTGGAGCGGGAGACGGGAATCGAACCCGCGACCAACAGCTTGGAAGGCTGTGACTCTACCACTGAGTTACTCCCGCTCGCATGATTTCATTTTACATCCGAGGCTAACGGCTTGCACACCGGAGACACTAACGCTTACGCGGAGCGACGAGCCCGAACTGCAATTTCTTTTCGACGCCATCCACGCGGTCCAGGCGCACCTTCACACGGTCGCCGATTGAAAACTGGCGGCGGTGGCGCTTGCCGATGATCTTGCGGATGTTCTCGTGATATTGAAATTCGTCGCCTGGCAAGGTTTCCATGGGAACCAGACCCTCGATGAAGAGCTCGGTGAGTTCCACGAAGAATCCGAAGCGCGCGGCCGAAATGATCAGTGCGTCGAACTCTTCGCCCACCTTGTCAATCATGAACTTGACCTTTTTCCATGCCACGAGTTCGCGCTCAGCCTCCGCTGCGTTACGCTCCGTTTCGGACGATTCGGCGCTAATGGCACGAAAGTCGTCGTCGTAGCTCCCGCCGTCCAGATGCGCTCCCAAGACGCGATGGACAATCAGATCGGGATAGCGGCGGATGGGAGAGGTGAAGTGAGTATAGCTATCCGAAGCCAGCGCAAAGTGGCCCACATTCTGTTCGTTATAGCGGGCTTGCTTCAGTGACCGCAGCATCAGGTAGCTCAGAATACGCTCTTCTGGTTTGCCTTCGATCTTCGCGACTAGCCTCTGATAGTTACGCGAGGTGAGGTTCGGATTATCCAGCGCAATGACCTCGCCGCGGAATCGCTTGACTGGAGCAGCCCCGGGGGAGAGTGAGTAACCGAATTGAGAAGCTACCTCCTCGAAATCCAGGACGCGCTTCGGATCCGGACGTTCGTGGATACGGTAGATGAAGGGCGCCTCCAGACTCTCCACGTGAGATGCCACAGCCTCATTGGCGGCCAGCATGAATTCCTCAATGATGCGGTGCGCGATGTTGCGCGGCGCACGCGTCACTCCTGTCATTTCTCCGAACTCGTCGAATTCGATCAGCGGTTCCGGCAGATCGAAATCGATGGAGCCGCGCTTGGCGCGCTTCCGGTTCAGAACCATCGCCAGCTCACGCATGTCTTCGAAGCGGCCCGTGAGACGCGCATAGCGTTCGCGCAGAGCCGAGTCGCCTTCTAGCACGCCGTGTACGGCAGTGTAGGTCATACGCTCCACGCTGCGGATCACTCCGCGCGTGAATTTCTGTTGCACTACATCGCCCCGGGCGTCGAGTTCCAATAGCGCGCTCACTACCAGCCGGTCTTCATTTGGCCGCAACGAGCACTGCTGAGTCGATAGTTCCAGAGGCAGCATCGGCACTGCGCGGTCAGGAAAGTAGACGCTAGTACCGCGCAAGCGCGCTTCGCGGTCAATCGGACTGCCCGGACGAACATAGTGGCTGACGTCGGCGATATGCACGTGCAGCGCCCAATTGCGGTTAGGGAGGCGTTCCACCCACACGGCGTCATCGAAATCGCGCGCCGTCTCTCCGTCGATAGTGACGATTTCGAAGGATCGAAAATCCCTGCGGCGGGCGATTTCGGTGTCCGGAATTTCACGTGGAATCGCCCGTGCCTGTTCCAGCACGGCCTGCGGAAATTGATGCGGAATGTGATGGGCGCGGATTATGATTTCCACGTCGACCCCAAAATCATCCGGCCGGCCTAAGATTTCGGTGACGCGCCCAATGGGTCTGTCGCCGTCTTCTCCAAAATCGAGAATTTCGGCGTTGACGATCATTCCATCCAAATCCTGGGAGGAATGCACTTCCATGGCGCGTGTGCCTACGCGGTCCACGCTCGGTCCGATTTTGGGCAATGCCATGCCTTCGGGAATCTCAATCCACTGGCGAATGCGGTCGTCGTGGGGGACTACGAAATCGCCGCGCCGCTTCACTCGGAATTCTCCGACAATCGACGGATGCGCCCGGTGAATGACCTCAGCGATTTGGCCCTCCGCCCGGCCATCGCGCTCCGTGCGTTTGATTCTTACGGCCACGCGATCGCCGTGCATGGCTCGCTCGGTTTCGGCTTTCGGCAGATAGATGTCGCCTTGAATGCCGGGAATGGGGGCATCGGGGATGACGAATCCAAAGCCATCGCGATGCACGCTCAAGCGCCCGTGAATTAGATTGGACTTTTTACCCGGAGCACCACCCCGGACGGCTTTCTTGACGCGATTTTGAGGCGGCACGATCCATTATAGTGAGAGAACGCCTTATGGAACTCCACAACATCCCGCTCGATATTCCCACCGACGGTAACATCGTGGTCGGGCAGAGTCATTTCATCAAGACCGTGGAGGATATCTACGAAGCCATCGTCAATACGGTCCCTGGTATGAAATTCGGCATCGCATTCAATGAGGCGTCGGGCGCGTGCCTCACGCGGGTGGATGGCAATGACACGGAGCTCGAAGCTAACGCCGTGGCCAATGCGCAAGCCATTGGCGCGGGGCATGCCTTTGTGATCGCCCTGCGCGGCGGTTTTCCCATCAATATTCTCGGACGCATCAAAGACGTTCCCGAAGTCTGCAATATCTTCTGCGCCACGGCGAACCCCGTGGAAGTGATCGTCGCGCAGTCCGCTCAGGGCCGCGGCATTCTGGGCGTCATTGATGGCAATTCGCCGAAAGGGATCGAATCCGACAACGACAAGGAATGGCGGCATAGCTTCTTGCGCAAGATCGAGTACAAGCGTTAGTGACCTTACGGAATAGAGGTCACCGCCGGAAAACGGCCGTGATGACCAAATACGGCCTTCGTGAATCATTAACTCATTGAAAAGACAACAAGTGTTCTCTTTGACTCGCTTTGCGTTTGGTGGCATACTACTGCCGTATTGGAGTGTCAGGTTGAGTTTCCGTCCGTCCGTCTGCCTGGTTGATCAGTCACGCCGCCCGGTTTCTCCGTCTTGTCTCCAGTCGCACCTACGCCAATCACAGTGAGGAACAGCAAGTGAAGAAGCTATTTGTGGGCAATCTCCCCTATTCGGCAAACGAAACCGATATCCAGAATTTCTTTTCCGACGCGGGAGTGGCGGTTGATTCCGTAACAGTCATGCGCGACAAATTCACCGGTCAGGCCCGCGGTTTCGGCTTTGTCGAGATCGGCGATGACGCCGCCGCAGCGCGTGCAGTGGAGGCATTGCACGGCAAGGATCTGTTGGGCCGTGCGCTGGTGGTCAACGAAGCGCGCCCCATGACGCCGCGCGAAGGCGGCGGTGGTGGCGCCCGTCCCGCCCGGCGCGAGCGCTACTAGGTTCGCGTCATCCTCTAAGAACAAAGACGCTTCCGCAGCGGCGCTGGCGGTGTGCCCGCCCGGGATCTTGGCTTCCTTGATTAATATAGTACTTGCCTAAATCCATGAGCGATCCAGCCCAGTGGCTCGCGGCCGCGCGCCGCGCGATGCAGTCGGAAGCGGAGGCGGTTATGGCCGCGTCGGAGCGTCTGGACGGCGCGCTGACGGGTGCAGTGGAGCTAATCCTTTCGCATCCCGGGAAAGTCGTGGTCACCGGCGTGGGCAAATCCGGGCATGTGGCGCGCAAGCTGGCGGCAACGCTGCAGAGCACCGGCACGCCATCGGTGTTCCTTCATCCAACGGATGCCAGTCACGGTGATCTGGGCATTTGCCAGCGTGGCGACCCCGTGCTGATGATTTCGAAAAGCGGTGCGACTGCTGAGCTCTTGGCTTTGATCGAACCCCTGCGCCAGTTTGAAGCACATTTCATCGGTATTCTTGGCGCGGTCAAGTCTCCGCTGGGATTCCGCATGGATATTGTGCTCGACGCGACCATAGAGCGCGAGGCGGATTCGGGGGGATTCACGCCCACGTCCAGTACGGTGGTTGCGCTCGCATTGGGCCACGCACTGGCGATCGGCCTGATGGAGGCTCGCGGTTTCACCGCCGCAGATTTTTATCGGTATCACCCCGCCGGCCAACTTGGCTTGGATATACGGCTGGGCTTGGCGATTAGACACGTCATGCACACGGGCGACGAAGTCGCTTGGGTGCGACCAGAGGATTCTCTAAAGGACGTGGTTATTGAAATGTCACGAAAGCCCTTGGGCGCGGCTTGTGTAGTATCAGGAGACCATCTGTTAGCAGGACTGGTAACAGACGGCGACGTGCGTCGGGCATTGCGCAACCATGATGACATTCGGGCCCTCCGCGCAAGGGATGTGATGACCGCATCGCCCATCACCATTGCACCTAGCGCGGCGGTCCACGAGGCGTTGTGCCTGATGGAGGACCGTCCATCCCAGATTTATGTGCTGCCTGTCGTGGATCCAACGACGCGTGTTTGCGAGGGTGTAATCCGCTTGCATGACATCTACCACGCGAGTCCCGAGGAGTAGAGGCGATTATACGGGATCCAGCAGATGTCCCATCTTCTTACGCTTGGTGAGCAGATATTTTTCCGTGGACCCAATGGGATCCACCAAGCACGGAATTCGCTCCGTCACTTGCACTCCTGCGTTTTCGAGCGCTTGAATTTTCCCGGGATTGTTGGACATCAGCCGCACCCGCCGCACTCCCAGGAAATTGAGGATGGCCGCCGGCATCACGTATGCGCGCAAGTCGGCTTCAAAACCTAACTGTTCATTCGCCTCGACCGTGTCCGCGCCGTGATCCTGCAGCTCATACGCTCTCAATTTGTTGAGCAACCCGATGCCGCGGCCCTCCTGCTGCTCGTAGATCAGCAGTCCTCGCCCTTCCATGGCAATGCTTTCGAGCGCCAGTTCCAGCTGCGCCCGGCAATCGCAACGCAGGCTATGGAGCACGTCGCCCGTCAAGCACTGGGAATGCACGCGCACCAAAACCGGCGGGGGAGTAGTGATATCTCCCAATTTGAGAACCACTGCGTCTTCGGCTTCTCCGTCGGTGATACCTTCGAAGCCTAAAATGCGGAAATGTCCGAAGCGGCTGGGGAAATCGGCTTCGGCGACTTTACGTAACTCCAGTGAAGATGACACGATAGTGTAGGGGCGAATAATCCCATTATAATGATCGCCAGGGCGCTGCACGCCGGGCGCGCCCAAATACATGCTGCAACAACACTTGGTCATCCTGCTGGTAAAGCTCGCGGTGGCCGCGTCGCTTGCCAGCATTCTGACCCGCAGCGGGAGCTTTCAGCGCATGTTAATGCGCGAGGAGCGCACCCTTGCGCAACGCGTGAAAATGGCGCTGGTTTCCGCGCTGATCTTTGGCGCAGGTGTGGCGACCCGCGTGGGCACAGGGAATGGCTACCAGGCAGTCGATCTTGGCTTGGAAGGCAGTCTCGCTATGGGCATGCTGGGCGGCTATGTTACAGGGTTGCTCTCCGGTGTGCTGATCTCCATACCCGCGATGTTCAACGGAGAACCTTTGACTATGCTTTTGCTGGCTGCTGTCGGCGTGCTGGGGGGGCTGCTACGGGATGTCGCGCCGGATACGGAAGCCATCTGGAAATTCACTATGTTTCCAGATCGCGCGCTGCTGCGTCTATTGCGCAAGAGAGACCTACGGCGGTCGGCGTTCAGCATCGTCTGTGTCGCGGGTATCTGCGTTGCCGAATTGCTGCGCACAGTGCTGGCGACGATTTTTCCCAATCGGGGAGTCTTCGCGCTGCAAGAAAATTGGACCGATGGCGGCGTTTGGCTGACGGTTGCAGTTTATTTGACCACTCTTTTCGCCACCGTTCTTCCCATCAAGATTTGGGACAGCCGCCGCAGTGAGATGAAACTTGAGCAGCAGCAATTGCGGCTGAACGAAGCGCGATTGGACGCGCTCAGCCGCCAGATCAATCCGCACTTCCTTTTCAATACGCTCAATTCAGTGGCTTCCCTGATCCGCAGAGATCAGGATCAGGCCCGCCAAATGATATTCAAGCTTTCAAAGATCCTGCGGCGTCTGCTTCGCCAGCAGGAAAATCTCACCACGTTGCGCGAGGAACTCTCTTTCATAGACGACTATCTGGCCATCGAAATGGTGCGCTTCGGAGAGAAACTCCGTTTTGAGCGGGAAATCGAACCCGCTACGCTCGATATGCTAGTCCCCAGTATGCTTCTGCAACCGCTGGTGGAGAACAGCATCCGCCATGGCCTTTCCAGCAAGGTGGAAGGGGGAACCGTGCGGGTGCGCAGCCGGGTTGTGGAAGGACGATTGCATATCATGGTTGAAGATGATGGGATAGGCATTCCGGAGGTGAAACTGGCGCGGTTGTTTGAGCAGGGCATCGGTGTCAGTAATGTGAATGAACGTCTGAAGGTTCTTTTTGGGGATGATTACAAAATGTGGATCGATAGCCGGATGGGGGAGGGAACTACGACCGGTATCGAATTGCCAGAACAGGCCAGCAGCATCGCTCCCAGGAGAGCGCGGCCGGATGCGGTTGACACGACGGATGCCCTGGTTGGGTAAAGTTCGCCCATTCGTCGATTGTGAACTGCAGGGAGTGTATACTGATGTGAACATCGTCCGCCAGTTGGACGAAAGACCGGAACATGGAAGCCGCGATCATCACGGGGAGGATACTTGGCGGACCTAAATTACTCGCTGCCGTCGCGCACGGATGTAATGCCGCGGACCATCGCGGACCGCACCAGACGCGTGTATGACACACTGGCGGCCGTCTATCCGGCGAGCACTTTTTTCTTTCATTCCAAAGCGCACGAATGGGCATTGAGGCATTCCGGTATCCGCAATGGTATGCAAGTGCTGGAGGTAGCGACCGGTTCCGGAGAAATGTTCCGGCGCCTAGTGCGGGCGAATCCAGGCGGGAAGACTTTCGGCCTGGATCTCTCACCGAATATGGCCGCGCGGACCCAATCGCGTGCTCGCCAGGACGTAACCGGCGTGCGGGCGCATTGTGGGGCCGTTGACGTTCGCCACATGCCGTTCCGCGATGCGAGCTTCGACGCCATCATGTGCTGCTACCTGTTTGAACTGCTGGCGCACGAGGACATCCAACTGACACTGCGTGAAATTCAACGCGTGCTGCGTCCAGGCGGAACTTTTTCCCTGGTGCTGATTGGGCAAAACGTGGAGTTCTTCAACCGCGTTTACGGTGTGGCTGGAAAATTAGTACCCGCCTTCTGGGGCCGGCAAGTGGAGCAGCGTTTCCCGGATCTGGTAACGGATCTCGGCCTGCACGTTGAAAAAAATCATTTCGTACGGCAAACCTTCTATCCGTCGCGAGTGGTGATCTTCCGCAAACCACTCCGGTGAACAGACGCGTTCGAGTATGCAAGTCCCAGTTCGGCACACTCTCGCCACTCTCGCCTACCGTTTGGGCAAAGCCGTTCGCGGGGCACCGCCGGAATTTGGTGACTTTGCGGCGGGCCCCGAATTGCGGAGTCCGACGCAAATTTTGGCGCACATCGGGGATGTAATCGCGTGGGCGCTTACGCAAGTGCAAGGGGAAGAGAATTGGGTCGAGGTCTCGGCGCTCGCGTGGCCCTCCGAGATTGTTCGCTGCTTTGCCAATCTGGAAGCATTAGATCGGTATTTGGCGGCGAATGGACTCGGAGAGATGAAAGCAGAACACCTTTTTCAAGGGGCGATCGCGGATGCATTAACTCACACTGGACAGATTGCCTACTTACGCCGCATGGCTGGGTGCCCTATTCGGGGTGAAAACTATTCGAAAGCCGAAATTGTGAGCGGTCGGGTGGGGCCGGAACAAAGCGCAGCTCCCCGCGAGTTTGACTAACAATAAGAGAGGACTTAGCGCGCCTGCGGCGCCGCGGCGTCCACGCCACGCAGACCTGCGTGCTCAATAGCCGATTTCACCACGTCCGTCGCCAGAATCGCGTCAACGAGCTTATTAAGCGTCTCTACTCGTGCCGGATTTCCTTTGGCCACCGCTACCGCTTGCCCGGCTACGAAAAAGTTGTCGGCGACAACGCGCAACTTAGGAAACCGATCCGCCACTTCAATCAAACGCTGGCGATTAGCCGCGAAGGCCTCCAACTTTCCCGCTAGCAACCATTCCTCAAGTTCGGCAGGGGAAGGCATCGCCGTCACCGCCTCGACGCGAGTGTTCTTTAAATTAGCGCTCAGGTAGACGTCCTGCGTGTCGTTTTTCACGGCTCCAATCTTCACGCCCGGGCGATCTGCGTCTGCCACCTTGGAAATGCGAGAGGCGGCCGCCACGATATAGGTATTCGGCATGAGCAGCCACGGAATCGAAAAGTCGACCTCCGCCGCCCGTCCCGCATTGTAAGCCATGAATCCCAGGTCGGCCGTGCCGGCCTGCAACCGCATCATCACGTCGCGCGCACCGCTGGCGGGAATGAGCACGTAAGGGATGTCTAAACGTCGTGCGAGATCCTTTACCAGTTCGGCCACCGGCCCGGTAACAGTGCCAGTCTGCCGGTCAACACGGCCGAGCGACGGATTATCGCCCAGGAACGTTGCACGCAGGGTTCCGGTGGGCGTGAGAGAGACCGTCTGCGCCTCAATTGCAACGGCAAGCGCAAGAATTATCAACCAAATTGCGTGAAAACTCATACGGAAAGTATAAATGCGAACCACACCGCGATCTGGTCAACTACGATCTTGCTGGGCAGTCCGGGCTGACGTGCGTGCCCTTAAGCCGCTGGCTCTCCGTGAAGCCTAGCAAGAGAATGCCGGACTCTCTCACAGTCATTCCGCGCATCCTCCACGATGTTGAGAAGCTTTTTGTAATCCTCTCCCGTCATGGTTGCACGCAGTTGTGTTAGTTCGCCAACCGCAGCGTTGTATTTCTCAGTGGCGATATGGTACTCGGCTATTAATCTTTGCTCTTCAGATGATGTCGGATCTATCGCCATGCACTCATCGTAGCTCAAGTCGATCGGCCCATTTCGGCACGGGCCTGTAGGACTTCGTAAGATTCCATCTTGGAACAACCAGGAATTAACCGTCAGGAACTAAGGTTGACCGCAACTTGGCTCATCCGCGAACATACAAACGAGACCTTTCCTTCGGAGGTGAATAGATGTCGCTGGCCCGGCCTCCGCTCTTTGTGCTCTTTGCCGCGACTTTAGCTGCTGCCACACTGCCTACCGGCTTCACGGAAACTCAAATCACCGCCGAACTTGCGAATCCCACCGCCATGGCTCTGGCGCCGGATGGCCGCATCTTCGTTTGCCAGCAGGGCGGGGCATTGCGCGTGATCAAGAACGGCTCTTTGTTGAGCATGCCATTCGTTACGGTTAACGTGAATTCGTCTGGTGAACGCGGCTTGTTGGGCGTTGCGTTCGACCCCAATTTTGCCGAGAATCAATTCGTCTACCTGTACTACACCGTGGCTTCGGCCCCCATTCACAACCGAGTCAGCCGTTTTACTGCAAATGGCGATGTGGCGATGAGCGGGAGCGAAACAGTGCTGCTGAATCTGAATGACCTATCCGCAGCCACCAATCACAATGGCCGCGCCATCCACTTCGGCCCTGACGGAAAGCTTTATGTCGCGGTGGGCGACAATGCAAATGGCGCCAATTCGCAGACGCTGACGAACTTGCTGGGCAAAATCCTTCGCATCAACGCTGATGGCAGTGTGCCTGCGGACAATCCATTTTTTGCGCAGGCATCGGACGCCAATCGGGCTATTTGGGCTCTGGGATTGCGCAATCCCTTCACGTTTTCATTTGAACCGGGCGGCACGCACATGCTCATTAATGACGTCGGACAGAATACTTACGAAGAGATTAACCACGGAATCGCGGGCGCCAATTATGGCTGGCCGAACTCCGAAGGACCTACCAGTATTCCGGGTCAAACAGGTCCCCTCCATTACTACGGGCACGGCGCCACTGCCACTACGGGATGTGCCATTACGGGAGGGGCCTACTACAAACCCGCGACGGTGGAATTTCCTGCGTCGTATGTCGGAAGGTATTTTTTCGCAGACTTTTGCAATGCCTGGATTCGAGTGTTCGATCCCAGCGACAACTCCACGACTGGCTTCGCCACGGGAGTGGCCGCCGCTCTCGATTTGTTCACGGACGATGCAGGACGGCTTTACTATCTCGCGCGCGGCACGGGCGCAGTGATGCGCATTCAGTACACCTCCAATCAACCGCCACAGATTACCAGCCATCCACAGAATAAGACCGTAAGCGTAAACCAGCCGGTTTCATTCGCGGTGACTGCGTCCGGTGCTGGCACGCTGACCTATCAATGGCAGCGCGAGGGCGTCGACATCCCCGGCGCGACGGCCTCAATCTATTCGTTCAACGCCAGCTCCTCCGGTAATGGCGCTCGTTTCCGGTGTGTCGTGTCGAACGCTGGCGGCAGTACGAATAGCAATATCGCCACGCTGACTGTGCTCGCGAATCTTCGGCCCACCGGACAGATCGTGACGCCTGTGGCGAATACCTTCTATTCAGCTGGCACAATAATAGCTTTTTCCGGAACCGGGACAGATCCCGAAGACGGGCCTCTGCCCGCCAGTGCCTTTACCTGGAGAGTGGACTTCCATCACGCCAACCACGTCCATCCCCACATGCCGGATACCACCGGAATCACCGCCGGTTCCTTCGCCATTCCGAACATGGGAGAGACGGCAGTGAACGTGTTCTATCGAATCTATCTCACGGTTCGCGATGCGGGCGGCTTGACACATACGAGCATTGTGGACCTCAATCCGCGCGTGGTGACGTTGACGCTTTGGACTAACTATTCGGGACTGGCACTAACGCTGGACGGCCAACCCGTGACGTCTCCGTTCGCGTCTCAGAGTGTTGTGGGAATGATCCGCACCATCGGTGCTCCAACACCACAAGCACTCGGCTCCCGGAGCTATGAATTTCAGGGATGGTTTGATCGAGGCGCCATCGTGCACAACGTCATAACGCCGCCGACAAATCGGACGTATTTCGCTAAGTTCCGCCGTTCGCGCGGTTCGGGACAGGCAGCCGTGGAATCGCCCAGGCGTGGCAATCCTACTCCCCGCGAAAATTAGTAACGGGTTTCCGGCGCATTGCAGCCGTCATGGGCTATAAAGGGATGTGGGTCTTCGCACGAATCTCGGAGCTGTCGCCACCGATTGGGACGAGTACTACAAGTCTGCTCCCGCTACGGCAAAACTGACCCGAAAATATACGTCAGCAACGTTGCTAAAACTGATGCGGAGTTACACGAAATTAGGTTCAGGCGCTCCTGCCACCATCCTGGAATTCGGTGGCGCCAATAGCTGTTTTCTGGACAAGATCGTTCAGGAATTTTCTCCAGCCGCCTACCATGTGATTGACACAAATGCCTATGGCCTGGACCTGCTCCGTCAACGTTTGTCCCCAAGCTCCGCAGTTCACCTGCATCAGGCCAGCATTTTGGATCGGGGAATTGTGAACTTGAAAGCGGATGTGGTTTTCAGCGTGGGACTTATTGAGCATTTCGAAAAACAGGGAACCGCGAAGGCGGTCGAAGCGCATCTAGATTGCCTCAATCCTGGAGGCTGCGCGATCATTACCTTCCCCACGCCCACCTGGCTGTATCGCGCCGCGCGCGGAGTGGCGGAAGCTGCCGGTGCCTGGAAATTCCACGATGAGCGTCCGCTACAACCCGATGAAATTCTGCGCGTGCTTGGCAATCGCGAGATCCTCCACCAGGAAACGCTGTGGCCGTTGGTATTTACTCAGCATCTCCTGGTGTGCCGGTGAGTTAAAATTGCCAGCATGATCAAAGTCAGCGTGCTCTATCCTAATCAGGAAGGCAAGACCTTCAACATGGATTACTACCTGAACACCCACATGCCGATGGTGGCTGCCCGCCTGACCCCCGCTTGCAAAGGAATTTCGGTGGAGCAGGGCATTTCGGGAGGCCTACGGGGTACCGCGCCGGCTTATTTGGCGCTGGCTCACCTGTTGTTCGATTCAGTCCAGGCGTTTGAATCTGCTTTTGTCTCCCACGCAAGCGAAATCATGGCCGACATCCCTAATTACACAGCCATTGAACCAATACTTCAGGTCAGCGAAGTGAAGATGTGAAGTATCCCGGTCTATGCTAGGTGATAGCTATGAGTTGGTTGTTGCCGGGTCTCCTGTGCTCCTTCGCCTTAACAGCGCTTGGGCAAGACAATATTCGGAATATCGATTTCGCGAACTTCGATTATCCATGGGTTGATCCGCTTGGCGCACTGCGAGTGCGCGTCACCAACGGACAATGGAGGGAGCCAGATATCGAGCTGTTAACAGACGACAATGACGCCACTTTCGTGCCGCCTTTCGCCGGTCTTACCCTGGAGGAGATTGTTTATGCAGACCTCACGGGTGATTTCAGGCACGAGGCAATCGTCGTGCTTCGATACGACACGGGAGGGACGGCCTACAATTACTACCTCTATATTTACACAGAGGGGGAAAACGGTCCGCAATTGATAGACTCTATCGGCACGGGAGAACGTGCATACGGTGGGCTCTACCGTGTGTATGCCGAGCGCAACCGGATGGTTGTGGAGGTCTATGACGGGGACAAGCAGGTGGGTGCTTGTTGCTCGAGCGGTTTGATTCGCACACGCTATCGCTGGAACGGGAAGAAATTCGTGGCTGTCGGCAAATCGGAGCGAGGTACGCCGAAAACCGTAAGTCGACGGCGTGTAAATCCTTTTGGAACGCCGTTGGATCAACTGCATTGACTACTCTCTGAACAATCGATATTGCATCCCTACCCCGTCAGCCCGCACAATAGAGAATTCCTATGAGTTCTCAGGCCCCCGATCCACTGGTTGGCGTCATCATGGGCAGCAAGTCCGATTGGGACACCATGCGCCACACGGCGGAGATCCTTACTCGCTTCGGCGTGCCACACGAGTGCAGAATTGTCTCCGCTCACCGGACGCCGCTGTGGATGACCGAGTATGCCATGGCCGCCGAGCAGCGCGGCATGGAAGTGATCATCGCCGGCGCGGGCGGTGCGGCTCACCTGCCCGGCATGGTGGCGGCGCACAGCATCCTGCCGGTACTTGGCGTGCCGATTGAAAGCCACGCTCTGAAGGGTATGGACTCGCTGCTCTCCATCGCGCAGATGCCCGGCGGCGTGCCGGTCGGCACTCTTGCCATCGGGAAAGCGGGCGCGATTAACGCGGCTCTGCTGGCCGTGGAAATCCTGGCCACGCATCACATAGAGCTGCGCGATAAACTGCGCGTATTCCGCTCCGAACAAACGCAGAAAGTTCTCAGCGATACTCTTGATGATTGAACCCATTCTCCCGGGCTCCGCCGTCGGGGTCCTCGGCAGCGGCCAATTGGGTCGCATGTTCGCCATCGCGGCGCGGCGCATGGGATACCGCGTTCACACCTTTTCTCCGGATTCCGATACGCCCACCGGCCAGGTTTCCGATGTCGAGATCACCGCGCCCTATGAAGATCTGGACGCTATTCGTAAGTTCGCGCAATCCGTGCGCGTAGTGACGTTTGAATTTGAAAACGTGCCTTCCGCCGCCGCTGCCACCGCAGCTGAGTTCGCGCCGGTCCGGCCGGCGGGATCGGTATTACATGTCGCGCAAAACCGCATCCGCGAAAAAGCGTTTCTGGCGAAGGCCGGTCTCCCGGTCACGCCGTTTCGCACGGTGGAATCGGCGGAGGATCTGGCACGCGCAGTAACCGAAATCGGCTGTCCCGCAGTACTGAAAACGGCTGCATCCGGCTACGACGGCAAAGGCCAGGTCCGTGTCGTTTCAGTCGATCAGTCCGAGGCGGCGTGGATCTCCATCGGCCGCGAACCCGCCGTGTACGAGAAGTTTATCGCCTTCGATCGCGAGGTCTCCGTCATCGCGGCGCGCAGCGTGGATGGCAGCGTCGCGGACTACGGCGTCGTCGAGAATCGCCACGCCAATCACATCCTGGACGTTTCCATTTGTCCCGCGCGCGTTCCGCACCCCGCCGCCGCGCGTGCACGGGAGATCGCCCACGCTGTGCTCGAAGCGCTGGATGTGGTCGGCGTCATGTGCGTCGAATTCTTCGTCGAGCCGGACGGAGGCCTATATATCAATGAACTCGCCCCGCGGCCGCACAACTCCGGGCACTTCACCTTTGACGCCTCGATCACCAGTCAGTTCGAGCAGCAACTGCGCGCTGTGTGCGGCTTGCCACTTGGCTCTACCGAGTTGTTGAGGCCAGCGGCGATGGCCAATCTCTTGGGAGACCTGTGGGCGCAACGCGAACCCAAGTGGGCAGCCGCGCTCGCGCATCCCGATGTGAAGTTGCACCTCTACGGCAAGCTGAACCCGCGTAAAGGCCGCAAAATGGGCCACTTGACTGCGCTTGCGCAGGACGCGGAAAGTGCTCTTTCCATGGTCTTGAACGCCCGCGCCGCGCTGCTTGCATAATTGTACAATGGCCGCGCCGAAAATCAGCGAAGCCGAACAGGTGAAGAGCTGGCTCAGAGCGGCGAGGTCGGTCGCAGTGCTCACGGGTGCGGGTATTTCAGCTGAAAGCGGCATCCCCACGTTTCGCGGCGACGGTGGCCTGTGGAATAATTTTCGTGCGGAAGATCTGGCGACCCCCGAAGCCTTCGCCCATGACCCAGGACTCGTGTGGGAATGGTATGACTGGCGTCGCGGCCTGATCGCTGCCGCGGAACCGAATGCGGGACACAGCGCACTCGCGCAAATGGAACGTACGGTGCCACGATTCACCCTGATCACGCAGAACGTGGACGGCCTGCACGACCGCGCCGGGAGCGTGAGCATCCTCAAACTCCACGGCGATATTTGGACCCTCCGTTGCACCGCGTGTGAGCGCGAAAGAAATGACCCGCGCCCCCATATCGAAGTCCTGCCGCCCAAGTGTTTCTGCGGCGGGGTGGAGCGTCCCGGTGTTGTCTGGTTCGGCGAAGGCCTGCCCGGCGCCACTTGGGACGAGGCTGTCTTGTCGGCAAGGGAGTCCGATTTGTTCCTGGTGATCGGCACGTCGGCGCTCGTTCACCCTGCTGCCGGCTTGGTGCATCTGGCCAAGAGCGAAGGCGCGAAGGTGGTGGAGATCAACGTCGCCGAGACAACAGTCTCTTCCACCGTCGATCTGTGCTGGCGCGCCCCCGCCGCTCAGGCGTTGCCTCTATTGTTGTAGCCGAACCCGACGCTGCGAGGGGCGTCGTCTGCGACAATAGGAATGCGCGGCCCAGCGCACAAATCAATCATGAAAGTCTGTTACTTCGACGCATTTTCCGGCATCAGCGGCGACATGACTGTCGGCGCACTGGTGGACGCCGGCGCCGCGTCTGACGCATTGGTTGACGCCCTGCGCAGCCTCGATATGAACGCACAATTTGAAATCGAGAAGACCAAGCGCGGCGGGGTTACCGCATCCAAATTCCATGTGCGTTTCGAACAACAGGGGCATCCGCACCGCCATCTGAAACCCATCCTCGGCATGATCGATAAAGCGCCGATCTCGGACCGTGCCAAAGCAAACGCATCGAACGTATTCCGCCGTTTGGGCGCCGCGGAAGCACGTGTCCACGGCGTGCCGGTCGAGAAGGTTCATTTTCACGAAGTAGGCGCGATCGATTCCATTTCCGACATCGTTGGCGCATGCATCGCGCTCGACCTGCTCGGGGTGGAGGAAGTACACACCTCCGCGATCAATGTGGGTAGCGGCACGGTCAGCACCGAGCACGGTATTCTGCCAGTTCCCGCGCCCGCCACCGCTGCCCTGCTGGAAGGTAAGCCGATATACGCGCGCGGTCCAGCGGTGGAATTGACCACGCCAACGGGTGCGGCGCTAGCAACCACGCTCTCCGCCAGTTTCGGGGTCTTGCCGGCCATGCGTATCGCGAGCATTGGCTACGGTGCGGGCGACCGCGAGTTTTCCGAGCACCCCAACGTCCTGCGCGTTCTTATCGGCGAAAAAACTACTGCGACGGAAGCTACGCTCGTCAGTGTGATCGAGGCGAATATCGACGATTCCAGTCCGCAGGTGCTCGGCTACGCGCTGGAGCGCCTTCTCGGAGCGGGCGCTCTGGACGCTTCTTTCTCACCGCTCCAGATGAAGAAAAATCGCCCCGGATCTCTGCTCCGCATCATTGCGCATCCGCACGACCAGGAACGTCTCTCCGCCATCGTATTCGCGGAAACGTCCACGTTGGGCCTGCGCATTTACTCCGCGGAGCGCCGGGTGGAAGAACGCCGCGTTGTCGAAGTGGATACCGAATTCGGCAAAGTGCGCGTCAAGGTTTCCGGTCACGGGTCATTCGCACCCGAATATGAAGACTGCCGCGCCATCGCCGCCCGCACCGGCACGCCGCTGCCGAAGGTACTGGCCGCCGCGCAGGAAGCTTTTTTGAAAACGACGCGTCTCTGATTTCCAATGAAATATTACCTGACCACGCCCATCTATTACGTCAACGCCGCCCCGCACATAGGGCACGCCTACACCACCATTGCCGCGGACACGATCAAGCGCCTGAAACGCATCCAGGGCTACGATGTGATTCTGACCACCGGCACCGACGAGCACGGCCAAAAGATTGAACGCGCCGCCGCAGCAGCCGGGAAATCCCCGAGCGAATTCACGGACCTGATTTCCGGCGAGTTCCGTCGGCAATGGGAAATTCTAGGCCTTGGCGTCGATCGCTTTCAGCGCACCACCAGCCCTAACCACGCGGCGATGGTCCAGGAATTGTTTCGACGTTGCCTGGACGCAGGCTACGTTTATAAGGGCACTTACACGGGTCAATACTGCGTATTTGATGAACTCTACGTGAATGATGCCAAGCCGGGCGACTCTTGCCCGGAGTGTGGACGTCCCACTGAAACGATTACAGAGGAAAACTTCTACTTCAAGCTTTCGGCGTTTCAGGACAAACTGATCGAGCTCTACGAAAAACATCCGGAATTTATTCAACCCGAGACTCGCCGTAACGAAGTGCTCGGCTTTATTCAGCGCGGTTTGAAAGATATTTCCATCAGCCGTACCACCATCAAATGGGGCATTCCAGTTCCCGGTGAAGATAAGCACGTCTTTTACGTCTGGTTTGACGCGCTGATGGCGTATATGAGCGCTGTGGAGCACGACAAGCAATGGCCCGCCGATCTCCACCTGATCGGCAAAGAGATCGTGCGCTTCCACGCGATTTATTGGCCGGCGTTCCTGATTGCCGCGGGTTGGCCTCTTCCCAAGCGCATCTTCGCCCACGGGTGGCTGCTCTTTGAGAACGACAAGATGAGTAAGTCGCGCGGCAACATCGTGCGCGCAACTCCGATTCAAAGGGTTTTAGGGACCGATGCGCTGCGTTATTTCTTGTTACGCGAAGTGGTTTTCGGTCAGGATGGCAGCTTTAGCTACGATGCCTTGATCGCGCGCTATAACGCGGATCTCGCGAATGGACTGGGGAATCTTGCGGCCCGCACGCTGGCGATGATCAACCAGTATCGCGGCGGCGTCATCCCCGCTTCCGACGGCGATCCGCAAATCGCACAAGCGGCCAAGGAGATCACGGGTTTCGCACTGGACTGTTTTGAGAAGCTCGACTTTTCGAAGGCCCTGGAAGCAATCTTCACCCTGATCGCTGCCGTCGATAAATTCATCGTGGAACATGCTCCCTGGAAGTTGGCCAAGGGCGGCGATGCCGGAGTGAAGGAGCTTGACGACACGCTATATACGTCGGCCGAAGCGCTGCGCCTGGTGACGGCGTTGCTTGCCCCCGTGATGCCGGATGCGGCGGCGAAAATCTGGGCGCAACTCGGCTTTTCAAGCACGATTGACGATATCCGCGCAGGGGATCTCCACTGGGGCCACCTGAAGCGCGGTCAGAAACTAGGCCCCGTGGAAGGCGTATTCCCGCGTGCCGTGGCCAAGGAATCTATTGACAAAATGCGAGAGCTCGAAGCGGAAGAAGTAACGCGCCAGAGAGCATTGCTTGGACAGCCGGCCGAGCCGGCCGCGCCCGACGCACCTGCTTCCGCGGCGCCGGCATTAGCGCCAATCCGTGAGGACGTCTCCCAGATCAGCATCGATGATTTCGCGAAAGTCGATCTCCGTGTTGGCATCGTAAAAGATGCGGCTCGCGTCAAAGGCGCTGACAAGCTCCTCCACCTTCACGTGGATATAGGCGAGCCCGAGCCACGCAGCATCGTCGCCGGCATCGCCCTGGCATACAAGCCCGAAGACCTGGTGGGTCGTAAGGTCGTGATCGTCGCGAATTTGGCGCCTCGTAAATTGCGAGGCCTGGAATCGCAAGGCATGATCGTGGCCGCGTCACGCGAAGGAGACGTCCCGGTGCTGGCGGGTTTCCACGAAGATGTTCCCATCGGAGCGAAGCTAAAGTAGCATCGCGCGCGTCCCTTCAGCATGAAACTAATCGATTCGCACTGTCACCTGGACAGCACGGAATTCGACGCAGACCGCGAAGCCGTCATTGACCGCGCTCTAGCCGCGGGCGTCGAACATATGATGGCCATAGGCTCTGGCGATGGCCCACCCGATCTGGAAGCTGGCGTCCGTCTGGCGAACCGTCATCCCGCGCTTTATGCGACTATCGGCGTCCACCCGCACGACGCCTCCAAAGCCACGGCGGAAACTTACCTGCGCTTGGCGGAACTGGCCGCGCACCCCAAGGTGCTTGCGTTCGGCGAAATGGGTCTGGACTATCACTACGACAACTCTCCGCGCCCCATACAGCGCGATGTCTTCGTCGAACAAATGCGCATCGCATCGGACGCCCGTAAACCCATCGTCATCCATACTCGGGAAGCGTGGGAAGACACGCTAGCGCTGCTAACCGAACACTGGGCGCCCTCTGGGTTAGGCGGTATCATCCATTGCTTTTCGGAAGGTCCCCGCGAGGCGGAGCAGGCATTGGCCATCGGCTTTCACATCAGTTTTGGTGGCATCGTGACGTTTCCGAAGGCCCTGGCGGTTCAGGAAGCAGCGCGCATCACGCCAGCGGACCGCCTGCTGATCGAAACTGACGCCCCTTTCCTGGCCCCTGTTCCCAAGCGCGGGAAACGCAATGAGCCGGCGTTCATTGTGGAGACCGCGCGACGCCTGGCCGAACTCCGCGGAACGACACCGGAGGAAGTAGCCATCATCACCGGAACTAATTTTCAAACGTTGTGCTTGAATCAGGCATAATTTCTGAAATTGCTATGATGACTCGGTGCGATGGTCACTGCCGTTTCCTCGAAACCCTTACCTCACTTTGGCTCTCCCGTGCGTATTGGTTTCGGGAATCCTAGTTGACACATGTAGCGCCCAAGCGGTGAAGGAATCGCTGGAAGAATTTCTTCGCAATGATCTCCGAGAACGGTCTTGGGAGGGTGACAAAACCGTAATGTACGTGGACGCGTACGTTGATCTCAACGGCGATGGAATAGAGGAAGTGATTGTGCACATCATCGGCCGGAGCTTCTGTGGTAGCGGCGGCTGCAACACGCTAATCTTGGCGCGCGAAGGTGCTTCGTACAAAGTCGTTTCCAATATGACGATCACCCGCCCCCCGATTCGCGTCCTGAGGAGCGCCTCCCACGGCTGGCGCAATCTCAGTGTATGGGTTGCGGGAGGCGGCATACGGCCGGGTTACGAGGCCGAACTTCGATTCGATGGCCAAACCTATCCGCGGAATCCATCTGTTCCCCCTGCACGCCGATTGGCAACGAAGACGGCAGGAGAAGTCGTTATACAATCGGCGGATCGCGGAACGCCTCTATACCGATAGTCGGTTACCGATGTCCACCGCGAGGCGATAAGCTTCATTCCGCCAAAAAACTCTTCGTCTCCCGCATGAAGATCTGTAGTTGGTCGTGATGGAGCCAATGTCCCGCCTGGTCCACTTTCACGACGCGCCGGTTCGCGATCTTAGCTGCGAGCGTGTCCCCATCTGGATCTTTCGCGAAGCTTTGCCGCCCCCAAAACAGTAACGATGGACACGCGATGCGGCTCAGTAATTCCGCCGCATCCTCCAAGTCCGCGCCGTAGGGAGGAAACAGTCTCGCGTAGTTGTCGAACTTCCAGATCAGCGATCCGTCGGCATTCCAGTTCGTTCCGTGTTTCGTAAGGTGCTCGGCCACTGCATCGGAAAGAAATGGATTCGCTTCCTTCATTCGTCCCATCGCCTCCGCCAAGCTCGAATAACTGTGTGGCGAGCGGTTCTCCGCTTTCCGCACCGCGTCGATCCATTTGCGCATGCGCTCCGGAGCGTTGTCCTTTTTGTCTTGTATGGGCAGGCCCACGCCTTCTATCGCCACTAGTTTCTTCACGCGCTCTGGAAATGTTCCTGCATAGAATAGCGTTGTCACCGCTCCCAGTGAATGCCCGATGATATGCACCGGGAATTCGTTGATGATATCGGCCAGCGCGGAGAGATCCAGCACGTGCTCCGCGATGCTGTAGAGTGCGCCCGGCGCCCATGCACTATTGCCGTGCCCTCGCAGATCGATCGCAAATACATGAAAATCCGTGCATAGCTCGCGCGCCACCCAATCCCAACTGCGCGCGTGATCCAATCCTCCATGCACCAAGATCAATGCTGGTTTGCCTGCCGCACCCCAATCCCAAAACTGCAACTTTAGCCGATGCGAATAAAAGAAATGCGAAATGGGTTCCAAATTGTTTTATACCCCTTTCGGGCCGCCCTGCGGGAGGATGGAAAGCTCTGCCAACTTATATGCCTCGATCAACGCTCCAGCCGCCGGACCATACTGTGGAGGCTGCACCCGGCTGCTTTCGTCCAATTCCACCAAGAAAGAAAAGCGCTCTCGTACAGCGTCACTCTCAAACACGCCGCCCGCATACGATACTAGGACTCCACCGTCTTCCCGAAACAAGCGATGTTTTACGGCAGCCACTAATGTCGCCAGTGACTGTGCCGCTCCGTGGAGCAGATCGCGTGAGACAGCGTCACCATCCTTGGCGGCATCGTCGATCAGCTTGGAGTAGGTGGCAACGCGATCCCGCGGATACGCCGGCGTGTAAAAGCGGTGCATCAATTCATTGACGTCTTTCGCCTCCGTGGCCTTCAAAAACGCCTCTCTGAGACGCGTCGGCGGTCCCCAGCCTTCTTCGTGCCTCAGAGCGGCGCGAAGAGCCTGCCGGACCAGATCGAACGCGCCGCCCTCGTCCCCGAATATGTATCCCCACCCACCAGCGCGGGCGGTTTCTCCCTCCCGGCTCCTGCCGAACGCGATCGATCCAGTGCCCGCGATCGCGATGATCCCGGGCGCGCCCGACAGCGCGCCGGCGAGAGCGATCTCGGCGTCGTGTGTGATCACATATCGTGATGCGGGAATGATTTCGCGAGACAGGGATTCTTTATCGTGGGGCCCGCCGCTCAGCCCCAGGCATGCCGCTTCGAAGCCCGGCCCCGTCAATCCCGCGGACGCGGACGCCTCCCGCAATACGCCGCTGATCGCATGTCTGAAACGTTCCTGGCTTTCCTCGGTGCTTACATGGTTGCAAGGCCCGGCGTACCCCACCCCCAGCACCTCTCCGGTTTCGTCGCCGATCAATGCAGTTGTGCCCGATTGCCCACCGTCCACCCCCAAAAACAAGCCGCTCACGGTTTCACCTGATAGAGCGCCGCGCCGTGTTCTAGTGCAAGCATGGTCAATCCCCATTCCGCGGCGTCTGTTGCAAAGCTGGAAGCGCCGTAGTCTTCATCTCTCACGAACAGGTAATCCACTCCGTTCGAATGCATCTGTTGCGTAGCCTCGCGGCGAAAAGATCCAGTCAGACGATTGCCTTCTTCCCGCACTTTGGTCGTCAGGGGGGTCCACATCCCCCGTTCATCTTTTGTTTCCAGCCGCATTCTTGTCTCCCATTCGCCTTCCGGCATTTCCACGCGCACTTCATCGATGGCCGTTGGTCGGCCGAAATCCACCATGACATACATCCCGGGACTGGCGGTCTCCCAACTTCGCCAGCGAGTGACCTGTGCGCCGTCGAATGCTCGCCGTACGGCCCACGAACTTGGAAATGCATCCAGCCGCCACTCGGGCCTTCGCGGCACTTCTTTACCACTCCGCCGCAAGTGGACCTCATGGATGCTCCACTGTTCGTCCAGCTTTGGAACCACGGCGGTTTGCACGATGCGGATGGAACGCAAGCTACGCTCCGGAAAAGAAAATGAGATCAGTCTGCCCCATCGCTGGTCCCGCGTGAAAATCCCCAGATATACCGCGTCTATGAGCTCTTCGTTAAAAGCAGCCTGATAGCTCACCAAGATCTCGCGCGACGTGTAGGCGTCCGGCAGACCCGCGAATGTCAGCACGCGTCCCGCTGCTGGCACGTGGTTTTCGATCATACGCGCGTGCCGGTATCCCGGAAACGTGCCAAGATATTCATCCGCCGGAGTCACGCGGAGCGCCGCCTTTAGCGGCATCCCCCGCAGAGCCCACGGATTCGAATACCGGAAAAGAACTTGCGGCCACGATGTGATTGCATGAATCAGCACCAGCAGCAGCATTGTCGGCAGGAAGCTCTGCACCGCCAGCGCCATCGCGAGAGAAAGAAAGGGAAGCGCTGGAATCAGAAAGCGCGGGCTGATGTTGCTCAAATAGGTAGCTAGAATCAAACCACCGGCAGCCATGAGCCGGCGGCCCTCGGCGCGGCGGAGGGCGAACAGGCCGAGCGGCGCTAGCAGGAATATGGGTCCTACCACAGCATCCAAGCCGCGCCCCCGAACCGTGGCTTCCAGCGGAAGAATCCAACGGTTTTCCACCTGATACTTCTGCATATTCAGCCGCCATGCTCGTTCCGTTTCCGGGTGCACGTAGCGGTTTCGGAACACTTCGTTGGCGAAGGGCGCGATCGGGTTGTCCGCATAGATCCAGTTCTTGATCGTCCATGGCGCTGCTGTTAGTACAGCAAAGCAGGCCACACACAGTACGGGTTTTATGGTTCGCGCATGCCACGCGGCAACTGCTAGGGCGTAGATCGTCACGACAAACAACGTATACTTCGTCGCAAAGCAGTATCCGGCCAGGACGCCGGTCACCGCCAGCAGTCGCATGTCGAGGCGCAGCATCCAAAGTTCCAGCCAGTAATAGACCGAGAACGCGGCAGCAGCCGCACCGGCATCTACGTACGCGGATACGCCGTCCTTACCCACTACTGGGCTCACATACATCAACAGAGCCGCAACCGCCCCGGCGACGGGCTTGCCCAAACGCGCACCGTAAGCGAACATTGCCAGCGACACTGCGACAAGGAATACGAAGTGAACTAGCGCAGCCGCGGAGTGTCCACCCATGGCGAACGCCGGCAAGAACACCAGCTCCACGCCGCCGCCCAATGACGAATACATATTGGTGGTTACCTGCTCGAAGCCGTGCGCACGCAAATAGCGCGCCACCAATCCAAGGTGATAGCTTGAACCATCCGGACTGAACTCCGGCGCCCAGGCGTGCGGAAAGTAGAGAGCTGTGAACACCAGCGCGACTCCCGCACAGCAATACTTAAGCGCCGCTCCCCATTTGGTCGCCGGCCACCGCATTTCGTCCCACTCGGGCAAACGCACATTCCGTGTGAAGATCCCGGCATAGGATGCTACGGCGAGTATTGCGACTATCACCTCTGGGTAGGCGATTTTCAACGCAAGCGCCGCGAAAATCAGCAAATGGAGAATAGACGCCCCCAGTACGAACGCCAAGGCAAGCTTCTCGATCCTTCGCAGTGGCGCCTTGGTCCAAGCGACCGCTATGGATCCCAGCGAATAGCACGCAAACACCGTGCATGCCGCTCCTAATAACGGTGTTATCGCCTGCATCATCTGCATTGAGTCACTGTTCAGCTACCATAACATGAACTCCGTGAACCACCCATGCGGTCCATGTCACGCATGCTAAATTGAAAGAAACCGTAATGAAAATCTGTATTGTCCTATGCTCCCTTGCTGCCTGTCTGGCAGCACAGGAGCCGCCACGCGCCTCAATCTCTCCCGATGCCGTGGTAGCCCGCATTGATGGCAGGGACGTCACTGCGCGAGAGATTAGCGAGAGCCTGACGCATATGCCGCCGGACTTCCAGAAGTTTTTCATGCAAAATCCCGCTTATGCAGTCCAGCAGATTTACCTGATGCGATACCTCTCTACCTTGGCTGAGAACGCGAAGCTGGGTGAGCAAACGCCGCTCAAAGAACAACTGGAGATCGCCCGCCAAAATCTTCTCGCCACGGCCATGATGTCCTACGAGCAGAACAGTTACAAGCCGCCCAAGGACGCTGTCCAGGCGCACTACGAAAAGAATCGGGCAAACTATCAGCAAGCGAAAGTGCGCCTGATCAAAGTCGCATTCAACGCCCCCACCACGGCAGCGCCCACGCCAGGGTTGTCTGCGGAAGACCAGGCCCGCCTGGCGGTGGAGGCCGCACTGAACAAGAATCAGCGGTCCGAATCACAAGCGAGAATGCGTGCGGACCAAATAGTCGAGAAGCTTAAGACCGGGGCCAGCGTGGAATCGTTGGTTGCGGAATATTCTGACGACACGGCGACGAAATCGACAGGAGGCGCCGCTATAGTCGATCATGCCACCGCTTACGCCGTGGAAATCAAGAAGGCGATACTTGCGTTGATGCCCGGAGAGGTCAGCCAGCCGTTGCGCCAACCCGATGCGTTCCTGGTGATTAAGATGGAAGAAAAATCCATCGAGCCGTTGAATCAGGTCGAGCTGCCCATCGTTCAGGAGTTGCGTTCCATACACTTGAATGAATGGTTCGCCAGCGTGAATGCGCGTTTCACGCCCCAAGTGCAGCTTCCGGAATTCTTCCGCCCGGCGGTGTCCGCGCCGCCTTCACCTCCCCCCGTAAAGTAGCCGCCCACCGTGCTGCCGCCGCTCTTCGGACGCCCCATTCGAGTTGAAGTACGCGCCACGCTGGGCGCGCATCATGCCGCTACCTCCATCCCCCGCCGTCTGATTCTTCTAGATTCCAGCGTGTTCGATCAGCCAGAGGAATTTGAACGTATCTTGGTTCATGAGCTATTTCATTTCGCCTGGGTGCACTTATCCAACGCGAAGCGCCGTGAATGGGAGACATGTTTGGCGCAAGAGATGGCGGGGGGCCTTCGCGGTGAGTTGGGTTGGAGTGCGGAGTCCCGAAAGGCACGGCTCATCACCCGCGACTATCGGGAACGCACACGCCGCTGGCGTTCCTACGCTTGCGAAAGCTTTTGCGACACGGCTGCATGGATGTACGGTGCGCTCCGCTGGCACGACGAATTCACCCTTTCCACGCAGGCCCGCCGTTCCCGCCGAACCTGGTTTAAAAGTCAGTTCCAATCCGGCTGCCAGTTGTGATTGCTGCCCCGCCAGCCCGCTATAATCGAATTGTGACACGCCTAACCGGCCCTTCCCTTGTTTTCGCGGTGGCGGCATTCGTCCTGGTTTTGGGTGGTTGCTCCAAGCAGCAAAATACTGCCAACGATCCTTCCGGACTGAAGCCTGGCGCAGCGCGCAAGTCCGCACCTGCTTTTAGCCTCAAGGACGCCAACGGCGCAACCGTAACGCTCGCCGATTTTAAGGGCCAGGTGGTGCTCATCAACTTCTGGGCCACGTGGTGCGGGCCGTGCAAAGTGGAGATTCCGTGGTTCGTGGAGTTTCAACAGAAGTACAAAGATCGCGATTTTGCGGTCCTCGGTGTATCCATGGATGAAGATGGCTGGAAGGCCGTCAAACCCTATTTGGCGGACCACAAGATAAACTACCGGGTTGTCATAGGAGACGAGAAGCTCACCGATCTTTATGGCGGCATCGATTCGCTGCCTACGTCTTTCATCATCGACCGGAACGGCCGCCTTGCCGCCACGCATATTGGCCTAGTGGACAAGAGTGACTATCAGAATGAGATTCTCAAACTGCTCGAAGATCCCAAGCCTGCCGCTGGCATTCAGCCTGGTGCTGATGTTCTCGCAACTTTGCTCGGGCCAAATCAACGTCCTTAACATTGCTCCTCCCCGCAAGGTAACGGTCAAGGCCGGAGGCACAGGCGACGGCAAGTTGACCTTCCAATTGCTTTCCGGCTATCACGTCAATAGCAATACGCCGTCCGATCAGTATCTGATTCCCCTCCGCCTCACTTGGAATCCGGGGACTCTCGAAGCAACAGGCGTCGTCTATCCCCAGCCCGGAATTCAGAAATTCGCATTTTTCGAAAAGCCGTTGTCGATTTTCTCGGGTGAGGTTAGCCTGCTCTCTCACTTCAAAGCTGCCGCCAGCGTCACACCCGGCCTCAACGTGATCACAGGCAAACTTCGCTATCAGGCGTGCAATGACCGCATGTGTCTCACGCCCAAGACAATCGACGTCACTCTGCCAGTGGAAATCGTCCGGTAGAGATCAAGGGACACGCAGGAGATCAAGCAACGCCGAAGTTTCCGCGAGCACTGCGGCTTTTAGCGTAGCTTCCAGATCGGGCAGCCATCCCGGAGAATGCGGGGCCGGTACGGGAACGCCCGTGCGTTTCGATTCGGCGAGTTTTGCCGGGGCGACTGCCCCAATGTGCAATAGCGCTGAAGGCACGCCGGCCAGTCCGTACGCAGAAAAATCCTCCGATGTCATTTTCGCGGGCATTTCGATCACATGGTCGGCACCCATCGCTTTCCGCAGGGCGATGGAAAGGCGCTCGATCAGCGCGGGGTCGTTGATTACCGGATTAGTACTGCCTCCTCGTACCTCTATGCGCGGTTCGCGGGGAGCATTGGCCGCTTGCGCTTCGGCCTTTGCAATACGCGCGATCGCAGCCAACACGCGTTGCCGTACGGGTTCCGTAAACGCGCGGACGCTGATTTCCAGCGTGACCTCGTCGGGAATGACATTGGCCTGCGCGCCCCCGTGGATTGATCCAACGGTGATTACAACCGGATCGACGGGGTTGTTTTCGCGCGAGACAATCGTCTGCAGAGACAGAACTACCTTGGCGGCCAGTACCACCGGATCGATAGTGTTGTGGGGCATCGCGCTGTGACCTCCGCGTCCGACGACGGTCAGACTTACGGTGGTGGACGTCGCACGGAAAACGCCCGCGTGATAGCCGATAGTGCCGGACGGCATGGTGTCATCGTCGTGAAGGCTGAGCGCGTAGTCGGGCTTAGGGAAGCGCTGGAACAGGCCATCCTTCAGCAGGGCCGCTGCGCCCCGGCCGCCTTCCTCCGCGGGCTGCCCAACTAGCATCAGCGTGCCGTGCCAGCGATCGCGGTGCTCCGCCATCCACTTGGCCGTGCCCGCCCATGCCGACATGTGCAAATCATGTCCGCAAGCGTGCATCACGGGAATGCTCTGTCCGGCGTCGTTCTTTGTTGTGACATGGCTCGCAAACGGCGAGCCGGTTTTTTCCTCCACGGGCAATGCGTCGAGCTCAGTGCGCAGCATCACCGTGGGCCCTGAGCCATTTTTTAACAGCGCCACAACGCCGGTGCCGCCAACACCAGTGGTGACTTCGTAACCGAGTGCCTTCACGCGCCCCGCGAGCTTAACGGAAGTTTGCTTCTCCTGAAAGCCAAGTTCGGGATTTTGATGGAGATCGCGATAGAGCGCAGCAAGGTCTGGGTAAAGAGCCGTGATCTCGACCGGCGACGGTCCTTGTGCCGACGCAGCGGAAATGCAGGCAATGAGAGTTGCTGTCGAGGCATTGAGCCTATGGTTCACGGATTCGATTGTACCTCAAGTGCAGGATTTGATCGGCACGGGGGGGACCCTTCGGTAGAATAGAACTTGAGTGCCCACCTTCTTGCCGCCCGCGTGGCGCCGTTATTTCCGCCCACAGGATTTCGTATGGCTGCTGCTGTTTTCAGCGCTTGCGGTGTTCAGCCCAGATCGAAGCTCCGTCGTCATTTTTCTGCTGGCCGCGCTGGGACTGGTGCAGGTGTTGGAGGTGCGTATCGGTGCGCGAATTTCGGTAGTTCTCAAGCTCGCACTGTGTTACTTCCTGATCGGATTCAGCGGAGGTCTCTCCAGCAGCTTCTACCTGATCCTGCTACTGCCGGTGATCTCCGGAGCAACGGCATTCGGACTGTGGGGTACGGGAGCGACCGCCCTGCTGGCATGCGCCGTGTATCTGTCTTTCCTGGTATTCGTGGGTGAGGATCAATTCATCCCAGACGATCAACAACTGGAATTGATCCTGCGTGCGATCTTTCTTCCCGTGGTGGGATATCTCACGCATGAGCTCGCGCGCTCGAATCGTCTGGAGGCAAGTAAAGCGCAAGCTGCCGCGGAAGGCTTGGTGCGCGCCAATCGGAGCCTGCAGGAGGCCGAGGCTCAGGTCCGGCGAGCGGATCGTCTGGCTGCACTGGGCCATTTGACGGCGGGACTCGCTCACGAGTTACGCAATCCGCTAGGGACCATGAAAACATCTGCGGAGCTGCTGAGCCGCAAGGTATCTGAGGAGAACGAAGTGGCGCGGGAGATGGCTCGTTACATTGCCGAAGAGGTGGACCGCACCAATTCTTTGATCACGCGGTTTCTGGATTTTGCCCGCCCGCAACATTTGCGGCTGGAAAGTTGCGATTTAGCGAGCCTGATGGATGACGCCATTGTGCGTTTCGAACGAGAGCGCACCGGGACGGGCACGGGGGTGACGATTTCCAAAAATTACTCTCCGGACGTGCCTCCGGTGATGTTGGATCGCGAGCTAATGGAGCACGTCATCGCTAACCTTCTTCAGAACGCCGTGCAAGCAAGCACTCCGGGAAGCGTGGTTACAGTAAAGACTCAACTGGCCGGTCCTTTGGCTGAGATTGCGGTTATCGATCGCGGCTCTGGTATTGAACAGAAGAACCTGGAGAACATTTTCAATCCGTTTTTCACCACCAAGCCGGATGGAATCGGATTCGGTCTGGCGATTGTGCAGAAGATCGTTGACGAACACGGAGGGCGTATTGTAGTGGAAAGCACCCACGGGGAAGGCAGCGTATTCCGTGTACAGTTGCCTTTGCACGCGGTGAGCGCAAAATAAGGAGAGCATGCCTCAAAAAACCATTCTGGTGATCGAAGACGAAGAAAAGCACCGGCGAGTTCTGGGACTGCATCTCTCCGGAGCCGGCTATGCCGTGAAGGCCGCCGGCACCGCGGAGGAAGGTTGGAAACTCGCAGGCGAATGCGACCTGGTTCTGACCGATCTCAAGCTGCCCGGAATGGACGGCCTGGAATTGCTGGAAAAAGTCAGGCAGCAAAATTCCCGCACCCCGGTCATTGTGATGTCGGCGTTCGGCACGGTGGAGGACGCCGTGGAGGCCATGAAGCGCGGCGCTGTGGATTTCCTTCCCAAACCATTTTCCCTCGATCATTTAAGCGTAGTGGTGGAGAAGGCGCTGGAAGTAAGTCAATTACGCGATGAAAATCGCGAGTTGAGGGAAGCGCTGGGACAGCGCTATCAGTTCGAAAGTATCATCGGCAACAGTCAGGCCATGCAGGACATATTCGCGACGGTCACACGCGTTGCCCCTACCCGCGCCACTGTGCTGCTGGCGGGTGAGAGCGGTGTAGGCAAGGACATGATCGCGCGTGCCATCCATCAACATTCGCCCCGCAAGGACCGGCCGTTCGTCAAGATCAATTGCACGGCTATACCGGAAAATCTGATGGAGAGCGAATTATTCGGCTATGAAAAAGGCGCATTCACCGGCGCCAATACGTCGAAACCCGGAAAGTTCGAACAAGCCGATACCGGCACGGTGATGCTGGATGAAATAGGTGATGTTCCCAATTCGGTTCAAGTGAAACTGCTGCGCGTGCTGCAGGAGCGTGAGTTCGAACGCCTGGGCAGTAACAAAACCATGCACACGGACGTCCGCGTGATCGCGGCCACCAACGTGGATTTGCGAGCTGCGCTCGAGCAGGGAACGTTTCGGGAAGACTTATATTACCGATTGAATGTGGTGCCCATTAATATCCCGTCGCTGCGTGAGCGGAAAGAAGATATCCCATACCTCGTACGGCACTTCGCCGAAAAATTCAACGGCGATGTCAGCGAAGGAGCGCTGGAGCGGCTAATGGCGTATCACTGGCCGGGCAATGTGCGCGAACTGGAGAACGTCGTCGAACGCAGCATCCTGCTGGCCCGTGGCCCGCGCGTGGAGGCGGATGACGTAAAGATCGATACTGCACCCGGTCGCACAAGAGCATTGACCGCATCCGACGCGTTCCTTCCCGAAGGCATGACGCTCGATCAATACGAGCAATCCATCCTGCGGGAAGCGCTGAAACGTGCGAATGGAAATAAGAGCCAGGCGGCCCGTTTACTTGGCCTCACCCGCAATGCGTTGCGCTACCGTCTGACTCAAATGGGCATTGAATAAGAAGTTACACTTCAGCCCTGCACGAAGACTTGATCATGCAGAATGATATCCGGGGTGATCTTGCCCGTAAGCATTTGATCGATGCTCAGCTTGCCGCCTTGGATCACCGTGGTGCGGACGCGCGCCGAGACGCCGGAGCCGTCGAGGGTGTCATCAAACACCTTGGCCGCCTCCATGAACAGAAGCGTCGCCAGAGGCCGTGAAGCGCCGTTCATGTGCGGGTGGCTGCCGAAGGCGTGTTGAAACGCATTCGCGAGATCCCCGCCGAACTTGGCAAGATGTTCCAAGGCTTTCCCGGGCCTGGTTTGCGCGGATTCACGGAAGCGCGCCATCTCAACCCCGATTTTGGCGGCATTCCTCACCAGGCTCGATTCCAAGGTGAGCAGCGAGACCAATTGTTCGGGCAGAGAGGAACCCGCGAATCGCGGTTTGAGCGCCGTCTCGATGGTGTCGTTGATCTCACTGGGAGCGTACATTTTCACCGTGTCAGCGAAACCAGGAATGCTTTTCAGCAGGGTTGCAATGGATTCCATCCTCCGCGACAACGCTTGAACGGTATGTGGGTCTCTGGCCATGGCGCGAATCCGGCCGACGTCCCGGTAGTCCCAATACACGTCGCTATCGGTATTGAATTTCTGGACGCCTCCGCCGCGGTTCAATTGAATGGAAGTACTTACAGGCAGACAGGCATACACAATGGGTGCAGCAGCAGATGCGATGTCCTTATAGCGCGCCGGATCGGAGAAAAAATAGAAGCTGACCAGTTCCTTGAGCTTCGCCTGCAGCGCGCGGGAAAGTTTGCAATAAAGCTTGTCCTTACGATGCATCGGAGATTTTGTCCAGGCCTTGAGATACGCGGGAGGCGCAGCCAGATCCAGGGTGAACAGCGTGTCGCCGATATACTCAGAACCAGAGTTAGGATCTTTGCCGTCCAGAAGTTTGTCGAGGTTTGTCACCCACTCAGACAAGCTGGAAGCATTGGTGAACACCGATGGCATGTAGCGGTCCAATAAAGGCTGTATTTCCTGGCGAAGTTGCGTCGCGCGCATCTTTGCCACCGCCCGTTCCATGCGATAGAAATAACGGAAGGGGCTGTCCTTCCAGACATGCACTTCCTGGGTCGGACTTGAGGGCATGGACGCAGCCACAGTTAGAGCGCTGTCCCTTCCGCTGCGCGCGCCAAAAAGACTTTTACGCTCTGCAGCTTCATCGGTTGCGTTCAGACTGTAGACCAGCACGCGTCCACCATCCTCTGCCACTTGGAGTTTGGCGGTCGAATTAGTCATCGATGCGAAGGTGATAGCGCCAAACGGCATCGTCAGATCGCTGGATATGTTGCGCCTGAGGTTGTGCGTGAACTCAGCGGTATGCAAGGTTACGCCGTCCTCGGCGTTTAGCAAGAGTCCGCCAAAATCGCCGTCCACTGCTTTCGACAGCAGCGCACTCACCCCCGGCTTGGATAAGTCGAAGCTTATGTCCAGCAATGCGGTTTTCATGGTATTGCGTGCGTACGTCCCAGCGAAGGAAAACTCTTGTTCCTTCTTGGCGGAGTTCAGCGCCACGTCATAGAACTCGTCCACATGCGCAAGAACGGATCGCATGGCATTCTGAATGTTTGCCAGATCCTCCATCAGAACATTCTGTTTTCCCAGGAATTCCGCTACGCGGTTTTTCAACAGATTGTCGAGTTTATCGAAATCGGTTTGATTCACAACTTCTAAGACACGGTCAACATGAATCTTTTCGCGGACGAAATCCAGTAGTTGCTGAAGTGTGGCGCCCTCCATTAGCGTCAGCGCACAACTTGCCAGCCCCTTTGCTTTCTGAGCTAATTCGATATTGTTCAATACTCCAATCAGGGGACCGATCCCTGCTTCCAGGAAACGTCCAATCGGGGTTCGCTCAAATCCGGCCTCGGATAGCACGCCAGTGAAGACATCCCGCAGGTGAGCCTCCCCGTCAGTCTCCGCGATTGTCTTTAGTATTACTTGCAAACCATTGATTTCGAAGTGATCTAAAGAGAGCAGCATGCTAGTCAGTTCATGGCCGCCGTTCTCAACCAGCGTTTCAAACGTTTGAACATACGCGATCAGTTTTTGGCGTCCCTCTTCGTAAATCTTCCCGATCGCTTCCTGCGACAAGCCTGTAGGGTTTTCGATCCCCTTGCCGCCGAGATCCATGATGACTCCTGCGAGTTTGTCCTGAAGGCTGGTCGTAGAATTGACGAAGGCGCGGGTTTCTTTAAACACTTCGAAGATCTGGTTTTCGTTTAAGCCAAAAATGGCTGACACTAGATCCTCCGCTTTGTTCTTGGGGTCAAAAAATGGCGGGAGCTTGGACTCAAACCCGGCCCTGGCTTCCAGCGCGAAGTTCCAGCCGTTCTTCGCCATCTTGAACAGACGAAGACGCACCGATTGAGCATCGGTTTCCCGGCCCAAAACCAACGCAAAGTTTCCGCTGGCCTCGAAACCCACAGTAGCGTTCGCGCCCAACTGTACTCTCAATCCGATGTCGCCTCTCAGGGCGCCTCCGGGGATCTCGCGAATCCACGAGAAATCGTAGCCCGCATGCAGTCCCGCAATGAAAGCGATGGAGCCACTTACTTCCGCGACCAGCCATGTTCCGGGCGCCAGATCATTCGCTTCCGTCACCTGAAAAGGCAGGGACCAACTGCGAAAGGTATCTTCGAATACTTGCTGAGCCTTTTCGGAATCGTGGAACCGGTGCAGTACCGCGAATAGACCGCGACCTTCGCTGGTACCACCGAACGTCGCCACGGCGCCGGCACCCAACGCTACCGCGCCTCTTGCCGATCCTTTCAAGTCGTATTCTGCGCGCAGGAGGACATAGCGAGTCGCATCGCGATCCGCCAGTTTTAGTCCTTCCACCAGGTCGGGAGAGGGCGCGATAGCTTTGATGGCGTCGGCGGCATCCACATAAACGCCGATTCCGAATGCTGAGTCCGCGCCGCCGCTAAACTCGACTTTGCCCCTTCCAGACTCATCGCCGAACTGAACCTTGCCGCCGTCTCTCGCCAAGGCCGTAATGTTGCCCAGGACGATCTCGCCCCGAGGTAAAATGTCGGTGTGGCTGATAAGGGCGTTCGTCCACTGAGGCGCGCCGGGGGAAACGAGTTCAAGCGATACATCGGCTTGATCCGCGAGAACCTTCCGATTCAAGGAAAATGTACAGATCGGTGGCGTAAGAGGAGGACCATATTTCCTCCATTTACTGAATAGTCAGCGGACGAAATATATCATATTCCCCAAGCAATTACCAGCGCGTTAACGCCGATTTAAGCGCTAACCGCTTGCAACTTCGGTTTCAGAACGTCCACCAACTCCTGCACGGAGCTGGCGCTCTTGGCAAGCGCGACCTTTTCGGTGTCGTTGAGCTTCATTTCGAATATCTGCTCCACGCCGTTGCGGCCAAGTTTCACGGGCACGCCGACAAATAGCCCGTGGATGCCATACTCGCCTTCCAGCAGCGCCGCGCAAGGCAGGATTTTCTTCTTGTCCTTAAGAATCGATTCCGTCATTTCGACGGCTGCCGCTGAAGGGGCGTAATACGCGCTGCCTGTTTTCAGGAATTTCACGATTTCCGCGCCGCCATTACGCGTACGATCGACAATTGAGGCCAAACGGTCGGCCGGAATCAGGTCTTCGAGCGGAATGCCGGAAACGCTGGAAAGGCGCGTCACGGGAACCATGGTGTCGCCGTGGCCGCCTAGCACGACCGCAGTGACGTTCTCGACAGAGACATTCAGTTCCATCGCGATGAAAGTACGAAAGCGCGCGGAATCCAGCACGCCCGCCATTCCGACGACGCGATGCTTGGGGAATTTCGACACGCTGTGCGCTACGGTGCACATGGCATCCAGCGGGTTGGTGACCAGCACTAAAATGGCGTTGGGCGAATGCTTGACAACATTTTCGGTGACGCTCTTGACCACTTCATAGTTGGCGATCAGAAGATCGTCTCGGCTCATGCCTGGCTTGCGGGCCAAGCCCGCGGTGATGATCACGACGTCGGAGTTCGCGGTTGGCGCATAATCGTTGGCGCCCGTGATGCGTACGTCGTAGCCTTCAATGGGGCCCATCTGGGCCATATCGAGCCCTTTGCCTTGCGGCACCCCTTCCACTACGTCCACCAGTACGACGTCGCCCAGTTCTTTCATCGCGAGGTTGATCGCGGCGCTCGCGCCGACATTGCCCCCGCCTACTACGGTGATTTTATTGCGCATAAGCTAGGTATTATACCGCGAGGAAGCTTTGGCCTTGCGCACCCGGGCGTGTGTGTTCCCCGTGGAGGATAGTTGCGATTTGTCTTTGCAGTGTGCTCACATCAGTTACAGCATGAAGCTGTACCTACCATTGTTGACGCTGGTCTTGATCGGTGAACCAGCGCTGAGCGCTCAACAGTCAGTTCGCTGGAATGGACCCAGCAAGCCAGTTTACGTCGTGACACGAAATCGCTATGCGGGCGGCTTTACACCCGAAGGCCCAACGGCGCGTCTTGGCGATTTACTCATGATTGAAATTTGGAACCCCGAGCGCCAAAAAGCCGCTAAGTACAAAAATGGGGAACGTTTGTCTCTGTTTGCCGGTGCACAACGCGTGGGAACTGTAACACCCACCAGAGTGACACCTCTGCAATGTGATTCGTCTGCTGCCTTGGTTTCCGCCGATACAGGTTTGCGCTTCTCGCCAAGCACTTTTGCTTTAGCGACAAACGCGCCGGAAGTGAGATCCCATCAAAGCACCCGCCGGGAACCCACGGTTTTGGAACGTGATCGCGCCTTCCGCATGGCGACTTCCGAATTCAGAAGGCGGGGGTTCGCTGCGGCGGTCGCCACAAGCGCAAAAATCGAGCATCTTGATATTACGGATGTGGACGGGCGCGGGAAGGGACTGATGGTCGGCTCCGCCGCGTCCACAACCAAGAACGCCCGCCATCAACTGTTTTTCATCGCCGGGGGCTATGAACCGCATCACACGATTGAGTTGTCGAGCTATCACCGCGCCACAGATCTAGACGACGGCAAAGACTCACGAAATCTCGTTTTCGCTGACCAACTGGATCTCGACGGCGACGGAACAGATGAGCTGATTGTAGAAATGCAGGGCTATGAAAACGAAGCATTCTGGATCTACCATCGACGGAACGGATTATGGGTCCAAGTGTGGACCGGCGGGCAGGGCAGTTGCTGAAACCTACCACTGTGAGCGCTAGGCTTCTGTGGCGTCGACAGTTGGTTCTTCCACGGACGCGCCTTTCTCGGGCTCTTCGCTCTTCGGCGGTTCAGGCTTCGGTGCTTCCTTACGTGCTTTGTCGAACAGGAAGCTGAGCACTTTTTCGGTGCGGATCTGCCCGGCGATGCGGTCGAGGGTGCCGTCCTTTTGAAGCTTGGCCCGCACAGCGGCTACCGGTTCGCGCTGCTGGCGCGCGAACCGCTGGACCTCGCGGTCCACATCTTCCTGCGTCGGCACTATGGCTTCACGGTCGGCGATCTTGTCTAGGATGAGCGAGGCGCGTACATCGCGCGTGGCGCGTTCCTGCTGGGCCGCGCGGACCTTCTGCCAATCCAGCTTCAACTGGCGCGGGTCCACGCCCTGTGCGGCGAGCTGCTGGAGCTGATTGTTCAGAGTCACCTCAATCTGCCTGTCCACAAAGACGTCGGGCACGGCGAAGGTATGCTCGGTCACCAGTTTTTCAATGATGTGGTGTTTGCTGTCATCCTGGGCGGCGTGCTCGCGTTCATGCAAGATGGACTTGCGGATGGCCTCTTTTAATTCATCAAGGGATTGATAATCGCCCAGATCTTTGGCGAACTCGTCGTTGGCTTCGGGAAGCTCTTTGCGCCGAACCGCCTTGACGGTCGCCTTAAACTTTACGGTCCGCCCTGCCAGAGTCGCACGGTCATAATCCGCCGGATAGGTCACTTCGAATTCGCGCGATTCCTCCGGTGACGCTCCACGCAGGTTCTCGGTAAACACCGGCAGCGTGGCTTCGTCCCCAATCTTCAGCGTAAGCTCATCCTGCTGGACCTTCTCTTCCACCCCTGAGATGCTTTCGAGCGAAATGACGGCATAGTCGCCATCGGCCAGCGGACGGGGATCTTCATTTACATATTCGGCCTTGCGTTCACGCACTTCGTTGATACGGGCGTCGACATCGGCATCGCTGACCACCGGTTCCGCGTAGGCGACCGTAACGCCGGTGTATTCGCCAAGTTCGAACGCCGGCGCGACCTCAAATTCCGCCTTGAACTTGAGCGGCTCCCCAGCATGAAAGTGCAAGTCGCTGATATTTGGTTGGCTAACGACCTCCAAATGGTCCTGCTCAAACGCGGCGTTCAAAAACCTCGGGACCAGCTTTTCAAGCGCATCCTGACGGATATCGCCGGCAAAGCGGGCCCGCACGATACCCAGCGGAGCTTTACCGGGACGGAACCCTGGCAGGCGAGCCTTTCCCTGGATGGCGGCCGCGGCGCGCTCGGTTTCTTTCTCGACTTCCTCTAAGGGAACGGTGATTTCGAGGGAATGTTTGCAACCTTCGATCAGAGCCATTTTGTATCAGTTTATCAGTAAAGGCCGGTGCTCCTGAGCCGCTTCTTAGCCCTGCCCGCGTGCCTAGCGCATTATGACGGTAAATAGGCTACATGTTGCAGGTTCCACAATCAAAGCGTCACACGATCCAGTCATTGAAATCTACAAGAAAGATATCGACCGGGCTCTCGTTCGCCGAAATTTGCAGCGAACCGTTACGGAGCGCTTCGAAGCGGCGATGGCATTACAACGGTTCGCCGACGAGCTGCGCCGAGCCGGCCGCGAGGCTCGGAAGGAGCCGTAACGCGCGGCGGTTAGGGTCGGCAGTTTGGGCGAGCGCCGGTACAGCGCAACTGGACCCGCCGAACGTTACGATAAAGACATGGAGATGCTGCAGCCCTTGACGCGTGAGCAACTACGCCGCGCCGAGGAGCGCCTTCGCCACCCCGCACCCGGAAGCCGTATCGAAACCGCACAACGATATGGCGTTGACCTTACATTGCTGATCAGTCAATTGCGGCTCACTCCCGCGGAACGGGTCCGTAAACTGCACGATGCCGCAATGGCCGCCGAGGAACTTCGCGGGGCCGCGCGCTGTGTCCGGACATGAAACTGATCCAGGCGGTCCAGATTCTCACCGATGCCGGGGCCGACTTCGTGATCGTAGGCGGCTGGTCCGCCGTTCTGCATGGCAGTTCTTATATCACAAACGATTTGGATGTCTGCTTTTCCCGCACCCGCGAAAATTGCGGCCGCATTGCTGATGCGTTAACGCCCTATCATCCGCGCTTGCGGGATTTGCCGAAGGATCTCCCATTTGTCTGGGATGCCACAACTCTGACCAACGGTTCCGTGTTTACCTTGGATACTGACCTCGGCGCGATTGATTTGCTCGCGAAAGTAAGCGGCCTTGGAACCTTTGACGAAGTGAGGCAGCACTCAGTGCGGGTGCCCGCATTTGACCGGGAAGTCTGGACCCTCGATCTACCAGCCCTGATTCAGTCCAAGCGGGCGGCGGGCCGGAAAAAAGACCTGCAATTATTGCCCGAGTTGGAAGGCCTTCTGGAAGCGACGGAGGAATCTCCCGAGACGGCACAGGAACGACAGCCTAAGACGTAGTCCGCATTAACGATCAAGTTTAAGGAACCACCGCACGCTTTGCCGATCAGCAGTATTGGCATCCTCAATGGCTTCACGTACCAGTGTCTTGCTCGAAGGAAGTTCCGTAAGAGTTTTTCCTTCCATGCATCCGCGGCATCTTCCTTATCACAATGTTCGGGCACCATCGTCAAATGAATATGATGTCCGATTTCATGAAAGAGAACTCGGGCCAAAAGATATTCTCGTAGTAGCGGTACCCAGGCGACCAACTTGAGATCAGGAGCCATGTTATCGACGAAGATTTCAATCCATGGGCGGTGGCCGCGCTGTCCCCTGTGATACCGGCCCACTACTTGAGACTGCGGATAGCGATGCTTACGCGACGTGACCTTTCCCAATCGGTACCGGCGGGGATGTCCCGATTGATTCGTGAGCACAACACAGTCCAGACCCTTGAGATGGTGATCGGGCACGCTATCCAGGAGGGCGCGGACGGCCGAATGAACGTACAGCGGCGGTGCGTAACCGTTGTAAAATTCACGAAGTTCAACGCAGTGAAGCGTGGATGCCACATATCCATGTTCGGCGGTCTGGACAGTGTTCGTTAGATCCCAAAAAAACGCAGCCACCCGGTTTCCCGAATGGCTGCTTTCCGAATGGCGTACTTTCGCTGGGCGTTTAGCGCGCGGCGGCTGTGGCCAGAGCGGCTTCCTTCAAGGCCTTGGCCTTGTCGGTGGCTTCCCACGTGAAGGTGTCTTCGCTGCGGCCGAAGTGGCCGTAGTAGGATGTCTTCCGGTAGATCGGTCGGCGCAGTTTGAGCGTTTCGATCATGCCCTTGGGCGTCAGGCTGAAGTTGGCGCGTATGATTTCCACCAGGCGCTCTTCTGGAACCTGGCCGGTTCCGAAGGTGTTGACCATGACGGACACAGGCTCAGCCACGCCAATCGCATACGCCAGTTGCACCTCGCAACGCTGGGCCAAGCCCGCCGCTACTATATTCTTGGCCACGTAACGGGCCATGTAGCACGCGGAACGGTCCACCTTCGTGGGGTCCTTGCCGGAGAAAGCGCCACCGCCATGACGCCCCATTCCTCCGTAGGTGTCCACGATGATCTTGCGGCCGGTCAGACCGGTGTCCCCGTGGGGTCCGCCGATGACGAAGCGTCCCGTGGGATTGATGTGGAATTTGGTGTTCGCATCGATCATATCCTTGGGGATGATGGGATCGATAATGTGCCTCTTGACGTCGGCGCGAAGCTGCTCCGTGGTCACGTCATCGTCGTGCTGCGTTGAAAGAACGACGGCATCGATGCGGACAGGTTTGCCGTCCACATACTCCACGCTCACCTGGCTCTTGGCATCGGGACGCAAATAAGTGAGCTTGCCGGCGCGGCGGATTTCACTCTGCTGTCTCACCAGCTTGTGGGAGAGCACGATCGGCAGAGGCATCAGTTCTTCGGTGTCATCGCAGGCATAGCCGAACATCAGACCCTGGTCGCCCGCGCCGCCTGTGTCCACGCCCATCGCGATGTCGGGGGATTGCGTCTGAATCGTGTTGAGAATACCGCAGGTCTTCGCATCGAAGCCCATTCTGGCGTCGGTGAAGCCGATGTCGGCGATCACTTCGCGCACCAGCTTCGGAACATCAATGATGGCCTTCGTTGTGATTTCACCGGCCACGACACATATACCGGTGGTGACGAGTGTTTCGCAAGCCACGCGGCTCTGCGGGTCCTGCGCGAGAACGGCGTCGAGCACGGCGTCCGAAATCTGATCCGCCATCTTATCCGGGTGGCCTTCGCTCACCGATTCGGACGTAAAAATATGCCGCATGCGATCTGACACTTGTATCATTCCTCCTGAGATTTCACTTCGGATTATTCACCGAGGGAACATAAGCCTTTTCCGAGTTTATCACGGCCGCGAAGCCTTGCTCCGCCATACGGTACTGCCTTTCAGGCGGTACCCGCCGTACTAAAGTGCTATTACGGCAGCGCGGGCGGCTTCAATAGGGCGAAGGGAGCCTGCTGAGTGCTGCGCTGGGTGAGTCGCAATTTCTTGTCGAAATGCGACTTCACGATATCGCGGGCGACGGGTGCGGCCAGACTGCCGTGCTCGCCGCCTTCGAGCAGCACCACGACGACGATCTCTGGGTTCTGGCGTGGTGCGAAGCCCACGAACCAGCCGTTGTCTTTGGAATCATCCTTGTCCAGTTTGCCGGATTTCGCAAGTTCATTCGATACCCGCTGCGCGCTTCCGGTTTTTCCGGAAAACTCCACGCCTTCGATACGTGATGCCGCGGCAGTACCTCCCTCATTCACCACTCCGTACATGCCCGAAATGATAGACGCGATACTTTCCGGTTTCAACTCCGTTCGGCGTGGCTCCGCGGCACTTGCGGCTTTGACAAGCCGAGGTTTGTGCCACATGCCTCCGCTCACAATTCCGCCAATCGCGGCCGCCAGTTGCAGGGGAGTGACCGTTACCGCTCCCTGTCCGATGGCCACGGAAATTGTTTCGCCTGCGTACCACTTCTGGCGCTGCGTGCGAAGCTTCCATTTGGTGGATGGCATCAAGCCTTCGGCTTCATTCGGCAAGTCGATACCGGTGCGTTTGCCCAGGCCCGCCATTTGAGCATATTCGGCGATACTGTCAATGCCCAGCTTGTTGCCCAGGTTGTAAAAATAAACGTCGCACGATTGCACGATGCCGCGGTGCAGATCCACGCTGCCGTGTCCGTGTTTCTGCCAGCAGCGGAAATAACGGCCAAAAAAATTTGCGCCGCCGGGACAACTCACCGAGTCGTGATCGCCAATAGTTCCCGTTTCAAGTCCCGCCAGTGCGACGATGGGTTTAAAGGTGGATCCCGGCGCGAACTGCGCTTGAATAGCGCGATTCAAAAGAGGGTTATCGCCTCCCGAAGTCAGCTGCTTCCAGTACTCCGGCGTAACACGTGTGGCGAATGCGTTGGGATCGTAGGCCGGGCGGCTGACCATCGCCAGCACTTCGCCCGAGCGCGGATCCAGCACGACCACTGCGCCTTTTTTTCCTTCGAGCGCGAGCTCGGCCACTACTTGCAAATCCAGATCCAGCGTTAACTGCAGGTTATTGCCGGGCGTCGCTTCCTTGCTTTCCAGCACTTCGCGCTCGCGCCCGCCGCTATCCACCACCACGCGGCGCTGGCCGTCCACGCCGATCAACATGTCATTATACTGGCGCTCCAACCCGGCTTTGCCGACAATGTCGCCTTGCCCGTACTTGGCGAAATCCGAGGAATCGAGTTCCTGCTCGGACACCTCGCCGACGTAACCGATCACATGCGCGCCCAGTCCGTTACGGGGATAGAGGCGGCGCTGGTTGCGCACCAGCTCCATTTCCGGGAACGTATTAGCGTCGCGATGCGATTCGACGAACGCGATTTCATCCTGAGTCAGATCCTGCTTCACCACCATGGGGACGTACTTGGGACGCGATTGAAAGCGCTTCAAGCGGGCGCGCAGTTCCTCGGGCTCCATGTGAACGCCTTGTGCGATGGCGGCGACGTGTTCGGGGTTTAGGGCCTCTCGGGCCAGCATCAGTGTCACGGCCGCTTCGTTATCGACGATAACTCGGCCATCGCGGTCCAGCAGTTTGCCGCGCGGCGCGAGAACCGGCACCGTCTTGACGCGGTTGCGTTCAGCAGCCTGGCTGTTCTCTTCAGCATCGCGGACCTGCAGCACCCAGAAGCCTGCCAATAGAAACAGAAAAACCGCGAGCGTGATGTATTGAAATATAGCGATGCGTCCGAGAGCGAATCGCGCGTCATCCTGCGAAATACGCCGCTCAGCGGCCGAGGGAAGCGCGTGTTTGAGATCGGAATACGGCATACTTAACGGCTCTCTTTAGTCTATCCAACCTTAAGCTTGTCCAATACGTGGAATAGAGGCACGGCCACCAACGCGTTCAGAACCGCGACTACCAGTGTCCTTTGCAAATCGAAATCGAGTGCTTGCCCCAGCAACGCGCGGCCCAGCACCCAATAGAAAAATTGATGGAAGAAAAGGAAAAAAAAGCTCAAAACAAGGCGAATGCCAGGATTGTCCACATTGAAGCGCTGACTGGCGGATGCCGCGAAATATCCAACGAGCGTCTTGACGATACCGAACATGCCCAATGGGTTGTCGGCCAGCGAGTCCTGCGCTAATCCTACGCATGCTCCGTACACGAGCCCTGCTACCGGGGAGTGACGCATGAGCGAAAAATATACAATCACCAGCAGCGGCAATTCCAGATAGGACAACTGCCCAATGAAGCGCGGCACATAGACTTGAAACAAGATCGCCGCCAGACCGATGGCAATGAGGGAGACAATGCGGAACTTGGACGCGTTGTCCTTGATTTGAACTTGCGATAAGTCGTCGTGGAATCCACTCCCCAAGTCGCTCATTGTTTTGGGGGCGGCGTCTGTGAGGCTGGCGTTTCGGGGGCGTGGGAGTCCACGGTGACGTTGTAGTTAGGTGCGCGTCCGCCGTGTCCGCCGTATTCATGTTTTTCGATTTCCCCGATCTTGCGGTAGCGGTCGAGCAGCCTGTCCGCATCGGTCGCCGGCGCGCCGGTTTGGAGCGGCGTTACTTCCTCGCCAGGTGAGACTGGAGGGGGATCCTGCATGTGCACAGCCTGAGCGGGGGAAGCCGCCTCTGGGATGGAAGCGTGAACACCCTCCACGACAACCAGGACTTCTTCCACTCCGCTATTCAATCCGCTGGGCGTAAGGTATACCTCTTTGCGGGCCTTGCCCGGCCGGACCGCCACTACCTTTCCCACAGGCAAACCTTTGGGGAAAATGCGGTCATCTCCGGACGTGTAAAACCACTCGCCCAGATCCACCCTCTGTTCGTTTTGAATATAGTCCACCATCAGAGTGCCGTTGCGTTGGCCCTTGATGGTGCCGTGAACGCGATTCTGTTCCGAAAGAACTCCAGCGGCGAACGTGGGATCGGTGATTAACAACACATAGCTGGCGGAGGGGAACGCGCCTGTGACTTTTCCTGCAATGCCGTCGGGCGTGATCACGGCCATTCCCTTTTGCACGCCGTTGGAAGTCCCGCGATCGATGATGACAACATTGGCGCTGGTGCCGGTGGTGTTACCTATCACGCGCGCGGCAACCGTCTTCGACGGCGTTCGTTGTTGAAACAATGCCAGTGACCGGACGCGGTCTGCCGTGGAAAGTTCCGAGCGCAAATACTGGTTCTCCATCTTGATTCGATCGAGATCCGTTTTCAATCGCTGGTTTTCCCCTCGCACGCCCAGCAACACGAAATAGTCGCGAAAAAAATGCACCGTCCCACTGCGTGTGCCTTCGATCACCCGCGCGAGAGGAGTCACGGCGCCCACCGCCCACACGCGGATCAGGCGCACCTCGCCGTTGCCCTTGACCTGGTAACCGAGCAACCCCAATTGCACGGCTACAACCGCGAGCAATATGGTGAGATTGCGGTATCGGTTGAGAATTACTTCCATCGCGTCTCCGCTTCCTCACGGTCGCGGCCCGGTTCCTACTCGATTGCGATTCGCCGCAAAAGACGGAACTCAGTCAACATCTTACCCGTTCCCAGCACCACCGAGGCCAGCGGATCTTCGGCGATGGAAACCGGCAGCCCGGTCTCTTGACGGATACGTTTATCCAGATTCTTGATCATAGCGCCGCCGCCGGTCAGGACAATGCCATGATCGCTGATATCGGCCGAAAGCTCAGGCGGCGTTCGCTCCAGCGCTACGCGGATCGCATTCAGGATGGTGGCGATGCATTCAGAGAGCGCTTCGCGGATTTCAGCATCGCAAACTGTTATGGTTTTCGGCACGCCTTCGATGAGATTGCGGCCCTTGATTTCCATGCTGATGGGTTTGTCCAGCTCATATGCCGAGCCAAGCGTGATCTTGACGCGCTCCGCAGTGGTTTCTCCGATCAGCAGATTGTACTTGCGCTTCATGTACTGGATGATGGCGTCATCCATCTCATTGCCGGCCACTCGAACGGAGCGCGAATAGACGATGCCGGAAAGGGAAATGACAGCTACATCCGTGGTACCGCCGCCGATATCCACCACCATGTTTCCGGAAGGCTCGGTGATGGGGAGACCCGCGCCGATGGCCGCCACCATCGCCTGCTCCACCAAATACACTTCACTGGCCTTTGCGTGATAGGCCGAATCGATGACCGCGCGCTTTTCCACCTGCGTGATCTCGCTGGGTACGCCGATGATGATGCGCGGGTGCACCAGCATCTTACGTCCATGTGCCTTTTGGATGAAGTAATTGAGCATACGCTCAGTGACTTTGAAATCGGCGATCACGCCGTCTTTCATAGGCCGGATGGCCACGATGTTGCCGGGCGTGCGGCCAATCATGTCCTTGGCTTCTTTCCCGACCGCCTCTACTTCACCGTTGTTCTTGTTGATCGCCACGATGGAAGGCTCATTGACTACGATTCCCTTGCCTTTGGCATAGACCAGCGTATTGGCCGTTCCGAGATCTATGGCCAGATCAGACGAAAAAAGGCTAAACAAGGAACGCAGATTCATAAGAACAGTTCACGGAACTGGGTGAGTACTATTATGCCCATGCGCGTGCCCTCCGAAAGTACCATACGCGGAACAATGCAGCAACTTTGTGTTTTATTTTCAGTGATGTAGGATGATGGCTTAAATGCGTCACGCGGCTGACATAAGTGAGGTTCGTGGCCCAATTTAAGTTGCATCGTAAAAAATCCTGAGTACAAGGTACCATCGGCAGGGTACGCGGTAAACTGAAGCCAATGCTTCCCCGGCGTAGCTTCTTGACTATCTCCCTTGTCGCCACCGCATGTGGCCGCCGCCGCGGTGGCCCTGCGTTTCGGGGCTATGCATTCGTTGCGAATGAAACAGGTCAGGCCATCGCGGTGGTCGATTTGGAAGCGATGGCAGTGGCGCGCCATATTCCACTGGCGGGCTCGCCATCCCTGTTGATATCTGCTCCGGCGCAACCGTTTGTGTATGCCCTGACCCCGGCTAGCGGCACCGTGCATGAGATTGCGGTGGACCGCATGAGCGTTGCTCGCAAACTCGCAGTGGCGCGGACGGCTGTCTCGATGCAAATGGCCTTCGATGGACGCGCGCTGATTATTCTCGCCGGTAGTCCTAGTACACAAACAGAGATGATCAGCGTCGAGGTCGATTCGTTTCGCGTGAACTGGAAATTAGTGCTTCCAGGCGATGCAAGGGAGCTTGCGGTTGCGCCGGACGGTAAGACCGCGGCGGTCAGTTGCGCCTCGAGTGTTCACCTGGTGGACCTGGAGCAACATAGGCTGCACGAATCGGCCGGGAAGGGAAACTTCGGAGTGGTGCGTTTTCTAGACGATTCGAAAACGCTCATCGCCGCCGATCTGGGAGGGAAGCAGCTCTCCTTTTTCGATGTACCCACCTCGGGATTGATCACTCACTTACCGCTGGCGGTCCGCCCGGATCATTTGTGTTTCAACGCTGATGGCGGCCAGCTTTTCGTCACTGGCGACGGCATGGACGCGGTGGTGGTGGTGTATCCCTACCGCACGCCGGAGGTGGCGGAAACGGTGCTCGCCGGGCCCGCGCCGGGTCCCATGGCGGCTTCGCAGGCGTACCTATTTGTAGCGAGCCCGTCGTCCAGCAACGTGAGTATCGTGGAAATTAATTCACGCAAAGTGATCGCCGTGGCGCCGGTAGGCAGCGATCCAGTTTTCATTGCGGTTACTCCCGACGATCAGTATGCGTTAGTGTTGAATCGCGCATCGGGCGACGTATCGGTGCTGCGTGTTGGAGCCATCACAAAAAATCGCGATCGCCGTGCGTCGCTGCTCACCGTGATTCCGGTCGGATCTAGGCCGGTGAGCGCGGTCGTGCGGGCGGTGTAGCGCCCATGAGCGTTCGACGATCAGTTACACCACGCGCAGCGCCTCGCTCGGGAAGTGAAGCACCCATTGGCGCGTCTCGCGGTAACGTTCATACTCAGCCCGGGATACGGTTGCGCGAATAACGCCAGTGATGGCTTCGCTCGTGAATTCCAGCCGGAGTCCGTGGGGACGTTCAACAATGCGTTTGAGGTCGGCGGGGATTTGGTTTGGACCTAGCTTGCCGTCGCGCGCGGCGACCCTGATCTGCTCAGGGCGCACGCACAGGGTGACTTGATCGCCCTTTAGATGCCCGGGAAAATAGAGGCCTTCGAGTTCGAACTCCCCCAGCATCACGCCGCTAGTATTACGTCCGGGGTCGAGCGTGCGGATTTCCGCATCGATCAAATTAAACGCACCCAGCAAACGGGCCACTTCCAGATTCGCCGGCTCTTCCAAAATTTCACGCGGCGTGCCTTTCTGGATGATTCTGCCCTCATGCAGAATTAACATATCTTCGGCGAGCTCGAAGCATTCGGCTAGATCGTGCGTGACCAGCAGCATGGGAGTTTTAAATTCGCTTTGGACCTGGCGCAGAGCCTCGTAGAACTCCGCGCGCAGAGGTGCGTCCAGGCCCGTGGCGGGTTCGTCCAGCAAGAGTAATTTGGGAGCGCCAATTAGCGCGCGCGCGATGGAGCAGCGCTGGCGTTGGCCTCCGGACACTTCGTGCGGCCGACGGCCGGCGGCTTCGGTCAGACGAAAGCGCTCTAGCATTTCATTTACCCGGCGATGGCGTTCCAGACGCGGACGCCGCTCGGCGGCGAACTCGAGATTCTGGCGCAGAGTCATGTGCGGAAAAAGCGCGTAATTCTGAAACACATACCCGCAATTTCTCTGCCGGGGGGCCAGATGTACTCCGGCCGCACCGTCGAACAGGATATCGCCATCCAGAAGAATGCGGCCTTCATCGGGACCCACGAAACCTGCTACGGAATCGAGTACCAGGGTCTTACCCGCCCCGCTCGGACCGAAGAGTACAGTAACACCCTGTGTCGCGGTGAATTCCAAGTCCAGTGTGAAACCCGCCGAATCCGGCTGCGGCGCGAAGGTCTTCTTGAGGCGCGCTTCTAGCATTCTAATGGCGGGGGGCGCTTTCAGGCGTCAAACGGTTTGCGAGCGTCAGTATACCCAAAGCGACAACCGAGATGACAATGACCATGACTCGCGCGGCCGCTCCGTTGCCAGACTCCACAGCGTCATAAATAGCAACTGCGACGGTCTGTGTGCGGCCCGGAATATTTCCGGCAACCATCAGCGTCACGCCGAAATCGCCCAAAGCGCGGGCGAATGCGAGAGCGGTCGCGGCCAGAATGGAGCGGCGCGCCAACGGCAACGTGACACGCATGAAGACACGCCATTCCGACGCGCCAAGGTTACGTGCGGCGCGTTCATAGTTGCGGTCCACCGATTCGAGCGCGGCGCGAGCTGATTTCACCAAAAGAGGCAAAGCGTGCAAAAGGGCCGCTAGAATGGCCGCGTTCACGCTGAAGACCAGGGGCGCTCCAAACACCGCTTCCCACACGCGGCCTACAGGACTTGCCCGCCCGATCAGCACCAGCAGGTAATAGCCAAGCACCGTGGGAGGCAGGACTAGCGGCAGCGTGACCGCTGCGTCCAGCGCGTCCTTGCCGCGGAAGTGACGATTGGCGAGCAGGTAAGCGATCCACAATCCTGCTACCAGCGCCAGCGCCGTGGATACGAGCGCTACCTGAAGACTTAAGCGGAGTGGGAACCAATCTATCGGCATAAACACATCTCGTGCCGGGCAAACCGGCGCAATCAAATCAAGTGGAGAATGTTTGATTATATCGGGTCGCGCCGGCCGGAGGGCCGGCCGTGGATCTGGGCGTCCGCACGCCAAGCTCGTTTAACTGTCGCCGCGCCCCGCGTCGATAATTTTCTGGGCATTGTCCTCTAATACCCGGGCGGCGTCCTCGTAGTGGGAGGAGCGGACCATCAAACGAACGCTCCGGTACTCGTCCAGCGGCGTGGGGGCGTCGTCATCCTCCAGAGAGCATGGAATACCGGCTTCGGCGAGTATGCGCTGTCCGACCTCGGCCTCCGTACCCAGCAATGTTGCCGCGGCCATGAAATCAGTTTGATCGCTGGTTGAATTGCGACCCGTCTTCGGGATGGGAGACCCGAGTCCTCGAGCTTCCAATTCGGCGTCATAGGCGGCGCGGGAGGTTTCAGGCAAGAGTTTCCGATCCATTTCGAGCAGTTCATCGTCGCCAAATACGGCAAAGTGCCGCTCGAGCGCGTCTTCAAAAACCGGGTGGAAGATCTCGGCTTCTAGAATGCGCTGCGCCGCCTCCAGGGAAGCCCTGGGCACCATCAGATTGAACCGGAGTGCGCCAGATTCGTCGCCCGCGAGAGCATTTGGAACGCCCGAGGCGTCTAGTGCTTCGCGCGCTTGCTCGGCCTCAGGTGCGGAATGAAATGTGTGGACTGTCACCGCTTGCCTTGCCCAGGGAACAGAATTCATAAAAAGACGGCGTGGTTCTCCGCGATCCCTGTGATCTTCTAGCGCCAAATCGCCATGCGCGATTGGGTCACCAGCAGACTCCTCGTGTGGGATCAATCCGCGCTTTGATATCTCTTCGTCGTAAAACGCAACTGCGAGTTCCGTCAGATCCTCACGGTGCAGTTCCAATAGCGCATCATCGGACAACGAGGAAAAGTTCCGTCGCACTTGTTCAGGATCGATTTGCAAGGGTCCTCCGGAAATCAGTTTCGCCGTTCGATTATAACGCTGCACAGCGTTATTCGATGGCCCCCGGCGGCCATCGGAAAATTGCACAGCTGCGGCTCCCCGCCGCGCGCATGGGGCTAACTGGGCAGCGGTTGCTCGGGGGACCCAAAATTGGTGACGGAGGAGAGCGATGAACGATTATTGAACATGGCGATCCCCATCGGATCCCGGGCGTGGACTGTAGGGCGCCATCGAAATAGAACGGTCTTCTATCTCGACGACATCGGTATGCTTCTCGGAACTTTCGAACCAAGCCGCTAGCCGATTTGCGAATTCTTTGCCGTCCCAATCATTTATCTCGATACGGGGTAGTTGAAAAGGATCGGCCCCTCGTTGGACGGCGTGGCTGACAGTCGAGCACCCATAGCTAAATCCCGTTTGTCTAACGATCGCGGCCGTCTCAGGGGAAAGAGCTCCGTATGGATAGGCAAAGCTGATCACTCGGTCGTTCACAATCTCTTCCAAGCGGACTTTGCTTCGTTGAATCTCATCGTATTGCATGTCGCTTGGGAGATCGCACAGCACCGGATGGGTGACCGAATGCGCGCCGATCTCAATGAGTCCTCCCCGCGACAGATCTCGAACTTCCTGAGCGGAAAGGCTGCGATACGCTGGCCGCGATTCACTGCCGATGCCTGCCCAAAACAAAAGCTCGTCCAGCGCTTGTCGCCTATCTGCCTCCGGCAAAGGTTGCAATAATTTCCAAACCGTAGAGTGCAGAAGATGGCGAGCAGTGGGCGGCTGTTCCTCCGCAGTCCAGCGACGATATCTCCGGTAGGCGTTTTTGGAATAGTAATACGACTCCCCGAGGTTCCACTCATGAGTAGCACCCCGCACTCTTAGGCTAAGCGCACGAGGCAATGTGCCAGGCTCCAGAAATATTCTTTCTAGTTCGTCCCACCAGAACTCACGATCTTGCCCCAGATTGCCGGTAGTGACAAAGACAGTAGCGGGCACATCGAAACGCTGCAATAGCGGTTTGGCGGCGCGGAGATTGTCCAGGTAACCGTCGTCGAATGTTACCGCGACCAAGCGCCTCGGGAGTCTTCCGCTTTGAATATGTCCGGCCAAATGTTGAAGCCTTACCGGTTGAGCCACTTTGCGTAAGGCATCCATGTGATCGGCAAAATGGTCAGGAGTCACGCAGAGCGAAAAGGGGTCGGCGCCGACCTCCGTGACGCGATGATACATGAGGATCAAAGCTTTGGCTTCCGGTTCTCGCTGTCTCACGACTGACTGACGTCTCACTCCATTGCTCGCCAACGCTACCTTTACTTCCTTCAACGCCCTAACGGCGATCGTAACCTCATATCCTCGGTCGACAGAACCGAGCTCATGCCGTGTCAATTCGTTCGCCGAAAGACCGTGGAGAAACGACATTGCGGACAAGACATTCCCAAATGCATCCACTTTGACTTTGTCCGCTGGGAACACGTTCTGAAACAGTCGATGCGCAGACGAACTTGTAAAGTTCCAATACCAGGGTTTGGCTAACTCCGGATCATGGGTCTGGCTAATGCCGGGGATGGTTGCCAATAGAACACCGCCGGGTTTGAGTATACGGTGAAGCTCCTCGACTGCCGCTTGCACATCGTAAGTGAGCTGTAGCGTTTGGGTCAAAATAATACAATCAAAAGTGTTCGAGGGAATGTGTGGAGCATTCGCAATATCGGCTACGATGGTCACCTGCGGATTCCCTGCAGATGCATCGAGCACATCGATCTGCGCAACCTGGTTTCCGCCAAACTTTCGACCATATGAGTTGTCTCCGATCTCCAGCACATGCCCCCGGATATCGTTGGAATGGAGGGCGAGAAATTTCTCCGTGTAATATCTATCGACAGGAAGCCCTCGATCCCAACCCCATTCCCGGCTAATGGGAGTAGCGCGCAGAAATGATCCAAATTGAACCTCGCCGACGGGAACGCTAGATTCATCGAGTGCCCTCTCCAGAACCACCTGATCGTCTGGCTTAGACCGAAGCGTCGGCTGAACGTATCTGGCTTCGGAGATACTGCGAAGACTCACTGCTGACACTTCCGTGGAAATGTTGCTGCTCCCGATATCAAAATGAACACGCGCCTTGTCCTCATCCTCGGAGACCGTAAACTCTATCTCGAAGGACTGCCACTCAGAAGTCAGTGCGATTTCCCGGTAAAGACCGAGGTTCGTCCATGGCTCCTGTGCTTTGGCCACCCCCAAACATATAGTTCGCTGCTCGTCCGCCCGGGCCAGAAACGTGAGCACATAGCGATGATTCGCCTTGACGCTCAGCAATGCTTGATTCAGTTGGACGTCGTAGCTGTTTCCCGCGACGCCATCGCCCATGACCACCCGCAGCATGTCGGGGTTTTCGAGTGGAAACTGGAGATGGGCCGTCGCGCCATTGTCCGCCCTGAGACACCATTTGTTGTGGACTCTCCGCTCCAGCGCTCTCATTGCATCGGCCGCTAGTCCGGGTGCCTGTGCCTTGAGCTCCAACGCTTCCATGTACTGCCCAACTCTCTTCTCCAGACGTGGCCACCGCCTCGTCCAGACATGCGCCTCGCCGATTTGCTGGGGCGGGACAGCGTCAAAAAACCACTGAGCTACCGTGTCGCCGGTCAGTTCCTGTGCGCACATATCTCCAATGGCGCCAATCAGGGGGTACGGGTCTTCGCCACGCAGCAATGCCAATGCCGCGTCTGAACAAAGGCAGTGCAATGCTTCGTACGGGTCGCGGTTGTCTCGATTCCGGTAAGGCAATAGTTCGGACTGCAATACCGCCAGCAGTTCGTTGTTCGTTACGTGTTTTTCCGACACGTACCGCTCCAGACGTTTGAGGAACTTCTCGCGAGCCGGATTGGGACGCTCAGGGTGCCATTGGCCGGCCAGGAATGCATGGGCGCCGCTATTATTCCCATGTTGACGATAGTAGTCCCAGCAGCGGTCGGATACATATACCGAAGATTCAAGATAGACCTTGGCGAGGAACACCATGTCCTCGTACTGATCGCGAAACGTTTCATCGAATCCGCCCACTCGCTCAAAGACTTCACGCCGGATGAGAACGCTGCAGGTGGAGGCAGTGGTCCCGTCGTCGCGCAGGAAAAGAGTGAATAGATCCGGACCCGCCACGATCCGATTCGGTTCGACGCCAAGAAACGTGAAGCTGTCCCGTTCGCTGTCTTCGGGTCGTCCCGTCCATCCGTGCCAGTATCGCGTTCGGCCATACATCATGGCAGCTTCCGGATGCGCCACCAGTATTGCCACTTGGTCCTCAAGCTTGTTGGGCAGCCAAATGTCATCATGATCGAGGAAAGCGATGTACTCACCTCTGGCATGGCGCAGACCCAAGTTGCGCGAGGCGCTCATGCCTCGGTTTTCGTGACAAGCATGATCGACGTATCGGATCTTCCCGGGATACGCTTTTTCGTACCGCCGGGCAATTCCCGTACTTCCATCCGTCGATCCGTCATCCACCAAAATCAATTCCCAGTTGGCATAGGTCTGCGCCAGTACACTCTGAATGGCTTCTTCGATAAAGTTCTCCCCATTGAGGAAGATCGTGATCGCTGAAACCAGTCCCTTGTCATTCATATTCTTCACGACTTGCCAGTCTGTGGGCCTGTCATCATTTGCACTCACGGTCGAAAGATATCATCAATTCCATCTCATAGAAATGTCTAGTACTTACAGTACTAAAGGTAAGATGAGGGCGGTTACAGGTGGCAACATTGTTTGCGTGCTCGCGTGCCATAGCCACGAGCTGTAACGGGTAAGAAGTACGCCGTTTCGGCGAATCTCCTAGGACACTTATAGTACGTAACGCAAACCAACACGGCACAAACCCGCAAACTTGCTGTCGGGCACCTGGCTGCTCGGGCAGAAGCCAACTCCCACGCTTGTTCGCGACTACTTCGCCGGAAGCGGCGGAGGAAGCGGCTTCGGATTCTCATACCCCCGCGAGCCATCAGGCTTGATGAAACCGGGGCCAAATCCCAAGTGATCCCGGTCGACATTATTTTCGCTGCACGCGTATTCGTGAACCTCTTCGTCCGGCTTCCCTAACACCCAGGTTCGCGCGTACTTAAACGGTCTGGTGTAAAACTTCGGATCTTCAATCAGCGTCTCCACGTGGATATGATCGTAATCGGGGCGGGTCCAGCGTTCCACTACGTGGAGCGCGTCGCTATGAGGATTGGCGTTCTCATCGATCCAGACTCGCTCGTCTTTGAATCCGATGGAATCGATGACCAGCGTATCGCCCTCCCATCGGCCCAATTCCTCGCCGAAGAACGACGGGTCTGGATCTTCACTGTGTCTGCGGTTGGCGTCGATGGGGATCAGGCGATAGTAGCTGTACCAGTAGAGGAACGTGATTTTGTTCGCGCCTTGCAGGACTTCAAACGGAAGGCCGCTCGCGTTGTGGCGGGGAATACCGCCGAGAATACACAGACTTTCGGGATCGATGGTCGCTGTGACGTTGTGCTTCCAGGCTGCCTCACCTGCGGGCGTGAACGGCAGCTTCAATCCCGGAAGATCCTTGGCGATATTTCCAACCGGCTTGGTTTCGCGTGTGCCTTTCCAATAGCCGCTCAAATCGGGACGGCCGTTGATGCGCGGCGCGGGCTTGGTGGACTTGAAATCCGGCACGGTCAGACCCTGCGCGAAACACACGGAAGAGATCGAGCACAAAATCGCCAGTATGGTTATATTCGGCATTCTTGGCCACCTTCCGAGCCTGAACAGCATTCTATCCGATTCGCGGCAACTCTAGTATGATGTTTGCAGCGCGAGAGGTCTGCATATGAAGCCAAAGTTCATGATTCTGGCGATTGCATTGTCGCTGATGGCGATTCCCGCGGGAGCGCATCATTCTTTCGCCGCCGAGTTCGACGGTCAAAAGCCCATGCGAATCGAGGGCACGCTATCCAAGATCGAATGGACCAATCCGCACTCCTACTTTTACGTGCAGGTGAAGGACGAACGCGGCAACGTGGTCACCTGGGGCTGCGAGGGCGCGAACCCCGGCCAGCTAACGCGCCGCGGATTCAAACGTGGCGATATTAAGTTGGGCGACAAACTGGTGGTGGATGGATACGCCGCGAAGGACGGTTCCCATCTGATGGACGCTCGCCGAATTTATCTGAACGGCAAGGCGATCTTTGGAGGGTCGGAGGGCGATGGTGGGCCGGGCGGGCAGTAAGGCGCCCTGCTCTTTTGCTGGGGCTTGTCCCCGGAGGCCGTTCCTTGATAGAGTTCACCCATGCTGAAACGAATTCTGCCCATTTTCTGCGCGGCTTGGTTGCTGGCGGCCAATTACGATACAGCCGCAACGATGGCGGAAACCGCCAAGGCATATCTGGCGGCGCTCAGCTCCCAGCAAAAATCGCGGGCAGTGATCCCGTTCTCCAGTGACGAACGCACCAACTGGCACTACATCCCTTTGGACAATCGGAAAGGTGTGGCGCTGCGCGAAATGGCGCCGGAGCAAAAACAGCTAGCCGAGGCTCTTGTCTCCGCCGCATTCTCTCAGCAAGGTATCATCAAGGCCCACACCATCCGTAGCTTGGAACAAATTCTCAAGGAAACCGAAAAGGGCACAGGACCGGAGCGCGATACGGAGAAATATTTCGTTTCCGTTTACGGCGAACCCAGCGAGAAGGGCACTTGGGGCTATCGTTTTGAAGGCCACCACGTCTCGCTCAACGTCACGGTAGTGGACGGGAAAGTCGTGTCGGCCAGTCCGAATTTCTTCGGGGCGAATCCAGCCGAGGTCAAGACGGGTTCGCGCGCCGGTCTGCGTGCTCTCAAACGCGAGGAGGACCTGGCCCGGGATCTGATTCAATCCATGACTCCTGCGCAACGCAACATCGCTATCGTCGACAAGAAAGCAGCCGAGGAGATCCTCACGTCCAATGCGCGCAAGGCTGCCCTCAGCGGGCAACCAAACGGCTTGCCATTTTCGCAGATGACCGGGCCGCAGAAGGAGATTCTCACAGCTTTGGTGACTGAGTACGCGGCGAATTTTCCGGCTCCCGTGGCCGAGGCGCGTCTGGACAAGTTCCGTAAATCCCAAGCGAATCTCTTCTTCGCGTGGATGGGCGGCATCAATCGCGGCGAGGGGCACTACTACCGCATCCAGACGCCCACGCTTCTGATCGAATACGACAATACCCAGAACAACGCCAATCACATCCACAGCGTCTGGCGTGATTTCAATGGCGACTTCGGCCTGGATCTGCTGGCCCAGCATTTGCAGGCGAGTCACAAATAGGCGGTGAGCCGTTAGGCTGTGCGAATGCCGGTTCGCGCGAAATCCTCGCCCACGTAGAGCAGCGGTTCTTCCGCCACGGACGCCATTGCATAGGCGATACAGTCGCCAAAATTGAGGGCGGCGGGGTGGCGGCTCTTACCAAACCGCAGAAACGCGGAGAGCGCGGCAAGACTGTGTTCTTCGGTGAACGGAATCACCTCGACCTGCATCTCGCGAAGCAGTGCGCGCAGCATCGGAGAAGGATCAGCGTGCAACCTTCGCGTCAGTACGATCAGAGTTTCGAGCAAGGTCGGCGTCCCGATGCCACACGTGGAAGCCGCCGCCAGTTTGGCGAGCACCGCTTCGAACCCAGGTTCCGCCATCACGATGGCCACTAGCGCGGACGAGTCGACAATCATCAGACGCCGTCCGGGCCGAATCCAAGGGCGTCTTCCTGCTCGGCCTTGGTCATGGTGCGTCCGAAATCCCCCCGCGGAAACTGCTTGCGGAAGCGTACCAGTAGCGCGCTGATCCGCTGTTCGCGGGTGGCTTTGCCGCGGTACATTTTGAGGCGGGCAACACGGTCCTGGAGCGCGATTCGAATCGCTTCCGTTTTGGATTCATGAGCCAGCTTAGCGGCTTCCGCAGCAAGCTTCTCTACCTCGGAATTCTTGATGTTGAGAGCCATGGTGTAATTTAACCATCATTACACCATGGTGTGTCGAGGGAGTCAAACGACGGATAGGAACATGTGCCCGCGCGGATCTACTTCGGTCGGCGGTCAACGTTGACAGGTCTCGGCACTATATGGTGAAGGCTCATAACGACAACTGTCACCACTTGCACAACAGAGAAAGCAACTCCCGCGTTGGTTTCGCAATTCTGAACCCGCCAAAAACCGTGGATCACGATCGGGACAAAGGCAATCAGGCTCAGGATTCCGAAGGTCTTCGGCAAAGTCCTATTTCGAAGACCTTGAACCAGCAGCGGCAAGAAGGTCACGGTCCAACTGAGAGCCGCCAAACGGACTAACCACCCAACCTGTCCCACCAGGAAGCAGGGGTCAAAACTTATGGCACCATCTGGCGTGGGTGTCGCTGGCGCACTCGGGCGCACAAAGACCGACGCCGGAGTAACCGCTACCAAGGCAAACGCTAATAGCACTAGGAGACTCGTGGCACGGTACGGAATTCTCACGAGACTGTAGACACCGGAACTTGAAGCGAAGTTCCCGTCGTTCAGCCGGTTACTCGGCGCGATCCGCTAAAACCCGCACACGGTCATCGCGGACTTCGACAAAACCGCCTGAGATAGCGAAGTCCTGCGTCTTGCCGCCGACGGTGACGGAGAGGACACCCGCGCCGAGTTCGCTCAACAGCGCGGCGTGGCCGGGAAGGATGCCCATGTAGCCGTCCTTGCCTGGAATCTGCGCCGATTCCACGCGCTCGCTGAGCACCAGCTTCTCTGGAGTGGCGATGTCGATCTGGAAGGTGTCGGCCATTAACCCTTCTTCTTCATTTCCTCGTAGGCTTCCAGCACGTCGTCAATGGAGCCTTGCATGTAGAACGCCTGCTCCGGAATTTCGTCGTGCTTGCCTTCCACCACTTCCTTGAAGCTGCGCACGGTTTCAGCCACCTTGACGTATTTGCCTTTGCGGCCCGTGAAGGGTTCCGCGACGGTGAACGGCTGTGACAGGAACCGCTGGATTTTGCGGGCGCGCGAGACGGTCTGCTTGTCTTCGTCGGAAAGTTCGTCCACGCCCAGAATCGCGATGATGTCTTGCAGATCCTTATAACGCTGTAGAATCTGCTTCACGGCCTGCGCGGTGTTGTAATGCTCCTCGCCGATGATGCGCGGGTCCAGAATGCGCGATGTGGAGGCCAGCGGATCCACCGCCGGATAAATGCCCATTTCCGAAATCGAGCGAGACAGGTTTGTAGTCGCGTCCAAGTGGGCAAACGTCGTGGCCGGAGCGGGATCGGTGTAGTCGTCGGCAGGCACGTAGATCGCCTGCACGGACGTGATGGAACCATTCCGGGTGGATGTAATGCGCTCCTGCAAGTCGCCCATTTCCGAAGCCAGGTTGGGCTGATATCCCACGGCAGAAGGCATGCGGCCCAGCAACGCCGATACTTCAGAACCGGCCTGCGTGAAACGGAAAATGTTATCGACGAACAGTAGTACGTCCTGCTTTTCTTCGTCGCGGAAATATTCGGCGACCGTTAAAGCGGTCAGCGCCACGCGGAGGCGCGCGCCGGGGGGCTCGGTCATCTGGCCGTAGATCAGGGCGCACTTCGATTTGGTGTAATCCTTGGGATCGATCACGCCGGCTTCCTGGAATTCCAGCCACAGGTCATTGCCTTCGCGCGTGCGCTCGCCCACGCCTGCGAACACGGAAACGCCGCCGTGCTTGGTGGCAAGGTTCGAAATGAGCTCCTGAATGATGACGGTCTTGCCGACGCCAGCGCCGCCGAACAGGCCGATCTTTCCGCCTTTGAGGTACGGCTCCAACAAGTCGATCACCTTGATGCCGGTCTCGAACATCTGGAGTTCAGTGGATTGCTCTTCGAAAGCCGGAGCCTGACGGTGAATGGGGTAGCGTTTTTCAGTATTCACCGGGCCCATCTTATCCACCGGCTCGCCGATCACGTTGAGCACGCGTCCGAGGGTCTGCTTGCCCACCGGAACGGTTACAGGCTCGCCCAGGCTCTCCGCTTTCATGCCGCGCACCAGGCCCTCGGTGGGTTCCAGCGCGATGGTGCGCACGCGGCTTTCGCCGATATGCTGCGCCACTTCGCAGATGATGCGGATGGGCTCAGGCACGTTGAAACCTTCGCTAGTGATGCGAATGGCGGTGCGGATGACGGGGATCTGTCCCTCGGGAAACTCGATATCGACGGCCGGTCCGGCCACCTGAATCACTTTGCCAAAAATGCTCATATGGATTTACCCTTGAGCGGCCGCGCCGCTCACGATCTCAATAATCTCGCGTGTGATGCTGGCCTGACGGACGCGGTTCATGTGCAGCGTCAGGTTGTCGATCATGTCGGACGCGTTGGAACTGGCGGCGTCCATCGCAGTCATGCGGGCGGCATGCTCGGCTGCCACCGATTCCAGCAGCGCCCCGTAAATCTGACCTTTGATGTACTTCGGAAGCAGGCTGCCCAGCAGCTCTTCCGGCTTCTGTTCGTAAATATAGTCGGCCGGAGAGGAGGACTTAGGAACCTCAATGGGCAGCAGACGCGATTCCCGCAGAGTGGGCGCCATCACGCTCTTAAATTCATTGACGAACAGGTAAACCGCGTCCACCTCGCCGGTAGCGAACCGTTCAATGATGCCGTGGGCGATCTTGTCGGAGTAATCCACGCTCAGTTGCTTCATCATGTCCGCATGATCGCCCGCGATTTTGCCTTCGCGACGGCGGAAATAGTCGCGGCCCTTGCGCCCGATGGCTTCAAAGGTGATGTTCTTGTCCCGGTTTTCGCTGACGAAGCGCTGCGCCAGTTTCAGAAGATTCGTATTGAACGCGCCCGCCAGGCCGCGGTCGGCGGTAACCACCACCAATAGCACGTTCTTTTCAGGCCGCGTGGCCAGCAGAGGGTGCGCGCCGGAGTCAGGACTTTGGCTGGCCGCCTCCGCCACGTTCGCCAGAATCTGCTGCAGCATCGCCGCATACGGTCTGGCCGCCAGCGCCCGTTCCTGGGCGCGTCGCAGCTTCGCGGCCGAGATCATCTTCATGGCCTTAGTGATCTGCTGCGTGTTGCGGACAGAGCGGACGCGCCGCCGGATGTCAATTAAGCTCGGCATACGGAATGGCTATTTCTTGGCACCTTGCAGGAAGCGAACTTTGCATTCTTCGACCGCCGTTTTGATCTGCGCTTTCAGCGTGTCGTCGATGGTCTTCTTTTCGCGAATCGTGGACAGCAAACTGGGATGTGCGTTTTCCACGAAACGGTACAGCTCGGTTTCGAATGGACGGCACTGTTCCACGGTGAGGTCGTCCAGGTATCCATTGGTTCCGGCCCAGATGATGAGGACTTGCTTTTCCACTGGAATCGGCGAGAGCTGGCCCTGTTTGAGAATTTCCACCATGCGCGCGCCGCGCGTCAGTTGCGCCATGGACGCTTTATCCAGATCGGACCCGATTTGTGCGAAGGCCGCAAGGGCGCGGTATTGCGCCAGATCCAAACGCAGCGAGCCGGCCACCTGCCGCATCGCCTTAATTTGCGCGTTGCCTCCGACGCGGCTTACCGAAATGCCGACGTTAATCGCCGGGCGCACGTTGGCGTTGAACAAATCCGACTCTAGGTAGATCTGTCCGTCGGTAATCGAAATGACGTTTGTCGGAATGTAAGCGGAAACGTCGCCGGCCTGGGTTTCGATGAAGGGCAGGGCAGTCAGCGAGCCGCCGCCTTTTTCGTTGCTCAACTTCGCGGCGCGCTCCAGCAAACGGCTGTGAAGGTAGAAAACGTCGCCCGGAAACGCTTCGCGGCCGGGAGGACGGCGCAGCAATAGCGAAATCTCACGGTAAGAAGCCGCATGCTTTGAAAGATCGTCGTAGATGCACAGGGCGTGCCGTCCGCTATCGCGGAAATATTCGCCAATGGCGCAACCTGAGTAAGGAGCGATGTACTGCATGGGCGCTGGATCGGACGCCGTAGCAGCCACGACGATGGAATATTCCATAGCGCCAAAATCTTCCAGCGTCTTCACCACCTGCGCCACCGTGGAGCGCTTCTGCCCAATGGCGACATAAATACAAATGACATCGCCGCCTTTTTGATTAATGATCGTGTCGAGAGCGACCGTGGTCTTGCCGGTCTGGCGGTCCCCGATGATCAACTCGCGCTGGCCGCGTCCGATGGGAATCATCGCATCAATGGCCTTGATGCCAGTCTGCATCGGCTCTTTCACGGGCTGCCGGTCCACTACGCCGGGCGCGATGCGCTCAATGGCGTTGTAGCCTTTCGCGACGATGGGTCCCTTGCCGTCGATGGGTTTGCCGAGCGCGTCCACTACGCGTCCGATCATGCCCTCGCCCACCGGCACCGACATAATGCGGCCCGTGCGGCGGACTTCATCGCCTTCCTTGATGCCCGCGTATTCGCCCAGCAGCACCGCGCCGACCTGGTCTTCTTCCAGGTTCAAAGCGATGCCGGAAACGCCGCCGGTGAACTCAATGAGCTCGCCGGACATAACGTTCTCCAGGCCATAAATGCGCGCGATGCCGTCGCCGACCGAGATGACCGATCCGGTTTCGGAAACGTTGACGGCCTTCTCGTAATTTTCGATCTCGGACCGTAACAGCCGGGAGATCTCGTCCGCTTGAATCTGTGCCATAGAAACCCTTTTTGGGGAAAGCGCTAGCCTTCCAGTTTGCTCCGCAGCCGATCCAGCTGGCCGCGCACGCTGCCGTCGTAAACCGTGGAACCTACCCGCGCCACTACTCCTGCCACCAGCGCCGGGTCCGTCGCATACCGCAGCTTCGCTTCGCGGCCCGCCAGGCGCGTGAGTTGCGCCTGCAGCAGTTCGCGCTGGACGTTGGTCAGCTCGTGCGCGGACGTAACGTCGGCGCGCACGAAACCTAGCCGGTCGTCGATAAATCGTTCAAACGCGTCGATGATGGAAGCGAATTCCTGGATGCGGCGATGATCGATCACCACGAAAATGAAATTGCGAACCTGCCTGGAAACTTCCAGCGGGCCTACCAGCTTCTCCATCACCGCCCGCTTGCGGGAAGGCGCTACGGCAGGTGAGGCCAGCGCGTTTCTCAGATCCGCCGAAGATTCAATGAGCGCTTGAATACGCTGCAATTGCGCCAGCACTTGCGCGGCTTCCACGCCGGAACCAGGCGCGGTCACCACGTCGGCAAGAGCCTTGGCATAGCGTGTGGCGACGACGGATAACATCTAACCGCGCGCCTCCTTGCCAGGCTGGCGTTGCAGGTCCTGTAGAAATGCGTTGACCAATGCGTTTTCAGAATTGGCGTCCAGCCGGGCGCGCACGCGCTGCTCGGCCAAGTCCAATGCAAGTTTCGCGGCGTAGACTTTCAAATCCCGCCGAGCGACCTTGCCGGCGGATTCGATTTCCTGCTGTGCCTGCGCTTCCATGCGGGCGATTTGGCGGGCAGTTTCCTGGCGGATGCGTTCGCCTTCCTGCTGCATCTCCACCTTCGATTCGGCGCGTGATTTTTCGATTTCGCTGCCCAAAGTGCGAAGGCGGGCATCCACTGCGGCGGCGCGCTGCTCGGCGTCGCGTTTCAGAGCCTGCGCTTCGGTGATGCCTCTTCGGATTTCCTCATCGCGGGCACGGAACACCTCAGGCAGCGTCATGCCGACGAATAGCCGAGGCAAAGTCTCATAAAGCACGTAGCCCAACAGGGGGACCAGAATGGCGAAGTTAACCCAGCGCAGCGCCATGCTCGGCTCGGCCTGCTCCTTCTTCTCGGCTTCCTGCGCGCCGAGGCCCGCGGCGCACCCCACCGCAAGCAGAACGATCAACAGCAAGCGCCTCATTATTGGGGCCTCCGCGCCAGCAGTGACGACGCGATTTGATCGGCAAGCGCACCGCTCTGGGCGGCCAGACTTTCGCGCGCCGTCGCAGCTTCTGTGGCGATCTGCGCTCTTGCTTCGCGGATTGTATCCGCAGTGCGAGCGTGCGCTTGCGCAATTTGCCCCGCTTGATCTTCCAGCAGTTTGCGGCGCTGTTCTTCCTGTTCGCGATACACTTCGCTGCGCGCGTCGCGCAGCTTGATTTCAAACTCCCGCGTCTTGCGTTCCGCGTTTGCCAAACTGTCTTCCGCCGCTTGACGCGCCCCGCGTGTCAATTCGTCGCGCTGTTTCAAGACTTTATTCAGCGGCTTGAACAGCATCGCCTTGAAATAAAAATACAGAAGGAGGAGCAAGATGACAGTAGGGATGGCCTTTTCGAGGATCTCGTAAAGCGACTGGAGAGTCTGTGCCATCAGAGTTTGAAGGGAACTGGGAACGGCTGCGGACGCAGGTTACGACGCCACGTCCAAAACGGTTAAGTTAGCACAGAGATCGCGGAATCGTCAACTTTCGATGGAATCACGCTACTTTGGGTGGAAAATACGTCTCGCCAGGCGCCAGACGATTCCGTGGTGCGAAAAACCTGGTGGATTGTGGTCAATGGTGCCGACGATGCCGCAAAGCGCCGGAGGCGGAACCCAGCCTATAACAACTCGCTTGCCGTAAAGAAGAACGGAATCTCCACTGCCGCAGTTTCCGGGGCATCAGAGCCATGCACGCAGTTGCGTTCGATCGAAGTCGCGAAGCGTTTGCGGATGGTGCCTTCGGCGGCGTTGGCGGGGTTGGTGGCGCCCATGGTGTCGCGCCATTTTTTGATCGCGTCATCGGCTTCGAGAACCATGACGACGACGGGGCCCTCAGTCATGAATTTGACCAAAGAGGCGTAAAACGGGCGCTCCTTGTGGACGGCGTAAAAGCCCTCGGCGTCAATCTGGCTCAAGCGGCGCATCTTCATGCCCACCACGCGGAAGCCTGTTTTCTGAATGACGGCGAGGATCTCGCCGGTCTGGCCGGCCGCGACTGCGTCTGGTTTAATGATGGCAAATGTACGTTCCATGGAATCTCCGTTCAGCGGAGCGCGCTACTTCAGCACGCTCTTCACTTTTTCTCCTATTTCGGCGGGCGTGGCGCAGACAATAATGCCGGCGGCTTTCATCGCTGCCATCTTGTCCTCGGCCTTTCCGCTGCCGCCTGAAATAATTGCGCCTGCGTGGCCCATGCGGCGTCCCGGGGGTGCCGTCTGGCCTGCGATGAACCCGATCACCGGCTTCTTGACGCTTTCCTTAATATACGCGGAAGCGATTTCCTCCGCCGTGCCGCCGATCTCACCGATCATCACGATTGCGTGTGTATCGGGATCTTCGTTGAACAGCTTGATCGCGTCCGTATGCGTGGTGCCGACGATCGGATCCCCTCCAATACCGATACAGGTGGATTGTCCAATGCCGAGCGCCGTTAACTGGCCGACCGCTTCATACGTGAGCGTACCGGAACGCGAGACTACGCCTACATGGCCGGCTTTGTGAATGTGCGCGGGCATGATGCCAATCTTGCATTGATCGGGTGTGATGATGCCGGGGCAATTCGGACCGATCAGCCTCGTTTGTGGGTGAGCCTTCAGATACTCCCACGCGCGGATCATATCGTTGGTGGGAATGCCTTCAGTGATGCAGACCACCAGGGCGATGCCCGCGTCGGCCGCTTCCATGATCGCATCGGCGGCGAAGGGCGGCGGCACGAAAATTACAGTGGCGTTCGCACCCGTCTGCTGGACGCCAGCGGACACGGTATCAAACACGGGCAGGTTCAAATGCCTTTGGCCGCCTTTTCCCGGAGTGACGCCTCCCACGAGTTTTGTGCCGTAGGCGATGGCTTGAGTCGCGTGGAATGTTCCCTCTTTCCCCGTGAAACCTTGCACCAGCAGGCGTGTATTCTTGTCGGCCAGGATACTCATTGCGCCAGTCCCACAACCTTATTCGCGCCATCCAGCATCCCCTCGGCTACAGTGAAGTTCAGGCCGGAGTCCCGGAGAATCTGCCGCCCCTGTTCGACGTTCGTGCCCTCCATGCGCACAACGATGGGTTGTTTCACTTTCAATTCGCGCGCGGCGGCCACTACTCCGGTCGCCAGCGTGTCACAGCGCAATATTCCGCCGAAGATGTTGATGAAAACGGCGCGCACGGTCTTATCGGATAGCAGAATCCGGAATGCATTCTTGATCTGATCGGCGTTGGCTCCGCCGCCTACATCCAGAAAATTCGCCGGACTGCCGCCCGCGTACTTGATGATGTCCATGGTGGCCATCGCCAGGCCCGCGCCGTTCACCATGCATGCCACGTTACCATCCAGTTTGATGTAGTTCAGACCGAATTTGGACGCTTCTACCTCCAGAGGATCTTCTTCGTTCAGGTCGCGCAACTCCATCAAGTCCTTGTGGCGGAACAGAGCGTTGTCGTCCAAGGTAATCTTGGCGTCCAGCGCCATGGCCCTGCCGTCCTTGGTAAGAATGAAGGGGTTGATTTCAGCGAGCGAGGCGTCGAGCGCCTCATTGGCTCGTGCCAGCGCTATCATCGCAGCGGTGACCGAGGTTGCCGACGAAGCTGGTACGCCGATACCGTATGCCAATTTTCTCGCTTGAAATGGTTGCAAACCCAGCCCTGGTTCGATGGCTTCTTTCAAAATACGTTCGGGTGTCTTCGAGGCTACTTCTTCGATATCCATGCCCCCGTCCGCAGAGGCCATGAAGGTGTTCTTCCCGGTGGCACGGTCCAGCACAATGCCCAGATACAACTCACGCTCGATGGGCAGTGTTTCTTCGATCAGCAGCCGCTGCACTACCCGGCCTTCCGGACCAGTTTGGTGTGTAGTCAGCGTCATGCCCAAAATCTTCTCGGCAACTTCACGCGCTTCCTCGGCGTTCTGCGCCACCTTGACGCCGCCGCCTTTTCCGCGTCCGCCAGCGTGAATCTGAGCCTTCACCACGACGCTGCCGCCGAGCCTGCGCGCGGCCTTTTCCGCCTCGGGAACGGTGTGAGCGACTTCGCCCCTGGGTACAGGGACTCCGTACCTCGCCAAGAGAGTCTTGGCCTGATACTCATGAATCTTCATTGGGATTTAGATCAAACGGGGAACTTTCAATATAGCATTCATGCGAAGGAGCGGACCGCGCGGTGGAGTGGACTATGTGCCCTGGGCGGCTTCATGAATCCGATTTAACGTCCGCCACAGCGGACCCAGCAGGTCGAGCCGCAGTGCGTTCGCACCGTCGGAAAGCGCCCGTTCCGGTGCGTCGTGCACTTCGACGAAAAGCGCGTCCACCCCTGCCGCCACAGCGGCACGTGAAAGCGGCGCGATGAATTGTGGTTGGCCGCCCGATTTATCGCCGGATGCGCCGGGCAACTGCACGCTATGCGTCGCATCGAAGCACACGGGCCAGCCGAAATCGCGCATCATGGCCAAGCCGCGCATGTCCACCACCAGATTGTTGTAGCCAAACGTGGTTCCGCGCTCAGTGATGATAATTTTGTCATTGCCGGTGGAGGCAACCTTTTCAGCCGCCAGCTTGATATCGAGAGGCGACACGAACTGGCCCTTCTTGATGTTGATGATCTTGCCCGTGCGGCCCGCCTCCACCAGCAGATCCGTCTGACGGCACAGGAAAGCCGGGATTTGCAGGATGTCCACGGCGCTGGCCGCTTGGGCCGCTTGTGAGGCGTCGTGTATATCGGTAAGCACGGCGAAACCGGCTTCGCGCACGCCTTTCAAAATGCGCAAGCCTTCCTGCAATCCGGGCCCGCGATAAGAGTGCACACTGGAACGGTTGGCCTTATCGAAAGACGCTTTGAAGATGAACGGTCCCACGCGCTTGTGAATCTCCCGGGCCATGAAGTGCACGTGGTCTTCGCTTTCTATTACGCACGGGCCGGCAATCAGCGCGAGCGGTGCGCCGCGGCCGATTTTGATCTGAGCGTTGACCTCGATCACGATTTGCTGAAGACGGCGCTTTCGCGGATCGGCGTTTCGGTGCGGGCGGGTTCGCGAGTGCCTTCCATGCGCTGCCGCCGGTTTTCCAAAGCCGCTCCTACAAAGGACCGGAATAGCGGATGCGGTTCCAGCGGCTTCGATTTGAACTCCGGATGGAACTGGCAACCTAAGTACCAGGGATGGTCCGCGAGCTCGCAGATTTCCACGTATACACCGTCTGGGGTCTGTCCGGTGAGCCGCAATCCGTGCTGCTTCAGCAAGTCCTCGTATTCCCGATTGAACTCGTAACGATGGCGGTGGCGCTCGCTGATTTCCGATGTTCCGTAAGCCTCGCGCGCGAAGCTGCCGTCCACCAAAACGCACGGATATGCACCCAATCGCATGGTGCCACCGAGCTCATCCACGCCTTTCAATTCGCGCAGCTTGTAAATCACACGGTCGGGAGTGGCTGGATCGAATTCGCTGGAATTCGCCTCCGCCAGTCCGCATACGTTGCGGGCGAACTCGATCACCATGGTTTGCATGCCCAGGCATATGCCAAAATAAGGGACCTTGCATTCCCGCGCGTAGCGTATCGCGACCAGCATGCCCTCGATCCCGCGCTTTCCAAAACCGCCTGGGACGAGAATTCCGTCGAATGTCTCGAGCTGTGCGATGGCTTGTGGCCACTCGAGGCGCTCGGCTTCGATCCATGTGATGTTGACGCGCGCGTCATGTGCCAGACCGCCGTGCAACAATGCTTCCTTCAGGCTCTTGTATGAATCTTCGTACTCGACGTACTTGCCTACCAGGCCGATCGAAACCTGCCGTTGCGGGTGCTTCATGCGGCCAACCATTTCGCGCCAGCGTGTTAGATCGCGGGCCGGAACGTCCAATGCCAAGAGACGAAGTATGATGTCGTCCACGCCCTGCTCCGCGAAAACTAGCGGGCATTCGTACACACTTTCCACGTCTCTGGCCGTGATGACTGCTTGCGGATCCACATCGCAGAACAGCGCGATTTTCTCCTTCATTTCCGCCGGCAGAGGCCGCTCGCTGCGGCACAGCAGAATATCCGGCTGAATACCGATGGCGCGCAGTTCCTTCACACTGTGTTGCGTGGGCTTGGTCTTCAACTCCTGCGCGGCAGCGATCCACGGCACCAGCGTTACGTGCACGAACAGCGTGTTCTCGCGGCCGAGTTCATGCCGTAATTGGCGGATGGCCTCAAGGAAGGGAAGCGATTCAATGTCGCCCACCGTGCCTCCGATTTCCGCAATCACCACGTCTATGGGCCGCTCACCTTCGGGCGCATTCGCCACTTTGCGCGCGGCAGACTTGATTTCATTGGTTACATGCGGAATCACTTGCACGGTCTTGCCAAGGTAATCTCCGCGCCGCTCGCGCGAAATAATCTGTTCGTAGATGCGGCCGCTGGTCAGATTGTTGGCCTGGGTGAGCGGCGAGTGCGTAAACCGCTCGTAGTGGCCCAGGTCCAGATCGGTTTCGGCGCCATCATCGGTTACGAATACCTCTCCGTGCTGGAACGGGCTCATCGTGCCTGGGTCCACGTTCAGATAGGGATCGAATTTCTGCAGACTGACCCTTAGCCCGCGGCTCTCCAGCAGGCATCCGATGCTGGCCGCCGCGATGCCTTTGCCAAGGGAGGAAACCACGCCGCCGGTGACGAATATGTATTTTGCCATCGCTTATCCAGTTATCGTTGCCGTCATTTTCTCATATAAGGCCGCCACCGTCCGCCAATCCGCCGGCGTATCGACGCCGAGCGATTCATGCTCGGTTTCGGTTACGCGGATCGTAAAGCCGTTTTCGAGCGCCCGGAGTTGCTCCAGGCGCTCGGCTTGTTCCAGAGGGCCAACCTGGAGGTCGGGATACGCGAGCAGGAAATCTCGCCGGTAGACATACAGCCCAATATGCTTGTACTGGATCACCGTTTCCTCTGGGTCACGCACGTAAGGTATGGGCGAGCGCGAGAAATAGATCGCATTTCCGGAGCGGCCTGTCACTACCTTGACCACGTTGGGATCGGTAACATCTCGCGGATTGTCGATGCGCTTCTTGAGCGTGCTCATGGGGACATCGTCGTCGTTAAGTAGACCCAGTACCGCCGCGTCGATTGCATCCGGATCGATCATCGGTTCGTCACCTTGAATATTGACGAAGATGGCTGCATCCGATGCCGACGCCGCTTCGGCCACCCGGTCGGTTCCGGAAGCATGATCGGAGCGCGTCATTACCACACGCGCGCGAAAAGCCAACGCGGCATCGCGGATACGCTCGTCATCGGTGGCGATCACCACGCCGGTCAGGTACCGTGCCTGCGAAGCCCGCTCCCATACGTGTTGCAGCATGGTTTTGCCGCCAATAGAGACGAGGGCTTTGCCGGGGAATCTGGAAGATGCATACCGGGCGGGAATCACACCCAGGATCTTAAGCGGCACAACCGAAGATAGCACACCGCAGGGCGCTCGATCTAGCGCGTTTTACCAGCCCTGCAAGACCAATGGCGTGATCGTAGTGAACCCTCCACCGCGCGCCCGCAAGCCCACCACATTGATGAAACCGTTCGACGTCACCAGCACCAATCCCCGTTTGCCCGCTACCTGTGGATAGCGGTCCGGAAGCATAAAAGCCTGATGAGTGAGGCCGGCCATATTAAACGTGTCGCTGAAAAATTGCGTGCCAAACTCATCGTAAAACGTCAGTGTCACCGTGATCGCTAGATTTGAGAATGAATTTGCCATTGCAAAACCAGTGGTCGCGTCCACGTGGTCAAACGGGAGACCGAATTGTTTGTGTATGCCAGTATCGAGCGGCAGAGAGGCTTCGTAAATCGGACTGTCTGGAATCGTGAGTCGAAAGACAGCCGATCCCGCAATCCATGCGTCTTGCTCCGTTTCCACGTATGCCCAGCCTTGCTGCACAGGTCCGTCCGTCGGACCATTCGTTTCGAAGATGAAGGATGCTCCCGAACCCAGGTTGCCGGTTAATTCGCTGGCATTCCCGGCAGTGGTGGCCAGCGTCATCGGCTGGCCGTCGTCGCCAATGAAGTGCAAGACATAGGGCACGGTGCCGCCGGTCAGGTTGACCAAGGTGACTGCGGTAACCCACGGCCCCCCACCCACGATATGAGCAAGCGTGCCGCCGCCTTGCAGCACGATATCGGCGGCGAATGCCGGTAGAGCGGCGCACAGTAGAAATAATACACGAGGAAAACACGAGATTTGTCTGGACATAAGACCTCTGATTCCTGGTAGACGCACCGAAGCCGGCAGGGATTACACGGTTCGTTAGTGGGCGGTGTCGCCGCGATGGTTTTCCACAAATTCCTGATCGATAGGCTTACGCCCGCGAAACCCCTCTTCAGGGTCGTGCCAATAACTGATGGTGTCCTCGCCTAACTTCCAGCATAGGCACACTTCACGGTCTTTGTAGCGCGTCATGAAATCGATCAAACCGATATCCAGGTCTTTGATCTGCGCCCCAATTTCCTGCACTTTTTCGAACGCTCCTTTGAGGGCGGCCGCCGATGTATCTCGGCGCGCCCTTAGCGCCAAAATCGGCCCGGGATTCACGCGGGAACCACCGGCCATTTGGATGCGCCGTAGACTGCCGTCCAGTTCTTGATCGGCGGACTGGTATTCCGCCTTGTGAAAAATGGCATCCCGTAAGGCGCGCTCCACCTCCGGGATGAGGCCTTGAGCCTCGGATAGGGTGAAGTAACGGGCCATCGACTTCCACATTACACTAGGGAAAGACGGCTATGAGCGAAACTGATTTCCCCATCCCCCCTCCCACGTTCGAATTCCTGGTGTTTTCGTTGAAGCGGCAGGCTGAAATGTTGCTAGGCCTTGTGATGCTGGGCGAAGAGAAAACCATGCAGCCAGACCTTCCGTCGGCACGCCATATGATCGATTTACTGGCCATGCTCGCCGAGAAAACGAAAGGCAATCTATCCCTTGAAGAAAAGCTGGCTATCGACAATTCACTGACCGAGTTACGCTTCCGGTTTGTCCAGATGTCAGGCCAGGCGGCTTCCGCAAGCAATGCGGCGGGCGGCGATGGCGCCGCAAAATGACCGGGGCCATTCGGGTCACGGTGCTGGGCTCCGGTACCAGCTCCGGCGTGCCGACCATAGGCTGTCCGTGCGCCGTGTGCCATTCGAGCGATCCGCGCGACGTCCGGCTTCGGCCTTCGGTGCTGGTGCAGTACGACGGGCGCAACGTGGTGATTGACACGACGCCGGATTTTCGCGCGCAGGCGCTGCGGGCCGGTATTCAGCGGATCGACGCGATTTTGCTGACTCATGCGCACGCCGACCATATCCTTGGCTTGGATGACGTGCGCCCGCTCAATTATCACCAGCATGGACCGATTCCGGTGTATGCGACGTTGCCCACGCAGGAGATCGTGACCCGCGTGTTTCAATACGCCTTCGACAAGACTCCCACGCAATCCTCTACGCCGAAAGTGGATCTAAGGACCATTGATGAGCAGCCATTCGAGTTGTTCGGAATCCAGGTGATCCCGGTGCCGGTGAAACATGGATGGTCCGATGTGCTGGGGTTCCGCTTTGGCGACGTCGCTTATTTAACGGACCACAACCATATTCCGGAAACATCGAAAATGAAATTGCGCGGCCTGGACGTATTGTTTTTGGATGCCCTGCGGCATCGCGCGCACCCCACGCACTCCACCATTTCCCAGAGCCTGCAATCGGTGGAGGAACTGCAACCGCGCCGCGCCTACTTTACTCATATCTGTCACGATCTGCCGCATGAGGTCACCGAGACTACGCTTCCCGCGCACGTGCGGTTGGCTTACGACGGCCTGGAGATTGAGAGTCCGTCGCACGGGGTAGCGTTCTAAAGATGCGAATCGCCCGATCTCTGGAGGAAACCGCGCAGTTCGGTCCCACTGCGGTGACCATCGGCAATTTCGACGGCGTGCACGTGGGCCATGCGCGCCTCTTGCAGGAAGTGGTACGCGCGGCCCAGGCAAAGGGTGTGGAGCCTGCGGTGCTCACTTTCGATCCGCATCCGGCTACCATCGTCACGCCCGGACGTGTAACTCGATTGCTGTCGACGCAAGCGGAGCGCTGTTCCTTGATGGCCCGCGCAGGAATCGAGTACGTGTTGATCCAGCCGTTCACTGCCGCGGTGGCACAGTGGCCTCCGGAACAGTTCGCGGAACGTGTGCTGGCGAAATCCCTGCATGCTCGGGTGGTAGTGGTGGGTGAGAATTTTCGCTTTGGCCACAAGCAGGCTGGCGATACTCGGATTCTCACGGAACTCGGGCAAAGATACGGGTTTGAAGTGTGCGTGGTCCCGCCAGTCGTGCTGCGTGGCCATACCGTTTCTTCCAGCGAAATCAGGCGCGCCGTGGATGCCGGGCAGATCTCCTTGGCAGGCCGTCTTCTGGGGCGACCCTTTGTGCTCGCAGGTGAAGTGGTTTCCGGGCACGGAGTGGGAGCCAAGCAGACTGTCCCGACGTTGAACTTGAAAACCCCGGCGCAGGTCCTTCCGCGCGGGGGCGTTTACATCACGCGCACTACCCAGGAAAGCGATGACACTCGCCATTGGCAGTCCATTACGAACGTCGGCCACCGGCCAACCTTCGGAGGCGACGACGCGTTGACCATTGAGACGTTTTTGCTGGACTCCTTCGTTCCTCCCGCTCCGGAACGCATTCGGGTCGAATTTTTGCGCCGTGTAAGGGACGAGCGCAAGTTCGAATCGCCGGAGGCGCTGAAACAGCAGATTTTCCGCGATGTGGCGCGGGCGGAGAAGTTTTTCCGAAGGATGGCAGAATGGTGCGGGGGGACCCTGCAATGGGGAACTTAGAGTACACCTTGCCGAATTGCGATCTGGATTTCCATGCCTGACCGGCGGGCGGCAAAACTGTTGTGTCTGGCTCTTTTGTGTCTTGTGGCCTATGGGCGCTCGCTGACACTGCCGCTGTTTCAGGACGACTATCCGATGATCGCGGACGCGCAGCGCTACGGCCCGGCTTCCGGATTCGCCGCGCTGGTCCGCGACGGATGGCCCTTGCCGCGTGCGACCATCTATTGGCTTTCGTATGTTTTGTGGATGCTGTTTGGACCGCGGCCGGTGGCCTATCACATGACGAGCCTGGCAATTCACATCGCGAACACGTTCCTGCTGTGGTGGATCTGCAGATCCTGGGCGCCTATGCGCTCGGCGGCACTTTACGCGGCCGCGTTTTTTGCCGTGCACGAAGGTCATCAAGAAGCTGTCATGTGGTTTTCAGCGGCAGGGGAATTGCTGATGTTCATGTTCGGCGCAGCGGCCCTTTTTTGCTGGCGCAATGCTGTGAGCGCAAAACATTCCGACGTTTGGGCGATGGGAAGCTTCTTGTTATATTGTGTGGCGCTATTCTCGAAGGAATCGGCGTTTGTATTTCTTCCGCTTTTTCTTCTGGTCACGCCGGTGTCTGAATGGCGCTTTACATCGCGCTTGCTGCTGCCTCATTTTGCGGCCGCCCTGGCGGTGGCTGTGTTTATCGTTTCCACACGAGGCCAGTCATTCCGTTTTTCGGACGGCAGCTTTTCTCTGCACGCTCCTTTCTGGATTACCTGGACAAATAGCTATGTGCGCCTACTCTGGATCTGGGGCTGGATTGCGGGCGTCTGGCTGATTTTTCGCACCGGGCCTTCACTACGGAGGCATGCGGTCCCTGCATTGGTTTGGGTGGGCATCGCGCTTATTCCCTACAGCTTCTTGACGTATATGCACCGCATACCGAGCCGCCAAGTCTATCTCGCCAGCGCAGGTCTTGCAATGCTGGTCGGGCTGGCCATGGCTCACCTCCTGAATCTGAATCGCCGGATCGCCATGGCCGTGGGCGCTGTGATCGTTCTCCACAATGCGGGCTATCTGTGGACGCGTAAACATGAGCAGTTTCTGGAGCGGGCTGCGCCCACGGAAGCGCTGATTTCACTGGCGCGGAAAACGGAGGGTCCTATTTGGGTGAGATGCTTTCCGGGGCCACGGATTGTCGCGGAGCAAGCGGTGAGGCTAGCCACGGGGCGTTCCCCGGAAACGCTGTTGTGGAACGATGCGTCGCATCCACCATTGGGTCCCGTCACGACATTCTGCAACGAGCGGCGTTAGTCTCCGGTGGCCCCAGCCTCTGCCGGAATCGCCACCGCCACCGCGTTCAAATCCACGCCTTCCCACTTCGCCACCACGGCGGCCGCCAGGCAGTTGCCAAGTAAATTGACGGACGTCCGGGCCATATCCATCAGTTCGTCCACTCCCAGAATCACCGCAACTCCTTCCACAGGCAATCCAAACGAAGCCAAAGTTCCCGCCAGAATTACCAGTGAAGCACGCGGAACCCCGGCGATGCCTTTGCTGGTCAGCATGAGCGTCAACATCATGAGTAGCTGCGTGGAAAAAGAGAGTTCCACTCCGGCCGCCTGTGCGACAAAAATCGACGCGAGAGATAAGTACAGCGTTGAACCGTCCAGATTAAAGCTATACCCGGTGGGGAGTACGAATGCCGAGATGTGCCTTGGTATGCCGAATTTGGTTAGGTTTTCAAGGGCGCGAGGCAGCGCCGCTTCACTGGTGGTTGTGGAGAACGCGATCATGAACGGCTCACGCACGGCTTCAATAAATCGTTTGAGCGGCAGCTTGATGATCAAAGCCACCGTACCCAGCACCACCACCACAAAGAAAATCAAAGCGCCATACAGCGTCAGCACAAGCTTGCCCAGATTCACAAGCACGCCGAGTCCCTCATGTCCCACGGTTGCCGCCATCGCGCCGAATACTCCGAATGGCGCGAAGAACATCACGTAATGCGTGAATTTGAACATCACTTCCGATAGCGCTTCGCAAAATACCAGCATCGGCCTGGCTTTTTCGCCGATCGCCGCGCAGGCAGTGCCGAAGAGCAGTGCAAACACCACGATCTGGAGCACTTCGCCCCGTGCCATGGCGTCGAAGATGCTGGTGGGCACCGTGTGTTCTAATACTTGCGCGAAGCTGACACTGGTCTGCTCCACGCTGGAGGCTGTGCCTAGGGGCAAGTTGATGCCTATGCCCGGTTTGGTCAAATGAACCGCGCCTAGACCCACGAACAGCGCGAGCGTAGTGACAATCTCGAAATACAGAATGGCCTTGCCACCGATGCGGCCCATCGTTTTGATGCTGCCTGCACCTGCGATGCCCACCACCAGCGTGGCAAATGCCATGGGTGCAATGACGGATTTAATCAGACGAAGAAACATCTGGCCCAGCAGGCGCATTTCCTTCGCGGGTCCGGGAAACAGAACACCGAATATCACGCCCGCCACTAGGGCGATCAAAATCCACGTGGTGAGGGAAATCCTCGGCTTAGACTGAACGACGGGTGCCGCGTTCATCGGCCACCCCATTTCAGTTTCTCGCGAAGGACGTCGAAAAATTGCACTCCTTCGGGCCGGACTAGATTTACATGGTGCGGAGAGCGGCGGCAGATGACGCGGTCATCCTGTTCCAGCATTTCACCCGCTTGTCCGTCCGCGGTGAGGTAGGTCGCGCTCTGGCTCCGCAGAGTGACTTGAATGACGGCGTCATCCGGCACAATCACGGGGCGATTGCTCAGCATGTGCGGACAGATCGGCGTGATGCAAAGCGCGGCGACGCTCGGCGCCACGATCGGGCCGCCCGCTGAGAGTGAATACGCAGTGGATCCGGTGGGGGTGGAAACAATCAACCCGTCGGCTTTGTAATGACACATGAAGTGATCGTCCACGTGCACTTCCAAATCGATGATACGGGCGATTTCGGCCTTTGCCAGCGAGACGTCATTCAGCGATTCATAAGCTCCAGCCATCACGCCGTTGCGCCACAATTCCGTGCGAAGCATGCGGCGAGGACTTACCTGGTAGTCGCCTGCGAGGGCGCGCTCCAATTGCGGATAAAGTTCGTCCACGGTTATGGCCGTGAGAAAACCCAGACTGCCCAGATTCACCGCGAACACGGGGACATTACCGCCCCCGGCAGCGCGTGCCGCCGAAAGCAGAGTGCCGTCGCCTCCCAGGACGACAATCAAATCCGAAGTCTGGCACACAGTCTCCCGCGGAAGATAATCGTTGCGCCTCGCGTACGTAGCGGTCTCGCCGTCGATGCGTATTTCAACGCCGCGGCTCGTAAGCCAGCGCATCAGTTCCGGCACCACGCGCGTGGCCGTCTCACTGTCCGGTTTGGACACGATGCCCGCGATCTTAATCGGGGTTTGTGGATTGGCGTGTGGCATGCAGCAGAAATTCGCGATTGCCCTCGGCCCCCAGAATGGGGCTATCCGTAATTCTCGCAGTATAGCCGAGCGCTTCCACCGCCGTCCGCACTCGATTGCAGGCTGCTTGATGCAGCAACGGGTCGCGAACAATTCCGCCTTTGCCCACCTGGCCGCGCTCCACTTCAAATTGCGGCTTTACCAGGATGATCATGTCGGCGTGCGGTTTGAGCAGCTGCCCGATTGTTGGCAGCAGCAGTGTAGTGGAAATGAAACTCGCGTCACAGACCGCGAAGTCGAACGCTTCCGGAAAATCTCGCGGTTGCAAGAAGCGGGCATTTGTACCCTCGCGGGGTTCCACGCGCGGATCGTTGCGCAGTTTCCAGTCGAGTTGGCCGTGACCCGTGTCGATAGCCCACACGCGCGCGGCCCCGCGCTGCAACAGGCAATCGGTGAATCCGCCTGTGGAAGCGCCAATATCCAGACACGTGTAACCGGTGACGTCCACATGGAAAAAATCCAACGCGCCGGCGAGTTTGTACCCGCCCCGGCTAACGTAGGGCATGCGCGCCAACACGTCAATCGCGGCATCGGTGGCGACGCTGTGTCCGGGCTTCTGAATTTTTTGGCCGTTTACCATGACGTTCCCTGCCAGAATGATCGCTTGTGCTTTCTCTCGGGAATCGGCGAGTCCGCGTTCGAGCAGGAGTTGATCGATTCTCGATTTGGCGGACTTCATGGAGGCCATTGTCATGCGCTGCGCCGCACCACCAGATCGGCGAGTTGCCGAAGCCGGTCCGCGCGTCCGTCAAACGTATGCAGGGCCGAATGCGCCGCCATGCGTTCTTCCTCCGCCATGGCTCGCGAGCGTTCGATTCCGTACACGGCCGGGAAAGTGATTTTCTTTTGCGCCGCGTCTTTTCCTGCGGTTTTCCCGAGCTGTTCCGAGGATTGCTCCACATCAAGCACGTCGTCGACAATCTGAAAAGCAAGACCGACGTGCTCACCGAACTTCGTCAGCGCGGTGAGCTGTGCGGCATCTGCTCCGGCATAGATTGCGCCGAAGCGCACGCTGCTGCGCAATAACGCGCCGGTCTTGGCGCGGTGAATGGATTCGAGCAGCTCGGCGGTGGGTGGCCGGCCCTCGCCTTGGATGTCGTTCACCTGGCCGCCGATCATGCCGCCCACGGTGCCCGAAGCGCAAGCAAGCTCACGCACCAGATCCACGCGGCGTTCGGCGCTGGTGTGCTCCAGTTTCGCCAGCACCTCAAACGCGAGGGTCAGCAGAGCATCGCCGGCCAATATCGCCATCGCATCGCCGAAGACTTTGTGACAAGTGGGACGGCCCCGGCGCAGGTCGTCATTGTCGAGGGCAGGGAGGTCGTCGTGAATCAGAGAATACGTGTGAATGAGTTCCAGCGCGCAGGCGGCGTTTTCGATGCCCGCCGGCGTCGCCGAAATAGCTTCCCCGGCGGCGATCGCGAGCAGGGGCCGGATACGCTTTCCGCCCGCGAACAGGCTATAGCGCATGGCCCGGTGAATGCTGGCGGGGTTTTGGGCTTCGGCAGGCACCCAGCGATCCAGCGCGGCGTCGACATCTTTCTGCCGCGCCGCCATGTATTCCGGGAGCGTCATTTTTCCGGGCGGAACGGCTGCGGAGTTACGTCGCCTGCACGCTTCATCAAAATTTCCACACGAGTTTCCGCGTCCTCAAGCTGTTTGCGGCAGGTTTCGCTTAGCTTCATGCCGCGCTCAAAAAGCTCCAACGCACGTTCGAGCGGCAGTTCACCGCTTTCCATCTCCTTGACGATGGTTTCCAACTGGTGGAGGCCAGATTCGAAACTCACGGGAGACCCAGGCGAGCCGTCTTGCGAGACCGCAGCATCCGGGGAGCTAGACACTTCACGAGGCATGAGTAACTATTCTAGCGAATGGCTGGCCGGGTCGCGCGGCGTGTTCTATAATGAAGTTCCCGCCACTTTGCGGGCACGTAGCTCAGCTGGTTAGAGCGCCTGCTTCACACGCAGGAGGTCCGGGGTTCGAGTCCCTGCGTGCCCACCATAAAAATCAGTGATTTAGCTTCGGTCTCTAAGAGAACTAAGTGCTACGTCCACACAAATGTCCACATAGATGTGGTTTCATCTCGCAGTTATCTTACTGGAAGCCATCCAGTAGGCGGGAGCGCCACCCATTGTCACAAGTCACTATGCCTAGCGTTAGCGGGGTAGCGCCTGCGTTAGACGGCTTAACAAAGCGGCCTAGACTCGATCTCCGTTCGTCAAAAGGTGAGAAACCTCGGTAGTGGTCAACTTTGGATTTGGTGGGGGATTAGGGGGAGTAACATCCTCCCGCCTGACGGGTGCAGTCGGTTCGGTTGTCTCGATGATCCTCACGCGAACCTCATCTCCTATCTTTAGCACTGGGTTGTCAGTGAAATATAGATGCTCAGTAACAGTATGAGGTGAACCGAGGACGCGAAGCCGAGTCTCGGCGATTGGCTGTGGGAACCTAGGTGATGCAGAGCTATCTAGGTGTTCAACGCAAGCCATAAGCAATCCTTCGCCGGGGAAGGCAGCAACACACAAGAGCTTGTCGTTGAGAAATACTTCAAGGCCGCGCATAAGTGACCTCCCAATATATCATCGACCAATTGCCTACGCCGCTCTTTCTAACCCCCGTTCATCGGCTTCCAGCAGCGCCACCAACTCAGACACGTCCCACAGTCGATCCGTCACGCCGGCGGCCATAGGGGGCGTGCAACGCAGCGTGCCGTGGATCTTGATGAAGTTGTACGCGAAGCAGTAAAGCGCGACTGCGGCGGCGTGGTTCTCAATCTTGCGGCTGAAGGCATTCGTCAATCGCCTGTAGCGCCTCAGGCCCATGCGCAGGCTGAGATTCTGGCGTTCGGCAAAGCTGGTGCTGATGTGCTTCGGATCGGGATTACCGACGATAGCCTTTCTCTCGCATCCGATGCACTCCGCTGGGCTGCACCGCTTCTGCGCTTTCCGGCGCTTCCCCGTAAAGTTTCAGCAGCATCGCGTAATCAACGTTTATTCCAGAGAAGGCATAGTCGATGCCCACTAGATAGGCTTTGTGGCCGTCGCCGGTGAGTTGCACGCGATTCGCAAGCCGCTGGCGTAGGTCATAAAGGAACTGAGAGGCAACGCCTTCGGTAGTGGTCAAGCTTGTTTTTTCCGTCTCTCTAAACACTTTCGGACGGCGGGCCTCGCCTCTTTCGCCCCTGAATAGATGAGCCACAGCGACAGGCCGGAGATCACAACGAATAGGGCGTTGAATACGAGGTTCCCGTCATCAAATGGATCAGAAAAAACGGGGGTGGGGGCAAAGGTGGTACCTAGAACAAAGCCCACGACGATCTTCCATTTCGCCGCCTTGCTTATGCCCTCGTCATTTCGCGTTTCGGGGGGCATCATCGGTCACTATAGCATTCGGCCTTACGCCGCTCGTTCTACCCCGACTATGATGAGGAATGATTGCGGACCAGAGTACAGCGAAGCACATAAGCGAACTGATGCTTCGGTTTTCGACTGAACTAGATGACTCGGTGAAAGTTGTACAGGAAAACTGCCCAGAGGATGAGCTTTCCAAATATCGTCGCGCCGTGGGCAGCATCATGGCGGAGATATTGCTTGAAGTGCTCAACCCTCTTTATTCAACACATCCAACGCTCACGCCCCCGGGATTCAAGTAAAGATGGTGACCCGCTATGATCGCGTGGCTTGCTTGCAGGACCCAGCAGCGCGGCAAGTAACCCATTGCCCACAGTCCCTGGGGATCGAATCCCCCCGAACAAGCGGCCTTATCCGCTACCCTCGTTGCCTTGATTTTCTTGCTGGATTCAAATTTGACGCAACGTGGATCTGTCTGTAGTGAGCTACCTCGGCCCCTCACCAGAGAATACGACGTACCTAAACAAAATCGCTGAATTTGCTCCAGCCACAACGCAAACCCATACGTATTGGGGGAAGTTGACCATAGAAACGAGCGACCCAATCAATGCACCACAGGCGGCAAATGCGTGCCCACCATTCAATCGGTAAGAGCTAGCATTCGACCCTCATGAGAATATTTCGTTACGCGGTCCGCTTCGCTTTTCTGGAAAGAAATGGCCGCCTGTCTGGGGGAGGTTATAACTCTGAAACCTGTGGGTAGTCTTTACGAATTCGAGCCTAACTCCGCAGCCTGCGCTTAGCAAAAGCGCGCACTTCTCTTTAATACTTTCACTCCCAGTTGATAGGAATTCTGTATGACCTCGCAGCGACAGACGCTCCCGCGAGAAACCGTGTTGCTTACCTCAACTTCAACGGGTGCGCCGCAAGGTACGGGTACCTGACTGCGCAAGCGCATTCCGCCGCCAGATACGTCCAGGACGCATGCCTGCATAACTGGTCCCGGTATCATCCCCAATACCCTTAGCGTCGCCACCTGGTTTGGCTTGAACCGGCCTTCCTTACGATGATCCATTGTCAGCCCCTCCGTCTCTTATAAATACTGAACGAAGTGGCCACGCCAGTCGATGGTGCAACAGTCCCAAATGGCTTAGTACATTTGGACCAATTTCAGCCGGTCGTCACCGCGTCAGTGAAAAAGGAGAAACGCAAACGCAGCCACGAGCAGTGCAAATTTTGTTGGGGATGCGTCCTGCATCTCCTCTCGGAGCACAGCGGTGAAGATCCTGAAAATCCGCTTGAAGCGTTGAGGTCTCATTTTGCACCTAATATGTTTGTCGTAAATTTAGTGTCTGGAAGATTGGTGTAGTTGCCGCATCGTTGACCGCAAAAGCAATTGTTCCAATTCCAAGACACGTTTGACAGCTGCTTCCACTTCGGGAGAATCCTTGGAGTAGAATGCCTTCGTTTCGCTCCACATCTGCAAGGCAGCTCTGTACTGGTCCTGAATTTCCTGATGCTGACTGCTCGTTTCTGTCTCTAAAACGTGTTCCATGTTAGCCCCGACTCTTCCAATGCGAGATAAGCAAGTCAGTATCCAAATTGTCCTTGAACCAAGGCTTATGACAAAACTACGTCGGACCGGCCTGCCTGGGCAATCAGGGTGCGCCGCCCTTGCGTTCGACCCGCGCCAGAGTAGGGCTAGATGGAACAATCCGTTAAATCAGTTGGCATTGGGAAAGCAAACTCGGCGGATCGGACAAAATCAACGCCTGCGCGGCCTGCAAGCCGGTATTGGACGCCTTGAAGATCACGGAGTGGTGGCTGGCGCTAGTGGAGTCCGGTGAATGGTTGTTTTCAGCCGTATTGTGTTCATTTCCACCGCACCGCCCAGAACCTTCGCTCTCCTAAATTTGTGTAAAACGAGCAAGACTTCGTGATGATTCACGGCTGGCGTGGGAACGTACCCTATCGCAAATTGAAAAGAACCCTAAACGGGCGGCCCCGCCGTGGATCGTTGATATCATTTCGCTCGTATGGGTCCGTCCACATCCAAATTAGAAACAAGGAAATCCGCACGGCGCAAGCAGTCGAATTACGCGATACCTCCGTCACCGAACGATTCATCCGGTCCATCCAGGTGTAAATAGTGCGATGCTCGAACTAAGTTACTATCGGTACCCGGTGATGAATGAGATACTCGAGTAACAATGGCCAGCCGCGTGGCATCTGAGGAGCTCATGAACAAAGATCAGAATCCTTATCCTACTTCCGGAAGCGGACACGTTTCGGGCGTTACCATCATCGGTCAAACGATGCGGGTTCAAGGCGCTATGACGAGCCGCGAGGATGTCCATTTGAACGGCCATTGGGACGGCCAAATGGAGATGGACGGCCGTCTCACCATCGGTGCGGGCGGGGAAGCCAATGCGAACATCAAGGCCCGTGACGTGATCGTGTCCGGCTCGGTCAAGGGTAACGTCGAGGTCATTGGGTCCCTTTTGCTACGCGCCGATGCCAGCCTTGAAGGCGACGTCAAGACTGCGGGAATCGTGATCGAGGACGGCGCGTATTTCAAGGGCGGAGTCGATATCGTTCAGCGTCCGTCGTCCTAACATTGAGCTAGGCTCCTGTACGGGGTTGAGTCTTGCGTGCCGACTATTCAATCAATAGGTCAGCGCCGGTTTCGTCAGCCGCCACGGGCCGCTGAAACCACCTGCGCTTCCGCGGCTGAAACGAAGCGCGCCCGGATGATCGTCCTGTTCAATATTGAACAGCTTTTCCTTGTGAACTGTGTCATGCTGCCTCGCTGGAATTCCATCGATGCACGTCTATCTTGGGGCCGCCTTGGTCAAGAAGAAGCCACTCTTGCAGCCCCACTGAGCCATGCGCATTCCGGCGCAAGAAGTTGGAGGCCGCGTAACCACCGTGAGGCCCATCTGGCCACAGCACGGACTGATGCCGGCCATGAAAGGGAATCGGCCTGAAACTTATCGCGGTGGGTGCGTTGCTTGCTGTTTTCGCCGATGGCCAGAACCGACGCTTTTGAGCCCACTCTACGATGAGCCCACGTTCGTCAAGTGGGCGGACGCTGGTAAATGCTACGCCGTCAGGCGCAAGCTATCGGAAACTCGGGTAGTGGTCAACTTTGAATTTTTGTCGCCGCGCTGAGAATGAGTCCGATCAGTGCGTACAGTCCAGCATTCATAAAAGAAATAAACAACCACCCAATAATGCCGCCAAGGACTCCAGCGTTTTCCAGAGCGAGAGCCCCAATTGAAGGTGGGCATAACACCAGAAACAAGTCAGCATTGCCAATCTGATGATGGGATGTCAAATAGAAAGCATAGGCACCCAGGGCGGCGCCAATCAAGAATCCGATGAGTCCAAATACGATCATGAACTTTGCCGTGGTCGTTTCGGATTGAAGTAGCCTTAGCATTTACGCCGCTCTTTCTAACCTCTGTTCGTCAGCTTCGAGCAGCGCCACTAGATCAGACACATCCCACAGCCGATCTGTGACACCAGCGGCCATGGCGGGCGTGCAACGCAGCGTGCCGTGGATCTTGATGAAGTTGTACGCGAAGTAGTACAGTGCAACGGCGGCGGCGTAGTTCTCGATCTTCCGACTGAAGGCGTTCGTCAACCGCGTGTAGCGCCTCAGGCCCTGACCACTACCGAAACTCGCCAATTTCCGGCTGTTTCTAAGGCGGCCCTATTCGGACCAGACAGCCAGTTCGTTGCCGCTCGGGTCCGTGAAGTGGAATCGGCGCCCACCCGGAAACGAAAATGTCTCCTTAACGATGGTGCCTCCCGCCGCCTTGATTTTCTCCTGGGTGGCGGCAAGGTCATTGGCGTAGATTACCAGCAGAATGCCTGTTGCGGGTGCAGGCTTCTTGCGACTGAATCCTCCGCCTAGTCGTCCGTCGAAGAAACTTGTGTAGTCAGGACCGTAGTCCTCGAACTTCCAGCCAAAGACGGTTGTGAAGAACTCCTTCGTCCTTGTGATGTCGATCACTGGGAGCTCAGCATAATCAATCTGATTATTTGGTTTGGTTTGGCTCATCGTGCTTCGATTTTAAGTTATCGTGCCGTTGCAAGGATTGTACAAAACGGCCAGGCGTGCAATCAGCGAACTCCTGGAATTCCCGGATCAAGTGTGCCTGGTCATAGTATCCGAAGGCAGCGAAGTGAGCCCAGTTCGGCTGCACCGATCGTCGTTGAATTGTTCGGAGCCGGTTAGCCGCGCGACGGAATCGGAGAATGCGACGGAGATACTTGGGCGGTACACCGGCGTGAGCCACGCATGTCCGGCGAAAATGGCGCTCACTCAGTCCGGCCTCGGATGCCAGGCGAGATAGCGGTACTGCGGTATTAGAAAGCCGGGACATGACCTGAAGGGAACAGTCAAGAGCAGCAGTCGGGCGCAGCACTTCTTCGAATAATCCGACCATCTCTTTGGGAGTGGAAGATGCCGCGAGGCGTTCGAAGATCGAGCGCGCCCTGCATCCCCAAAAGCTCTCCAGCGGTTCGATGCGATCGTTCAACAGCGAAGCTTCATCAATGATTGCTGATGCCATCCCAGGGCGAAAACGCACCCCGAAGAATCCCTCCCCAGCTTCTACATTGCGTGCCAGCGGACTCGTCATTAGGCCGACGACGGTAAGGCTAGATGCCTCACCGCATTTTGTTGAAAAGAGAATGTCGACACAACCATCAGGCAGGATATGGTGATTCGGCGTGCCACTGAAATCCAAGCGCGACCAGTAGCATTCCACATATTGCCCAAGCTCCGGACCCGGACGGATTTCCTCGTAGGAGTCACCCACTCGCATGATTCTAGCGCTTTCCGGTGGGCCGTTGAATCCAAATAACTCGCACCTAGTCGCCAGCGTTTATCAACGCAGGCTGGATGGCCTCGCTGCAGATAAACCTATCGCGGAAGTGCCCCATAGGGGAATCGCTTGGCAGGGCGAATACTAACTTCACGCACCCAGTTTGTGATAGGCTTGCGGGATGGATAACAAACCTGACTGGCTGCCCCACTTCCTATGGAAAGCGAGGGACGAGGTAATGGGTGCCGCAATTATTGGCATCCTGATTGCGTCGATTGAGCCGATTTTGGCTTGGTGGCAAGAGCGCCCTCCTAGTCTATGGGGCGTGTCCGCATTCTTTATAGTTTCTGCCGTGGTTACCTGGTTATATGTAAGGGCACTGCGTCACGGTCGAAGCGAAGTGCTAGAGAATATCCCACTGACTGATTCTCGCCTGGAAATAAAAGAGGCGGTGTGGGCCAATGGGGATAAAAGCAAGTACAGCAAAGTTAAGACTTTTGTAAACTCGGCACCGCATGTGATACGGACACGAGTCCTTGCCGCCAACGAATCACTCGGAGGACTTGAACGAGACCCAGCACCAAGTGAAGAGAAGTGGCTAACGGTGGATTATTCCTATGATGGGGGGCCGACGAAGACAGCAATCCGCCCTCAAAGTCACGTTTTGATATTGCCCGAAGATCCCTGGCTGTTGGAACAAATTGAGAGCCTCAAGACACAACTATCTGATGCGGAAAAGCTTTGCTTCGATAACGCCCCCCAACTGTTTCTTCGCTTCGAATCCGGCAACTTCCTGCTGAAGAATACGAGTGTGCATGCTGCAACCAACATAGCGTTTGAGCCGCTGGAATCGGGTGAGGAAATGCTTCACTTAGACCCCATCGGGGTACTTTACCCCGGCCAGGAAGTATTCGTCAAAGCTCGCGTTCTCGAGAAAACAGGGTTCTCGTCTACGCCGGACTACGCCCCATTCTTCGGAGGCATTGATGGTGGCGAGATTGATGCATTCAGATCCGTGACATTCGATCTGAAATTACGGTACAGCAATTCGTCTGGCAGTTTCTCATACGAACGTGTTTTTGAAGGAAAGACGTGCTTCGCATACTTACCGGACAAGGCCACTGAGCCAATTACTTTCAATCCGCTCCCTATCCAGTACCGGAAGGCTTCCGAGGGTTGACGCAACTATGCAATATCGAACACACTGGAGGTGCAATGCGACCGCGCACACAAATCACGATACCGGAGCCACGGGGTACCGAGTTCGAAAACTTCGACCGATTCGTCGGCATCCTAATGCGGGTGAAGCCGAAAAAAAAGGTTCCCGCAAAACCCAAGCTGGTAACGAAGAAAAAAGCGAAAGCGAATTAACGCTTCCGCTTCCCGCGTCCCTGGCGCTTCTTGCGCCCCTACCCCTTTACGGCATCCTTGCCAGTAAGCCTGTTCCATGTCAGGCGACGGCCCGTAACCTGAGTGCATACGATGGCGAATCGCTCTGCGTCGGTCAGCTTGCGCCCGTTGTAGCGAAAAGCTTGCTCATCAAGATAGCGGAAGAGATGAAACGGCTCCACGCTGATGTAGGTTCCGTTGAGTTGACGCTTAACCAAACTCCAGAAATTTTCCATCGTGTTCGTGTGGACATTACCGTTCGCATATTCGATAGCGTGATTAATGACCGCGTGTTGATAGTCAACCGAAAGCCCGTTGTACGATTTCAATTCATCACTGAAGATCGACGAACCAGCCTGAACGTTTTGGCGAATCTGTTTGTGAAGTTCATGCCTACGGCGCGTGTCAACAGCCATCGCGCGAACCCTACCACCACGCTCAACCATTCCGAGAGCGATAGCCTTGTCCTTCCCACCAGTGCCGGTGATGACGCGCGCGCGCCGTTCGCGGTGCATGTTGCGCGACTTGCCACCAATGAACGATTCATCTACCTCTACTTCACCAGCAAGCTTGGTAGCGGTCTTGTCTTGCATCGCTTCGCGGATACGGTGAAGCATAAACCATGCGGTTTTCTGACTGATGCCAAGATCCCGCGCGATTTCGCACGAACTGACGCCGTTCCGACAGTTGCAAACCATCCACATTGTAGTCATCCACTTATCCAGACCGATAGGGGATTCATTCAGGACAGTTCCCACCTTGACGGAGAACTGCTTACGGCATTTAGTCGCGCGGCACTTCCAGATACGGCGAGACTTCAGGAACATCGGCTCCTTGGCGGAGCAGTAGGGGCACTCTACCCCGTTCGGCCAACGCTTCGCCGCAAGGTATTGCAGGGCGTTATCGGGATTGTTGAAGTAAACAATCGCATCGGCCAATGTTTTCGGGGTGTCCATGAACAAAGTATGCCACAGAACCGTGGGTGTGTCAAGTTAGTATTTACCCTTGGCAGGGATCGTGAGCGTTAGGGCTGGCATTATTTCTTCCGTAGCCCGTCTCGTTTCCACCCGGCCGTGTGAGCGCGGACGACCCAACGTCCTTTCCTCTTGGAAGCCAGTTGCAGTCTGTTGCACGGGCCATTCCACCCGCACGTGCGTTGGAAGATGTCATCCCAAACTGGCTCGCCGAAAATGGCGTTATACTCGCTAGCGGGGAACGCCCGCTCTCCAGTTCACGCTGAACCAACACAAATCGTGCAGGATCAGTTGAGGAGCGAACCGTGAACTCTTATGGTAACAATCTAGTTGACTCACCTGCGGCGGCTCCCGCAAAATGGTCTGGACAGGCCGGATTCATAAAGCTAGGGCTCTCTGGTTGGCTTATTTTAGTCGGCGTAGTTATGTTCGCCACTGGGATCAACAACAAGTTTTTCCCGGTCAAACCGCATACAAATCTTGAACGTCCTATCGCCGTCAACCAAATCGGCGGAATAAGTCAGTTCCACGAATACCCAGAACCAACCTTGCTTCAAGATACTGATGAGTTGATCTGTCAGCACAGGAGAAGGCATCAATGGCTTTCCCATGGCCTTGCCAGCGCCCAAAAAATGCATTCCATTGAACACGATCCCCATATCCGGCGGTGGACTGGGTTGCATTTCGGAGTAGTGCGTATGGGCTCTGATTTGCTTCAAGCGCGCCGGTGTTCTTCCAGTATTTACGACCATAAACGTTATCAACAATTCTTTACCGACTTCAATATTGGTAATAGTCCAATTCGTTATGGTCAAGTATGCTCGCTCAGCTTTCGCGAGAGCAGCTTCCGCACTATTCGCCGCACGAGTCGCCGCGTTGGCAGCTTCGGAGGTCGCTCGCAGTTGCCCGTCCATCAACGTGCTTTGGTGTTTCATAATGCCGTTCTGATTGATCAGCAACCACACTTGGATAGCCAGGACAATAGTAGTGATAACAGACAGCCAAAGAGTGTACCTCCGGTTCGCCTGTTGATCCCGTCTGTCTTGGTTATCTTTGCTGGCTTGTGCCTCGCTGCGCGTTTCTCGACTTATGGGAGTGTTGGAGTAGGTTTCACTTTGCGGTGGTTTGGGTTGTGCCTGAGTTGGGGTGGTCTGTGTCGCGTTTGGTTGCTTTTTACCTTCCCCGCGACTTGGGGATGGTGGTTGTGATTGCTGAGCAGGCAGAATCATGGTGACTAAGAAAATAATTCCAAGCGCATACCTCACCGAGGCAAACTCGCCTCAGTGCTGCTCTCTTTCTTGTTGCGCATCGGCGGTGCGGCGATGACCTGCTTAAGCAGTTTCTCAAACCTTCGGTATTCTGGCGGTTTCTTTCCGCTCAGTTTTTTTTCTTCCACGGCCTTGACGGGTTGTTTTGACATCCGAGCTACCCCCTCACCTGCTTGTAGGTTAGACGTTTCCCAGCGATGGCACCAAGCACCAGCGCGAAACGTTCCGCGTCTGTCGAGTGACGCTCATTGTAACGGAACGATTGTTCATCAAGGTATCTGAATAAATGGAACGGTTCAACGCTAACATACGTGCCCTTGATGGAGCGTTTCAGCAACGCCCAAAAATTCTCAAGGCGATTCGTGTGCACCACGCCGTCAACGTAAGTTTCGGCGTGATCCACGACCTTGTGAGCGTACTCACTATCAAGGCCATCGTAGGACTTCAGCGCGTCGGTATAGAGCGCCGCGCCAGCGGTAACGTTGTCGCGCACGATAGCTTGCAAGTCACCTTTCCGGCGTGCCCGAACGTGGTGCGTGCGTACCTTACCCGTTTCGCGTTCAAGCAGACCGAACACAATCGCCTTGCCCTGTGTGCCGCCGCGCCGTCCTTGAAGCTTTTCGGCCTTGGCATCGGCGTGCATGAAGCGTGCCGCACCACCGATAAAGGTTTCATCGGCTTCGACCGTGCCCGTCATTTTGTTGATGGTTCCGTTGTGCATCGCGTAGCGGATTCGGTGAACCATAAACCACGCCGTCGCTTGCGTCACTTTCAGGTCACGCGCGATTTCGTAGCTGCTGATTCCGTTCTTGCAATTGGCAACAAGCCACATGGCGCAGAGCCACTTATCCAGACCCACCGGGGAGTCTTCGAAGATCGTCCCCACTTTAACGGAGAACTGCTTTTGGCAGTCCAAACACTTCCACATAAGACGGGTTTTAAGGAAGGAATGGCGTTTGGATTGGCAACGCGGACACGACGGACCCTTGGAGCCCCACTTAGCGCCAGCCACCACGTTCAAGCAGATTTGGGGGTCCGAAAATACCCGGATTGCCTCCATCAAACTACTGGGATAGCTGAAGTTAGTCGATTCCATGAACCAATAATATCACAGGAGTCCAGGTGAGTCAACTAGATTGTTACCACTCTTATCCCACCGTTGTAATCGAGAAAGCCGAATTTTCGGAACTTGTTCATGAAGGAGTTTACTCGGGAGCGTGTCGTCCCAACAATCTCGGCAAGCGTTCCTTGGCTCATTTTGGGGATCATCAGTTCGGGAGTGCCTTCTTTCCCGAAGTTTGCCAGGATTAGCAAAACCCGGGCGAGCCGTTTCTCACTGGAATTGAAGGGCTGGTCCACCAGGTCCTCTTCAACGCGAATGTTTCGCGATAGCACGTATGCGAGGAAGAGCTCGGAGAATTCCGGCTCGTCGCGGATCACACGAGTCGCGGCGCGCTTCCCTAGCCGTACAATCCTGCAATCCGTCAGCGTACTCGCTCTGGCGATCCGTTGCTTTTGACCGGCCAAACACGCTTCGCCGAAGAAATCTCCGGGTCCTGGAATGCGGACGACGGCTTCTTTTCCCTGGCTGGAAACCACCGTGAGTTTGATCTTGCGGTAGTCGCTGATGGTTCGTCCCTTGCCAATCTTGGTGAGAAAGGTCTTAGGATCGAATTGTGACCGTGCCCTTGGTTTCATGGTCCAGGAACCTTCTTTAGGCTTAGTATAAGAGCATTAGTGCTTTTGCACGGGTGGATTCATGCCAGTTGCTGTACGCTTTGCGCTCATCGTCGTTAGTCTGCCATTCCTCGCTATTGGCCTCTATTACCGCATTCGCGCCGCGAAATCGGGCGACAGGCTGGACCGAACCAAGGAAGGCTGGCCCATACTCATCGGCCTGAGACTCACGGGTCTGGCAACGCTCGCATCGATTGCCGCATGGCTGTGGAGCCCTGAGTGGTTCGAGTGGGCATCGTTTCCCATGCCTGACTGGGCGCGATGGGTTGGTGTCGGCGGATTCGCGTTTAGCATCGCATGGCTGATATGGATGTTCATTTGCCTCGGCTCCAATCTCACTGACACAGTAGAAACCCGGAAAGATGCCCATTTCGTAGAGAGCGGCCCATACCGTTACGTCCGAAACCCGATGTATTCAGGGATTCTGATCGTGGGCCCAAGCCTCGGCCTCGCCCTGGGAACCTGGCTTGTGCCGCTTGCGACCACCTTAATGTTCTTGATTCTTGCGAGACGCACGCGGATTGAAGAGACTTGGCTGATCGCTCGCTTTGGAAATCAGTATCGCAGTTACATGAGCCGTGTCGGACGCTTCTTCCCGCACTTGCTGCTGGCTCTGACTTTGAGCGCGGCTTGGGAAGGAGCCGTCTCCGGCGAAGCGGTCTGCCGCATGCACTGCGCATCGAGTCACGATTCGGGCAGCGCGCAGGCGTCCTCGCTCGGCGCACTCACGGAACTGACGGTCACGCGTGTTTCGCGCTCCATGGACTTCGGAATCAGGAGCGGAGTTTCCCAGGACGCCGCACGAATAAGAGGAGAAAGAGGTTAATTTCTAAACGGGGCTCGATTCACGAGTGTGTGTTCTCCACGGGCGCCCCGCTTTTCCGTCACCCAAACTCCCAAGGCACGGCAATTTGACCCTACCCTTTTTGTCTCTTCTCGCCGATAGAAATAGCGTGGAGCAACGAAACGAACGCCGATTTGCGGTTTCCAAGACGCTAACGATGAAGATACTTGCGCCCGGTCCAAGTCAAGGCATGTGCGTTGAGGCTAGCACGCTGAATAGATCTGGGAATGGAATGCAGCTTCGCGTGGATGTTCCGGTCCCCAGCGGGGGATCGATAGAAATCATGAACGGCGGCATCATTATACGCGCCACCGTCCGCCACTGCAAGGAAGAGAATGGCACGTACATCGTTGGAATCCATATCCTAGAGTACGTAACGCCCATGGGCGATCTGATTGCTGAAAAGCGACCTCGCTGAACAATCCTAGGGAAATTTTCACGTAGGTATTTCAGCAATACCGAACGCTCATCATTCAGTCCCACCAAATCTGCCCCGGACTCGTTCGTCGATTCAGATCAGATCGCACGAACTTCATACAAGTCTATCTTTTAGCGCGATAAGGCCTGTCTAGGCGAAGTCCGGGCGTCCCGCGAGCAAAGATATGTTACTTAGGGGACGAATCACCTAGTTTTTTGGCAGCGACGGTACATCTCTCGGGTTAAGATCGTATTCCTTTCTCCTACAGCTGCACGTAAAGTGGAAATAGATCGCCGAAAAAGCGGACATTAAAACGAAAATGAGTAACCCGAATAAAGCAGCATTTTCTACGAGTGTATCGAGCCAAGAAGAGCGGGAGCGCCGTTCCGAGCCGCGCTATGACGTGAACGAATACTCTGATATTCTGTTCTTAACGGCATCAGGCATATCATACGCCGCTCGCATAATGGATATTTCTCGTTCGGGAATTCGGCTCCGCAGCAAGATGCTTGTCACGGCGGATAGCGATATTACCGTATATATGAAAGATATGTGTCTGGAAGGCCGGATTTGTTATTGCAAACCAAACGATGTTGGAACTTTTGACATTGGCGTGTTGATTACCGATTTGCGAACTTGGCGAATGGAATAGGATCTTTCGCACGGTTGCTAGCGCAGTGAATCTACATGCGCGAATCGGCAGCCGGCTTGTTTCCCAATCTCCACCCCCCGGTCGATAATACGTCTCAGTGAGCAAAGGATAAACATACTTATCCGGTTATCTGCAAGTATTATCGCTGCCAAGGAAAAAAGCGTGGCTGAAGACACGTCTTTCGGCGGCTCGAAACCCACATTTGGCAGTTTATGTCTAGTGAACGCCCAAATTATTCCCGATAGTACGGATGGCAGTGCCACGGGGAACCAGCTCAACTCCTCCCGGCGGTCCCCTCGATCTGTCTCGAGAGCGCGGTTGTAGTCTGCTGCCGCGCTCCTTGCTGTTCGGTTGCGCCTGTCAGGCAATACGAGGGGAGCTGTCTGCGGCAGTTCGCCCTTCAGGCTAGTTCGCCAGCGGATCGGGTCGCATTTGGAACTTTACAAGCTTGCTCGTGGTTCCTTTGCCACCTTCCATGTGGAATGGCGCTCGCGTCGCGATAGGCGTGTAGATGCCCTTTCCTTTCCAGCCGGTGTTCGGATTATCGATACGTCCATCCACGCCTTTCGCGTAATACCCCATCGGATATGGCACGCGCAGCGTCATGAACTTTCCGTCGACCAGCGCCAGCAGTCCCTCCGAGAGATTGCCGGTTGCAAGCGGCACGTCTTTGCCCACGCCTAACATGTCAAAACGATCGACGAAGTTGTAGTACGCAGATTCGGCGCTGCCATTCTCCACTGCACCCTTGTAGTTCGGACCCGGGAACGTATAGAGAGTCCAGCCTTCCGGGCAGTGCTGACCGGTGGCCGCGGCCGGGCCGTTGAGCGGTCCCTTACACTTGCTGCGGTCGAAGCTGGCGTAGTGTCCGCTCGACAAAACCGTCCAGACAATGCCCTTGCTGTCGATGTCCATGCCGCGGGGCGCGAAGCCCTGCGCCCGCGCTTTCGGGTTGTTCCACGGAACCTCGTAGTACTCCGATAGCGCCGTCTCCGGCGGATGGGATCCCGGGACGAAGCGCACAATGGCGCCCGGCATTCCCAGCACCGATCCCCAGACCGATCCGTCCGAGCCGGGCGAGTCCCCATAGAACGTTACGCTGATCCTTTTGTCCTTTGTGGGATCCGCTGGCTGATTCGGTTCGGTGTAGGCGTCACGTTTCCCGTTTCCGTTGTAATCGAGCACGAACGCGCTCCAGCCCTGCGCTTGCTTTTCGTCATGGGTCTTATCCCAGATCTTCGTGTCGAACCATCCCTCGACGCCGGCAGGTCCGAACGATGACCACAACACGTCGTTGTCGTCCATGTTGATGTGACCCCACGTGTAGCACGTGTCGATCGTAGTTGTCTCTTTGGTCTTCGGATCGTAGAGGATCAGCCCGCGCTGGCCTTGAGGGATGGGGAACAGTTTGGCCGAGGGATGATCCGAACCGGCCCGGCACCATGCCGGCGTCTCGGGCTGACGGACGCGCGCTGCGGACCAGACCCGCGACCTCTTATCCATCGAGAAGCTGTGGACGGTGGTCTGGCTATTCCAGATCACTTCGTCTCCCCAGAACGGCGACGGGCCGGCCGGCGGCGTGTTCGCGGAACTCGGCGTCTTTGGATCGCGAGGGGTCAGCTTCACTTTGCTGGTGGCGTTCCGCGTGGGATCGACGACCGTCAGGTAGTCGGCGCTCTCTTCGAGTGCACCGTAGATGGGGCCGTTGGGATTCACCGTCGGATTTCGTTTGTCGCTCGCGATGGCGTCGTGCAGATAAACTTTGGGATCCGCCCAGTCCCACATTGTCACAACTACGTTCCGCTCCTTGCCTTGCGGGCGAGCAGGTGCAGCGGAGGGCAGCTCTCCGGCGGCGATCCGATCGCTCCAGTCCGCGTACATGGCCAACGCGCGCTGGCGGCCAACCTGCGAGAAGCGGGCGCTCATCCCAGCTCCCGCCTGGCCTGCCTGAATTCGGTGGTCCCACGCGATTTTCGAGTCCTTGGATTGTTTCAGGAACATCTCAGGAATATCGCGCGTGGCCTTATCGCCCATCTGGTGACAACCGGTGCAGCCGTCCGTGTTGACGATTGTGCGGATCCATTCGCCCTGGCTCTTGATGTTGGGAGAAATACCGTTTCCACTGGGACCCGTGCCGGGGAAATCACTCTTGGGCGGCATCTGCATCAAGGAATACCAGTACAGCGCCGGATAGTATTCGACTGCTGCCTTTTTGTCCGGCGCCACCATGGCCTTCAGATTGAGGTTTTGGCCCGGTGTGGCTTTCACCTTCGGCGAATCCACAAGCCCGTAGCCGCGAACCCACACATTGTAGTTCGCCTTGGGAAGATCCGGCACCAGGTAGCGCCCCATATCATCGGTGACAACGATCTTGACGAACTTAGTTGCCAGATCGGTTGTCTCGGCAATCACCCAGACCCCCGCTTCGGCCCCCTTGGAGCTGCTGACCACCCCGCCCAGGTCGGTATTTCCAACGCGGACAGTTTCGTTCTTAGTTTGGGCCGAGCCTAATCCAACCCATGTCGCCGCCAAGACCACCACGGCCACAATCGCTATTCCAAAATGCAAGGCTGATTTGCTCATAGTGCCAGACCTCCTCTGCCGCCGCATCACAACCATTTCGGTTTAGAGCATACCACCCTGCGGCGCCCGCGGCACGGGGTGATTCGAGATTTACGCCTGAGCCATTTGAATCAGGGCCCGAATGTATCCGTAAGCGAACGCGAACGCCTGATCGCCATCCTTATCGTCCGGATGGCGGGGCACATGATCCGGCATCATCATGTAAGGGTAGCCGACTTCTTTATAGACCATCATTGCCTTCACGAAGTTGACGCTGCCTTCATCGGGATAGGTCTCGACGAAGTCGTCCCTATGGCCGCGAATGTTGCGGAAATGCACGTTGAAGATTTTCTTGCGCGATCCGAAGTAGCGGATCACGTCGCCGATCTCCTTATCCGGGTTCGCCAGCATTTCCGAAACCGTCCCCTGGCAGAAGTTGAGCCCGTGGTACGGACTCTCCTGGATGGTAATGAATTTCTTGAGTCCTTCCACCGTGCCCAGCACCGCGTCGATACCCTGATAACCGGCGGGCGGCATCCCCGGATCGTGTGGATGGCAGGCCATCCGCATCTTGTACTCGTTGGCAACCGGAATCACCTTGTCGAGAAAATAGGTGATCCGTTCCCAGTAGACATCGGCGTTGATGGGACCAGCCTTGGTGAGCGGCGTCTTGGGCTTGGCGTCCTTGAATCGCCACGTGCTCAGGGTCGATCCGCCGCGGCCCGCATCGCCCTGTTCCAGCCGAACCACACCCAGCAGGCTCATGTTGTACTTAATCGACGGAATTCCGACCTTGGCGCAGTTCTGAATCCACTTGTGGACGGCGTCGATGTCGCGGTCGCGTTCCGGGCTCTGCCCGAGCATGATCGCGGGGCGCGCTTCCCGGTCTATATGACTTGACGCGAGGAACGGCGGAGTATAGCAATCCACCGAGACCCCGTACTTTTCAGCGCGCTCCTTGATTTTGGACAATTCCTCGACGGTCGGATAGCCGTCCGGACAGGAGCCCGCCTCGCAGCAAATATTATTCACGCTATGCCGCTTGAAAAACTGCAGACGTTTTTCAGTGGTCGGGGTGCTTTGGCAGCCGAGCTTCATGACCGCCTTTTTAGGTTGGTAGTCGCCGGTCGTGGCTGCCGCACTGTTCTGTACGGCGCTCAGCGCGGCTCCGATTGCGGTCGTGGAAAGAAAATTTCGCCTATTCATACGCGTATATCCTATCACCTTGAGTGCGGGTCGCAAGGGTGTCGAAAACATCGTCTGGCGAGTCGAGAGATTGCACCATTTATCATGGTGAGAGGGACAAGAGGCTGGCTAAGGCACACTCGTGCCACGCACCGCGTTCCTTTGGAAAAAATGCCCGCTAACAACACAAAAATTCTACTCCATTACACGCCCGGCCCCGCTTGGCAGCGAGAACTGGCGCTTCTTCACAACCAGGGCTTGCACATCGACTGCTGCGACGAGAGCGACGACGCACGTTTTTATCGCTTGCTTCCCGATGCCGAGGTGATTTGGCACGCGTTGAGACCCATTAGTGGTGACGATATCGCCAAGGCGAAAAGCCTTCGCCTCATTCAGAAAATAGGCATCGGCGTGAACACGATCGACCTGGAGGCCGCGAGAGCACGCGAGGTTCGCGTCTGCAATATGCCGGGCGCCAACTCGCGTGCCGTGGCCGAAATGACTCTGCTGCTCATGCTGGCTTGCTTGCGGCGTTTGCCGCTCCTCGATCGTGCTACCCGCGATGGCCGCGGCTGGAAACTCGATTCTGGTCTGCAGGATTCCTACCACGAGCTTGCTGGGAAGACCGTGGGACTGATCGGATTCGGCGCAGCCGGGCAGATCATGGCGCCCATTCTTCAGGCAATGGGCGCGCGTGTGATCTACACCGATCTGAAGCCCCACCCCACGGAGCCGGGCGACTTTCGCGAATTGCCGGATCTGCTGCGCGAGGCCGATATCGTATCCTTGCATATCCCGTTGACGCCGGCCACGGCCAATTTAATCGATAGGCCGCGGCTGGCAATGATGCGCCCTGGCGCTATTTTGATCAACACGGCTCGCGGCGGTCTGATCGAACAGGCTGCCCTGGTCGAATCGCTCAAAAGCGGTCATCTCGGCGGGGCCGGCCTGGACGTCTTCGCCACGGAGCCCGTTCCCGCCGATGAACCCTTGCTCAAACTCGACAATGTTGTAGTGGCTCCGCACCTGGCTTGGCTTACTACCGGAACATTGGATCGAAGCCTGAAAATCGCCGTTGAAAACTGTCGCCGGCTGAGAGAATCAGAGCCCCTATTGCACCGCGTTGTGTAGTTCGCGAATCGGTTGTTATAACATCTAGGAAGCTCTGAAAGAGGTGCGGCCATGAAGAATCATCGAACCGAGGTTGGCATCGCGCTCGCCATGCTTTCCGGATTGTACGGCGCAAGCGCGTTGGCTCAGAATACTCCGGAACCGGTCGAGGGCCACTTGATCGCGGCCAAGAATGCCGCTGGATTCGACTTCACCGGCACCCTTGCCCGTTTGTGCATAGCCCCGCCGATGGTCACAGCCGTTCGGGACGCAGCGCCCGGCCCCGCACCCGCGCGTGACACATGGTTCACGGAGCCAGCCAAGGTATTCGACAACCTCTACTTCGTCGGATCGAAGATCCACAATGCTTGGGCATTGACGACGACCGAGGGCATTATCGTGATTGATACTCTGTTTACGTATAACTCCGAGGAAGAAATCATCGGTGGCTTGAAAAAACTCGGCCTCGATCCGGCGGCTGTCAAGTATGTCATCATCAGCCACGCGCATGGCGATCATGTGGGCGGAGCCAAGCTGATGCAGGACCGCTTCGGTTCCCATATCGTCATGGGTGCGCCCGATTGGGATTCCATCGAAAAATCCGTCAACGGGTACCCGCAGGGAAAGCCGAAGCGCGACATCGTCGCCGATGACGGCCAAAAAATCACGCTTGGAGACACGGCGGTGACCATGGTTACCACGCCGGGCCATACGCCAGGGACCTTGTCGATGCTCTTCACGGTGAAGGACAACGGCAAGCCGATCCAGGTAGCGTACTCGGGCGGGACGGCGTTCAATTTTCCCAGCACGGTTCCTAACTTCGAGACCTACATCAAGTCTCAAAGCAAGATGGCTGCGGCGGCAGCGGGGGCGAACGCCACCATCCTGATGTCGAACCACACGGAATTCGATTCCGCGATTCCCAAGATCAAGATGCTCGCCCTGCGTAAGCCCGGCGAACCGCATACGTTCGACATTGGGAAGGAGGCCGTGGCGCGCTATTTCACGGTCACCGGGGAATGCGCCCAAGCGGCGCGGGTCAAATTGATGCAAACGGGAAAATAACAACTCGCTGCCAGGAGGACAAGCATGACAACAGATGAGCTATCCGTTCAGAACATCGTAGGACAACTTGAAATCGCGTGGAATAATTACGACAGTGCGAGCTTTGCGGAATTGTTTGTGGAGGATGCCAACTTCATCCACATTTTTGGGGGGCAGCTGGACGGGCGAACCGCCATCGAGGCCGCGCACCGGCTCATATTTGACACCATCTATAAAGGCAGCCAGGCCCGTTTTCTATTCCAGAGCGTTCGTTTTGTGAGCCCGGAGGTCGCTATCGTATTCGTCCGCGCGCACGTGAAGTTTAAAGAAGGCAATGAGATGCGCGAAATAGAGACCCGCCCAACATTGATCGTGGTCAAGGAACAGGAGAGGTGGCAAATCGTCGCTTTCCAAAACACTAAGGTTTCCCCTGTGCCAACTGCGGCACAAGCCGCGGGCCGTCTAGCAACTTAACCCGCCTTTCTAAAGTGAGCGAATGGGGCCCGCCTACGAGACGCGAGCAACGCTTGATTCACGGGACATAGTGCTACGCTTGTACAGATTCAGATCGTGCTAGCGAGCAAATACCACTAGAGGAGAACAGATGAAGGGCCTTCGCAAATATGGAATCTCAGGATTGCTGATTGCAGGCGTATCCATTGGGACTCTTGTGTCCCAAACCCCCGCGGTGCAGCGGACCATCGTCGAGAGGGCGGATGTTTCCGCACCCGGCCGGGAAGCTGTCATTGCGCGGGTGGAGATCGCTCCCGGAGCGAATGCGGGTCGCCACACGCATCCGGGCGAAGAGATCAGTTACGTGATCGAAGGGGAGGCCGACATTCTGATCGACGGCCAGCCGCCGCGCAAGGTAAAAGCAGGAGAAGGCTTTGTGATTCCGAACGGCGTGAAACACGACGCGCGAAATGGCGCCGCGGGCGTGCTCAAACTTGCCATCGTCTATTTGGTCGAAAAAGGCAAGCCGATCGCCACCCCCGCTCCCTGAATTGAGATCAGGTCAGAACTCCTCTGTGCTACGGATCGAAAGGAGAAAGAAAATGAGGATTTCACACAAGCGAGCCGCCTTGTTGACCATGGCGGTAGTATTGATCGCGGCAGCGGCCTTATTCGGTGGCGGTGTGCCGGCGGCGGTTCACTATATCGGCCACGATAAGGTGACGGAAGTAATGTCGAAGGGCGGACCCATTGTGAGCGACCCGGGCCTGGTTGTTCTGGCGCAGCGCCGGGAAGCTGGTCAGGCGGAGTTTCACGACCGCACCAATCACGTGTTCATCGTGGTCGAAGGCCAAGCGACGCTGGTGGTGGGCGGGACCATGGTTGATCCCAAACGGACCGCGACGGACCAAATGCGTGCTCCTTCGGTGGAAGGCGGAACCACCTACCATCTGACCAAGGGCGATGTGATTACGATTCCGGCAAAGACACCGCACTGGTTCAAGGAAGTCTCCACGAAAACGGTAGCCTATTACGCGGTGAATATCCAGAGCGAATAGCTCGCGAAGTGAAATATAGAGGGGATCTAACATGATAAACCGGCGCCAATTTTTCTTTACCACGGGCGCTGCGGGACTTGTCCGGATACCGGGCATGTTCGCAGCAGAGACGAAATACGATCTGATTATCAAAGGAGGACGCGTCATCGATCCTTCCCGCAAGCTTGACGCGTTGCGTGATGTGGCGATTGCAGGTGGACGTATCGCGGCGGTTGAAGCCAACATCCAGGCTAGCGGCGCCGAGACAATCGACGCGCGTGGCAAGTTAGTGATGCCCGGATTGATCGATATCCACAGCCACGCGGCGCGTGTCAATGATGGACCGGCGCTGAATCTCGCGGACGGCGTGACGGCGTGGGTCGATGCGGGATCGAAGGGCGCGGATCATATTGACGAATCGATCGCCGTAGCCAAGGCGGCCCCCCAAGTGTGCCGCGTTCTGGTCAACATCGGGCGTGCCGGCATCCTGCCTGAAGGCGATACGATGGACATCAGCCGGGCCGATGTTGCCGCCGCGCGCGCAGCGATCGAACGCAACCGCCAAATGATCGCCGGAGTCAAAGCGCGGCTGTCAAAGGCCGTTGCCGGCCCGAACGATTTTGAGGTGCTCAGGCGTGCGCAGGAGGTGGCCTCGGCATTCAATCTGCCAGTGATGATCCATATGGGTCAGACAGTGTCGCCCCTGCCGAAACTCCTCGCGCTCCTCAAACCTGGCGATATCGTCACTCACATGTTCGCGCCGCCGCCGAACAGCATCATCGACGACAACGGGCACATTCTGCCGGAGGTTAACGCTGCCCGGCGCCGGGGCGTCTGGTTTGACCTCGGCAACGGACGCACTGACCATTTGCGGTGGGATACCGCCGAAAGCGTACTGAAGGCGGGCTTCTTGCCGGATACTTTTTCAACCGACTGGACTCCCGAAGGTCGCACTTCCCAGGTCATCGACTTTCCAAACGTGATGTCGAAGTTCCTGATGCTGGGCATGCCGTTGGATCAGGTTGTGGCGCGTGCGACGGTCAATGCGTCCCGAGTGTTTCCTTTCTTTCGAGAACGCGGCACGCTCAAAGTGGGTGCGCCGGCCGACCTTGCAGTGCTTGAGCTAAGGGAAGGGACCTTCGAATTCGTCGACAATTATGCGGGAAAGCGAACCGGCCGCCAGCGGCTCTTCCCGAGTGTCACCGTGCTCGGTGGCAAGCGGGTAGCAACCCGCGCATGAGAGGGCCGTGTCCCCCGTGTGACGTTTGATGGGCAGCCGCTAGTTTGCGGGTCCACCGGCCGTGTCATACAATGCAGGGAGCCTAGGTAACGAGATTAGGATAAGGACGAAAACGGATGCGAGCTTCATTATTGGTAGTGGTTGTAAGTGTATTGCCGGCCCTGTACGCGCAAAATGATTGGCCGTCATATGCACGTGACCCAGGAGGTCAGCGCTATTCGCCGCTGAAGCAGATCACTGCGGCGAATGTTACTAAGCTGGCGCCTGCATGGAGCTACCAGATGAGGAAGGAAGGCCAGCCCTTCCGTTTGAGCCAGTCGATTCCAATCATGGTCAATGGCGTCTTGTACGTCGGGTACCCAGTGAACCGCGTGGCCGCACTGGAACCGGAAACGGGCAAGGTTCTGTGGGAGTTTGCCGGGAAAATGAAAGATGAGAAACGATCCAATCTTGGATCGATGCGAAGTTTGGCCTATTGGCCGGGCGATAAACAGACGCCTGCGCAAATCGTGTTCGGGACCCCGGATGGCGAACTCTATTCGATCAACGCGAAGACCGGCAAACCCAATCCGGGATTCGGCAACGAGGGTGTAGTGAATCTAAGAACGCCGGAGATCATGAACGGGTATCCGAACATCCACTATGGTCTGAATTCTGCGCCTTTTATTTATAAGAATCTGGTATTCACCGGCGCTCATAATATCGACGAAACGGGATCGAAGGGACCAGCGGGCGATGTGCGCGCATGGGATTTGCGCACGGGCAAGCTGGTGTGGACGTTCCACACCGTGCCCAGGCCGGGTGAAATGGGTCACGAAACCTGGCTCGGAGACTCGTGGAAAAACGTGTCCGGCGCGAACGTGTGGACTTTCATGAGCGTGGACGCGGAACGCGGAATTCTGTACATGCCGCTGGGTTCGGTCAACAACGACTACTACGGAACGGATCGCCAGGGCCCGAACCTGTTCTCCAGTTCGATCGTGGCCGTGGACGCCGAAACAGGGAAATTGAAATGGTATTTCCAAGCCACGCATCACGATCTTTGGGATTACGACATGCCGGTACCGCCAATGCTGTTCGATGTGGTCAAGGACGGCCAGAAGATCCCGGCGGTGGGGGCGATGAACAAGGCGAGCTTGCTGTTCATACTGAACCGTGTAACCGGGGAACCGATCTACGGAGTGGAAGAGCGTCCGGTGCCCAAAGGGGACGTGCCCGGTGAATGGTACTCTCCGACACAGCCATTCCCGGTCAAACCTCCGCCACTGGTTCGTATGAGCTTCAAGTATCCGGACGATATCGCGAAGGTCACTCCGGAGCACACGGCGGCTTGCCGCGCGTTGCTCGAAAAAGCAGGCGGCGGACGCAATCTGGGCCCGTACACCCCGTACTCCGGAGAAGGTGCGCTGGTCATGCCCTATATATTGGGTGGCGCGACATGGAGCGGCGGAGCGTTCGATCCAACTCTGGGATATTACATCATCAACACGACGGATTCGGGAGAAATTGGGATCGTCCAGGCTCAGACCGAGGACCCCACCGCCCCTGCCGAGTCGCCCAGATTGTTCGGGCGTCCCACTCGTGGTGGGGCCAACTCAAATCCTTTCACCAATGGTTCAATGTCTGTGAACGGTTGGCCTTGCTGGCAGCCGCCATGGGGCAGGTTGACGGCGATCAATGTGAACACCGGCGACATCGCATGGCAGATACCGTTTGGCACGATGGAAGGAGTGCCTGCTGGGATGAAGACCGGTGCTTCCAGTTTGGGTGGTGGCCCGATGACGACAGCGGGCGGGCTTACCTTCATTGGAGCCGCTCGGGACAACATGTTCCGTGCCTTCGATTCGAAGACCGGGCAGGAATTGTGGAGCGTGAAGACCGCTGAGGTAGCCCACGCGAATCCGATTTCCTACATGGGCAAAGACGGAAAACAATATATCGCCATTGCCGCCGGCAGCACTTTCGTGACTTACAAGTTGCGTTAAGCAGCATGATCGCCATCGCGATTTTAGAAAGCACAACCTCGCGAACTGGAGCGATGATGTCGCTTCACAGCGCTCCAAAACCTGGCTGTTTTCGACGGGTTCACCTCATTTTCATGATCATGGCGTTTGCGGCGGCGTTCTTATTGCCGACCGTCGTAAACGCGCAGGCAGGTGATTTTCCCGTGCGCACTCCGGGACTGTACCGTATGAATTTGCCGCGTGCGGACGAGCCGACGATCCACTATGCGATCTCCATTCCCCGTAACTATTCTCCCTCCAAGCCAGTTCCTCTCATTCTTTCCTTGCATTTCGGAGTAGGAGGCGGAGACGCGGCCGGTGCCGGTGGGAACCTGATCCAGGTCCTCATTGGGCCGGCGCTCTCAGAACTCGGCGCGATCATTGTGGCGCCGGATTCGGTGCGAGGGAATTGGAGCAGCCCTGAAAACGAGAAGGGAGTGAACGCACTGCTCGACATGGTATTGGAACGATACCCCATCGACAAGAAAAAAGTCGTGGTTACCGGTTTCAGCATGGGAGGTGCCGGGTCCTGGCATCTCGCGGAAAAATTCACCGATCGTTTCAGCGCGGCGATCCCGGTCGCCGGCAGGCCGCCGGAAATTGCCACCGGGTGGCGGCTTCCGGTTCTGGCAATTCACTCCCACGACGACCAGATCGTGCCTTTTGGCCCAACGGAGGTGCGAATTGCTGAACTTCAGAAAGCGGGCGTGAACGCGAAATTGATCGCGCTAAGCGGTATCACCCACTACGAGACCAACCGGTTCAGAGATGCATTGCGGCAAGCGATCCCCTGGCTACAAGAGATTTGGAAATAGGGAGCATCTGCTGGGACGACCCGCCAGACCTCCCGCATGGAATCGCAAATCACCGGCGTGTTGAGGACTGGTATTCGCTGGTCAAAAACGCGTATACTGCGCTGTAGAATGCGCCTATCTCTTTTTCTTCTTGCCGCAACGGCTTATGCCGCTACCTGCACCACCACAACTCCGGCATGCACGGAGTGGATAACTATCACTGGCCAGTCACCACGCGTTCTGGTCTATCGCTCCCATCCGCTAGATACAAGGAATGAGGGGATCACTCGCGCTTTGATCCTTGTCCATGGCGGCGGCCGCGACGCTGACAACCAATTCCGTACGGCTCTTGGCGCGGCCTTTCTGGCAGGCGCGCTGGAGGATACCGTTCTCATCTCGCCGCGCTTTGCTTCGAATACGGGTGCACGGGCCAACACTGGCGGCGCGGAATGCCGTGACGCGCTGGGCCCCGGGGAGGCTAATTGGGTTTGCGATGAGAGGCCTGAAAGTTGGCGCTTCGGTGGGCTGGCCATCGGTAATGACAAGGTGACGTCCTATGACATTGCCGATGAAATCCTTCGCAAGCTGGCTCGCAAAGAGGTATTTCCCAACCTCCGAGGCATCGTGGTCGGGGGTCACTCTGGCGGCGGCATGTTCGTCTCCCGATATCAAATGTCGAATCACGTCCATGACAGTCTGGGCGTCCCCATCACGTATTTATCGGCGAATCCCACCTCCGTCGCTTATTTGGACGCGATCCGGCCGACGGCAGCCGCATGGACAGTTTCCGCGGCCCCGCCCGGATACATGCTGCCGGCGCCCGCCGACGCTTTTGCGCCCTACTTCGATTCCAAGAAATGCTCCGTGTACAATGACTGGCCCTACGGTCCGCAAAACCGCAGCGGATACTCCGGGCCTCTCAGCGATGCTCAGTTAAAGAAGCAGTTGGCGGCACGGCCAATGACCTATCTGCTGGGAGATCTCGATATCCTGCCCCTTGCGGGCTTCGATGGATCCTGCCCTGCGATGGCCCAGGGACCCACCCGAATGGCACGGGGACTCGCATTTGGAAAATATGTAAACGAAAAGCTCGGGGCGCAACATAAGACTGTTATCGTCCCGATGTGCGGGCACAATACCCGCTGCATGTTGACGGCTGACTCGGTGCTTCCCCTGATCTTTCCGAAGTAGCGGAAGACTCCTCATTGCTATGATTACGGTGCCATGTTGTTTCAGCACCCTCGTTTCCTGTTTGTTAGTGCGCTTGCTTGCTCCTCTATAGTCTTCCGCGCCGTTGCGCAGGATCGCGTACCTCTGGAGGCGATCGATCTGGGCGCGACTCTCGCGCAGGATAAGCTTGCCGCCCAGCTCGCAAGCAAGCGCGTAATCTTCGTCGGCGAGTCCCATGACCGCTACGACCACCATCTGAATCAACTCGAGATCATTAGGCGGCTCCACCAGCTTGACCCGAACCTGGTGATCGGAGTGGAATATTTGGAACAGCGCGTCCAGTCACAGGTGGACGACTACATAGCCGGACGAACCACGGAAAAAGAATTCCTCCGGGCCTCCGAGTATTACCAAAGCTGGGGATACGATTACCGTTTGTACGCGCCCATCTTTCGATTCGCGCAAGAGCGCCACATTCCTGTGCGAGCTTTGAACGTGCTCCGGACGCTGGTTTCCGAAGTTGGCAAGGCTGGCATCGCAGGCGTCTCCGGAGAGCAGCGGTCAAACTTGCCTAAGGAAATTGGCCCCGTGGGCGAGGCCTATAGAAGCCGCCTTCGGCAAGCCTTCGAGGCGCATGGTTCCGCGAAGCCGGGCGCCTTCGATCACTTTCTCGATGCACAACTCGTTTGGGACGAGGGCATGGCCGAAAGCGCCGCCGCGTATCTAAACGCAAATCCAGAGCGTCGGATGGTGATCCTCGCCGGTTCCGGACATCTCGCGTTCGGTCACGGCATTCCGCAGCGTCTGGAGCGCCGCACCCATGCAACCTACGCCATTGTGCTGAATGGCGGCGATGAGATTGAGTCCCATATGGCGGACTACATATTGCTTGGCAAGAAAATGGAATTGCCTCCCGCCGGAGTTCTCGGTGTCAGCCTGGAAGAGAAAGGTGGGGAATGCCGCATCAAGGCGGTGAGTCCGGGCAGCGCCGGAGTAAAGGCGGGGTTGAAGAATAAGGACATCTTGATAGAGATCGACGGTCAAGCGATCAAAAGAATCGCCGATATGCGCTTGGCGCTGTGGGACAAGAAACCCCGCGACCGCGTTCAGGTTAAGGTTCGGCGAAAAGGCTCCTTTGGAGCAGCAGCGGAACGCACGTTCGAGATTGACCTGGAAGCACCCGCTAAACCAATCGGAACGTCATAGTCTTTCAACGGGAATCATTTCAGCCGAACGAACCTGTAGGTTCCGCAAACCTAGGCCACTGAGGAATTTCATTGTGCTCGTTTCCCGAGCCGTGGATTCGTCATTCCAGTAGCGCCTGGGGCAGCGTCAATTCGACCGTACCTCGCGGCGTGATTTCCACCTCACGGCCCCGCGTGCGCGCGCCCCACACTCGAGCCAATGATTCGGGGCTAAAATCCACCACGGAAAACGAGGTCAAAACCACATACTTGCCGGGAGCCAGCGGCGGAGATACCCAATTCCCGCCCTGCCCGGTGGCTCCACCTATCATCGCCTCCGCAAGCGCGCTTGGTGATGCTGCACTTGTCGGAATAATGGCCACGGTCGTGTCTGGTATCGCGTTGTTTTCGCGATCCGTAACTCGAACGCTCACGTGGCCGCCATTGCTCCCCAAAACGATGCGCAAATCGCCACTCCCCATGACGCCCCCGACGCGCAGAGGCGATCCCAACACACTCCGGCCCGCGTAAAGCAAGTCCTTTACGAACGTGGATGGCGACAGCCCTTCTACCTGCACGGTGTAGTCTCCCATGATGAGCTGATCAAACGAAAATACACCAGCCGTTGCCGTTGCGGTTAGTGCCTCCTGTTTCCGCGCCATTCGACCCAACGGCACCAGCCGGACCGTTACCTGCCCTCCCTCCGCAGCTATGAGGCCATCGGTCCCTTCAACCTGCCCTGGCACACGGATCCGCGGCGTCGCGTTCACGGTAATCTCTTTCACATCGCGATCCACGATGGCAAACTCCGTGCTTCCATAGACGCGGGGCACCACTGTCGGCGGTCCGTTCTCCACGGGGACACTCGAGTACGCGCTCAATCGATAGGTCCCCGGCGCCAGTTCGCAAACGCGAAATCGCCCTTCGGGCCCCGTCAGGACGCCCTGCGGCAGAAGCAAAAAGTTTACGGCGGCGGTCACGGTTCGAACCCTACCCTGCACAGGCCCTCCACTCCCTGAGGTCAATTCAAACCGCATGGGTTCGTCCGGAATATCCGGCTGCACAACGCCTTCGGCACAGAACGATGCGGTCTGAACCATGCGAATGTCCGCGTGCTCTCGTCTTTCACCGGGACGAATTGCGACCGCCAGTCCGCCTTCGGGCCGCTCGGTTCCTGGATAATACGTTGGAGCGACTACTGGTTTGCGCTGTTCTGGGTCGGACGGCACCCCAGACACTGGATTGGTAATCTGCTGGAGCGGCGCTGCGAGCAGAAGATACGGACGGCCAGGGTTCACGCCACGAATCGTGTACTCACCCGCCTCATTAGTGGGACCGCGAAACGTCAGAATGTACTTCAATTCTCCAAGGGAATATTCCCGCACCACCAACCACACGACGATCCCGGCAAGCGGGCTACCGTCTTCATTCGTTACTTTTCCGGTGATCTCACCCTGCGCCCTCAACCTGATATCTACCCCTGTAATGTCCTGCTTGTTGTTCACGAGCAGCGTGCGGTTCAAGGGCGGATTGCCGCGAAGATTTCCCGGCGGAAAGACCCTCAGAGTGACCGGGCCAGGATCGACATCGCGAAACACGTATCTTCCCTGCGAATCCGTCGTAACATTTACGGGTTCCTTCCCAGCGGCAATCAATTGAATCTGCGCATGCGTCAAAGGTATGCCCGTGTCCGAATCCCGAACCGTACCCTGGATTGATCCCGCCAGGGTCGTTGCGGGGGTCTGTCCGCTCGCCAATCCCACGACTACAAGGATGCAAACTTGGGCGCGAATGAACATTCCCCTAATTGATACCGCATCCAGCGGAAAAGTTCCCCGTTAGCAGTGTTGCGCGTCGCATAGCCTTCGCCCACGCTTCACCCGCGGTTCATTGACACTTGGAAATCTCCTGTGACACTACTCCGTCGATTCTTCACCGTCCAGCCTTCTTCTGCTCGTCGAGAATCGCGTGGAACATAGCCTCTTCTAAATCGGTCTCAACATTGCAGCTTGCCGGATCAATAAATGGATTCGGACCGCCATTCCGAATCTTCGAATACTTCCCCTGCAAGTTGTATTGAGCCGGGTGATCCCCAACTTGCACGTCGCACGGCAGTGATCGCACGAGTTTGAACGAGCGGTCGAATTCCTTGGCGATCTCCGGCGTGACTACGTTAGGCGCGCGCAAGCTGCAGTTAATGACCACGTTGTAGGATTTTCCGCCTTCCAACGCCTTCGTGGTCCACGTTGTGCATCCCCGAGTGTGACCCGGAGTAAGATGAGCCACAAGCGTGGTGCCTCCCAGCGACACCGTGTCGTTGTCGTGTAAAGTCTTGTCAATCGGATGCTCTTTTCCTCCTGGCTTGATTGCCCGCAGAGCCGGCAAATCCTCGGCCATCGCCATCACTTGCGCGCCAGTCAACTGTTTCACGAGAGCATCCCCTTCCTGATGGTCGCCGTGTGCATGACTCCCCAGCAGGATCTTGGTGTCGGAAAACTTGAATCCCAGCTGCTCGATGGACTTCTGAATGGTGGGCACGTTCCGCTCATAGGTACTGTCGATCAGAATATTTCCTTGTGGCGTGACGATAAGGAAGGAGCTCAGGGTCTTAGTGCCAACGTAGTAAATGTTCCCAACGATCTTGTGCGGCTGGAACGGCGTCGTCTGGTCCTCCAGAGTGCCCATGTTACGCGTCAATATGGCCAGCGGCGAAAATTTCTGTCCCTGAACGGTGATGGTGGGATGGTCGGGCGCAGGCGAAGCCGCTGGTTGCGCATAAACCGCCGCGGAACAAAGAACGGCACCCGCGATGCAGCTCGAAAATCGCTCCAACTTGAATCTCTTTTTCATGGTTGCCTCCAAATTTCAAGCTCCGCCTATTATGTGGCGTTACTGCTACTCAATTCGGTAGTCGGCCGGCGGAACGAATAGCCCCGAGTCCGGGTCAGTCAAGCTGATATTGATCAGCTTGGAGACGCGGTTTCCAAACCTCGGGTCAAATAGTTTCCTCAACACCGAGATCCGCAACTCTTTCGAGTACCACATCTCGTTAGTCACGACGATTTCCTGATCATTTCCCACGCTGCCGGCCTCAAGCGTAGTCACGATGCGCCTTCCCTCTCCTAAGATGCCTTCAATATTCTGCGTTCCTAACAGCTCGGAAGTCGTCGTGAAATGATAGTCGGCCAAACCGATTCCCTGTACGGCTCCATCCATGATTTTACGGTGTGAGATGACGCCGACAGGAATTTGAGGCTCCATTAGCCTAGCGGGAGGAGACGGTTCAGAAGGTGGTAGTGGGGGTACGTCCGCGTTCATTCTCGTTTTCTTAGAGAACGTATTGACCTGAAATCGAACTCCGGCTACCGGATCCACAATCGATATCAGGCCCGGTACTGACGCAGCAGCAGGATGATAATACTCAATTCGAGTTCGGCCAACCAGGTCGCGGTACATCACGGCCTTATCCATCGAACTTTCCATGCGAGTTCCATCAGCGAGTGTCTTTGTGAGTTCCGTAATGCGAGTAGCTGAAAACGGAGCACCCGCGATATTTAGGGGCCAATCCTGGGCGCCCAGTGGGATAGCAATTGCGATTGCCAACAGGAGCGACGCCGGCATCTTCATATCCCTACTTTAATCGGTTTAATTTCGCACCGCATGCTGTTGACGCTCTCAGCGATAGCATGGGGCAATTCGCTGCGGACGGAGACGCTCACGGCACAAGACGGCGCAGTTCCGTCGAGCTAGTTGCTCACGATGTGACATCGATTTGTCTATTCTTATATTCGAATATACTATTGATGTGCCCGACTCCCTTCATCGTTTCAAAGCCGAGGTCTTTCAAGCCCTGGCTCACCCGACTCGCATCGCTATTGTGGAATTACTCCGGGACGGTCCAGTTTCAGCCGGAAAGCTCATTGAGCAGCTGGGGATTGAACAGGCAAACGCCTCCCAACATCTGTCAGTGCTGCGAGCAAAGCAAATCGTTCTGAACCGGAAAGAGGGCAACCAAGTCTTATATAGCCTGCGTGACCCGATCCTGAGCGAAGTGCTCGACATCATGCGCCGCTATTTCCAGGCGCACATCAGCGGGACCTTGGCGGCGCTTGGAGAGATTGAAAAGGCGGAGACAGTCGGTCGATGATCGCCCTGCCACAGACGCCGCTGGATCAATGGCTGCCAAAACTGGTGCTGTGTCTTCGTCAGTACAATTTGCGATTTTTGACCGCCGATGTCATCGCCGGATTGACAGTGGGATTGGTGGCGTTGCCTCTGGCAATGGCCTTCGGTATCGCCTCCGGTGTGACGCCGCAGGCCGGCATTTATACGGCTGTGATCGCGGGTTTTATAGTTTCGGCGCTGGGTGGTTCCCGCACTCAAATCGCTGGGCCGACGGGTGCCTTTGTAGTGATTATCGCGGGTATCGTCGCCAAATTTGGCGTGTCCGGATTGTTCATGGTCACCATGATGGCCGGCGTAATGTTGGTCGTGATGGGGGCAACCGGATTAGGGACTGCGGTCAAGTTCATCCCCCGGCCCGTGACCGTAGGGTTCACCAATGGCATTGCGGTCTTGATCGCGTCGACCCAGATTCGCGACTTTCTGGGATTGCAAACCGGATCGATGCCCAGTGAGTTGATCGGACGATTGCAGGCGCTTTTCTCGCATTTGAATACGATCGATCCAAGAACCGTCTTGGTGGGCTGCCTCTCTCTGGCAATCATCGTCTTGTGGCCGCTTATCACCAAACGGTTTCCGGGTTCGATCATCGCACTCTTGGCGGGCACCGCCGGGGTTCTACTCTTTCAACTGCCTGTGGATACGATTGGCTCGAAGTTCGGAGGAATTCCTACGGGCCTTCCTTCGCTCCAATGGCCTGTGTTTCGGGCCGACCTAATTATCCCTTTGTTACCGTCGGCTTTGACGGTCGCTTTGTTGGCCGCTGTTGAGAGTCTGCTGTCTGCGGTTGTGGCGGATGGGATGAGCGGCGACAAGCATAATTCCAACGTGGAATTGATGGCGCAAGGGATGGCAAACCTCGCTACACCGCTCTTCGGTGGGATACCCGCGACGGGAGCGATTGCTCGCACCGCTACGAACATTCGCTCGGGCGCCAAAACGCCGGTCTCTGGAATCGTCCATGCACTCACCTTGGTCTGCATCCTTCTAGTGGCGGCTCCGCTGGCCAAATTCATTCCGTTGGCTACGTTAGCGGCGGTGCTTTTCGTCGTTGCATATAACATGGGTGAGTGGCATGAAATCAGGACGATTCTGACTTTGAGCCGCGCCGAAACAGCAGTGTGGGGCACAACCTTCACGCTGACGGTGTTGGCGGATTTGACCGTGGCAGTTGAAGTGGGGTTAGGCCTGGCTGCGTTACTTTACATCTACCGAGTCTCACAAACCACGACCGTGGCGACGGTAACGCCGGAGTATATCGATAAAGGACGTGCACACAGCTTGCAGGACAAAACCGTTCCTCCTTACGTGTCGATCCTGCGGATTCACGGCCCATTTCTATTTGGAACCACCGACAAGCTGGCCGAGGAATCGGAAGATTTAGAAAAGTTTGCCGCTGTGGTCATTCTCCGGGTTCGTAATATGACTGCGATTGACGCAACCGGTCTGCACGCCTTGGAGGTTTTCTCCGACAGGCTTCGAAAGACGGGCCGGACTCTATTGATTTGCGGGGCGCGCGAGCAACCAGCCCGTATGCTGCAGCAGACCCAATTCGTGAGCCAGGTGGGGAGAGAAAATATTCTTCCCCACCTGGACGCTGCATTAGGCAGAGCCAGGGAAGTGAACACGAGCTTTGAAGGACTCGGTAAGGAAATCGCCGCGGATTTGCAACGTGCTGCGCTTTAATAGCGAATTTCAACCCCCAGCTCCCGACCCTTACGCCGCAAAACCAAGCTGATATACTCTAAGCGGAGGCTGGAATGCCGTCGCGCCGATCTTACTTTTACGTACCGATGTTTATCGTCGTCTGCTCGATTGCCGCCGGACTGTTTCTTGGCGACAATGTCTCGGCCGCTTCCCCAGCCGACGATCCGGTTAGCCAAAGCATGAAGTCGTTTACGGCGGTTTTTGACGCCGTGGAACAGAACTTCGCCGACAAGGTGGACGCTGATAAAGCCATCTATAACGGCGCGATCCCGGGCATGCTGCGGACACTCGATCCGCACTCGAACTTCTTCGACCCCAAGGCCTATGCTGCGTTACGCGAAGATCAGCGCGGCCAGTACTTTGGCGTGGGCATGCAGGTGGGTCCGCGCAATGGCCGTACCATGGTCATGTGGCCGTTCGAAATCTCTCCGGCGTATCGCGCCGGTTTGCGCCCGGGCGACATCATCGTTCAGGTGGGCGATAAGAAAACCGATGGGCTGAACACCAGCGAGATCGCGGATTTGCTGCGCGGTCCGCGCGGAACAAAAGTCCAAGTGACGGTGAGCCGCGATGGGTTGGAGAAGCCGCTCACGTTTGAGATCGTGCGGGACGCCATCGCGCGCTCCACAGTGCAGGAAGTATTTTGGCTCAAGCCGGGGATCGCGTACGCCTCCATCAGCCAGTTTGGCGAAACCACCAGCAAGGATTTTCAGGAGAAGTTGAAGCAACTAGGCGAGAACAATATTAAAGGCCTAGTACTGGATCTGCGCGGGAATCCGGGCGGCCTCTTAAACGAGGGCGTCGAAATCGCAGGCCATTTCCTGAAGAAAAATGAACTCGTCGTCAGCCACCGGGGCCGTGCGCAGCCGAACAAGAATTACTATTCGCGTTCGGATAACGGCGGCAAAACCTACCCAGTAGTTGTGGTGGTGAACCGCTCCTCAGCTTCGGCCGCGGAAATCGTCAGCGGCGCTTTGCAGGATCACGACCGTGGGTGGGTGCTGGGTGAGGCCACATTCGGCAAAGGTCTGGTGCAGACGGTTTTCCCGTTGAGCGAAAATACCGGGCTGGCGTTGACCACCGCACATTACTATACGCCGAGCGGACGCCTGATCCAGCGCGACTACTCGCATGTCTCCTTCCTCGATTATTACTACCGGGCGAAGACCGAGGAAAAGAATACCTCCGACGTTAAAATGACGGATAGTGGCCGCACCGTATACGGCGGCGGCGGTATCACGCCGGATGAAAAGTGGGAAGCGCCCAAGCTCAACCCCTTTCAGATCGAAGTGCTGAGGAAGTCCGCGTTCCTATTGTTCTCCGCTCATTACTTCGGGCCGAAGGCCGATGCACGGATGCCGAAGGGCTGGGAGCCGGATGAGAGCGTGGTGAACGAATTCCACAAGTACCTGCTCGACAACAAGTACGAATTCACCGAAGCCGATTTTGCTGCGAATCACCAATGGACGAAAGAACAGCTGAAGCGGGAGATGTACGTGACAGCGTTCAGCTACGAACAATCTCGCGTGGTGAACATCCAGCAGGATCCGGAGATTGCCAGGGCCGTCGAGGCCATGCCCAAGGCGGCTGCTCTGCTTGAGACCGCTAAAAAGCTGCTAGTGCAGCGCGTCGGACAACCCGAACGCCCGGCACGATAGGGTCACGACGTCCGGCGGCGCAGCATCTCAGTGCGAGCCAGCCCGCCGATCAATAGCACCGCCCCCACGGTGATGGCGCTATCGGCGACGTTGAAAGCCGGGAATTCGTACGCGCCGATAAAGACCTGAATAAAGTCCGTCACTTCGCCTCGGAAGACCCGGTCGATCATGTTCCCCAGCGCGCCTCCGAACACCAGGGCCAGCGCGGCACGCAGCAGCGGTGGTTCAGGCGTCGCCGGGTTTGGCGCGGTCCACAGCAGCTTGCCGACGAACATCAGCACCAGGGAAGAGATTCCCACCAGCAAGATGGCGCGTAGCGCTGGGTGGCCTTGAGAAAAGACGCCGAACGCCGCGCCGGGATTCTCCGCATGGACGATGTTGAAGACCCCTGGCAGAATCGTGTGCATATCGGACGCCGAGAAGTTCGCGATGATCCACCATTTGGTCAAGCGATCCAGCAGCACGATCGTTGCGACAATCGCGGCTGGGTAAGAGCGATGGCTCACGGATACATCTCGCGAAGGGCTGCAACACAGCCATCACATACCGTGGGATATTCGGTGTCCCGGCCGACGGCGGTGGAGTACTTCCAGCAGCGCTCGCACTTGATGCCGTCGGCTTTTTCGATAGCAGCTTTGATTTCAGTGCCGGGTTCCAAAATCACCTGCGACACGATGAAGAGGGCGGGGAGGTCGGCGGCATAATCATCCACATTCGCGCCGGCCAAGCGCACGCGCGCTTCCAGCGGTGCGCCGATGAATTTCGTTTGGCGTGCTTCTTCCAGCGCTTTGAGAACCACGTCGCGAACTTGCATGAGATGTTCCCATCGCTCCAGTTTTTCGGCGCTGAGACCGGAGGCTGCTTCCTCCGGTTCCGGCAGTAAAGCCAGGTGGACGCTATCGGGCGCGCCAGCGGGCTTTCTGGTATGGGTCCAGATCTCCTCCATGGTGAAAGCCAGCAGAGGTGCAGTCAGGCGCATCAGCGCATAGTGGATCTTATACAGGGCTGTCTGACCACTGCGGCGCGCATGGCTCTTCGGGGCGGCCGTGTAGAGACGGTCTTTCAGGACGTCGAAGTAGATGGAGCTGAGGTCCGTGGTGGCGAAATCGTAGATGGCGCGATAGACCTTGTGGAAAGCAAGCTCATCGTACGAGACCCGGCAGCGGCGGATTACGTCTTCGGTGCGCGAGAGAATCCAGCGGTCGATTTCCAGCATCTCTTCGGCCGGCACTGCGTCCGAGGCGGGATCGAAATCGAAAAGATTGCCGAGCGCGTAGCGGAACGTGTTGCGCAGCTTGCGGTAGGCCTCGATCAGCCGATCGAGGATGGTGTCTGAGAAGCGCACATCCTCGGTGAATTCAATCGACGCCACCCACAGGCGCAACAATTCCGCGCCGTACTTGTTGATGATTTTTTCCACCGCCTCTGAGCCGCGCGATTTGGAGAGCGCGTGGCCTTCCGAATCGAGCGTCCACCCATTGGTGGCGGCGGCGCGATAGGGGGCGCTGCCTTTCAGGGCGACGGCAATAAGAAGCGAGCTGTGGAACCAGCCTCTATATTGGTCGCCGCCTTCCAGGTACATATCGGAGGGCCAAGGAAGGGCGTTTTTCGTAGTGAGAACCGAGAGGTGGCTGCAACCCGAATCGAACCAGACATCGAGTATGTCGGTTTCCTTTCTGAAAGACGTTCCGCCACACTTGTGGCATTTCGCGTCAGGCCCGGCGAGCTCGGCTGCGGATTTGTCGTACCAGATATCGGCGGTGTGTTCCCGGAACAGAGCCACTACACGATCCAGAATCTTGCGTTCGGTGAGCGGCTCATGGCAAGACTCGCAATAAAAAATCACCAGTGGCACGCCCCAGAAACGCTGGCGTGAGATGCACCAGTCAGGTCGGGTGGCGATCATGTTGCCGATACGCTCCTCGCCCCACGCTGGATTCCATTTCACGTTCTTCACGGCTTCGAGCGCCCGCTGGCGCAGGTGGTTCCGCTCCATGCCGATGAACCATTGCTCGGTGGCGCGAAAAATGGTTGGATTGTGGCAGCGCCAGCAATGCGGGTAACTGTGCTCGATCTTCTTGAAAGCGGCCAGATGATTGCCGCGCTTCAGTATGTCGATGACAACGTCGTTGCCTTCCCACACTCGTTCGCCTATAAGCTCGGCCGGTAACTCACCGGCCGCACCGTCAGCCTGATAAAAGCGCCCCGCGCCATCGACAGGGCAATAGATCGCCAAGCCATTCGCGAGGCCGATCTCGTAGTCTTCATGGCCATGCCCGGGGGCGGTATGCACCGCGCCGGTGCCTTGTTCCAGCGTGACATGCTCGCCCAGGATTCCCAATGACGTGCGTTCGAGAAAAGGGTGATGGAAGAGTGCTCCATCCAGTTTCGCGCCTTCAAATGCGGCGATGACTTTCGGGGCGGGCCATCCGCAGGCCTCGGCTGTGGCTTTCAGCAGCTCCGTGGCGACGATGTAGACCTCGCCGTCCACTTCCGCCGCCGCATAGCTGAACTTGGGATGATAGCAGATCGCCAGATTCGCGGGAATAGTCCACGGCGTGGTGGTCCAAATGAGGCCCCATACCCTCTTCCCCGCAAGGGCTGGATCAATCGCCACCGGATCCGAGGTCAGCGCGAACTTAACCCAGATGGACGGGCTGGAGTGGTTCTCGTACTCCACCTCGGCCTCTGCAAGCGCGGTCCGGTCATGAATGCACCAGTTGACCGGTTTGAGGCCTTTGTAGACGTAGCCCTGATCCAGCACGTCAACGAAGGCCTGAGCGATAGTGGCTTCATAGTCTGCGCTGAGCGTCAAATATGGGTCTGCCCAGCGGCCGAAGATACCCAGCCGGATGAAATCTTTGCGCTGCAAATTGACGTACTTCTCCGCGTATTTCCGGCAAGCCGCACGGATCTGGGACGCCGACATGGCGGACTTCTTGCCGCCCAATTCGCCGTCCACCTTGATCTCGATCGGCAGGCCGTGGCAATCCCAGCCCGGCACATAAGGAGAGTCATAACCCTCCATTGTTTTGAATCTTACGATAAAATCCTTCAACAACTTGTTGAGGGCATGACCCAGGTGAATGTTGCCGTTGGCATAGGGCGGTCCGTCATGCAGAACATACAGCGGGCGGCCATTCCGGGCTTCGCGAATCCGCTGATAAATGTCGGTTTCCTCCCAGTGGGCCAATAACTTAGGCTCCAAAAGGGCAAGATTCGCTTTCATCGGAAAGGAGGTCTGCGGGAGGTTAACTGTTTTTTTGAGATCCATTGATGAAGAGTTTGCCGGAGGGACTGATCGCACCGATATTTCTATATAGTACCGCTAAGAACTCTAATCTGGACTTTAGCTATTGACAGAATTTTCAGTTCAGCTTAAGATGCACCGAAGCCGGTTTCGTCTGGATTGGTCCCTGCATGACTTTTCAGATCGGTGAAAAAATCATCTACCCTAACCATGGGGTAGCGACGATCGAGAACATCAGCAGCCGCCCTTTCGGCGGAAATGTTGAGCGCTTCTATCTGTTGCGGTTGGTGTATGCAAGTCTGACCGTGATGGTTCCATTCTCACACGCCGACGACCTGCGTCTGCGGCGCGTGACACGCAATGGCGAGTTGGCCAAGGTGCTCGAATACCTGTCTGAACCCAAGCGCCGCCGCAATTCCCAGCAAGACTGGAAAGACCGCTTCCGCGACAACACCGAGAAGATGAAGAGCGGAAGCCTGCTGGAGATCGCCGAAGTGCTGAAGAGCCTGTTGGTGCTGCAATTGCATCAACCGTTGTCTTTCCGTGAAAAGAAGATGCTGGACCGTGCGCGGCACATGCTGATTGCGGAACTTTCCACGTCGCGCGGATGGGCGGAAAATGACACGGTACGGATCCTGGACCAGGCGCTCAGCAAGGCGCAATTGCGGTTGCCGGAGCCGATGTAGAATCGCGGTCTCCGCCGCGAAATCCTTACCTAGTGCACGCGTTCTTTCACTTTTTCGCGCGTAACCAACTCATCGAAGATCGCAAGGACTTGCTGACGATATTGGTAAACCGTCTTGAGCTTTTCTTGAACGGAGAGTTCGTTACGATGCCGCTTAAGAAGCTTGTCCACCAATTTGCGGGGCAGTTCGATATCGCGGCGCAGCGTTTCGGCCGAGTGGCCGCGCAGGAAGAGACCATAGAACAACGCGGCTTCGCGCTGCGGTGCGAGGGGATCGAAATCCTCGATCATCCGCGGACGTTCGGCAATTTGTGGAGACGCCATCAGTTCACCAGGAAACGGCCTCACCAAAAACAGAAGTATAAACGGGTGCGCGCGGATCTGCAATAGGGCATTTGACCGGAAATTCGTGCATCCAGACCGCCGATCATGGTACAAGATTTCGGGCGGTTCACGGCCCGGGGGACGGCCTTCATACCAGAGTATAATTGGGTGGTTTAGGACTGGAGGCTCGTTGATGAGTTCCAAAAAAGATCGCCGCCCGACGAAGCGCCCTATTTCACGCCGCACATTTCTGGAGGGCACCGGAGCGGTACTTGTAGCCGCGCCTGTTCTGCAGGGACAGAGCCCGGCCGGCTCACCGGGTGTTTCCGCTGATGTTTCGCACCGGACCATCCGCCTCACCGTGAATGGTCTTGCGCGAAGCATCGAAGTGGAAGATCGCTGGACGCTGGTGGAAGCGCTGCGCGACCACATGCGATTGACGGGGACCAAGATCGGTTGCGATCGCGGCGAATGCGGAGCTTGCACGGTGTTGGTGGATGGCAAGCCGATGTATTCGTGCAGCCAGCTCGCGGTGTGGATGGACGGGCGCTCCATTCAAACCGTGGAAGGGTTGGAGAAAAGCGGCAAGCTCGATTCGCTGCAGCAGGCGTTCATCGAGCACGACGCGCCCCAGTGTGGTTTCTGCACATCCGGTCAATTGATGAGCGCCAAGGCGGCGCTAACGAAGAACCCTCGTGCCTCGCGAGATCAGTTGCGCGCGGCGATGACGGGCAACCTGTGCAGATGCTCGAACTATCATCGTTACATTGAAGCTGCATCGGCTGCCGCCGGCACTCCCACTGTGACGCCAGGCGCTGCATTCTATGACGGCAATGGGACGCCCGTCGCGAAGCTGAAGACGGTTGGCCGCACCACCACCCGCATCGACGCGAAGCAAAGAGTGACTGGCAAAGCCACCTATAGCGGCGATATTCAGCTTCCGGGGATGCTGTACGCGCGCGCTCTGCGCAGCCCGCATCCGCACGCGCGCATCAAGAGCATCGACACATCGAAGGCGATCGCGCTTCCCGGAGTCAAAGCCGTAATCACGCATGAGAACGGCAAGGCGGTGTGGGGCGCTGGGTCGATTGCAGGCGGGAGGCAGTATAACGAAGAAGTCAAGAAAATCACCACGCAGAAGCGCTATGCCTTCAATAACCCCGTCCGCTGCGTGGGCGAGCCGGTGGCGGCCGTGGCGGCCGTGAACCGCCACGTGGCCGAAGAAGCGCTGGCGTTGATCAAAGTGGATTACGAAGTGCTTCCCTTTGTCATGGATCCGGAAGAAGCCCTGAAGCCGGGCGCGGTGAAAATTTGGCCGGAGGGAAATTTATCGCCTGACGTTCGCAATGAGTTGAAGCCGATCACCGAAAAGCGCGGCAATGTGGAAGAAGGCTTTCGTGCGTCGGAACGGATTTTCGAAGACCGCTACACCACCGCTTTCGAACACAACGCGCAGATGGAGCCTCGCGTGTCGCTGGCGCATTGGGAAGGCGACAAGCTGACGGTGTACACGCCGACCGGCGGCATCGCGAATTGCCGGAACGACATGGCGCGCGATCTGGGCATACCCATGGCGAACGTTCGTGTGGTGTGCCAATACATGGGCGGTAACTTCGGCAATAAGAACCAGAATCAGGACGCCGATCTGATCGCCGCGATGCTCGCCAAACAAGCCGGCGCGCCTGTGAAGCTGGAGCTTTCGCGCAAGGAAGACTTCCTGGGCATGCATGGACGCTGGCCCACCACGCAGTATTACAAAGTGGGGGTGAGCGGCTCGGGCGAGCTGCGCGCACTTCAATTGCGTGGCTATAGCGGCATGGGTCCGTACCGGAAGAATTCGGGGGCGATCGGCGGCGTGGAACTGTATCACTGCGAACACGTGGAAGCGCGGGTGCATCCGGTCTACACCAACAAAACCACGTCCGGCAATTTCCGGGGACCCGAGTTTCCGCAAGGATTCTACGGGATACAGTCCATGATGGACGACGTCGCCTACAAACTGAAGACGGACCCCGTGGAGTTCGTCCGTAAGAACATGGTGCGTGATGGCGGCGAGGCGTCCTACACGAACTACACGCTCGAGGAATGTATCCGCCGCGGCACGGAAGTCTTCGAATGGACGAAGCGCTGGCGGAAGGATCCAGGTTCGGATGCGGGTCCAATAAAGCGCGGAGCGGGCGTGGCGTTCGTGGCTTTTCGTGCGGCGGTGGGCCGCAGCAGTGCGATTTGCAAAGTGGATGCGAAGGGCCACTACGCCGTTCACGTCGGCGTGACGGACGTGGGCACGGGCGCGAAGACGACTATGGGCCTGATCGCGGCCGAGGCGCTGGGAGTGCCGCTTTCTCAGGTGGATGTAGTATGGGGCGATACGTCTAGTTGTCCTTATTCGGTGGGTGAATCGGGCAGCCGCACCACCATCATGACGGGACATGCGGTTGTTGAGGCCGCACAGGGACTGAAGAAACAGATCGCGGAGAAAGGCATGCCCAAAGGCAGCGATGTGTGGACGTCATCGGTGGATGCGAATCCAACCATCCCGGGCGGCAAAGTGCGCAATTCTTTCGGTGCGCATTTTGTGGAAGTGGAAGCCGATACGGAAACGGGGCGTGTGCGGATTTCGAAGTACGTGGCGGTGCATGACAGCGGGCGCATCATGAATCCGCTCACGGCCGTGAGCCAGATCCGCGGCGGGGTGATCATGGGCATCGGCATGGCGCTGCACGAAGAATTGCGCTACGACTATCGCAACGGGCAGCCGTTGACTCCGGGTTACTACGGGCAGCGCGTGGCCACGCACATGGACGTGCCTGAAATCGACGTAATCTTTATCGAAAACGACGACGGCTATGGGCCGTTCGGCGCGAAGAGCATTGGTGAAGCGAGCAAGCTGCCGGCGGTGGCGGCCGTGGCGAATGCGATCTTCAATGCCACTGGGCGCCGGATGAAAGACCTGCCAATCCGGAAGTCCAGGGTTTTAGACGCGCTGGCGTAGAGCGATCCAGCGCGGCATGGCTGCGAAGACCGCGAGCGAGAGATAGTAAGCCGCGCCGGAAACGGGGTCGCGATCCACGAGGACCTGCACTGGCGACGAACCGCGCATCAGGACTCCCAGAGAGACTTCCGCGGTCATGAGCATGGCCAGCGCGATCAATCCGATACGAACGCATTCCGTCCTCGACGGGCGATAGCGCCGCACAACGAAGCGCGCCGCGAAGTGGATGGCGACGAGCATCAGCGGCATCTCGGCCAGTTCCGCCGTGCGGACTCCGACGCGCGGCGTCAACCACAAGACGCGAATGGGGCCCAGGACGAAGCCGGTTCCGAAAACCATCGCGAAGTAGAGAACCGCGGGTTTTAGTGCAGGCGTCAACCCGCGCGCCCGCGGTCGACCAAGCGTTTGCGCCATGTGATCACGCTAGTCACTCCGTAATTCCACACGGAACTCAGCACTAGCCCCGCCATACCGGCGAAGAGCCAGGGCAGACCATTGGCCAGCAATTGAGCCGACACACTCAAGTTAATGGCCGCACCGAGTGAACACGCCAGATAAAACGTGAGCAGCCCGACAATCCACTGGTTGCCGCGCAGCCTCGCGTCGCGATACGTCACCAGATTATTCAGGAGATAGTTGAACGTCATGCTGACCACGGTGGCCGCCACCTGCGCATTCATGAAAGTGAGATGCGCCTGGCGATACAACACCGCCAGCGTGCCCAAGTGCAATATTACGCCAACCGCCCCGACCAGCGCGAACAGGATGAAGCGCAGCGGGATCAAGTGGCCCAGCATTTTATCCAGCAGCAGATAAAGATATTCCAGGCCGACCGCGAAATCCAGCTTGCTCTCGCCCGCTTCCCGCGTGCGAAACGTATAAGGAACCTCGGCGATACGTACCGGCCGCTTGGCGGACGCAAGAAGGTCCAGCAGAATCTTGAAGCCAACGCCGGACGTGTCATAAATGACGTCGTCGATGAAACGGCGATCCACCAGAAAGAAGCCGCTCATCGGGTCCGTGACATCTGCGGGAAGTATCAGGCGAGCAAGCTTCAATCCCAAATTACTCAAACGGACACGGTCTTTCGCAAACCCGCCCATGCTTGCCCCGGTGATATTGCGGGAGGCTACCACGAAGTCCATACTCTCCTTCATTGCCGTGGCCAGCATTTGAGGAAGGATTGTTTCGTCATGCTGAAGATCGCCGTCCATCACAGCGATGTAAGGGGCTGCCGTGGACATCATTCCCTCCAGGCATGCGGACGCCAGCCCCCGTCGGCCGACGCGGCGGATGACCCGGACGCGCTGTTGATAGGCCGCGACGCCCCGGACGGCTTCCCACGTCCGGTCGGTCGAATCGTCATCCACCACGATCACTTCGTAAGAAACGCCCGTCAGGACGGCCGCAAGACGATCCAAAAGCACCGGAATATTGGCACGTTCGTTGAACGTGGGAACCACGATTGCGAGTTCCAGGCGGGCCGAAACCACCGCCTCGCCAAGGGCGCGCAGAGATGCAAGATGTGTCTCTGGAGCGCGCGCAAAGCGCGTCCCCTGGGTATGAACGTCCTGCATGTAGGCCTATAGGTTCTATCGGGTTAGGAGTAAATCAGCTTTATGGGATATCTCCCTGTACAGTGCATGGCTTAGCGAACCGATGGCTACTAAGACTATGTCCAGCCTCACCACGCCAGTTGCGCATCCGGTCGCGCGGGAGAATTGGGTGCGGCGGTGGCTGGTTCCATCCGTGCCTGAGTTGCTGTTCTTCGCCATCGTAGCGTGGCTGATCGGCTACACCGCCACTGCTGACATGACGGGGATGGGCCTCTTGCGGGACTCGCAAACCGGCTACCACATCCGGACGGGCGAATTCGTGATGACGCATGGAACCGTGCCGATGCGTGATTTCCTTTCCTTCACCAAACCGGGTGAAGCGTTTTATGCATGGGAGTGGCTGGCCGGTGTGGGATCGGCGCTTCTTTTCCAATGGGGCGGGTTGAGCGCGATCGTCGTCGCGTCAGCTCTGATACTGGCGTTGACCTTGCTGATCATGATGCGCCATATGGCCGAGCGACGCGCCAACGTCGTCGCCTGCGTGTTTCTGATTCATCTGGCGATTGGCGCTTCATCGATTCACTATCTGGCGCGCCCGCATATCTTCACATTGCTTTTCATGGCGTGTGCATTATGGACCATCGACCGGGATCGGGAAAAGACAACTCCGTGGTTGTGGACGCTTGTTCCCTTGACCGCCTTGTGGGCGAACCTGCACGGCGGCTTTTTTGGATTGCTGGTTTCGGGCGGCGTACTGACCGCCGGGTGTCTGACAGAATGGCTATTCGCGGGGCAGGGGCGGGAAGCCGCGCTACGGCGCAGCATCCGGTGGGGAGCTCTGACGGCGGCCTGCTTCGCGGCGTCGCTGGTGAATCCGTACGGAATCAACGAGCACATCCATCTGGTGCAGTTCATGCGCGAGACCTGGTATTTGGGACTTACCGAAGAATACTATGCCCCCACCTTCACGAATGCCGCTGGAGCGTACTACGGGGTGTTGCTGGCATCGGGCATCGCGGTTGCGATGCGTCTCTTGTGGCGTCGTCAGATCGCTTTCGGGCTTCTCATTTTGGCATGGAGTTACGCTTCGTCCCGATCCGTGCGGCATGTGCCGATCTATGCGATCGTCGTGCTTCCGTGGATCGCAGCGGAATCCGCGGAATGGTGGCGGCGATGGACCGCCGGACAATCAGCACGAACGCTGGCTGGCACACTCGAGAAGATGGCACGCGATTACCAGCCGTCGCTGATGCGTAGCGGGCTGTTTGTGCCCCTCGCAGCCATCGTCATGCTAGCCAGTTCACGCTCGATTGAACTTGTGGCGGACTTTCCAGATCCAGTCTATCCCGTAGCGATGGTGAATCGACATGCGGGCGAGATCCGCGCCGCCCGCGTGTTCTCCCCGGATGGATGGGGTCATTACCTGACATATAAGTTTCCAGAACCCTTTCGCATTTATGTTGATGGCCGCACGGATTTTTTCGGTGAATCCTTCTCTCGCGAGTACGTGAACACCATGAACGGGATTGCGGGTTGGGACCGAACACTGAATCGCTACGGCGTGAATATGGCACTGATTCCGCCGGACATCAAGCTGGCGGAACGGCTGGCCAAAGATCCCTCGTGGCAAATGGTGGAGCACACCGATTCTTCGGTGTTGTTCCGGCGCAAAGAGTCAGGCGTCTTTGTGCAACAGGGTCCAAAGAAATAACACGACCCCAGCCTGTGGTCATCGGAGGATTCCATACCCACATTTAGGCCGCACTTAGGACCGGGGCGAAACGACGCGCTTCATCTCGATCCTATGGAGCCGGTGGGTGTTGAGCCAAGGTTGTTCTCGACTTGGCCAGAACTGACATCCCCAAGTCTTTCTCAGATATCCGCTTGGGCGGATCATCTTCCTGAAAACACCGCTCCCACGATTTGATCCATCAGTGACGATGAGACCTCCTTCGTCCGGAAAGTGCCGGAGAATGCGTGGAAGCCACTCCTTTCCGAGAATGTACAGCCCGCTGCCACCCTCTCCAGGAGAGTCCCTTCTATAAAAGAAGACATGGATAAGAGGCATCGAATCAACATAGTCGTTCAGATTCTTTTGCACAAAAGTTACCGATGGGAGACCATCGGTCGGCTTCGAGTGACGATATCCGCGGGGACGCTGAATGTCGCAGTAGATGATCTCTTCGACAAGTCCAGCGAGTAGTCGCCGTGGCTCTTCGATGTCATCAGCACAACACGGATAGAATGCTCTACGCAATGAGCCGTGCGACGGTGTGTCCATCCCCAGCCTCCTGAATTGGTTGTGCCAGATAGTTGCTCAACCCGATTACAAGCGCGTGAATCTCTTCACCCGTGAGGTAAATTTTGAAAATTCGTGCGAAAGGTTTGTCGCCTCGACCAAAACAGAACTTGCCATCTTCATTACTGATGATCCCCACATCTTTTGGCATGTCGCCCTCGCGCACTGCCTTTGCAAGTTCACCCTCGGCGCGTTCCTTAGTAGGAAAACCCTTTGGACGATTGTTTTTTGTATCTGGAGAATTCACGAAGCAATACCGACGAATCGTGTCGGACCCATCCGGGATGGTTGTGTATCCAGTCGAAGGGAAAGGAGCGTTTAAGTCCAGAGCTGTCGGATGGCTCAGAGCGTTTCGCAACCTGCGGAGCACGACTTTGCCTGTGAGCTGGCCACCGAACGTGTCCTCAATCATCTCTGGTCTGAGTCCCCAGGCGAGTCCCATTTTGATGTCGGCGGACAGGTAGTTGGCTCGCCTTTCATTACTCGACATCGCGTCGAGAAGCTCCTTGCAGGTTGCCAGAAGGTTTTGGAGGATGCAGACGTCAAGCGTGACCGAAAAGTCCGCTTCAGCGGGCACAGAGAGGGTCCGGTACTGGTTTGCAATCATGCCCAATCGACGGGCGATGTCCGCCTGAATCTGTTTTCGTTTTCTATCCCGTTCATATTCCATTCTTGCGCTCCCTCAATGTTACAATGACTCGCTCTCGTTCAGACAGGCCAGCCGTCGTGACTGTCCGCCGAGCTCTGGTTAGGTCTGACTTGGATAAAACCCTTCGCCGCCTGCCCAAGACGAGGATGCCGGGTACCGCCCCGACTTCAACTATCTAGTTTACAATCGGCTCTGTCGTGTCCCAAATTCCCTCTGTTCTTGGGCTGACCGGCAGCGAAGGTCATCTGGTCCGCGCGAATGAGAAGTACGAGCGGATCACGCGAGGTTGCCCGGAACTCCGTTGAAAGTTAGCGACTCTCGACCCTCATAGGCTACGCGACCGCCGCTCCTTTCGCAATCGGCCTTTGCCAATGTGAAGCGCTGGCACCCCAGCGATCAGCGCGAGCGTTGGGCAAGCTCCGGGCTGCTGGTTGCGGAGAAACAATTCCGCCGCGTTAGAGGCAATAAACTCGTCCCACTTTTACTTCGCCAATTGGAAATGCTGACCTATCCAAGATCGCAGTTGTCAAAAAAAGAAAGCTTCGTAAAGTTGGTTACCCGAGAGCCGCTACTTTCAACGGTAAGTCGGGCGTTCCGGCGCAAATAGTCAGGCGTCTTTATGCAACAGGGTCCAAAGGAATAACACGACCCCAGCCAGAGTCAGCGGGCAAGCGATGGTGAGGAAGGCCACGAACGCCAGCGGGTGAACCTTCGTGAAGCTTAGCAGCATGCACGCCAATCCCGCCAGCACCAACAACGCCGCCCACTTAATTTTCTTCTCCACGTCCGTTTGCATTACGAAGTTCACTCCTTCCAAAACGTCGCGTCCTTCAGCGAGCCTACATCGTGAATGAATTCATGACAGCCGCTCGAAAGGCATGAAAGCTGTCCGGACTTCGCGCGGACCAGCAAATCAGGAGTCTTATGGTGCGCGGAGCCTTCCTCGAATCGCCGCGCTCCGGCATGGCAGTGCAGGCATTCGCGGTTCTGGTAGGGATAGTAAAGTTTGATCTCTTCCGGCTTGGGAATCGTCCCTAAATACTGAACCTGCAAATGCCGCAAGCCGCGCAGTTTCGCGGAAACACCGCCGAACATCGTGTAGTCGGTGTGGCAGGTGTAGCAGGCGCGCTCACGGGGGATGCGATTGTTCTGGAAGTGCTGCGCGGGAATGTAGCTGGGGTCGTCGATGCGCAGACTGCGCCCGAAATCGCTCATCACGTGGCAGGAAAGGCAGAACTCCGTCGATTGCCCGCGCTCCATGTGCGCGGAAAAACCCTCGAAGACCGCGGCAACAGGGAGCACGGCCAGACCCAGAAACGCCAAGACTTTGCCTTCGCGCGAGCGCGTGAAATCGGCGCGCCAGGCGATCCAGGCCGCGATGGCGGCGGCCACCACCACGAACGGAATGAGGAAGAGGGCAGGCATCCGTCGGCCGCGAGGCTATTTCGCCAAGCCTCGGTAGTATTCCACGACGGCTTTGATCTCGTCATTGCTGAGCTCTTTCGCGTAACCGGCCATGTCCGGCCCCTTGCCGGTCTCGGTTATCTTGATCATTTCTTCCGCGCTCATTTTGGGCGTGACTTCATGAACGGATTTCATTTTCAATTTGCGCCCGCGTGCCGTTTTGGCCGTCCCATCGGGGCCGTGGCAAACAGCGCAACTATCAAGGTAGATGTCTTTGGCCTCCTTCGCGGAGATTACGCCGCAAGCCAGAAGAGCGCTAGCGATTAAATGTAGTGTTTTCATGATCAGAATCCTCTTGTCCAGGCGATGGTGAGCAGGTTCGCTCCGAAATTGTTTCCGGGAACGAGTTCCTCTATGTAGTAAGTTCGTTGCAGTTGCAGGGTGAGCCGCCCCAGGCGCGGTATGTCGTAATAGAAGGAGCCGGTAGCGTAGGGAAAGCTCATGGGTCCATAGAGCGGCGCCTCGCCCGTGATCTCTCCCACGCCGGTCGTGCGCACGAAATTGCCGGCGAAGTTTATGCCAAAGCCCCGGAAAGGCGTGGCGCGCAAGCCGCCCTGCCAGATACGGGTGATGTTCTGGTCGCGTAAAATCACATTCGTGGTGGGCGCTGGGCCGCGCAGGAAGTTCACGAAGTTTGAGGCGAATAGATCGTCGTAGCTGAATCCGCCGAATACCGCGAGTTTCTCGGTGAAGTCATAGTTCGCTGTAATGGCATTGCTGCGAACCGTCGCGCGGTAATCGGTTTGCAGCAGCCTGCGGTTTCGCAGAAGCGACGTTTCTTCGATGTAGAACTTGTCGGTGGGCCGCACCCGCACTACGAACCGTCCGCCAATATCGGTATGCGGAGTGATGCGTGTATACGAGGCTCCGTTGGTAATCTGTTCGACATCGGCGCGTATTGTAAAGATCTTTGAGGGCTGATAATGAACGCTTAGAATGGGCCAAACGGTGTTGATCCGTTTCGTGCGCCCCTGGTCCACAACGCCATCCTGGATCATCACCACGTCGTTCTTAAACAGCCTGACGCCAGCGCGTATCAGAAGCGAAGCGCTCGGCGTGAACATGGTATTGAAATCAAGCGTACTGGTGCCGATGCGCCAGCGGTTGTCGGAGGCGCCCGCGGAGGCCACTGTTCCATTCAAGCTGCTATACGTTCCGTTGCTATCCACGGTGAACCGGGAATAACGATAGTCGGTGAGCACGCGCCACCACTCGTTGATCGTATAGGTGAAGCCTTGATCGATGACGTGATTCGGTTCACTCACGTCCGCGCGCCCCGACATGGAAACCGCATACGGAACGAATGATGTCCCGCTCCGCGCCATGCCATTAAATGCAAAATCGAGCGTCGCCGGACCGCTATAGCGATAAAAGATGTATCCCCCGCGTGTTTCAAGACGCGGTGCGATCTTTCCGGTATAGGAGAATTCGCTCACCGGCGTCGAGAGACGGCGTGAGTCCGACCAAGCCATATTGCTTAGCAGTTCGCCGGCGGTGGCGGCGTCCACGGTATTGATGCTGCGCTGCAAGGTTGCGATGTTATCGCCTTGTATGGCACTGTCGAATACCTGATGACCGATTTTGTAGTGCAAGCTCCAGCTATTCCGTGTGTAATCCACTCCGCCTGTGACACGGTTCGCCATTTCGTTGAGCGGCGCGACTACGTAGTAAGGGTTGGCTCGGGCGAAGCCCCCCCACGTGGAAGGAGAGCCAAAGTAGTCGGGAGAACGCGTAGTATAAGTGATGCCGTCGCGGCTGTTGCGGTAGTATTCGAAATTGAAGCGCAGGCTGTTACTGGCGTGCACCAGCAGGTTCACCGATCCCAATTTACGGACCGTCGCCCAATCATGGTTCGAGGTGAGTCCGCTCAAACCGTTGGGCAGCGCTGCCTGATCGTTACGATTCCAGTAATAGCGGGATTGGCGGAAGCCCGCGCGCAGGTCATAGACGCGGCTTTTGCGGAGCGTAAATTGAGTCGTGGCGAAAGGATCGCCGCCCAAACCGCTGGTGGTCAGCGAATAATCGTCCGCGAAACGGTTTTCGCCTGCTTTGGCCTTGCCGAAGAGATTGAAATCCATCAGGCGCGGACCGCTGCGCAAGTTGAACAATTCGTCGAACTTGGCTTCGTAGCCTTTCACGTCGGTGAAGCGATAGCCGAATGTGGCGGAGCCTTGGTTATCGAAGCCCCCAGCGGAGAATGTTCCGGGGGTATCTTGCGCCGCAGCAGACAGGGCGAGGAACAAGAGAATTATGGCGCATCGCCTGCCGCGTACCCGTGATCCCGGCTCACTCCTAGTGTAAGAAGTTCGCATCGAAGTTCGATCCATGGATATTGGCGTGACAGCGTGTGCAATCGCCGCGGGTCTGATAACTCAGGCGGCTGTGCGGGACGTTGGCGGCAAAGGGGTCCACGTGGCACTGCAGGCATAGGAAACGCTCTTCGCGCCGCGTCATCAGCATCCGGTTCACGCTGCCGTGCGGGGTGTGACAGATCGTACAGCCTTCCACCTTCACCGCGGAGTGTTCGAAAACGAAAGGCCCGCGCTTTTCAACGTGGCATTGCACGCAAGATTCCCACCCGCTCTGGCGCAGCGTCGCGCGGTTCGATGTGCCGTGAGTGTTGTGGCAATCCGTGCACTTCATCGCGCCCTCGGGCACTCTGTGATGCGAAGGAAGGGAGAACTGCGCCCGGATGTTGCCATGGCAGCCGTAGCATAGATCCGGCTGCGCCTTTTTCAGCAGACTGTTGTGCAGCCACCGGTTTTCCTCCGGCAGTTTCGGAACGCTAAAAAACTCCGCCTGCACGGATGCCATTTCCGTGCGCCGCGGGTTCTGTGAACGTACGGTTAAATGCGTCGAATGACATTGGCTGCAATCGACGCCGTGGGTGGCGTGCGTGGAATGCTCGAAACCTCGTTGATCGCGGCTCGATTTGTGGCACAGCACGCATGCTTCGGCGTTGCGTTTGGGGTTGGCCTGGAAGCTGAAGATGAGCTTCTTCGCAGCTTCGGTCTTGACGTCGTCGCCGCGCGCCGCGGTCATGGCTTCGGCGTGGGCCTTGCCGGGACCGTGGCACATCTCGCAGCCTGTCACGGAGTTGCCACTGGCCGCCGGCAGCGACGCGTGTTTGGTCTTTTCGTATTGCTGAGACTCAGCCCTGTGGCACGTGAGGCAGCGCTCCGCCCCGGCGTAAACGTCACCGGCGGCCTTCGGAATCACCGCGACTGAAATCGAGGAGGGTTCGGTGGCCGACGGACGAGTTTGCCCCCAAACCACGGATGAAATGAACCACATTCCAGCCGCCCAGGTTTTCCAATGCATGCTTGGACGTTGTGAAGCATGTGGGGGGCCGGAGAATACACCCGCCGGATGAACGACTTAAAGCGTGCGCTATCAGCACGCTGGGTGATTGTCCCCAATCAGATGTGGGAGTTTGCCCAGTAGGTCGAGTGGCGGCCCGCGGTCACTTGGTAAGCATCTGTAACGCCTGCGCGAAACGCTGCGCCCAACGGCGCTGGTTAGCTGCGTCTTGTACTTCATCCTGCCGGAATTCCACCTGCAAGTGCGGGAGCTTCCGGCGCAGCGCATGGAATGGAATGCTGTAGTCCACTTCAGGATTCAGGTCGTAGGGTTGATTGTCCCCGACGGCTATGTCTCCTGGACGGCGAAGATAAGCAAGGACCGGATCGGCAAGGGTGCGGTCCAGATGGCTGGAAAGGGAGATCTGCCATGGTCGCGATTGACCAGCCAGCGAGGGCGTCATGGAATGAATTGAAATCGCGATGGTTGATGTGCCGCGCGCCCCTCGTTCCAGGAACACGGATTCCACGGCATCATGATACCGACGAAACCAGCGATTTGCCCGCGCCTCTCGATCAGCTTTGCTGAGATTGAGATTACCCGGGATCACCGTTGCATCGCTGACTTCAGGAATCAGATCCGTTGCGTTGAGATGGCGGTTACAGTCGATCACCAGGCGCGAAGTATCGCAGAGGATCGCCGGAGCGTCGAAGATTTCCGAAAGCGCTTCCGTGACGCCCGCCGCTCCTATGTCCCAAGCGATATGCCGCGCCAGTTCAGACTGCGGCAAACCGAGGTCGTGAAGTTCCGCTGGAATATGATTGCTGGCATGATCGCAGAAAAACACGAACGGGCTGGACCCGAGCGGGCGCAGTATCGGCATTTTTCCGGCTCAGCCTTCGACTTCCGTAACGTTCACGGTGACGTTCATGTCCAGAAACGCGGACGGAGATCCGGCGTAGGTTCCCCACAAGGGCAGCACCTGTTCGGGAGTCCACGCCACGGCCACGCGAATCAGATTACGGTTGCCGACGATGCTGTTGGTGGGGTCGAAGTCAATCCAGCCCGCTCCCGGCAAGTACGCTTGCATCCAGGCATGCGTGGCGCCGCCGCCTGCCAGGCCTGAAGTATTCGGCACGAAGATGTAGCCGCTGACAAAGCGCGCCGCTACCCCCAGCGACCTGGCTGCTTCCATCATCAGCACCGCGAAATCGCGGCAACTTCCACGCCGGTTCCGCAAGGTTTCTTCCGGAGTCTGCACGCCTTTTTCAGGACGGCGGATGTAATCGAATTGGTCGCGAATCCCGCGCGTCATGTCCCGCAGTATTTTCATCGTGGCGGTGTAGTCCGCGGGATCCAGAAACTGCAATGCCCATTGGGACACGCTCTCGTACGGATAGTGATGAGCCAGGGCGCGGGCGAGGTTCGGAAAATCTTCATCGGAATAGCGGAACGGATAGCTCCGCGCGTATTCCTCCAGCGGATATTCCGGCAAGGTATTCTCGAAATGCTCCAGCGTGACGGTGCTCTCAAAACGGAGTTCCGTGGTGGTCCCCTCAAAGGTGGCCACGGCCACGGAATTATCGAAGGGATCATGCAGCCAGCGCAGATGCGCCGGCCGGGGCGTGATCGCGAGGTTGGTCCGGACTAACCGCAGGTCGTGGCTTTCGCGGGGCCGGAACATCATGCGATGTTCGCCCAGCCCTACCGGCTCACGGTAGCGGTAGACCGTGGCATGGTTCACAGTGAGGAATGACATCAGGTGGACACTGCGGAGTTCGCTCCCACTGGAATTTCATCCGTCCAGACCTTGAAACTCTCCAGAGTATTAGGGCCGAAAGTTGTGGCGATAGCCACATCGGAGGCATCACGGCCGCGAGCCATCAGGATTCGGCCGATACGCGGTTCATTGTTACGCGGGTCGAACAAGTGCCAGCGGCCGCCAATCCATGCCTCGAACCACGCCGCGAAGTCGCCCGGCGGGTAGGGCAGAGGAGTTCCGATGTCGCTGAGGTATCCCGTGCAGTATCGCGCGGGAATATTCAGGCACCGGCAAAAGGTAATGGCCAGATGCGCGAAGTCGCGGCAAACACCGGTGCGTTCCCGGAAGGCCTCCGCCGCGGTGCGGGTGGAACGCGCATTCTGATAGTTGAAGGCAATGTGATTGTGAACGTAGTCGCAGATGGCCTGCACGCGCGGATGTCCGGGAAGCGTGCCGGAGAAAAGTTGCCAGGCCGTCTCCGACAGCAGATCGGTCTCGCAATAGCGGCTTCCCATCAGAAAAATAAGGGTGTCTTCCGGTAAATCCTGCACGAAGTCGTGCGTGGGAGTGGACATAATTTCATCCGGCAGGCCGCTATCGTTCACAACTGCATCCGCGGTTAGGCGCAGACGGCCCGCTGGTGCGAGGATACGTTTGCATTCATTCCCGAAAGAATCACGGTAGCTCTTAATCGGGATGACAGGTTCTGTGGTGAGACAATCCGACACGGTGACGTCGGAGGCTCTTGATTCATGGATATTGACAAGCAAAATGATGGGAGTAGGCTGTGGAAAGTTATAAATAAGTTCGTAACCGGTGCGCAGTTGCATGGAGGACCTCAATGTGGAGCGTCAGCGAGGGGCTATCGATTCTCTTGCATGCGAGGGGCCATGCGGCGGGCAACCAACAGCTTCAATGGTAGCAGGGATCGTGTCTGCCGAGTCTGCCCAGGCGCTTGCTTCCACCGTGCACCGATAATATAGTTACAAGGCAATGAACAAACGTAATTCCCTTGCCGTGGCGTTGCTGGCCTTCGCGGCTACACTTCCCGCGCAGTGGCTGAACTATCCCACGCCCGGTGTTCCCAAGCTTCCCGGCGGCAAGCCGAATCTGCAAGCTCCCGCGCCGCGAACGCCCGACGGCAAGCCTGATTTCTCGGGATTCTGGGATACCGAAAAAAATCGGGCGTGCCCGCCGGATGGCTGTTTCGACCAGGAAGTGAGCCAGGAATTCGCGAACTTCGGTTGGGCGTTGAAGGGCGGCTTGCCGTATCAGCCATGGGCCGCGCAATTAGTCAAAGAACGCATGGCGCAAAACGGGAAGGACGATCCCGGCACCAAGTGTTTGCCGGTGGGATTTCTTCGGATTCATACGGATGGTTTGTATCGCAAGATTGTCCAGACACCCGGCCTAATGCTCATTCTCACTGAGCGCAACGCGGGATATCGCCAGGTGTTCCTTGACGGACGTCCTTTGCCGGTAGATCCGAACCCCACCTTCAACGGATTTTCCACGGGGAGGTGGGAAGGCGACACGCTGGTGGTGCAGACCAATGGCTTTCGCGATGGCCAGTGGCTGGATCGCGCCGGCAGTCCTCTTTCCGGTAGCGCCAAAGTCACGGAACGGTGGCGACGTGTGAACTATGGGCGCATGGAAGTGGAAGTCACGGTGGACGATGCCAAGGCCTACACCAAGCCATTTACGGTGACGTTGAAACTGGACATCGTGCTCGATTCCGATTTGCTCGATTACACTTGCTTGGAAGACGAGCATGACGCCCCGCACCTGGTAGGCAAGTGACGCGGGCATATGGCGTTCGTTAAGGTGAGCACACTTCCCGAAGTGCAACCCGGCTGGGTAGTGAAGACTCATGTCGATGGCCACCCTTATGCGCTGGTCAACGACGGCGGCGTGGTGCATTGCCTGGACGGAGAGTGTCCCTGCACCGGCGGTCCCCTGGGAGACGGTGCGCTGCGCGGCGGGCTGGTAGTCTGTCCGTGGCATGGGTGGCGCTACGACTGTAAGTCCGGTATTTGCGCTTACGACGATACCGTGAAGATCGACGTATTTCCGGTGAAGGTTGACGGCGAAGATATTCTCATCGACGTGCAGCGCGCATTGAATGATTAATGCCGCTGCGAATCTCCGGCACTTCCACAACGCGAACCCCGGCCGCCGGTTGATCGATTGCATCAGCCAATGCCAGCACCATCTGCCGCACCGTGACAAGCCCTAACCGTTGAGCGCTCGCGCGTGTCGCTGGGATTTGTTCCGCAATCCAATAGGCTGGCAGCAGCGCCGCGGGCCACCAGTGTCCGGGGCCCAAAACATACCAAGGCCGAAGAATGGTCGCGTTCAGCCCGCTGGCCCGAAGCGCGCCTTCGCACGCCGAGCGGGCCGCGATGTAGGCCTGCATCGCTGGCGCGGGGTGCGCGACGCTGACGTACACGAAGTGCGCGACGCCCGATCGTGACGCCGCGTGGATTGCCTCCATTGCCGATTCTTGATCGATCGCGACGAATTCCTTGGCCTTTGCAGGGCTCGGATGCGGCACGCCTACCAACTGAACGAAGGTATCGCCCGACTTTAAGTAATTCACGTAAGTTGATCCTAGTAAGGCATTTCCTAGCACGGCATCGCATCTTCGAGGGAGCTTCTGTTCCGACCCGCGACGTACCAGTGCGACTACTTGGTGGCCGCGTTCGAGCAGTTCTGGAATCAGACGCCTACCCAAGTAGCCCGTCCCACCGGTGATAAATACGCGAGTCATCGCAATCAAGCGGAGAAATCTGCGCTCCGTTTCCCACTATCTACTATTCCTACGAGGGAGAGCGCGTGTACAGATTTATCCTGTTCCTGGCAGGCGCCGCTGTAGCGCTTGGCCAGTCCGCGGATCCGTCGTATCCGTTTCTAGAAAAAGCATATGCGGCGATGAAAGACCACCGGTATCCGGAAGCGGTTGGGGCTTTTGGGGACGCCATTGCGGCGGCCACCCGGCCCGCAAGCGGCGCTGTCCGCAAGGATTTCGCATACGCGCTGCTCAAGATCGGTGAGAACGAAGCGGCGCGCGATCAGTTTGCCGAAGCCGTGCGAGTGGATCCGCGCGACTCGCAAGCCGCGCTGGAGTACGCGTTCCTCTGCTATGAAACCAAGAAACCTATTGACGCGCGGCGCACGTTCCAGCGCCTGCGACTCGAAGGGAATATGACTGCGGCGCAAGCGTTCGAGAATATCGACCAGCCTCTCCGGGAAGGCATTGAGCGCTGGAAGCAGGCGATTGAGCTTTCGGCGAATAACTTCAGCGCTCATGAGGAATTGGCGCGGCTGGCCGAACAACGCGACGAAACGGCTCTGGCCGCTGAGCACTATGAGAAAGCCTGGCGGCTGCGGCCGGATCGCCGCGAGCTGCTGCTGGCGCTGGGCCGAGTGTGGCGGGAGCAGAAGCGCGACGAAGAAGCCGGCGCCGCTTTGATCGCAGCTTCCCGTGGCACGGAGCCGCGGACCGCTGAGCAGGCGCGCGAGTTGCTGCCGTCGCGTTATCCACATGTTTACGAATTCGAGAAAGCGCTGGCGCTGGACCCCGAGAACGTCGCGCTGCGCAGCGAATTTGCGTTCCTATTTTTGGCAATGGAGCGCGGCGGCGACGCCGAAAAGCAGTTCGAAGGTGTGGTGAAACGCGCGCCGGACGATTTACTGGCGGTGGCGCAGTTAGGACTGCTGCGATTGGCCCGCGGGGATACCGCCGGAGCCATGCCTCTGCTCGAGAAGATTCTGGCGAGCGGAGATCAGGCTCTGGCCGACCGTGTGCGCACCGCGTTGAGCGTGCGGCAGACGCTGGAGGATCGTCCTGAAGTGCCGCGCGCACGAGTGTCGAACGAAGCAAAGGATTTGGCGGAGAAGAGTATCGAGAAAGGGTATCTGCAGGACGCCGTGAAATATCTGACGGTGGCGCACGAAAACGATCCTGTGGATTTTGACGTGATGCTGAAGCTCGGACGTGCATATAACGTTTTGAAAAACGATCGCGATGCCGTTAAGTGGTTCGGCCTTGCACGCAAGAGTCCGGACGTGAAAACGGCAGTGGAGGCTAAGCAGGCGTACAAGAATCTTGCGCCCACGTTCCAGCGCTTCCGCACGACGGTATGGGCGTTTCCCATGTTCTCCACTCGATGGCATGATTTGTTTCTGTACACACAGGTGAAGACGGAAATGCGCATGGGGCGCTGGCTGCGTCCTTACGCGTCGGTTAGGTTCATCGGTGACGTGAAGAACACCATTCGCCTGGGGCCCGGCGTGGCTCCTCAGTATCTTTCTGAGCAGAGCGTGATCGCGGGGCTGGGACTGGCGACACGTCCTTGGAGAGGAGCGACGGCGTGGTTCGAAGCGGGTGAGGCGTTCCGTTTCCGGCCGGAGCAGCCTGCGCGCAGTCTCGCCGTTCCGGACTATCGCGGCGGCGTTACATTCTCGAAAAGCTATGGCGAGGCGGGCTGGTACGCGGAAACCAACGATGACTTGATTTACGTTCATCGCTTTGGCCGCGACACGCTGGCCTACTCGCAGAATCGTTTGGGATATAAGACGTCGCGCGCCCAATTGTATTGGAACATCAACGCGACGGTGGATTTGAAGCGCGAGCCGTGGGCGAACTTCGCGGAGACTGGTCCTGGGGTGCGCTTTCGTTTGCCGTCCTTGCCCGTGTTGTTTTCCGTGGATCTGCTGCAGGGCGTCTATTTCATCAGGGAAGGGAATCCGCGTGCGCCGCGCTTTAACGACGTGAGGGTGGGGGTGTGGTATGCGTTTACTCGTTAGCTGTATCGCTTTGATGTCGTGCACCGTTTGGGCGCATGCAGTACCGCGCTTTTCTTTCCACGTGCTGGGCGACGACCCTGGTTCCTGGCCGGCGGTTTTATCATCGATTGGCCTGGTGCAGGGCGCGAACGCACCGGCGGGAGTGGTGGTTGCTCCGAGCGGCACCGACGCACCGTTCGAAGAATGGGCGTTGCGCGTGGAGCGAGGGACGCTGCTGGTGCTGGAAGGCGAATCGCCACTGGCGGCGGCGTTTGGTTTCACGGCAAGCGGCAAGCCGAAAGTTCGAGTGCAGAGCGTCGAGGATTTACAGACGCCCGAACTGCGCGTGATTTGGGAAAAGCCGCTCGACCTGCCGCTCTTCGACATTCCTGGCGGCGCTCGCGTTTTCGCCCGGGACCGGTGGCAGCACGTACCGTTAATGGCAGGCTACCGGCGCGGCGGAGGCGGTGTGTTGTGGGTGGCCGCGCCGCCTGGACCCAACGGCGGATACGACCGGTTCCCGCACATTCCCCAGGCTCTGATGAATCTGGGCTTGGAAGCGCCATTTGATTCCCGCCGCTTATGGGCGTTCTTCGATTCGTCCTATCGCTTGCGCGCCGACCCGGATTATCTGGCGGAACGTTGGCGCGCGGGAGGAATCGCCGCTCTGCATGTTGCCGCGTGGCACTTTTGGGAGCGCGATCCGCAAAACGACGAATACTTGCGGCGGTTGCTCGACGCGTGTCATCGGCACGCGATTCTTGTCTACGCGTGGGTGGAGTTTCCGCACGTGAGCGAGAAGTCTTGGAACGATCATCCACAGTGGCGCGAGCAGACCGCGCTGCTGCAGGATGCGCAGCTCGATTGGCGCAAGCTGATGAATCTGTCCCATCCGGATGCATTCGCGGCTGTGCATGAAGGCCTGCGCGATTTGCTCACGGGCTTCGACTGGGACGGCGTGAATCTGGCCGAGTTGTATTTCGAATCGTTGGAGGGTCACGACAATCCAGCGCGTTTCACGCCGATGAACCGAGACGTACGGCTAGAATTTCAAAGCACGAGCAAATTCGATCCGCTCGATCTATTCGATGCGCAATCTCCGCGGCACTGGTCGAAGAATACGCAAGGGCTGGCGGCCTTCCTCGACTATCGCGCGGATCTGGCACGCCGGCAGCAAGAGCAGTGGATCGGGCACATCGAAGAAATACGGCGATCGAAGCCGCACCTGGACTTGACGCTCACCCACATCGACGATCGCTTCGATACCAGTATGCGGGAAAAATTGGGCGCCGATACATCGCGCGTGCTGCCTTTGATGAAACAGCACGATTTTACCCTGCTGATTGAGGATCCCGCGACCATCTGGAATCTGGGGCCGCGCCGGTATCCGCAGATCGCGGCTCGTTACGCTCCGTTGACGGCGGCGCGTGAGAAACTGGCGATCGACATCAACATTGTGGAACGCTATCAGGACGTATATCCCACCAAGCAGCAGACCGGGATTGAGCTGTTCCAGTTGGTGCACATGGCGGCGGGAGCGTTCGCGCGCGTCGCGCTGTATTTTGAGAACTCGATTCCGAAGGCGGATTGGAAGCTGCTCGCTTCATCGGCCGCCACGGTGGAGCGGATTCAGCAAAGCGGCGATACAGTGGTGGTGGAGTCGCGCCGCGGCGTGGGCCTCCCGTGGAAGGGCCCGGCGCTGGTGGATGGCAAGGTGTGGCCCGTGGCGGGCGATACCGTGGTGTGGCTGCCCGCGGGTTCGCATGTGATCGAGCCGTCCTATCAGTCTTCACCGCATATACGGGTGCTCGATTTCAATGGCGATGTGCGCTCCGCGAAAGCCACCTCGAACGGCATTGAAGTCGCTTACCACAGCAACGCGCGAGCGCTGGCGGTACTGGATCATGTTCCCGCGCGCGTCGAGATTGATGGGGAAGAAGTGAGTCCCGACTTGCGCGGCAACGTGCTGGTACTGCCGCGCGGGCAGCATTTCGTTACGTTGACCCCAGGTAAATGAAGCGCGCGATGAACAATGCAGCCAGCAGATATACCAGCCAGTGCGTGGTCCGGAACTTGCCGCTCGCGATGCGCAGCAATGCGTAGCTGGTGAAGCCGAAGGCCAGACCGTTCGCGATGCTGAAGGTCAAAGGGATGGTGATGAGTGTGAGAAACGCGGGGATGGCGATGGATGCGTCAGCCCACGGAATCTCGCCGATATGCGTCACCATCAAGGACCCGACCACGATCAACGCGGGCGCGGTTGCGGCGGCGGGGACCGCTCCGACTAGAGGCGCAAAGAAGATGGACAATGCGAACAGGAGTCCCGCAACGATGGCGGTGACGCCGGTGCGTCCGCCCGCGACCACTCCCGAAGCACTTTCTATATAGCTGGTGACCGTGGAAGTTCCGGCCAGCGATCCGGCGATGGTCGCCGCGGAGTCGGCCACGAAAATGTTGCGCAGCCGGGGTATGTTCCCCGATGCATCCATGAGACCGGCGCTCTTCGCGACTCCCACCAGTGTTCCCACGTTGTCGAAGAGATCGACGAACAGAAATACGAAGACGATCTCAAGCAATCCAATGTTGAGGGCGGCGCGAATGTCAAGCTGACCTGCCGTGGCGGCTATGGCGGACACGCGATAGACATGGGGCGACCACTCCGCCAATCCCAAGGCCACGCCCGTGAGGGTGGTGGCGAGAATTCCGATGAGCATAGCCGCCCGAACGCCCCAAGCCGTGAGCGCGGCGATGAGCAAGAGTCCGCCGATCGCGAGCAAAGTATGCGGTGCACGCAAGTTCCCCAGCGCGACCATCGTGGAAGGATTCGCGACAATAATTCCAGCATTGCGCAGGCCGATCATCGCGATGAAAAGGCCGATGCCGGCCGCCACCGCGCCGTGCAGTTGTTGCGGAATCGCTGCAAGTATCCATTGGCGAATCCCGGCCAGCGTTAGGATCAGGAACGCCACACCGGAAAGGAAAACCGCGCCGAGCGCGGTTTGCCAGGGGATGCCCATGCCCAGCACCACCGTGTAAGTGAAATAGGCGTTCAAGCCCATGCCGGGAGCGAGCGCGAGGGGAATGCGCGCGATCACGCCCATCAGGATGCTGCCGAACGCCGCGCATAAGCATGTCGCCGCGACCACGGCGTCGAACGGCATGCCGGTTTCCTTCAGAATCGACGGGTTCACGAAAATGATGTAGGCCATCGTCATGAACGTGGTCGCGCCCGCGAGGGATTCGGTTTTCCAGGTGGTTCCGAAGCGTTCGAACTCGAAGTAACGCTCCAGGGTGGCGATGGCTCCGGCGCGCTCGGCGGTGGCGGGCATTCTTGTATTATGGCGGGACTGCTCCTGTCTCACCAACAAACACACTCATACTGTTTAGAAGGGCCCTTCATGCCAGCATTACTCTGCCGGCGAAGAGGCTGTCGTTTCATCTGAACAGCGCAGAACCGTTTATTTAGCCCGCAACGGCGAGGGACCGGTCGAGTACCGGCGGACTCCTGTCACACGCAGACCCGCAAAAGGTTATCTAGAAATCCTTCTCTTGGTCGATCGGGCTCTCTGACAAGGGAGCGCTCCGACTCCTTCCGCCCAAGAAGATAGCTCACAGGACCCGGAACAACGGGCGAGGCTGCCTGCGAAGTGGTTGAGATTACGGCAAATTCAGTTGTTTGATGCAATGATACGGCGGGTGGATTGGAACACGGTGCACAGCATGCCAGGCATGAGGCACGAGAGCGTTGGCAAATGTCTCTGCGGTGGAGGGAGCCAAGGCTGGTGTCCAACTTGGTGACATAATGTTGCTGGAGAATTTCGATGACCAAGATTTCTCACCCTGTCTTCTGTGTTGCCAGCTTGCTGATGGTGCAGCCTCTCTTGGGCGCTGACTGCGAGTCAATCGTTGGAAAATGGGCGTGGTTCGCCGGCGGCGAGGTCACCACTGCGTCCGATGGGACGTTCAGGCAGCAATCCGGCGCCAATGGAACCTGGACGTGCGCCGACGCGGCGAAAGGAATCGTCACGATGAAGTGGTCGACGGGCTTCGTGAATACGATGCTCATCTCAGCGGATGGCCGAGGCCTGTCGAGCGCGGATCGTTCCCAGGCCTTTGTGAGCGCTAGACGGGTGGGCAATCCACCGCAGCAACAGACGCAGAAGCAGGCGTCTCCGCAGCAGCCGGGGCAACAGGAGCCTGCGCCGCAGCGTCCGGGGCAGCTGCCACGCCAAGCCGGAAATGTGTCTGATGAAAATGCGTTTGCGCAGGGGCGCAAGCTCGCCGCTTCCGGCCAGTGTCAGGCGGCGATTCCGTTTCTCGATCAAGCGATCCGTGCCAACCCGCGCCACTTCCACGCGCTCTCCGATCGCGGGAGATGCAAAGCGATACTCGGGCAACTCGCGCAGGGTCTTGCCGATCTGGATGCAGCTGTCAAGGCCGCGCCGAACGATATGAGCCCCTATTACAATCGTGCCAGCTTGAGAGCGGACGGGGGCGATGGAGACGGTGCACTGGCGGATCTGGATTGGTCGATTCGTCTCATGCCGATGAATGCAGCGGGACATGCGGCACGGGCGGGGCTCTTTGAAGCGATGGGACGCACGGTGGAATCTCGGTTTGACCGGGAGCTCGCCTACAAGCTTGTGGACACATTCAAGTCGACCCAGCGAGTCACCGTGGATCGAGTGTTGCAGACGTGGACGGCCAAGCGGGTCCGCCCGGCGAGCGCTTCACCGGGGGGCGGGAACCCTATTGTGTTTGCCTCCCGAGCCTTGGATGAGGGCCGTACACGTGCCGCCATTGCCACTTTAGATGCAGCGCTCGCGGGGCGTCCGGGCGATGTCTCCTGGCTTGTCTTTCGCGCGCGCCTGCATCGCGAAATCGGCCAACCCACGCAAGCTCTGGAAGACCTGGCGCGAGTCCCGCGACAGGGAGCAAGCGCCCCCTTGCTGGTGGAAAAAGGCCGCGCATTGCGCCAATTGTGCATGTTCAAGGACGAAGTCGCGGAATACACCAACGCGATCCGGCTGGACCCGCGATACGTGCCTGCGTATTTCGAACGCGCGTTCACTGTCATGTTCTACAACAAGGGAAGAGATGCGATTCCCGATCTCACCAAGGTGATCGAACTCGATCCCAACAATTGGATCGCGTATAACTACCGTGGTGAATTGAATCGCTACTGGTTCCAATTACAGGCAGCGATCTCCGACTACCGAAAGTCTATCGCCATCAACCCAAACTTTGCCCAGGCCCAGTGCAACCTCGGATTTGCTTTGCGAGCAGGACGCGTGATGCAGGAGGCGGACGTATGGCTGGCCAGATGCTTCGCTCTTGATCCTTCGGAGCGGGAAGTGGCACGGCGGGAATTCGCGAAAATTAAGGCGGGGGAGGAGCAAGGGGCACGCGACTTGAAAAGTCACATGGAATGGCTTAGCCGGAGGCGAGAGGACTATGACACCAAGACTCTATGCAATTACAATGGCGGAACCTGGCTGGGTCCTGAGCAAAAGTCTGACGGCGGGTATTGCATGAACTGACACAGCACGCCGGGCTATCGTTCCGGAATGATATCGAACCGCGTGTCAGTACGCAGAAATCGGTGTGCAAGCTACTCCCAATCCGGCTGACGCTGTTCGCGCTACGCTCGAACGGCTCCGTTTTCGAGGATCCGGCCGCCAGCGGCGACTTTCATGCAGCGCAACAACCTCGTTGGCCAGTCCTTTATCAGAAGTGCGAGAAGTGATTTCGCCCTTTCTCCTCAAACGTTTCTCGATTCGATGGCAACGCGGGCGCGTTGAAAGACGTCGTGCAGCATGGGCGCGGTGAGTCTTCCAGTGGAGGTGTTCTGCTGGCTGGGGTGATACGAACCGATGAGCACGTGCGCGCCCGGGATTTCGTGCATCACGTTATGACCGAAGACGAACGGCGCGCGGCTCGAGATGATGCGGCGGTCCTTGAGAATGGCGAGGTACGCATCGAAGGCGAGCTTTCCCAGCGCCACCACGCAACGCATGTTTTTCAGGAGATCGAGCTCGCGTTCCAGATAGGGACGGCATTGTTGGAACTCTTGCGGTGACGGTTTGTTATCGGGTGGTGCGCAGCGGACGGCCGCGGTGATGTAGGCGTCGGTCAGCTCTAGTCCGTCGTTGCGAGCGTGGCTTTCGGGCTGCGAGGCGAATCCGGTTTCGTGCAACGCACGGTAGAGAAAATCGCCGGAGCGATCGCCGGTGAACATGCGGCCGGTGCGATTGCCTCCGTGCGCGGCGGGCGCCAGGCCGACGATCAGCAGGCGGGCCTGGGGATCGCCGAATGGAGGAACGGGCTTGCCCCAGTAATCCCAATCACGATAGGCACGGCGTTTGACGCGGGCCATCCCCTCGCGGTGGGCGACCAGACGGGGGCAGAGCGTGCAGGCGGTGATTTCGCGGGCGAGGACCGAGAGCCTGCTCATGCCGTTCCAATTATTCTTGCACGGACTCCACGCGGGATTTCCTGGTGCCTGAGAGACACCGGCTTCGGCAGCTTTCTGCAGATCCGCAGCCGCGCAGGCTCTAAACGGCCAGATAGGGCTTCCAATTCAAAGCCCGGGGCCGGTCCTGAGCCGAGCGCTTTTACGGCTAGCCTTCGCGAGAACGTCATGGTTGGATTGGATCGTGTGGTTTGACGGCCCGTACGAATGCGCTCATGAAGCGGCCGTCCACTTGCGGAGCCAGAGCATTCACGTCAATGCCTTCCGCGCTCAGAAACGCTCGCGCATCCTCTACACGGTATATGCGGGTAGGCTCGATTCCGATCTGCTCGAAACCGGCGGCTGCAAGTTTGGCACGATATTCGCGCTGCTCCAACGCGCCGGCAACGCAACCCACCCACAGCAGGACGCTCTGGCGGATTTCGGCTGGTATGGTTCCGCGCGTAACGACGTCGGAGACGGCGAATCGCCCGCCAGGTTTAAGCACTCGAAACGCCTCGCGCAATACGCGATCCTTATCGGCGGAAAGATTGATCACGCAGTTTGAAATGATGACGTCGACGGAAGCGTCGGGCAACGGAATAGTTTCGATTTCACCCTTGAGGAACTCGACGTTGGCGGCTCCGGCTTTGCGCTTGTTATCATTGGCCAGCGCCAACATTTCATCCGTCATATCGAGGCCATAGACCTTGCCGGCGGGACCGACGCGCCGTGCGGAGAGCAGGACGTCAATGCCCCCGCCGGAGCCGAGATCCAGCACCACTTCGCCGGGCTTTAGTTCAGTGAGAGCGGTGGGATTGCCGCAACCGAGTGAGGCGAGGACGGCTTCCTCCGGCAGGCCGGCGGTCTGCGAATCGCCGTACAGGTTGCTGGTTACGGGGTCTCTGCTCAAGGAAGAGCAGCAGGAGGGCTCGCAGCAGGACGCTTCCCCACCTTGGGTTGCGCGCAGTGCGGCTTTTCCGTAGAGCTCTTTGACGGTCTCTTGAATCGTATTCATGGTTGTTTGCTCCTTTATTTGCAAATGCGGATAATGGCCTGCGGCTGGATCGCGTGATTGCGCGTGCAGCATTCGGCATAGAGGAACCCTAGAACCTCGCTGAGTGCGTCCGTGTTGGCGTTATATCGCAGAAACGTTCCCTCGCGGCGGACTCGCACCAAGTTTTCGTTCTTGAGCTTGTTGAGGTGATGCGACAGCGTGGACGCGGAAATATCGAGGGCGAATTGGATGTCACCCACCACCATGCCGCCGGGGTGGGCGGAGAGCAAGAGCCGCATGATGTGCAGGCGGGATTCCGTTCCCATCGCCGCGAACATGTCGGCGTAGCGAGTTACGTCTTCGGCGCGCCTCTTCATGATTCTATACTTCTATAGTAATAGAATTATGGAAGTTGTCAAGCGCGATGTGATCAGGGCAGTCTGCGATCATGAAGTCACCCATGGATTCCGTCCGCTTCACCTGCCAGCCGGGGTGCATCAAATGTTGCGAACAAAAGGGGTTTGTCTATCTGACCGAGGACGACCTGAAGCGGGCCGCCGCGTTTGTGGAGATGACGCCGCGGGCGTTCGAGAAGAAGTACGTTTATCGAACGGCGCATGAGTTGCGGTTTCGCAAGCCTCGGGAGAAACAATGCCCGTTCCTGCTCGAAGACGGATGCAGCATTCATCCGGCGAAGCCCATGCAGTGCCGGGCGTTTCCATTCTGGGGTGAGTTGTTGGATAGCCGCAAGGAATGGAATCGCACGGCGCGGTATTGTCCGGGGATCGGCAAAGGGCCGCTCATTCAGATCGCCGCCGCGCGGCGGATGGGCGGAGAATAGGATTAGCGCAAGCCCAGGCCACCGTCCACGGCTAGAATCTGTCCGGTCGTGAATTTCGTGGCAGTCAAGAAGTAGACCACTGCGTCGGCGATTTCATCGGCTGTGCCTGCGCGGCACGCTGGCGTTGCCGCTACCAGGCGCGTGACGCGATCGTCATAAGGTCCGAATGGAATCACGCCCGGCGCGACGGAGTTCACCGTGACGGTCGGCGCGAAGGCTTTCGCTAGCGCCTTGGTCAGCATGATGACGCCAGCTTTGGATGCGCAGTAGTGGGCGTGATGAGCCCAAGGATGTAAACCTCCTAGGGAACTGATGTTTACGATGCTTCCGCCCGCGCCCGCCAGCATGTGCTTCGCGGCTTGCTGGCAGCAAAAAAATGTGGCTTTGAGATTCACGTTGTGGATGAAATCCCAGTCCGCCTCGGTGACTTCCAACGGGTTGATGCGAGTGAAGCGGGCGGCGTTGTTGACCAGACCGTCGATGCGTCCGAAGTGTGCGGTCACCGCATTGAAGAGAGACTCAATTTCGCCGACGTTCTCTAGATTTGCGCGGAACAGGGGTGCGCCGCCGCACTCGGCCGCGGTCGCCTTCGCTTCGGCCTCTGACTCCTGGTAGTGGACGGCGACGCGGGCACCTTCGCGGGCCAGGCGCAGCGCGATTCCGCGGCCGATGCGTTTGGCCGCGCCGGTGACCAGAATCACGTGTCCTTCGAGTGTGGGCATCTCTTTTATGCTAAACCGTGTTCATGCTAAACCGTGGGATCGCCATGCACTTCCACCTCGTCTGGTTCTACGCCTGCGAGAGCCGGTTCGGGCAGCCATCCGCGGTAGTTCGCCCATCCCCAAAAGAGCGCAGTGCTGGCGCTGAGCACGCCGGCAACTGCACCAATGGTGCGCGGGCTGGTGTGATCGGACGCGTAACCGGCCAACGCCATGGACGCCATCATCGTCATCCAATTCCAGGTTTCGATGGTGGAGAACACGCGGCCCCGGAAATCGTGCGCGACATGGCGCAGAAGCTGGGCGGTGTTGAGCACCGAGCTCACCGCCACACCCGCTCGTGAAATACCAATGAACAGGAGGGCAGCCGCGTAGGTGGGCGCTAAGGCGAACAGCACGTATGCGCCGCCGTGGATAACGTAGCAAATTGAAATGGTTCGCTTGTATCCGGCGAAGCTTAGATGCGGCCCCATACGATGCGCGATCATCGCGCCGATGATGAGGCCAATTCCGGCGCATCCCCAAATGATGCCGATGCCTGAGGGGCCTCGCTGGAAGACCTTTTCACCGAATAGGCTGAACAGAATCTGCGCCGCGCCTCCTCCGGTAGCCCACCCTACCGCCACCAGGCCGATACCGAAGATCAGCGGCGAGGAGCGCATGTAGCGCAGGCCTTCGGTGTATTCATGCCACGGCCGGACGACACGATCCTCGGAGAGATCGGAGCGCTGCGCGCGGAAGCCGGAGGGCACGCGAAGCTTAGAAACGCAAAATGCCGAGAAAAAGAATGAGGCAGCGTTGAAAACGAACGCCCATGTATACCCGAACGACGTTACCGACGCGCCTCCCAGGAAAGAACCGAGAGTCAGCGTGGTCCATTGCGTGAGCTGCGTCAGCGAATTCGCGGTGTGCAGCTCACCACGCGTGGCGATGGAAGGCAGAATGGCGGCACGTCCGCTGGTGAAAAACGGCGAGGCGAACATCAACAGCCCGCTCAGCAAGTACAGCAGCCAGGTGCGGCCAGCGGGAATCGCGAAGATGAAACCGATGGCAACGGCGGCGCGCATCAGATCGCTGAGGATCATAATGCGGCGGCGGTCCATGCGGTCGAGAAGCACGCCGGCAATGGGTCCGGCAATCATCACCGCGACCGCGCGCGCCAGCAGGACTCCGGCGACCACCAGGCCAGAACCTGTATTCGCCAGCGCCAAGCTGAACACCGCGATATTGTTGAAATTATCGCCAACTTCGCTAACAACCTGGCCCGACCATGTGGCGCGATAGTTGTCATTGGAGCGCAGCAGCCCTAGGAAGCCGCCGCGGCTCAAGAGAGCGTCTCCTCGCGCACGGTGACGCTTTTCAGGTAATCGAAATCGATGTGATAGCCGAAGCCGGGCGCGGTGGGCACGGCGATGGTTCCTTGGGAAGACACTTCCACGGGCGGGACGATGATGTCGCGCGTCCAATAGCGCTTGCTGGCGGACACGTCGCCGGGGAGGACGAAATTGGGAAGCGTGGAGAGTGCAATGTTGTGCGCGCGCCCGATGCCGGATTCCAGCATTCCGCCGCACCACACCGGGATGCCGTTCGATTGCGCGATATCGTGAATGCGCCGAGCTTCGCGGAAACCGCCGACGCGTCCGAGTTTGATATTGATGATGCCGCACGCGTGCATGGCGATGGCTTGTTCGGCGTGGCGCGCGGTGCGGATACATTCATCCAGGCAGAGCGGCGTTGCTAACTGTTTCTGCAGTGTTGCGTGGTCGATGATGTCGTCGTGCTCCAGCGGCTGCTCGATCATCATCAGATTGAATTCGTCCAATTGCTTGAGGCGGCCGGCGTCCGCCAGGGTGTACGCCGAATTCGCATCGGCCATTAATCGGATATTCGGGAACACACGGCGCACTTCGCGGATCACGGCAATATCCCAGCCGGGTTTGATTTTGATTTTGATGCGCTGATAGCCCGCGTTGACTTCGGTTTCGATTGTGTTCAAGAGCTGCTCAACGGAATCGTGAATGCCGATGGAAACGCCGCATGCAATTTCGGTGCGCGCCCCTCCGCCAATATGCCGTGCCAGGGGAATACCCGCGCGGCGTGCTTCCAGATCCCACACCGCGGCTTCCAGTCCACCCCTCGCCATGAAGTGACCACGGATGTGGGCAGTGCGGCCGAAGATTTCCGTAGCGCTCGCCAGCGGATGATGGAGGACTCGCGGGGCGGCGCAATTGACGAGCAGGGGCCAGATCGACGCGGTCCACTCTTCGTTGTAGAACGGATTCTCGCCCGCAGTGACTTCGCCCCACCCAGAAAGACCATCCGAGACCACTTCCACCAGGACGATATCGCGAGCATAGGTGCGGCTGAAGCTGGTCTCAAAAAAATGCACCAGCGGCATACGAATCTGACGAAGGACGATACGCTCAATTTGAAACGACATGCTATTCCATCCGGCCCAAGAGATACACGCCCGATTCTTTCGTGCGCTCAAAACCCACTACCGTCATGCCAGCCGCGAACAGCTCCTGAAACCTTTCACGGTTGTGGTCTTGGAGCGAGCGCGCTTGCACGGGGTTGGAGCGTTTGATTTCGGAAATATCGGTGGGGACGGGAATACGCGCTTCAATCACAGGCTTCATGCGTTCACGCGCGATGTGCCATTCGACCACCAGGCGGTCCGTCGGTAAGCCGTTTTGCAAACGGCTCGTCGTGGTGCCGTAGTGATTCGGAAGGTATTGTCGCGCGACGGCTCCCACTTTCTCTATATTGAAATACGCGTTTTTTACTTCCAGTGGATCGAAGGTCCATTCGATCAGTGAAATTCCGCGCGCGAGCGCCTTATCCCGCTGGGCCATTTTCAACTGGAAGCCGGCGTCGGTGTCGCGATACTCGGGCAGCACGCCGAGCATGTGGCTATGGAGGTAGATTGAACCGTCGGGCTTAACGCCGGGAAGGGCCATGCAGAACCCGAACATGAAGTCTCCGTCGAATGCTCCCAGTACTTGTCCGCCGATGCTTTTGGCGACCACGAAGAGCCGCACTGGCAGAAGATCCAGATCTTCCCACCCCCAGATGATTCGCTGCAGCTGCACGGCATCGGCAAACTCGGCATGATTTGCCATGTCGCGAATCTCTGTCATAGGCCTTTTTGCTTCGCGGCCTTCCAGAGCACTTCCATTTCGGCGATGCCCGCTTCCGGCAGGGTCTTGCCCTGCGCCTCCACGCCGGCCTCCACGTGCGCGAAGCGCCGCCTGAACTTGGCATTGGTTTTGCGCAGAGCCTGCTCGGGATCCACTTTCAGAAATCGCGCGATATTGACCACAACGAATAGCAGATCGCCCAGTTCGTCTTCGATCTGTTCCGATTTGCCGCTGGCACGCGCGCCGTCCAGTTCGCTCAGCTCTTCGCGCATCTTGTCGAAGACTTGCTCGACACTGTCCCAATCAAAACCGGCGCGCGCCGCTCGGGAGGCGATTTGCGATGCTTCAACCAGCGCCGGCAGGGAGCGCGGAACACCGGCGAGCAAGCCCTGGGGTTTCGCCTTGCCCTTATTTTCCACTGCTTTGATTTCGTCCCACCGCTTGCTCACATCGTCGGCGGTACGTGCGTCCCCATCCGCGAAAATGTGCGGATGACGCCGGACCAGCTTGTTGCAAATCGCATGGACGGAATCGGCGATATCGAAGCGGCCTTCCTCGGTGGCCATCTGTGCGAAGAACACGGCCTGTAACAGCAGGTCGCCGAGTTCATCCTCTAAACCGTCCCAATCGCGTGCGTCGATCGCGTCCATTACTTCGTACGTTTCTTCCAGCAGGTAACGCTTGATAGTGTCGAAGCTCTGCTCGCGATCCCACGGACAGCCGCCGGGGCCACGCAGGCGGGCCATGATTTCGACCAGACGCTCAAAGCCTGGACCTGCGGGAAGTTTTGCTTCAAGCATGGGGAAATTTCAGCGTATCACGCGATTCCCGGAGTCAACATCCAACGCAAGACGCCGGCGGGACTGATCCCGAAGGACGCAACGTCAATGCGGACCAAAGTGCCGGTCTGGAAATGAACCATGGCGCGAGTGGAGCCCAACAGGAACGCAACGATCTCCGAAAACAACGGCTCGTGGCCGCACAACAAGATGGCGGCCTCATCGCGATGCAAGCGGATTTCCTCCCAAACCTGTTGAGGCGAACCTTCGGGTGTGAGTGCGAGACAGCGTGCCAGCTTGCCTTCGTAGCCAAGTTCATGCGCGGCGATCTCCGCGGTTTCGAGCGCGCGCCGGTAAGGACTGGTCAAGATCAGCGACACCCGCACGCCCGCTCCATGTGCGCGTTCGAGAACAGCCCGCAATTGCGCGCGGCCCTCTTCCGTCAGCCGACGGCTGGCATCGCCTCCATCGGAGAACCTCTCAGCGATGCCGTGGCGCAGCAAATAAAGTTCCATGGAACGTAGGCGGGCCTACCGTTCATCATACCCAAGACGGATTTAGCCGATTGCTCGGGTTGCTTCCTTACACCGGCGTCTCTCTCGCCGAGAGGGTATATAATCCAAGGCGGCGCAGAACAAAAGGGCAAGAGAGGAAATGACTATGTCTGTAAATGCAATTGGGCGCGGGCTCAACAGGCGGGAATTTATTTCTTCCGCCGTCGCATTGCCGGGCCTAACGGCCGCCGCCGGACTCGTGGGGCCATCCCAGGCGTGGGGCGCGATTTCCCACAAACCGCTCGACCCCGTCAATCCCGATATTTTGTTTGGGAGCACCAGCTCCCTCTGGAGCGGACAGCACGACCTGGTGTGGGCGATCAAGAGAATCGCCGCGGTGGGGTTGCAGGGTATCGAACCGTACGCGCAGCAGATCGAGCAATATCGGAAAAATCCGTTAGAACTCAAGAGGATTTTCGATGAAGCGGGCATCATCATGATCGATGTGTCCAATGGCGCTAAGGGCCAGTCGACAAATTTCATCGATCCGGCGGCGATCCCCAAGACCATCGCGAATCATGTGGCCTTCGCCCGTGATTTTCTCCAGCCATTCGGGTGCACTCTTTACAAGGTGAATATGGGGGAGCGTCCGGAAGGCGGGCCGAGTGATGAGCAACTCAAGAGACTGGCCAACACCCTCAATGAAATCGGCAGGCAAACGATTGCCCTGGGAGTAAGACTCGCGCCGCATCCCCATATCTGGGGGCCCCTGGAACGGGAGAAAGACATGCGGCGCACAATGGAACTGACCGATCCTAAATATGTCTGGATGACTGCCGACACCGGACATCTTGTACTCGGCGGCGGAGATCCGGTGCGGATCATCAGCGACTACTTCCCGCGAGTCGCGGAAATTCATATGAAGGACACATACGCTAGGTTTCGCGGCAACACCTCCACACCGACTCGCGAAGAACACGCGAAGAACAGCGTTTACCATAACCTGGGTGGCGGTGGTGTCGATTTTCCGGCGGTGTTCAAGGTCCTGCGTGAAAAGCACTTCAAGGGTTGGGCGATCTTCGATCTCGACGGTCCGAGGAAGGGCGACGACGGTTTCGATGCCATCGGCGGCAACCTGGATTTAGCCGTCGACGATTACATCTCGCACAACATCAACTATCTGCGCAATATTCTGGGCATCAAACTCCCCCCGGCGTAACGGGCTGCTTCGTTATCCCGCCCATTCTCACGCTTCCGTGCTTCGGGTCTTCCTCGGCGTCTAACGCACCCTTTGAAAACCTCCAGATAATGCCTTGGACAAACTACTATGGCGTTCCGACCTGATCAGTGCCTGCTACACGAAGAAATATATCAGGAAGGACCTCTTTCGGCATTGGCCACTTCCCCCCATACTTCTTGTTCATGCTTTGGGCCGCGACCCAATACTCGGCTGGATCGGTAACATACGCCGCACTTCGATCATACAGTTTGTTGCCGATTTTTATGCGGACACGTGGATCGCGGACCACATTGCGCTTCCACTTTCCAAGGGCCTGCAAGTAGAGATGATCCTGAGTCCCCGCGCCCCAAATCGTTACTGATTGCGGAATCAGATACCACGTGCTGGTCTGTACATCAATCGTCGGATAGCTGTTGGCGAAGGACCAGTCGGACACTGGCGAGGTGACAAAATTTCCCGAAAGCCACAAGCCTGGCCTCGGCCCAGCTGGATTCAGACCTATGATGCGCACTAAAAGCAACGCAATAGCTAAAACCGCCACGGCCGCGACGAGAAATCTTAGTACTCTCTTCATGGTTAGTGGAGATGCCATTCTAGTTGAAACGAACCGCTCCCCACAATTGGCGCAAGGCTTTGGATCTTGTGGTAAATCCGCCATCTCTCCGCTAAGATCCTATTGTCGGCCCGCCCTGGCGGTTGACTCGGCGAGTAGCGGAGAGTAGTATCTCTGAACAGCGTGAGATCCGAAAACGGTTGCGGCGTTCGGCCAGCGCTACCTATTGGAAGTTGTGTATCATGGCTAGGATTCGAGTAAGCGCCGGTGTTTGTGCGGGTTCATGGAAGGGAAATTAGAAATGACAAATAATTTCAAGATTGGGACGAGCTTAGCCGTTGTCGTGGTGGCGCTCGGAGTTGGCTCCGTAGTGCTCCAGAAGCGTGCCGTAGTTGCGGAAGCTGCGGGGGTGCAAGCGCCCAGGTTCGAAGTCAATCCTATGTGGCCCAAGCCGCTGCCCAACCATTGGGTCATCGGAAATGTGATCGGCGTTTCGGTGGATGCGCAAGATCATGTCTGGATCATTCATCGCGCAGGTTCGCTCGAAGCCAAGGAGACATACCTCGCCACGAAGAGCGCGGAATGCTGCATCGCGGCGCCGCCGGTTCTCGCGTTCGATCAGGAAGGCAATCTGGTGCACAGTTGGGGTGGTCCTGGGCAAGGTTACGACTGGCCTGCGTCGAATCACGGAATCACCGTCGACTACAAGGGGAACGTATGGATCGGAGGCAATGGACGCGGAGCTCCCGCAGGCGCTGGGAAACAGGCCAAAAAAGAAGGCACGCCACTCGAAGATCAAACCACCGCGAGTACCGCCTATGCCGACAATCAGGTTCTCAAGTTCACTCAGGACGGTAAATTCCTGATGCAGATCGGCAAGCCTTACAAGAGCAAAGGCAGCAACGACACCGAAAATCTGAGATTGCCGGCCAAGCTTTTTGTCGACAAGAAGACCGACGAATTGTATGTAGCCGACGGCTACGGAAACCGGCGCGTTATCGTATTCGATGCCAGCACCGGCAAATATAAGCGGCATTGGGGCGCCTACGGGAACAAGCCCGACGACACCAATCTTGGCAACTACGATCCGAATGCGCCGATCGCAAAGCAGTTCCGCAATCCTGTGCACTGCGCGGACGTCTCCGACGACGGATTTGTCTATGCTTGTGACCGGGTGAACGACCGCCTGCAGGTTTTCAAAACAGACGGCACTTTCGTGAAGGAAGCGATTTACGACAAGAACACGCTGGGAGACGGAGCGGTGTGGGATGTCGCCTTCTCCAAGGATCCTCAACAGAAGTTCATGTATATTCCCGATGGGGCGAACGAGAAGGTGCGCGTCGTGAATCGTGAAACGCTCGAAGTGATTACCACTTTTGGCGACGGCGGCCGCCAGCCGGGCCAATTTTACGCCGTCCACAGCATCGCCACTGATTCGAAGGGGAATGTGTATACAACGGAAACCTATCGGGGCCAGCGCGTGCAAAAGTTCGAATACAAAGGTCTGATGACAGTTACGAAGAAAGACCAGGGCGTTGTCTGGCCTAAGAAATAGACATTATTTCCTACGCCAGGCGGTGGACAACTCTAGCAACCCATCCAAGGAGAAGCAATGAAATTTACCTGGATCATGACTCTTGCGGGAGCGGCCGCGCTGATGAACGCCCAGTCTGGCGTGCAGTACGTCAGCGCGAAAGACGTCGCTGCGATGATGGCCAAGGCCCAGGCTGAGCGAAAGCCCGATGAGGGCAACTTCATTCAGCCGCTGGGCAAATCCGGACCCTTCCTGGCCAATCTTGAGTCCCGGCTTCAGGCCATCGATACTCCTCCCCTGGCCCACGAGCAAGACGCCGAATTCATCTACGTGGTGGACGGAGCTGGGCTGTTCACGACAGGCGGCAAGCTAAAAGACGAGAAGCGGGGCAAAGGCGCCAACCGGACGGGATCGGGAGTGGAAGGCGGCACGCCGCGGCGCATTGCAAAAGGGGACTTCATTATGGTTCCTCCGAATACGCCCCACGCTTTTACCAAGACCGAGGGAAAGCTGGTGATTATGTCGATCCACCTGCCCATGCCGGCTGGCGCGTCGAAGTAATAGCGGAGCTATCCTGAACGTTTCGGTACTACGCGGAACGCATGCACTCTGATTCTCGCCGGGCAGCAGCGCCATATGCGGCTACGCTTCCCCATGCAGGTTGGCTGCTGATACTGCTGTTCAGTCTCAGCCGCGCGAACGCCCACGACATCCCCAACGACGTAACCGTTCAGTCGTTTCTCAAACCTACTGGTAACCGTTTGGAAATGCTGGTTCGGGTTCCGCTCAGAGCCATGCGCGATACGGATTTTCCCACGCGGGAGAATACCAACTTTTTGGATCTGGAGAAAGTGGATCCCATGCTTCCGGACAACGCCACCTTGTGGATTTCCAACTTCCTGGAACTTAGGGAAAACGATGCGATCCTGCCAAAACCGCGTATTTTGACGACGCGCCTGGCTCTCCTTTCCGACAAGTCCTTCAGTGCATATGAACAGGCGCAAGCTCACCTAAACGGCCCGAAACTGAATGCCAACGTTTCCTGGGAGCAGGTGACGCTCGATATTTTGTTCGAGTACCCGATTCAATCGGAACGGTCTCGTTTTTCCATCAGGCCCGGGGGGCTTCTGCGGCTGGGGCTGCGCGTGGTGACGGTGCTTCGCTTTCTGCCTCCCGGCGGGGCCATTCGCGCTTTCGAATTCGAGAGCGACCCAGGATTGGTCGAACTGGACCCGGAGTGGTATCAGGCGGCCGGAAGATTTGTACGGTCGGGATTCGACCACATTCTTGACGGCACGGACCATCTGCTATTTCTGTTTTGCCTGGTGATACCATTCCGGCGATTCCGCGGTCTCGTCCCGGTGGTTACCGCTTTTACCCTGGCGCACTCCATCACACTGATTGCGTCCGCATATAACTTCGCGCCGGACGGGTCCTGGTTCCCGCCTTTAATCGAAATGTTGATCGCCGCATCCATCGTATATATGGCGATCGAAAACATGGCCGGCGGCGCCACGGTAAAGCACCGCTGGATGTTTGCGTTCGGCTTCGGCCTGATTCATGGCTTCGGCTTCTCCTTTGCGCTGCGTGAGACGCTGCAGTTCGCTGGAACGCACATGCTGACGTCGCTGCTCTCTTTCAACCTGGGAGTGGAACTGGGCCAATTGCTGGTGCTGGCGCTGCTCATTCCCGTGCTCGAATTGCTGTTCCGCTACGTGGTCGCCGAACGTATGGGAACTATCATTCTATCGGCGCTTGTGTGCCATACGGCATTGCATTGGATGACGGAGCGTTGGGGCATACTGACCGGGGTTGAGATCAAGGCGCCAGCAGCTGACGGCGCACTGTGGGTAGGCGCGATGGTATGGATCGTGGCGATCACAATCGCGGGGGCGTCGCTATGGTTTATGGCGGCGCACCGCCGGGACCGCAGCGCGCAACGCGGCTGAGCCCGGATTGGATAAGACCCGACGTGGTTTTCGATGGTGAACCGTCACGAACAAAGACGAAATTGCGTTTGATCGTAGGTCGCCTCTGAAAATCCTTACTCCAAGTCGCTTGTGCTCAGGTTATGATCGTTAGCAGGATGCAATGCCCACGCAATTTCGATTGACGTTCCGCTCCTTCGTTGCAAGCGAACGGAACGATGTCGGAAACGTTGAGCGAGAACTGGCATGCAAAGGTGATGGTGAAACGGATTTGCCGACTCCAACTTTCCTCGAATTTTTCGCCGGTGCGGGTTTAGTCCGGCAAGGTTTACTTCCCGTTTGGCGTTGCTTGTGGGCCAACGATATCGATCCTTCGAAAGAACGCATCTATACCGCGAACTTTGGCAAGAGCGAGTTCCGTTGCGGAGATATAGCCGAGGTTAACGCCAAGGCTCTGCCGGCCGCCGATATGGCTTGGGCTTCGTTCCCCTGCCAGGATCTTTCCCTGGCTGGGTGGCAACGTGGGATGTCGGCTGGGCGTAGCGGAACGTTCTGGGCCTTTTGGCGGCTGATGAGAGATTTGCACGATGCCGGGCGACGTCCCCCGATGATCGTTATCGAGAACGTCACGGGCCTTCTCTACGGTGATAACTTCACAGGACTCTGTGAGTCTCTAGCCGCGCTGGATATGAATTTCGGCGCCATGGTCCTCGACGCTAAATGGTTCCTTCCCCAGTCCCGGCCCCGCGTCTTCATTGTTGCGGTAGATCGACGGGTAGAATGCGAGGACCTCGCTGAGGAGTTGCCTTTTGGCCCCCATATTTCGAAGTCCCTCGTAAGGGCTTGGCGCGCATTGCCGAAATCCGTGAAGGACCGTTGGGAATGGTGGCGGTTCGAGCCTCCCATTCGCAGGCGATCTCAACCAGTCGAGACGTTTATTGAACTTAATCCTGACCGTGTAGAATGGAACACCGTGGCCCAGACGAAACGACTTCTTGGGATGATGAGTGATCTCAACCGCTCTAAAGTGAAAGAGGTATCAGAGTCCGAGAAGTTGCGCGTGGGCTTCCTCTACAAGCGGATGCGGGAAGGCCAGCAGCGGGCTGAGGTAAGATTTGATGGGGTTGCCGGTTGCCTTCGGACTCCGGGCGGGGGATCAAGCCGTCAGACGATTCTAGTAGTCGAAGGCAAGAAGATACGTTCGCGTCTGCTATCGCCGCGTGAGGCTGCCCGTCTAATGGGTCTCCCGGATGAGTTTCAGTTGCCGGGCACCTACAACGAAGCGTACAAGGCGATGGGCGACGGCGTGGCCCGGAGCGTCGTAACGGCCCTCAACGACCAGTTGCTTGGCCCCTTGTCTAGGGCTGTTGTTGCGTCCGGCAGAACCCGGCTCCCCGAAATCGAGAACCGTGGAGACCACTCGACCTTCCGAACAAGCACCGAATCGCGAGCAGCGACATGGGCGGCGCGGGCCCCGAGGTAAGGCGACGCGGGTGAACGACCCATGACCCGGAGTGAAGTTATGGCTCGCGTCCGGTCAAAGGATACCAACCCGGAGCTGGCCGTTCGCCGAGCGGTCCACGCGGCTGGCTTTCGATTCCGCCTTCATCGCAAGGCGCTGCCCGGATCACCGGATCTGGTGTTTACCAGCCGGAGCATTGCGGTCTTCGTTAACGGGTGCTTCTGGCACGGGCATTCGTGCGAAGACGGGAAGCGTCCTTCGACCAATATCGAATACTGGAATCGAAAGATCGGCCGGAACGTGACGCGCGATAAAGCCAATTATCGGGCCCTACGAAAGATGAACTGGATGCCACTCGTTATCTGGACGTGCCGACTCAATCTTGGTCTTCGTCGTCTTCTGAGGGAGCTTCGAGAACATTCCCCGTGAAGCTCGCGTGATATCGGCGGAGTCGGTCGAAGTGAGCCTGAAGAGAGCGGCGCAACTGACGGGAATCCTTTACGGTTTGGATGTGATCAACAAGTTGGAAGTAGAACTGACTTTGCCGAGGTAAGCGTCGGCTGGGGTCTCGCCTGATTGCCCTTTCATCATCAGGCAATACCTGAACTCGAATCCTCTCTGGATGAGGGAACGGAAGCTGGCCGGGATTTTGGGGTATGGCCCCGTTCATCAATGGGCTCTGGGGATCGTGCTGATGGAATAGGTAAGCTTCGAGCGGCGGAATACTTGCTTTCGTGGCGCAAGGATAGGCCCAGACGAACGCCACCTCCCAAACGTCAAGTTGGCGATTGGCTATGGTGTCGCTCCGGGCGCTTGTTAAATGGCGTCGCACTCGGTTCTGTATCCCATCGGTCGATTTCCCGACGTAAATAGGAACTTCGTCGAGATCGCAGAGCACGTAGACTCCGATTCCGGTTGGTATTGTGGCGACTTGCTGTCGCCGATAGATTTGATGGTGCGGGACAGGCATCCGGGAAGATGCAGCATAGCACGCGCGTCCGGCCCCCTGCTAGTGAACCTCGGTTTCAGTCGCCCCTACCCCCTACCCATTTGTTATTTCTGTTTTGCCTGGTGATACCCTTCCGGCGATTCCGCGGTCTCGTCGCGGTGGTTACCGCTTTTACCCTGGCGCACTCCATCACACTGATTGCGTCCGCATATAACTTCGCGCCGGACGGGTCCTGGTTCCCGCCTTTAATCGAAATGTTGATCGCCGCATCCATCGTATATATGGCGATCGAAAACATGGCCGGCGGCGCCACGGTAAAGCACCGCTGGATGTTTGCGTTCGGCTTCGGCCTGATTCATGGCTTCGGCTTCTCCTTTGCGCTGCGTGAGACGCTGCAGTTCGCTGGAACGCACATGCTGACGTCGCTGCTCTCTTTCAACCTGGGAGTGGAACTGGGCCAATTGCTGGTGCTGGCGCTGCTCATTCCCGTGCTCGAATTGCTGTTCCGCTACGTGGTCGCCGAACGTATGGGAACTATCATTCTATCGGCGCTTGTGTGCCATACGGCATTGCATTGGATGACGGAGCGTTGGGGCATACTGACCGGGGTTGAGATCAAGGCGCCAGCAGCTGACGGCGCACTGTGGGTAGGCGCGATGGTATGGATCGTGGCGATCACAATCGCGGGGGCGTCGCTATGGTTTATGGCGGCGCACCGCCGGGACCGCAGCGCGCAACGCGGCCGTGCCCGGATTGGATAACGCTGAGGGATATCGGCGAGGTCAGCACTAACGCGCTACCGACTTCTCCTGTCTCGGACGTCGTTCTCATCCCGGGACCTTTCCTTGGCTGAGCGGAACAGCGCAAGGCGAATGAGATCGGCGTCTGTCACTATCCTTAATGATGGCAAATGTGAACTCGTCACCCAGAGTTCACTTGCTCGCAGATGCCTCGGCGTTACTCGGTGACACCGTTTTCGGCGATCGGTGTCTAATATAGACATGCGCCTGAATAACATGACTATTCGCCATGGCATGCCCGGCATCGTATTAACTATGATTGGCTTACCTGAATTAGTCGCCCAAAGTACTGCCCCTCCGAAGCACGAAGTTGGCTTGACTCTGGGCCGTCTACTCGGCCAGGACCGAATATCTGGAACTACACGTTTCGAACTGGGTTCAGGAACGGCGCTTCAGGCCAATTATGGATATCGCCTCGTGGCGTCATCCAATGTGGCCATTTATGGTGAGGTGCACATGCTGGCCAATCCGCAACGGGTGGTCACGTCGACCAATCTCGGGCTGACGAAAGACGTCGCGAGCTTGTTTGTCACTCCCGGCATTCGAGTGAAGTTTTTTCCGCGCAGCTCGGTCGCGCCCTATGCCGCGTTTGGCGGAGGATGGGCCTTGTTTGAGCACAGCACGACAACCCTTGGCGGTTCCCCCAATCCCGCTCCGCGTTCCGCCAGTCACGGCGTTTTTGATTTCGGAGGCGGCGTTGACATCAAATTCTGGAAGTTTGTGGGCTTACGAGGAGAGGTGCGTGATTTTTATTCAGGCAATCCGTCGTACAACGTACCTCTCAACGGAAGACAGCATAACGTGGTGGTTGGAGGTGGGTTTGTGCTCCGGCTACATTGAGTCGCGGGTTCAGTCAGTTCATTTGCGCTGCAAGCCATCGGGCACGCGCTGGGTGTCGAGTTGTCCAACTTTGAAAGTCCAATGCAAAGGGATCGTCTTTGGCAAGTAGCACTCCTTGTCGTCGCAGGCCTGGTAGCGGAATGAACCTTCGACGGAGATTGTGCGGCCCGTTCCGAGCGCGGGAGCTACTTCGGGGTCGAGACCAACGACCAGGTCACGCACAATCCGGATGTGGTTGGTGTAAACCGGCACCGTCTCCTTGATCACCGGAAGATTCAGCATCTTGAAAGGAGGATATGCCGCCGGAAACGCCACCCAGGCCTTCGATTCGGCCATCTGCCAATCAATGGGGAGATAGTTTTGGACACCGGGTGCGTACAAGTGCATCTTCGGTTTAAGGTCAATTTCGATCACTAACGCGGTGCGGTGTCCGGGGGCGAGCGTGGCGTCGCTTGCGGAATAGGTGAGCTTGAGCTGAGAATTCTCAATGGTATTCTGCAGAACGCCCGCGGCACCAAATTCGCGAGTTAGAATGCTGGCGGCGGAGGAACGCTCGCGATAATCGTCGTCGAAATATTTGGCCGTGATGATTCCTTTTTCGTTGATGATATAGGTGCCGGGGAACGGGATTCCGAAGCGCGGCGTGTTTTTGTCGACGTTGGTGTTCAGAATGTCGAAGGCGCGAATGACAATGGAGTCGGGGTCAGACAGCATGGGGTAACGGATGCCGAGACGGGTGGCAAACGTTCGTAGGATATCGGAGCTGTCATAGGTCAGGGATGCAACGTTCAAGCCTTTCAAACGGAAACCCTCGACCTGGCGATTGAGGTCGGCCAGTTGCGTCTTGCAGTAAGGGCACCAGTCGGCTGAGCGGGCAAAGACCAGGACAAGTCCCTTGGGGCCCTTCAGTGTGTCGAAGGTCTGGCGCTTGCCGTTCACATCCGTCGCGGCAAACTCGGGGATATGCGAACCGACGGCGGGTCCGGTCTTGGCGTTGGTGGATTGATCGTTAAGGGGGCGAAGCCGTGGGCGGCCGTCCTGCGCCCAAACCAGCGCACTCAGCAAGATAGGCAGTGCGAAGGCAGAGGTTTTCATAAGGTTGATGCGCATTGAGGCGCTTCCATTGTCAACACTAACACGGAGTTCATGCCAGCATGGTTGGCACGGTAGTGTCCTCAGAGTAGGACACCACCGTTGGCACCGACAGAATCACCGGCATACGATCTGCATCAGCACGGCTCGCTCTCCGCGGATGTCTTCCTTTTCAATCGTTGGCCGTTGCTCTTACTATCATCAAACCCGCGCATGGATTTCTCTGTAGGTTTATGAAGCTTTCTTCAATTCCGCCGATTATAGAGGCATGGACCGGAGGCTTAATCGGCGCTACCCTGAGGACCTGGAAGTGACCGTGACGGAAGTCGCGGCGCAAGACCGGGTTGCCTCGGGCAGGATCGTTGACATTTCACAATCCGGCCTAGGCGCCGAGCTTTCGTTGCGCTTCGGGGCGGGCGCGATTGTCAAAGTGCAGATCGGAGAGTGCGTAGTATTCGGTCATGTGACTTACTGCACGGAGGGGCAGTCATTTCATACGGGTATTGAGGTTAAGAGAATGTTCATGGGTGAATCCGGTCATTCTCGATTCAATGCCATCCTTTCCGAAACAATGCCGACCACACCTGAACGGAAGTTCGAGATTTACCGGCTCCGCATGGTGCAATCGATGCCGAACTCCGATTTGAAGGCTGCTCACATACGCGCCATAGAGCATACGCTGGCGAGACTCGATGCAGCGCGGCCTGACGAATTAAAGCGACCTGTGTCATCACGCGTGACCACGGGACGCCCTTACCCACGGGAGAAGTAGGTCTCCCATTGAGGTGACCCCGGCGAGAGCAGGTCACTTGGGTGCGGTACCGCATTGCATGGCTTTCCGCACCTGCCCTCACTCAGCTGCCTTTACAGGACATACCGATCCTCATCGTTCCAGAGACGATTGAGTGCAGGCCCATGCTTCATGATTGGCCGATGTGGATCAACTGGCGGGTCCGGGTTTCTCCCAGACCGCCACCAGGCGTCGGCTGTCGCTAGTGAACGGCTCTCGGTTCCATCCCGACCACCGTTCGCGCAAGCTCATCCCCGCAAGGTGTGCCATCAGGTCCAGTTCCGCGGGCCAAACGTAGCGGAACGGAATGGAACGCCGTTCCCACGTGCCACCGACCAGCTCCAGATGATGGGAAATCAGACCCTGCTCCGCGATGTTGTATTCGTCGAACCCTAGGCGTGTTTCACTGAGCTTGAAGGGACGGACCGTCTCGCCCGGCGGGAGGCGCTGCAAGTCCGGCAGCATCACTTCGACGACGAAGCAACCGCCCGGCGCAAGGTGAGCCTCGACGTTGCGGAAGCAGGCGACCTGCGCCGCCTGCGTGGTCAGATTCATGATCGTGTTGAAGACCAGGTAAGCGACGGCGAACGGCCCAGCGACGGACGTCGTCGCGAAATCTCCGATCGTGACGCCGATGCCGCCGCCGGACTTGGCACGGAGTCGCGCCGCCATCGCTTCCGACAGATCGATCCCGTGTACGGGCACGCCGTGCTGTGCGAGCGGAATGGCGATCCGTCCCGTGCCGATGCCGAGCTCCAGGGCCCGGCCCCGCCCGGCGAGTGCCGCGAGAAAATCCACTGTAGGCGTGACGACGGCGGGGTCGAACATCTCTGCTGCGGACGCGTCGTACCGCGCGGCCACATGCTCGTCGAAATAGCCATCGTCGCGCATGATAGAAGTTTACATAGATAGTGACCTGACCGGGGCGAGCAGTGGCGCCATGAAGGGTGGATCATTGCTCCGAACTACGGCGGGCATGCATCCGGCGGGCATGCATCCGGCGGGCATGTACCCGGCGGGCAAGAAACTTCAGTTGACTACATCCGGCAGGCACAGGAGGATGCTGATTGTGATTGTACTTGATTTGCGCTTAATCGCGAGAGCACGATACCATTAGCGGTGTTGACACTTCGTCCAGTGGGGGTCAGAGACGCCTAGCGTCGATTGATGCCTCCGCGCTCTTATTGGTCAACAATGACTGACGATAATCAACTGAAGGCCGAAGTCGATCGGTTCATCCTAGAGCGGATTGAAAGCATTCCGCACCTGGAGGCGGTGCTGCTGCTGTGGCGGGAACGTCCTCACACTTGGTCCGTAGAGGACTTGGCCAAGCGGCTTTGGGTGAAGCCAGAAGTTGCTAAAATCATTCTTCAGGATTTGGCACGGGACCGGCTGCTTTCCGCAGCCCCAGAGCCAAGGCACTACTGCTACCTGTCCACGCCGGACAATGATCGCCTTCTGAGTTCGCTGAACGAGGCCTATCGGCATGAGATGATACGAATCTCAAACATGATCCACTCTAAGGCGTCGTCTGCGGTTCGTGAGTTTGCGCGAGCCTTCCGGCTCAATAAGGAGCACGAATAGCATGGGTGCCGCCATTTACCTCTTGGGAGCTCTGGTAACGCTAGCGTGTGCGGTTCTGCTGCTCCGAGCCTATGTCCGAGTCAAGAGGAAGCTGTTGCTCTGGAGCGGCATCTGCTTTGCGGGATTGACGATATCGAACATTTTAATTCTTGTTGATCTCGTTATTTTTCCCGGGGTTGATCTCTACGTCTTCCGCCTATCGACCGCGGCCTTCGCAATGGCTATATTGCTTTACGGACTAATATGGGACAGTCGTTAATTCGATGATCGAATCATTTCTAGTAGGCGTGATTGCTACCGCTTCGGTGACCGCCGGTCTTTTCTTCCTAAAGTTCTGGAAAGAGACTCGTGATTCCTTCTTTCTCTCCTTTGCCGCATCCTTCATCATTGAAGGATTCAACCGCGTGTCCATCCTGTTCCTTCCACGGCCAAATGAAGGGAGCGCGTCCGTATATCTGATTCGCCTCATCGCCTACCTCTTGATCCTGGTCGCAATTATCAAGAAAAACTACGAGCGCCGCGATTAACATATACCCACGGCGCGCTATCCGATGGTTGCCTTCGGCTCTCGCAGCGTAACCATCAGCTCGAGCAGCTGATCTACCTCGCATTGTGTTCGCAGGTAGTAATGGGCATGCGAATTGCGCTTGCGCCCAACCCGTACCGGAACGATATTGCCACCTGCCTTGAAGGCGTCCTCGTCATTGTCGTCATCGCCCACATAAAGAGCCCAGCTGCATCCCAGGCGTGCCCGTTCGTGAATCAGCGCCTGTCCTTTGTGTGGGGCGCCGTCGATCACGATGTTGACCACCTTCTTGCCGCCAAACACCCGAACTCGTCCAAGGTTCCTGGTCGCGTCCATAATCCGCCGCCTGGCTTCAGCTTTTCGCGGCGATTGACGGTAATGCACCGTTAGCGACAGTCCTTTATGTTCAACCCATAGTCCGGGCAAGGGGCCGATCTCAAGCTCCAGAGCGGTCTTCCATCGCCCTACTTCCGCATGCCTCGTTCCGGTGGTGCCTTCCGCTTCCGCGCCGTGGTTGCCTATGGCATGGCCAACATTCACGCTGCCCAGCTTGCCTAGGAGATCCGCACGCGCGCGTCCGGAAAGTATTACGCACGGATAGAGCGCCGCCAAACGCCCGAGCAGCAAATGGGTCTGGTCGCTTAGAACGGCGTGGTCTGGATGCTCGGCAATGGGAGCCAGCGTGCCGTCGAAATCGAATGCACAGAGGGTTTTTTCCTGGGCCAGTCGCGTCAGAATCGGACGGGCAGCCCGTGAAAGCAGGTATTGCATCTTAGAGCGTTGAACTCACTGCCGACCGCCCGGCCAGCCGGCCAGTCACTCGCTCCTGGTTCCGTACTCGTGCGGCATCCACCAACATCTTCCCAGCCCAACGATAGACGTTAAACTGCACCAGAAGGGATCGCATCGAGCGCATTCTGTCCTTTTGCTCTTCCAGTGGCATCATCAAAGCTGCAGCCAAAGCATTGCTGCTGGCCTCCAAATCATAGGGATTCACAATGAGCGCCTCCGTTAGTTCCCGCGCCGCGCCGGTGAACTCACTAAGCACCAGCACACCTTTGAGATCGGTGCGCGCAGCCACGAATTCCTTCGCCACAAGATTCATTCCATCGTGCAGACTGCTGACATAGCAGACATCGGCGGCCCGATAGAACCGAAATACTTCCGGAGGCTCGTGGTGGAAGCGTAATAAAATGATGGGCTGGTACCCGGCGCTTCCGAACCGCTGGTTGATGCGTGCCGCCAGCCCCTCTATCATCTCGTTCAATGCATGATACCGTTCGATCTTGGTCCGGCTGGGTGCCGCGAGTTGCGCGAAACTGAATCTGCCGCGGAATTCCGGGTGCTGTTCCAAAAGCCGCTCCACCGCGAGCAAGCGCTCTTCGATACCCTTGGTGTAGTCCAGGCGGTCCACCCCAACACCTAGAAGCGCATTTGGCTTCAATCCGAACTCGCGCCACACCTGAGCGCGGCAGTCTTCCGGGCTCGGCGCATTCTCCGCCCAGCGGACTGGCCATTCTAGAGAGATGGGATACGGGCGGATCAATGTACGGTGGCCCTGCATGACCACGGCGCTATGCTCGCGATCTATTCGCGTTTCCAGATACCGGTCCACGGAATCCACGAAATTGTTGCAGTGGAGCTGTGTGTGGAAGCCCACGATGCTGGCGCCCAACATTCCATCCAGCAGCTCGTTACGCCACGGACAAATTCCCATCCGTTCGGCGTTGGGCCAGGGAATGTGCCAAAACACGATTACGGTCGCCGCGGGCAAACGTTTCCGAATCATCGCCGGTGCAAGCGCGAAATGGTAGTCCTGCACCAGAATAATGGGATCTTTTGAATCAACTTCGCTGCAGACTGCATCGGCGAATTTTTGGTTGACGGCCTGGTATTGCCGCCAATCTTCGGCGCGGAACAGCGGCCGAGCGTGGGCAACGTGACACAACGGCCATAATCCTTCGTTTGAAAAGCCGTAATAATAACCTTGCTGTTCCTCTTCTGAAAGCCATACCCGGCGGATATGATACGACTCCTCACCTGGCGGGACTCGGACGTGATCGTTACGATCCACAGCTTCCCGATCCGCATCGCCTCCTCCATGAGCAACCCATACACCGGAACAAGCGCGCATCACTGGTTCTAGGGCGGTAACCAGGCCGCTCGCGGGATGCTGGACCTCGATCTCGCCATCGATCGTGCGCTGATGGATGTAAGGCTCACGATTCGCCAGAATAACGATCTTTTCGCCGTGCAAATGACGGTTCAGAGTCTGCTTCAATCGTTCCGCGGTCCACTGTCCTGGGACGTCTTCCTTTTCGTTAGCCATGCGCTCCACCAGCGCGCGCACGTCGCTGAGGATCGGCTGGAATTCCCGGCTTTGCTTTCCATCACCGCGCAGCACGCTCCGCAGTTCGGAGCTCCATCCATAACGCGCCCACTTGGTCACAAACATCGGTAAGCCAAATGCCAAGACCGCGAGGAAGGCGAAGGCAATCAGCAAGAACGTCCGCGCCTGTGCTTCGCGCCGTTCGATATAGCTGAGATCGTGCAGCAGAACCACGAATCCAAATTGTCGTTCCAGTCCTTCCACCGGCATGACGCTCACATGGACGCGGCCTGTGGGAAGGGTTGCGACCGTGCTCCACTCCTGCAACTCGTTCGATCCCTCCTCGGGCGCGCGGACGCGGCTACCTACGGCCAAACAATCAAACTCCTCCGGAAAACCCGGGGTACTGGTGCGCTGGCTCAAGTCGGCGTTACACACCGAAACTCCCATAACACGTTCGTCGCGCAAAAGACCCCTCAATTGTTTCTGTAGGTCTTCATCCTCGCTGTACCAGCTATTGGCCATGGACTGAGTTGCGCCGGCCAGTACCAGACGAGCGCGCGTATTCACGTCACGCTCAAACCATTCCCGCGCGGTGGTCTGGACCACGCCGGATGCCGCCCACGTCAAAATAGCCAAACCGACGATCAGGGCCAATACAAACTGTGCCATGCGGGGCATAATTCATTAAAACATGTTAATTTGTGTTCTGGCATGGATGGATCTTCCACTTAAATACCGGGAACTAGGTTGAGCAGCGGAACGGTCGCTCCATTAACGAAGCCAATTGCTTCGCACGGATTTTGGTTCTGTGCCGGCTCTCATACCAAACTATGTATTAATAGAATCAATAAGGTGGAGCCTATCTGAGTGGGGAGAAATTTGGAAGATCCGTATTTCTGGGGAGCCAAATTTCGATTCCCGCCAGGGTTCTGCCCACTGGCAGCGACCAGGGCGTCGCCGACAGTCACAGAAGCCGCAAGTAAATCAAAGGGTTCTATGGCGTGCGAATAGGAGTAGTGACAACGACTGGTTCGCGGGCTGCCGTGGTCGAAATGGAAAAATAGATTCTGAGGTAACCGTCGAGGCGATCTTCGACAGCGTCGGTGCGCTCCGTGCGGGGGGTGACAAAATCGAAATCCGAGGATTTGGCAGTTTCCGGAACCGGCAGGGCCAGCCGCGGCACCGCCCGCGGTATAGTTCTGCCTCCCTATACCCCAGGGGCTCCGCGCGGAGCGGCTAACGGGGTGGAAACCCACGCGAGCCGCCATGCGGGCTTGGCTTACCGCCGGCCAGGCACAATGCGATAAATCGCTACCGTGCCGCTGACCTCATTGCCCACCAGCAGCAAAGGTTCGCCCGTGGGGCTTTCGTCTTCGGAAATAAACTTGAGGCCCTCAGGACCCAGGTCGGAGTTTCCGTCGGCCGCTGGGTTCGTCGGGAAACGGTCGTTGAAGTAGCTCACGAACTCCGGATCCTTGGGATTCGTGATGTCGTAGATCATGACACCGCTCATGCGTTCCAGCCCAATGAATGCATACGTGCGGCCGCGGACCTTGCCTAGGGTCACTCCTTCCGGTTCGGGCCCTTTGCGGGGAGAGCGATTGTCCTTGGTATTGCTGGTGTGATTCACGTTGAAGAAGTCCGGGAATTGAGCGGCCACCTGCTTTTCTATTTCATCTCCGCTATCGAATACCAGGGAACCGTTAGTATTCCAAATGGAAAAGGAACGGGCGCCGAACAAATAGAGCTTGTTGTAGACGCATCCGGCCGTGCAAGCCGGGTCCACTTTACCGCTGGCGGAGGTCACGCGCAGATCCCGCAAAGGAGCGCCTGCCGCCTGCAACTGCGCCGGAGTAGGGTTGAGAAACGCGGTTGGATCCAGAATTAGATCCCGCACGCGAGCTTCCTCGACGAAGTTGGAGTATTCGCGGGCGTCACCTTCATTGGCCGTCACCAGGTAGGTGTGCTTTCCAACCCGGTACGAGGCGATCCCATCCGGCTGGTACATGCCTAGCACGGGCCATTTCTGAATGTTGATGCCATTGTTGGTGGCGCTGTCAATAGCGCTCCCATCAAACCCTTGGCCGTCTTCATTGTGATTCTTGAAGCCCAAACCGTGGATTTCGGTAAACTTCCCCTTCTCAATGTCTAACTCGGCGATCGCGTTGTTCTCCTGCAACGTGACCCAGGCGGTCTTGGAGTCTTCGGAGACGGTGATGTACTCGGGTTCCAGGTCTTGAGCCACGGTCGCGTTGGGGCCGAAAACTTTTGAGGCGCGCGTCGGCCCACTGCAAGAGGGTAACGAAACAAGATATACAGGCGATTACGAAACGGTTTCGAATCCGAAACACGGTCGCCCCAACCGTGGCGGCGGGGCTAAAATGGTATTACTGGAACTAACCAGAGGCAACGAACCCGGGTGTGCGACTCCGGGTGACGGCGGACAACCTGCTCAGCGAGTTGCCCGTGGCGCGGTAACCATCGCCTGATACTCCCAGCAGCGGGAATTGCGGTCGAACTCATCCGCCAACGTCTCAACATCGTGGCGGATGCATCGCGGGGCAGAAATTTGTATACTGCCCTAACATGAAGGAACACCTGCCACCTCGAGGTAAGACGTTCGCGCTGCTGGCTATGTTTCTGCTTGTGCAGGCGTACGGTATCGCACAAGAAATAATTCCCTTAATACCGGATCCTCTCTTAGCGGTGGTGATGGCTGAGAATTCCCGCAAGTTCGTCATCTTGCTCTTCCATCGCAATGGACCCGAGTCCGGCGCCATGGGCGCGCTGGTGGCCAACGCCATCATGCGGGATCCCATTCTTGCCCGTCGCGCTCTATTCGCTTCAGCGGAAATCAGTGAACCGAATCACGCGATGCTCGCCAAGGACTTGGACATCACAAGTTTTCCAACCTTGGCCGTTGCCAGCGTTCACAAGGGCGCCGGCACTAGTGTAGACGTGAAGGTGTATACAAGAGCGAAGGTCAATCTGGATGCAAACTCGCTGCACTCGGAGGTTATGTTGAGCCTTTGTTTGAGTAAGGAAGCTGCGCAGCAACCCTACTTCGACGCAGGCATGCGCACGGCATGCGATGGTTATCTGAAGCGGTTGACATCTTTGCCGGATCCGAAGGTTCCGGAACCCCCGCCAAGCCCTGGCCTTCCTCTCAGGGCGCGATTTTCAAAAAAGCCGGTGAATCCGATGAAAGCCGCGCTCGAGAGCTCGCCAAGCTTGCCATACGGCAGGCCGGACAATACCCTGCTGAGTTCCAGCTCCATTCCCAATGGGCCGCCACCGCCAGCCGACGTCGGCCTGCCACGGGCGAGCGTCGATCCAGGAGCAGCCCATTTGAGGGGCGTTTGGAAAGGACAGGCGCGCATCAATATTTGCGGCAAGCCCTCAGGAACGGCCGACGTCACACTCCTTTTGGAAGACGCGGGATTGTGGGCAGGAATCTGGGGGGATAAGAATCAACAGAAGGGGAGAGTCACCGGCGCGCTGATCGTGAACGGCGCGCCGCAAGGTTCCGTCATCGCCATGTACGGACACGCTCGCTTGGAGACGGACGATCTAGCCACCGCCACGCGCGCGTTGCGGGGAGGTCTGGGTAGTGAAAAGTACTCGCCCTATGCGCTTCGATTCACGGCAGAAGATCCCTACTGGTACGTCGGCTACTACCAGACGCTGACAGGGATTCTACACCAGCCCAGCGCCGGGTGCTCTCATTGGCTGGATCGCGGAGAAACGCTTGGAGTGACTCTTCGCAAGCAGTAGTCTAATCCTGGGCGGCCATTCCGGTGAAATTGGCAATTGTGTCCAATAATTCATCCATAGCTTTTAGAGATAACCCGCACTTCGAGGGAGTTCTGAAACAGTGGAAACCAGGTTCCTTTCTTATCCGTCAAAGAGGAAATATCGTGAAATACTCGGTAGTGGCTCAGAACCACCACCAAATACTCTGTGACGATTTCAATCCTGCTTGCCCTATTCGTAGGTGCCATTTCAGTGCGCGGTCAGGTCTTGCGTTTCGGTGTTACCGGCGGCCAGGCGCTCACAAATGACTACGCGACTGGGTATTCATTCAATCCTATGGATGGTGCACTTGAAGCGAATCGACCCTTGCGTTTCAAGCATTTTATTCTAGGTCCCACCGTCGAACTCTCTCTTACCCCAAGTTTCGCAATTGAGGTTAATGGACTTTTTCGTACGCTGCGCCAAGACAGTAGCAATAGCATCACGTGGGAGTTTCCCGTCTTGGCAAAGTACCGGTTAAAAACGGGGTTCGTTCAACCGTTTCTCGAAGCGGGGCCTGAGTTTCGAACAACGGATTCCGTTAAGCCAGGACTCTCACATTTTGGGATTACGGCAGGGGCCGGTGTAGAGTTTCAGACCGGCCGGTGGCGATTTGCGCCTGTGATCCGGTACACGCGGTGGGGCGAGGGTAGCGGCGATCGCGGCTCCCTATCTTTTAAACGCGACCAGATCGAGGTTCTGGGGCAGATCAGCTACGCATCGACCTCGCGGTGGCACCCCTGGGGAAAACGCGTTACTCTCGGCATGCTCGCCGGAACGACAATGACTGATGACTTTTTCGATGGCACGAGGACCTTCGTGGTAACCCAGATCTCGCCTGTCATGACCACGTTCGATGTGACAGAGCATCGTACTGCGATCCGTAGCCTAATCATCGGACCCACATTCAAGGTGGAGTTACCCCGTAAGTTTTTTGTGGAAATCGACGGACTCTATCGGCCACTGCGACGAAGATTCTCCTCCGTCTCCGAAAGTCCGGCGTTCAACCGGCCTCCAGTGGAAATTGCAGCCTCAATTTGGGAAGTGCCTATACTGGGCGGCTACCAATTTGGCTCGGAAGCATGGCGCTACAGACCCTTCGTAGAGGGCGGAGCATCGTTTAGATTCCCGCGCACATCCTCACCCGATCATGGCGTTGTAATCGGCGCAGGGATTGAAGCACGCGTCGGTGCGCTGCGCATTGGGCCGACGGTTCGGTATACCAGGTGGCTTCATGTTTTCGATACCTTAGAGAATCAAGTCGAGGTTTTCTTCGGGATCTCATTTTGAAAACGTTGTGGTTCGCAAGACGTTATTGTCGCCAAATCTGTGCACGGCGAATTGCTAAATTCGGCTGATCCTATTGGACTCGGTGCGAATCGGACGCTAGCGCGTTTCCTCCGTCGTACGCTTGGAGACGGACGATCTAGCCACCGCCACGCGCGCGTTGCGGGGAGGTCTGGGTAGTGAAAAGTACTCGCCCTATTCGCTTCGACTCACGGCAGAAGATCCCTACTGGTACGTCGGCTACTACCAGACCCTGACAGGAATTCTACACCAGCCTAGCGCCGGGTGCTCTCATTGGCTGGATCGCGGAGAAACGTTGGGAGTGACTCTTCGCAAGCAGTAGTGCGGTCCGAGTGCTGAATCGTATGTAGGTCTCCATCCATTCTCTCCTCCGTAGGAGGACTATTGAAGTTCTATCCCGGAGTGCATGAATATTTTGACAACAAGACCATTACCCTAGAATACTCTTCACCGCGTTGCCCGCTACATCAGTGAGCCGGAAATTTCTACCCTGGAATTTATAGGTCAGCTTCGTGTGGTCGATGCCGAGCGTTCGCAGGATGGTCGCGTGCAAATCGTGAACGTGGACTGGGTCTTTGACGATGTTATAGCAGTAGTCGTCGGTCTCGCCAAAGCTGATACCGGGCTTGATACCTCCGCCAGCGAGCCACATTGTGAAGCAGCGGGGATGATGATCGCGCCCGTAGTTGTCCGCGGTGAGCTTGCCCTGGCAGTACACGGTACGGCCAAACTCACCGCCCCAGACCACGAGGGTGTCTTTCAATAAGCCGCGTTCTTTCAAATCCTGCACTAACGCCGCCGATGCCTGGTCCGTGTCCCGCGCTTGCCCCTGAATCTGCTTCGGCAATTCATTGTGCTGGTCCCAGCCGCGGTGGAAGAGTTGAATGAAACGGACACCCCGTTCCGCCATGCGGCGCGCCAGCAGACAGTTGGCGGCAAACGTTCCGGGTTTGCGCGCGTCGGGGCCGTACAGATCGAAGGTGTGGGCAGACTCCTTGGAAAGATCGGTGAGCTCGGGCACGGAACTTTGCATCTTGTACGCCATCTCGTACTGTGCGATGCGCGTCGCGATTTCCGGATCTCCGAACTCGTCCAGCTCGAATTGATTGAGCCGCGCCAGATCGTCGATAAAACGCCGCCGCTTCGGCTGAGTGAAGCCTTCCGGATCCGAGAGATAGAGGACGGGATCGCCCAACGATCGGAATTTAACTCCTTGATATTTACTGGGCAAGAAGCCGCTGCCCCACTGTCGTTCTGCCAGCGGCTGGTCGTTCGGATTCCCGCTGCCCTGGGAGATCATCACGACAAACGCGGGCAGATCCTTGTTCTCGCTGCCCAGGCCGTATGCAAGCCAGGAGCCGATGGAAGGACGACCGGCAATCTGAAACCCGGTCTGGAAGAATGTCACACCAGGATCGTGGTTGATTGCTTCCGTGTACATCGATTTGACGAAGCACAGATCGTCGGCTACCTTCGCGAGATTCGGCATAAGGCTGCTGATCCAAGCGCCGGAGTTTCCGTGCTGCTGGAACGGGAAGATCGATGGGGCCACCGGGAAACTGGCCTGTCCGGAGGTCATTCCGGTGAGGCGCTGCCCACTGCGAATCGATTCCGGAAGCTCGGACTTTGCAATATCCCGCAGTTTCGGTTTGTGGTCGAACAGGTCCATCTGTGATGGCGCACCGGACTGAAACAAATAAATGACGCGTTTCGCCGTCGCTGGAAAATTTGGAATTCCAGGCATCGCGCCGGTGGACTCGTCGGCTTGAAGCAGGCTAGCGAGAGCTGCCGTTCCGAGTCCTGCGGCAGTCTTTCCAAAAAAGTAACGGCGTGTGAGCAGATTGGGATTCATTTCGTCACTCCTTGGTCACTGCTTTGTCCAGATTGAGCAACATGCTAGCCACTGTGGAGTAAGCAGCGAGTTCGCGTGGATCGAGCGATGAATCGCGTGGAGCTTCTCCCTGTCTCAAATACTTCGTCGCTGCGGCGGGGTCGCTTTGAAAGGCATCGCGATAGTAACTGAGGCTCGACTGCAGGACTTCGCTCTCACGCTTGTCCGGTTCGCGAGCGGTCGCAAGCTCGAATCCGTAGGCAATGCGCTGGGCTGGTGTAGTGCCACCTTCGGTCATCATGCGTTCCGCCATCTTGCGCGCCGCTTCCAGATAAGTAACGTCGTTCATCAGATTGAGCGATTGCAGCGGCGTATTGGTGCGCAGTTCGCGCACTACGCAAGCCTCGCGCCCTGCGGCGTCGAAGTTCATCATCATGGGCGGAGGCGCTGTGCGCTTCCAGTAAGTATAGAGGCTGCGCCGATATAACCCTTCACCGGTGTCGGGTTTGTAATCGTCTCCACCCGAGAGTTCCTTCCACAACCCGGCCGGTTGATATGGCTTTACCGACGGGCCACCGATCTTATCCACCAAGAGCCCGGAGATCGCCAGCGCCTGATCACGCACCATCTCAGAGGAAAGGCGCACGCGCGGGCCACGAGCAAGCAATCGGTTTTCAGGATCGCGTTGCAACATTTGCGGACTTACCTTCGAGGTTTGGCGATAGGTCGCGCTCATCACGATCGTCTTCTGGATCGCCTTCATATCCCAACCGGTGCGCACAAACTCCGTGGCCAGCCAGTCGAGCAGATCCAGGTTTTCCGGCCACTCTCCCTGCGAGCCGAAATCTTCCACGGTCTTGACAAGCCCGATTCCGAACGCGTTCTGCCAAAATCTATTCACTGCCACACGTGCGGTGAGCGGATTTGACGCGTCGGTGATCCATCTTGCCAAGCCCAAGCGGTTTCCGGGCGCATCGTTCGGAAGTGGCGTCAAAATCGCCGGCACGCCTGGCTCCACTTTTTCCCCAGGCCGGTCGTAAGCTCCGCGCAGAAGCAAGTGCGTTTCGCGCGGAACCGGCATGTCTTGCATCACCATCACGGTGGGGAAGGTTTCGGTCATCCGCGTTCGCTGCTCTTCGAGATCGAGCACCCGCTTGTATGCGGTTCGTAGCATTTCCGGCGCGTATTGGTCGAGGAACGCTCTGCGCAGCTTACTGGACTGAGCGGCACTTCGTTGCGCGGCGGGAAGTTGCGCGAGTTCAGTCAGCGGTTCCGGCACGGCAAGCGATGCGACATCTTCGTCCGTAAGAGCCGCACGATAGACGCGGACTTGCGAGATTCGCCCCTGAAATCGATTGGCAGGTCCGAAGCCCGCCCCGATGCGCATCGGCTGCTTCACATCGAACGGCTGATTCATATAATCAAGGTTGACCTTGACCTTGAGCGCTTTCCCATTGAGATACAGGTGGACACCGCTCGCGAGGCGTGAGCCATCATAAGTGAGCGCGACGTGCGACCACTGGTTCAGGGGGACGGTCTCATCACTCTCCACGCGAACGCCGTCGTCGAGCCAGCGCAGAATCAGATCTCCATTCAGATGGCCGTCTCGCAGGGAAAAGGTCCATCCTCGCGCTTCAGGCTCATCTACAGCGCGGCTAATAATTGCGCCTGTGGAAGCTTTCGGATTGATCCAAGCGGATAGCGTGAACGAGTCGAAAAAACCAAAATTTCCGACGTTGCCCACATCAATGTAGCGCTTACCATCGAACGTCGCTGCTTGGCGCAAACCTGCCTGGCCGATGGCCCCTGCGCCATACACCGCAGTCCCGTCCTTCCATTCCGCGCGGCCCGTGAAGGAAATCGCCTGCTGTACGGGGCCATTCTCCATCAAGTAGCGATATTTTTCCGAGCGTGGAGGGTCCTGTGTGATGTTGCCCTCCAGGCCGTTGTCCAGAGCAAGAAATGCTGCGCCATCGCGGGCTTGGGCCCAGTCGACGGAGGTTGCACCGCGGAGCGACGCTTCCCACGCGCTTTGCGCTCGGGCAATTTGAGGTTCCAGCGCTGCAAACTGCTGTTTCGCGGAGACGAGTTGAAGATCCAGCGCTTTCAGTGACGCTTCCTGATCCGGCGTAGGAGCAGCAAGCACGGGTGGAGAATTGCCGTATTTGAATGCGTTACCCCGCTCCGGAACCCGGTTGAAGTACGCAAACATCTGGTAATACTCTTTTTGAGTGAGTGGGTCGAATTTGTGATTGTGACAGCGGGCGCAGCCCAGCGTCAGGCCCAGGAAAACAGTCGAAGTCGTATCCACACGATCGACAACATACTCGGCTGCGTACTCCTCGGCAATGATGCCTCCCTCGCCGTTACCGCGATGATTGCGATTGAATCCCGTGGCGATGATTTGGTCGCGGGTGGGATTGGGCAACAGATCACCAGCGAGCTGTTCCACCGCGAACCGGTCATATGGCATGTTGCGGTTAAATGCATCAATGACCCAGTCGCGCCAGCGATACATGGAACGCTCGGCGTCGGTTTGATATCCATTGGTGTCGGCGTATCGTGCAGCGTCCAGCCAGCGCATCGCCATCCGCTCGCCGTAGCTTCGCGATGCCAGAAGACGATCAACGACCTTTTCATACGCGTTAGGCGACGAGTCTTCCAGGAACTCCTTCAGTGCGGCGGGAGTGGGAGGCAATCCGCTCAAATCGAACGATACGCGCCGGAGCAGGGTGCGCTTATCGGCTTCAGGAGACGGTTTCAATCTCTCGCGGTCGAGGCGTGCGATGACAAAATTGTCGATGGGGTTCTTGGCCAAAGAGGAGTCGCTAATGCTCGGAAGGCTGGGACGCGCGGGGGGAATGAAGGACCAATGCTTTTGCCATGGCGCACCCTCCGTGATCCAGCGCGTCAGCATTTCGATTTCGCGATCTTGCAGCTTCGCCGCGCCAGACCAGGCGGGTGGCATGCGGCGCGCGGCATCGGAGGAACTGACGCGGCGGATCATTTCGCTGGAGGCGGGTTCGCCCGGCACAATTGCAAAGTGGCCGCCCAGATCGCTTTTTGCCGCCGCCTCCAGATCCAGGCGCAGCTTGCTTTGCCGTTTGGCATCGTCCGGGCCATGACAGGTAAAGCAGCGTTCGGAAAGAATCGGGCGAATGTCACGGTTGAACTGAATGGGCTCGTTGGGCGCTGCGGTGGCGATGAGAGGCATCATCGCGCAGAACGAACCCAATCCAAAAAGAAACCCCAACCAGGTGGAACTTGCAGTGCTCGCTCGATTCATAATCATCTCCTCACGGCACCAGACGACTTCGAATGAACCTCTCCATCAAGAAAATCAAACTGTTCCAGCAATTACAGGCTCGTATGTTAAACAAGCCCCTTGGGCCTGCATCCGGAGCGAGTGTACCATTTTGACGACGGCAGCTGCGCGCCGAATACACCGGCGAATAAGCCTCGCGATTAGTGAGAAAAGGAGATGCCGAACCGTCGGCTATATAATGAATCAACTTGAGTGGGTGGATGTATAGAGTTTAAGGATAAGACAACGAAAGGATAAGAAAATGACAATTGCGGTCAGGCCGATTCTCCATATTCTCTTGCTCTTCGGCGCCACATTGGTCCCTGCGAGCTCTTTAGAAGCGGCGATCATGTTCTCCATGCGCGTTGGCAGGGGGCCATCTTATCCCGTTTACGTCGCGGGCAACAACATCCGCATGGACTGGAATAAACAGGTGGCGGCCCTTTGGGCAGGCAAGTTCGTTGCCGTCGACTCCGAGAAACAGGCCTATTTCGAAATGGCTGGCAGGGTGATGGATGAAGCGGCTGGCCAGCACAGGCAGAGCGGCGCGGGCGGCGTTTGGGAACTGGTCGCAAGCGGACAAACAATTGGGCGCTTCCGCTGTGATCGATATCGTTTGATCCAGATGTTGAACGGCGCACGGGTCACTATGGAAGAGAGCTGCATTGCAAAGTTTGCCGATCTTCCAAAAGATTATGGCGGGCAACCTCTGGCGCGTATCCCTGATGCCGAAAAATTGGCAGCTCTCATCCGAGCCGCCGCTGATCGCGGTCTCCGGGTCAACCCGGTCTTGCTCGGCAACTTCGACGAGCGCGGGGTCGCGATCGAACGCAGGCTGAAGGACGGACTGACGATCACCATCACGGCGATTCTCGCGATGCCCGACACGGTCGTCCAGCCGCAAATCCTCGGCTTGCAAACCGCGACAAGCTTCGATGCTTTGACCAAGCCGGTTCCGAAGGGGGAGAGTGCTTCGGCTGGCGGAGCAGCGCCGGTCAAGGCGAAGCAGTAGCGATTACGTGAGTCCGAGGCGCGGACAGCCCTGGGCGGCAAATTGATTCGAGGCATTCATATGCTGAACGGCAAATTGGTTGTGTGGTCAAGTTGCCCTAAGGTCACCTTGCGAGCGGATCGGGACGCATCTGAACCTTATAAGCCTTCGGGCGCGATTCGATGCCTCCTTCGTTATGGAACACCGTGCGCGTACCCAGCGTCGTCCATATTCCGCGCCCTTTCCAGCCGGTGTTCGGATCGTCAATGCGGCCATCCACATTCTTGCTGAAGAAGCCCAGTGGATAAGGAATGTGGAGGTTCACAAACTTTCCGTTCACCAGCGCCAGGAGCGATTCGCTGCCATTCGCCTCCGCGATCGGCACGTTTGGTCCGAGTCCCAAAGTATTATATCGATCCACCCATAAGTAGTAGGCGTGATCGGCACTGCCCGGGTCCGTAACGCCTTTGAACTGCGGTCCCGGGAACTGATACAGATTCCACCCTTCAGGGCAGTGTTTCCCGGTGGCTGCGGCGGGCCCGTTGAGCGGTCCCTTGCACTTGCGGCGATCAAAGCTCGCGAGATGCCCGCTCGATAGCGTCGTCCACACCACGCCATTAAGATCGACATCGATGCCGCGCGAACCGTATCCAATATCGGGCGGCAGATAGATTTCAGCCAGGGAGGTTTGCGAGGGATTGGAGCCGGGAACCAGCCGAATAATGTATCCGGGCTGATCCATGCGCGAGAACCCGACGTCCATCGCCTGCCCCCAGATCGAATCGTCGACCGTGCTGGGCTGCACACCATAGAACGCCGCCATGACGCGCTTGTCCTTCTTCGGATCGAGGGGCTGATTGGCCTCGACGTACTCATCTCGCTTGCCGTTGCCGTTGGTATCAATGATCAGCGGCGTCCAGCCTTGCGATTTCTTTTCGTCGCCGGTCTGTTCGTACATCTTTGTATTCAGCCAGCCGACGACGCCGCTTTCGGGGCTGCCGGCGCTGGTCCAAAGCGTGTTGTTGGCGTCCTTGGCGAAATACAGATGCTGCGTGGTGAAACAAGTGTCGATGAGCGACCACTTGTCGCTCTTGGGATCGTACATGGAGAGCTGACGGACGGACTGATTTAGGGGTGCGACCTTCGCCGAAGGATGATCCGAGCCTGCCTTGCAGAAGTCGGGGTTCGCATTTGGCCGGATCCTGGCGGTGAACCAGACTCGTCCCTTCTCGTCGAGGATCGGATTGTGGATACTTGTGTGGCCATCCCATATCGGTTCGTCGCCCCAATACGGGGAGCGCCCCCGCGCGAGGTCTTTATTGGAGGGCGTGTTGGGATCGCGGTAGGGATGCTTCACCTGCCACGCTTCGTTCGTGATTGGATTGAGCACCGGTACCATGTCGGTGCTTTCCTCGGGCGATCCGTAGATCAATCCATTAGCGTTGACGCGTGGATTACGCTTGTCGGTCGAGATAGCATCGTGCAGATAGCCCTTGGGCGTGGACCACTCCCACATACTGATTACAATGTTGCGCTCGACCCCCTGGGGCCGCTCTGGCTTCGCGAAAGGAAGTTCCCCCGCGGCAATCCGGTCGGTCCAGTCCGCGAAGAGCGGCAGTGCTTTTTGCGGACCCAGCCGCCCGAGGGTCAAGGCCATATTGGCTTTCGCCTGACCGGCTTGAAGGCGGCTCGCCCATGCCTGAGTGGAACTTTCGAATGAGCCCAATTCTTTCGGAATTGTGCGAATGCCTTTGGAGCCGAGCGCGTGGCACGATTGGCACGAGTTCTTGACCGTGTCGATCCAGTAGTGCTGGTTCTTCATCACCGCCTGGATGCCGTTACCCTGCTGGCCGGTGCCCGGGAATTCGCTCTTGTCCGGAATCTTGAGCATGGAGTACCAATAGACGCCGGGATAGTATTGAGCTGCGGCAGCGGCAGTGGGCGCCGGAACAGCGGTCAGATTGAGCTGCTTTCCGCGCGCCGCTTTGACCTTGGGTGAATCGACGAGACCATAGCCGCGCACCCACACACTATAAGTGGCCATGGGCAGATCTGGTATAACGTAACGGCCTTGGCCATCGGTAACCACAACCTTGGCGAACTTGGTGGCAAGATCAGTGGTTTCCGCAATAACCCAGACGCCGGCTTCTGATCCGTTCGGCCCGGTGACGACGCCGCCAAGATCGGTGGCGCCGATCGGCACGGCCGTCGTGGGACGTTGTTGCGCCTCGAGTACCGCCGAAGCACTGGCCAGACATACGGCAAGGACGATCACCGCGACCTCCGAGTGTTGGCTTCGTCTCGTATTCATGAGCCTTCCTTTCTGGCAGGACCGGGCGATAGTCCCCGTCCGGCTGCACTGCTGCCGACGCACCTAAACTACAACATCATCAAATATACAATAGGCTGAACAAAATGTAGGGCCGTTAGACTTTGTGTGGAAAGAATGGATCGAGCAGGGCGGTGTGAACGAGGGATTGAAGGAGCACGACCCGGCAGAGATCTCCGAAGCGACGCGCGTCAATCATGAGTTCCCATGGCGGAGGAATACTTTGTATCGCGCATGGTCAAATAGACGACAAGTGAAATGGCGATCACCGCCGTCAGGTAGTAGTAGAACCACGTTTCGTGGCCGATCGACTTGAACCATAGCGCGATCGATTCCGCCGTACCGCCAAAGATCGAAACGGTGATCGCATACGGCAGGCCAACGCCGGTTGCGCGAATATTGGTCGGGAAAAGCTCCGCCTTCACTACGGCGTTGATCGATGTGTATCCGGCCACAATCAACCACGCTGCGCTGATCAGCAAGAATGCAGCAAACGCGCTTTTCGCGGCTTGCAGTGAATAGAGCAGCGGGATAGTGCCGATTGTGCCCATTACGCCAAACCAGATCAGTAGCGGCTTTCTTCCAATTCTGTCGGAGAGAGCGCCGTAAGTCGGTTGCAGGAGCAAAGCGAAGATGAGCGACCCACCGGTAACGATAGTCGTCTGAAGATCGTTGAGGCCCACCGACAATTTGAGGAACTTCTGCATGTACGTGGTGTACGTGTAGAAGGCTGTCGTGCCGCCCATGGTGAGACCCACGACTACTAAAATCTCACGGGGATATTTCATGAGTGTTCTTATTGAACTTCCCGTGCGGGCCACCTTCTTGGCGGCAATGAAATCATCGGTCTCATGCATGTTGCTCCGCATGGCCAAGGCGACCAGAGCGAGAAGAGCCCCAATGGCGAAAGGGATGCGCCAGCCCCAAGTCTTCAATTGAAGCGGCGTGAGAAACACCTGCTGCAGGAGCAGCAACACCAGAATGGCGCATAGCTGGCCACCGATGAGTGTCACGTACTGGAAACTGGAATAGAAGCCGCGATTTTTTTCATCCGCTATCTCGGCGAGGTACGTTGCGCTCGTACCGTATTCGCCCCCGAGGCTCAACCCCTGTATCATGCGTGCGAGTCCGAGCAGCACCGGCGCTGCGAGACCGATGGAGGCATATGTCGGCATGACCGCGATCATCAACGATCCGAAGCACATTAGTAAGACGGAGAGCATGAGTGCGTTGCGCCGGCCATAGTGATCGGCGAGATGACCGAACAGCCACCCGCCTATCGGACGCACAATGAAGCCGAACGCAAACAGCACGGCCGCGTTCAGTTGTTGCACCACCGGGTCACTGCCTGGGAAGAACGAACTGGCGAAATAGAGCGCAAAGGCCGAATACGCGTAAAAATCGTACCATTCCACTAGATTGCCGACCGAACCGACGAAGATTGCCCTCAATCGGCGGCCCATGGGGGCGAGATGCGGTTGGTCGTCTACTCGGATGGTCGATGTCAATGCCAATTGGGACCGCTCTTTTCTGCTGCCAATGCCGCGTCTGTCAAGAGATAAGAAGCCGTATCTTCTTTGCCCCTCTGGTAAATACATTATCAACAATCGAGCGATGGCGGTTCCGACATGTGGGCTGACTGCGTGTGCGGCCGGGAACCCTTTGTTTGAGTGCCGGCCGAATGGGCAGTGGCCGTGAGTGTGTTGACGGGTTGATCGCCAAGCCTAACAAGAGCGGTCTTTGCAACGTGCGCGGATTCTTTGCTATTCAAGCAGTTAGACCGTGTCACTTCCTTGTCACTGACTTCGCCAACACCAAGAACTGACCTTAATGTTGTTTTCGCAGGCCCACAGCGTGGTACGCTTTCTCCAGTGTCTCCACGTCAAATAACTGCCATGCCTCGCCGAGCCATCTTGTCCCTGCTAGTCTTGATCCTGATCAGCGGATTCGTTTTTCCGTCTACGGCTCTCGCGCACAACGTCTCCAAGCGCGATGCCTCTTTCGTCCAGGCAAATCAGGGAGCTGCCATCGCCCCGTTCCTTTATCTAGGGGCGAAGCACATGGTTACCGGATATGACCATCTAGCGTTCCTTGTTGGAGTTATCTTCTTTCTCTACCGGCTCAAAGACATCGTGCTCTACGTTAGTTTGTTCACTGTAGGGCACAGCATCACCCTTCTAGCAGGTGTCCTAGGAGGAATTCACGCCAACTCCTATGTGGTAGACGCAATCATCGGGTTCTCGGTTGTGTATAAGGCCTTCGACAACATGGATGGGTTCAAGCGATTTTTGGGCTTTCAGCCAAATACAAAGCTTGCAGTGCTCATTTTCGGTCTGTTCCACGGTTTCGGCCTCGCGACTAAGTTGCAGGAACTCGACCTGGCCAAGAACGGGCTCGTCACGAACATCGTCAGCTTCAACGTTGGGGTGGAAGTCGGGCAGGTACTCGCCCTGACTGCCGTGCTCCTCGCCCTTAGTTTTTGGCGGACACGCAGCGGTTTTCTCCGCCACGCTTTCGCGACGAACGCCATACTGATGACGGTGGGTTTCGTTCTCACCGGTTACCAGATCGCCGGATACTATCTCGGTTCGTAACCGGGGGGATCATCATGGAACACAATAATCAGAACATGAACGCTCCCTCAAAAGGCGCCCTTGCCAAGGCGACCGCTGTTGCCCTGCTCGTCGCACTCGTGCTGCTATTTACCGCAGTGCTCCCGGCAGAATATGGCTTCGATCCGCTGAGAACCGGAGCGGCTCTCGGGCTTACCGGAATTTCGGAAACGGGAGAAGTCCAAGGCCGGGCTGCCGCGGCGCCCGCGCCGGGACAGACCGGAGTATACACTCCCCAATCGAGGATCTATAAGGTGGATTCCCAGGACTTCGTGTTGCATCCCGGCGAAGGAGTGGAGATGAAGTATCACATGGAGAAAGGTGCGGGCATGGTATACGCCTGGAAGGCAGCCGGCAACCTCACATTCGAGTTCCATGGCGAACCAGACCAAAAACCGAACAAGGATTACTTCGAGAGCTACGAACTCGACGACAAAACCGGCAAAAGCGCTGCGTACGGCTCTTTCACAGCGCCGTCGACAGGGATTCACGGCTGGTTCTGGCAAAACAAGAGCGATAAGCCGATCGAATTTCATTTGTCGGTGGCAGGCTTCTTCGACGCCGCTAAGATGTTTACCGGCGGCCAGCCGGAGGACGTCCCAGTGGAAGACGCCAAGTAGATTGGTTAACCCGGCTTGATGGTTATCGCTTGCTGGGCTCCGGCGGTGAAGGCAGCCGCTGGAGTCTGTGATTGCGAGGGCCACTATTCCCCACGGTTCGCGATGGCTAAGACACCACTACCCACCGCCAGGAGGGCTTTCGCTCGCCGCGCTAATCTCGTATAATCGCCCCAGAGCTAGGTTAGTAGAGAGAGGCGGCATGTTCAACCTTTTAAGAAACAACGGGTTGGCAAGAGCGTTGCTATTCACGCTGGCCACGGTCGGTCGCAGTGCAGTTGCCACTGGTGATACGCCTTTGGTTGATGCGGCCAGGAACCGTGATGACAAGACAATTCGTTCGCTGGTGAGCCAACGCGTTGATGTCAATACCCGGTCCGACGACGGATCCACTGCCCTTCTTTGGGCCGCGCACTGGAACGATATCGAGACTGCGGATCTACTGCTCCGCGCGGGTGCGGACGCGAATGCGGCCAATGAGTTCCGCATGACGCCACTTTCCCAAGCATGCACGAACGGAAGTCCCGCGCTGGTCAGGCTGCTCCTCAAGAAGGACGCCAATCCGAATCTCGGGATCGCCACCGGGGAGACGCCGCTGATGACCTGTGCGAGGAGCGGCAACCGGGATGCGGTTGTAATGCTGCTCGAGTACGGCGCCGCCGTCAATGCGAAGGAGCCGGCGCAAAATCAGACCGCCCTGATGTGGGCGGTAGCAGAGCATCACGCGAGCGTGGCGAAGGCGTTGATCGAGGCACATGCCGATCTTACGGCTCACACCAAACAAGGCTTTACTGCGATCCACTTTGCGGCACGTGCGGGCGACCAGGAGTGCGTACGGTTATTGCTCGCGGCTGGAGTGGACGTGAATTTCCGAACGCAGCCCGATGACGAACGTGCCGGGACTCTTGCCCCTCAACCCGGATTAGGGACGAGCAAGACGGTGGGGGCCAAGGGCTATACACCACTTCTGGTGGCCACCGCGCGTGGCCAAGTCGGCGTGGCGCTTTTCCTGCTCGAACAAGGAGCCGACCCTAACGTCGGCGATGCCGGTTATACACCTCTGCATTGGGCCTCAGCGAACTGGGAAAGTCTCAGCGCCAACCCGGTGTACGGCTTTGAAGATCCCATGGCTGGTATTCCCGATCGGCAGGACAAACTACGGCTGGTGAAGGCTCTTCTGGCGCACGGAGCAAATGTGAATGCACGCATGACGAAACCGCAGCCTCTGTTCGCGGGCGGGTACCTTGACACCGTGGGAGCGACACCTATCTTGCTGTCCGCTTCGGCCGACGACGTGGAGATGATGCGCATCCTGCTGGATGCCGGTGCAGACCCAAAGATCAAGACCGCAACGAATGCTTCAGCGATTATGGCAGCAACCGGTCTGAACCGTTTCATCGGAGAGAACCTTGTCACGGAAGCGCAAGCGCTCGGGACAGTGAAGCTGCTCTTAGATCTCGGCGTCGATCCGAAAGGGGAGACCACTTTCGGTGAAAACGCATTGTTTGGTCCGGCTTATCGCGGATGGAATACACTCCTTGCGCAAATGATCGATCTGGGTGTGAATGTGAACGCGGTCAGCAAGGCTGGAGTGACGCCGTGGCTTGCGGCAAACGGTCAGGGCGACCGGCTCGGCGGTGTGCTCTACAATAATGAGGGCGCGGACCTCCTTCTCAAGCATGGCGCCGATCCAAAGCTTGGACACCCGTGCGAATCTCAGAACAAGTGCCGTGCTGAGTGAAATCTTGCACATGACACAAAACAAGCATAGGTTCGTTGAAGCGATTCTGCTCGGCGCGGCGTGTTTCACGGCCTATGGTTTTCAGACTGCCGCGCCAAAAGTCACATCGGCGAGCGAACTGACTCGCAAATACTGCGTATCCTGTCACAATCCAAGGCTGAAGACTGCGAATCTCGTGCTGGACGGCATCGACGCCGAGCATCCGTCCAACTCAGCGGAGACGTGGGAGAAGGTGATTGTAAAACTGCGCAGCCGGGCGATGCCGCCACCGGGAATCCCGCGTCCCGACAACGCTACGTATGATTCCGTGGCGGATTGGCTGGAGTCGGAAATCGACCGCGCGGCCGCTGCTCACTTGAATCCAGGCCGGTCTGCCGGCCTCCACCGGCTGAATCGGACCGAATACGCCAACGCTGTGCGCGATCTGATTGGGGTCGAAATTGACGCCGAGGCCATGTTGCCTCCGGATGAACAGGCGTTCGGATTCGACACTAACGCGGACGCTCTTTCCCTGCCGCCCTCGCTAATAGATCGATATGTATCGGCAGCCTCCAAGATCGCCCGCCGGGCTGTGGGTGACCCAACGATTCCACCGTCGTTCGAGCGCTATGGCGCCATCAAGGGCAATTCGAACGAACAGACTTACCTTCGGCAAACCGATCGCCTGGACGAAGACTTCCCGCTGGGAGCTAAGGGCGGCATCGCAGCGCGCCACTATTTTCCGGTGGACGGAGAATATGTTGTCAAGATTCGTCTGCTGCGAGCTTACGATAGTGTCATCCGCGGTTTGAACGTTCCAAATCAATTCGAGATTCGTATAGACGGGAAGCGTGTTGGCCAATTCACACTGGGCGGAGGGCCCTCACCGTCGAGGAATTTTCTATACGACGGCGACGAGCCGCTGCAGGTGAGTGTACCCGTGAGGGCCGGCTTGCGCCAGGTAATGGCGACCATGCTCAAATCCGACAGTACGCAGCCGGAAGGCGCGGGTCCGGATCGCTTGCCTCTCTTTAGCCGTCAATCCGACACGCCAACCTCGCCCGCCGCCATCTCATCGCTTTTGATCGGCGGCCCATATAGATCTCAAGTGCCGCGGGATTCCCCGGGCCGGCGGCTTATCTTCACGTGCCATCCCGACAGTGCCGACGCTGAAACGCCTTGTGCGACTGAGATCTTGACGCAACTGGCACGGCGTGCGTATCGCCGGTCCGCGACCAACGACGACGTAGCGACGCTGCTCGGTTTTTATGGGCGTGCCCGAGCGGCTGGAAGTTTCGATGACGGAATTCGTGCGGCGCTGGAACGTTTGCTCGTTAGCCCGGATTTCCTGTTCCGCATTGAGGCAGACCCCGCTGGGGCCGCTCCAGGTGCGGTCTACCGTATCTCAGATGTCGAACTGGCTTCGCGCTTGTCGTTCGCTCTGTGGAGCAGCATCCCCGACGACACGCTTCTCGATCTGGCGATCCGTGGAAAATTGAAAGATCCGGCGGTCCTTGACCAGCAGGTTTCACGCATGCTCGCCGACCCACGCGCGCAAACGTCGCTTGTCCAGAATTTTTTCGCGGAGTGGTTGCAGACACGCAATGTGCGATTGCTCAATCCGGAGAGCACGAAATTTCCGTGGTTTGACGACAATCTGAGACTCGCATTTGTGAAGGAAATCGAGTTGTTTCTGGAAGCGCAGTTGAAAGAGGACCGCAGCGTCGTCAATCTGCTTAATTCGAACGAAACGTTTCTCAATGAACAGTTGGCCCGCCACTATGGGATTCCTGGCATTTACGGAAGTCACTTTCGGCGGGTAACGCTCACGGATGAGAACCGCTTCGGTTTGCTGGGCAAGGCGAGCGTGCTGGCCGTCACTTCGTATACCACGCGAACTTCTCCAACCATTCGTGGAAAGTGGTTGCTGGAAAATATCCTGGCCGCGCCGATGCCCGCTCCGCCCCCGAATATCCCTCCTCTGGAAGACAGCAATAAGGAAGGCAAGGCTTTATCGGTGCGGGAGATGCTGGAGGCGCACCGCGCGAACCCTGTTTGCGCAAGCTGCCATGCGCGCATGGATCCACTCGGGTTCAGTCTGGAGAATTTCGACGCCATCGGGCAATGGCGTTCGACCGACGCAGGCAAGGCCATCAACGCATCCGGTGTGTTGCTGGATGGCACGAAAGTAGAAGGGCCAGCGGCACTTCGGAATGCCTTCGTTGCCCAGAAGCAGCAGTTCGTAAGGGCAGTGACCGAAAAACTGCTCATTTATTCGCTGGGGCGGGGAACTGAGTATTACGATGCTCCCGCCGTTCGCGGAATCGTGCGAGGCGCAGCCGCGGCTGACTATCGCTGGTCGGCGGTGATATCAGGCATTGTGAAGAGCGCTCCATTTCAAATGAGGAGGTCAGGTTCATGATCGTCACCAAGAAGGCCCTTTCTCGCCGCACAGTGCTTCGAGGAGTGGGAGCGACGATCGCGTTGCCGCTGCTGGACGCGATGGTCCCGGCATTGGCGACTGCGGCGACCACTCCTGGTCCTGTGCGCCGTTTTGGCGTGGTGTACCATCCCAACGGGGTCATCTACGATCAATGGCTGCCTGTGGGCGCGGGCCCTGAATTCAAGCTCTCGCCCACGCTGGCGGGCTTGCAGGCGTTTAAAGATAAGTTGATCGTCGTTACGGGTCTGTTCAGCGACGCAGCGGAGGCGCTCGGTGATGGTGGCGGTGACCACTCACGAGCCTCCGGGACCTATCTGACGGGTGTACATGTGAAAAAGTCCGACAGCGCCGTCGAGAATGGGATCTCCATGGACCAGATTGCGGCGAAGGCGTTTGAGCGTGACACCCAGCTCTCGTCGCTGCAAATGACAGCGGATGACAACAGCCTCCTGGGATCCTGCGATTTGGGCTACAGTTGCGCGTATAGCAGCACCCTATCGTGGCTTACGCCGACGTTGCCGCTGATGGCCGAGAACAATCCGCGGGTGCTCTTTGAGCGGATGTTTGGGTCCAGTGACAGCACCGATCCGCGCGTGCGTGCGGCACGCCTCAAGCAGGACCGGAGCCTTCTCGATTCAGTCAGTGAGCGTGTGAATCAACTCCAACAGACGCTCGGCCGGGCCGATAACCGCAAGGTGAACGATTTTCTTACCTCTCTTCGAGATGTGGAACGGCGAATTCAGAAGGCGGAAGAACAGAGTGCAAAAGCACCCGACTTCGCCCAGCCGGCCGGTATTCCCGATGGTTTCGACCAGCACGTCCGGCTGTTGTACGATCTGCAACTTCTCGCCTATCAATCGGACCTGACAAGGGTAATCACATTCATGTATGGCCGCGAGCAGACAGGCAGACCATATCCTCAGATTGGGGTCCCTGAACCCCATCATCCCGTCACGCACCATCAGAATGACCCGGTGAAGATGGATAAGTGTACTCGCATCCAGCGTCATCACATTGCTTTGTTCGCGGAGTATTTGGAAAAACTGCGAAATACGCCGGATGGAGATGGGTCTCTGCTCGATCATGTAATCCTTCTGTATGGCGCGGGAATCTGTAACAGCGACCGTCACACGCACGGCCCTCTGCCTACCCTGCTTGTGGGCGGAGGCGCCGGTGCGCTCAAGGGCGGCCGTCACTTGGTCTATCCGGAACATACGCCACTCACGAACCTTCAACTGACGTTGCTCAACAAGCTAGGAGTTCCGGCCGAGAAACTCGGCGACAGTACAGGACAATTTAGAGAGTTGTCGGCGTTGTGACCGAGGGATCCGAAAGTTAGTTTCGGGCGTGAGAATGTTTGAGTTGCAACCGCGTCTAACCGGCGATCTTCTTGAACTTCGTCCACTTCGGCAGGAGGATTGGGAAGGCCTGTTCGCCGCGGCTTCGGACCCATTGATCTGGCAACAGCATCCGGCCTCGGACCGCTACAAAGAAGAAGTATTCAGGGAATTTTTCCGGGATGCGCTGGCGTCTGGGGGTGCCTTCCTCGTTTCCGATAAGAGGACTCACCAAATCGCAGGGTCATCGCGATATTTCGGGTACGATCCGGCGGCCAGTGAAATTGAGATCGGCTGGACGTTCCTCGCTCGCTCTTATTGGGGCGGAAAATACAACGCGGAAATGAAACGGCTCATGTTGGAACACGCTTTCCGGTTCGTGGATCGTGTGATATTCGCAGTGGGAACGGAAAATATACGTTCGCAAAAAGCAATGGAAAAAATCGGTGGGGTAAGAACCAACCGGCGCCGGCCCGTCAATCTGGGCGGAACCAACGCGGAGCACGTGGTGTTTCAAATCAACAAACCGGGTTAGAAAGTAGCGTCCGCGGTAACTACCCACATTACTTCCTGCGTTGGAACCGGTAATTGCCTGAGACATGCTTCACAAAGAGCTGCGAGGCCACGCCGGCGGTGTCCCTGGTGAACTCTACCCCGAGTCCGTATAGACCGGCAAACTCGGTCTCAGACCGGCCCACCAGGGCCACTTTCCCTCTCCCATCCATTTCGCCGAAAATGGTTTCGCCTAAGACTGTAATGACGACGATTCTCGGGACGTTGGTCTGGCTCCACACTCTGGGCTGCTCGTCGTAGGTTCCCACATACTTCGCGAGCACTGCCGCAGCGACCTTGACCTCGTTTTTCCTTTCATCGGATGCCTTGCCCACCCAGTGCTCCGTGCCGCTGCCTTTCTCATTGCAGGCCCATTCCAGCAGCTCGGTATCGGGCGCCAGTTGCGCGGTGACGACAACAGTCCACGGCCGCGTGTAGGCGCCTGGGTCCGATAAAGTGACTTCAAGGTCGATGTTGCCGAAGTTGCGGCGGCGGTAGCGTTCGGTGGTGCGCAGCGCTTCAGTATGGGGATGGCCGTCGTGATCGAGCCACGTGCGGTCATTGAATCCGGAACTCTCCACCACCAGCGTGTCGCCCTCCCAGCGCCCCACCGAATAGCCCATCCAATTCGGGTTGGGCGATTTCTCCAAGGGGCGGCCATCCATGAAGATCTGGCGATAAGTGAGGTCCGGGTTGAGGATCACGATGAGTGAAGGAGTTTGAATGATCTTCATCATCTCCGCGCCGGTGGTGTCTCCAACAGTTGCATAGCTGGGCCCCAGAGGCACGCACAATACATTCATGTAATCCTTGGCGAGATTTTCTCTGCGCTCTTGAACCAGCTTGGCCGCCCACGGTTGAATTTCGCCGGGCTTCAGATCCGCCGCGATGTTACGGCCATACTTCGGGGAGACGCGATTCCAAACGCCGCTGAGATCCGGCTTCCCGTCAGCCGTGCGCGGTGCAGGCGCGGAGAGATTAGGCTTGCCATCGCGTGTGCGCGGAATGCCCGGAGTGGGATAATCCAGCCATTGAGCCGCGAGCGGCGCGCCGAAAATAACCGTCAAGATCGCGAGGGCCTTTCTCTTCATGTGGGGTAGACCTCCTGGAATGTTGTCCAGGGGATAGTACATCGCGCGACGCTGTGAGCGGCATTCCCGGTTGTGTCGTGCCCGTCGACCGTATCCGCAGTCCAAGATCGCCGGTCTCCTGGCCGAATCCTGCACAGCCTCTACCGTCTTTAGCCAGTTTAGAAGTACAGCGTGGCCCCCAATTGGATAATGCGGGGTTGATTCGCGGCGGTGGGCCACCCGAATTGATTATTGATCTGATTCCCGTTACCGTCAAACCGTGCCTCCGTGTTTATGGTCATGAACTGCGTATGGTTGAAGAGGTTATACGCCTCCACCCGGAGGCGCAGCCTGCGCGTTTCGCCGCCAAGCGGGATGTTCTTCATCAGCGTCACGTCCCAGTTGTTGAGGCCCGGGCCCGTGAAGTGGTTAGGTCCGGAGTTTCCAAAGGTGCCCCTCGCCGGTACAGCGAAAGCCGCTCGATTGAACCACCCGGTGGTATCGGGCCCTCCCTTGGCGCCAGCGTCCGGATCCTGACCCGTGACCACATTGGGCCGCGCAAGAATATTCGATCCACTGATATCTCCCAAAACAGAACTCGTTACGGTGAGGGAGGTGGGGAATCCACTCGCGTAGGTGTAAATCCCCGACACCTGCCAATCATCAAAGAGGCCTTTCACCACTGGATTGGGCGCCAGCCGGCTCGCCCGGGGAAGGTTCCATTGCCAGTTGGCTACCAGGACGTTGTCCTGATGGAAGGTCATTAGTCCATTCTGCCAAATCGACGACGGCACCCACTGATTCGTGTTACACGCCACGGTGCAAGTCCCATTTTCTGTTCCGCGCGCTCTGGAAAACGTATACGCAACACCAAATTGGAGCGATTGAGCGAGCCGGCGATTTAACTGAATTTGTAAGCCATGGTAGCGCGCAGTCCGTACATTGTCCAATCGGGTCAACGTTGCGTATTCGGGGTAAGGCCGGATCAGAGCATCGGGAAGCGCTCTCCCGGTAGTGGGATCGACGTTATTTGGGTCAAAACGCCATCCGCCAGGAAATGCGTTCAAATCCGTGGCATCCTGCAGCCACCGGCTGGTGTTGCCGATGTAGGAGACGTCCAAGGCAATTCTCGCAGGCAGAGTATGCTGAACGCCCAAGCTCCAATTGTAAATCCGCGGGATCTGTTCGAACCGGTTGACCGCGCCCATGTTGCTGGGGAATACCAGGCCCTGAGTGCTCAGCAAGTTGTCCATATTTCCATTGAACTGCTGTCCTATCACAACATATGGTTGATTGAAGCCCATCTGATTCGCTCTTTCGCCTGCAGAGGAAATGATGCTTCTCCCCACACCAATGCCGCCGCGGAGCGCTGTTCTGCCGTTGCCGAATACGTCATATGCGAACCCGAAACGGGGCGAAAACTGAACCGGCCGGCGGTCCGTCCAGCCCTGCGGGTACTGGCCGGCTACCACTTGTTCGTTGGTCACCACTCCATTGGCGACGTTGCCGCTCCCCGGGACGAACGCGCCGATCGAGTACGCCGGCAGCGTTGTTCCCGTGAGGGGATCCCGTCCAACACGAACGCCGTTGACGATCGCGGGCATGTACTGACGCGGCGATTGAGCGCGATCATAACGAGCCTCCACCATCATCGATCCTACTTCACCCGCCTCCGGGTGATACCACTGGGCGTAGCTGAATCGCGCGCCGTAGGTGAGCGTCAGCTTCCTGGTCGCCTTCCATTGGTCCTGCGCGTAAAATTCTGCAACCTTTAAAGCGTTGCGGAAGAGATTTCTGCGGCTCGCCTCTTGATACGACGAGAAATTGCCGAGCAGTGCGTTTGCAAACGGGTGATTGCTGTCGAGAGGGTTATTCTGATTTCTATCGAAGGCAAAGCTCCCGTTGAAACTGGGGGCGCGTTGACCCTCGTTTGTCCAGATTTGGTGGTAATAGAAGCCGAACTTGAGCGCGTGGTTCCCCCGGTTGATACTCAGGTTGTCCGCGGCTTCCATCATGGATTCATGCGCATGGATAGGAGCCCGTTGATCCGTGGCGAAGAACACCGGGTTCGATATGCCGGTGAACGTCATGCTGGGGATAATGCCAAAGGGATTAGCGTTCGGGTTGAGCTGTCCAAGCGTGATCCCATGGGTCTTGCGTAGCACCGCATCGTGGTTGCGGCCTTGCCTCACCTCGCCCACTTCCCGGGAGCCAACGTAACTGGTGGTGAATTCGTTCACGATGTTTGGACTGATGATTCGCGTCCAACTGAGCAAAGCGTCGTTGTGCGTGAACATATAATCGTAAAACGTGAGCGGGGTGCCGTTATAACTGAAGGCTCCCGTCCAGGTCTTGGTATCGGAGACCCATCTCTTCAACCGAACCGAGATGGTGTCCTTTTGGCTCACGATAAAGTCTGTTTTGAGCGTATGCGATTGCTTGGGCACCTCCTGGAAATTCCGGAACTGAAAGTTGTAGGTGTTTCCCGTGATCACCGGGTTGGTTTCATTGGGCAAAGGGAATACGCTGAGCAGTCTTTGGCCGTTGGGGTTGATCATTCCAGAAGGGATGACATTGTTCGCAAAAGGAGTTCCGGTCGCCGGGTCTCGAATGACGATCCGCTGGCCGGTCGTATCCACGGTTTGCGAGAAATCGCCTTGGCGCTCCAACGCGCTTGGCGTGGTGTAGCGCAGAATGCCGACGGCGGCATTCGTTTGGCCGCCCGGCAACATGCTCCGGGTGATTTCGGTGTTGTAAAAGAAGAACGCCTTGCTCCGGTCGGTGTTCATCACTTTGGGGATGTAAATGGGCCCACCCACGGTGAATCCCGCCGTGGTCAGCCGGTACGGGAAGGGTTGCAGCCCTTGCCGGTTGATGAAGAAATCGTTGGCGTTGAACTGCTGGTGCCGCTTGTACCAATACAGCGTGCCGTGAAAATCTCTGGTGCCGGACTTTGTCGTGAGCCGGATGGTCGCCCCCGGATTGGGCCCGATTTCGGCGAGGTAATTGCTGGTCACGATCTTGATTTCCCCGATGGCATCCACCGCGATGCCAGTGGAAAAAGAACCGGGGGAGCCGGGGTCGTTGCCGCGCTGGCCATCGAGAGTCATGTTGTTGTAGAGCGCCCGGACTCCCGAAACTGCCGGCGACTGGACACCGAAGGTGCCTCCGGCCACGTCTCGGCCACCCGTCTGAGAAACTCCCGGCAGGAGTTTCACCATGTTCATGAACTCGCGACCTCTGATCACCAAATCGTTGAGCTGGGAGGTTCCGAGAGTCGCACTCACCTCGGCGCTCTCCGTGTTGATCGCGGCGCCTTCGGCAGTGACCGTGACAGCTTCGGTGGTTTGACCGAGCGCGAGCTCGATATTTCCCAGCGCCAGACGCTCACCCGCACTCAACAGCAGGCCGGTTCGTATGATCGGCCGAAAGCCCATCTTCTCGACTCTGACGGAATAGGTGCCCTGCGGCAGACCTGGAAAAATGAACACTCCCGTGTCCGCCGTTGCAAGGTTGCGCGCGGCTCCAGTTGCTTCGTTAGTGAGGGTCACTTGACCATCCGGGACAACTGCGCCTGAACTATCGACCACGGTTCCCGTGACTGTTCCGCTTACGATCTGCGCTGGAGAGTTGCCGGCCAGAAGAAAAAATAGCGCCACGAGCGCGCTCGAAGCTTTGAGAGATAACTTAAGCCAATGCATTGACTTTCCCCCCTCGTCTGATACCGGAGCATTTTGGCGAGAAAAAACTACCACAGGGGCACCAAGAAGTCAAGCGCAAAAAAAATACAGCGGCTGCATGGGTCGTTTCGGGGAGAGTCAGTTGCCCAAATGGCCATGTTCCGGCAGCCTGTTTCAAGGCATAATACATGAGCGATCGCTTGACACAAGATGGAAACAACCCCGGGAGGCAGCATGAGCATTAACGAAACTAGTAGGAACGACGCGCCGGTGGCGAGAGTCGACATGAAGTTCGAGGTGGTCGTCATCCCCGTCGCGGATGTCGGCCGTGCGAAGGAGTTTTACGGGAGGCTTGGGTGGAGGCTGGACGCCGAGTTCAACAACGGCAACGACTACCACGTAATGCAGGTTACGCCACCGGGCTCCGGGTGCTCGATCCTCTTCGGCAAGAACGTAACCGCTGCCGCGCCCGGCTCCGCGGAGGGCTTGTACCTGATCGTCTCCGATATTGAGGCCGCGCGCGCCGAGCTCATCGCGCACGGCGTCGACGCGAGCGCGGTGTTCCACGACGCGGGCGGCGTGTTCGCAGGCCCTGACCAGCCCTACCTGTTCGGACGGCTACGGACCGACGGTCCCGATCCCAACTGGCCGGATTGGTACGCCGAGTACATGAAGCGCGAGCAGGCCGGCGAAAAGTTGCCCGAATGACGACTGCGGCGTGATGTCAGGCCAGGTCGTAGCGATCCAGGTTCATCACCTTGTTCCACGCATCTACGAAGTCTTTCACAAACGTCTCCTTCGAGTCGCTGCAAGCGTAGACTTCCGCGATGGCCCGGAGCTGGGAGTTCGAACCGAAGACCAGGTCGGCACGCGTGCCGGTCCATTTCACTTTGCCCGTCGCGCGATCGCGCCCCTCGAACACACCTTCGTCAGAGGTCGGCTGCCACGCAGTATTCATGTCGAGCAGGTTAACGAAGAAATCGTTCGTCAGGGTCTCTGGCCGTGTAGTAAAGACGCCGTGCTTGGATTGCCCGAAGTTGGCGTTCAGCGCGCGCATACCGCCTACGAGAACCGTCATCTCGGGGGCGGTCAGCTTCAGCAACTGCGCGCGATCCACCAGCAGTTCCTCGGCCGACAGCGGCTGTCCGCTGCGGAGATAGTTGCGGAACCCGTCCGCCAGCGGTTCGAGCGGTGCAAACGAATGCGCATCGGTCTGCGCCTGCGTCGCATCCGTGCGCCCCGGCGAGAAGGGAACCTTCACGCTGTGCCCGGCCTTCTTGGCGGCTTCCTCCACCGCTGCGCAGCCGCCCAGAACAATCAGGTCAGCCAGCGAGACCTTCTTGCCTGTCGCGTTGAAATCCTTTTGGATCGCCTCCAGCGTCTGCAGGGCCTTGGCCAGTTCCGCAGGCTGGTTCACTTCCCAATTGTTCTGTGGCGTCAGACGAATGCGCGCGCCATTGGCGCCGCCGCGCTTGTCGGAACCACGGAACGTCGACGCCGACGCCCAGGCCGTGGTCACCAGTTGGGAGATCGACAGTCCGGATTTGAGGATCTTGGCCTTCAGAGCGGCAATGTCCTGCTCGCCGATCAATGCATGATCCACCGCGGGAACAGGATCTTGCCAGATCTGCGGCTCCTTAGGAACCAATGGGCCGAGGTAGCGAGGGAGAGGGCCCATGTCGCGGTGCGTCAGCTTATACCAGGCCTTGGCGAATGCGTCCGCGAATTCCTGAGGATGGTCGAGAAAACGCTTGGCGATGGGCGCGTAGTTGGGGTCCATTCTCAAAGCAAGGTCCGTTGTGAGCATGAACGGGGCATGCTTCTTGGCAGGATCGTGCGCGTCGGGAACGCTGCCCGCTCCCGCTCCATTCTTGGGAGCCCATTGAAACGCGCCGCCGGGGCCTTTGCCGAGTTCCCACTCATAGCCGAACAGGTTTTCCAGGAAGTTGTTGCTCCACTTCGCCGGGGTGGTGGTCCATGCACCCTCCAAGCCGCTGGTGATGGTGTTGGACCCGCTGCCGTTGCCGTAGGAGTTCTTCCAGCCAAGGCCTTGCTCCTCAATAGGAGCGCCTTCGGGCTCGGGGCCGACATATTTTCCTGCATCGGCAGCGCCATGGGTTTTGCCGAACGTGTGCCCGCCGGCAATGAGTGCAACCGTCTCCTCGTCATTCATCGCCATGCGGGCGAAGGTCTCCCGGATATCGCGCGCTGCGGCGAGTGGATCGGGCTTTCCGTTGGGCCCTTGCGGATTGACGTAAATCAGGCCCATCTGCACCGCGCCCAGGGGATTGTCGAGCTCACGATCGCCTTTGTAGCGCTCGTCGCCCAGCCACGTGCGCTCCGGTCCCCAGAAGATGTCCTCCTGCGGTTCCCAGACGTCCTCACGCCCGCCGCCGAAGCCGAAGGTCTTGAAGCCCATGGAATCCAATGCGACGTTGCCAGCCAGAATCATCAGGTCGGCCCAGGAGATTTTCCGGCCATATTTCTGTTTCACCGGCCAGAGCAGGCGGCGCGCCTTGTCGAGGTTCGCATTGTCCGGCCAGCTATTGAGTGGTGCAAAACGCTGCGTGCCATAGCCCGCTCCGCCGCGGCCGTCGCCAATGCGATACGTACCCGCGCTGTGCCACGCCATGCGAATGAAAAATGGCCCATAGTGGCCATAATCGGCCGGCCACCAAGGCTGCGACGCCGTCATGACGGCATGCAGATCTTGGATCACGGCATTGAGATCCAGGCTCTTGAATTCCTTTGCGTAGTTGAACTCCGGTTCCATGGGATCGGCGAGGGAAGAGTTCTGGTGCAGAATCTTCAGGTTCAGTTGATCCGGCCACCAACCCGCGGTGGTTGAGGAGCCGGCCACGGTGTGTCTGCGAGCGCCGCCGCCCGTTACCGGGCACTTGGCTTCGGTCGGATTGTTGGGGACAGACGCCGCTGTCGCTGAAAGTTCTTTTTCCATCTGATCATGCTCCTTCGAAATGAGTCAAAAATATTGGGATGAACTACGAAACTCGCACGACCCCTTTTCGGGCAGCGCGCCGTGGAGCGCACTTCGTGCAAAGCCCCCGGAAAATCAGTTCGCTTTCGCGTAGGATCCGTTTGCCGAGGGATGCCGCTGCAGGCCTGGGCACGTCGTACCACTGAATGTCTTCCACGTTGCCGCAGCGGTCGCAGATGAAGTGGTGATGCCGCATGCCCTTGGCATCGAAACGCGCGGCGCGTCCCTCCACGGCCACTTCACGCACCAAACCCGCCCGTACCAAGTCCCGCAGATTGTTATACGTAGTGGCCCTTGAAGAGCGCGGATCCACACGATTCACGGCCTCGAAGATTTCCGCGGCCGTGGGATGCCGGTTGTGTTCCATCAAGAATGCCATCACGGCGTAACGCTGCGGCGTGCAGCGCAACCCGCTGCCTTCCAAGCACTGCTGAATTGCCTCGGCGTCCACGAAGTTTTTAGATTATATCTAATATGACATTTTGTCAAGAATCATACTCTCGGCTGCTATCGTGTTCGACGGATTTCGAATTTATGGAGCGCGCGCGGCGGACTTAGGCTGGTCCCTGGTTGTCACCGCCCACAACCGGCAGTTATTGTTTGGAGCGAAGTCAAATTGATGCGATCATTCCCGGGGTCCCTGATGAGGAACCCCTTGGCCTCCACTTTATGGCCTTCCTTGGAATCGGGACGGTATTGGATGGCATCCATCAATCCATAAGTTCGTGTGCCGAGCGGACTGGCGTCCAGGAGTTTTAGTTCTTGCGGGTTTGAATCGCTGGGGTTTCTAGTACGCTGCGGAGGGTTCGCGAGCGTGAGAGTCCATTCGCCTTTAGGACCTTTGACCAGGCAGCCAACCAGTTGCGCTAGCGCGCCTGTTGGTAGTTCCGACGGCCCCGATTTTCCTTGGACCCGAATGCCCGGTAAGTCATCCTTTCGCAATGGCGCGGGGCCGGAAGGAAATCCGTTGCCTTGAAGAATAAATGCAGCAATGTCGACGTAAACAGATTCATTGAGGCTGCCTGGGGCGTCTCGCGGCATCGTGGACTTCATCGTGGTGAAAAAGCTCAGGAGGGTGTCCTCGCGCCAGTGCTCCATAAAGCGATCGCCCTTGAGTATGCTCTCATACCCGCTGAGATCCTCTTTGTGGCAGGGACCACAACTCGCCTGATAAGCGGACTTGCCCTGCTCAGCCTGAGCAGCGCTATACACGCCCGCCCACACCGTTTTTCCGGCATCTATTGCATCCTGCGCCGAACCACGTTCAGGAATCGCCATGCAGAGGAGAGTCAAGGCGAGCGTATCGATCAAGGCATGTTTGCGCATCTGTATATCAGAAATATCACGCGCATGCGGCGCGTGGGCAACGTGAACTTCCTTGCGTCCCAACCCACACCGCCTTTGCATCCCCAGTTGCCATTTGGGGCCGGGATCGTTCTGACAGGGCGTGCGGACCAGGCCGAGTCAGTTACTGAGTGGGGCCAGGGAAGCGGCCAACCCATGCGGCCTTGCTGACGATGTGGCCTTCCATCGCTTTGAACAAATCCTCGCGGGTCGTAGTTGCGGGCAGATCCAGCTTCGTGTCCAGAGCATAGAACTCGAACACGTAGTGATGGGTACGTCCTGGGCCGGCGCCGGGCCCGTCATAGGCTGGCGGTTTGCCTGCACGGGACGCATTACCCGGACCATTTCGTGTTCCGTCGGGGAGATCGCCGGATCCCAATCCTTCCGCTATTCCCTTGGCCGTTCCGGGAATATTGAAAGCCGTCCAGTGGAGCGTGTCAGCGGTAGTACGGTTCGCGGAATTTTCAATGTCGTGAAAAATCACAGCATAGGTTTGGAGTTCATCCGGGGCGGTGCCCGGATTCGTGCCCAGCATCCAACGGAATTCAAACGCGGGAGATTTGTTCTCGCCACGACTCGCATACTTCATCGGAATCTCACCGCCATCGGCCCACGCCGTGGTGAAGATCGATAAGGCCGGACGCGGAGCTCCTTTGCCCCTGCCGGGCGCCACGTTAGCCCCACCTGATCCCTGTGCGATTAACAACGCACAAGAGGAAAAGGTTATGACAGCCGGAAGGAGAAATCTACGTATTGTTTTCATGTTGGTGTTTCCTTGATGGTCGCCCCGTTATCTGGAAGCTTATATTGTAGGCTATACACGAATATCCCGCCGCGCGGGAAGGTTCCGTGTTGATACTTGTCCGGCCTCGGCGCGACAGAGGGCCGCTTGTAGGTGCTCGGTTTACGTCACGCGCCTGGCTGCCCACTAAGCGAGAGCGGCAGACGGTTTAGGCGTCGTGGATTTTGACAGAGGTACGGTCAATGGATTTGATGGTGGGTTTGCCGCAGCCGCCCATGGTGCGGCCGACTTCGGTTTGGAGTTTTTCCAGGAGGTTCTGAACGCCATCCTGGCCGTATGCCGCCAAGGCCCACAAGGGCGGTCGGCCCAGCAGAACAGCCCTGGCTCCCAGCGCCAGCGCCTTGAAAATATCCGTGCCGCGCCGGAAGCTTCCGTCAATGAGCACGGGAACTCTGCCGCTCACCGCATCGGCAATCGAAGGAAGCACTTCCAGGGTGGAGGCGGCGGCGGCGCTGGTCAGCAGCCCTCCGTGATTGGAGACCACGATGCCCTGCACGCCGTTCTTGATCGCCGCATCGGCTTCCTCGGCGCTCATGATGCCCTTCAGCAGCACCGGAACGCCGATTCCCTGTCTCAGCTTGTCGATGTATGCCCAATTCAGGGGAGCATTCTTTGCGCCGGCCACGCTAGCCGGACTCGGAGCGCCGGTGGCATTGCGAAAAGGGGCTCCTAACGTGATGCAGAGAGCCTTGCACCCCGCCTGGATGGCCTGTTTGGCGCGGGCTTGGATCGCATTCAGGTCGCCTTCTGGATACACCTGATACCACAGAGTGGTCTTGGAGGCGGCCGCGATCTTGTCAATGGAGTAACTGGACTCACTGCTGACCACCATCACCGTCTTGGCCGCCGAGGCCGCGCGCACCATCGCCAGTTCTCCGTCCGGATGGAAGGCCTGCTGCCCGGCGGTGGGTCCCACCAGGATGGGTGCGAACATTTTCTCGCCGAACAGTTCCACGGTCAGATCGAGGTCCACGGTGCTGACCATCATGCGTGGCCGCAGCGTGATGCGTTCAAAGAACGTGCGGTCGCCGCCGGCAACGCTAGCGTAGGTGGCCGACGCCAGCTTGCGTTCCGCCATGGGTTCGAACTCCAGAACGTTGACCAGGTCCCCCAGCGGCGTAATGCGTCCAGGACGTTCTCCGATCAGCTTGGGCAACGGAGTCGGTTGTTGCGCCGGCAAAGAAGCGGCCGCCGCCAGCGATCCCATTCCGGCCAGGGTCTTGCGTCTTGTTATCAGATTGATTTTCATCGGAAGCGCGTCCTCACCAGTGTGCGATCGATGGAAGCCAGGGTGGGTCTCCCGGTTTGCGCCATCGCCATCACCAGTTCACCTTGCAGGATTTCAAAAACCTTCTGAACCCCGGCGTCGCCGAAGGCTCCCAGTCCCCAGCGGGCCGCGCGGCCCACGGTCACCACATTGGCGCCCAACGCGAGCGCCTTCAATATGTCGGTGCCGCTGCGGAAGCCGCTATCGATCATGATGGGCACGCGTCCCCGCACGGCGCTCACGATTTCCGGCAGAACTTCCAAAGTGGACGGGCCGTAATCCAGAGAGCGGCCGCCGTGATTGGAGATGTATATTCCATTCATGCCGTGCTCAATGCATAACTCCGCATCCTCAGCCGTCAGAATACCCTTGGCAACGAACGGAACCTTCACGAACGGACGGATTTCGTCAAGGAACTTCCAGTTGTACCAAAGCCTCCCGTCCGGAACCCGGTAAGGATTCTTTGTGGTGGGTCGGCGCGGAGGAGTGCCAGCGGTGCGGGGATCTTCCGTTAGATGCCGGAGGTGTGCGGCACGTTCGTAATAGGAGGCCTGCTGATCCATCGTGATAGCCACTGCCGCACAGCCCGCAGCTTGCGCTTTCTCGAGTATTTCGCGGGTGGCATCCACGGATGGGCGGGGATACAGCTGAAACCATACAGGACCAGTCGCACAGGCCGCGATCTTATCGATTGGTAGGCTCGAAGCGTTACTCACGATGTAAGGAGTATTTGACGCTGCCGTAGTTCCCACGTGCGTCGCCAGCTCGCCCTCCTTGTGAAGCAGGCCGTGACCGGACGTCGGCGCGGCCATGATGGGGAAGGCCATTTTGGTGCCAAGAAGTTCGGTCGCCGTTTGAATGGAGCTAATGTCTGCGGCTCCGCGCGGCACCAGATCCACCCAGCTAAACGCTTCGCGATTGCGACGCAGGTTGAACTCGCTCCCTTCGCCATGGTCAGTAAAATCATAGATCTGACGCGGGAGTTTGGCATGAAACACTTCTTCAAAATCCATGATGCTGGCCATCTCGTCGAAGCCCGGCAATCGACTGTGGTCGTGAAAAGGATCAAACTGCTGAGCGCGAAGCAGCGATGAACCGGCCAGGGCTCCTAGCCCCCAAAGTGCGCGACGTCTACTTGGATCCATTTGCATCACCTCTTCGACAAATATTTTTGGGCCGTCCGCTCTAACGTTTTACGTCAGAGGGCGCTCCGAACAAGAAACTGACCTTAATCAAACGAAGCGCCTATAGAATCATACATCAATTTCTATTCGATGCAGTCGTTGCTCAGGTGTCAGCCGGCTACCCAACCTTGACGCGGCCCACCATTTAGCTGAAAATAGCAATGATAATGATAGGGATGAAGTTGTTAGGGCTAATCTGCGGACGCTCACAAGTACTGCGCTGAGAATCCGACGCGCCAATTCGCGCTTCGTCAAGCAAAAGGAAAGACGAGACTTATGATCCACCATGGAGTGAAGGCCGCACTGCCGGCGATGCTGTTGACCATGACCAGCCTGGCCGTGGCCGCTGATCCGGATATCAATGTCCTGAAAAACAGCGGTTCTCTGGACCGGCTCTTCAAGCAATCGGGCGTGTACAACGCGTCGAGCACCGGAAAGACACCCGGTTTCGTCATCGATCCCGCATGGCCGCAACCGCTGCCAAATAACTGGCTGGTTGGCCAAATCGGCGGACTCTACGTCGATCAGCATGATCATATTTGGGTTTACAATCGGCCGCGCTCGTTAACAAATGAAGAGGCGGGACTGGAAGGACCCGTAGCAGGCGCCACCGATGACAAGAAGCAGCCGATTAACGGGATCGGTCACGTACGCGCGTACGGCGCCTTGGCGGATTGCTGCAAAGCCGCTCCGGCAGTGATGGAGTTTAATGCCGACGGCAAGCTGCTGCGTTCTTGGGGAGGGCCGTCCGATCCCGGTTTTATCGGCGGCAAGTGCAAGGCTGAAGCGGGTTGCATCTGGCCGACCGGTGAGCACGGCATTTACGTGGATCAGAACGACAACGTCTGGATCTCGGGAAGTTCCGCGCAGGCGGGCCGCGCAGGTTTGCCTTGGACGACAAACAAGGAAGGTGGCGACGGCTTCATATTGAAGTTCGATATGAACGGCAATTTCAAAATGAGGATCGGCGGAACCCCCACGGGACCAAACAGTAACGATACAAGTGGAGGAATGAATGGCACGCCGTTGCTGTATCGGGCGGCGGACATGGTAGTCGATCCAGCGACCAACCGTCTGTACGTCGCTGACGGGTACGGAAACCGTCGCGTCCTCATTGCCGACGCCAACACGGGCAAATATATAGGCCACTTCGGGGCATATGGGAACAATCCGGTCGACGACGCGGCCGCCCGGGCCGCGGGGCCGTGGATGGCGGACTATTCCAAAGGGAACAAGAAGCCTGCATTTTTCCGCAATCCCGTGCATTGCGTCAAGATCGCCAATGACGGCAAGATTTATGTCTGCGACCGGGGAAATGATCGCATTCAGGTGTTTGACAAAAACGATGCCATGCTTGGGAAACCGTGTACCAACCCTACAGGCGAGGCGGGGAAGTGCGGTTTTGTTGCGGAGCAATTCATTAGCGAGCACACCAACACAAGCATCCCCGGAACATCGGTTTCAATGAACTTCTCCACGGACAAGGCCCAAAGTTGTCTCTACGTGGGAGACAACTCCAACATGACTATCTACATCCTAAACCGAAGCAATCTTCAGGAGCTGGGCCGGCTGGGCCGCAGTGGACAGATGCCCGGAGACTTCCATTGGCTGCATCAGGTGAGCGTGGACAGCAAAGGCAATATTTACACCGCGGAAGTTGAGACCGGGAAACGGATCCAGAAGTTTGTTCGGTATGGCGCCATCGGATGCAGCGGAACCGGATCTTCTACCGTGGGTGGAGTGGTGGCCTCCCAGTAGGACGCACTCCATCCCCAGCTACGCGGCCGGTTATGGAATCCAACCTCACGGTTCGCGATTAAAAGGAAAGAGACGAGACCTATGATCCATCACAGAGTTAAGGCCGCACTGCCGGCGATGCTATTGACCCTGACCAGCCTGGCCGTGGCCGCTGATCCGGATATCAATGTCCTGAAGAACAGCGGTTCTCTGGACCGGCTCTTCAAGCAAACCGGCGTGTACAACGCTTCGGGCACCGGAAAGACACCGGGTTTCGTCGTCGATCCCGCATGGCCGCAGACGTTGCCAAACAACTGGCTGCTTGGCCAAATCGCTGGGCTCTACGTCGATCAGCATGACCATATTTGGGTTTACAATCGGCCGCGCTCGTTGACGGATGTAGAGGCGGGACTGGAAGGACCTGTACCGGGCGCCACCAATGACAAGAAGCAGCCGATCAATGGGATCGGTCAGGTGCGCGCGTATGGCCCCCTCGCGGATTGCTGCAAGTCGGCTCCTTCAATTTTGGAGTTTAATGCCGACGGTAAGCTGCTGCGTTCGTGGGGCGGCCCGGCCGATCCCGGTTTTCTTGGGGGCAAGTGCAAGGCGGAAGCAGGCTGCATCTGGCCGAGCAGTGAGCACGGCATTTATGTCGACCACAATGACAACGTCTGGATTTCCGGAAATTCCGCACAGGCTGGCGATGGAGGATCGCCGTGGATCACAAACAAAGCTGGAGGCGACGGCTTTCTGCTGAAGTTCGACATGAATGGCAATTTCAAGATGAGGATCGGTGGAACCCCCACGGGACCGAACAGCAACGACACGCGCGGCGGAATTAACGACACCCCATTGCTCTATCAGGCGGCGGATATCGCTGTCGATCCAGCAACCAACCGCCTCTATGTCGCCGACGGGTACGGAAACCGTCGCGTCCTCATTGCCGACGCCAACACGGGCAAATATATAGGCCACTTCGGGGCATATGGGAACAATACGGTCGACGACGCGGCCGCCAATGCTGCGGGGCCGTGGATAGCGGACTACAGTAAGGGGAACAAGAAACCTGGATTCTTCCGCAATCCCGTCCATTGCGTGAAGATTGCCAATGACGGCAAGATTTATGTCTGTGACCGCGGAAACAATCGCATTCAGGTGTTTGACAAGAACGATGCCACGCTTGGTAAACCGTGCAGCAATCCAACCGGCGAAGCCGGCAAATGCGGATTCGTAGCCGAGCAATTTGTCAGCGAGCACACCAATACAAGCATCCCTGGGACAGCGGTATCAATGAGCTTCTCCACGGACAAGGCACAAAGTTGCCTCTACGTGGCAGACAACTCCAACATGACCATCTACATCCTGAACCGAAGCAATCTTCAGGAACTGGGCCGGCTGGGCCGCAGTGGACAGATGCCCGGCGACTTCCATTGGCTGCATCAGGTGAGCGTGGACAGCAAAGGCGATATTTACACCGCGGAAGTCGACGCCGGAAAAAGAATCCAGAAGTTTATCCGGTATGGTGGCACCGGATGCAGCGGAACCGGATCTTCCACCGTGGGCGGAGTCGTCGCCGCGAAGTGATTGCGGACGGATGATTGCGGAAATATTGCGCGCTTTCAGCGCCACAAATGACACCGTTGGGTCCGGGGTCTGAGACCGTACCACGCACATTCTGCTTCCCACTGGAGTACAATTTCGGCGAGGTGTGGTGATGCAAGATTCGAAACGATCGAGCCGCCGGAAACTGCTTCGGATTGGCGTAGCTGCGGGTGGAGCAGTGCTGGCGAATCGCCAGATAGCCAAGGCTGCTGAGGACACGCCGGGTCAGCTCGGCATTCCACTCGGCCCGTACGGAGAAAGGTCGCCGTTTGAGAAAGCGGTCCGCTGGAGGAGGGACACCAAGACGCCGGAGACGGGTTCCAGTTTCACACCTCTTCAGGACTCCGTCGGTACACTCACGCCTTCGTCGCTCCATTACGAGCGGCATCATGCTGGGATACCCACCATCGACCCGGCCCATCACCAGCTTGTGATCCACGGATTGGTGACCCGGCCGCTCTCGTTATCGGTTGCGGAAATTCGGCGTCTGCCCTCGGTGACTCGAACTTTGGTTCTCGAATGTGGAGGCAACAGTGGATCGGAATGGGCCGCAAAGACAGGGCCCGACGTGCAAAGAAGTTACGGCCTGGTGAGTTGTAGCGAGTGGACCGGGGTCCCCTTGTCACTACTTCTCTCGGAGGTCGGTGTCCAACCGGGAGCGTCCTGGGTGATCGCCGAAGGTGCGGACGCGTGCCGTATGGAGCGTAGCATTCCACTTGCGAAGGCGATGGACAACATCCTGGTCGCGTATGGTCAAAACGGCGAGGCGCTTCGTCCCGCGCAAGGGTATCCTCTGCGCCTCATCATCCCCGGGTGGGAGGGAAACGCAAACGTCAAATGGCTTCACAGCTTGAAACTTACCGATCAAGCCTACATGGCCAGGGACGAAACCGCGAAGTACACGGACCTGATGCCGGATGGTAAGGCACGGATCTTCACGTATCAGATGGAGGCCAAGTCGGTCATCACATTTCCATCGGGAGGGCAGACGTTGCCGGGCACAGGTCTTTATGAGTTGACGGGTTTGGCATGGTCAGGCCGCGGGAGGATTGAACGCGTCGAGATTACCACCGACGGTGGGCGAAGCTGGGTGAAAGCGAACATACAAGAACCGCGGCTTCCCATTGCGTTTACGCGCTTCCGTCTTCCCTGGCGATTCGACGGCCGAGACGCGGTTATTGCCTCGCGTGCGGTCGATGAAAGCGGATATACCCAACCCACGCGCGAGGCTCTCATCGGCGCACGTGGAACAAATTCGAACTATCACTTCAATGGGATCAAGTATTGGAAAGTGCAAGCTGACGGGACTGTGATCAATGTGGAAGCTTAGGCTGTTACTGCTGGCAGCGGCTGCCGCCACGTTGGTGGCACAGATGCCGAAATACGGAGTAGGAAGGCCAGCAACGGCGGATCAGATCCGCGACCTGGGAACAGCGATTGCGCCGGACGGCGGCGGTCTGCCGGAGGGCTCCGGGACGGTAGCCGCAGGGCGGGAAGTATTCATCGCTCGGTGTGCCAAATGCCATGGGGAAAAGGCGGAAGGTGCAGTGGGACCCATCTTGGTGGGTGGGCAAGGCACGCTCGCGACGGCGAAACCTCTCAAGACGGTGGGAAGCTTTTGGCCCTATGCGACGACGGTGTGGGATTACGTCAATCGGGCCATGCCCTTCGATCAGCCAGGTCTCCTAAAGGCAGCGGAAGTATATGCCGTGGTCGCCTATATCTTCAACATTAATGGCATTATTGGCGATGATCAGGTGATGGACGCCAAGAGCTTGCCGAAGGTAAAGATGCCGAATCGCGACGGGTTTGTGGCGGATCCCCGCCCGGATGTGGGAAACAAAGTCAGACGTTAGGCTCCGGCGCCAAACTCCTATCAGTTACGATATCGTGGCCTGCGCGAGAAGCCAAACTTGCAGACCCATGGAAGCGAAAAGGCTGGACAGGCACAGGCGATTGTCATACCGTAATGAAGTTGAAGGCCGTCTGGGATTATCCGTCATGAAGCTGCTTCAAAAGTGCGTGATTCTGTCCCACCGGTACTTGGGAATCGCCTTGTGTCTGCTGGTAGTGATGTGGTTTGCTTCCGGAATTGTCATGATATATGCCGGAGGAATGCCACGCCTCACCCCGCAATTGCGCCTGGAGCGCATGCCTGTACTTGACCTGACGCAAGTGAAGCTTACGCCGGCAGAGGCGGCGGAGCGTATCGGCTTGGAGGTTGGACGAGGGGCGGGGCGGACGGTCCTGGGCACAGTCATGAATCGACCCGCGTATCGTTTCGGCGGGCAGGTTGTGTTCGCCGATAGCGGGGAACTACTGAACGAACTCAGTCTTGGACAGGCCAGAACAGCGGCTAGCCGATTCGCGAACCTTCCGGAAGAAAAAGTGCGCCACATCGCGACATTGACGAAAGTCGACCAATGGACTCTGGGACAAGGCCGGCAGCTTCCCCTGCACAAGTTCGCGGTTGACGATGGACAGGGCACTGAGGTCTACATTCAACCTCAGACGGGTGAAGTCGCCATGCTCACCACCCGGAACAGCCGGGCGCTCGCTTGGATGGGCACAATCCCGCATTGGTTATATTTCACGGCGCTTCGGAGTAATCAACCGGTGTGGTACAAGATCGTGGTGTGGACATCAGGCTTGGTGTGCGTTGCCGCCGCGCTGGGAATGATCCTGGCCGTCACGCAATTCCGCAAGCCCCGGCCCTTCCGGCTTTCTGTTGCCATTCCCTACAAGGGTTGGATGCGGTGGCACTACGTTACGGGTGCGGTTTTCGGTTTGTTCACGCTCACCTGGGCGTTCAGCGGCCTGCTCTCCATGGAGCCTTTCGCGTGGACCCGGGCGGAAGGATTGGAGGTGCGCCGCGACGTTTTCAGCGGCGGGCCCGTCGATCTTGCGCAGTTCGAGGCCATGGATCCCGGAAAATGGAATCAGATTCTGGGCGGCCACGGCGTCAAAGAAGTGGAATACACGAGAATACAGGGCGATCATTACTACATCGTTCGGCACGCGTCTGCTAATGCAGCAGCGGCTATGAAACGTGAACGGCTCCACCAGCCTTATAATGTCACCGGCCAGGCTGAGCAGGACCGATTGTTGATCTCTGCGAAGACATTAGAGGTACGGCACCAGCCGTTCAGTGTCGAATCGTTGGTTTCCCGGTTGAAAGCCGCGGTGCCCGATGTGCCGATCACCGAGCAACAGTTGCTTTCCGAGTACGATTCCTATTACTACTCGCGCGGAAGGCAAACGCCGCTGCCTGTGCTTCGTGTGAAGTTCGACGATCCGGCACGGACTTGGTTTTATATCGATCCCGAAATGAGCCAAATGCTCGCTACGGTCCACAGGGTGAGCCGCCTGGAACGGTGGCTATACAACGGGCTTCACAGCCTGGATTTTTCGTTCTGGTACAACCAGCGGCCGCTGTGGGACTTCGGAATGATTGTGCTCTTGTCGGGAGGGCTTATTTCCAGTGCGTTGGGCGCGCTGCTCGGCGTCAAGCGGATACGCCGGAACTTGACTTGGAAAGTAAAGTCGCTTGCAACCGAGTCGCCAGGATCGTCGGATTCCCACATTTCATCGTTGTATACTGACCAGGAGCTGGCAGCCAGGATGGAAAGTCCGGATAAATGATCTCTGCGAATCTTTCCACGGAAATCACTCAATCTCTGCAAAAAATGGGACTTGCCGAGCGGGACGAGGAGCCGGATTATGTCGCCCTTGCCGGCGGTGTCTCGTCCGACATCTGGCGGGTCGATCTCCAACGCGGATCCGTGTGTGTGAAGCGCGCGTTACCCAAGCTGCGAGTTCAGATGGACTGGTATGCTCCCGTCGAACGCAATCAATACGAAATTGCATGGCTCCGCACAGTTGCGCAGATTGAGCCGGCTGCGGTTCCAAAGATCCTCGGAACGGATGCGCTTCACGGCTTATTTGCGATGGAGTACTTGCCGCCGGAATCCTATCGACTGTGGCGGACAGAGTTGTTCGCCGGGCGCGCCGATTCCAGCGTCGCGACTCAGGTCGGACGGCTGCTGGTCCGAATACATGCGGCCACGGCCCACCGCGGCGACATAGCCAAAATGTTTCCCACCGGCGACATTTTTCATGCGATTCGATTGGAGCCTTATCTCGAAGCTACAGGCCTAAGGCACCCCGATCTGGCTAATCGTCTGCACCGGCTAGCCGATACGACCGCCGAGACTACACTTGCGTTGGTACACGGAGATGTAAGCCCGAAGAACATTTTGGTTGGGCCGGCGGGTCCAGTATTTCTCGACGCAGAATGTGCGTGGTATGGGGACCCAGCGTTCGACTTGGCGTTTTGCCTAAATCATATGCTCCTGAAATGCCTGTGGACGCCCAGTTCAACTCGTGAGTTTCTGGCTTGTTTCGATTCTATGTACAAGGCGTATGTGGCACGGGTGACGTGGGAGTCTCCAGAGGATCTTGAATTCCGGGCCTCGGCTCTATTGCCCGCGCTGTTCCTCGCCCGGGTTGATGGGAAGTCTCCCGTCGATTACATCACACGTGAGGCAGACAAAGAGCGGGTACGCCGGATTGGCCGTTTGATGATCCAGAGTGCGCCCCGACGACTTTCCGTCATTCGGCAGGCTTGGGCGGAGGAACTACGTGTTGGCGAGTAGCAGGATCGCAAGAGTAGTGGGACGCAGGTTGTGGGATTCTCGCGGGCGTCCCACCGTAGAGGCAGAGGTACAGCTTGTATCGGGGTCGGTCGGCCGAGCCTTGGCGCCGGCCGGAGCTTCAACCGGGACCGGAGAAGCTGTGGATCGCCGGGATGGCGGCAGCCGGTTGAATGGGCAGGACGTTACCCACGCAGTGGCGGCGGTCAACGCGGAGATCGCCGGGGCTCTTCAAGGCCTGGACGCTGCAAATCAAGCGGCGATCGATGCAGTGCTGATTTCGCTTGATGGCACGCCGAATAAGTCTAGGCTAGGCGGAAACGCCATCGTGGCGACATCTATGGCTGTAGCCCATGCCGCCGCACGGGATGCCGGTTTGCCACTGTGGCAGTTCTTGGCGGGAGGACGAGAGGTGCATTTACCGCTTCCCGAAATTCAGATTTTCGGAGGCGGTGCGCACGCCGGACAGCGCGTTGACGTGCAGGATTTCATGATCATCGCGGTTGGCGCCGAGGATTACACACAGGCTTTGGACTGGACCGCTGAAGTCTATCGTTCAGCCGGAGAATTAATGGCGGAGGCGGGTCTGCTGCAAGGAGTTGCCGACGAGGGCGGCTTCTGGCCGGCATTCCGAACGAATAGCGAGGCCCTGGACATGCTGGTCCGCGCCATCGAACGCGCCGGACTTCGCCCGGGAGAGCAGGTGGCGATTTCGCTCGACGTCGCGGCGTCGGAATTCGGGAAGCACGGCCGTTATCGCCTTTCTCTGGAGACGCGCGAACTGGAATCCGATGAGATGATCGAGATGCTTCTGGGCTGGCTTCGCCGCTATCCCATCGTCGCGATTGAAGACCCCCTGGCCGAAGATGACGCGGGCGGCTTCACCCGGTTCACTGCTGCGGCTGGCAAGGTCGCGGTCGTGGGCGATGATCTTCTTGTGACGAGCGCTGCGCGAGTGCGTGACGCCGCGGCGCAGTACGCCTGCAATACGGCGCTCATCAAACCGAACCAAGTGGGTACCCTGACGGAAGCGAAGGCCGCGTTCGATGCTGCACGCGACGAGGGCTGGAACGCCATTGTGTCAGCGCGCTCTGGTGAGACGGAAGATGTCACGGTCGCTCATTTGGCGGTTGGATGGGGTTCGCCGATGTGGAAGGTCGGTTCGTTCGCCCGGTCGGAACGCATGGCCAAATGGAACGAAGGACTGCGCATCGCTGAGTCGTTGGGCGGGCGCGGCGCTCTGCCACCGCGCAGCGCCTTTCCATGGGGACGATGAAGATTCTGCTCCATTACGCCGCGGGACCGTCCTTGCAGCGTGAACTTGCGTCATTGCGTGATCGCCGCCTTGACGTCGAGTGCTGCGACGAATCGAACGATGAGCGTTTCTATACGCTGCTTCCTGAAGTTGAAGTACTCTGGCATCTGCTCCGTCCCATCAGCGCGAACGATGTCGCCAAGGCATCTCGCCTTCGGCTTATCCAGAAAATTGGCATTGGAGTCAACACGATCGACCTGGATGCGGCGGGAGCGCGCGGCATCGCTGTTTCCAATATGCCAGGCACGAATACTCAAGCGGTTGCGGAAATGACGCTCTTGTTGATGTTGGCCTCCCTTCGGCGACTTACGCTGCTCGACCGCTCGACACGCGAAGGCCGTGGATGGCAGCTTGACCCAAAGCTGCAGGATTCATATGGCGAGATGGCGGGACGGATCGTCGGACTGGTGGGCTACGGCGCCGTTGGCCAGACTTTGGCGCCGGTCCTGACGACACTGAACGCGAAAGTTATATATACGGATAAGGCACCCAATCCAGCTGTGCCCGACGCGTTTAGAACTCTTGACTCCCTGCTGCGTGAGGCCGATATCGTTTCCCTTCATGTTCCTTTGACGCCCGAGACAGCCAACCTTATCGGCAAGGAGAAGATTGAGAGTATGCGCCCGGGTGCGATTCTCGTTAACACTGCCCGGGGCGGATTGGTAGATCAGCCGGCTCTGGTGCAAGCGCTCCGCAGCGGAAAGCTGGGCGCTGCCGGACTCGATGTGTTTGACCGGGAGCCGGTGAGCGCTGATGAACCACTGCTCAAGCTCGACAACGTGGTGGTTACGCCGCACTTGGCCTGGTTGACGAGCGGCACTTTGCGTCGCAGCCTCGGAGTGGCGGTTGAGAATTGCCGCCGGCTAGCCGCAGGAGAGCCGCTGTTACACCGGATCGTATGAGCTTGGCCGCGGGCTATTTTCAAGCTCTATACCATGTAGTATGGATGAGGAGTCGGATATGAAAATCTTGATGATTGGATTGTCGCTTGTGTCGGCGGTGTGGGCGGACACTACCTTTTCCAAAGACGTAGCCCCGATTCTTTTTAAGAATTGCGTGACGTGCCACCGCCCCGGGGAGATGGCGCCAATGTCATTGCTCGACTTCAAGTCGGCGCGTCCGTGGGCGAAGGCGATTGAAGTTGCGGTGGTGACTCGAAAAATGCCGCCTTGGTTTGCAGATCCTGCCCATGGCCATTTTGAGAACGACGTTCGCTTGAAGACTCAGGACATCGACACGATTAGGGCATGGGTTGCTGGCGGAGCGATTGAGGGAAATCCGAAAGATCTACCGCTGCAACCCACATTCTCCGCGGGCTGGCGTCTCGGCGTACCAGATTTCGTGATTGATATCGGAGAAGACTTCACCGTGCCGGCGGGCAGAGATCTTTACAAGAACTTCGATGTGCAAACGAATCTGAAAGAAGGCAAGTGGATTCGAGCCGCGGAAGTATCGCCGGGCAACCGCAAAGTAGTGCACCACGTCCACTTTAGCGTCCTCACAAATGAGGGCGAGGCCAATCCGAGGACGATATCCCGTTCTTATTTCGATGTTGAGGATGGACTGTCGCGAGTGAAAGCGGATGCCCCCGTGGTCAACGACGCGTGTGTGGGAGATGGTGGTATTGCCAATTTAACTGGGTTCGATGAAGGATCTTTCGCTACCATGCTGCCCGGGAAGGGGCCAGATATTTTCGACGTTTTTGGCGACGGCAATGTCGCAAAGTACATTCCGGCTGGAGCCAAGGTGCGATTTCAGATCCACTATGCCAGCGTTCGTGAGCCCGAAGTCGATAGAACCAGGGTGGGGCTCTACCTTGCCTCCAAAGTGCCGGAAAGACCACTGAAGCGCGTCGACTTGAGGAATAGATTTTTTTCAATCCCGGCCGGAGCTTCAAATCATGAGGTAAAGCGCTGCTACGAAGTGGAGCAAGATAAGCTGCTGCTTGCAATCACCCCTCACGCGCACTACAGGGGTAAGGACGCCACGTATGAGTTAGTCCACGTGGATGGCAGGCGAGAAACGTTGTTGGCAGTGCCGCATTACGATTTCAATTGGCAGTTGCAATACCGGTTGAAGGATCCAGTTCTAATGGAAAAGGGCAGCCGGGTGATAGCGACCTTCCACTTCGATAACAGTGCAAACAATCCGGCGAACCCGGATCCAGCGAAAGTAATTCGGTGGGGTGACAGATCGGAAGATGAAATGATGGTCACTTGGACTGAGACGCTGGACGCTTCAGCGGGATCGGCCCTTACGGCGGCGAAATAAACTCCAGCGAACGTAGAGAGGGCCGCATTATCGGCCGGAATTGGCTATCAGCAGGCCTTGTTCAGCCATAGCTTTCTTGAGGATCGCCGCTGCGGCAGGATATTCCTTTTTGGCGTTTGCGAAGAAAACGCCGCCGGCCATCATCAATGGAGTCCACCCTGTTTTTGTTTTGGCGTCGAGTTTGGCGCCGTGATCCACAAGGAACTGCACGATCCCTGCTTGGCCTGAAACCACCGACGCATGGAGCGCGGTGCTGCCGCTCCAACGCGGGTCACCCAACACTTTTCCAGTTAGCTCATCCATGTTCAGCGGATAGTAGAGGAGCGTGTATTCCGGCTCGCCCTCCATCTTGTAGTCGCCGAAATCTGCTGCGGCATTGATGTCATTTCCCAGATCGAGCGCCAGCTTCACCGCTTCCAATCGCTCCGCCTCGGTCACACCTGTGAATGGGCCGGGAGCCTCACCTTCCCAATAATCCAATCCGGAGGCCGCGATGAGCGGGGTAATGCCCACCGTGTTAGGCATTTTGGGATCGGCGCCGTGGTCCGCAAGCAGACGCATGTAAGGTGCATCCCCGTTGTGGGCAGCAAGGTAGAAGGGGGTGGCGCCCACATAGGTGAGGTAATGCCGTCCCAGCGTAATCAGAGGCGGATTCCTCGTTGTGCCGCCTTCCTTGTCGAAATGCTTTTCCTGCCAGGTGATGCGGACGTTGGGATTGGCGCCATGGTCCAGCAAGGCCTTGGCCAGTTCCAGTGAAGTCATGTTTCCAGTCGGCAGAGGGGGACCGTAGGACCTGCGTCCCAGGCCGTTGCCGCCATCGGAACCAGGCTTGCGCAGCCACGCGAGCGTGTGGAGCGCAGAGCCGCGCGGATCGGGAGCATTGGGATCGGCGCCATGTTCCAGCAGAACGCCGGCGAGGTCGAAATAGGCATTCACCACAGCCATGTTCAGTGCGTTGGTGCCGTCGGGTGCAACGTCATTTGCATTTGCGCCGTGCTCCAGCAGAGTCTTGACCGTTTGCTGATGACCATTGCGGACCGCAAACAGCAGCGGTGTGAAGCCGCTCTTCGATCTAGCCTTAATATCGGCGCCGTACTCGATCAACATCTCCGCGGCGGAGGTGTTGCCCTCCGATGCCGCCCACATGAGGGCGGTCTGACCCTTATTGGGTTCCTGGACGTTCACCTTTGCGCCGCGGGCGAGCAGTACCTTGATCGCATCCACCTTGCCGTTGAGTGACGCCGTCATCAGCGCGGTTTGGCCGTCTTCGGAAGTGCTGTTTGAATCCGCACCGGCTTTTATCAGACGCTCAATCATTGCGGCGTTTCCGTTGGCGCACGCGAGACCAAGGGAGGTAATGTTGTACCGTGTGGCCGCCTTCACGTCGGCCCCGGCTGAGATTAGCAGCTCTGCGATTTCAAAGCTGTCTTGCCTCACCGCCTCATGGAGTGCCGTTGAGCCGTCTGCCTCGATAGCGGTTAACGGCACATGCTGCGCCAGCAGTGCGCGCACTGTCTTCTCATTCCCGCTTCTAACCGCCTGAATCAGGCGTAAGTCGGAGCTAGCCGCGAAGAGAGCTGTGGAAAGGAACACTCCAATGCAACTGATTCTTAGAAATTTCATGCGCGTCCCATGTATCCGGCCACAAGTATAACTCGATCTTTTAGTGAATGTACGCCCAGCCTGCTTCTTGTTTGCGAGCCAGTTCTGCGATGCCTGAATCCACTTGCGCGGCAAACGGGAACAGGTCCTCTGTCTTTACGTTGAAGAACCGCATCGCGTTTTGACACGCAGCCAAAGTGACGCCGCTGTCGGCGAGTTGTTTGAGGCGCGCTTCGTAGACTGTATTTTTCCGCAGAAGCATGTTGAGCCCCGGCCCGAAGAAGACGACTTCAACCTCACTGCCATCCGTGGAAAAGGCTTTACGCATGTTGGTGACGTGGCTTATGAGCATGTCCCACGCTGGTCCGTCCGGTTCGGATAACTGGAACGCGACTCGGTGTTTCGGGGCGGCTGGAGTTTGCGAGACGGCGGCCAGCACGGCAATGAGCAATAAAGCAACTGCGGAAAGAATTGTCTTTTTCATGTGAAGTTCCTCTCGTGAATTTACTCGCCAGCCCGTACGTAAGTCCAGCCGGCTTCTTGCTTGCGGATGAGCTCGGCCACGCCTGAATCCACTTGCGACGCGAAGGGAAAGAGATCTTCCGTGGTCACCTTGCGGAGGCGCATCGTGTTCTGACATGCGGCCAGTACAACCCCGCTGCCGATGGCCTTCTTCATACGCTCCTCAAAGGCGGAATTGGTCTTCAAGAGCAGGCTGAGGCCCTTGCCATAGGCTACGACCTCAATTTGAATTGTGTCCGCGCCGAACACGGTCTGGATGTTCTGAATATTGGCAAAAAGCTGATTCCAGGAATCGAGACTGTCCACGTTCATCTGCAGAACCACCTGATGCTTGCGCGCCTGCGGCGTTGGCGAAGTTTGCGCTGGGGCCGTTAGCGCAACCGCGAAGATCAGGGCCGTCAAAGTGAGTATGGCTTTCTTCATAAACGCTCCGGAACAATCATATACGATTCGATTTGGATATATTGAATGGACCGGCGTGAGGTATGAGCTATCTCAACACAGATTTCGCCAAAGACACTCCCGTGCAAACCACTCCTGTTGAAACAGGTTTGGTTTATGCGCATGGCCTTGCCGCCATCTTGATGCTGTTTGTGTCTCTGATATTCGGTATCACTGTTTCCATTGAAATGGTCTGGCCAAATGCGCTTGACGGTTCGCCGTGGCATAGCTGGGGACGGTTACGGTATGACCATACGCAAGGAATCATGCTGGGCTGGCTGGCGAATGCGTTCTTTGCGTTTCTCTACCACGCAGTTCCGATATTGACCGGGCGTCGTGTCACTAGCGGCCGCTTGGGGCAGTGGCTTTTCGGATTGTGGAATTTCGTGGTGGTGATTCCCGGATGGGTACTGGTGCTGGCGGGTTTTAGCCAGCCGCTGGAGTGGGCGGAATTTCCATTGGTGATCGACGCGTTTGTCGTGCTGGCGCTGCTGCTCGCCGTCATCCAATTCTTGCCGCCGTTCTTCTCGCGCGGGTTGGAAGATTTGTACGTTTCCAGTTGGTACGTCATCGGCGGACTGGTATTTACTCTGCTGGCATACCCGATGGGCAATGCTGTCCCTGAGCTGGTTCCCGGGGCGCGCGGAGCGGCGTTTAGCGGGTTGTGGATTCACGACGCCGTGGGTCTTTTCGTCACGCCACTGGCGTTGGCAATCCTCTATTTCGTGATTCCCGCCGCGACACGGCGGCCTATCTATAGTCACTTCCTGTCGATGCTTGGTTTCTGGTTGCTGTTCTTTCTTTACCCCCTAAACGGCACGCATCACTATGTGTTTTCGGTGATTCCGATGGATGCCCAAAAAGGAGCGATCGCAGCGTCGGCGCTGCTTGGAGTGGACGTCATCATCGTCGTCGCGAATCTATTGCTCTCCCTGCGCGGGGCTGGATGGTTCGCGCGTGATTTGCCGCTTCGCTTCGTCGCCACTTCCACTGTTTTCTATTTGATCGTCAGTATTCAGGGCTCGGTGCAAGCGCAGATGTCCATCAATCGCGCGGTTCACTTTTCCGATTGGGTGATCGGCCATTCGCACCTGGCCATGCTGGGGTTCGCTACGTTCGCCGCGGCGGGAGGCATCACGCATGCGTGGCAGAGAATTCCGTGGGCTCGCTACAATCCGCGCGCGCTCGAATGGGCGTACTGGCTTCTTTTCGGCGGTGTCATTGTCATGGTCACGGACCTCACGATCGCTGGCTTTGTGGAAGTCCGCGTATGGCAATCTTCCGCGCCCTGGCTGGATTCGGTCCGCGCCGCACGGCCGTACTGGCTGGTGCGAAGCCTATCGGCGATTCCTATCACGGCCGGCTTTATCGCGCTCTTGTTGGGACTAACTACTGGCAAGCGCGGTGCCGGCCTGGATGTCGTTCGCGAAAGCGTAGGCACGGAACCAATTCAAGAAATCGCACCGCGCCTGGCTGTGCCGGAAATGTCATGAAACGGTTCTTGCGAATGTCCTACGTTGTCGCGGCTGTGGCGGGCGTTGGTTTCTTTGCGCTTTCCGTTATCGTGCTTGGTGTATGGCCCGGACGAGTGCTGCAAGAAGAAACTCGCCGCATGTCTCCGGAGCATCCGCTGCCGTTAACGGTGAGCGAACAAAGAGGGCGCGTGATCTATGGCCGAGAAGGTTGCGCCTACTGCCACACCCAGCAGATCCGCTTTCTGAAATCCGATGTCGCACGCTTCGGTGCACCTATTCTGGCGTGGGAGACGCGTTTCGATTTTCCGCATCTGTGGGGCACACGAAGAATCGGACCCGATCTTTCGCGCGAAGGCTCTAGCCACTCCCCAGACTGGCATTTTTCGCATCTGTACTCGCCGCGCTCCATCGTGCCCGATTCGGTAATGCCAGCGTATCCGGTGTTTTTCAACGGAGGCCCGGACCGCCCAACCCAGGAAGGCCGCGATCTGCTTGCTTATCTGGAGAGCCTGGGTCGGGCACGCGCTCTTGCCGGGCCGGAAGGGGAAGCGCGTATTCGCGCGGTTTCGCATCAGATGGATGAGATGGGCCTTCCATCGCCGGTCTTGAACGCAAACCCAGCGAAAGCGCGGCGGCAGGGGGACCATCCACAGCTTTCATTCGGCAACGATCAACCGCGCGGCGAATTCCTCTATCGCCGTCATTGCGCGGGATGTCACGGACGCCGCGGCGAGGGCGATGGTCCCGGTGCATCTGGATTATCGCCCCGGCCCGTTAATCTTGCTGAACATGAGTACTCGCAGGAGCGCCTCAGCTTCGTGCTGTGGAATGGAGTCTCTGGAACCGCGATGCCGGCATGGCGCGATCTGCCGGTTCAGGATCTCGCAGCGCTTGCAGGTTTCGTCAAACAGCTCTATTCGCCACGCCGCGAACCCGAACTTCCGATCCATGTGCTTACATTGGGGGCAAAGGTTTACGCCGAGCGGTGCGCACAATGTCACGGTGAAAAGGGTGCTGGCGACGGTTGGGCCGTTGGCGAGCTCCGCATGGTGCCCGCTAGTTTCGCCGGCGCGCGCCCGAGCTTCGCAGCGAGCTTACGCGCAGTTCGAAACGGAGTGGAAGGCACTCCTATGGCTCCGTGGAACGGCAAGTTGAGCGAAGCGGAGTTATCCGCCGCCGCTTACTTCGTGCGAGGATTTTATAGACAATGATCGACTCCGTCGTGTTGACCACCATTGTTGGCGCTGCCCTCTTTGTCGTCGCCTGGCTGCTGCGGCCCGATCTCCGCGCCTGGATCGAACGCCCCAAGTACCGTTTCCAGTCAAATGTGCGAACCTACGATCAAGCGCAGTCCAAGAACGGAAGCAAGCATGAATAAACATGAAAAGGGCGGCATGACGGTCGTTCTGCTAGCCTGCACCGCTATTGGCGCGATCACCATCGCGGCGACTTTACGATTGGCGCCCGAACGGGAAGGAAACCGCAACATTCCCGCTATCGCCACGGAAGAATACGGAAAACGATTGCTGGCCCAGACAGCCGAGCTGCTGGGCCCTGATGTTGCCGATCCCAAAATGCGTTTCACCAAAGGCCGGCTTTCTTGCGGAGCCTGTCATTTGGGCACGGGAACCGAGCCGGGCACTTTGGGTCTGCCTCCTGCGTTCGGCCATTACCCTCGATTTTCCGGGCGCACCGGCGGCATGACCACGATTGAAGACCGGGTGAATGAATGCATGGCGCGCAGCATGAATGGGCAGCCTATCCCGAAAGATAGTCCAGAGATGCTCGCGATGGTTTCTTACATTCGTTCGATCAGTGATCAAGACGCAGCCAGCGGTGCAAGCCAGCGCAAAGCGCATGAGCCGCCCGCGTTCAAGACTCCGAACCGCGCGGCGAATCTCAATGCGGGCAAGCGTGTCTTTCAAGAAAAATGCACGGCGTGTCACGGCACGGATGGAGCAGGATTACTGGCTGCGGCCAATCCGCTTCAGGGCTATGTGTTTCCACCGCTCTGGGGTCCTGATAGTTTCAACACTGGCGCCGGAATGCATCGCGTACTCACCGCTGCGCGCTTTATCAAGGCGCGCATGCCGCTGGGCCGCCCAGATTTGAATGACGAACAAGCCTTCGACCTTGCGGCGTTCATCAATTCACAGCCGCGTCCGGAAATGCCCAACCTGGAGCGGGATTATCCGGATCGTAAGACTAAGCCGGTGGATACAGGCTACGGACCGTTCGCCGATTCCTTTCCGCTGGAGCAACACCGTTTTGGTCCGTTTCAACCGATTGAAGCGTACTACAAGAAATTTCAGAAGCCAGCCCGCTGATTTGAGGTGCATATGATGAAGACACAGCCTCCACCACTACCGGAACGACGTTCGTTTCTGAATCGCCTTAACGCCGGAGCGGCTTCGGTCGCTGCGCTGGCGATGAGCGGAATCGCCATGGCCCAGGTAAAACCGCGGGCGAACACACCTTGGGAACCAGCCCGCCATCAGAAAGACGACTGGCTGGACGAACTGCCGGGCAAGCACCGGATGGTGTTCGACACGACCACCGCCGATGGTCTTGGAGATGCGCTTTTGTTCACCAGCAATTTCATCCGGATGAATCGAAGCGACTACGGCCTGGAGAGTGGCGATCTTGCGATGATCATCATCGTTCGCCACCGTTCCACGGCGTTCGCGTTCAACGATGCGATGTGGACGAAGTATGGAGTGCCGTTGGCTGCGCGATCCGCATTTGAAGATCCCAAGACCAAAGCAGCTCCGAAGGCGAACGTCTTTCTGAGTCAAGGTTACGGTGAGGCATTGAACAATCGAGGAACGACGCTCGATGCCGTATCGAAGCAAGGCGTACAAATCGCCGTTTGTTCGCTCGCCACCCGCGCTATTGCTGGGCTGGTCGCGGGCGCGGTTGGGGGGAGCGCGGACGCCATCTTCGGGGAGTTGATTTCGAATCTTGTCAGTAATGCCCGCATGGTGCCTGCGGGAATTGTTGCCGTCAATCGTGCGCAGGAGCGAGGCTACTCGCTGGTGAGCGCATAACCTAGTCAATAATGGGGGAGACCGAATATGAAACGTTTACAATTGATTTTCGCTTACATCGCGCTTGGAGTCGCGTTCGCGCAATCCCAAGTCAAGAAACCAGCTGTCCCTGGGGTTTCGAACTTCGCTCACGTGGAGACAACAGTGGCGTGTGCTGGTGCGACCACCCCGGCAGCGCTCGCCGGGATCAAGAAGATGGGGTATGCATCGGTCATCAATTTGCGGCTGGCAAGCGAGCCGGGAGCCGACATCGAGACAGAAGCGGCGGCCGCCAAGGCTGCGGAAATCAACTTCGTGCATCTCCCCTTCAACGGAGGAATGCCTGACCCCGCCGTGGCCGATCAGTTCATCAAGGTCATTACGACGCCAGGCAACCAGCCGGCATTCATCCATTGCGCCAGCGGAAACCGTGCAGCAGCCATGTGGATGATCAAACGCGTCTTGATCGACGGATGGGACAATGATCGTGCGTCAGAAGAGGCATCGCAGCTCGGTCTGACCAGCCAGCCGTTGAAGACTTTCGCGCTCAGTTACATTCAGGTACACAAAAAGTAAGGCTCCGGACGGCGTTGCCCGCGAAACGGGCGGATATACTGATCGTAGTCCCTTAGGACGCCGGGTTTTCAGAGGAAATAAATGGCCAAGTTGCCGTTCCCGTTCGTGGCTGGAGTGATAGTCCTGGCCGCTTCTCTGCCCGCACATGCACAGCTAGCTACTGCACAGCAGGCAAGTGCCGCGATCGGCAAATACTGTGCAACCTGTCACAGCGCCCAGGTCCATACGGCTGGGATGGTCCTCGATCCCGCGACCATTACTAACGTTCCAGCGGATGCGGAGCGTTGGGAAAAAGTAGTCCGCAAGCTGCGGTCGAATTCCATGCCGCCCCCAGGCGTACCGCGGCCTGATCCATTGACGTATGATGCGCTGGTAAAATTCTTGGAAGCAGAATTGGACCGGGCTGCCGCCGTCAAGCCAAATCCAGGCAGGTTGCCGCTTCTGCACCGCTTGAGCGCCACTGAATATCAGAACGCCGTCCGTGATTTGCTCGCCCTGGACGCGCTTCCAAAGGAAATGGACTATTCGCTGTTGTTACCTCCGGATAATGCCAGCAGCGGATTTGACAATATCGCGGACCTGCTATTTATCTCACCGACTGCGATGGAGAGTTACCTGGGCGCGGCGGAAAAAATCAGCCGCCTGGCGGTCGGTGATCCAACCGCTCCGGAGATGGTCAATATTTACCGCATGCCGGATGAAAAGCCGCAGACCTCTCGGATGGACGGGCTGCCTTTTGGAACGCGCGGCGGGCTGGCAGTACGTAGTCACTTTCCGCTGGATGGCGAGTACGTCATAAAGGTGACCTTCTCGGGCAGGCGCAACGAGCAACAGCGGCTAGAGATCACTTTAGACGGGGAGCGAGTTCATCTGGCGACTGTCGCGACGGAAGCGAGGCCGCTCGAGTTCAGGATCTCCGTGAAAGCTGGACCACGGACGATTGGAGTTGCCTTTCTGGAGCGGAATGAAGTGCGGGATGAGGACGTCCTGCGGCCCCGTATGCGCGGCGTTGGGACTCAACTCGCGGTGGATATTGTGACGATCAGTGGACCTTACAACGCCAAAGGGCCCGGTGACACACCCTCGCGGCGGCGTATTTTCGTTTGCCGGCCAGCCGCGCCCGCGGAGGAAGAGCCATGTGCGCGGCGGATACTTTCGACCTTGGCGCGCCGCGCATATCGCCGGCCGGCAACGGCAGCCGATGTGGCGACTTTGGCGCCTTTCTACAGCACGGGCCAAACGGAGGGTGGGTTCGAGCTGGGCATTCAACGGGCCCTCCAGCGGATACTGGTCAGCCCTCAGTTCCTATTTCGGATCGAACGCGATCCCGCGGGCGCGCTGCCCGGGACCTCCCATCCTGTTAGCGATCTGGAACTGGCTTCTCGCCTTTCGTTTTTCCTGTGGGGGAGCATCCCGGACGAAGAATTGCTGGATCTGGCGAGCCAGCGGAAGTTGCAATCTCCGGGCATCCTGGAAAGGCAGGTGCAGCGGATGTTGGCGGATGCGCGCTCGTCGTCGCTCGTGACTAGCTTTGCCGAACAATGGCTCTACTTGAGGGATATTGAGGCCAAGAAGCCGAATGAGATCCTGTTCGCCGATTTCGACGAAACGCTCCGCGATGCATTGCGCCGGGAAACCGAGTTATTTCTAGATAGCGTCCTGCGGGGGAATCGAAGTGTATTGGAACTGCTCACGGCGAACTACACCTTCGTCAACGAGCGGCTGGCCAAGCACTACGGCATCCCCAATGTGCATGGAAGTGAATTCCGCCGCGTCAACTTTCCTCCCGGAAGTCCGCGGGGTGGGCTGCTGGGGCAGGGAAGTATTCTGACTCTCACCTCTTATGCAAATCGAACTTCGCCCGTAAATCGTGGTAAGTGGGTGTTAGAGACTCTGTTGTCGTCTCCGCCGCCGCCCCCGCCGCCGAATATCCCAGCGTTGAAAACAGAGGGCAACGGCACAGGCAAGACTCTTTCCATGCGGGATGCGATGATTCAGCATCGGGCTAGCCCAGCATGCTCCAGTTGCCATGCGCGCATGGATCCGATTGGATTCGCGATGGAAAATTTCGATGCCGTCGGGAGATGGCGTGACCGCGACGCCGGCAACCCCATCGACGCGTCTGGCGCTTTCCCGGATGGCGTGAAGTTTGAGGGAACAGCCGGACTGAAAGCGGTTTTGGTCAGCCATCCGGAGGAGTTTGTTTCTACGCTGACCGAGAAGCTCTTGATGTATGGCATCGGCCGAAACGTACAGTACTATGATCAGCCGGCGGTCCGCGCCATAGTGAAAGAAAGCGCGCGCGCTAACTACACTTTCGCCTCGTTGGTTCTTGGCGTAGTCAAGAGCATCCCGTTCACGATGCGGGAAACGCAAGCTACGCCAGAAGCAAGAACAGCGCAGCGCTAGAGCACGGCGTTAGCACGAATTCTGGTATGGTGATGTTAAGAATTCAGTTCGATAAAATCGGGAGGGCTGGATGACGTTCATAACCAAGAAGGCGTTGCACCGGCGGACCTTCCTAAGGGGAATCGGCGCCACGGTGGCGCTCCCACTGCTGGATTCAATGGTACCCGCGCTTTCCGCCAAACCTCTGAAGCCGACGCCAAGGCTGGGGTTTATCTATATCGCTAACGGCGTCATCCAGAAGCAATGGATTCCGACTGCCACTGGGCCCAATTTCGAACTCCCTCCCATACTGAAGCCGCTCGAACCCGTGCGCAGTCATATCAACGTGTTGAGCGGACTGTCGCACTTGCAGGCGGATACGTTCGGGGACGGCACCGGCGATCACCCGCGTTCTTCGGCTGTCTGGCTGACTGGTGTCCACGCCTACGACCGGAGCAGACCGGATGTCGAAGTGCGCCTGGCGACTTCGGCGGATCAAATCGCTGCCCGGGAAATCGGAAAGACGACGCAAGTGCCTTCGGTGGAGCTGAATCTGGATCCTCCCACGCAAGGCGCCTGTGACACCAACGACTGCTTCTTCAACAACACCATTTCCTGGCGGAATCCCACAACGCCGAATCCCGCCGAATCCCACCCACGTATCGTCTTCGAACGTTTGTTCGGCGATGGTGGGAGCGCCGCGCAGCGAATGGCGCGTATAAAGAGAAACGGAAGCATTCTCGATTCGGTGATGCAGGAAGTGAGCAGTCTCGATAAGACCCTGGGCTCAGGCGACCGCGCCAAACTCACTGAATACCTGGAGTCGGTTCGTGAAATCGAACGCCGTATTCAAAGCGTGGAAGCTCAGGGAATGCAATCCATTGAACTGCCGGAGCGTCCTGCGGACATCCCCGACGCCTTCGAGGAACACATTAAGCTCATGTACGATCTGCAAGCCTTGGGTTTTCGCGCCGATATCACCCGAGTCTTCACGATGATCGTGTGCCGCGAGTTGAGCCCTCGCACGTATGCTCAAATTGGCGTGCCGGACCAGCACCACCCGACGTCTCATCACCGGAATGATCCCGAATTGATCGCGAAGAAAGCGAAGATCGACACCTACCACATCGAGTTACTCACGTACTTTTTACAGAAGTTGCAGGCTACACCAGACGGGGACGGCACGCTGCTGGACCAGAGCCTTATTCTGTACGGTGGGGGAATGGGCGACGGCAACCTGCACAGGCATTCCAATTTGCCGTGCCTGATGGCGGGGAAACTTGGCGGACAATTCCAGACCGGACGACATCTGGCTTATCCGCTCGATACGCCGATGTCGAATCTGTTGCTGACAATTTTGCACAAAGCGGGAGCCCAGATCCCTAAGATCGGGGACAGCACAAGCCCCCTCGAAGTGTAGGAACGGGGGCCGCTCGGTTGAAAATTATGAGACAGAATCTAAACCTATGCCTATTGCTGTGGGCCACCTGGGCGACGGCGCAGCCAGTTGTCCTGAAGACTTCGACGATCTTGGACGGCAAGGGTCAAGTTCTGAAGAACAAGAGCATCGTCATCGAAGGCGGGCGAATTGTGCGGATTTCCGAGGCAAAGGAGAAAGTTACGTATGATCTCTCCGGCCTGACCGTGATGCCGGGCTGGATCGACACCCACGTCCATTTCGCCGTACATTTCGATGCGAACAATCGCGTTGAGGCCGGTGGCGCTGGCAGCAAAGAGACGCCGGAACGCAGCGCATTGTACGCGGCTGCGGGGGCCTATGCCACTCTGATGGGCGGTTTCACTACGGTGCAGAGTTTGGGCGCTGAGGTGGATGGCGGAGTTCGCGATCTGATCAACTCCGGCCAGATACCAGGACCGAATGTGATCACATCCCTGCGGGCGATTTACCGGGACACCGGCACTCCCGAGCAGATCCGTGCGTTCGTAAGGAAGGCAAAGGCGGATGGCGCGGATGTCATCAAACTCTTTGCAACCGCCTCTATCCGAGATGGTGGCGCGCAGACCATGTCCGATGAACAGATTCGTGCGGCTTGCGGCGAAGCGTCCATGCTAGGTTTGAGGTCGGCGGCACACGCGCATGCCTCCAGCGGAGCCAAAGCCGCGGTGCTGGCCGGGTGCACTTCGATAGAGCACGGCGCGCTTCTGGATAACGAGGCTTTGCAGTTGATTGCAAATCGTGGCGTGTATCTCGATCCGAACTTTCTCGTTTGGCACAACTACCTCGAGAACAAACCCAAGTTTCTGGGTATCGGCAACTACACCGAAGAAGGATTCTCCTTCATGGAGAAGGCGATTCCTCAAATGGCCGATGTGTTGAAACGAGCCATGAAATTGAACGCAAAAATGGTTTTAGGAACCGACGCCGTGGCTGGTTCTCATGGGCGCAACGCCGAAGAATTTGTCTACCGCGTAAGGGACGCGGGCCAACCGCCGATGGATGCCATTATCAGCGGGACCTCGCTAGCAGCCGAGTCGCTGCGGCTCGGAGACAAGATCGGTTCGATATTGCCAAACATGGCAGCGGATATCGTTGCTGTTGATGGCGACCCGCTCAAAGACATCACGGCAGTGAGGCGAGTGGTGTTCGTGATGAAAAACGGGAAAGTCTACAAGAACGTCGCCCACTAACGAAGCCGCTCTTTCGCATCAAGGCAGGAAGACAGAGCGGTTCAGCCAAATGATGTTGTCCCAGCTCAGCCATTTCTCGGTGCCGTCAAACAATTTGGAGTAGCTGCCGCCCCCGCCCTTAAACGTGAATTCCTTTACTCGGTCCGGTGGATTCGTAGTGGCGTTTTTGAGGATATCGAGCACCTGCTCCTGGCGGGAGATTTGGTAAAACGCCGGGTTCTTTGCCGAATAAAATTTCACGTCGGTGGGATTTCCCTTATTCCCCACACCCTTCTCAAACGTGATGCGTAGTTGGAGATGTTCGCCCGACGCCGCGGTAAAAGACCAATCCTGTGAATCGATGATTGGACCGGTGGTTTTCCCCGTGGTTGAACGCTGCACGGAGTGCGCTGTTGCCAGTAAGTAATTGCCAAAGGGGCCAGGGGCGTCGGCGGGGTCCGCCGTCAGGCCTCCGATGATCAATTGCACATTCGCCCCGGAGGGATCCTTCACAGGTGCGGCCAAGTAGACCAATTGGTTCGATCCCTTTCCGAGTGGCTTTCCGTCGGGCCCGTTGATGGTCATCCGGTCGATGAATATCACTCTGAGGTTGGCGTCCTTGGCCGGCCCCTGAGCGGCAATGTTCGGCGTCCAGCCCGGCGGCAGCAAAGCCGCGAGCGCCGCATCTGGAACATGCACGTCTAACTGAAACCGCGCCTCCGCGCTATACTCCTGCAAAGTTTCCGCGCCTAGGCTGATTGCCAAAGCAGCCATTACCAAAAACAGTTTGTAGTAGATCTTGTCGAGCATCCATTCTCCTAGTCAACCGGCTGGGGCAGTCCGGCCGCGAACCGGTACAACGTGGACGTTAACACGATACCCTTCGGAGGTCAATCTCTGCGTATTCTGCCGCGAAGGAAAATAGCTTAGTCTGGTCTCCTCAATACTGCGGGCCGGGCTTCCCGTGGGATTCAAATGGGTGTATACTTTCTGACGATCGGGAGCGCGAGAAGGCCTTAATTCCGGCGAAGCTCTATCTGCAAGGAGAGTGCCATGAATTCAAAGAAACCGAACCGAAGGGGATTCCTAAAGGGTGGCGCGGCGTTGGCCGGTGTAGCCGCCGGCGGTGCGGGGCTTGCGAGCGGCCAGACAGCAGGAACGCCCGCCAAGAAACTCGATGAATTGATCGCCTATGGCGATCGCTCCCGTTTCGTCACCTCGAAACGCATACCGGTGGCAGAGAGGCATTCACCAGATGAATTCGGGCTTACGTTTCACGTCTTGACGCCGCTTCAGGACTCGCACGGGATTATCACGCCATCGTCGCTCCACTATACGGCCACCCACCGCGGAGCTTTCGTCCCCGATATCGACCCCAAGGAGCATCGCCTGATGATCCACGGGATGGTGGACCGCCCGCTGATTTTCACGATGGATGAGCTAAAGCGGCTCCCGTCCGTATCACGCATTCACTTCATTGAGTGTCTGGGAAACCGCGCGAGGCCGACACACAAGAACGTCCAGGAAACGCACGGATTGACGAGCTGCGCCGAATGGACCGGCGTGCCGCTGTCCTTACTGCTCAAGGAGGCCGGCGTGCAGAGCGCGGCGTCCTGGATTGTCGCGGAAGGCGCGGAAGAAGTGAAGGGGAATTCAAGCATCCCGCTGGCGAAGGCGATGGACGACTGTATGGTGTGCTACGCACAGAACGGTGAGCCCATCCGTCCGCAACAGGGTTTCCCTCTCCGGCTGATGGCGCCTGGCTTTGAAGGCATTTACCAGATCAAATACTTGCGGCGAATTAAGGTGGTAGATCGCTTTTACATGACTTATGACGACTACGGGCATATCAATCCGGACCCCAAAGCGTCCGCATTGACCCATCAGATTGGACCCAAATCGGTCATTACGTTTCCTTCCGGGGGGCACCAATTGTCCGGCCCCGGGATCTACCAGATCAGCGGCTTGGCCTGGTCCGGCGCGGGGGCCATCCGCAGCGTGGAAGTATCCACCGACGGTGGCCAGAGTTGGAAGAAGGCCGAGCTTCAGTCACCGGCTTATCGGATGGCGCACGCCCGCTTTGGCTTGGGGTGGAAGTGGGACGGGAAAGAGTGTGTGCTCATGTCGCGCTGCACGGACGAACTGGGTACCGTTCAACCGACACGAGCCGAAGTGGCGAAATTCTGGAACGAGCCCGTGGACAAAGTCAGGGTTCGAGGCGCCGATAATACCGTTCAGCCGTGGAGAATTTCGAGCGACGGGAGCGTGCACAATGGCATGGCGTAGGCTTCTCCTGGTTGCTTCGATCCTTGGGATTTGCCAGACTGCCTGGTCGCAGTCTCCCACCTTCGGAGTCGGAAGGGCCCCGACTGCCGAGGAAATCCGCGCGTGGGATATCGCCATCAGTCCGACAGGGAAGGAACTCCCGCCCGGACAAGGCACCGCCAAAGAAGGCGCCGCGCTCTACGTTCGAAAGGCGTGCGCCGCGTGCCACGGAGTAAAAGGGTCGTCCGGAGGCCATGCTCCGACATTGATTAAAGGGAGTGAGGTGCCGAATACCGTTCCTTGTCTCTCGCCTTGTGTGAATGACTCGAACGTCATGGCGATTCACTCGCCCTATGCGACGGTGATCTGGGATTATATCAACCGCGGAATGCCTCTGGGGAAAGAAGGGTCGCTGACGCCCAATGAGGTGTACTCGCTCACGGCCTTCTTGCTTTTCAAGAACGACGTCATCAAGGAAGACGAGGTCATGGACGCCCAGAGCTTGCCGAAGGTCAAAATGCCGAATCGTGATGGGGCTGCTCTTCCTCCGGAATGGAAGCACGGGGAGCCCAGGCTTCAGGGCTATCCATAATCCCGGGTCAATGGGAGCCGCCTAGTTTTCGGTAGGACCGTCGAAATTCCGCGACGCGCAGTAACCGCGGTCGTCCCGGCCGTTTGAATTCTACCATAATCACTTGGCTATCGGCGTGTTCTGCGGCAAGTCGATGTGTAAAAATGCCAATCTGAACGGTGACATTCATGAGTTCGATTTCGTCTGATATAATCGGTTTCGAAATCATCAGTGGAGACTTGCTACGCAACCTACTTCGTTCACGTCCCGCCTGCTCCTATCCGTCGCATTGGGAGCCGTACCGATCAGCTTGTCAGCGCAACCGGCGCCGGGAATATTTACTGGCGCGCAAGCTGAGGCTGGGAGCGCCGTTTACGCGCGCAGTTGCTCTGGATGCCACGGCGCCAATTTAGAGGGATCCGGCGATGCTCCTCAATTGGCAGGGGGCACCTTCATGCTCAAGTGGCGTCCTAAGATCGTGAGCGAGCTGTTCGGCGAAATCTTACAGAACATGCCGCCCACCAATCCCGGGTCACTTGGGGAAGGCCCGGCCCTTAATGTAACCGCATATATACTCCAACGGAATGGAGCTTCGGCGGGGCCGCAAGTTTTGACTACCGGTGTGACCACGTTGCTCGGGGCGGTGGCTACCGGTCAAGCGCCAGCCAGCGGCCAGCCACAGGCGGCCAACGCACAAGGCGCCGGTCGTGGGGGGCGCGGCGGCGGAGCTCCGATGGTTCTTGGGGCCGGATCAGGTGGCCGAAGCGGCCCGACCGTAACTCGCGGGGTTACGATTCGGGGTGAAGTCGCGAACTACGTCCCGGTAACGCCTCAAATGCTCAAAAGTCCTCCGCCCGAGGATTGGCTTATCTTCGGTGGTACCTATCAAAGGCACAGTTACAGCCGCCTCGATCAGATCACGCGCGATAACGTAAAAAATTTGCAATTGAAATGGACCTGGGCAATGAACGACTCGGGGGCCAATCAGACTACGCCGATCGTCCACAACGGCGTGATCTACCTAGCAAGCCCAAGCAATATCGTCCAGGCTATCAATGGCAAAACGGGAGACCTTATTTGGGAAACGCGTGTTGGCCCAGATCAGGCGCCGGGATACGGCGGAATTCGCAGTATCGCGATTGCAGAAGACAAGATATTTTTGGCGTCAAGCAACGCGCACATGGTGGCGATCAATGCGCGTAATGGCGAGATTCTTTGGGACACGCCCGCATCCGACAAGCCGCATGTTTACACTGGCGGCAGCATGGTCATCGGCGACAAGGTGTTGATGGGACTAACCGGCTGTGGGCGCTTCGACGGCGAGGGCTGTTACATTTCTGCATTCGATATCCACACCGGACAACGCGCGTGGCGGTTCTACACGATTCCAAGAGAGGGACAACCTGGCAGCGATACCTGGGGCAATCTGCCAATGAATAATCGCGCCGGGGCGGAGACGTGGATTGCAGGAAGCTACGATCCGGATCTCAATTTAACTTTTTGGGGCGTCGCGCAATCGAAGCCTTGGAACTTTCTCAGCCGCCATTTGACGCCTTTCCAAACGACGCTCTACGCGAACTCGACTGTGGCCCTGAATCCGGAGGATGGCAAACTGGCTTGGTATTTCCAACATGCACCCGGCGAGTCGTTCGACCTCGATGAAGTCTTTGAGCGTGTGCTGGTGGACGTCGATGGTCAAAAGTTATCCCTGAGCGCAGGCAAAGCTGGCGTTTTGTGGAAGCTGGATCGAAGGACCGGACAGTATCTTGGCAGCAAGCAAATGGTGAATCAGACCATCTGGGAAAGCATCGATCCCAAGACCGGGGTACCACGGTACCGCACGGATCTCCTTGAGATGCAGATCAACAAGCCTGTTAATGTCTGTCCGAGCACGGAAGGCGGGAAGAATTGGCAGGCGATGAGTTACAACGCGCCCACCGGGCTGATCGTTGCGCCACTCAGCCAGTCGTGTATGGAATTTACCGCGCGCGAGGTTGATTTCGGCGAAGGCGGCGGCGGAAACGGCGCGGATCGCAAGTTTCTGCCCATGCCAGGCACCAATGGTAACCTCGGAAAGCTTGCGGCGTATGACGTGAAGACCATGAACGAAGTCTGGAAATACGAGCAGCGCGCGCCGTTCCTGACCGCCGCGTTATCGACTGCGGGTGGCTGGGTGCTCGTGGGCGATATCAACCGCGGCGTCCATATCTTGGATGTGAAGACAGGCCAGATGCTTTGGGAAACGAGGTTGGGCACTTCTGTTCAAGGTTTCCCGGTGACTTATAGCGTCGACGGCAAACAATATATCGCCGTTATGACGGGACTAGGTGGTGGCAGTCCGCGCGCCGCACCCGCGCAAGTGGCGCCGGAGATCAAGATCCCCCAGAGCGGGCAGGCGCTGTACATCTTCGCTTTACCTTAGGTTGATACGGCATTGTGGATGTTAGTCATACGCACATGAAATGAAAGGACGTTATTTTCGATGCAGAAGAAACGAATTTCGGTTGCTCTTAATTTTGCACTGATCGCTTGCGGGGCCTTGTGGCTTAGTGGTTCGCGGGCGGCTGCCCAAAGCCCTCAGTTACCCAAGGATCTCCGCTTATATATATTTGACTGCGGGACGATTCACGCCCGCAGCGTCGCGGGCTTCTCGCTGAAAAATGAGGAAGTGGCGTCGACGGAGATGTCGGTTCCATGCTATTTGATCGCACATCCCAAGGGAACGATGCTGTGGGACGCCGGTCTCTTCCCGGATGAGGCGATTGGAAAGCCGACGAAGAGCGGAGCGATCCAAGAAGGCACACCTCTGCTAGGCCAACTGGCTGCCATAGGATACAAGCCTTCCGACATCACCTATCTTGGACTATCGCACTTCCATTCCGACCATGTGGGGAATGCAAATAGATTTGCTGGATCTACGTGGCTGGTCCGGAAAATAGAGCGCGATTTCATGTTCTACGACAAGACACTTCCACGAACCGATCCCACCTACTACAGTGCGCTGAAGGACAGTAAGACCATCATTATCAATAAGGATGATTACGACGTGTTCGGAGACGGAACAGCAGTGATCAAATTCACGCCAGGACATACGCTTGGCCACCAGGCTCTGTTTCTGAAGCTAAAAAAGACGGGCCCGGTGGTTTTGAGCGGTGATCTTTATCATCACCCCGAAGAGCGCACGCTGAATCGGTTACCTGTGAACGAATTCGACAAGGAACAGACCGTTGCATCGCGGGCAGCGATGGAGACGTTCTTGAAGAAAACGGGCGCGCAATTCTGGATTCAGCACGACATCGTCCACTATGGAAAATTGAAGAAATCGCCGGACTTCTATGAGTAGCTAGTTGAAGGGGGGGTAATAGGAAGGTGCGGTCTTCCTGCCCCCTCCGCGCAGGCCGGCAAGCTATTTTTTAGCGTCGCCGCCCGGCCCCTCGGCTCCGGAGGAGCCGATAAACA